>CAWFKR010000002.1:0-593402 GCA_963816415.1 uncultured Pseudomonadota bacterium
CAACGTTTTAGTCACAGCCAAAAAGAATCAAGGGGCTAGCCGTTAAGCTAACCCCCTGATTGTGTTGGTAGGCCGTGTAGGGATCGAACCTACGACCAACGGATTAAGAGTCCGCTGCTCTACCAGCTGAGCTAACGGCCCGGTGAGGCGTCGAACCCGTCGCGTTAGGCCTGGCGGCCGGCGCGCGACGAGACGCGGATTATAGCCGGCGGCCGGGAACCCGGGCAAACCTGCTCAACTTGGCGTGTTCAAGATCGGGCACCCGTCGCTGCAGGGGCCGCGACCGCCCGTGGTTCAAGGTCGTTCAAAGGCAACGGCCGGCAGTCACCCGCCGGCCGTCGAACGTGAAGCGCTGCGAATCAGTTGTCGTGGTTCTGCAGGTACCAGTAGACGCGCTTGCGGACCGGCGGTACCGGGATCGGGGGCTTCCCGCCGCCGATCGACGACGTCGCATCCGGCCCTCCGCCGGCGGGATTTCCGCAGCCCAGGCAAAACGGCACCAAGCGGTCGTGGCCCCCGACTTCCACATTGACCAATCCGGCCACCGGCGATGGCGGCAACCCACCGGTCGTGAACGTGGTGCTGGCGTTGGCGCCCGTCAGGAAGTTGATCTGGTAACCGCGCGCGGTTCCCAGATTGTTGCAAGCAAGCGAAGTGGGTGTCGGCGGGGTGCTTGTTCCTATGTAGGTGAACCCGCCGACGGTGGTCGGCGCATTGACCGCCTTCTCGCCGGGGTTCGGGAATGTGATGAAGAACCCGTTGTTCGCGGTCGTGGGGTCGTAGGGTATCGTCGACGCATCGGTGAGACCGGTGACAGGCGTCGTGTTGGTCGTGTCGCTCGTACTGTCCGTGATTGTCGCGGTCCCGGAGGGGACGCTGTACCCGACGTTCAGATCCTTCAGTCCGTAGAAACGGTTGATGATCGAATACGCCTGCGTTGTGTTCGCGCTATACAGCGGATGCTCGCGATCCCCCGTGCCGCCCAGGACCATGTCGAACGTCCTCGTCGCGACCACATCCGGCGAATAGAAGAATTTCCGCTTGGTCGGGTCACTGCTGGCGCCGCCCACTGCCGCGAACTTGGTGATCGTCCAGGTGCTCGGACCGTTGCTGCTTGCCGCAGCGCTGTAGCCGTTCGGCTCGAGGTCGACCCGCCAGATGTTACCGCCGAGGTCGGCCGCGTACAGGCGATCGATGTAACCGGCCTGATCGAAGTTGCGGTTGACCAGCGTCACATCGGCCGGAATCGCATACTTCATGTCCGAGAGTGTGCAGGTCCCCGTACACGTGCCGGTCGCGCCGGTCCCATAGGTTGCGCTCCAGACCAGATGCCCGTCGATCCCATCCAGGATGAAGATGCCGCGCCCCATCGTGTCTGCGGTCGGCGGCTGGTTGTCCTCGTTCGGATCGTAGCCACCACCAGAGATCACGACCGGTTTCGGATTCCCGGACCCGTCGACGTAGCCGCGCAAACGCGCCGCCTTCGGCGGGGACCACGTATATCCGAGCTCGGTATAGTCGGCGTTCGACTTCTTCCAGAGCAGTTTGGGATTCGTCGGATTGGTCACGTCGAGCGCATAGATGAAGCGGCCGCCGCGACGGGCGGAAAGGTACAGGTACACCTTGGCATTCGCGGTGTCCTGGAAGACGCCCGCCGATCCGTCGAAGAAATAGTCCTTGGGCTTCGGCGTCGGCGTGAGGCCGGACGGCGTCGAGGCAAGCGCCACCAGCGGCGTATCCTGGAACAGCCGCACCAGCGGGCTGTAGCCCTTGGTGGAGTCGTAGAAGAATTCGGGGGCGACGAAGCTCCAGATCTCCTGGCCGGGCGCCGCAGTGCCGATCGTGGGTCCGCCCGGTTGATTGCCGTTCACGGCGCGGAACGTTCCATCGTTGCTGCCGTAGAACACGACGACACCGATCGAGCCGCCGTAATTGACCACCGTCGGCCGGGCATGCACGACATCGCCGTGCACCGACGGACGGACCGTGATGCCGTTGCCGGGACTCGGCTCGTCGCCGACATCGTCGTCGCCGCGGACCCAGTTGATGAACTTGGTCAGGTCGACCGACGTCGCGCCGGTGCTGACCGTGACGCCGGTGGCGCTCGGCGCGCACGGAGGCGAGCTGGTGATCGGCGCACTGAGCGTGAACGACGTGCTGGTGGCACTTCCAATCAGGAAGCTGCCGAGATACGCCGATTCGCGCGGCCCCGGAGTGCCGGAGATCGTGATCGTCTGGCCGGCGCTGAACGGATTGGTCGTCTTGGTGGTGGCCGTCACGGTATCGTTCGGCGAGGGCGTCGTACCCGAGCACGAGGCGGTGTGCGTCAGGTTGGTGAGCGCAACCGAAGCCGACGGATCCGCCGAAATGGTTTCGGTCGCAGGCGACGCAGGAGAGGTATTGATCGCGTACGAGAACGTGCCATGCGTGTTTGCACCGTGGCCCGTTGTGCCCACGGCAGTGATCTTGAACGTGCCGTCGTAGCCGCCCGGCACGACATTGGACACGATGACGTTGGAGCCAACCGTGTACGTCGAGGGCACTGCCGACGCCGAGATCGTGGCCATCACGGTTGCGCTGAAGGGGGCGGTGCTGTTGATGGCGCCAAGGGCGACGCTGGTGATCGTCGTCGGATTCAGGCCGCTGCCGTCGGTGGCATTGCCTCCGCCGGTGGCCGTACCCGGTCCAGGGGTGATCGGATACGTGAATGTCGTTGGACTCGTGACCGTGATCGTCTGCTGGCCGTTGTATTCGGTCTGGTTTGCACCGAGGATCGTGATCTTCTGCCCGGTCGTGAAGCCATGTGCACTGGACGTGGTGGCGGTCGCGATCCAGGTCGACCCGGAAAGACTCCGGGTGAGCGTCGAGACCGAAACGGGTGTCGCCGGAATGCTGGCCGTGAAGGTTCCCGTCGACGGCGAAGGCGGACTCTCGGTGATCGTGTAGGTGAACGTCGTCGCATTCACCAGCGTAATCGTGAAGGTGCCGTTCAACTCGGCATTCGCGGCCCCGCTGATCGTGACGTTCTGGCCGCTGGTCAGCGCAGGCGTCGGCGCTGCCGTCAGCGTCATCGTCACGACATTGCCGCTGCGTGTGATCGTGGACACGCTCGAAGTGGGCCCGGTGATTCCGAAAGCGGCCTGCGTCAGGTCGGGGTTCGTCGGTGGTGGCGCGAACGGCGTGGCCGAGAGGCTGCTCCCCGACGTGCAGCTGCCGGTGCAGGTATAGATGTTGCGCGGATTGGTTGCCGTACCCGCGGCGGCGGCGTAGTTGTCCTGCAGGTTCGCGAGACGGATCTGCTGGCCCACGCCGCCTTTTTCGACGACTTCGCCGTCCGGGCTGTCGAATCCGGCGCCCGCCCCCTGCTGATCGTTCACCCAGAACCCGCCGGTTGCCGAGATGTTGTCAGGCAGGGTCGTCGTATTCTTGGTGGTCCAGAAGCCCTGTGCAGTCGGCGCGATGAAACCCGTCGATGCATTGATCGCGGGCGCCCCGGTGGCATCCGCGAGGAACAGCGTCGGATTCGCCGTCGTGCCACCGACGCCGAATTGATACTGCTTCAGGTTCCCCAACCAGCGCGGGCTGTCGTTGGCGTCGGGCCGGAACATGCCGATGAACACCTGGTTCTGGTAGGTGCCCTGGGTGTTGGAACTGATCGGCAGGCTGGAAGACGCGAACACGCTGTTGACGGCAGCGACCTCATTGAAGATTTCCAGCAGCGCCTGCTTCATCGAGTTGTAGTCGATGCCGCTGAATGCCTTGCCGCCGCCCTGGTTCGCGGCGCTGAGGAGCTCCTGCGTGTAGTCCGGCGTTCCGGAGGCGGGGATATTCGTGGGGTCCGAGCCGGCCGTGATCGTATACATGACGGCGCTCTGCCGGTCGTTCGCGTTGTTGTTGAAGTCGGTCTGGTTGAAGTACCGCGCCCATTCATCGACGTACGAGGTCTGGTCCAAGCCCGTCGCCGTACCGAGGTTGCTCGTGTTGATGTACGTCTGCTGCGCAGACGTCCAGCCCGCAGTCGTGAGGTCGCTCGACGACCAGCAGCCACTGCCGTTGCACGGGCGGCCCTGCTTGCTCGTGGCGCCGATCAGGATGATGAAGCTCTTCTGGCACGCCTGGGTCCCGATGTGCGCCGAATACGAGGTTCCCGAGCGTGGCCCGGTATTGCCGGTGAACCACGCCCAGGCCTCGGTCATGTCGCCGTCGAGCTTCGCATTGCCGGTCGCCTTCGGGATGCCGGCGCTGATCGCGTTCTCGAAGGTCGAGATCCCGCCCGTGTCCATCAGGACCGGGTTGTACGGCGACGACGCAGGAATATAGAACTGGCCGCCCTTGTTGCTGCCCGACCCACCGGACATCAGCGCGATGCTCAGCTTTCCCAGGAGCTGAGGGCTCGACTTGATCGCATCGACGGCGCCGTAGAGCGAGCAATACACCATGTCCAGAAGATTGCTGCTCGGGAGATTCGCCGGCGCCCCCGTGAACGGGCAGGACGACGCGTAGGCCGCGTCGTTGCTCGATGTGTTGTCGACAATGATCAGGACGTTCGGCGTCGCGTTCCCACCCGCGCCGCCGAAGACGTCGATGTCCTCGGCGTACAGCGAGTGCGACGCGCCGAGCAAGATCAGCGCGATCGTCGTGAGAATTCTGGTCAGAAGTGTCTTCACGATGCCACTCCCGTTTGCGCCGAGGTCGGCGCCGCGTGCGTCTTTGAGGCCGCCCTCAGCATGGGCTGCTGCCCGTGGCGACTCGTTTGCCAATTCCCTGGTGCAGCGTGACCGACGTGCCGGTGGCGTTCGTCGGATCGGTCGCCGTCGCACTGATGTCCCATTGCGTCGCCGAACAGTAGGAGTTCCCCGTCCCTGTTCCGGACGGCACGCCGGGCGCACTCGAAGCCGCGCTACCGAAGCATGGAACGTCGCTCGGATTCGTCGCATCCAGTTCCGTCAGCTTGACCGGCACGGAATTGAGGCACTTGGGGGGAGCGACCGCCACGCTGTAGCCCGTCGATCCGTTGCCCGCGACGTCGACAGTCGCGGTCACCGCCACCGGATTGGTCGTGAAATCCCTGCTCGAGACCTGCTCGACCACCTGCTGGGCCGCGGCGATCGCTTCGTTTCGCGCCTGCTCGTTGCCCATGACGAGCAGGTTCGTCGTCGACATGTTGATGGCGGCGAGCACGAACAGCGTCACGAGGATTAGCATGATCATGCCGATGACCAGGGTCGCGCCGCGTTGCTTGAAGCGATAGTGAGGTTTCATGGCGGCTAGGGGAAAGCGGGTTCTATGCGTTGGCTGACGTTGGTGAGGCGAACCAGTGCCGTGTAGGCGTGGCGCCGGAAGGCCCCGCCGGGGGTCAAGGTATTGGCGCTGCCATTGGCGTTGAGCCCCATCGCATAGGTCTTGGTGTCGGTGAAACCGGGCGAAGCGTCGGCGTTGCGGGCGAGCAGGTGGATGCGCACCGAAACGACCTGCGGCCACTGGGTGAACGAAGGGGCGGCCGTGTAGCTGTCGGGCGAACCGTCCCCGGTCATATCGATCCCGTACTCGTACTGGATGTTCTCGATGCCTTCGACCAGCGGCACCGGGCTCGACATCGTTCCGCTGCCTGCTGTGGTTCCCGGAAGCAATTCGATGCGCTTCAGCGTCGGCAGCGGCGCGTCGCTGGAGGCACAGGCGCCGTTCGTGCCTGTCGCTACGCTGCAGGGCGCGATGTAGTAGATGTAGACGTGGTACTGGCGGATCGGCATCACCGTCGTGCAGTCTTTGTCGGTCAACGTGAACCCGCTCTGGGCGATCTGGAACACCGGGGCGAGCGTCGCGCAGTTGGTCGTCTGGGTGTAGAAGCCGTTGGCGACTGCGCTGCCCGCCGCGATGGTGGTGGTGTTCGCGCGACGGACGACAATGATGTCGGTGCCGCTGACCGCATCGGGCACGCAGGTCGGCGCCGTCCCCGGGGCATCGACGCCCTGCACCGGAATCGGCAGCGCGGCCTTGACCGACGCGAAATCCGTTGCGCAGGGGTCGGGCAGCGCCGCGGGCATCGGAATGACGGCCGCAGGCGCGGGCGTGCTCGGCAGTAGCGTGACGTTCTTGACCTCGCCGTAGAAGCCGGCGAGGCGGATTTCCTCGCTCAGGAGGCTCAGTGCGTAGCGGCCGTTCTCGATCTGACGGCTGACGCGCTCAGCCTCGGAGAACGATCGGCTGCTCGACACGAAGAACACGGCGAGACCGAACAGCAGGATGCCTGCGATCACCAGCGCGATCATCAGTTCGATCAGCGAAAAGCCGCGCACCGCAGACACCCTCGCAGCCGGTGACGATCGACGGTGGTCCGCACGCGGCGACACGATCGAAGACCGGGCGTGCACGTTCCGCGACAGGCGATGTGTCCTCATGGCATCGGTCATGGTGAATTGAGGTCGCCGATGCGCAGCGTCGCCATCACGACGCGACGGTACGCATCGTTCGGCGTGCCGCCTGCCGGATAGAGATTCTGGCCGCAGGTGAGGTTGGAGGGCGGGGCGGCCGTCGGCGCGAGGCCCTGCCAGGCGACGGTCACCGTGTAGACGCCGGTTCCGGGCTCGACGGCACCGGTGCTGTCGGTGAGCTCGGTCGTGTTGTCGTAGGAGACGCAACCGCGCGCACCCAGCATTGCGCCGATCGAGGTTCCGCCCATCGACTCGGCGGCACCGTTCAATTCGTTGCCCCAGTCGCAGAGGTCGTAGGCTGCCATGGCGGCCGGGGTCCCGGCCCCGGTCGAGCACGTCGCCAGCGCCCCGCCACCGCCGACCGGCGACGATGTCACATAGCTCAAGCTGTGCGCCGCCGCCCGGTTGGTGTTGATCCTATCCACCATGTCCTGGAGCAGCGGCAGGGCCTGGCCCCGCTGGTACGACTCGAGTTCCGCCTGCTGGCCGCGGGCCTGCAGGCCGATCACGCCGATCAGGCCCAGCGCCAGCACGATCAAGGTAATCAACACCTCGATCATCGTGAATCCGGCAACGCCCGGCGCGCCACGGCGCCGGGCAGATCCACGACTGCATCGGTCGTTCATCGACGGACCTCGATCAGCTGCATGTGTTGGAGCCGCCGTCATACGCGTAGTTGTTGACGTTTGGGCGGCCGCTCAGGTCGATCTTGAGGCAGCGCGCCTGCACGCTCGGATTGGCCGTGGTGATGACGATCGTTCCCGGCGTCGACGTCACGCGCCCGTCGCTGCGGTAGGTGATCGTGCCCCCGGCCATCGAGGAAAGCTGGTCGCTGAGGGCGGCCTGGGTCCTGAGCACGGTCGGGGTGGTCCCTGGGATCTGGACGACCCAGCCGTTCCTCCAATCGGGATTGCCGGTTCCGCAGGTCGGCGGATACGCCGCGCTGCAGGGAACGACGTCGACGCTGGTCGCGCGCTTGATCGCCTCGCTGCGGGCGAAGTACAGCGAGGTCTGCAGATCGGAGGCTGCCGTCCGCACGCGCTGGGCCAGGATCATCTTCTGCATGGAAGGAACGGCGATCATCGCCAGCACCCCGACGATGGTGACCGTCGTCAGGAGCTCGATCAGCGCGAAACCCGCCTGGCGGGCGGCACGCCGCACCGTGGTCAGCGCGCCCATTTGTCCGTTGGCGTCTTGTTGCCGGTGTTGTCGAGGCACAAGCTTCCGTCGTTGGCCTGCGGCCCGGTCGAAACTGGAGCTGCGGTAAGCACGTATGCCGGTGCAACCACCGCATTCCCATTGCAATCATTGCCGGACGTTAAGATCGAGAATGAGTAATTGACCGCCACGTCGCTCGGCGTGGTGTAGCCCAGCCCGCCGGAACCCAGCGTCGAGGTGTAGCTGCGCGCGTCGAGCCGGTATTGCTCCTCGCGATTGGCGATGTCCTGCAGCGCCTGCTTCGCCTGCGAGCGATTGGTGCGGATGATGTAGTCGCGATAGGACGGCAGCGCGATGGCCGCCAGGATGCCGACGATCGCAACGACCGTCAGGATCTCCAGCAGCGTGAAGCCGCGATTGCGTTTGATGGACATGCCCTGCGCTCTCCCTGGATGCGAGCGCAGTCTAAGCCGCGGATTTTTCAGCAGAAGGGTGCTGCGGATGGGCGGTCGTGCCGCGGCGACAGGCTGAGGGGGACGCTGTTGCGGCGACGCGACCGTACGGGGCGTGGCGCCCGATGCCCCGCCAACCTCAGCGCGCCCCCGGAATCGGTCCGTCGGACCGGGACACCGGCTGGCATCCTGGCGCAAGCAAAGTCGACGAATCAATGACTTAGCACGCCGCCCCATCGGCCCCTCTCGAGCAGCGGGACGTCCGGTTTTTGCAAACGGATGAGGGATTGGCAACAATTACCGATTGTTTGCAATTATTGCAATTTCTTGGAATACTGAGCTGCAAAGTAAAAAGTACGCCACGTTGGCGCCTGGTTCCTTTCAAGTCAGTTAGGGAGTGCTGAATATGAAAAGGTTGCTGCATGGCGTTCTGATTGCCCTCTTGCTTGCCCTGGCCGGTGCGACGCCGGCGGTTGCGGCCCTGTACACGACCAGCTACGGCACGCTGCAGACGAATTCCAGCGATTGCGACGACTGCTTCGATGGCCCCGTTGCCTTTCCAGGGACGACGCAAAGCATCAATTTCTTCGGCACCACGTATGGCAGCCTGTACGTCGGCTCGAATGGCTATGTCACGTTCGGTTCCGGCCAAACCGAATACGTTTCGAGCCCGCTCAACATCCAGACCATCGCACCGATGATCGCCGGCGAGTTCACCGATCTCGATTCCAGAAGCGATGCGGCCTCGAACGTCTATGTCAACAACTCGACGCCGGGGCAGCTGATCATCACCTGGGAGAGCCTGGGGCATTACCCCACGAATTACTCGGTGCGCAGCACGTTCCAGCTGGTGGTCCGCTCCGATCAGTTCGGCCCCATACCCTCGGGCGAGGGGCAGATCGGGTTTTTCTTCAGCACGATCACCGATTCCAGCACGGCATCCGCCGGATTCGGCGACGGCCTGGCCGCGATCAATCCCGGTGAAGTCTCGATCTACAGTGGCGCCGCCAGCAGCTTTTCCAATCACGCGCCGCTGTGGTTCACGTTGTCCGGCGGCGTACCGGTCACACCCGGCGCCACCCCGGTTCCGGCATTGTCTGATCAGGGCATGATCCTGCTCGCCGCCGCGATGGCGCTGCTCGGCATCGGGATTCTGCGGCGTCGCGCCAGGATGTAAGAAGGCGCATCGACAGGCTGGGCAGTTGTCGGCGGGGTCGCTTCCGGGCGGCCCCGTTTCATTTGCGCGGCCGCCAGGGCCGGCCGACCATGGTCAGCTCACGGAGTAATTGCCAAGAACAATTCGTGGCTCTCCATCGCAGTCAGGGGAGCATGGAAATGCGAATGCGCTCGGGCTGGAGCACCACGAAACTGCCCGTAAGCCGGTCCGCGAACTTGCGCGCCCAATTCGAGCACCCGGGCGGTCGAGCGGCTCCCTCTTTCTTGCAGGTCGCATCTGCACTGCGCATCGTGCAGCAGACCCGCGCCAAACAGGAATGTCTTGCGTTGTCGGTCTCCGACGCTGCGGGGGCAGCGCTTGCCCTCGGCGCGGCATCGGCGCCCGATCGCCCGGTGTTTGGGAGCACTGTCGGGCCGTGCCATACGCGCGCGGAGCGTGCCCACGGGTCCCGGTCGGTGAGCGGTTCCTCGCGCTCGCTACGGGTCTGCCGCGACCTCGGCGTAGGCCTCACGGACCACGACTTCGAACTGTGCCACCTCGTCGTCCGTGAGTTGTTCGAAGTGCGCCTTGCGCTTGCCATTCGAGAGCCGCCAGTTGTTCTGCGCCACCACATTGATGAACGTGTCGAGGCTATGCCCCGGCCAGTCGAAACGCTCGTTGAGCCGGTGGAACGCGAGGTCGAAGCCCAAGAGGTAGTTCACTTCCTTCTCGAGGTCCTCCTCGATGGTTCGGTCGAGTGCCCAGAACAGGAATTCCGCCTGGGCGGTAGCATCGAAGAAGCGGAAATAGAATGCGTCGTTGCCCTCGGCCGGCACATCGGGGGTATCCGGGTTGTACTGGGTGCGTGCGACCATCGGCGCGGAAAATTGCTCGAGCGCCTCGTTGTAGCGGTCGAGGTTGGCGAGAATGACCGCCGACACGGGCAGGATGATGCCGCGAGGCGTGAAGCCGCTCACCGACAGGACCTGGTGGATCAGGTACCGGTGCAAGCGGCCGTTGCCGTCGATGAAGGGGTGGACGAACACAAAGCCGAACGCCACCGCGGCTGCAAGCGCGACCCGGTCCATCCGCAGGTCGGCGTCGTTGGTCTGCGCGGCCATCTGGGCGAGTCCCTGCATCAGTGGCTGCACATCCTCGGGCCGCGGCGGGACGAACGCGACCCGCTTCCGGTACCCGAGGTCCTTCCCGACCCAGTTCTGCTTGTTGCGGAAACCCGCTTCAGCGAATCGGGGCTCAACCACCGCATTCTGCAGGTCGACGAGCTTGTCCTCGGAGAGGTCGAGGTCCTGGTCAGCATTGCGCAAGAGGTCCGCGAACCGCTGGGCGCGCGCGGGCGAGGGCTTGGCCCGCTCGATGTCAAACGAGGTGTGCGTCTCCTTGAGGTACAGGAACACCGCGGCGCGCGCGAGCAGCTTCGGGTCGTACTTCGCGAGCCGTTCCTGGGTGCGCCGGTGGAGGTCCTTCGCCAGCATCGAGGCGATATACGGCGTGCGCCGGATGAGCGGGCAGAACTGTGGGGTGCCGGGCAAGTTGTCGATGACGCGGTAGCGCGCGTTGCGCTCTCCAGTCGGTCGGGTGAGCTGCAGCTCGGGGTCCACGGCGTGGACCAACGCCGCTTTCGACGGCACCGCGACGTCGAGCGTGGCCCCGGTGAGCCACTCGTAGAAGAACCCGGCCCGGCGCGCATAGGTCGAGCGTGGCTGCTTGCGCAGCCACGCAGTGAGCTCGTCGCGGCCGGTCTGCTGGAAAAGCAGTGCGAGGACCTCGAGGTTGACGCCCTCATAACGAAGTGCAAACTGCAGATGGCCCCTGAGCGTGTCCTCTGGCCGGTAGGAGGGCTGAAAGACGAGGATTGCCTCCCCGTCGTTCATCCGCGAGGTGCGCCCGCGCGCCCGCGTGTCCACCTCGGCACGCACGGTGAGCGGCCGGGCCGCCAAGCGGTATTGGCGCACCATGTGGTCGTATCCAATGGGCAGCGGATTCATGATTTCGAGGGCGACTTCATGAAACAAAGGGCATTGTTGGTATTACATCGCAAAATCGACGGCGATGCCCGCAACATTTAGATGCTACCTGCAAATGCCCCTAATTTATGCGGGACGCCCTCGATTTTTAGAAAGTTCTGGGCGGACCAACCCCATGCGGCGGTCACGGCTTTCCTGCCTGGCGGGCGGCTCCTGAGCCCCACCCGCGCAGCAATACCCACCCCACACCGGAAAAAAAGCACCCGCATGCGCGGGTGGCCGCATCGCGACGGGCTGCAATGCCTGGGTTTTGCGGCTACTCACGGCCGGGGAAACGGTAACGGTGGTCATCGCATCTCCGTGAGGTCGAGATGCCGCGTGTGGCGCGGCCGGTTATACGTCCGGGGCAGGCCGCCGTGGGCCGACGAATGGCGCCCGCGACCGCAGTGACGCGCGCCCGACCGCAGTGGGCGCTGCCTCCAAAACTGCCTCCCGCACGTTGCGGAAGGCATTTGACGCTCGAACCGACGGCGACTTCGCGTGGCGAAGTCGTTGATTGGCCGGGAAATGCTCAAATGGTAGGCCGTGGCGGACTTGAACCGCCGACCAACGGATTAAAAGTCCGCTGCTCTACCAACTGAGCTAACGGCCCGCCGAAAACCTGCGATTATATGCCAAGTGCTTGATTACCGTGGCGCTTTTGCGCCAGGAAATCGGCGGCCGTAGCCGCGCGTCAGTGCGTGTCGCGCGTCAGGAACGAGGGCAGCGAGGTGAACTCGATGCCCTCGTCGGTCAGCGCCTTGGCTTCTTCGCGCGAGGCCTCCCCACGGATCGCGCGGTGGGGCGTTTCCTTGTAATGCATCTTGCGCGCTTCCTCGGGGAAGCGCCGGCCGACGTTCTCGGTGTTGCGCACCAGTTCGCGCAGCTTGGCCAGCGCCTCGGCGGGCAGGCCCATCGCGGCGGAATCGGTGTCCTGCCGCTCTTCCACCGGTTCGGCGACGGGCGCATTGTCGCGCGCCGCGCCCTTGGTGATGCTGACGCGGGCCGAGGGCATGCGCTCGATGTGCGAGTCATCGCAGACCGGGCAGGTGACGAGCGAGCGCTCCTGCTGGCGCGCGAACTCCTCCCCCGAGGCGAACCAGCCCTCGAAGCGATGCCCGTGCGCGCAACTCAACTCGAAGATGATCATGACCGACCCAACGGTGCGGCCCGGCGGCCGGTTGACCGGGGGTCGCTGTGACACATCCTACAACAGCTGCACCATGAGCCACTGTACGCCCGAAAGGCTTCGACGAATGTCTCCTGCAGGATTGGCGTCCGCAGACCGATGGGTCACGGCTTCCACGGATCGACCACCTCGATGCCGCAATGCGCAAAGTCCTTCACATTGCGGGTGGCCAGCGAAGCGCCTGCCGAATGCGTGATCGCGGCGATCTGCGCGTCGAAGCTCGAAATCGGAATGCCCGCACGCTGACGTAACGATGCGATGTGCGCATACGAAAGGGCCGCAGCGCCCCCGAAGGGAAGGATCCTCCCGGCGAAGTCCTCGCTGAACATCGCGTCGACCGCGGCCTCGAAAGCGCCCCGGCGCTTGCCCGCGGGAAGCAGCATCACTCCGTAGAGTATCTCGGCCTGGGCGATGGTCGTCGTGTACAGGACCTCTCCGGGCTGCGCGGCCATCCATCGGACGACGGGCTCTGCGGGTTCGGCTCGCATCAGCTCCGACAGGACGTTGGTGTCGAGAACGATCACGTCCCGGGCTCGGGCGCCTTGCGCATCGCCTCTCGCTCGGGCAGTTGCAGCTCAATGCCGCCGAGACGGGCGAAGCGCCGATGGATTACCTGCCCGAGGTCAAGCGGTGTCGTGGTCACACCGGCGAGCGCAGCGCGCAGGATATTGCGTGCCTCATCCTCCATCGACCGCTGGTTGTGCGCTGCCCGCAGCCGCAACTGCTGCTTGGTGGACTCGTCCAGCTTTCGGATGGTGATGCTCGCCATTGGAATCGATCATTTGCTTGCAATCAACGCATGCATTGTAATCAATGATGCGAGACAAAGCAATGCTGCCTGTCACCGCGGCGCGGGGTTCCGAATCGTAGATTCCCGTCACCTATCCCTACCCATGCTCCGCTCGATGCGCCACGTCTGGTATTTGAGGGCGATCACGCAGCCGGCGATGATCGACGCGAGCGCGATGAACGATCCGATCGCCAGGGTCGACACGCCGGTCAGGCCCTGGCCGATCGTGCACCCGAGCGCGGTGACGCCGCCGAAGCCCATCAGCAGGCCGCCGAAGATGTGGTTGGCGACGTCCTCGACCGACCCGAAGCCCTCCCAACGGAACGAGCGGGTGGCGATCGCCATCGCCGCCGACCCGGCGATCATGCCCAGCACGGCGGCGATGCCGAAGGTGATCACGCGCGACTGGTCGGTCCACAACAGCAGCTGCTCGAGCGTGTAGGCGACCGGGGCGACGAAGCTGAACGACTCCATGCGGCCGGAATCGGTCGCGTAGAACTTGGCCTCCAGCGTGTTCGGGTCCTCCGCGAGGTAGCCGAGATGCCCGGAGACGTACCATCCCGCGACGACCACCGCGCCGATGACCAGCCCGCCGACGATGTACGCAGGAGCCCCGCGGAAATCGCGGCTCTTGAACACCCAGACGAGGAGGATGGCGCTGATGAGGGGCGGCAGCCAGAACCGGATGCGGCTGGAGAATCCGAGAAGGATTCCCAGCGTGGGCAGGTCCGAGGTCGCGGCCTTCACGTTCCAGCGGAAGACGTCGAGGCCGTTGGCGCGCCACAGCGCGAACGCGCCTTTGAGCGTCATGTACGCCGAAATCCCCAGGAACACCAGCACGATCAGCGATTTGAGGTTGCCGGCGCCGGTGCGGATCAGGGTCTTGCTGCCGCAACCCGAGGCGAGGGTCATGCCGAAGCCGAACAGCAGGCCGCCGACGATGTGCGACAGCCAGGGAACGCTCGCCCCGGTGAAGTAGGACTTCGCGGTGTCGATCTGGCCGGCCATCTGCAGCAGCCCAGTGCCGAGGATCGCGACGGCGATGGCGAGCACCCACATCCGCATGCGGCTCCACTCGCCGATGTTCACGATGTCGCTGATCGCGCCCATCGTGCAGAAGTTGACGCGCTGGGCGACGGCACCGAACACGAAGGCCAGCACGAAGGCGAGGCCGGTGACGAGATTGGCAAGATGGGCGGGATCGGTCATGGTCCGATGATGTGGGTATCGATGTCGGCGGTGGCAAAGCTTGGGCGCGGGGCCCGGTGCGGCGGGCACCCGGGCGCCAAGCCGCCGATACTACCGCCCCGCCCGGCGTGGCGTATCGCCCGGAAGGAGTATTCGGGGGCTTTGCAATTCTGCCTGTCGCACACCCGCCCAGACGTAACGGGACTCATTGAACCAGGGCAACTGGCGCCCTCATCACTCTCGAGGACTTGTCGAGCGGGGTGTCCTCGTCCGGGACGCAGGGGCTTGGGTGTAATGTTCCGCATACGCGGCGAGCAGGCTCCGGATCATGCGCTGATACTGAGTGTTGTGTTCTGCGCCTGGCGCTCGAAGAACTCGAACTGCGCATGCTAGAGCGAGCTGATCTGCACCCATCCTCGCGACACGCGAGGTTTTCGGCGCCAGGAAATCGTCGATCACGCGGTGCCCCGATCGGTCGATTGCCTTATTGATTTTCTCGGTTGACATAGATCTGATTTCCTTGCGCCAATAATCTGCGCAGAAGAACAATGACGTGCCGCGCAAGGTATGCCGAAGCGAACGGTCAGCCGCCTGCGTTGCACCCGACCAAAACGAAGTGGCGTCGTTCGAATCACGAACTGTCCGCTGATGGATTCTTCGGACAATCACGCGATGCGTGTCGGTGAATGCGACCTGCGCCGTCGCGAAATCGACGCCATGCTTCAGGCGATTCGCCCGATCGCTTGCCAGGGTCCAGTCGAATCGGAGCCTTGCGTCATGGCTGAATGTTACTCCGAAGCCATACAGATCGCCATACGTTAATATGGCATCAGAGCCTCGGGAAAGCGACGAAATATGGCAGTGAACCGCATGCTGGTGCTCGATCGGCGAGTGACATGGGAACGGTATAGCCAGCGTTGGCGGCCCTGGAATCGGGCCGAAGGCCGAGCTTTTCGCTGCTTACAGTCGCTGGAACAGTCTCCGTATCGGCGCCGGCACCGCCGCCGCGATCGCGGCTTCGCGCGTGAACCAGCCGACGCCGGGCATCTGCGCGCCGGCCGGCCAGTCGACGACCGGAACGCGCAATGGGTGCATCGTCAGCGCGAAGTGGGTGAAGCCGTGGGCGATCGGCGTGCAGCGCCTCGTGGGGTCCGACGGTGGCCCCGAACCGGCCGACCACGTACGCCGGGACGTCCCCGTCGACGGAAAGCTCGGGCAGGCTCCAAAGCCCCGCCCAGATCCCCACGGGCGGACGCTGCTCCAGCAGGATCGCGCCTTCGAACTCGAGCATCAGCACGCGCACCTCGCGCCGCGGGAGCGGCTTGCGCGGACGCGGCGAAGGCAGCGCGTCGATCCGCTGCTCGCGCAGCGCGACGCAGTCGTCCGCCACCGGACAGGCATCGCAGCGCGGCCGTGCGCGGGTGCAAAGTGTCGCCCCGAGATCCATCAGCGCCTGCGTATAGGTCGCGACGTCCGGTGCATCGTCTGGCAGCAGCGACTCGGCGATGCGCCACAGCGCCGCCTCGACGCTCGGCGTGCCGGGCCAGCCATCGACGCCGCGGTGGCGCGCAAGCACGCGCTTGACGTTGCCGTCGAGGATCGCGCCGCGCTCGCCCGACGCGAATGCGGCGACCGCCGCCGCGGTCGAGCGACCGATGCCGGGCAGTGTCGTCAGCGTCGCCGCATCGGTGGGAAATCTGCCGCCGTGGTCGGCGACGACCGCACCTGCGGCGGCGTGCAGATGGTGCGCACGGCGGTAATACCCGAGGCCGCTCCACAGTTCCAGCACGCGCGCGAGCGGCGCACGTGCGAGCGCTGCCACGTCCGGGAATTCGGCGACGAAGCGCGCGTAATACGGCGACGCCGTCGTGACCTGCGTCTGCTGCAGCATGATCTCGGACAGCCAGATGCGGTACGCATCGCGCGTGCCCTGCCAGGGGAGGTCGCGGCGGCCGTGGACGCGCTGCCAGTCGATCAGGCGTCGCGCGAAATCGCCGGAAGAGTTTGGCACGGGATCGCCGCAGGGGTGCCGCGCAGCGCCGGCGGACCGGCGTTGCACCGGTTCCGCCGGACCAACGGACAAACGCTTACCGGACGCCGAGCCGCTGGCGGGCCTTGGTGGCCGCATCCGATTTCGGATACTTCCTGATCAGCTCTTCGAGCGTCTTGCGCGCTGCGGCGTTGTCGCCCATGTCGCTCTGGGCCGATGCGACGTTGAGCATCGCGTCGGGGGCCTTGCCGCTGTCGGGCCAGTTCAGCAGCAACTGGCGCTGGGTCGCGATCGAGCCGCGATAGTCGCGCCGCGCGTACTGCGCGTTGCCGAGCCAGTATTGGGCCGACGGCGCCAGCGTGCTCTTCGGATAGGCCTTGACGAACGCGCCGAAGCCGGCGATCGCACCCTGGTAGTCGCCGCGCTTGAACTTGTCGAGCGCGGCGTCGTAGGCGCGCTGCTCGGCCGCAGGATCGCCGACGCTGCGCACCGGGGCCGGTGCCGCCGGAACGGCGGGCGCAGCCGCGACGGTGTTCGGCGCGGGGCCGAAGGATCCGCCGGAAGGCGGCATTGCCGCCGCGCCCGCAGCCGGTGGAGGCGCCGCAGCCGCGGCGGGGCCCGCGGGGGGCGCGGACGCATCGCCGCCGCCCGCGGCGGGTGCTGCGCCGGGCGCCTCGAGCTTGCGAAGGCGCGTGTCGAGGTCGACGTAGAGATCGCGCTGCCGCTTCTGGGCCTGGTCGAGCTCGTAGGTGAGGACCTCGACCTGGCCCCGCAGCTTGGCGATGTCGCTCTGCAGGACCTCGACCTGGTTGGCCAGATCGGCGAGCCCCTGTCCTTTCAGCTGCTGCTCGACGGCCGTGAGGCGCGACTCGATCTGCTGCTGGAGCTGGCCCAGCCGCTGATTGGTCGCGTCGATGCGCTGCCGCGCCTCATCGTCCTGGAAGAACGCGGCGTGGGCGGCGTGCGCGACCGTCGCCAGCAGGGCGACGGCGACGAAAGCGGCGCGCTTGCTCACTCGCCGGCGTAGACGATGTCGTCGCGGCGGTTTTCTGCCCAGGCAGCTTCGTCATGCCCGGGGTTCTTCGGCTTCTCCTTGCCGAAGCTCACCGTCTCGATCTGGCTGTCGCGCGCACCCAGCAGCACCATCATCCGCTTGACCGCATCGGCACGCTTCTGGCCCAGCGCGATGTTGTATTCGTGCGAGCCGCGCTCGTCGGTGTTGCCCTGGATCGTCATCTTCATGTCCGGATGCTGCTGCAGGAAGCGCGCATGCGCCTCGACCAGCGGCTTGTACTCGTCCTTGACGACGAAGCTGTCGAAATCGAAGTAGACGCTGCGCTTGGAGAGGATGCTGTTCGGATCGTGCAGCGCGGCCATTTCGGCGCTGGTGGCCGAACCGGACACGCCGCCGGCACCGGCACCGGCGGTCTCCGCGCCCGGTGCACCGGCGGCAGCGCCCGTTGCCGTCTTGTCGACAACCGGAGCCTCGGTCGTGGGCGTGGTCGAGCAGCCGACCAGGGCCGTCGCGATCAGGGCAATCAAGAACAGATGGAGTTTGCGCATGGTGTCTCCTGCGTGGATGTGTGGCGCGCACGACCGGGTGCGCGGAGGGTGTAATTCAATCGAGTCACTGCCGCGGCAGCGGCCCCCAGGCAGGCTCGCGCACGTCGATCGACGGTGCGACGAGCCTCTGTTTCACGCGGCCGTCGCTGGAGACGGCGGCGAGCGTGCCCCGCCCCCCGGCTTCGTCCGCGTAGATGATCATCTTGCCATTGGGCGCGATGCTGGGGCTTTCGTCCCCGGGTCCCGAGGTCAGCACCTGCATCTGGCCCGTCGCGAAATCGAGTGACGCGATCTCGAAGCGACCATTCTCCCGGTGCACGAACACGATGCCCTTGCCGTTGGGGAACGGCCGCGGCGACACGTTGTAGCTGCCGTCGAACGTGAGCCGCTGGACCTGGCGCGTCAGGAGGTTCGCGCGGTAGATCTGCGGCGTGCCGCCGCGATCGGACGTGAACACCAGCGACTGGCCGTCGGGCGTGAACATCGCCTCGGTGTCGATGGACTGCGAGGTCAGCACGCGGGTGACGCCGGTGCCGTCGGGATTCATCAGGAACACCTGCGATCCACCGTCCTTGCTCAGCGTGACGACGAGCTTGCGGCCGTCGGGCGACCACGCCGGCGAGCTGTTGCTGCCCCGGAAGTTGGCGACGGCGCGCCGCTGCCCGGTCGTCAGCGACTGCACATAGACGACGGGTTTCTTGCTTTCGAACGATACGTAGGCGAGCTGCGTGCCGTCCGGGGACCAGCGCGGCGACAGCAGCGGTTCGTTCGACGAGACGATCGTCTGTGGATTGTAGCCGTCGGCGTCGGCGACCATCAGCTGGTAGCGGCGCCCCTGCTTGGCCACGTAGGCGATGCGCGTCGAGAACACGCCGGGGTCGCCGGTCAGCTTTTCGTAGATGACGTCGGCGATCTTGTGCGCGGTCGCGCGAAACTGCGCCTGCGTCACGGTGAAAGCCATCGAGGCCAGCGTCGTCTGCTTGACGACGTCGACCAGCGCGAAACGGACGTCGACACGTCCGTCGGGCAGCGGCCGCATCGAACCGACGACGACCGCGTCGGCATTGCGCGCACGCCAGACGGCCGGCTGCACGTCCTGCGCCTGCGCCGGGCGTGGCACGACACCGTCGGTGTTGACGAGGCGGAACAGGCCCGAGCGGGAAAGATCGGCACCGACGATGCCCGAGATGCCGAGCGGCCACGTCGCCTCGGCATCGAAGGGGACGATCGCGATCGGGATGGCGGTCGCGGCCCCGCCGACGATTTCGATCGTCAGCTGAGCGCGCGCGGCGGACAGCGGTGCGAGCGCCAGCAGAGCTACGGCGAGCCAGCGACCAAGCGTGCGAATCATCGAGACGCGGAATCCGGGGATAGTGGTGCGGAGCGAAGGCGGCATCGGCGGGATGCGCGTTGCGCGCTGCGCATGCGCGACAACGGGCAATCACGACGCTTCCGCATTATAACGATCGAAGCCGCGCAGTGGATGACGATCGCGCTCAATTTGGCGCGACCGTCGTTGGAAAGCCAAAGGCCTGAGTAATTCGTTCCCCCATGCGCCACGCTTCGTCGTGGGCCGGATACGGACCGACATACACGCGGTACAGCCCCCCCGCCTCCCGGATCCTCGGTTCGACCTGCGCCTGCGCGAGTTGGTTCTCCACGTGCGCCATAAATGCGCGCGCATTGGAATAATTTGCAAACGCACCGAGCTGCACGGTGAAGCCCGCGGGCGTCGCCGCGACCGGGGGCGCCTCGGGCCCCGGCCCCGCGGCGGACGGTGGGGCGGTTGCAGCCGCGATCGGAGCCGCAGCGGGCGCTGTCGCGACCGGGGCCAACACAGGCTTCGCCGCCTGCGCCGACTGCGTGCCAACGTCCGGCAGGATCGCATCGACGGCGACCTCCCCGCTGCCGTTCTTCGCGATGCCGAGCTTGTAGGCGGCGGCGTAGGAGAGATCGATGATGCGACCGCGCAGGAACGGCCCGCGGTCGTTGACCCGCACGACGACGCTCTTCCCGGTCGCGACGTTGGTGACGCGCGCGTACGACGGCAGCGGAAGCGTCGGATGCGCCGCTGTCATCGCATACATGTCGTAGATCTCGCCGATCGACGTCCGCTGGCCGTTGTACCTGCGGCCGTACCACGAGGCGACGCCCACCTCGTGATAGGGCTTCAGCGTCGTCGCGGGAACGTATTCCTGGCCCAGCACCGTGTAGGGCCGGTTCGCCGCGGCGCGCAGCGGTTCGAGCCGGGGCACCGCGTCGGGGACCGCGTCGAGATTGGGTGGAGGATTGGCTCCCGGCCCGTCGTCCCGGTAATACCCGCCCGAAGACGATCCGGCGCCCGCGGGCGCTTGCCCGGAAGGACCGCGCGTCGGGACGCTCGAGCAGGCAGCGAGCGCCAGCACCATCAGCAGGGTCGGGTAGCGGTACCGTTGCATCGTGTTCGCAGGTCGGATCGCAACACCGTTGAACGGGTTCGCGGAAATGCCGGGCAGAATCTACCATTGCAGCGCGGCGCGGCCAACCGCTGCACCGCGGCTGCGATCGTGGAGGTGAACGCTTGGGCACGTACGTATTCGCGTGGAATCCGAAACTCTGGAACTGGCCCGAGCTCGCTCGCGAGCGCCGCCGGGTCGCCGCGCGCGGCCACGTCGACATCGAGTGGGCCTGCGGCCGCAGCCGGGCCATCGAGCCCGGATCGCGCGCCTTCTTCGTCCGTCTCGGGGTTCCGCCAAAGGGGCTGATCGGATCGGGGTACACGCTGTGCGAGCCCTGGGCCGACGCCCACTGGATCGCCGAAAAGGCGGCGCAGGGCGCGACGACGCACTACCTGAAGCTGAGGCTGGATTTCCTGGGCGAGCTGCCGCTGATCGGGCTCGACGAGCTCGTGCATCCCCCGTTCGGCCGCTTCCGCTGGGCGGTGCGCCAGTCGGGAATGCGAATGCCGTCGTCGATCGCCGACGCGCTGGAACCGTGGTGGGAGCAGCGTGTCGCAGGCGTGAGAGCCGCGGCAACGAACGGCGCGAGGCGCGCCCGGCGGGTCGGCGCGGGCAGGTCGCCTGCGGACGCCGGCTGAAGGTCGTGCCGGGGTAGCATTGCCGGTACGGGCGATCGCGCCGGTCCGGCTGCGGGCCGCGCACGCGCACGTCGAGACGCCAAAGGTACAAGCGGGATACTCATGAACAACATCGTCTTCGGCATCATCACCGGTGCGTTCGGCACCGCCTATTTCATGTACGGAAAGCGCCAGGCGCGATTCGTGCCGCTGATCGCGGGCATGCTGCTTTGCGTGTATCCGTACTTCGTCAGCAGCGTTCTGTGGCTGGCGCTCGTCGGGATCGCGCTGCTCGCCGCGCCGTTCCTGATCGATTTCTGATGCCGGAATGCCCGTGAGCCCGACGGGCCGCCCCGAGGGCGAACAGCGAAGTGCGCAGCACGAAGCCCGCCCCATCCCCCCGATGGGCCGCCCCGAGGGCGAACAGCGAAGTGCGCAGCACGAAGCCCGCCCCATCCCGCCGACGGGCCGCCCCGAGGGCGAACAGCGAAGTGCGCAGCACGAAGCCCGCCCCATCCCGCCGACGGGCCGCCCCGAGGGCGAACAGCGAAGTGCGCAGCACGAAGCCCGCCCCATCCCGCCGACGGGCCGCCCCGAGGGCGAACAGCGAAGTGCGCAGCACGAAGCCCGCCCGGTGACCGGCAGGTCGCCCATCCAGGCGCTGCGGCGCGAATGGGCGCTCGTCGTCGCGGTCGCGACGACCGTCACGTTCCTGGTAGCCGGGAAGGATTGGCTCGCGGATTTCTCGAGCCGCGCGTGGTTCGCGCTGATGCTGGGTTGGCTGTTCGTCGCCATCATGACCTGCGCCTTCGCCGTCGTCCGCCACGCCGATGCGATCGCCGTGCGCATCGGCGAGCCCCTGGGCACGCTGGTGCTGACGCTCGCGATGAGCGGCATGGAAATGATGATGATCACCTCGGTCATGTACACCGGCCAGGGCGGCGCCTCGCTCGCCCGCGACACGATGATGGCGATCGTCATGATCGTGCTGAACGGCCTGGTCGGGACCTGCCTGCTCGCGGGCGGATTGCGCTATCACGAACAGACGTACAACCTCTCCGGCGCGAACGCATTCCTGGCCGTGCTCATTCCGCTGTCGGTATTCGGCCTCGTCCTCCCGGAATTCACCGTGAGCACGCCGGGCCCGATGCACTCGCCGCGGCAGTCGGCGTTCCTGATCGTCATGTCGGTTGCGCTCTACGGCGTGTTCCTGGCGATCCAGACGCTCTGGCACCGCGACTATTTCGTGTCCCCAGAACCGGCCCCGGCCCCGGGCCACGATGCCGCCGCGCATCCGCAAGCTGCGCAGTCGCTCGCCTGGCACGTCGTCCTGCTGCTCGCCTACGTCGTGCCCATCGTGCTGTTGTCGAAGCAGATCGCGTACCCGATCGACTACGGAATCAGCGGGCTGGGCGCGCCCCCCGCCGTCGGCGGATTGATCGTCGCGGTGCTGATCCTCGCGCCGGAATCGCTGGCGGCGGTGCGCGCCGCGCTCGGGAACCAGCTGCAGCGTTCGATCAACCTCGCGCTCGGGACGGCGCTGTCCACGATCAGCCTGACCATCCCCGCCGTGCTGGTGATCGGGCTCGTCACCGGCCGCACGATCGTCCTCGGTCTCAGCGGTGTCGACATCCTGATGCTGTTGCTGACGCTCGTCGTCAGCATGCTCACGTTTGCATTCCAGCGAACCAACGTCCTGTTGGGGGCCGTGCACCTGCTGATGTTCTTCGCCTACCTGATGCTGGTCTTCGAGCGATGAAACAGCCGATCGCCGGATACCATCGCGACGACGAAGGCCACTGGGTCGCCGAGCTCGCCTGCGGACACAACCAGCATCTGCGCCACGTCCCGCCGTGGATCAACCGGCGCTGGGTGACCACGGCCGAGGGCCGCGCGGCGAAGCTCGGCAATCTGCTCGAATGCAGGAAGTGCGATACGGGGGCGCCCCCCGACCCGCAGACCCTCCGCACGCCGTCGTGACGCTGCGACACCTGCCGGCGCATCCGCAGCGGCGATACCCGGCAGCGTTGTATTTCGAAACACTCCGGGCGGCTCACCACCCGCGCCAAAGCGAGTAACATGAATTCGACCCGTCGTGCCGACCGGCCCGACGGTTTCGCGCGACCTGATGCGGTGACCCGCACGCGGACGTCCGATGCGCAGAACCCCGATCTACAGCAGTTCGAGCCCGTCGCGGGCCCTCGCACGCGGAGCGCGGTCCGCAGGTCCGGAACCTGGCCCGGCCCCTGAAGCTGCGGCTGGCGAAACGCAGGGCTCGGAACGCGCAGCGACGTCCGAAGACGCGCGGACCCGCTCCCGCAAGCCGTGGCATGCGCGGGACCTGGCGGGAAGCCTGGGCCGCGCGCTCGGTCGCGGCGGCGCGTTCATCCGGCGCCACGACTGGCTGCTGTCGGTCGCCGCCGGCGCACTGGTCGCGGCGGCGATGCTGTACGGCTGGGCCGTCCTGCATCCTGCGCCGCAGCCGCTGACGCAGGACGACGTCGACAAGGCGGTACTGAACACCCTGCAGACCAAGACGCTGCCCTCGCAGGCAGAGCGCGCCTACGAGGCGGTGCGCGATTCGGTCGTGCGCGTGCGCGAGTTCCAGAGCACGCCGGGCGAGGGCGACATCGAGGCGGGGGTGGGCAGCGGCGTCGTCATCGTCGACAACGGAACGATCCTCACCAATCTCCACGTCGTCGCGGGCGCCCGACGCATCGGCGTCGAATTCGCGGACGGCAGTGAGTCCGAGGCGACGCTGATCGGAACCCAGCCTGAGAACGACCTCGCGGTGCTGAAGGCGAAGACGGTGCCCGACGATCTTCCCGCCGCCACGTTGCGCTCGACGCAGGACCTGGCGCCCGGAGACGAGGTGATCGCGGTCGGATTTCCGTTCGGCATCGGCCCGTCGGTCACGTCGGGTGTCGTCTCGGGTTTGAGGCGGCAATACCGTTCGCCAGAGGGTAAGCGCTTGCTCACCAACCTGATCCAGTTCGACGCCGCCGCCAATCCCGGCAATTCGGGCGGGCCGCTGGTCACGATGGACGGCGCGGTCGTCGGCATCGTCACCGGCATCCTGAATCCGACCAGCCAGCGCGTGTTCGTCGGCATCGGGTTCGCCGTGCCGATCGAAAACGCGGCGGCGGCGGTCGGCATGTCGCCGTTCTGAGGCCTCCTCCGAGACCATCACCCGCTCACGCAAGGACCCCATGGACCCCCGAGACAGCGCCGTCCCCGATGTCGCCTCGATGATGGAGCGGATGCTCTACGAGGTGAAGAAGGTGGTCGTCGGTCAGGACCACTTCCTCGAACGCGTGCTGGTCGCGATGCTGGCGCAGGGACACCTGCTGGTCGAAGGCGTCCCCGGACTCGCCAAGACGCTGACGGTCAAGACGCTGGCGCGCGTGATCCACGGGTCGTTCCGCAGGATCCAGTTCACGCCCGACCTGGTGCCCGCCGACCTCGTGGGCACGCGCATCTACAACCAGAAGACCGGTGAATTCGCGACGTCGCTCGGTCCCGTGTTCACCAACCTGCTGCTCGCCGACGAAATCAACCGCGCGCCCGCCAAGGTGCAAAGCGCATTGCTCGAGGTCATGCAGGAATGCCAGGTGACGATCGCCGGCGAGACCCACCGCGTGCCGGAGCCCTTCCTGGTGATGGCGACGCAGAACCCGATCGAGACCGAAGGCACCTATCCGCTGCCCGAGGCGCAGGTCGACCGGTTCATGATGAAGGTGCTGGTCGGCTATCCGAGCGAGGAGGAAGAGTTCGTCATCGTCGAGCGCGTCACCGGCGCCGCGCCCGACGTCGCCGCCGTCGCGACGACCGAGGAGCTCGGCGCGCTGCAGCGGCAGTGCCGGACGGGATACGTCGACCCCTCGCTCGTTCAGTATGCCGTGCGGCTCGCCGGCGCGACGCGCGATCCCGCGCGCTACGGTGTGACCGATGCGTCGAAGTACATCACGTTCGGCGCGAGCCCGCGCGCATCGATCCACCTGATCGAGGCGGCGCGCGCGCTGGCATTCCTGCGCGGACGCAGCTACGCGCTTCCCGACGACGTGCGGGACGTCGCCCCCGACGTACTGCGTCACCGGCTGGTGCTGTCCTACGAGGCGCTCGCCGACGGCGTGACGCCCGACGACCTCGTGCGCAAGGTAATGCAGCGCATCGCCGCCCCCGACAAGCCGCTCGACACCCATGTCCGGATCGCCGCGCAATCCTGAGCGTGTGCTGCGCAAGCTCGAATGGACGGTGATCCGCCGTCTGGATGGGCTGCTGCACGGGGACTACCGGACGCTGTTCCGCGGCTTCGGACTCGACCTCGCCGACCTGCGCGAATACCAGTATCACGACGACGTTCGCCACATCGACTGGAACGTGACGGCGCGCCTGGCCACGCCCTACGTCCGCGAGTTCCACGAGGATCGCGACGCCACCGCGTGGTTCCTGCTGGACCTGAGCCCCTCGCTCGACTTCGGCTCGGGGGAGTCCTCGAAGGCGCAGCTGTCCTTCGATTTCGTCGCGGTCCTCGCGCGCGTGCTGACCCGCCACGGCAATCGCGTCGGCGCGGCGTTCTACGGCGAGACGACCGATACGGTGGTTCCCGCCGGCGGCGGCCGCCGGCACGTGCTGCACATCCTGCACCGGATGCTCGGTCGGCCGCGTCCCGCGGGCAGAAAGGCCACCGACCTGCGCGAGTTCCTCGAGGCCGGGGAACGCCTGATCCCGCGCCGCTCGCTGGTTTTCGTGGTTTCGGATTTCATCAGCGTGCGCGGCTACACCGATGCCCTTGCACGGCTTTCGCGGCGGCACGAAGTGATCGCGGTGCGCCTGCACGATCCGCTCGAGTCGAGGCTTCCTGACCTGGGGATCCTGACGATGCAGGATGCCGAGACCGGCGAGCAGGTCTTCGTCGACACCCACGACCGCGCGTTTCGCAGGCGCTTCGAACAGGCGGCGCAACGGCGCGAATCGGCGCTGCGGCGCGCGTTCGTCGCCGCAGGCGTCGATGCGCTCGAACTTTCCACCGACGCGGATCTCGCCGACGCGATCCTCCGCTTCGCGGCGATGCGCAAGCTGAGGAGCCGACTCGCCGCCGGCGCCGTCCTGCCGCATGTCGGAGGACCGCGTACCGAAGAGTCGCCTGCCGGACGGCCCGCGACCGGACGGCCCGCGACCGGAGGGCCCGCGACCGAGGGAACAGCGACCAACGGGCGAGCGACCAACGGGCCACGCGATGAGATTCCTGTGGCCTGACCTCCTCTGGCTGCTGCTACTGGTGCCGCTGCTGATCGGCGCCTACCTGTGGCTGCTGCGCAGGAAGAAGAAGACTGCGCTTCGCTACGCGAATCTCGCGCTGGTCCGCGAGGCGATGACACCGGGCGGGCGGTTCCGCCGTCACCTGCCACCGCTCCTGTTCCTGATCGCGCTGACGCTGCTGCTGATCGCAATCGCGCGTCCTGCGGCCGTGGTCACGCTGCCGATGGACCACGAGACGATCGTGCTCGCGATCGACGTCTCGGGAAGCATGCGCGCCGACGACGTCAAGCCCACCCGGCTCGAGGCCGCCCAGGCAGCCGCGCGGACGTTCATCAACGAGCAGCCGCGCAACGTCGACATCGGCATCGTGTCCTTCGCCGGGACAGCGGCGGTCGTCCAGGCACCCACGCAGAACCGCGACGACCTGCTCGCCGCGATCGATCGCCTGCAGCTGCAGCGCGCGACCGCCGTCGGCAGCGGCCTGCTGGTCGCGCTGAAGCTGATCGTCCCCGACGTCGAGTTCGATCTCAGGTTCGCGGACCCACGCGCCATCGGTCGTGAGGAGCGACGCAACCAGCCGCTTTCAGGGAAGCGCGAGGCCGCCACGACGATCGCCAAGCCGGCGGTCCCCGGATCGAATTCGTCGGCGGCCATCATCCTGCTGACCGACGGCGCGACGACGACCGGCCCCGATCCCGTCGAGGCCGCGCGCATCGCCGCCGACAACGGCGTGCGCGTCTACACGGTCGGGCTCGGCACGCCGGAAGGCGCGATCATCGGCTGGGAAGGCTGGTCGATGCGCGTGCGCCTCGACGAGGAGACGCTGAAGACGATCTCGGGCATCACCCGTGGCCAGTATTTCCGGGCGGGGACGGCCGAGGACCTCGACAAGGTCTACCGCGGGATGAATGCGCGGATGGTCCTGCAGCGCAAGGAGACCGAGGTCACCGCGCTGTTCGCCGCGGCTGCGGCCGTTTTCGCCCTCGCCGCTGTCGGACTGTCGCTCGCCTGGTTCAGCCGCGTGCTCTGAGTAACCGTCTTCGACGATGGCCAGTGGTCGAAGCAATGCCGTACACGGGACGAGGCGGTCGCCCTGTGCGGCGACAAGGCAGGCGCAGCGGTCCGGACCTCAGCCTGGAATCGGCACCGGGTGGTACTGCTCCGGTGCGCTCCCACACACCGGGCAAGTGGGACTCGGCACCTTGTTCAGGGTCGAGCCGCAGGTCTGGCAGACGAAATAGCGCCCGGTCTTGGCGTCGATGGCCTTGGCGACCTGCTCGAACAGCATCGGCGAATAACGCCGGATCTTCTGGATCAGGTCGCGGTGCTGCCGTTCGGACTCCCAGGCGAACTTGACCAGCCTTGCCGCCTCGGCATTGCCCTCCGGCTGGACGCGCTCGAGCGTGCGTGGATAGAGATCGTCGATCGAGTCGATCTCGTCGTCGACGGCCGCGATCAGGTTCTCCTTCGTCGTTCCCCGCTTGATCGTTGTCGGGGCGGCTTTCGCCTGGACGCCGAGCTGCGCGAGCAGGCCCTTGAAATTGCGTGCGTGCACGCCCTCGGAGGCCGCGAACGCCGTGAACATGTAGGCGATGCCCTTGTAGCCTTCCCGGCTTGCCGCGTCGGCGAAAGCGACGTAACGCAGATGCGCATCGGTCTCGCGCTGG
The DNA here is from genome assembly GCA_963816415.1 of uncultured Pseudomonadota bacterium. Classification (GTDB taxonomy): domain Bacteria; phylum Pseudomonadota; class Gammaproteobacteria; order Burkholderiales; family Casimicrobiaceae; genus VBCG01. The sequence continues at coordinate 27,926 of CAWFKR010000002.1, forward strand.
AACGCATAGCCGATGGCGGCGCTGGTTTGCGGATTCCCCTCCGACGCCGCAAGTGCGGGTCGGCACACCGTCATCGCTGCCATCACCGCGCCGGCCTTGCGCAGGAAGGCACGGCGAGCATCAGCAGAGTTGCGAATACCGATCGCGTCCATCGACACCTCCGCGGAACAGCCTAGCACTCCGCGGCGCCAGCTTCTTGCGCGTGGTCAATGCCGGGCGTCAGCCAAGCGCCGTCCTGCGGCCGGTCTCCCCCGACGAAATCGAACACGGCGAGTTCGAACCGAAGCGGGCTTCGTACGGTTGATTTGAGTCAATGCGCCCCGGGCACCAGCACTTTCGTCGTCGGTCAGCGGTGTCATCGAGAGTTCGAGCAGGATCATGGCGACCGCCGTTGCCCCACGAACGACCCGTGCGAATCCCGGCCGCGCCCGGCAGCCTACTTCTGGAATGACACGTCCTCGACCAGCACCTTGTAGACGTAGCCGGAGCCAAGGTTCACGTCGGTCCTGACCACACCCCTGGCGATGACGACGTCGCCGACCTTCGGTTCCTCCTTGCTCGTCGCCAGGACCTCGTTGCTGTTGTCGGCCGCCGACCCGGATCCGTCACGCAGATGGACCCAGTTCTTGCCCATCACGTTCGCCGTGACCTTCACGACCTTGGCGCGGATCGTGACCCGCTGGTCCTTGAGCGCCAGGCGGTCGGTGTTGACCTCGGCGACGGTCCGGCCGCTTGCCCCCTCGGCTTTCGCTACTTTCACTGTTCCCACGTCGGGCGTCTTGGCCCCGCCACCGTGAATCTGGTGGAAGTCGGGCCCGATCGGCGACGCCCCCGGGACCATGTGCGGGTCGGCCGCGACGGCAGTTCCCGCGAGGGTGCCGAAGACGATGGTGTCGAACGTCCGATGGAGCGACTTGCTCTCGAAGTTCTGCAGCACCATCGGATTGTCGATGGTCACCTCGTCGCCCTTCTTCACCGCGGACTTGTTCACCGCCGCCCAGGTCTCTCCGTCGGCGGTTTTCAAGCGCAGGTAGGTGTAGACGGCGACATCCTTCACCTCGAGCACTTCGCCCTTCATCGTCGGTACTGCTGGCGGGGTGACGTCACCGGCCGCCCAGGCGACGTGGGTGCCAAACGTTGCGACAAGGGCAATAAGCAGAACCTTCATGGGCGGATCCATTGGACGTTATGGGCGGCGCAACGAGCGCCGCAGCAGCCGCAACTATCCCACGGAATGCAGGATTTTCATTGACGCAGATCGAAAGGATGCCGGACGCCTGGCGCGCTGCATCGGCAGCCCATCATCCGCATCTGCCTGAACCCTTGCTCGAAGGTGCGCATTCAGGTCAGGAGGATCCGGTCCGACGGAATGAGCGCGAAGTACTCCGAACAACGTAAACTGCAACCATGCAGGAAGTCAGTCTCGGGACGAGGATTTCCACGTGCCTGCTTTGGCTCGCCGTGTCAGCCGCGGCGAGCGCAACTCCGGTGAAAATCGACCCGACGCCCGCCGCGCTCGCGCACGCGATGCAGGGCCACCGCATCGTGCTGCTCGGCGAGGTTCACGACAACCCCGTGCAACACGCACTGCGCGCCGCGGCTCTGCAGCGGCTGCTTGCCACCGGGGTCCGGCCGGCCATTGCCCTCGAGCAGTTCGACCGGGAGCGCCAGGGCGACATCGATCGCGCCCGGCGCGAACGACCGGCAGACCCGGACTACCTGATTGCGCAGGCCAAGGGCGACCCCGGCTGGAATTGGAACTTCTATCGACCCTACGTGGCGCTGGCGCTCGAATACGACCTCCCCATCGTCGCCGCAAACCTGTCGCGCGACGACGCAATGAAGGTCGCCATCGACGGCTGGCGGGCCGTGTTCGATGCGGCCACGATCCGCCAGCTCGGACTCGACGCGTTACCCGCGGACCTTCGTCGCAAGCAGGAGCACGCGATGGCCGTCGGTCACTGCAACCTGCTGCCGGCCGAGATGCTGCCACCCCGGGCGAACGCGCAAATGGCCCGCGACATCGTCATGGCGCAATCGATCCGGCCCTATTCCGACCATGGCGTCGTGCTGTTGGCCGGCAACGGCCATGTTCGCCGAGACATCGGAGTCCCGGTCTGGCTGTCGGCAGCCATGCGGGCGAGCGCGATCAGCATCGGCCTGCTGGAAACGAACGACGACGGTTCGACCCCCGACTCTGGCGCAGACTTCGACGCCTATGTCGTGACCGGACGTGCCGAGCGCGCCGACCCCTGCAAGGAACTGGCAAAGCGCATGCACCCGGGCATGGGGCGCTAAACCTGCGCGTGCGCCAGCGATGCCGATAGCGCTGCGCAGATGGACGATGGCGGCAATCGCGGGGCGCCCAAGCGCCCCGCTCGAGACCGATCGAGGAGGAGGAACGCCATGGGTGTTGCAGTCGTCACGGGGGCAAATCGCGGGATCGGCCTCGAGCTCGCCCGGCAACTCAAGGCGCGAGAAACGAGCGTCGTAGCGGTGTGTCGCAGGAGATCGGCGGAGCTCGACGCGCTCGGAGTGCGCGTCGAAAGCCCGGTCGACGTCACCGAGCCTGCTTCGTGGTCGAAACTCGCCGAGCGGCTCGCACACGACGACATCGATCTCCTGGTCCAGAACGCCGGCGCGCTCCTTCCCGACTCTCTCGACGATGTCGACCCGGACAACCTGCGCGCGCAGTTCGAGGTCAATGCCATTGCACCCCTCTTTATCACCCGGGCGCTCGCGCCGCGCCTGCACGCGGGCTCGAAAGTCGCGCTCATCACCAGTCGCATGGGTTCCATTGGCGACAATGCCTCGGGTGGATACTATGGCTACCGCATGAGCAAGGCAGCACTGAATGCGATCGGCGTCTGCCTGGCCCACGACCTCAAGGCGCGAGGAATCGCCGTCGTCCTCCTTCATCCGGGGTCCGTGCGCACCGAGATGACCCGCGGGCACGGCATGATCGAAACGGACGAGTCCGTTCGCGGGCTCCTGCAACGCATCGACGAGCTCCGGCTGGAGACCACCGGACGGTTCCTGCACCAGAACGGCGAAGTCTTGCCATGGTGAAGCCGCGGCCTGCGCGTCGGGTCGCGCGTTCTTCCGCGTGGGCGACATATCCAAACTGCGAGCGACAGTAATGGCCGCCGAATCTGAACAGGCCGGATTCCTCGGATGGTGGGGGCGGCTCCCCCGATGGCGCCTGATTTCCGGTCTGTTGGTTGGGCTGGGTACCTACGTACTGTTGCTGCTCGCCACGGACGTGAGCGAACGGTTGCGCTTCATCGCCGCATGGGACGTTGGCGCGGGCTTCGCATTGGTGGCGCTGTACTTCGGACTGCGCGACTCCTCCGCCGCGACGATAAGGCGGATTGCGGCGCGCCAGGACGCTGGCAAGTGGGCGGTGCTGGCTCTCTGCCTGCTCGCCGCCACCGCCAGCCTGGTGGCAATCGCCGGTGAAATGCCTCAGGTCAAGAACGCGAGCGGTCTCGAGCAGGCGGCGCGCATCGCGCTGATGATCTACACGATCGTGCTGTCCTGGGCGTTCATGCATTCGGTGTTCGCGCTGCACTACGCGCACGACTACTACCTGGAGGTGGACCTTCCGGGTGCCGCGGCCGGCCCAGGTTCGGAACGACTGCTTTTCCCCGGGGGGAATTCGCCGACCTATGGCGATTTTCTCTACTTTGCGTTCACCATCGGGATGACGTTCCAGACCTCCGACGTGCAAATCGCAGACCCGTACATACGGCGCGTCGTACTGGCCCACGGCGCCGTCGCATTTTTCTATACGACCGGCATCCTCGCCTTGATGATCAATCTGGTCGCGGGCTTGATCTGAACCACGGGCTCGCGCCGGAACCCCTCGGCGCCCAGGCACAGCGCAATGGAGTGGACCGCCAGAATCCGGCCAGGATCGGCCTGGTCGCAGGTTTGCCGGAACCTGAGGCTGGGCGGAACGACGCGCATGCAAGTCGGTAGCGTCGTGATCGAATCGGAGCGAACCATCGCGCTTACGCTCGAGCTGTTCTCGCTCGGTCTCACGATGGCGCTGGAGTTCGGCGCCTCGAAGCGGTTCGTGCGCGTGCTTGCGCCGACGGGCATCGCGTGCCTGATGATCGTCGGCGCGGTTCTCGGCCGGACCCTTCTCGCCGATGCTTCGGTGCACATCCTCGCGGGCCTCCTCTCCTTCGGCTGCGCGGCCCTGCTCTTCCTGGTGACGGAAGAACTGCTCATCGAGGCACACGAGTCTGCAGACACCGCCGTCACGACGACGATGTTTTTCGTGGGATTCCTGATCTTTCTCCTGCTGGGGATGATCGAGTAGATGCCAATCGCCGGGCTCAAACGGTTGTCATCGTTGCCGATTGAACCCGGCTGCAAGCGATCCCGCCCCTCCGACCATGCAACTTCCGGTCGTTTGCGGACCTAACCACTGTAACCCGCTCGGTCGAGCTGTCCGCCGGCGCCGCCGATCGAGGCCGTACCTCCTGGGATGAGGTCAGGCGACATTTCCGCAATCGGGCCCCAATGGGCAGGCATCACGACAGGACCGGGGGTGGCACCCGGCGACCATGTTGGTGAATCGCAATCGCGTCGACGACGGCGGCAATCGGTCATTTCCCTCGAGAGTGTTCGGAGCGGAACTGATCGGAACGGCGCTGCTCGTCGCCGTCGGGCTCTCGATCGTGATTCTCGATTTCGGCCAGGGCAGCCCGGTACTGACGTTGCTGCCGGGCGCCCCCTGGCGGCGCATGGTTACCGGATTCCTCTTCGGCACGACCGGGGCGGCGATTGCGCTTTCGCCCCTCGGCAGGGAAAGCGGGGCCCACATCAATCCGGTTGTCACGCTGGCCTTCTGGTTGATGGGTCGGATGAGAGCCGGCCATGCCTTGGCCTATGTCGCGTGCCAGCTCGTCGGCGCGATCATCGGCGCCGTACCGCTGCTCGCGTGGGGGGCGATGGGGCGAAGCGTAGCGTATGGGGCAACCGTGCCTGGTGCCGCGTACGGTGTCGCCTGGGCACTGCTGGGCGAAGTGGTCACGACCTTCGCACTGATCTTCGGACTGTTCTTCTTCCTCCGACACCGATCTCTGCGGGCATATACACCACTTCTGTTTCCGCCGCTGTACGCGATCATGGTCTGGCTTGAGGCCGCCGTCTCCGGGACCAGCACCAATCCGGCCCGCAGTCTCGCGCCGGCGGTCATCGCGGACGAGTGGCATGGATGGTGGATTTACTGGCTCGGTCCCCTGATCGGCACGCTGCTGGCGATCGCCGTCCATCGCCGGGCTGGCAGGCGCTGGCCGCAGATCGAAGTCGCCAAGATCCACCACTTCGAGCACGATCCTTACGGCGTATTTCGCTATCGAGCGCCATGACCTCGGCGACATCGGCGGCGGCGCCGTCCGCCACATTCACGCACCCGACCTGGGCCTCCGCCCGGAAGGACATGGTGGGCACAAGCCTCGGCTCGTCGCGGCTATGGTTCACCGTTGCAGAGGGAATCCTCACGGAAGTCTATTACCCGCGGATCGACATCCCCCAGATCAAGGATCTGGGATTCATCATCGCCGATGACCGCGGGTTCTGGGTCGAGCTGCGCCGCCTCGGGAACTATCGCGTCACCCTCCCCGGTCCCGGCGTGCCGGCGGTGGAGATCGTTCATCGTCATCCGCGCTTCGTCTTCACTCTGCACATCTGTCCGTCGCAGCAGCGCGATGCCCTCCTGCTGCGCTGCCGGCTGGACGGCGACGAGAGCCTGCGACCTTACGCACTGCTGGCGGCGCGGCTTGGCGGCGATGCTGAAAACAACTTCGCGGCGACCGCCTCACACAACGGCCGCTCCGTCATGTGGGCCGAGCAGGGGCCGTTCGGGCTGGCCCTGGCCGCGGCGGATGCCAACGATGCTGACGCCTGGGGGCGTTGCTCGGTCGGCTGTCTCGAGGCCAGCGACGGCTGGCAGGACTTCAACCGCCACGGTCGCATGACCTGGCAATACGACGCGGCCGGGCCGGGGGCAGTCGCGATGATGGGCGAACTCCCCGCACAGGCGACGCTCGCACTCGGCCTCGCCACGAGCAAGGAGGCAGCGGCGACGCTCGCGGTGTCGAGCCTGATGGAGGACTTTTCGGCAGCGTGGAACGCGCAGTGCCATGCCTGGGAAACATGGCTGTCGCAGAGCCGGCGTCCGGTCCTGCGCGACGATGTCGATCGCATGCTCGCCATGTCTGCGGCCGTGCTGAAGATCCACCAGGATCGGACCTATGTCGGCGCCGCCGTGGCGAGCCTGTCGGTTCCCTGGGGGGACAGCAGCCAGAGCCGTGGCGGCTATCACCTGGTCTGGTCGCGCGACCTGGTGGAGACCGCTGGCGCGCTGGTCGCGATGGAGGCCTACGACGATGCGCGCGACGTGATGCGCTACCTCATGGCAACGCAGCAGCCGGATGGCCACTGGTTCCAGAACCAGTGGCTGGGCGGCACGGCATTCTGGCAAGGCATCCAGCTCGACGAGACGGCGTTTCCCGTTCTTCTGGCGTCGGCGCTGCGGGAGCGCGGCGTTCTGGATGGAATTCCGGTCGCGGACAGCGTCAAGCGCGCCGTGGGATTCATTGCTCGCGAAGGCCCGGCGACCGGTCAGGACCGCTGGGAGGAAGATGCCGGCGTCAATGCGTTCACGCTTGCCGTCGCCATTGCGGCGCTCGTCGAGGGCAGCGCGTTTCTCGATGGCGACGCGCGAGACTTCGCCCTACGGTTGGCCGACTATTGGAATGCGCGGCTGGAACGCTGGACCTTTGTCCGCGATACCCCGCTCGCACGTCAGTTCGGCGTCGCCGGTTACTACGTTCGCACCTCGCCGGTGGATGCGCTGACGCGCCGCGGCACCCTGTCCGAGCACGTGCCCATCAAGAATCTGACCTGCGATCCGAACCTGCCGGCCAATGCGCAGATTGCCACCGATTTTCTGCAACTCGTGCGCTTCGGATTGCGGAGCGCTGATGATCCATGCGTCCGCGACAGCCTGAAGGTCGTCGATGGCGTGCTGAAAACGGATACGCCGAGTGGTTTGGTATGGCACCGCTATAACGATGACGGTTACGGCGAACATGACGACGGCAGTCCCTTCGATGGCACGGGACGGGGGCGAGGCTGGCCGCTGCTGACGGGCGAGCGGGGGCATTACGCGCTGTCGGCGGGCGAGAGCGCCCAGCCTTACCTGGATGCCATGATGGCGATGAGCAGTCCTTTGGGACTGATTCCCGAGCAGGTATGGGACGCTGACCCGATCGCCCGATATGACCTGGTGCGGGGCAAGCCCAGCGGCTCAGCCATGCCCCTGGCGTGGGCACACAGCGAGTTCGTCAAGCTGTGCTACAGCCAGGTGCTGGGCAGGCCGGTGGATCGGCCGATGGCCACATGGGCGCGCTATCGCGGAATTCGCCCCAAGGTCGACTTCGACCTCTGGGGACCCACCACCCGGCCTCAGCGCCTGCGTACGGGCAACACGCTCTGCATCGCGCTCAAGGCGCCGGCACGCGTGCATTGGGGCGTGAACGGCTGGCGAGAGGTCCGCGATGTCGACACGCGGGACACGGGGCTGGGCGTCCATTGCGTCGATCTTCCGGTCTCGGGGCTGCTGCCCGGCGAGACTGTCCAGTTCACGTTCCTTTGGCTCGCTGCACAGGCGTGGGAGGAGCGGGACTACCAGGTTCTCGTGGCCACTGACTGAGAGGAGAAAACCGTCATGATCCCGATCGATCTCAAGGGCCGGCGGGCGCTAATCACCGGTGGCGACTCAGGACTCGGGGCCGCGACCGCAAAGTCCCTCGCGCAAGCGGGCGCGGACATCGCGATCGCGTATCGCGGCGAACCGCAGAACGCGGAAGGCGTCGCGACCGAGGCAAGGGCCTTCGGCAGCAAAGTCGCCATCGTTCAGCTCGCTGACGTCGCGAGCGAAAGCGACGTGACCTCGCTTTTCAAGTGGATGGACCAGGAATTCGATGGTCTCGACATCCTCGTCAACAACGCCGGGATCGATGGCCATCGCGCGTCGTGCGCGGACGCCGATCCCTCCGAATGGCGCCGGGTGATCGACGTCGATCTGATCGGCCCTTTCCGGTGCGCGCGAGAGGCGGTGGCGCGCATGCGCAAACAGGGTCGCGGCGTCATCATCAATACGACCTCGGTCCATGAGTTCATTCCGTGGGCAGGATATTCAGCCTATACCAGCGCCAAGGCGGGACTGAGCATGTTCAGCAAGACGCTGGCCCAAGAGGTGGCGGGGCTGGGCATTCGAGTGATCGCCATTGCCCCGGGTGCGATCAAGACCCCGATCAACGCGAACGTCTGGCAGGATCCCAGGGGGCTGGCGGATCTCGATGCGAAGATTCCCATGGGTCGCGTCGGCGAACCCGACGAGATCGGTCATGCGGTCGCCTTCCTGTGCAGCGATTTGGCGAGCTACATGACCGGCATCACGGTTGCCATCGATGGCGGCATGCTGCTTTACCCGGATTTCCGCCGCGGCGGTTGAACCGGCAAGCAATTCGGCGATCTGCTCAATCGCCTCGACATTCAAATTCTTCGGCTATGTGCGCCAGCGAACAGATTGCATTTCGAGGAAGGCAAACAATGAGCATGTTAGCGAAGGTCCTCGATGATCGGTAGCAGCGCAAGCGACCGATCCCACAAGGAGATCCGAGATGATCAAGAGAATTGTCGTTCCTCTGTTGGCCGCAATGTTCGTCGCCGGCTTGTTCGGAACGCTTGCAGGCTGCAACACGATGGCTGGTGCGGGCAAAGATATCCAACAGGGAGGCAAGTCGATTCAGAACGAGGCGAACGAACACAAGAGCAACAATTGATGGCGAGCTAATCGCGATCCGATCATCGACTCGTTGCCGTTCGATGGCTTGTTGCCCCTCAAGCGCGCGGCTGGACTCGAAGCGGCCGGCCTTATGCGCGATTCAACCATTCAGACGCGCCCCTCCCTGACAGTCCAGAAGGAGAAAGCCATCAAAACCCTCAACGCTTCCCAACCACCGGGAATTCCCGCCTCCCGTTTCGAGTCTGCCAGGGCCCTCGCGTTCTCGATGGCCGAGTCGGACAGCGAACTGCTCGAGCCCGTGCTCGTCGCATGGATCGATCGTTCTGCCGGCAAGGCCTCCCCGGTCTTCGAAGGCTTTGCGGGTCCCGACGGCTGGCATGACTACGGCGTTTCCCACGGCGGGCGTCTCGAGGTGGACGTCGACAGCGAGACCTCGTTCATCTTCGCCGAGTCCAGCTCCTTCGACTCCTATGAGCACTTCGGCCCCGGGCCCTACCTCAATCTTCGCGACGCGCAGGGCAACGAGTCGATCTGCCGGGTCGGCGGCACGGACTGCGTCGCCCTGGATGAGTGGACCAGCAAGCTGACGTGAGAAGGGCCGCAGGGCCGCGGCGTCAAGCCGCGACTGTGTCGGGTTGTGGACGCCATGTCGCGATTTGGGGAGAACGAAATGCTCGACATCAACCAAGCCATTGACGATCGTGAATCCGGGGACCATGACCCCCAAGGCCACCTGCACGGTCTGCCACGTTGGTCGCGGGAGATCGCGCTGCGGCAGGCCAGCGACGAGGGTATGGACGAGCTTTCGGAAATGCACTGGCGGGTGATCTACACTTTGCGCGGCCGATATCGGGAACATGGTCGCGCCGAGAGTGCGCGGCAGATCATGCGCGTGCTGGAAAGGGACTACCTCGAAGAGGGAGGGCGTCGGTATCTGTACCTGCTGTTCCCGAAAGGGCCGATCAGCCAGGGCTCCCGGCTGGCCGGGGTACCGGCACCGCCGTACTCCGGCGATCCGTCGTTCGGCTCGTTCGCTTGATCGATGGGCATCCGGCAAGCGAGGAGCTCGCCCCCGAATCATCTGCGCCGTGTGACAGCCACGGCGCGCCCTCGTGCACCGACTGGATTCGGTAGCGGGCGAAACACGGTCGTGGCCGGTCAGCGCCTTTCGCCCGACCGTCGCGGATCGACCCATCGGAGGACCTGGCCTGAACCGAGAGCGTCATTGGTCGCGTAGACTCGTGGGCACGCCGATCACGCGCGTGAAGGGCATGCGATGACGCAATGGGTTCTGGTCCACGGCGCCTGGCACGGCGGATGGTGCTGGGCGCGGGTCCTGCCGCTGCTCCGCGCAGCAGGCCACGCGGCGCACGCCGTCACGCTCACCGGAGTCGGCGAGCGCGCTCACCTGCTGTCGCCGGAGATCCGCCTCGCCACCCACCTGCAGGACGTGCTGAACCTCATCGCGGTCGAGGAATTGGACGATGTCGTGCTGGTCGGCCACAGCTATGGCGGAATGGTGATCACTGGCGTGGCGGACGCCCTGCAGCGTCAACGCCCCGGGCTGTTGCGGCACCTCGTCTACGTCGACGCGGTCGTGCCGCTCCCTGGAGAATCCTGGTCGAGCACGCACGCGCCGGAAGTCGTCGCGGGACGCATCGCGGCCGCGGAACAGAGCAGCGGCGGCCTCAGCCTACCGGCCCCCGATGCCGAAGCGTTCGGACTGAAGGGTGCGGATCGGGACTGGGTCAACCGCCGGCAGACGTCGCAGCCATTCGCCGTCTACCGCGATCCATTGGAGTTCGACGCAGGACGAATCGCGGCGCTGCCGCGGACCTTCGTCGACTGCACGTCGCCGCCGGCGGCGAACATCGCCGTGTCGCGCAAGCGGGCACGAACCCAGCCCGGCTGGCACGTCGTCGAGATCGCGACCGGACACGACCCCATGATCAGCGCGCCACGCGAATTCGCACGAATACTGCTCGATTGCGCCGGGTAACGTCGAGTCCGTCCCGGGCCGGCGCTCGAGTTGCGGCAGTCGAGACAGGGTTGCGCGTCGTATCCATACGTCGTATCCATGCGTCGTAACCATTGGAGCCACCAGGAGCCTGCGACATGAACCGTTCCCCGACGGGCAAGGTCGGTGACCGAGAAGGGCAAGTACGTCTGCATCCGGAAGAAACAGCAGGACGCGTCGTGGAAGGCGATCCACGACACCTGGAATTCGGATTCAAAATAGGATAGTCGCGCAGCAATCAGTCGGCCGCGACCGCGGGCGGCGGGCGCAGCTTTTCGACGTGGAAGCGCACGAGTGCTGCGAAGCGATACACCGCGTGGACGAACTCGCCGTAGGGCAGGGTCAGGAACAGCGCGAGAATCACGCCCAGATGCGCGGCCAGCAGCATCCCCATCGCGGCGTTCTCGCGCAGTGCGAGCAGCGCAAGTCCGGTCGCCGCCCAAGCGCCTGTCGACGGCGGCCGCCGTCGTCGCCTCCGAGCTGCGCTCGACCGCACTCGAACTCATCGAATCCGGCGCCTGGTCGGGGGTCGAGGCCGTCGCACCCGCCCACGCCTGAAGCGAACCGGGCGGAGCGACGGACCCGCGGCGCCGGAGGAAACGCCGCGAGCCCGCCTTCCGCCCACCTGCAACCGGTTGCCGCCGGGCCCGGTCAGTCTTCGCCGCCCCCTCCCGATGCCCCGGCGAAGAACGGCAGCGTCCGCACCCGCGTTCCGGTAAGCCGCGCGTAGGCGTTCGCGAGCGCCGGCGCGAGCGGCGGAACGCCGGGCTCGCCGATGCCGCTCGGCGGATTCGTGCTCGGGATGATGTGCACGGTGACCTGCGGCATGTCGCTGACGCGCATCATCCGGTAGTTGTTGAAGTTCGACTGTCCCGCCTTGCCGGCCGCGAAAGTCATCTGCCCCCACAGCGCGGCGTTCATCGCATGGACGATGCCGCCCTGCATCTGCGCCTCGACCGAGTCGGGGTTGATCACCGTGCCGCAATCGACGACGCAGACGACGCGGTTCACCTTGAGCGATCCGCTCGAGGGCTGCGAGATGTCGACGACCTGCGCGACCCAGGTGCCGAACGACTCGGCGATCGCGACGCCCCAGGCGTGCCCCGCGGGCAGCGAGTTGCGCCACGACGAGCTCAAGTTGTCGGCGGCCCACAGCACCGCGCGGGCGCGGTCGTCGGTCATGTTGTCGTAACGGAACTGGAAAGGGTCGGCACCCGCCGCGCGCGCCAGCTCGTCGATCATGCTCTCGACGGCGAAGGCGTTGATCGACGATCCGACGGAGCGCCAGAAGCCGACCGGGATGCCCGCGGGTAGCGGCACCCATTCGACGACGTGCGTGCCGAGGTTGTAGGGCAGGCCGGTCGAGCCCTCGGTCGCCTGCGAATCGACCGCACCGGGCGGCAGCCACCCGCGCTGTCCCAGGATCGCCTGCGAGACGTTCCGGTAGGACCACGCGGTGATCCTGCCGGAGGCGAGCTTCGCCTTGACGTTCACCAGCGCGAACGGACGGTACTGGTCGTGCGCGAAATCCTCCTCGCGCCGCCAGGTGAGCTTGACCGGCTTTTTCACCGCCAGCGCGACCTGCACCGCCTGGCTCACGTAGTCCTGCTCGATCTTGCGGCCCAGCCCACCACCGAGGAGCGTCGTGTGCACGGTGATCTGCGCCGGCGCGAGGCCGGTCAGCGCGGCCGCGGTCCCCTGCACCCAGGCGGCGGCCTGGGTCGGGGCCCAGATCTCGCAGCTCTGGGCAGTGCCGGTCGCCGACCAGCCGATGTTCACGGTGCAGCTCACGACTTCCATCGTCGCGTGCGCGAGATAGGGCAGCGTGTAGGTGGCATCGATGGTCGGGGTGCCCAGCGCGGCGTTGACGGTCGGCTCGATCTGGGCGGCGTAGGTCGCCGGCGACACCCCGGTCGGGGGCGTCGGCTCGGCGCAAAGCCCCTGGCCGCTTGCCATCAGCGACTGTGCCTGCGACAGGATCGCCGCGCTGTCGACGCCGGCGGTCGACGCCGGCATCTTCCAGCTGACCGACAGGTTGTTCGCCAGCCTCATCGCCAGCCAGGTGTTGGTCGCCACGACGGCGACGGCGTTGACCGTGCCCGCGGTGACGGCACCGCGGGTGTCGGAGGCCTTGCACGGGACGACGGCGATCGCGCCCGAGGGCTTGGCCGGCGTGCTCGCGAGCGTGCCGCCGATGACCGGGCAGTGCTTGATCGCCGCGAACACCATGTTGGGCATCCAGGTGTCGATGCCGTACTTGGCGCTGCCATCGACCTTCGATGGGATGTCGACGCGCGGAACGGGCTGGCCGATCAGCCGGAAACTGCCCGGGTCGGTGAGGCGCAGGTCCGCGGGAACCGTCTGGGTGGCGGCGAGCGTCGCGAGCCCGCTGTAGGGCCACGACGTCCGCGATTGCGTCGTCGGATTCGTGTACACCACCGTCGCGCTCGTCGCCGCATAGTGGTCGCGGTTGGTGTCGCCGGTCTTGGTCATCGCCGCGGCGATCAGCAGCTCGCGCGCGGCGGCGGCCGCATTGCGCAGCGTGCCGTAGCGGCGGCTGACCGCACTGCTTCCGCCGGTCAGGTAGGACACGATCGGATCGACGCCCGCCTGCTTCACGGTGACCTGGTTCCAGTCCACCATCAGCTCCTCGGCGAGGATCTGCGCGAGGCCGCTCATCGCGCCCTGCCCCATCTCCGAACCGCCGAACCACAGCGTGATCGAGCCGTCGGTGCCGACCTGCACGTAGGCGTTCGCGAGTTGCTGCGCGGTCGGCGGCGTCGCGGCCTGCGCCTGGACCGCCGCGCTGCGGCCGACCAGCGGCATCGCGAATGCGACGACCAGGCCTTTCGCACCAAGGGTCAGGAATCCGCGGCGATCCATCGCGGGCGCGCGCGCACCCGCCAGAATTTCAGCTGGCAATGTCATGGTTTCCTCCGCGCTCACAGGCCCTGGACCGCGTCCTTGATCCGCGCATACGTGCCGCATACGCAGAGGTTGTTCATCTCGGAGAGGATTTCCTTCCCGTGGTGGCCCGCCTGCATCGCCCCGGCGCAGGCCATGATCATTCCCGACTGGCAGTAGCCGCACTGCGGGACCTGGTGCGCGATCCACGCCTGCTGCGCCGGATGGCTGCGATTCGACGAGAGCCCTTCGATCGTGACAATCGTCTTGCCGGCGGCCTCGGAGGTGTCCATGTCGCAGGATTTCTCCGGCTGGCCGTTGACCAGCACCGTGCATGCGCCGCAGACCTCGATGCCGCAACCGTACTTGGTGCCGGTCAGTCCCAGGACGTCGCGCAACACCCACAGCAGCGGTGTCGCCCCGTCGACGTTGACGCTGTAGCTCTTCCCATTGACGTTCAGTCCATACATTGACCTTCTCCCCTGGATCGGCGCGAAAAGCGCGTATGCGAATGTCATATACAATCATGCTGACGTCATATTTTTCCGACGAACGGTCGGCGACCTCGACCGTGGGCACAGGTGGACTGCGGTACCGCACGGGTGCGATGCGGGTGCCGCGCGGATGCAGATGCGAAGGGGTGGCTGGCGTGGCTGTGCCGGGCGCGAGCGTGCGCGCCGGCTGTGGCGGGTGGCGCGGCCGGCGAGCCCGGCGAATCAGCTGGTGACGAGCTTGCGGTGCGCCTGCACGCTCATCAGGATGCCGAGCCCGATGAACAGCGAGATCAGCGCCGTCCCCCCGTACGACACCAGGGGCAGCGGAACGCCGACCACCGGCAGGAGCCCGCTGACCATCGCCATGTTGACGAACGCATAGGTGAAGAACATCAGGGTGATCGCCCCCGACAGCAGCCGCGAGAACATCGTCGACGCATTGGCCGTGATCACCATCGCCCGGCCGATCAGCAGCAGATAGAGCAACAGCAGCACGGTGTTTCCGATCAGGCCGAATTCCTCGCCGAACACCGCGAAGATGAAGTCGGTGTGGCGCTCGGGAAGGAAGTCGAGATGGGTCTGGGTGCCGTTCAACCAGCCCTTGCCGACGATGCCGCCCGAGCCCAGCGCGATCGACGCCTGCATCGAGTGATAGCCCGCGCCGAGCGGATCGCGCGATGGATCGAGGAACGTCAGGATCCGCTCCCGCTGGTAGCCGTGCAGATGGGTCCAGACCACCGGGCCGACGGCGGCCGCGAGCACCAGCATGCCGATGATCACGCGCCAGGACAGGCCCGCGAGGTACAGCACGTAGAAACCCGCCGCGCCGATCAGGAGCGCGGTTCCGAGGTCGGGCTGGCGCTTGATCAGGTACACCGGCACGACGATCAGCGCTCCGGCGAAGACAAAGTCGAGCCACCGGATGCGGCCTTCGAACTTCTGGAAGTACCAGGCGAGCATCAGCGGCAATGCGATCTTCATCAGCTCGGAAGGCTGGAACCGCGCAATGCCGAGGTTGAGCCAGCGCCGCGAGCCGTTGACGACGACCCCGAACAGCGCCACGGCCACCAGCAGCGTGACGGCGACGACGTACAGCGGTACCGCGCCGCGGGCGAGTGTCTGCGGCGGAATGTTCGCGAACAGCCACATCAGCGCGATCGCGAACCCAAAGCTCAGCAGCTGGTTGGTGACGCGGGCGACGCTTTCGTCGGAGGCCGAGAACAGCGTCACCAGACCCACGCCGACGATCGCGAGCGCGGCGGCGAACAGCATCGTGTCGATGCGCCGGGTGAGCACCTCCCGCCCGCGCTGGAGGAAGTTGGCGATCGGATGGGTCATCGTCAGTCGCTCGCGTCGACCGGATTCTGCGGCGACACCGGCGCCGGCCCCGGCTCGGCCTTGCCGAGCAGGTAGTGATCGAACACCTTGCGCACGATAGGCGCGGCGGCTTCGGCGCCGAAGCCGCCGTTCTCGACCAGCACCGCAACGGCGATCTTCGGATGGTCGGCAGGCGCATAGGCCTCGTACCACGCGTGGTCGCGCAGCCGCTCGTCGACGCGATGCTCGGAATATTTCTCGCCCTTGAGCGAGAACACCTGGGCGGTTCCGGTCTTGCCCGCGCTCACGTACTGCGCATCCTTGAATACCGAAGCACTCGTCCCCTCCTTCGCGACCCCGACCAGCGCGCTCTTGACGAAGGCGATCTGATCGGGACGCACGTCGAGCCGCGACGACGGCTCGCTGGCGATCGGGATGATCGCGCCGGTCTTCGTATCCTGCACCGACTTGACGAGGTGCGGCGTGTAACCGACGCCGTCGTTGGCGAGCATCGCCATCGCGTGCGCGAGCTGGATCGGCGTGAACGCGTTGTAGCCCTGGCCGATGCCCGCCGAGATCGAGTCGCCGAGATACCATTTGCGCGCATCGTCGCGATAGTTCTTGCCCGCGAAGCGCTGCCGCTTCCAGGCCCGCGACGGCAGCACGCCGGTCAGCTCCCCCTCGACGTCGATCCCCGTCTTCTGGCCAAAGCCGAACTTGGACAGGAAGCGCGCCGTGTCATCGATGTCGGTCTCGCTCGCCAGCGTGTAGAAGTACGTGTCGCAGGACACGACCAGCGCCTTGTACATGTCGACGACGCCGTGCCCGCCGGGCTTGTCGTCGCGGAACTTGTGCGACTGCCCCGGGATCTGGAAGTAGCCGGGATCGAAGATCGTCTGGCCCGGCGTCCGCTTGCCCGAGTGCAGCGCCGCCAGCGCGAGGTAGGGCTTGATCGTCGAGCCCGGCGGATATGCGCCGCGCAGCGGCCGGTTGAGCAGCGGCTTGTCCGGCGAATCGTTCAACTCCTGCCAGCTCGCGGAATCGATGCCGTCGACGAAAAGGTTGGGATCGAAGCCCGGCTTGGACACGAAGGCGAGCACGTCGCCGTTGGTGGGATCGATCGCGACCAGCGCACCGCGCCGGTCGCCGAAAGCCGCCTCGGCGACCTGCTGCAGGCCGATGTCGATCGACAGCCTCAGGTTGTCGCCGGCGATCGGCGGCGTGCGCTTGAGCGTGCGCACGGCGCGCCCGTTGGCATCGACCTCGACGTCCTCGACGCCGGTCGTCCCGTGCAGCTCGCGCTCGTACGACAGCTCGACCCCGGCCTTGCCGATGGTGTCGGTTCCCTTGTAGTTCGCCGTCTCGTCCCACGAGGCGATGCGGTCGACGTCCTTGTCGTTGATGCGGCCGATGTAGCCAAGCACGTGCGAGGCCAGCGCGCCGAACGGGTACTGGCGGAACAGACGCGCCTTGATCTCCACACCCGGGAAGCGATACCGGTTGACCGCGAAGCGCGCCACCTCCTCGTCGGAAAGCCGCGTGCGCAGCGGCAGGCTTTCGAAATCCTTGGATTCCTCCATCAGCTTGCGAAACCGCTTCCGGTCCCGCGGCTGGATGTCGACGATCTTCGACAGCTCGTCGATCGTCTGGTCCAGGTTCGGAATGCGCGACGGGGTGAGCTCGAGCGAGTACCCGGAATAGCTCTGCGCAAGGACGACGCCGTTGCGATCGGTGATGACGCCACGGTTGGGCGGAATCGGCACGATCGCGATGCGGTTGGTCTCGGCCAGCGTCTCGAAGTGCGCGTGCTGGATCACCTGCAGGTAGAAGAAGCGGGCGAACAGGCCGACGAAGGCGAGCGCCACCAACACGGCCGCCAGCGACAGCCGGCGCCTGAACCGCCGCAACTCGCGCTCGGGATCGCGAAGCTCCGGCGAGCCGAAGCCGCTGCCGCCGCCGTGACGGTCGCGCCGCGACGAGAAGACCAGCCGGCGAGGCATCGCGGGTCCTTGCCTTCTAGCGGCGGGCCGCCGAATGCTTGGGTCGCTGCGGCGCCTGCAGCAGCACCGAGAGCAGCGGCCAGAGCAGCGCGCCGACCAGCGGCGGGGCCGTGTACGTCCAGCGCGGCAGCGGCGCGCCACCGACATACCGGACCAGCAGCACCAGCAGCGCGCATAGCATCAGCAGCACCGCGACCTGCACCGCCTGCTGCCACAGCGGAAAGCGCAGCACGCGCCGGCGGAAATACTCGGCCCCGTAGGCGAGCACGGCGTAGGCGAGCGCGTGCTGCCCGAACACCGTCGCATCGGCCACGTCCATCAGCAGCCCGACGAACCACGCGACCCCGACCCCGACGCGACGCGGCTCGCGGATGCACCAGTACAGCAGCACCAGCGCGAGGAAATCGGGGCGCAGCACCATCGCAACGCCGGACAGCGGCGCGATGTTGGCGAGCAGCGCAAGGAGCAGCGACAGCGCGATGAACCAGGGCCTCGCCGGCCGGAGAATCTCCTCCGGGGAGGCCGGCGCGAACGATGCGACGTTGGGCAACAGCACTCTCATCTCATCCGCGGTGGGCCTTGGTGTGGATGCCCTTCTTGACAGCATTGGCGCCGGTCGGTTCTTCGGGCCGCGGGGGCATCGCGTCCGGCCGCGCCAGCACCAGCAGGTACTCGCTGCGGTCGACGCCGGCGAGCGGCCTGCAGGCGATCCGCGCGAACATCTGACCGGTGTCGCGGACGACGTCGGTGATCACGGCGACGGCGAGGCCCGGCGGGTACGTCCCGTCGATGCCGGAGGTCACCAGGCGATCCCCCACCCGGAAATCGGCCGTCGGCGCCGTGAAGCGCAACTCGGGCGCGCGCCCGGTGCCGTTGCCGAACATCACGCTGCGCGCGCCGCTGCGCTCCACCTTGACGGGCACCGCCTGGTCGCGGTCCGTGATCAGCGTCACCTCGGCCATGTACGGGAACACGCGCGTGACCTGCCCGACCACCCCGGTTTCATCGATGACGCCCTCGCCGGCCTCGATGCCCGCCTTCGACCCCTTGTCGACGAACACCTTCTGGGTGAACGGGTCGCGACCCGCATAGAGGACCTGCACGGCCGTCGCGGCACCGCCGTACTGCTCGCGCAGGCCGAGCAGCGCCTTGAGTCGCGCGTTCTCCTGCTGCGCCAGCGCGTAACCCTGCGTCGCGGGTCCGCTCGCGACGAGCTCCCGCCTGAGCGTCGCGTTCTGGTCGGCGAGCTCCCGCTTGGATCCGAAATACTCGCCGACGTAGCCCAGGACGGTGCCCGGCACCAGCAGCGCCCGCTGCAGCGGATAGAGCGCGGCTGCCGCGACCTGCCGGACGCTCTCGAGATAGCGGTACCGCGTGTCGGTGAACAGCAGGACCAGCGAAAGCAGCCCGAAGAACGCGAGGCGCGCAAGCGGACTGGGGCCCCGATTGAAGAAGGCGGGAGTATCGACCGGAATGGGACGCATCGCGCGGTGTCGGGCCGCTCCGCCCGGCGACGATCAGTCGCTCGTGAAAATGGTCTGCAGCTTCTCCATGTTCTCGAGCGCCTTGCCGCAGCCACGCACGACGCAGGTGAGCGGGTCATCGGCGACGATCACCGGAAGCCCGGTCTCTTCCATCAACAGCCGGTCGACGTCGCGCAGCAGCGCACCCCCGCCCGTCAGCACCATGCCGCGCTCGGCGATATCGGCACCGAGCTCCGGCGGCGTGCGCTCCAGCGCGCTCTTCACCGCCGACACGATGCTGTTCAGCGGATCCGTCAGCGCCTCCAGGATCTCGTTGGACGACACGGTGAAACTGCGCGGGATGCCCTCCGCGAGGTTGCGGCCCTTGACTTCCATCTCCTTGACCTCGGAGCCCGGGAATGCGGAGCCGATCGTCTTCTTGATCAGCTCGGCTGTCGTTTCGCCGATCAGCATCCCGTAATTGCGCCGGATGTAGTTGACGACCGCCTCGTCGAACTTGTCGCCGCCGACGCGCACCGAGCCCGCATAGACCATGCCGCCCAGCGAGATGACGCCGACCTCGGTCGTCCCGCCGCCGATGTCGACGACCATCGACCCGGTCGCGTCGCCGACCGGCAGGTCGGCGCCGATCGCGGCGGCCATCGGCTCCTCGATCAGGAACACCTTGGAAGCCCCGGCGCCGAGCGCCGACTCGCGGATCGCGCGTCGCTCGACCTGGGTCGATCCGCAGGGCACGCAGATGATGATGCGCGGACTCGGGGAGAACAGCCGCGAGTCGAGCACCTTCTTGATGAACTGCTTCAGCATCTGCTCGGTCACGGTGAAATCGGCAATGACGCCGTCTTTCATCGGCCGGATCGCCGTGATGTTGCCCGGCGTGCGCCCCAGCATCTGCTTGGCCGCGAGCCCGACTTCCTGGATCACTTTCTTCCCGTTCGGGCCGCCTTCCTGCCGGATGGCGACCACCGAAGGTTCGTCGAGGACGATGCCCCTGCCCCGGACGTAGATCAGCGTGTTGGCGGTCCCGAGGTCGATCGCGAGGTCGCTTGAGAAATAGCCTTTGAAAAACTCGAACATGAAGTGCGGTCGCCCATGGCGGCCATCGGACGGTCTCCGGGGGTGGAGAGGGCGCTCCGGGCCGTTCTCGTGAAAGTGACGGTTATGATACCCTAACGCGCTTTTCTCCCGCACTGATTCGATGCGGTATTTCCGGGCGATGCATGGCCAATTTCCCTTGCGTCGCGCCCCGCCTGCGCCCCTCGCGCCGAATCGGCGCCGCAGGGTCCGGCAAACCGTCCCGCGCAACTGCCGATGGCCCTGACACCCGACGACGTTCAACGCCTCGCGCGACTTGCCCGCATCGACATCGATGCCGGTGCCGCACGCGAGGTGCGCGCCAAGCTCGACACGATCTTCGCGATGATCAACGACCTCCTTTCGATCGACACCGAGGGCATCGAGCCGATGGCCCATGCGCAGGACGTGGAGATGCCGCTGCGCGACGACGTCGTGACCGAGGATGACCGCCGCGCCCTGTTCCAGCAGGGCGCGCCGTCGGTCGCCGCGGGCCTCTACCTGGTCCCGAAGGTCCTCGAATAGCGTGCGGACGATCGGCGAAATCTCGGCGGCGCTCGAGGCGCGCAAGGTCTCCGGCGTCGAGCTCGCGCAGGAAGCGCTGTCGCGCATCGCCTCCGCGCAGGCGGGGCTGAACGCCTTCATCACCGTCGATGCGGATGCCGCGCTCGCCGCCGCGCGCGAGGCCGACGCGGCGCGCTCGCGGGGCGAGGCGACGGCGCTGTCCGGCATCCCGATCGCGCACAAGGACGTCCTGATGACGGCGGGCATGCGGACGACCTGCGGCTCGCGGATGCTCGCGAACTTCATCGCGCCTTACGACGCCCACGTCGTCGCGCGACTGCGCGAGGCCGGTACCGTCCTCGTCGGCAAGACGAACATGGACGAGTTCGCGATGGGCTCGTCGAACGAGACTTCCTGGTTCGGTCCGGCGCGCAATCCCTGGAATCCCGCGTACATCCCCGGCGGAAGCTCGGGCGGGTCGGCGGCGGCGATCGCTGCCGGCCTCGTGCCGGGAACCACCGGCACCGACACCGGCGGATCGATCCGCCAGCCCGCGGCGATGTGCGGGATCACCGGCATCAAGCCGACCTACGGCCTGTGCTCGCGCTACGGCCTGGTCGCCTTCGCCTCCAGCCTCGACACGCCGGGGGTCTTCGCGCGCGACGCGCTGGGATGCGCCCTGCTGCTCGATGCGATGGTCGGGCACGATCCGCGCGATTCGACCTCGCTCGCCCGGCCGCCCGAGCAGCGCGCACGCGTGCTGCGCGCGCCTGCGCCGGCAAGACCGCTCGCCGGCTTGCGCATCGGTCTTCCCCGCGAATATTTCGGCGAAGGCGTCGACGCCGCAGTGGCGACCGCGATCGACGGCGCGCTCGAGACGTTGCGCGCGCTGGGCGCGACCACCGTCGACATCGAGCTGCCCGCGGTCAGGCACTCGGTCCCCGTCTACTACGTGCTCGCGCCTGCCGAGGCATCGTCGAACCTGTCGAGGTTCGACGGCGTCCGCTACGGCCATCGCGCCGAGCGCTACACCGACCTGACGGACATGTACTGCAGAACCCGCGCCGAGGGCTTCGGCGCCGAGGTGAAGCGGCGGATCCTCGTCGGCACCTACGTGCTTTCGCAAGGCTATTACGACGCCTACTACCTGAAAGCCCAGCAGGTCCGCCGGCTGATCGCGCGGGACTTCGCCCGTGCCTACGAGCACTGCGACGTCATCGCCGGACCGACCGCGCCGACGGCGGCGTTCCCGATCGGGTCCAAGGCCGACGACCCGGTGCAGATGTACCTGAACGACATCTTCACGATCGCCGCCAACCTGACCGGCACACCGGCGATGTCGATTCCCTGCGGCTTCACCCCCGACGGGCTGCCGATCGGGCTGCAGCTCCAGGGCAACCATTTCGACGAAGCGCGGATCCTCGACGTCGCCCACCGGTTCCAGCAGGCGACCGACTGGCACCTGCGCACTCCGAAGGGGATCGACGCGTGAACTGGGAGGTCGTCATCGGGCTGGAGACCCACGCGCAGCTTTCCACCGCGTCGAAGATCTTCTCGGGCGCGTCGACCGCTTTCGGCGCGGCGCCGAACAGCCAGGCGTCCGCCGTCGACATCGCGCTGCCCGGCGTGCTTCCGGTGCTGAACCGCGCCGCGGTCGAGCACGCGATCCGCTTCGGCGTGGCGGTCGGCGCGACGATCAACCGCAGGAGCGTGTTCGCGCGCAAGAACTACTTCTACCCGGATCTGCCGAAGGGCTACCAGATCTCGCAATACGAGATCCCCGTCGTGCAGGGCGGATCGCTGACGATCGCTGCCGACGCCGGCGAGAAGACGGTGCGCCTGACGCGCGCGCACCTCGAGGAGGATGCGGGCAAGTCGATGCACGAAGGCCTGCCCGAGGGCCTCTCCGACGTTTCCGGCATCGACCTGAACCGCGCGGGCACCCCGCTGCTCGAGATCGTCTCCGAGCCCGACATGCGAAGCTCGGCCGAAGCCGTTGCCTATGCGCGCAAGCTGCATGCGCTGGTCATGTGGATCGGCATCTGCGACGGCAACATGCAGGAAGGGAGCTTCCGCTGCGACGCCAACGTCTCGGTGCGGCGCGCGGGCGAGCCGCTGGGCACGCGCTGCGAGATCAAGAACCTGAACAGCTTCCGCTTCCTGCAGCAGGCGATCGACTACGAGGTGCGGCGCCAGATCGAGCTGATCGAGGATGGCGGCAAGGTCGTGCAGGAGACGCGACTCTATGACCCCGACCGCAACGAGACGCGGCCGATGCGCAGCAAGGAAGACGCGCAGGACTATCGCTATTTCCCCGATCCCGACCTGCCGCCGCTCACCATCGGCGAGGACTGGATCGAGCGGGTGCGCGCCGCGCTGCCCGAGCTGCCCGAGGCGATGCGCGCGCGGCTCTGCGCACGGTACGGCATCACCGACTACGACGCCGCGCAACTGACCGCGTCGCGCGAGCTCGTCAACTACTACGAAGCGACGGCGGCGGCGCTGCCCGCGAACGACGCAACCGCTTGCAAGCTCGTCGCCAACTGGGTGCTCGGCGAGTTCTCGGCGGCCCGCAACCGTGGGGACGTCGCCGTGGCCGACGCGCCGGTGAAGCCGGCGCAGCTCGCGGACATCGTCCGACGCATTTCGGACGGCACGATCAGTGGCAATGGTGCGAAGGCTCTGTTCCAAGCGATGTGGGAAACCCTCGCGAGTGGACAACCGTTCGGCTACGGAACCGGCAGGCTTGAGCCACTAGTTGGCGCTGCGCAGGGCGATAGCGGCCCGCAGCCCGCCGTATCAGTGGACTCGATGATTGAGCAGCTAGGGCTAAAGCAGATTTCCGATGCCGGCGCGATCGAGGCGCTGGCCGATCAGGTGATCGCGGCGAACCCCGCGATCGTCGCCGAAGTCCGTGCCGGCAAGGACAAGGCCTTCAATTCCCTCGTCGGCCAGGTGATGAAGGCCTCGAAAGGCAAGGCCAATCCCGCGCAGGTCAACGAAATCCTGCGACGCAGGCTCGGGGCATAGCCCCCTCACCCCGACCCTCTCCCGCAAGCGGGAGAGGGAGCTTCCCGCACCTGCCCTCGCCCCGAGGGCGATCAGGAGTGCAGCGGCTTGAACCGCGGCCGGTGCGGCCGCGCGGCTTCCTCGCCGAGGCGTTTCCGCTTGTCGGCCTCGTACTCGTGGAAATTCCCCTGGAAGAACACCCACTTCGAGTTGTCCTCGACGGCGAGGATGTGGGTCGCGATGCGGTCGAGGAACCAGCGGTCGTGGGAGATGATCAGCGCACTTCCGGCGAATTCCTCGAGGGCCTCCTCGAGCGCGCGCAGCGTCTCGACGTCGAGGTCGTTCGAAGGCTCGTCGAGCAGCAGGACGTTGCCGCCGCGCAGCAGCGTCGCGGCAAGGTGCAGCCGGCCGCGCTCGCCGCCCGATAGCGCCCCGACGTTCTTCTGCTGGTCGGCGCCCTTGAAGTTGAATCGCCCCAGATAGGCGCGCGAGGGCATCTCGAAACGTCCGACGGTCAGGATGTCCTGGCCTCCGGAAATCGCTTCCCAGGCCGTCTTGTCATTCGGCAGCGCTTCGCGCGTCTGGTCGACGACGGCGAGCTGGACCGTGTGGCCGATGACGATCTCGCCCGAATCCGGCTTCTCGGCCCCGGTGATCATGCGGAACAGCGTCGTCTTGCCCGCGCCGTTGGGGCCGATGATGCCGACGATGGCCCCGGGCGGGATCGAGAAGGAGAGGTCGTCGATCAGCACGCGGTCACCGAAGGACTTGCTGACGCCCTTGAACTCGATCACCGAATCGCCCAGCCGCTCGGCGACCGGGATGAAGATCTCCTGCGTCTCGTTGCGCTTCTGGTGCTCGTAGCTCGACAGCTCCTCGAAGCGCGCGATCCGCGCCTTGCTCTTGGCCTGCCGCCCCTTGGGATTGCTGCGCACCCACTCGAGCTCCTTCTGCATCGCCTTGATGCGGGCGGCTTCCTGCTTCGACTCGGTCTCGAGGCGCTGCTCCTTCTGGGTAAGCCACGACGTGTAGTTGCCTTTCCACGGAATGCCGTGGCCACGATCGAGCTCGAGGATCCATTCGGCCGCGTTGTCGAGGAAGTAGCGGTCGTGGGTGACGGCAATCACGGTCCCGGGAAACTTCTGCAGGAACTGCTCGAGCCACTCGACGCTCTCGGCATCGAGGTGGTTGGTCGGCTCGTCGAGCAGCAGCATGTCGGGCTTCGAGAGCAGCAACTGGCACAGCGCGACGCGACGCTTCTCCCCGCCGGAGAGCTTGCCGATCTTCGCATCCCACGCGGGCAGCCGCAGCGCGTCGGCCGCGATCTCCATCTGGACGTCGGAATTGGCGCCGGAGGCCGCGATCACCGCCTCGAGCCGCGCCTGCTCGGCTGCCAGCGCGTCGAAATCGGCATCGGGCTCGGCGTACGCGGCATAGACTTCATCGAGGCGCGCCTTGGCCGCGAGCACCTCGCCCATGCCCTGCTCGACGGCGTCGCGCACCGTCGCTTCGGGATCGAGCGCGGGCTCCTGCGGCAGGTAGCCGATGCGCAGGCCGGGCATCGGCACCGCCTCGCCCTCGAATTCGCGGTCGACGCCGGCCATGATCCGCAGCAGCGTCGACTTGCCCGAGCCGTTGAGGCCGAGCACTCCGATCTTGGCGCCGGGAAAGAAGGACAGCGAGATGTCCTTCAGGATTTCGCGTTTGGGCGGGACGACCTTGCCCACACGGTTCATCGTGTATACGTATTGAGCCATCGGAGTGGTGGCTGCCTGGCTGCGGCCCGAACGGGCCCGAGGCGGCAAGCCGGATTGATCGCGGTGAAAAAAGCGATTATCGCAGACCGGGGCAGCGGCCCAATCCGGCGATGACGCGCGGGAGGCGAAAGCCCGACCGGACCGGCGGCAGGCGGCGGGCGCCGGAGCCTGTCCGCGGCGTGACCCGCGCTGCGCGCGGAGCGCGGCCGCTCAGTACCGCGCAGTGCCGCGCGCCGGCTGGGCCGCGGACAATCGTGTCGGGTCCGGCGAGCCCAGGGCGTCGGTCGCGCTGCTCTTCAGTTCGTGGAAGCGCCGC
This sequence comes from uncultured Pseudomonadota bacterium, assembly GCA_963816415.1. Taxonomy (GTDB): domain Bacteria; phylum Pseudomonadota; class Gammaproteobacteria; order Burkholderiales; family Casimicrobiaceae; genus VBCG01. The sequence continues at coordinate 53,629 of CAWFKR010000002.1, forward strand.
TTGTCGGCGTCGTAGCGGGCCGCGGTCGCGGCCGCATCCTTCTGCTTGCCGGCGATGAAATCGGCCTGCCGCGCGAGCTCGGCATCGATCGAGGCGAGCTCGCTCGCGACCGCTGCCGGAACGGGCTTCGACGCGGCACCGGCTTTCTGCGCCTCGAGCTGCGCGCGACGCTTCGCGATCTGCGCGACATAGGCCCGCGCCGACGTGATCTGGCCTTCGATCGTCGCCAATGCACGCGTCTTGGCGAGGTCGATGTCGCTCTCGCTGGTGTAGGAGTCGAGCAGCGCACGGTCACGACGCTCGGCCAGCATCCGCTCGCGGTCGAGTTCGTGCTTCTGCTTCGCCTGAGCTTCGCGGGCCTGCTGCTCGGCCGCCGTAGGGGCCTGGCCGACCTTCTTGACCACGACGCCTTCGCGATTCAGCTGGGTGCTGGCACGGTTGACGGCGTCGGGCGGAAGCCGGTCGCTGTAGTGGACGACGCCATGTTCGTCGACCCACTTGTACATGCCCGCGTGCGCGCCGGTCGCGATCGCGAACAGCACGACGCCGACGAGGAGCGCCGGCAGCAGCCACATCGAGCCCGAACCCCCGGCCCCCGAAGACCGATCGGCGCGACCCGCGTCCTCACCGGTCGCACCGTCGCCGATTCCCTCGAACCTCGCCAGCGCACTCATGTCGATTCCTGTCCTGTCCATCTGCCGATGCCGCGCCCAGTTCGCGCTCAGTTCGCGCTCAGTTCGCCCTCAAGCCGCTCCGTAGCGTTCGCGGTACGCGGCAATGGCCGGTCGCATCGCCGACAGTTCGGCGCGACCGGCGATGAATGCCATCACGTCGTCGAGATTCGCGATCGCCACGACGGGAATGCCGTAGGTGTCGCTCACATCCTGCACCGCCGACGTTGCTCCCTGCCCACGCTCCATCCGGTCCAGCGCGATCAGCACGCCGGCGGGTGTCGCGCCGTGGGCGCGGATCAGCTCGACCGATTCGCGCACCGACGTGCCCGCGGTGATGACGTCGTCGACGATGATCACCCGTCCCGCCAGCGGCGCACCAACGACCGTGCCACCCTCGCCGTGATCCTTCGCCTCCTTGCGGTTATAGCTGTACGGCAGGTTGTGCCCCATGGCGGCAAGCGCAATGGCGGTCGCGGCCGCAAGGGTGATGCCCTTGTACGCCGGTCCGAAGAGCTGGTCGCACCCGATGCCCGAGGTGAGCAGCGCTTCCGCGTAGAACTCGCCCAGCCGTCGCAGGCTTGCGCCATCGTTGAACAGGCCCGCATTGAAGAAATACGGACTCTTGCGCCCCGCTTTGGTCACAAACTCACCAAATCGAAGCACGTCTCGTGCCAATGCGAATTGCAGGAAGTCCTGGCGAAAATCGGTCATGGGATGCGAGGGGCCGGGCAGCGGGGGAGCGGGGCGGGCGCCGAGTATAGCGTTCCGCCGGCGCCCGCCTCCCCGGCCTGCGGTAAACTCGCGCCCTTTTCGCGGCGACCCGATGCGCGTCATCACCCTCAACGTCAACGGACTGCGCTCGGCCGAGCGCAAGGGGTTCGCACGCTGGCTCGCGCGCGCCGAGCCGTGGGATGTCGTCTGCGTGCAGGAAATCAAGTGCATGCGCGACGACGTCCCGAAATCGCTGACGGCACCGCGCGGATCGCACGCGGCTTTCCACCCTGCCGAACGCAAGGGCTACGCCGGCGTCGCGCTCTATTCGAAAGTCGCGGCACCGGTGCGCGCCGGCTTCGGTCACGCCGAATTCGACGCCGAAGGACGCTACCTGCAGGCCGATTTCCGCGACGTATCGATCGTGAGCCTCTACCTGCCGTCGGGCTCCAGCGGCGAGCACCGGCAGGCCTCCAAGTTCCGCTTCCTCGAGGCGTTCCTGCCGAAGCTCGGCAGACTCGTGCAGAGCGGCCGCGAGGTGATCCTCTGCGGCGACTGGAACATCGCGCACCAGCCGATCGACCTTCGCAACTGGCGCAGCAACCAGAAGAACTCGGGGTTCCTGCCCGAGGAGCGTGCCTGGCTCACGCGGGTGTTCGACGAACTCGGCTTCGTCGACGTCTTCCGGCGCCTCGACCCCCGGCCGGAGCAGTACACGTGGTGGTCCAATCGCGGACAGTCCTGGGCGAAGAACGTCGGCTGGCGCATCGACTACCAGATCGCGACGCCGGGCATCGCGGCGACCGCGCACAGGGCCGCCATCTACAAGGCGGCGCGCTTCAGCGACCACGCGCCACTGACGATCGACTACGACTTCACGCTTTGACCGCGCCCGGACGCGGCCCGGACGTTGGCTCCGGCATGATCCCGGGAGATGGCGGACGATGCATTGCGACGCCCACGGGCTCGCCTCAGACCGCCTCCCGCTGACGCAAGGCCAGCCAGAGGGCCGACTGACTGACTGCCATCGCCGCGGTCAATACGCACGCGGCAGCCCACGCGGGATTCGAGGCGATCCCGAGGGCCGTGATGCAGGCTGCTCCCACGGCCATTTGCAGGAAACCGTACAGGCCCGCCGCCGATCCGATCACCGCCACGGGGGCGACACCCAGCGCTTGCGACAAGGCAGCCGGGCTCGTTGCGCCCGCCCCGAGCGCATACAGGAACATCAGGCCGATGACATTCCAGATCGTCATCGCGTCGATCCGCACGACCACCAGGAAGGCGATCGCGCTGACGACGCTCACCAGGTTTGCCACGACCAGCAGGCGTTCGACACGAACGCTGCGGCTCAATTGGCGGGTGACGGCGTTCCCGATCGCCATGCCCGCGATCACCAACCCCAGATAGAAGCCGATTTCATGCACCGAGCGATGCAGCTGGGCCGAGATGATGAACGGCGCGGCGGCGATGAAAGCGTAGATGGACGTCGTCGCGCAGCCGCCGCCCACGGCAAATCCCATGAACGACGGTGATCGCAGCAACAGCATGTAATCGCGCACCAGGGCCGTCACCTTGATCGATCCCGTGGGTCGCCGGGTTTCCGGCAGGAGCCGCCATGCCAGGAGCAGCGTGAGGCCGCCCAACATGGCCAGCGCCAGGAAGATGGCGCGCCAGCCAAGCGCGCCGGCGAGTCCCGATCCGAGCATCGGCGCCAGCCCCGGACCTGCCATGATCATGAGGTTCAGCAGCGCGAGGTCTCGCACCGCCTCGTCCGGTCGCGACGTATCGCGGACGATGGCTCGCCCCAGCGCCAGACCGGCGCATCCTCCCAACGCCTGGAAGAGGCGAGCCGCAACCAGCGTATCGACATCCGGCGCCAGCGCGGCAGCGAGACCGGCGATCGCGTAGACCAGCAATCCCGTCAGCAGGACGGGCCTTCGTCCGACGCCGTCGGAAAGCGGACCATAGATCAGCTGCCCGCCTGCCAGCCCCAGGACATAGACGCTGATCGTCGCCTGCATCGCCGCGGGACTCGCCCCGAGGGACACCGCGGCAGCGGGCAGGGCCGGGACGAACATGTGCATGGCCAGGGTGCCGCTGATCGTGATCAGGGCCAGCAGCCAGAGCGGTGGTTTCACGATTGCGCGATTCTATCGGGGCCGGCAGCGCGCCGGGCTGTTCGGCCAGGCGCCGGTTCTCGGGTACATTGCCGACCCACGCAGCTGCACATCGGCCGCACATCACCCGCACGATCCACCGAACGATGATCCGCATCTCCAACCTCACCCTCGCCCGCGGCAACAAGCGGCTGCTCGAAGGGACGAACCTGACCGTGCACGTCGGCCACAAGGTCGGCATCGTCGGCGCCAACGGCTGCGGCAAGTCGAGCCTGTTCGCGGCGATCCGAGGCGAGCTCCTGCCCGACGCAGGCTCGATCGACCTGCCGTCCCGATGGACGCTCGCCCACGTCGCGCAGGAGACGCCGGCCGTCGCGCTGCCGGCGATCGAATTCGTGCAGGACGGCGACCGCGAGCTGCGCGACATCGAGCGCTCGCTCGCAGCGGCGGGCGCAGCGCATGCGCACGCGACCGGGCCCCCGCCGGCGATACCTGCGGGCGCAGGCGGCACCGACGCGACCGACGGGGCCCGGCTCGCCGAGCTGCACCATCGCTTCGAGGCCATCGGCGGCTACAGCGCACGCGCCCGCGCAGCGACGCTGCTCGCGGGGCTCGGCTTCGACGAGTCTGCGCAGGGGCGACCGGTCGACAGCTTCTCGGGCGGATGGCGGATGCGCCTGAACCTCGCGCAGGCGCTGATGTGCCGTTCGGACCTGCTGCTCCTCGACGAGCCGACCAACCACCTCGACCTCGACGCCGTCCTGTGGCTCGAGGACTGGCTGCGTCGCTACCCCGGGACGCTGCTGCTCATCACCCACGATCGCGATTTCCTCGACGCCGTCGCCGACACGATCGTGCACGTCGACGGCAGCAAACTCACCGCCTACACCGGGAACTACGCGCAGTTCGAGCGCGAGCGCGCGCAGCAGCTCGCGCTGCAGCAGGCGGCGCACGCGAAGCAGCAGCGCCAGGTCGCCCACCTCAAGGCGTACATCGACCGCTTCCGCGCCAAGGCCACCAAGGCGCGGCAGGCGCAGAGCCGGATCAAGGCGCTGGAGCGGATGGAGCTGATCGCCGCGGCGCACGTCGACAGCCCGTTCACGTTCGCATTTCCTCCGGTCGACGCGACGGCGCGCCAGCTCGTGCGCCTCGAGCACGCGAGCCTCGGCTATCCGGGCGTCGCCCCGGTGCTGCAGGGCGTCGACTGGGCGATTCTCGCCGGATCGCGCATCGGCCTGCTCGGGGCCAATGGCGCGGGCAAGTCGACGCTGCTGAAGTCGCTGGCCGGCACGCTGCCTCTGGTTTCGGGCGAGCGCTTCGCCGCACAGGGCCTTCGCCTGGGCTATTTCGCGCAGCACCAGGTCGAGCAGTTGCGGACCGGGGAGACCCCGCTCTGGCACCTGCGCAGGCTGGAGCCCGACACCCGCGAGCAGGAGCTGCGTGACTATCTCGGGGGCTTCGATTTCCGCGGCGACATGGCGACCTCGATCGTCGGACGATTCTCGGGCGGCGAGAAGGCCCGGCTCGCGCTGGCGCTGATCGTCCGAGCGCGCCCCAACCTGCTGCTGCTCGACGAACCGACGAACCACCTCGACATCGAGATGCGCGAAGCGCTGACCGAGGCGCTGCAGGACTACGGCGGCGCCCTGATCGTCGTCGCGCACGATCGCCACCTGCTGCGCGCGACCGCGGACGAGCTGTGGCTGGTCGCCGACGGGGCCGTCGTGCCGTTCGACGGCGATCTCGACGACTACAAGGCCTGGGTGCTGAGCCGGGACCGACGCAGCGGCCGGACCGCGGACGGCGCGACCGAGCCGCCGAAGGTGCCGGTCGATCGCCGCACCCAGAAACGCGACGAAGCACGGGCGCGCCAGAAGCGCTCAGACCAGCGCAAGCCCCTGGTCGCGAAGCAGGCGGTGCTCGAGCGCGAGATGGAGACCCTGGGCGCGGAAAAGCGCACGCTCGACGCGTGGCTCGCCTCGCCCGATGCGTACACCGAGGAAGCCAAGCCGCAGCTCGTCGCGGCGCTGGCGCGACAGGGCGACCTGACGTTCACGCTGGCACGGCTGGAATCCGAATGGCTGGAGCTCGCCGAGGCGCTGGAAGCCATTCCCTGAACCGCGGCGGGGATCGGTGCCGCAGTCAGCCGGCGCGCAGTCCCGGACGGTAGAACAGGTACAGGCCGAAACCCAGCGTGTCGCGTCCCCAGCGCAGGTAGGCGTCGCGCCAGCGACGCACGCGGTCGAGCATGTCGGGAACGTCGGGGTCGTCGGGCTGCTCGCCGGCGTAGCGTTCGATCGAGCGCGAGTATTTCCATTCGTACTCGTCCCACTCGTCGTCCGATGCCGTCATGGCGTGCATCGGGATGAGTCCCGCGTCGATCCCCGCCTTCACGTTGCCGGCGTGATCGAGGTAGGACGGTTCGCCGCCCAGGAACGCCAGGTACCTGGGATGCGGACGCCGGCGCCAGTAGCCCTCGCCGACCAGGACATAGCCGCCTGTCTTGGTCCAGGTCCGCAGCCGGTTGCAGATGCCCGCCATCCCGCCTTCGATACCGCCGGCGCCCAGCATCACCGACAGGTGGAAGGTCTCCGGGTCGGCGGCGAAATCCGCGATGTCGACGTTGTCGAGGTGCAGCCTGCCCAGCGCGCCCGTCCATTCGGCGCGTTCGCGCGCCGCGTCGAGCATCGCCGACGAATGGTCGATCGCGACTGCCATCGATCCGAAACGTTCGATGATGCGCAGGCACAGCTCGGCGCGTCCGCAGCCCAGGTCGAGCACGCGCGACGACGCATCGAGCGGCAGCAGGTCGAGCAGGCGCTCGACCTTCGCCGCCGACACCGGATTGCAGTAATCGTGGTCGCGATGCGCGATCGCGCTGAATTTCTTTCGGTCCATCGTGGCGTTGTTCCGGCGATTGGCAGCGACGACATGGGCACGCAGTCGTCGACGGTGATCGATGCTATGCCTTTTCTGCTCCCTTCGGTGCGTCCGCCCCCCACGGTGCGACATGCAAGAGCAGTGCCATTCCCGGCAGGGCGAGCAGCGTGCACAGCAGGTAGAAATCGAGCCACCCGGTGTTGTCGACGATCCACCCGGTCGAGGCGTTGACGATCGTCCGCGGAACCGCGGCGAGGCTCGTGAACAGCGCGAATTGCGTCGCGGTGTAGCGCGGATCGGTGGCGCGCGCGATGAACGCGGTGAATGCCGCGGTCCCCAGCCCGACCCCGAGCGCCTCGAAACCGATCACCCATCCGAGCGTCCAGAGGTCGGGGCGGTGCACCCAGGCGAGCCAGGCGTAACCAAGGATCGACACGACCTGCACCAGCCCGAACAGCCACAGGGCGCGGTTGATCCCGAGCCTGACCATCCACAGCCCGCCCAGCAGGCCGCCGAACACGCTGGGCCACAGCCCCGCGTTCTTCGCGACCAGCCCGATGTCGGTCTTGGTGAAACCCATGTCGAGGTAGAAGGGGGTGGCCAGCGCGGTGGCCATGCTGTCGCCGAGCTTGTAGAGGAAGATGAACGCCAGCACCGTCAGCGCCGCGCGCGTCCCGTTGCGCGTGACGAACTCGTGGAAAGGCTCGACGACCGCTTCGCGCAGCGTCCGCGGCCTGCCCCCGACCAGCGCCGGCTCGCGCGCGAACAGCGCAAGGCCGATGCCCGGCAGCATGAACAGCGCGGTGATCGCGTAGACGCTCGACCAGGGCATCCGGTCGGCGAGGATCAGCGCCAGCGCGCCGGGAACGAGGCTCGAGATCCGGTAGGCATTGACGTGGATCGAGGTGCCCAGCCCGAGTTCGGCATCGGGCAGGATCTCGCGGCGGAAGGCGTCCAGCACGATGTCCTGGCTCGCGGAGAACAGCGCGACCGCCGTGGACAGCGCGACGATCGACCAGATGTCGCGCTGCGGATGGAGCATGCCGAACAGCGGAATGGTCGCGAGCAGCGCGACCTGCGTCGCCAGCATCCAGCCGCGGCGACGTCCCAGCGCCGGCAGCGCGAAGCGATCGAGCAGTGGCGCCCACAGGAACTTCCAGGTGTAGGGCAGCTGGATCAGCGCGAAGAAACCGATCGTCTTCAGATCGACCCCTTCGGTGCGCAGCCACGCCGGCAGCAGGTTGATCAGCAGGTACAGCGGCATGCCCGACGAGAAGCCGGTGAAGACGCAGATCAGCATCCGCCGGTTGAAGAGCGCGTGACGCCAGGATTCGGCGACCACCGGGCCGCCTTCGTGCTGCGCGCTCCGATATTCGTCCTCGGGACGGCCCGTCGTGCTCACTGGACCACCTTCGTGCTGCGCACTCCGGTATTCGTCCTCGGGACGGCCCATCCTACTCATGCCTTGCGGAAACGGTAGATCGCGAGCTCGCCGGTCAGGTTGGGCGCGAAGCTGACCGGGCGGCCGCCGGCCAGGACCACGCGGTCGACGATCAGGTAGCTGCGCTCCCGGAGGAACGCGTCGAAATCGGCGACGGTGCACAGGTGAATGTTCGGGGTGTCGTACCACTGGTAGGGCAGCGACGACGACACGGGCATGCGCCCGTGGAGGATCTGCAGCCGGTGCGACCAGTGCCCGAAATTCGGGAAAGTGATGATCGCCTCGCGCCCGACGCGCAGCATCTCGGCGACGATCGCCTCGATGCGCCGCATCGCCTGCAGCGTCTGCGACAGGATCACGACGTCGAACGCGGCGTCCTCGAATCCGGCAAGGCCGCGCTCGAGGTCGCTTTGCACGACGTTGGTCCCGTTGCGCACGCTGGCGAGCACGCCCGCATCGTCGATCTCGATGCCGTAGCCCGTCGCCTGGCGTCTCGCTGCGAGGTAGGCAAGGAGTGCCCCGTCGCCGCAGCCCAGGTCGAGCACGCGTGCGCCCTCCGGCACCCAGGCGCCGATCGCCGCATAGTCCGCGCGCTGCGACGCAGAATCCGGGACGGACCGCGTTTTGGGAAATCCGGGACGGACCGCGTTTTCCGCGGCCTCCTCGCCAGCCTGTGGCGCCCCGGCGAAAACGTGGTCCGTCCCGGATTTCGCGGTTTCGGCAATCCGCTCGAACCATGCGCGGACGATGGCGTGGTACTGGGGATCCGCGAGCAGGAACGCGTCGTGGCCGTGCGGCGCGGCGATCTCGGCGTAGGCGACGTCGCGGCGCTCGCGCACCAGCGCCTTGACGATCTCGCGCGAGCGCGCCGGAGGGAAGCGCCAGTCGGTCGTGAACGACACGACGAGGAACCTGCAGACGGCGGGGGACAGCGCCGCCGCCAGATCGCCGCCGGCGCGGATCGCGGGATCGAAATAATCGAGCGCCTTGGTGATCCGCAGATAGGTATTCGCGTCGAAATATTCGGCGAACTTCTCGCCCTGGTAGCGCAGGTAGGACTCGATCTGGAACTCGGGCGCGAAGGAGAAGCGCAGGCCGTCGCGCAGCTGGCGGCCGAATTTCGCCTCCATCTGCTCGTCGGACAGGTAGGTGATGTGTCCGATCATCCGCGCCACGCGCAGGCCCCGCCGCGGCTTTACCCCGTGCGCGTAGAAGTTGCCATCGAAGAACTCGGGATCGGTGAGGATCGCCTGGCGCGCGATCTCGTTGAACGCGATGTTCTCGGCCGAAAGATTCGGCGCCGCCGCGATGACCAGCGCATGCCGCACGCGCTGCGGATAGCGTATCGCCCAGTCGAGCGCCTGCATGCCGCCGAGGCTGCCCCCCATCACCGTCGCCCATTGCGCGATGCCGAGGCGGTCCGCAAGCCGGGCCTGGGCGTCGACCCAGTCCTCGACGGTGACCAGCGGGAAGTCGGCGCCCCAGGGCGCACCGGTGGAGGGGTTGATCGACAACGGGCCGGTCGACCCGAAGCAGCTGCCGAGATTGTTGACGCCGACGACGAAGAAACGGTCGGTGTCGAGCGGCTTGCCCGGTCCGACCATGTTGTCCCACCAGCCGACGTTGTCGGGCTCGCCTTCGTAATGGCCGGCGACGTGATGCGACGCGTTCAGCGCATGGCATATCAGCACGGCATTCGAGCGCGCGGCGTCGAGCGTGCCGTAGGTCTCATAGGCGAGCTCGTAGCCTTCGAGCGAGCGTCCGCAGGCGAGCGGCAGCGGCTCGTCGAAACGCATGCGCCGGGGAACGACCACGCCCACCGAGCGCCCGGCTGCGGTGGTGCCGGCGGGGCCGGTGCCGCCGGTGGTATCGGAGAACGATGGCATGGGCAACGACGGAGGCAAGAACAGGGGCAACAAAAAACCCGACCAGCTAGGAAGGCTTGATCGGGTTGGCCGGGTAGTGCGGACCGCTCCGCTTTAGCCGTATTTGTCCGCCGCAATCGCGGCGCGCGCCCGCAAGCTGGCTCAAATCGGCGCGTCGGGGGGATTCTAGCGCATCGTCACCGGGAGCGGATCGGCCCGGGTCTTCAACGTCGCGCCGGCGGACTCAGGCGTTCAGCCGGTCGAGCAGCGCCACGAGCTTGGCGGGATCGTCGGCGCGCCGGATCCGCTCGACCAGCGCCGCGCCTGCCGCGACGTCGGTCTGCAGGACTTTCTGCTTGACGCGCAACAAATGCGACGGATGCATCGAGAATTCGCGCAGGCCGACACCCAGCAGCAACCGGGTCAGCTGCAGCTCGCCGGCCATCTCGCCGCAGACGGCGATCGGCACGCCGGCCTTGCTCGCCCCGCCGATCGCAAGCGCGATCAGCTTGATGACGGCCGGATGCAGCGGGTCGTACAGATGCGACACGGCCTCGTCGGCACGATCCACGGCGAGGGTGTACTGGATCAGGTCGTTGGTGCCGATCGACAGGAAATCGAGCCGCTTGAGGAATGCCCCCATCGCCAGCACGGCGGCGGGAATCTCGATCATTCCGCCGACCGCGATATCGGGGTCGAACGGCTCGCCCTGCTCGCGAAGACTCTCCTTGGCGCGCTCGATCAGCACCAGCGTCTGGTCGATCTCGGACACCGACGCCAGCATCGGGATCAGGATGCGCACGTTGCCGTAGTGGCTGGCGCGCAGTATCGCGCGCAGCTGCGTCAGGAACAGCCGCGGCTCCGCGAGACAGAACCGGACCGCGCGCAGTCCCAGCGCCGGATTGGGTGCGACGCGCGTCAGACCCTCGAGCCCTTCGTGCTGCTTGTCGGCGCCCAGGTCGAACGTGCGGATCGTGACCGGCCTGCCCTGCATGCCCTGCGCGACCTTGCGGAAGGCATCGAACTGCTCGTCCTCGGACGGCAGGCTGTCGCGGTTCAGGAACAGGAACTCGGAGCGGAACAGCCCGACGCCTTCGGCTCCGTTGGCGAGTGCCTGCTCGATGTCCTCGGGCAGCTCGATGTTCGCGTGCAGGCCGATGCGGATGCCGTCGATGGTCTCCGCGGGCTTGGTGCGCAGGCGCCGGAGCTTCTGGCGCGCGAGCTCGAGCTCGTTCTGCCGCAACCGGTATTCGGCGAGCACCGCACGATCCGGATTGACGATGACGACGTGACTCCCGCCGTCGACGATCAGCATCTCGCCGGCGCGGATCAGCTGCCGCGCATTGTGCGTGGCGACGACCGCCGGCACGTTCAGGCTGCGCGCGACGATCGCGGTGTGGGAGGTGATGCCCCCGAGGTCGGTCAGGAAGCCGCCGAACCGGTGGTGCTTGAACTGGATGACGTCGGCCGGCGAAAGGTCGTGGGCGACAAGGATCGTTTGCTCTTCCGCCCCCGGTACCGGGAGCACCCCCGGGCGTCCCATCAGGCGCTTCAACACCCGCTCGCCGACCTGCACGACGTCGGCCTTGCGTTCCCGCAGGTAGGCGTCGTCGATCTGCTCGAACTGGTCGACCAGCACGCCCATCTGGACAGTGAGCGCCCACTCTGCGTTGCAGCGTTGCTCTGCGATGATCCGCTTCGGGGTCTCCGACAGGGTCGGATCGTTGAGGATCATCGAGTGGACGTCGAGGAATGCGCCGAACTCGCTCGGCGCGTCACCCGAGACCATCGAGGCGCGCAGGCTTTCGAGCTCGTGGCGCACCTCGCCGACCGCCGCACTGAAGCGCTCGACCTCCCCCGCGACCTGCTGCGCGGTGATCGCGTAATGCGCGACCTCGAGCGTCGCATGCGATACGAGCTGGGCCCGGCCGATGGCGATGCCGCCGGATACGCCGATGCCGTGCAGCGCGAAGCTCACCATGCGCGCAGCCTCGCGCGCAGGGGCCTGCCCGCTAGATGCGGGTGTCGATGTCGCTGTGGATCAGGTCGACGATCGCCGTCATCGCGGCCATCTCGTCCGGGCCGCTGGTCTCGATGCGTATGGTCGAGCCGAAGGCCGCGGCGAGCAGCATCACCGCGACGATGCTGTGCGCGCTCGCGCGGCGCGCGCCGCTCGACAGCAGCACGCTGGAATGGAATTTGGACGCGGCCTGGACGATTTTCGCGCACGCGCGCGCGTGGAGCCCCTGCCGGTTGCTGACGACGATTTCCCGAGCTTGCATGGCGACGGTCCGATCGCAGGATATGGACGGAACGATCCCCGCCCGTGGCGGCGGGAGCCTCCGTATTGAGCGGGGCCATCGCGCATTGGTTCCTCGGTTTGTGCACTGCACATGCAACAAATTGGGTCGCTGCGCGCGCCACGTCGTCGTCCATCGGGGCTATTGCCCCTCCCCGAAATAATCCTTGATCAGCGCGCACAGCGCATCCATCGCCTCGGTCTCGTCGGGGCCGTCCACCTCGAGCATCACCTTGGAGCCCTTGCCCGCCGCCAGCATCATGACACCCATGATGCTCTTGGCATTGACCTTGCGCCCGTTGCGGCCAATCTGCACCTCGCTCTGGAACCTCGCCGCGAGTTGCGTCAGCTTTGCCGAAGCCCGCGCGTGCAGCCCGAGGCGATTGACGATCTCAACTTCGCGTTGCTGCATGGCGGTTCGTCGACGGGACATGCAGCACGCCTTCGCACCCGCCGGATACGGCCTTGGTGAGCAGCGTGTCCATGCTCCTCGTCCTGTAGGTGAATGCTCGCACGAGCATCGGAAGGTTGACCCCGGAGATGACTTCGACCCGGCCGGGAACCGCGAGCTTGATCGCCAGATTGCAGGGACTCGCACCGTAGATGTCGCAGAACACCGCGACGCCCTCGCCGGTATCGAGCGCGGTGACCGCGTCGCGGGCCACGGGCAGCATCGCCACCGGATCGTCGGTGGGCAGGATCGACAGGACGCGCAGCTGCACCGGCCGCGAACCCAGCACGTGTGTCAGCGCGCTCACCAGGCTTTCACCCAGCGTGCCGTGCGCGACGATGAGGACTCCGATCATGCGGGTGGCGGCGTGGGTCGCGACGACGGGCGTCGCCGCGAAAATGTTAGCACGCGCCGATCAGCGCCGTGGCGAACGTCGCGCCGACGTCGAAGCCCGTCTGCTCGTTGATCTCGACGAAGCAGGTCGGGCTGGTGACGTTGACCTCGGTCAGGAAGGACCCGATGACGTCGATGCCCACGACCAGCATGCCTTCGGCCCACAGCGGTCCGGCCAGCGTCTCGCCGATCTCCCGGTCGCGCGCCGACAGCGGCTGCGCGACGCCGCGCCCGCCCGCCGCGAGGTTGCCCCGGGTCTCGCCGGGCTTGGGAATCCGCGCCAGCGAATACGGAACCACCTGGCCCCCGATCAGCAGGATGCGCTTGTCGCCGTCGTTGATCTCGGGAATGAACCGCTGCGCCATCACCGTCCGCGCACCCTGGTGCGACACCGTCTCGACGATCACGTTGCGGTTGGGATCGTCGTGCCGGACGCGGAACACCGACGTCCCGCCCATCCCGTCGAGCGGCTTCACGATGACGTCGCGATGCTCGTCGATGAAGGCGTCGATGACGGCCGCGTCCCGCGTGACCAGCGTCGGGGCGATGAATTCGCGAAAGCGCCCGATTGCCATCTTCTCGTTGTAGTCGCGGATCGCCCGCGGGCGGTTGAAAACCCGCGCGCCTTCGCTCTCCGCGGCCTCGAGCAGGTAGGTCGAGTAGACATACTCCATGTCGAAGGGCGGATCCTTGCGCATCATCACCGCCGCGTAGTCCCGCAGCGCCCGGGACTCGGGCTCGCCTGCCGTGTACCAGGCGTCGTTGTCCGGAGAGAGCGCAAGCGGCCGCGCCTTGGCGCGCGTTGCGCCGTCGCGCCAGTAGAGGTCGCCCTGCTCCAGCGCCCACACCCGGTGGCCGCGCGCCGCGAGCGCGCGCATCATCGCCACGGTGCTGTCCTTGTAGGCCTTGACCAGGGGCAGCGGATCGAGAATGAAGGCGAAATCCATCGGAGCACTTGCGGACGCGGATCGGACGGTCATCCTACCTCATCCGTACCTCCCCTCCCTCGCCCGCCTGCGGGAAAGGGCCGGGGTCAGGGAGCGCCTGCGCGCTTCAGACCTGCGCGTCGCGGCCCATTTCGCGCCAGGGCATCAGGTGGATCGCCTCGGCGAGCAGCGACGCGCCCGCCCGCACTCCGGTGGCCAGGCCGTTGCGGCGAGCCACGTGCGTGGGAATGCGCAGCGTCAGCTGCAGTGCGGCGGGCCCGTCGATCGCGAGGGCAACGGTCGTGTCGTCGCCGAGCGCCAGGCATTCGACGACGGTGCCGGTGACGGGATTCTCGCGCTCGCCGCGCGACGGGCGATCGCGCCGGTGCAGGACGATGCCGCTGGCGGGGATGGTCCAGGCGACCCTGGCGCCCACCGCGAACTGCGGCGCATGCGCGACCTCCAGCGCGAGACCCTGCCACTCGATGGAGGTACGCCGCGCGGACGCATCCTGCGTGCGCACGACACCCTCGAAGACGTTGCGCAGGTCGACCAGCCGCGCGACCAGCGCGTCGGCGGGCCGCGTCCGGATCTCGTGCGGGACACCGACCTGCAGCGTGTGCCCGCGGTGCAGGATGCACATGCGGTCGGCGAGCATCGCCGCCTCGTCGAGATCGTGCGTGACCAGGACGATCGGCATCGCGAGCTGCCGGCGCAGTTCGGCGAGCTCGCGGTAGAGCTTCTGCCGCGTCACGCGGTCGACCGCGGCGAAGGGCTCGTCGAGCAGCAGCACCCTGGGATCGCGCGCCAGCGCGCGCGCCATCGCGACGCGCTGTTGCTGGCCCCCGGAGAGCTCGGCAGGCCGCCGGTGCTCGAGCCCGGACAGGTGAACGCTGGCGAGCAGCTCCCGCGCGCGTTCGATCCGCGTCGGACGCGGTCGATGGCCCAGCGCGGCGATCACGTTCTGCACGGCGTCGAGATGCGGAAACAGCGCGTACTGCTGGAACACCAGGCCGACCGAGCGCCGCTGCGGCGAAAGGTCGGTCCGGGTGCCGCTGTCGAACCAGGTCTCGCCCGCGCATTCGATCGTGCCGTCGCGGGGGTGGTCGAGTCCCGCGATGCAGCGCAGGATCGTCGTCTTGCCGCTGCCGGAGGGTCCGGTCAGCGCGAGAACCTCGCCCGGGGCGCAGTCGAAGGCCGCGTCCAGCGGAATCGGCGAGCGCTGCGACAGGCGGATCCGCAGCCGGCCGTCAGCGTCCACGTGCAGGCTCCGCTCGCCGGTTCGTCGAGTACGCGACCACGATCGCGGCGAGCGACAGCACGAGCAGCACGGCGGCCATCAGCCCCGCGCTCCGGGTGTCGAAGGCCTGCACGCGGTCGTAGATCGCAATCGCGATCGTGCGCGTCTCGCCGGGAATGTTGCCGCCGACCATCAGCACGACACCGAACTCCCCCAGCGTGTGGGCGAACGTCAGCACGATCGCCGACAGGACGCCGGGCCAGGCGAGCGGCAGTTCGATTTCGGTGAAGATACGCCAGGGGCTCAAGCCGCAGCACGCGGCCGCCGGGCGCACATCGGCGGGAATCGCCTCGAAGGCCCGTTGCATCGGCTGGATCGCGAACGGCAGGTTGAAGATCAGCGATGCGGCCAGGAGCCCGGCGAAACTGAAGGCGAGCGGATGGCCCAGCACATCGGCGAACGCCCGCCCGAGCGCCGAATTCGCGCCGAACGCGGACAGCAGGTAGTAGCCAAGCACCGTAGGCGGCAGCACCAGCGGCAGGGCCAGCGCCGCTTCGAGAAAGTGCCGTCCGGTAAAACGCCCCCAGGCGAGCACGCGCGCCAGCGCCAGCGCGGCGGGCAGCAGCAACGCAACCGTCCATGCCGCGAGCTTCAGCGACAGCGCAAGCGCCTGCCATTCCATCACCGGGCGCCCCTCGCCTCGTGCTTCGCGCACAGCGGATGGCCTGAGGACGTCAGGCCCGTCGGGCGGGTGCACCTCATCGTGCCGCGGCCGGACCGGGCGCCTCGAACCCGTAGCGGTCGAACACCGCACGGGCCGCAGGTCCCTCGAGATAGCGGTAGAAGGCGCGCGCCGCGTTGCCCGCGCCTTTCAGCAGCACCATCTTCTGCACCAGCGGATCGTAGGTCGACCGGGGCAGCAGCGCGTAGTCGCCGCGACCGGCCAGCGCCGGTGAGCGCACGAGCGAGTAGGCGACGATGCCGCCCTGGGCCGCCCCGCTGACCGCGAACTGCGCGGTCTGGCTGATGTTCTCCCCCAGCACCAACCGGGGTTCGATCGCCTGCCACAGCCCGGCGCGCTGCAGCGCCTGGCGCGCAGCCCGGCCGTAGGGCGCGTGCCCGGGATTGGCGATCGCGAACTTGCGCAAGCTCCCGTCCGCCAGTGCACGGGCGACGCCGCGCAGCTGCGGATCCGCGGTGATCGGCGACCCCTTCGGGACGAACAGCGCCAGCCGGCCCACCGCGTAGACGACCCCCGCATCGACGGTGCGCCCTTCGCGCGCGAGTGCGTCGACATAAGACTGATCGGCCGACAGGAACAGCTCGAACGGTGCGCCGTCCTCGATCTGGCGCCGGAAATTCCCCGACGAGCCGAAGACCAGCCTGACCGCCTGACCCGTTTCGCGGGTGAATTCGCGAGCGATGTCCGGCAGGGCGAACTGCAGGTCGGCGGCTGCCGCAACCAGCGGAGGCTCCGCTGCCGCTGCCGGCCGGGGCGGGACCAGGGCCGCGAGCGCGAATAGCGCCGCAACGAACGCGCGGCGTGCCTGCTCTGGTCCGATTTTCCCGACGAACGTCCCGATGATCGTTCCCGTGGATTGCGCCGACGGGCCCTGGTTGCGACA
The DNA here is from genome assembly GCA_963816415.1 of uncultured Pseudomonadota bacterium. Taxonomy (GTDB): domain Bacteria; phylum Pseudomonadota; class Gammaproteobacteria; order Burkholderiales; family Casimicrobiaceae; genus VBCG01. The sequence continues at coordinate 70,254 of CAWFKR010000002.1, forward strand.
GGTCGTAATATACCGCTATGCATAACGCGCCGGCACTATAGCGCGCGGCCGCGATCGCTGTCCAACGGCGCCCTTTCATTACAATGCGCGGGTCCTGTCACCGGCGCTTCGCGATGGAACCGGCCTCCGACCCCGCGTCCCCCTCGTACTTCCCGCGCTGGGCCCTGCGCAACGAAGGCATCGTCGCGCCCGGCGAGCGATTGCCCGCGCTGCAGACCGTCGTGCTCGGCCTGCAGCACGTCGTCGCGATGTTCGGCGCGACGGTGCTGGCGCCGCTCCTGATGGGGTTCGATCCGAACGTCGCGATCCTGTTCTCGGGCATCGGCACGCTGATCTTCTTCGTCCTGGTCGGCGGACGGGTTCCGAGTTATCTGGGGTCGAGTTTCGCGTTCATCTCGGTGGTGATCGCCGCGACCGGCTATGCGGGCAGCGGTCCCAACGCGAACCTCGGGGTCGCGCTCGGAGGCATCATCGCGGCGGGTCTGGTCTATGCGGCCATCGGCGCGATCGTGATGACCATCGGGTATGGCTGGGTCGACCGCCTGATGCCGCCGGTGGTCACCGGCAGCATCGTCGCGGTGATCGGGCTCAACCTCGCACCGATCGCGGTCAAGGGGATCTCGGGCAAGCCGTTCGACACCTGGATCGGCATCGCGACGATCGCAACCGTCGGCCTGGTCGCCGTCCGCGCCCCCGGTCTCGCGCGTCGGCTTCCGATACTGCTGGGGGGCATCGCGGGTTACCTGCTCCATGCGCTGTGCGCGAACGTGCTGGGGCTCGGCAAGCCGATCGACTTCTCGGCGGTCGCCGCCGCCTCGTGGATCGGATGGCCGAAGCTGACCGCACCGGTCTGGAACGCGCATGCGATGGCGCTGATCGCGCCGGTGGCGGTCGTGCTGGTCGCCGAGAACCTCGGTCACGTCAAGGCCGTCGCCGCCATGACCGGCCAGAACCTCGATGCCTGGCTCGGGCGCGCTTTCGTCGGCGACGGGCTCGCGACGATCGTCGCCGGTGCCGGCGGAGGCACCGGTGTGACGACGTATGCCGAGAACATCGGCGTCATGGCCGTCACGCGCGTCTATTCGACGCTGCTGTTCGTCGTCGCGGCACTGGTCGCGATCGCGCTGGGGTTCTCGCCCAAGTTCGGCGCGCTGATCATGACCATACCGGGACCGGTGCTGGGCGGCTTGTCGATCGTCGTGTTCGGCTTGATCACCGCGACCGGCGGACGGATCTGGATCCAGAACCGCGTCGATTTCTCGCGCCCGCGCAATCTGGTGACCGCCGCCGTCACGCTGACCGTCGGCGCCGGCGACCTCGCGCTGAAGATCGGCGGTTTCACGCTGGGCGGCATCGGCACCGCGACCTTCGGCGCGATCCTGCTGTACCAGCTGTTCCGCGACGCAACGGCCTCGGCAGAGTCCTAGCTTCGGCGCAACAGGGCCGAGAGCGCCGCGATGTCGGCGGCGCTCGCCTTGGCCGCCTTCGACTCCGCGCCTCGATAGCAGCGGACCACTTCGGCACCGGCCGCGGTGAGCCGCGTGCCGCCGCCGTGGGCGCCGCCCGCTTCGGTGGCGACCACCGGTTCTGCGAAGCAGCGGTTCATCGTGTCGACGAGCAGCCACGCCCGGCGATACGACATGCCGAGGGCCTTGGCCGCAGCACTGATGGATCCTGTCGCGCCGATCGCCTCGAGCAGGTCGACCTTGCCGGGACCGACTGCGATGTCCTCGCCCTTGACGATGCGCAGACGGAACTGGACCTCGGGGGCTTCGCGATGCATGGCGCGTCGAAGCATACCGCAGCGCTGCGCGGGACCCACCGAAAATCCGGACCGAGAAACCCGGGACGCACCAAGAAACCCGGGACGCACCACGTTTTCCAGGAAAACGTGGTGCGTCCCGGGTTTCCGTATCCCGGTTTTCCCGCTAGCCGGGCAGCTTGTTCGCGACCAGCTTCATCAAAGGCGAAATGACGTCGATCGGCAGCGGAAAGATGATCGTCGAGTTCTTGTCGGCGGCGATCACCGTCAGCGTTTCGAGATAGCGCAGCTGCAGCGCCTGCGGCTGCTGCGCCAGGATCTGCGCGGCCTCGAAGAGCTTCTGTGCCGCCTGCAGCTCGCCCTCGGCGTGGATCACCTTGGCGCGCCGCTCGCGCTCGGCCTCCGCCTGCCGCGCGATCGCGCGGATCATCGTCTCGTTGATGTCGACGTGCTTGATCTCGACGTTGGAGACCTTGATGCCCCATGACAGCGTCTGCGCGTCGAGCGTCTGCTGGATGTCGATGTTGAGCTTCTCGCGCTGCGAAAGCATCTCGTCGAGGTCGTGCTTGCCGAGCACCGAGCGCAGCGTCGTCTGCGCGAGCTGGGAGGTCGCCATCAGGAAGTTCTCGACCTCGATGACGGCTTTCTGCGGATCGACGACGCGGAAGTAGACGACCGCGTTGACCTTGACCGACACATTGTCGCGCGAGATCACGTCCTGGCTCGGCACGTCGAGCACGACGGTCCGCAACTCGATGCGCACCATCTGCTGGATGCCCGGAATGAGCACGACGAGCCCCGGGCCCTTGACCTTCCAGAAACGGCCGAGCTGGAACACGACCCCGCGCTGGTATTCGCGCAGGACGCGCAGCGACGAAGCCGCCAGCGCGACGACGATGACCAGCACCACCAGCGGGCTTACGAGTCCCATCTCAACCTCCTTCGGAAGGCACCACACGCGGCAGCATGCCGTCCATCGCGACGACGCGGATCTTCTGGCCGCGCGCGACGCGTGATGCCGCGCGCACCTGCCAGGTCTCGCCGCGTATCGTGGCCCAGCCGGTCTGCGCATCGCCCGCATCTTCGACCATCGCGCCCTCGGCCCCGACCAGCGACGAAACGCCGCTGACCACCGGCGCCCGGCGTGCGCGCAGCGCCATGCGCACGACGACGATGACGAACGCCGCGCTCACCAGCGCGAGCACGACGATCAGCGACAGCGGCAGGCCGAACCCCGGGACGTCGGTGTCGATCAGCATCGTCGCGCCGACGATGAACGCGACGATGCCGCCGGCGCCCAGCGACCCGTACGCCGGCACGAAGACCTCGGCGATCATGAACGCGATTCCCAGCGCGATCAATGCGAGCCCGGCATAGTTGACCGGCAGGAGGTGCAGCGCGTAGAGGGCGACCAGCAGGGACACCGCGCCGGTGACGCCCGGGAACACGTAGCCCGGGTGGCCGAACTCGAAGATCAGCCCGTAGATGCCGACGAGCATCAGGATCATCGCGACGCCCGGGTCGGTGATCGTGGCGAGCAGTGCGGATCGCCAGTCGGGCTCGACAACGACGATGGGCGCAGCCGCGAGGTGCAGCACGCGCTCCCCGCCGGCGGTCGCAATCCTGCGCCCGTCGAGGCGGCGCAGGAGATCCGCCTGGTCGTCGGCAACCAGGTCGACGACTTTTTGCGAAAGCGCCTCGTCCGCCGACAGGCTCGCCGCGTCGAACACGGCTTTCGCTCCCCAGTCGGCGTTGCGGCCACGCAACTGGGCGAGACTGCGAATGTAGGCCGCCGCATCCTGCATCGCCTTGCGTTCATGCACGTCGGTGCCGGGCGGCGGCGACTTTCCGTCCGTTGCGGCGCTCCCCGGAGACGGGGCTGCAGCCGTTCCGGCGGGCGAGGCCGGCGGCTGCGCGGTCCCGCCGATCCCGATCGACACCGGCGACGCCGCGCCGAGGTTCGTGCCGGGTGCCATCGCGGCGACGTGGCATGCATACAGGATGAACGTGCCTGCGCTCGCGGCCCGCGCACCTGAGGGCGCGACAAAGCCTGCGACGGGCACCGGCGAGGCGAGGATCGCCTGCACGATTTCGCGCATCGACGTGTCGAGGCCCCCCGGCGTATCGAGCTGCAGCACGACCAGCTGCGCACGCTCCCGGGCCGCCCGCGCAAGGCCGCGCTCGACGTATTCGGCGCTCGCCGGGCCGATGACCCCGGCGACGTGCAGCGTGACGACGGGTGCGGGTGCGGCGATGGCGTGCAGCGCCGGCACGAGCATCAGCATCACGAGCAGGATCACGCGCACGTCGGCCTCCGCTGCATCGCCCGCGGATCGTCGGTGCCGGCCCGCGCTGCGGCGGCACCGCCACCCGCCCCAAGCATGATTCATTATGCTCGCCCGGCCGCCTCGCCCCAAGCGTCTTGCACAAATCCGGGACGCACCACGCTTTCCCCGGAAAACGTGGTGCGTACCGGATTTCCAGTCAGTCAGCGTCGCGGCGGCAGCGGCTTGGGTCGCAGGTTCGGACGCGGGCCGAACACCGGCCTTGCGGGAGCCGAGGTCGCGATCTCGAGCGCCGTCGCGAGCGCGGTCTCGAGCTGGCGGTCCTTGCCCATCTGCGCATCCTGCGGTGCGTTGTCGACGACGATGTCCGGGTCGGTGCCGTAGTTCTCGACGCTCCAGCCGACGTCGCTGAACCAGAACGAGAACTCGGGCTGGGTGGTCTCGGTGCCGTCGACCAGCGGATGCCGCGGATTGATGCCGATGACGCCGCCCCACGTGCGCGTCCCCACGAGCTTGCCGATCTTCATCAGCTTGAAGCAGTGCGAGAAGATGTCGCCGTCGGAACCCGCGTGCTCGTTGGTCAGCGCGACGACCGGGCCGGCCGGCGATTCGCTGGGATACGGCTCGGGCTGTCCCCAGCGCGACAGGTCGTAACCCAGCCGCTTGCGCGCGACCTTCTCGAGCAGCAGCTGCGACACGTGACCGCCGCGGTTGTAGCGCAGGTCGACGATCAGGGCGTCGCGATCGCATTCGCCGCTGAAATAGCGATGGAACTCGGCGAAGCCCGCCGACATCATGTCGGGCAGGTGCAGGTAACCGACGCGATTGCCCGATCGCTCGTGGACGAAATTGCGGTTGCGCTCGACCCACTCGCGGTAGCGCGCCGGGACTTCGTCGGCGAGCGTCGTGACGAGGACGCTGCGCGCCGGCGCATCGGGTCCCGGCCCTTTCGGCGGCGCCAGCATCAGCTCGACTTTCGCTCCCGCCTGGTTGACGAGCAGCGCCTGCGGCGGACGATCGCGGGCGACCGCCTGGCCGTTCACCGCGACGATGCGCTCGCCCACGCGCGCGCGCACGCCGATGGCGTTGAGCGGCGAATCGCTCGCTGCGTCCCAGGGATCGCCTTCGACGATGCGTTCGATCTCGTAGCCATCGCCGTCCTCCGCCGGACGGAGGTCCGCCGCGAGGTGGCCGAGCGCGACGGCGGGCGGGCGCCGGTAATCCCCGCCCATCTCGTAGGCGTGCGACGTGCCGAGCTCCCCCTGCATCTCCCAGATCAGGTCCGAGAGCTCGCTGCGCGTCGAGATGCGCGGCAGGAGCGGCTCGTAGCGCCGGTACACGGCATCCCAGTCGACCCCCGACATGTCCGCAACCCAGAACTGGTCGCGCTGCAGCCTCCACACCTCGCGCAGCATCTGTTTCCATTCGCGGCGGGGATCGACCGACAGCCGCACGCGCCGGAGGTCGATGTAGCCGGACTTGCGCGAAGGCTCGTCGGACTGTGCGGAGCCGCGCTCGCGCGAATCGGGCGCGCGGTCGGCGCGCACCGCGCGCAGCTTCTTGCCATCGCGCAGGACCAGCGTCGCGTGATCGGCGGCGACGACGAACTCGTCCGCACGGTCGATGAGCGTCTCGCACTTGACCGTGTCGAAGTCGAAGACCTCGAGGCGGCCCGGCGAATCCTTGTGTCCGCCGCGGCCGTGCGCCCCCGCGATCGGCATCAGCGTCCACACCACCTTGTTGCTCGCCACACCGGCGATCTGGCCGTAGCGCCCTTCGGGCACCGGGAACGCCGCGATGCGGCGATCGATGCCGTCGATGTCGACCCGCAGCGATGGTCTCCCGCCTTCCTCGGTCTTGCCGGCGTCGCCCTTGCGCTGGTCCTGCGCGAGGCCGCGCGGCGCGGCCTCGAACGGAGGACCCGCATCGGCGGCGAGCGCGATCAGGTACGGCCGCGCGGCGCGCGGGAACGACAGCTCGAACTGCACGGCGTCGTACACCGGATCGAAAGTGCGCACCGACAGGAAGTACAGGTACTTGCCCGCGGGATCGAAGGCCGGGCAGTAATCGCGGAAATCGGGTTCGGTGACCAGCGTGCCCGCGTTGTTCACGACGTCGTGGAGCTTGATCGCGCAGCGCCGCTGGTTGATCCAGTGCGTGTACGCCAGCCAATTGCCGTCGGGCGACCACGCGAGGTCCTCGCTGCGGCCGGCGTCGCTGCGGTCGACGACGCTGAACGCCTTCGACTCGAGGTCGGCGATCATCACTTCGTGCCGGTGATTGGCGAGCGCGATCTTTCGGCCCACCGGCGCCGCCAGCATCGTCAGCACGCGGCCGATGTCCCAGGGCATCGTCGTCGACGCGCCGTCGCGGACGATGACGAGACGCTCCTCGCCCGTTTCGTCGCTGACCGCGACCATCGTCTCCCCGTCGGCGAGCCACTGGCCATGCCGGTACCGGACGCCGTCGGCGATCCCGTGCTGGTGCACCGCCCCTTCCCACAGGGCGAAACTGAAGAGCTTGCCGCGCATTTCGACGGCGAGGCTGTGACCCGCGGGATGCGGCTTGAAACCCGCGAGATTGTCCGCAGCCGCGACGAACTTGCGCGCGGACTGCGTACGAGGCGACGGAACTTCGATCGGGACGCGCGCCGCGGTTTCCGCCGCGAGATCGAACAGCCAGATCTCGCCCGCGCACTGGTAGACGATGCGCCTGCCGTCGGTCTGCGCGTGCCTCGCGTAGTAGTCGCCGTGGTCGGTGTGCCTGCGCAGATCCGAGCCGTCCGGCCGGCACGAATACAGGTTGCCCACGCCGTCTGCGTCGGACAGGTGGTAGATGCGCTCGCCGATCCACATCGGGCTCGTGATGTTGCCGCCAAGCTCGGTCATCCGGCGGAACGTGCCCGTTCCGGAAGCATCGCACCACAGGTGCCCCGCCGTTCCGCCGCGATACCGCTTCCAGCGCGCCGGATCGGCCGTGTTGCGGCCGATCACTTTCGCATCACCCGGACCGAACGCCAGGTGGTTGATCTGGCCGAGCGAAATCGGCTCGGGCATGCCGCCGTCGATGCCCAGCGTGAACGCGCGGTAGTTGCGGAAGAACGGCTGTCCCCACGTGGTCACGAACAGGATTCGTCCGTCGGGCGTCCATCCGCGCACCATCACGTCGGGCCCGAGCCAGGTCAGGCGCCGCGCCGGCCCGCCTTCGGCGGGCATCAGGCAGACCTCGGGGTTCTGCTCATCGCGCCCGACGAATGCAATCCAGCGCCCATCCGGTGACAGGGCCGGCGTCGACGGTTCGCCGAGGCCGGCGGTCAGGCGGCGCGCGACGCCGCCGGTCGCGCTGGCGCACCAGAGGTCGTCGTCGCAGACAAAAACGATTGTATCGCCTGCAATCGTAGGTTGCCGAAGGTAACCGGCCTCGTTCATCGTCGCGCGTCCGGAAGGAGTGTAGAGACGCGATTCTGCCCCAGCCGCGGGGATCCGGCGGCAGGCGACCGCCGGGCGGAGACGGGAATATTCGCCATCCTGCCGGGAGCGCGAAGGCGCCTGCAGCCCTCAGCGCGCCCTGGGGTCGATGTCGACGTAGCGCCAGTCGGCGAGCATCACCGGGTGCGCCTTGTAACCGATGACGCGCCGCTGCACCAGCGTGTTCTGGTACTGGGCGACGCCGAGCCGCCACGGGGAATCGATCTCGAACTGTCGGGTCATCTGGTCGTAGAGCGTCGTGCGGTCCGGCGAATCCGGAAGCTGCCGCGAGCGCTCGTAGAGGGCGTCGTAGGTCGGCGACCTGTAGCAGGCGACGTTGCTCTCGTTGATGTTGCCGCCGTAGAGCAGCTGCATGAAGTTGTCACCGTCGGGATAGTCGGCGATCCATCCGTAGCTCCACATCTGGTAATGACAGGCGATCGCCGCCTTGACCTGGTCGTTGAAGCGTCCCTTGTCGACGGCAAGGTGGATGCCGATCGAATCCATCGACATCTTCCAGAGGGCATCGAACTCGCGCGCGGTCGCATCGGTCTGGCTCGAAAGCGTGAGGGTCAGTGGCTTGCCGTCGGGCAGCCGGCGCCAGCCGTCCGGGCCCTTGCGGTAGCCGAACTTGTCGAGCAGCTCGTTGGCGGCGGCGGGGTCGTGCCGGATTCCGCTGCGGTAACCGGGGTCGTAGCCGGCCACGCCCGGGGGGATCACCATCTGCAGCGGCGCCGCCTGCCCCTGGCGCAGTACCTTGATCTCGGCGTCGGTGTCGTAGGCCATGACGATCGCGCGGCGCAGCGCGAGCTTCCCTTTCGAGAATCCTCCGACCACCGGGTCGCGCATGTTGAACGCCGTGTAGTTGATCGCCGGCAGCAGGATCCGCGACAGGTAGACGCCCCTGTCCGCGAGATTCTTCGCGAGATTTCCGTCGGGCAGCGCGACCGGCGCGAAGTCGCTGGGGAGGTTCAGGATGTCGAGCTCGCCACGCTGGAAAGCGAGCCAGCGGGCCTGCGCTTCCTCCATCACGCTGATGTCGATCTCGCCGACCTGGGGCATCTTCTTGCCGCGCATCCGCGCGGCGATCGTCTTGTCCACCGGGTCGTCGCCGGCCGTGAACTCCCAGGTGTCGCCCCGATAGCCCGGGTTCGCCGCCAGCGTGATCTTCGACGCCGGAATCCATTTCTTCAGCAGGTAGGGCCCGGTGCCGACCGGGTGCGCCGCAATGTCGCTGCCGTAGAAATCGACGACCTCGTGCGCAACCGCCGACAGCGCAGGCAAAGCCAGCACCTGCGGGAACGTGTAGTCGCTGCGCTCGAGCGTGATCTGCAGCGTGTAGCGATCGAGCGCCTTCAGGCCGGCGACCGGTGCACCGTAGTCGAACTTGCCGGTCTGCCGCGCCTTCGCCGCCAGCGCGTCCAGGCCGACGATCTTGCCCGCGACGTAGAAGGCGTTGGGCGACCGGTTCTTCGGATCGACGAGGCGCTCGATCGCATAGACGTAGTCGGCGGCGGTCAACTCGCGCCGCTTGCCCTTGAACGCGGGGTCGGCGGCGAAATAGACACCCTTCTTCATCTTGAGCGTGTAGCGCCGGCCGGAATCCTCGACCGTGGGCAGTGCCGCCGCCGTCAGCGGCACGACTTTCACCGGCCGCGCGAGATAGTCGAAGTTCAGCAGCGGCTCCATGATCGTCGCGATGACGGCGCCCGAATAGACCTCGCTCGCCTGCGCCGGATCGAATCCCGTCTCGGCCTTCGGCAACGCGACGTGGAGAACTTTCGCCATGTCGGCCGCCGATGCGTCGAGGCCGACGGCGAACGCCAGCACCGCGAGCGCCGACCTGAGGACCGACGCGAGCGCCCCTGCAGCAACCGCCTTCATTGCAATCCCTCTCTTGCCCGAGGAGGCCATGATGCCACGGCTGCCGCGCGAGCCGGAACGCCGGCGGGCTTCGCTACAATGGTCCGATCGGCGAGATCGTCGCCGCTCCGGTCGCCGGCCAAACGCATTTCATCGACGTTGCCGCATTCTCGGCGGACCGGCTCCGTTGAACATGGGCGCCGGAGCCGAACTTCATCTCACCGGGGACCGACACACTTGATGCGCCATATCCATCCGCCGCTCGCGCCGGGACACATCGACGCACCGCACCATCTCGCCCCGCTGGGCGACCTCGCGCTCGAATCCGGCGCCACGATCCGCGATTTTTCGCAGTCCTACGTCACGCACGGTGCGCCAAACGCCGATCGCTCGAATGCGATCCTCGTGTGTTCGGCGCTGACCGGCACCCACCATCGTCTCGATTTCCTGATCGGCGAGGGCAAGGCGCTCGATACCTCGCGGCATTTCATCGTCGCGACCGATCCGATCGGCAATGGATTGTCGAGCTCGCCGTCGAACAGCCTCGTGCAACCCGGCATGCGCTTCCCGCGCTTTTGCGTTCGCGACATGGTCCACGCGCAGCACCGGTTGCTGACCGAGCATCTCGGGATCACGAAGCTGCAGGCCGTGGTCGGCGCCTCGCTCGGCGGCATGCAGGCGATCCAGTGGGCGACGAGCCACCCGGGCTTCATGGACGCGATGGTCGCGATGACGGCGATGGCGAAGACGCCGCCGTGGGGCGCGCTGGTCGTCGAGGCGGCGCGGGCGTGCCTGATGGCCGATCCCGCCTGGACCGGCGAAGGCTTCGATGGCGTGCCCGAACGCGGCTGGCGGGCCTACGCCGGACTGATCAACGCCCTGGTGATGCACACGCCGGAAGCGATGGCGGAGCAGGCGCCGCCGGGCGACGTGCACGCGTGGTTCGAAACCATCGTCGACCACACGCGGGCGCAGGGATTCGACGCGACCGACTACCTCTACCAGTCGTTGGCCTACCAGAGCCACGACGTCGGCACGACGCCGGGTTGCGGCGGCGACACCGATCGCGCGCTGGCGACGATCAAGGCCCGCAGCCTGATCGTCGCACCGCCGGTCGACCTCTTCAATCCGGTCGCGGGCGCGCACGCGGCGGCCGCCGCGATCCCGGGCGCCCGCTTCGTCGAGATCCCGTCGCAGCAGGGGCACGCCGCGGCCACGAACCTGAAAGCCGCCGATGCGGCGTTCCTGGACCGGGCAATCGGGGAATTCCTCCGCAGCGTTGCGTGATCGCGACGCCGGCGCACGTCGACCCGACGCGTCCGCCCGCTAGCCTCGCGGCCGACCGTCCTCGCCGACGGTGATCGTCCGACCCGGCGGCCCGGCCATCTGCACATGGTGGACGGCGCCGCGAAAGCGGTAGCTGACGTCCCAGTACGCCGGACGCTCATTCGGCTCGACGTTCGCGCAGCGCTCGACGGGCTGGCTGTAGACCGGGGTGCCGACATTGGCGCCGATCGCCGCACCGGCCACGGCGCCACCGGCGGTGGCGATGTCGCGGCCGTGACCGCCGCCGATCTGGTGTCCCAGCACGCCGCCGATCACCGCGCCGACGATCGCACCCGGAACATTCACCTCGCCGCGCCGATCGTCGACGACCTGCCGGCGCTCGACCCAGCAGCGCCGCTCGGGCGGGCCCATCACCGCCCGCACCGAATCGACGCGCACGGCATAGATGCGTTCCGGCGGCGGTCCGCGATACACCGGCGGCGCCTCGACGTAGCCGACGGGCCCGTCGTCGCGCTCCCCGTGATCACGGTCCTCGTAGCCGCGATACCCGTGCTCCCGATAGCGCGGCACGTAGACATCCTGGTACCAGCGGTCTTGCACGAAGTAGACGGGCCGGTCGCAGGCTTCGTACTCGCGGCAATGCCGAGCCCAGTGCTTTGCATGGCCCGGGGGCACGCGCAGATAGATCGGCGCCTGCACGATGCCGACTGGCGCCGGAACGATCTCGACGGGCTGCGCGTAGATCAGCGGCGGCGGCGGCATGTCGCCGATGTCGATGCGCCCGCAGAAACCTGGCTGGCCGACGCTGACGGAGACGCCGGCGTTCGCGACGATCGGCGACAAGGCGGCGAGGGTCAGCGCCATCGCGAGGAAAGGACGTTTCATCGAGGACTCCTGCGGCATCGTCAAGGGAACAGCTTCGTCAAGGGAACAGTATGACATTGGCATCGGCGGAAGTGGAGTGCCGCCCGTCGAGCGGGACCCGCGACCTGGTGGCGAGTGCCGCGGTGCGCAGCGCGATGGCCGCGCCCCTCAAGTACGCCGGGCGAGGGGCACACGGGCCCGCACAGAACTTTTCGCAGCATCGGCCGTCGATAGGCAGGCGCGTCAATGCGCGCCCGACACGGCGCAGGCGGCCGCCGCGCCGCCACCCGGAAAAATTTACAAGCGATGCCGCTTTCTACAACGGCATCGCATCGCTTCGCGACACACGAGGACCCCACATGATCCAGGCAGAGCATCTGACACGCCGCTACGGCGACGTCACCGCGGTCGACGACGTCAGCTTCCGCATCGAGCGCGGTGAAGTCGTCGGCCTGCTGGGCCACAACGGCGCCGGCAAGACGACGATCATGAAGATGATGACCGGGTTCCTGGAACCGAGCAGCGGCACCGTGCGCATCGACGACCTCGATATCGGCCGCGACACCCGGGCGATCCAGGCGCGCATCGGCTACCTGCCCGAGAACTGCCCGGTATGGCCGGAGATGACGGTCATCGACTACCTCGACTACGAAGCGACGCTGCACGGCGTCGCCGAGACCCGCAGGCCTCATGCGATCGCCGATGCGATCCGGCGTACCGCGCTCGCCGAGAAGGCGACGGCCCCGATCCAGACGCTGTCGCGCGGCTACCGCCAGCGCGTCGGGGTCGCGCAGGCACTGCTGCATGCACCCGACATCCTGATCCTCGACGAACCCACCAACGGCCTCGACCCGACGCAGATCCGCCACATGCGCGAGCTGATCCGCGAGCTCGCGAAGAGCGCGACGGTCATCGTGTCGACCCACATCCTCCAGGAAGTCCAGGCGGTGTGCGAGCGCGTCCTGATCCTGCGCGCGGGGCGCCTCGTCGTCGACGCGCGCATCGACGAACTCGCGCGTCCCGCCGGCCTGCTGGTGAGCGTCGAAGGCGACGCCCGCGAGGCATTGCGCCGCATCGCGGGCGTCAAGGCCGTCGAGGAGGACGCGGCCGAAGACGGCTGCCGCCGCTACCGTCTCGACGCGCCGGCCGACACCGCCCCGGCGGTCGCCGAGGCGCTGACCCGGGCGGGCCTGAAGCTCCACGCACTGCACGCCCGGCGCCGCGACCTCGAGACCGTATTCGCCGAAGTGAACGAGGAGGCGCTCCATGGCTGAGACCGCCCGCATCGAAGGCACGGAGGCCACCCATGGCTGAGATCCTGCGCATCGCCCGCAAGGAATTCCGCGGCTTCTTCGCCTCCCCCGCGGCCTACCTGTTCCTCGGCGCGTTCCTCGCCGTCACGCTGTTCGTGTTCTTCTGGGTCGACACGTTCTTCGCGCGCAACATCGCGGACGTTCGCCCGATGTTCCAGTGGATGCCGATCCTGCTGATCTTCCTGGTCGCGGCGCTGACGATGCGCACGTGGTCGGAGGAGCGGCGCGCCGGAACGCTCGAGAGCCTGCTGACCGCACCCGTGCGGCCGTTGAGCCTGGTCCTGGGCAAGTTCATCGCCGCCCTCGCACTGGTTGCAGTCGCGCTGGCGCTGACGCTGCCCTTGCCGGTCAGCGTGTCGTTCCTGGGGTCCCTCGACTGGGGTCCGGTCGTCGGCGGGTACGTCGCGGCACTGTTCCTCGCGGCCGCCTACGTCGCGATCGGCGTTTACATGAGCTCGCGCACCGACAATCCGATCGTCGCGCTGATCCTGACGACCGTCGTCTGCGGCGTGTTCTACCTGGTCGGCTCCAACACGCTGACCAACCTGTTCGGCTATCGCGTGGGTCACGTGCTCGCGCTGCTCGGCACCGGGACGCGCTTCGAGTCGATCACCCGCGGCGTGCTCGACCTGCGCGACCTCTATTACTACGTGTCGATCGTCGGCGTGGCCCTGACGCTCAACCTGTTCACGCTCGAGCGCCTGCGGTGGGCGGGCAACCCGAGCGTCGCGCGGCATCGGATGTGGGGCTGGATGCTCGGCCTCGCGGCCGTCAACTTCGCGGTCGCCAACCTGTGGCTCGCCCCGATCACGTGGGCGCGCGCCGACATCACCCACGACCACATCTACACGCTGTCGGATGCGACCAAGCAGCAGCTCGCGCGCCTCAAGGAGCCGCTGCTGATTCGCGGCTATTTCTCCGCCAAGACCCATCCCCTGCTCGCGCCACTCGTCCCGCAGGTCGAGGACCTGCTGCGCGAATACGCGGTGGCCGCAGGCGGCAACGCGCGCGTCGAGTTCATCGACCCGACGCGCGACCGCGCGGCCGAGGACGAGGCCGCTGCCAAGTACGGCGTCAAGCCGGTGGCGTTCCGCACGGCGAACCGCTACCAGTCGGCGGTCGTCAATGCCTATTTCGACGTCGTCGTCGCCTACGGCGACCAGTTCCAGCACCTCGGCTTCCAGGACCTGATCGAAGCCAAGTCGCGCGGCGATCGCGACATCGACGTCGTGCTCAAGAACCCCGAGTACGCGATCACCCAGGCGATCCGCAAGGTCGTCGACCAGTACCGCACCGGCGGCAACCCGTTCGAGAACCTCGGCGAGCCGGTGACCTTCCACGGCTACCTCTCGCCCGACGACAAGCTGCCGCCGGTGCTGCGCAAGCTTCACGCCGACCTCCAGTCGCTGCTCGGGGCGATGCAAAAGAAGGCCGATGGCAAGCTCGACGTCGCCTTCGAGGACCCCGACGCCGACGGTGGCAAGCTCGCCACCGAGCTCAAGCAGCGCTACGGGTTCGGCCCCCAGATCGCGAGCCTCACCGATACCCAGCCATTCTGGTTCTACATGGTGCTGACGCGCGGCGGCAACTCGGTGCAGGTGCCGCTGCCCGATACGCTCGACAAGGCGGCGCTGCAGCGTTCGCTCGATGCGGCGATCGAGCGCATGGCGCCGGGCTATCTCAAGACCGTGGCGCTGTTCGCCCCGCCGGACTACGCGCCGGGCAGTCTGCGCTACACGCAGCTGAACGACGCGCTTGGCGCCAACGAGCGCATCGTCAACACCGACCTCAAGAGCGGGCACGTGCCGGCGGATGCCGACCTGCTGCTGGTGCTCGCGCCCCAGAGCCTCGACGACAGGCAGCGCTTCGCGATCGATCAGTTCCTGATGCAGGGCGGCAGCGTCGTCCTCGCAACGTCGCCCTTTAGCGTGCAGTTCGGCAACAGCCTCGCTGCGACGAAGATCGATTCGGGATTGAAAGAGTGGCTCGCGCACCTGGGCATCGGCATCGGCGACACGATGGTGCTCGATACCCGTGACGCCGCTTTGCCGGTGCCGGTGCAACGCGACCTGGGCGGCGTCCCGGTGAGCGAGATCAGGATGCTTCCGTATCCGCAATTCCCCGACATTCGCGGAGACGGACTCGATCCGCAGAGCCCGATCACCGAGAACCTCGGCCAGGTGACGCTGAACTGGGCGTCGCCGATCACCGTCGATCCGGCCGGGAACAAGTCGCGCTCGGTGGCCGAGCTCCTGAAGAGCTCGCCGGAAAGCTGGACGTCGTCGAGCCTCGACCTCGTCCCGGACTACCGGGCCCATCCGGACACCGGCTTCGCGGTGACCGGCCAGCGCAAGCCGCGGCTGCTCGCCGTCGCGCTCGGGGGGCGTTTCGACTCGTTCTACGCAGGCAAGCCATCGCCGCTCGCGACGGCACCCGCGGCGCCGAAGGATGCCAGCGCCGCCGCCGCGGCGGGTGGTGCGGGGAACGCCAACGCGACGACCGGCGCGGCCGGCAAGGCCGCCGGCGACCAGGCGCCGGCCGGCGGCGTCATCGACCGCTCGCCCGAATCGGCGAAGCTCGTGGTCATCGCGAGCAACACGTTTGCATCCGACGGGGCGATCGATCTCTCGTCGGCGGGTCTGGGCACGCTCTACACCAAGCCGCTCGAGTTCATCCAGAACGCGATCGACTGGTCGCTCCAGGACCCGGGCCTCCTCGCGCTTCGCGGCCGCACCCAGCTCGCGCGCACGCTGATCCCGATGCCGGAGCGGGAGCAGCGCGCGTGGGAGTACGCGAACTACGCACTGGCCTTCGTCGGGCTGCTGATCGTCTGGGTCTGGCGCAGGCAGGTCGGCAAGGCGGACCGGCGGCGGTACCAGCGCATTCTCGCGGAGGTTCAGGCGTGAAAAAGACGATCTCGTTGCTCGGCGCGCTGCTCGTCGCCCAACTGCTGCTCGCGTTCGGCCTGAGCTTCACCGGTCCGAGCCTGTCGGCCCGTGCGACCGACAAGCCGCTGCTCTCCCTCGCCGGATCGCAGGTCGACCACATCACCATCGAAGGCCCCGACAAGGCGAAGGTCGTGCTGGCGAAAGTCGGCTCGGCCTGGCAGCTCCCCGAAGAAGGCGGCTTCCCCGCCGACAAGGCGCGCACCGAGAGCCTGCTCAAGACCCTCGAAGGGCTCAAAGAGGGGATGCCCGTCGCAACGACCTCCGACGCGCTCGCGCGCTTCAAGGTCGCGAACGACCGCTTCGAGCGTCGCGTGACGCTCGCCGGCAGCGGCAAGACGCTCGCGACGCTGTACTTCGGCACGTCGCCGTCGATGCGCGAGATCCATGCCCGCCGGTCGGGACAGGGCGGCGTCTATTCGGTGGCATTCGCCACCTACCAGGTCCCGGCGAAAGCCGGAGACTGGGAAGACAAGGCCGTCCTGCAGGTCCCGAAGAAGGACATCGAAGCGATCGACGTCGCGGGGCTGCACATCACCCGCGCGCCCCCGCCGCCGCCCGCCCCTGCTGTGGCGAAGGCGGCCACGACCGTTGGGGCCAACGCAGGCGCAGCGCCCGCCACATCGACGACGACGGCGACGACGGCCACCGACGCCGCGCCGGTCGCAGCCGAAGCCGCCCGGCCGGAGTGGCAGGCGAGCGGACTGGTCAAGGGACAGGCGCTGAATGCCGAGGCCGCCGACAAGCTCGCCGACCTGCTCGCCGAGTTGCGCATCGGAAGCGTTCTGGGCAAGGCCGCGAACCCCGCTTACGGCATGGACAAGCCGGTCCTCGACGTGACGCTGGTCGAGCGTGGTGGCAGGAAGATCGAGTACGTGCTCGGCAAGGCGAAGGACGGCAAGAGCTACACGCTCAAGGCCTCGACCCGCGACGAGTATTTCGGCATGCCGGCCTATACCGCCGAGCCCCTGCTCGACGCGGCGAAGCGCGACAAGCTGCTCGCCGCCCCGGCCGCCGCGCATGAACCGACGGCGAAACTCGGCAAGCCCGAAGCGAAAGGCTGACCGGCCCCTTCTCCGCGTTGCCCGTTCCCGCCAGGAGGCCCTCGCGGGCGAGTTCCGAAACGACCCCCGCGGACCCGGCTCGCGCTTCGGATTACGATATCGGCGAATTCGAAAGCAAGCCGCGGAGTGCCGCGGCGCGCGACAAGGGTCAGACTCCGGCCATCGATCAACGATGACCGGAAAGGGCCTCGATGAACATGACCTCCAAGGCCGAAATCCTCGCCGCGGCGACCGTCGCGGACCCGCGCTGGGCCGCGGTCGTCGCACGCGATGCGAGCGCCGACGGCAGTTTCGTCTACTCGGTCCGGACGACCGGCGTGTACTGCCGCTCGTCCTGCGGGGCCCGCACGCCGCGACCCGAGAACGTCGCGTTCCACGCCACCACTGCGGACGCCGAGCGGGCGGGATTCCGGCCATGCAAACGCTGCAAGCCCGACCAGGCGCCTCTCGCCGTCCGGCAGGCTGCGATGGTGTCCGATCTGTGCAGGCGCATCGAAGCCGCCGACCGGACGCCGAGCCTCGACGAGCTCGCGAAGCACGCTGGCATCAGCGTGCACCACCTGCATCGGGTGTTCAAGGCGGCCACCGGATTGACGCCCAGGGCCTATGCGGCGGCGCATCGCGCGAAGCGCGTGCGCGCCGAGCTCGATCGCGGCGCAAGCGTCACCGACGCGATCTACGGCGCCGGCTACAACTCGAACAGCCGCTTCTACGAGGAATCGGACGGCGTGCTCGGCATGACGCCCTCCGCCTGGCGCGCAGGGGGCGCGAACACCGACATCCGCTTCGCGGTCGGCCTCTGCTCGCTGGGCTCGATCCTCGTCGCCGCAAGCGAACGCGGCGTGTGTGCGATCCTGCTGGGCGACGACCCCGACGCGTTGACGCGCGAGCTGCAGGATCGCTTTCCGCATGCGCGGCTGATCGGGGGCGATGCGAAGTTCGAGCGGCTCGTCGCCAGGGTCGTCGGTTTCGTCGAGGCGCCGCAACTGGGACTCGACCTGCCGCTCGACGTGCGCGGCACCGCGTTCCAGCAGCGCGTCTGGCAGGCATTGCGCGCGATTCCCCCGGGCGAGACCGCGAGCTATTCGGAAGTCGCCCGCCGCATCGGTGCGCCGAAATCGGTACGCGCGGTCGCCGGGGCCTGCGCCGCAAACGCGCTGGCGGTGGCGATCCCCTGCCATCGCGTCGTGCGCAACGACGGCGGGCTTTCAGGCTATCGCTGGGGCGTCGAGCGCAAGCGTGCGCTGCTGGCGCGCGAAGCCCGCGGCAAGGGGGCGCCGCGCGGCTGAACGGCGCAGGCCTTCGTCAGCCGCCCAGCGCGAGGCTGCGCGCCTGCCGCGATGCGGTGATCTCGCCGCGCGCGAAGCGCTCGTGATTGGCTTCGATCGACCGCGGGTCGTAGAGGAAATTGACCATCAGGCCCAGCGATTCGCGCAACCCTCTGCGCGAGGCATTGGCAAGCCAGTTGATCCGTTCGAGCCTCGCACCGTTGTGCAGGTGGAACCTCGCCACCGGGTCCTCCACCGGCTCGGCCCCCTTGGCATCCGCGCCGCCGTGCAGCAGATAGGTGGCGCACAGCGCGGTCAACGGTTCCTCGAGGCGCGCCAGCTGCCCGACCGCGTCCGCGGGGTCGCTCGCGATTCGCGTGACGTCGCTGCCGAGTTCGGTGACGACGGCTTTCAGCGCACGCTCCAGCGCAGGCGCCACCCGCGGGTCGTTCTCCCCCCGCTTGAGTTGCCGGTTGAGCCAGGCCGAGAAGCCGGGGATCGGCGACAGCGTGCAGAACACCTTGAGCCGGGGAAACTCGCGCGACAGCACCTCGACGACGTTCTTGATCAGGAAGTTGCCCAGCGACACGCCGCGCAGGCCCGGCTGGCAGTTGCTGATCGAATAGAACACCGCGGTCGTCGCCCTCGTCGGATCGCCGGCAGGCGATTGTGCGTCGAGCAGCGGCGAGACCGCATCGGCCATCCGATCCATCAGCGCGACCTCGACGAAGATCAGCGGCTCGTCGGGAAGCGCCGGATGGAAGAACGCAAAGCACCGGCGATCGCCCTCGAGCCGGCGACGCAGGTCGTTCCACCCGCGGATCTCGTGCACCGCCTCGTGGACGATGATCTGCTCGAGCAGGTAGGCGGGGCTGCGCCAGTCGACGCGGACGATCTGCAGGAACCCGGGGTTGAACCACGACGACAGCAGGTGGCGAAAGTCGGCGTCGACCGCCTCGAGTTCGCGCTGCTCACCCTTGAGCTCCAGCAGGCGTTCGCGCATGCGCAGGATCGTACCGGTACCCCCCGGCGCGCGATTGAGCCTGCGCAGCAATTCCTGGCGTGGTGGTTCGGCGATGGCGCCGAGGCGCATCAGGTTGGCCGCGGACGGGTCCTCCGCATAGGCCCTGGAGGCGGCGAGGACCTGCTCTGGGTCGGGCGAGAACTCGGCGTGGAGCGCGGCGAAGAACCGCGCCTGGTCGCGCCGGTCGAGCTCGCGATACTGGTCGAGCGTGACCTTGGCGAGCGACACGCCCGCGGCTTCGCCGCGCTCGGACAGGAGTTTCCTGCAACCCTGGACCAGGCGGCGCACCTTGGCGCCATCGCGGCCGATTGCTGCGGCACGTTTCTGGACCGAATCGAACATGGGTGGATTACCAGTGAAAGAAGCTGTCACCGACCGCTACGGGTGCGACCGGTCACGCCCTGTGACCGCCACGCATCACGAATGGTGCCTCTGATTGGGTGGTGGTTTCCAGTGTCGTCGGCGCCCGACGCGCGGCGGCCCGGAGTGGCCGGAATTCGGGCAGTCGCGGACACACGGCCCTCGCATCCACCGGGCAAATGCGGCACCATAGCCACGCAATGATTCACTCGAGAGCGCCATGGATCACCTGACCCGCACCCTCATCACCGGCTTCGTCATCGGCGTCGTCGCCAAGTTCATGACCGCAGGCCGCGAGATTGGCGCCTTCGTCGCCAGCGCCCTGATCGGGATGGTCGGCTCGTTCGCCGCGACTTACGTCGGCGAGGGATTCGGCATCTACCGGTCCGGCCAGACAGCCGGAATCATCGGGGACGTCGTCGGCGCCGTGCTGCTCGTCGCCCTCTACCACCTGGTCGTGCCGAGGAAGAACTACTGAACCGCGACCGCGTACCTCGCCCGGCCATCTTGCCGCCGAAGCACTTCGTTCGTGTCATCCATCCACAACACCGGAGAGAGCCATGTCCAGCGTCGGCTATCACGAACCGATCGATGAGTTGTCCGATGAAACACGCGACATGCACAGGGCGATCGTGTCGCTGATGGAGGAACTGGAGGCCGTCGACTGGTACAACCAGCGAGCCGATGCGTGCAAGGACGCGGAGCTCAAGGCGATCCTCGCGCACAACCGGGACGAGGAGAAGGAGCACGCGTCCATGGTGCTCGAATGGATCCGACGCAAGGACCCCGCGTTCTCGAAGGAACTGAAGGACTACCTGTTCACCGAGAAGCCCATCGCCCACAAGTAGCCGCTACGTCGTACCGCATCGCCAGGACCCGCTCCCGGCGAAACGGTCCGAAGACAGCGCCTGGGCACACCCGATGCTGCTGTGGATCATCGGCTTCAGCCTCCTGGGCAGCGTCGGCACCGTCGCTGGCGCTGCGCTGATGCTGCTGTTCCCCGACGGCATCCGCAGGACGCTCGTTCCTTACCTCGTCAGCTATGCGGCCGGCACGCTGCTGGGCGCCGCCTTTCTCGGCATGATTCCCGCAGGCCTCGCGCAGGCCCCGGCGACCACGATCATGGCAACGGTCCTGGCCGGCATCGTGCTCTTCTTTGTGCTCGAGAAGTTCGTGCTCTGGCGCCACGGGCACGAGAGCGGGGACGCAGTCGAAAGTCGCGCCGGACCGCTGATCCTGATCGGCGATGCATTCCACAACTTCGTGGACGGCGTGGTGATCGCTGCCGCCTTCCTCACTTCCATGCCGCTGGGGGTTGCCGCCGCGCTCGCGGTGATCGCGCACGAGGTTCCGCAGGAGGTCGGCGATTTCGCCATCCTGCTCGTGACTCGCACCCTGTCCAAGGCCCACAGCCTGGCAGGCTTTCGGGTCGGCTGCGCGGTATTGCCCGAGGTCATTGCCGACGACCTGAACGACCACAATGACGCCTACCCCCTGGCCCGGCCCAGCCAGGCAGCGGCCATCGCGACGCTTCAGCACGAGGACTCGATTCGTAGCCGCGCAGCTACGTGCCTGGACCGAGGATCTCGCTGCGCAGCTGCGCGCCCTGGGCGTGCGAACCTATCCGACCAAGACCTATTTCTTCCTGGCCGACTTCGCGCCCCATCACGCCCCGCGGCTGGCCGAAGCGCTCGAAACACGGGGAATCCTGGTCAAGCCTTTGAACGATCCCGTTCTGGGTGATGGTTTCATGCGCATCACGACAGCGAGACCGGAAGACAATCATCGCTTCGTCGATGCGCTCCGGGATCTGATGGGACCTGCCCGAGAACCGGCCGCCCCCGGCGCTTGACCGCGCGTTAGCCGCTACCGCCTGTAATCGCCGAACCCGGCGGCGCGCGCCAAGTCGGCCTTCACATCTTCGCGGCTGCGCTCGTAGACGATCTCGCGGCCCCCGACCTTGCCGACGTAGGCCGAGCCGTTGCGCGTCAGCATCAAGTCGCATCGCACGTTGTGGACGCCTTCCCCGAGCACGACCGTGATGACGTCGAGGCGCTTGTTCAGCACGACGACCTCGAGGGTCTGGCCGGTGGCGGTGACGCGTACCTGGATCTTTTCGTCGTTCATCGGATGATCGATTCGGTTGGGCGCGTCCTTCATGAGCTCATGAAGGACGCGCAACGGTGCAGGCCATGTGGGACGGCGGGGACCCATGTTCCACAGCCCACGCGCACGCTCGCAGAGTAGCCTGCCGTCTGGCGAAGGGCAACAAACGACGGGAACGCCCTCGGCGAGTCAGCCGCCCTTCGATGCGGCTGACCCGGCGACTGCAGCGGTCGAAATCCGCCGGCCTCGAGGCATGCGTACGTCTCGTTCAACTCGAGCAGCGACGGGACGAATACGACGGTCGCATCCCGTGCCCGCGTGAGCAGCACGCGGTAGGCATTCGCCCGCAACTGCCAGGGATCGTGGATCGGGGGTCCGCCGCGCCTGTAGCCCCTGGCGTGGTAGTAGGCGGCCGCTGGCGAAAGAGTGAGCGCCCGGTGCGACCCTGAAGGCGGCCTTCAAACGCGACGACCGGCCGGCCGAACTCGGCCCAATCGTCTACGGTCGTAGATCGACCGGCTGCCGCCGGTTTCAGTTCTCAAGAGAGGATCTTCACCGACCGGATTCAGCGATCGCCAACGGTCCGCAGTCCGCTTGCCGCGCGCCCATGGACGGCGCACACTCTTGACGCGGGGAGCCAACCGATTCCCCGCATCGTTACCTTTTCCGGAGTCGCAAACCAGCCATCATTTCGCGGGGGGCGCCATGGACACGACTCGGGCTGCGTTGCTGCTGTGCGGCTTCATCGTGGTATTGGGTGCTTGCGGCACCTGGACATGGGCGCAAACCTTCGGCCGGGACATCACCGTCCATGTCGAGAAAGATGGCAGCGCCTTCGTGGTCAGCGCCGAGCTGACTGTTGCGGCGAACGCCGACGAGGTCTGGGTGGTCCTGACCGACTTCGACCACATGGCGCAGATACTTTCCAACGTGGACGCGAGCCAGATCGCCAATCGCGACGGCAACAAGTTCGAGGTTATACAAAAGAGCCACGCCAGCACCGGCCCGCTGCGCATCTCACACGACAGCGTGCGTCAGGTCGAACTCTCACCGAAGCAGGAAATTCGCTCGCACTTGCTGAAGGGCAACCTCAAGTCATCGGACTTCACCACGCGAATCACCGAGGAGAATGGCGGCATCAGGATCACCGTACACGGCAAATTCGTCGCCAGCGGATTGTCGGCGTCGGCCATCACCCCGGAAGCAGTCGAATCCCAGACGCGGCGGCAGTACCAGGAGTTGCGCGAAGAGATTCTGCGCCGGAAGGCGAACGAACCGCGACCGCCGTGTTTGCTGGCGAAGAACTGCACACAGGAATCGGGCTGACGTTTCGATTGTCCCGCGGCGCGTCCAACAATGCGCCGCCGCGCGTGCTCAGCGCGCAGATATGGGCCCGTCCCGCTGCGTCGGCAGAAGCCGCGGAGCCACGGTGGGCCGCATACTCGAGCGGTCATTTGAGCGAGTGGAAGTCGTTTCGAGAAACTTCTCCGGTGACCGGTTCTGGCCGCACTCGGTCTTATCGTCGACGGTCCCAGTCTGACCCTTCTCGGTCGTCAGGCGATTCAGAAAGCGGACGCCCAGCGTGTCTATTGCAAGGCCGCGGGTAGCCGCGTAGGCCGCAGGAACCGCCGCCCTCACGACCGACCAACACGCCCCTCTATCGCACGTATTGCGGGAAACCCGAGCCAATCAACGGGCCCAGCGCATCGTTGATCACGTCCATCGAGGACAGCGAGGCCAGCACCAAGAGTGTCAAGACGGAGCCGAGCAACACCAAGCCGACGGCGCTTCCGACGGTCCACTCCACGACCTCGAGTGCGGTGTCGGTCGCGCCATACACCTTCTGGCTGAGAAAGACGCTGTCGACGAGGTCCCGTATGCCTTCAGCCGCCTCCTCGAGCACTGCCGCATCCGGCTTGCCGAAGCCGATGCTGCCCTTTTTGTTGAGCACCTCGATGACACCAATGACGTCATCATGGTAGCGGCTTCGAACCGGCGCGTAGACGGCATTGCGACTCACAAAATGCGCGGTCGGCCTCATCTCCATGTAGGTGCCATTGCGACCCCGCAAGTCATTGGCGATCGTTGACCTTCCGGAAGAGATCACGTCGCCGATCAGGGTACTCTTGGCCAGAACTGCGAATTCGCCTTCAACCGCGCCCGTTCCGACTTCTACCCAGGCTTTCTGATTACGCGGGTCGTAGACAAATATGTTGCAGCGCTCGGCATTCAGCAGGGCGGGCAAACTTCTGACATAGAACTTCAGCAACCTGTGTACCCGCGCCGGATCGGCTCTTTCGAACCGAACCATGTGCCGCGACACCAGACGTTGCAGATGCAAGCTGAGGTTTGGAAACATCCTGCCCCCCTTGATCACGGTCGGCTCCAAAGCGAACGAGCGTTACCCGGAGGGTGTGGGCGTGGGCAAAGCAACTTGGCCACAGGCGGCGCCCTGAGGAGAATGCAGGATACAAAGCCAAACAGTCCTGCCTTCCTACTATGCGCGCTGAATTTGAGGGCTCATTGACGCATGTCACAGAACAGCGACTTCGCGCTCGCGCCACACACGATCCGAACGGCAAAGGTCCGTACCCTGCTCCTTCCGAGAAATGATGGACTTGGATCTCACGACCTCGGTCAGTCGATCGACGCCGATGCTGCACCGCACTGTTGATTAGGATTAAAGCGCCGTCGCATGAGCAAGCGTAAAAGTGCAACTCATGGATTCTGTTCAGACCCGCCATAGCGGGGACGAGGTCGTATGGCCGCGAACAGACCGATCGTGGTTGAGCGCGTCACCTGCCAGACTTTCCTGAAGGAAGTGCCCAAGTCAGAAGCAACGATTCCAGAGGCTACCGAGTACGTCTTGTACTTCTGCGGATTGGACTGCTACGAACAATGGAAGCGGTTGCGCAGCCAGCCCAGTGAGCAAGCCAATGAGTTCGCCTGATATCTAACGACAAGTTCCTCTACGGCAGCAAGCGCGCTATCTCACTACCACTGGCCCGACACATGGGATGTGATCAGGGTCAACACCGTGAGTGGCTTGGCGCGATCGGCTTTCGTACCGGACCACTGACGCTCCGTAACGCGTCAGCCTGGAGCAGAGTTTGGCGGTCTTGTCTGTATCGGGCGCATCGGTGGAGACACCACCAAGTGGCACGCTTGCTGCCCAATGAAGTGGAGTTCAGGGCGCCAATGATGAACGGCCTGCGCAGTTTCGTGATAGCCCTGCTCGCGCTCAGCCTGCTGGCGGCTATGCCAGTCGGCGGACAGTCCCTACCGTCGCCGGATGCCCCCCGTTACAGTCAGGACGAGCTCGATCAGCTGCTCGCACCCATCGCGCTTTACCCGGACGACCTCCTGGCACAGATGCTGATGGCGGCCACGTATCCGTTGGAAGTCGTCCAGGCTGCGCGCTTCCTGGAGCAGAATCCGGGCCTCAGCGGGGATGCACTGGACCGGGCGTTGGCAGAGCGCAACTGGGATCCAAGCGTGCAATCACTCGCCGCCTTTCCGCAAGTGCTCACGATGATGAACGAGCAGCTCGAGTGGACGCAGCGCCTGGGCGACGCGTTCCTCGTCGATCAGCCGCGGGTCATGGACACCGTGCAGTCATTGCGCAGACGGGCAGGGGCTGCAGGCAATCTCCAGTCGACGCCGCAGCAGACGGTGATTGCCGCGGACAGCGAGATCGTCATTCAACCGGCGCAACCCGACGTGATCTATGTTCCGGTCTATGATCCGCTGCTGATCTACGGTCCGTGGTGGGCGCCAGCGTACCCGCCCTGGTTTTGGTACCCGCCGCCGATCTATGGCTATCCCATCGGCCCGGTGTTTGCCGTTGGCATCTGGTTTGGCTACGGATGGGCGATATCGCATGACCACTGGGGTTGGGCACACCCGGACTGGCACCACCACGGCGTTGCGCTGGACACCACCCACAACCGTTTCTGGAACCATCCGGGACGCCGGCCGCCACCCGGCAGCATGTGGCAGCATTCGCCGGATCACCGGCGGGGCGTCGCTTATCCCGATCCCGTGACGCGCGATCGGTTCTTGCCAGCGCATCCGAACGCAATTCGCTCTCGCGAGAGTTTCCGTGGCCGCGACCTTGCGCCCCCTGCACTCCCGGTGGCTCCTGCACTTCCGGCGACCCCGGCCCCCCCGGCGGCCCCGGCGCTTCCGAGGACGCCAGTGCCAAGCGCAACGGCGACCACACCCTTGGCGCCATCCTCACAACCCACGCCGAGCGCGATTTCGCCGGCGCCGTCACGCCCGGCGCCTGCGCCGGCGGCAGTACAGCCCCGATCGCCGACAGGCCTTCCTCGGCCGGTACAGCCGGCGGCGCGTCCAGTCGCACCACCAGCTGCCTCGGCCTTCGACCCGAGCATTCCCCGGCGGCAAGTGGAGATCAACGCGCAACGCGGCATGCAGAGCCGCCAATCGATTGCGCCCGCACCCGCGGCGGTACACCGCCCCCCCACCGCGCCCCCTGTGAGTCGCACGCCAGTGCCCTCCGGGGCAAGCCGCACGCCCGTGCCAGCAGGTGGTCGGGCGCCAACTCCACCGCGACCGCGCTGAGCGTGGCGCGCTCAAACCCATGGGCGACATGAAGATGATGCGTTCGAACCGCTGGTGGGCCATCGTCCTGGGGCTCGCGCTGGCATGCACGGTCGCTGCGGCGACGGCCGCCGACCCCGCAATGCCGCAACATCATGGGCCGTCCGAGAGAAGCTTTGCGACCCCCGAGGCGGCGGCCGAGGCGCTCGCCGCCGCAATTCGCAGCGACGATCTACGGACCATCGCCCGGGTACTGGGGGCAGGAAGTGACAAGCTGATCCGCTCGGGCGATCAGGTTGCCGACCGGCGGGCGCGAGAGCGCTTCATCGCGGCGTATGAAAAGCGATCGAGGATCGAGCAGGAAAGCGAAACGAAGGCCACGCTGCTCATTGGTGAGAACGACTGGCCTTTCCCGTTTCCGATTGTGCGGCACGCCAACAGGTGGGCATTCGACGCGAGGTCCGGCGCCGACGAGATCCTGAACCGCCGAATCGGCCGCAACGAGCTCGCAGCGATCCAAGTCTGCCTCGCGTATGTCGACGCGCAGCGCGAGTACGCATTGAAGGAGGGCAGCGACAGCGGTCTGCACGCGTACGCGATGAAACTCGTCAGCACGCCGGGCACGAAGGACGGACTGTACTGGCCCACGCAAGAAGGGGAACCGTCGAGCCCGCTCGGCCCGCTCGCCTCCAAGGCCAAGGAGGAAGGATACAAAGGGCAACCGTACCACGGCTACTATTACCGCATCCTGACCGCCCAGGGTGCGGCGGCACCCGGCGGGGCCTACGACTACGCCGTTAACGGGCGAATGATCGGCGGCTTCGCGCTGATCGCCTATCCGGCTCGCTGGGGTGCGTCGGGTGTGATGACGCTCATCGTGAACCATGACGGCGTCGTCTATCAGAGGAATCTCGGCAGAAGAACTGCCGCTATCGCCGCATCGATAACGCGCTTCGATCCGGACTCGCACTGGTCGAAGGCACAGCCTTAGGCACGATGCCGACCACGGTCACCGAACCCAGGGCCAAGAGTGACGATACTTGCTGGAGGATCCATGCGGCCGCCGGCGAGCTGGGTTACCCGCGATCTCCGAGCGCAGCAGCCTCCTCCTGAATGCTCACCGGAGCGCAGTCTGGCTGGAGCAATTCGACAAGGCGGACACAAGAGGCGCAGAACGCGCCGGCGTGCTCACACACCAGCACGAACAAAGGCGAATTACACCGCTGAAGGAGCCAAGGGTTCCGCCCACGACGGAGGCACCGCGCGCCGCGCCGCTATCGAGAAGACGCTTGCTAGTGTTGGCGGCCGGCTCGATGCGTTCTACTTCGCGTTCGGCGACACCGACCTGTACGTAATCACCGATCTGCCGGATCATTCGGCGGCTGCGGCGGTGGCCCTCACAATCGCGCAATCAGGAAAGGCTTCGACGAAGACCATCGTGCTGTTGACGCCTGAAGAGATGGACGCGGCGTCCCAAAAGCCGGTCGCCTATCGGCCGCCGGGTCGCTAGTCCGGGCACCGACCACGCGGCGAGACCTCCCGCCGCGGAGCAAGTTGATCGGCGGGAGGGCAGCATTTCAGCGTGGCCAACTTGAGCTTGAGTCGGGCGCTTTCGCTCGCCTAAATCTGATCGTCCGCGCCGCAATAGGTCTGGTGTCGCGGCGATTCTACCTAGACCGCTCTTGGCTGCGCTTGGCGCGATCGGCGACGGTCGCAGTCCGACCCGGAGCAGTCGCTGCCGCATCGTGCAACCGGTCGTTGAAGCTATCGGAAGCGGCCGTTCCGAGTAGGTGCATCCGCATGAAGCTCGGGTCCTTGCGGCTCGCGCTTCGCGCTGGAAGTGGGAGCGGTAACTGATCCCCCCGGACCCTGTCGATCCGGTCGTTCGCGTCGTATCGTTGTACAGTTCGGGCTTCAACGTGCAGGAGTCCGCGATGCCAGTATGTGGACCGCGATCCCGACCATCGTTGTATCTCGTCGCGGCGCTCGCTTGCGCAATGCTGTTTGGTTGCGCGCAACTCGAGCGCGCGCCCGACCCTGCGCCGCCGAGACCGGCGCAGACTGTTCCGCCACGTCCGGTGCAGCCATCGTCTGGCGAGACTGCGATAAGCACGCAACAACACGGCCGCATTTCGATGTACGGCAATGATTTCGCCGGCCGGAAGACCGCCAGCGGCGAGCCGTTCGATCCCACGGCGCTCACCATGGCACACCGAACGCTGCCGTTCGGCACGCGCGTGCGCGTCACCAATCTCGAGAACCATCGCAGTGTGGAGGTGGTGGTGAACGATCGCGGCCCGTTCGTGACCGGACGTATTGCCGACCTATCCCAAGCGGCGGCTCACCGCATAGGTATGGTTGCCGACGGCGTGGTGGAAGCGCTCCTAGAAATTCTCCAGTCAGGGAAATAGGCTCTAGGGGGGACGAGTCGATTAGGCGCCCGCGTCCGCCCCCCCGAGCGGATGACCACCTTTGAGGAGACCGATGGGCGACCACTACCGACCAGCCAGATCGCCTAGGCATCGCAGAACGACCCATTGCTGCCCGTCGCGCTCTAGAGAAGCGGACGTTCGCGGACTGCGCTGGAGCGGCTAAGAGCGGCCCACCCTCGATGTCGGTCAGATAGGGCGAGAAAGCGAGCCATGGGCCCTTCTCCGACCTATCCGTTGGCTCAAGAAGGGCAGCGCGGCGCCTGTTGCGCGCACCGAGACCGCCGGGGCCGGCACGGCGAAGGCGGGCGAGAGCCCGGCCGGCGCGATTGCTCGCCAGGTGCGCGTCACCGCCAACGTCGTTTCGATCGATCCATCGAACCAGACGGTCACTCTGAAGGGTCCGAAGCAAACCTTGGCCCTCAAGGTACGGGATCCCGAGCAGTTCAAGCTGGTCAGCGTCGGCGACCAGGTCGAGGCCACATATACCGAGGCGCTTGCGCTCTCCGTCGAGCCTGTCGCGAAGAAGAAGTAGCGGTCAGGTTCAGACGTCGGGCTGTCTCGCTGGAGGCGCATACCACTTCGCCTTGGGCACGACCTGCGGCACCGCAGGATCCGTCATGTAGTGCGGCGACATTATCTGCACGCCGTGCTCGTTGAATACGTCCTGAATGTTGGCGTGGAGCTGGCTAAGCATGTCGATGCGCTGCGCTGGCCGCTCGATCGGCGTGTAGGCGACGAGGCGATATTCGACATAGAAATCTGACAACGCCGTCTGGCGCACGTAGGGCGGCGGATCCGTCGCGATGTTCGACGTGCGACGGGCTGCGTCCTCGAGCATGGCGTGCACCTGTCGCCATGGCGTGGAATAGCCGATGGTGACGCCGGTGTTCACGACGAACCCCGTACCGGCGACCGAGCGCGAATAGTTCTTGGTCGTGTTCTGCAGCGCTACGCTGTTCGGTAGCAGCACTTCTTCGCCCAGTCCCGTGCGGATGCTGGTTGCAAACGTGCCTAGATCGACAACCGTGCCTTCGACATCGCCAACGCGCACGTACTCTCCCACGCGGAACGCGCGGGTGTACATCAGGATGAAGCCGCTCGCCGCCTGGCCCACGAGACCGGATGCGCCAATGGAGACCATCAGGCCGAACAGAACCGAGACACCCTTGAACGCCTCGGTCTCTGCACCGGGAAGGAATGGAAAGGCAAGCGCGATGGCGATCAACCAGACGAAGACCTGGAAGATGCGGCGCGTCGGCACCGCGGTGTCTGCGTCCAGGCCGCCCATCGTGATGACGCCGTGCTCGACGCGATCGAAGAACAGCCTTGCGATACGGATGATCAGGCGGGCAATCAGCAGAATCACGATCGCCACGACCAGTCCGGGAACGGACTTGATCATTGCGAATGCCATGTTGCCGGCCAGCCCGATTAGGTTTCCTTCCATGTGCTCGCCCCAGGGGCGCGTATAGGGAAGCTGCTTGAGCACGAACGTCAGCCAGCTGTAGGTTGCGAACAGGGCGACCGCCCACGCGAGCCCTGCGAATAGTCGGCGTACGGCCAAGCGCACCTGCTGGGGCTCGAGCAGGTTCACGCCTTGGACGTGCACCTTTTCCGCCCGAGCGCCGGCAAGGAGCGCGATGCGGTGCCCAGACCAGCGGTCGATCGCGAACAGCAGCCACAGCAGAACGATATAGATGGCCGTCGCGACGGCACCCCATAGCACTTTGACCAGCAAGTATCCCAGCGTGTGCTGCTCACGGTACTCTGCCACCGCTTGCGCGAGCCGCTTGGCGGCTTCACCGGCGACGTTAGGTGTCGTCTCGCCGATCTGGGGGTCGATGTCGATGCGCGTCACCAGGAAGGCGGGCTTCCCGCCAAGCAGCACCTGCGTACCGCCCTCGACATCCTCGGTGCCGATACTGGGCGACTTGTCGCTCTCCAGGATCGTCTCGATGCGCTGGGTCGCGCCATTCACCCGCTCCTGCGCTGAGTAACCAGCAATCGGGCCGCGTAGGACAATGACGACACGGTTGGCGACAACGACAGGCGCGCTTTGTCGCGCCGGCGAACTCGTATCAACCTGTTGCGCGGTGGCGACGAGCGCGATGGCCGCAAAGCCAAGCCCGAGCAGGTTGCGAAGCGTATCCATGGTCGTCTCTTCTCCGAAGGAGCTGCAGCGATCCCCGGTCGGCCGCTCAATCCCGCCGTATGCTATTCGGGGTCTATTGCCGCCGTCGTACAACGACGAGCGATATATCTTTGCGTGGCTTTCGTCCCAGCAATCTTCGGACGTCATCCTCCGCGTCGCGCATCAGGCGCGACAAGACAGTATCGGCCCGAACGACAAGGCGTGGAAGTCGAGTATGCCCCTATGGTCATGGGTGGCGCGCTTGGGTCGAACTGGACTTCTCCGGCGATTGTGAGCACTCCGGAACTATGATTTGAGCATAGAAGGAAATCGCATGAGTACTCGGCGGCTTACCCCGGAGGTCAAGCAGGAAGTGGTCCTTCAAGTCGTCGATTGCGGCCATTCAGTCGCCGAAAGTTCAGGACGCGTTTCCGCTTCTCCGCCGGGCCGCGTGACGCCGGACCGCGACGCGAGGCAGACATCGCAGGGGCAAGGCGTGCCAATTGTGCTCCGACGCGGCAAGGCGTATTTTTGCACCGGCATGCACCCACCATTTACGGGGGAATTCAAATGTGCGATGTGTGTGGAGATCCTCAGCATGAGCTTCGAATACCGCGCCGGGATTTCGTAATGGCTGGCGCGCTAGCAGCACTCGCACCTTGGGGCCTGGGCGTCGCCATCGCGGCGGATCCGCCCGGGCCGGGCGCACCACCGCCACCGAACGCGATCGCGCCTGCAGACGCGTTGAAGCGGATGTTGGATGGCAACGCACGCTACGCGGCCAACGCGCCGAACGAGCGCGACTTTTCGGCGGGCCGCGCCGCCCGCGTGCAGGGTCAGTATCCGATCGCCGCGATCCTGAGCTGCGCCGATTCGCGCGTGGCGCCGGAACTCGCGTTCGACCAGGGACCGGGAGATCTCTTTGTCGTGCGCGTCGCGGGCAACATCGTGAACACGGATCTGCTGGCATCGCTCGAATATGGCGTTCGGTTCCTGGGGGTGCCGCTCATCATGGTGCTCGGCCACACCGGATGCGGCGCGGTGGACGCCGCAATCAAAGTCTTGAAGACCAAGGCGGTCCTTCCGGGGCATTTGCCGGAGCTCATCACCGCGATCAAGCCGGCGGTGATCGTCGCCGAGAAGACGCAGACCGGCAACTTGCTCGACAACGCGGCCGCCGAGAACGTGCGACGGCAGGTGGCTCGACTGAAGACCTCGCCGCCGATCGTCCAGCAACTTTACGTGGACAGGAAGATCGACATCGTTGGCGGCATGTACGACCTCGCGACCGGCAGGATCGCCGTCCTCTAGATGTGTTGATCGCCGTGGCAAGGGTGCCAACGGCCACAAGGCTCCCCGCCACCCTCCGTGCAGATGCCCCCGTATGAAACGGGTGCCTTCCCCTCCGCTGACATGTCGGCCTTCCGGTAATCTCGGCGATGGCGCCGACCGGCGCCTCCTGACCAGTCAGCGACCTTCGCCGGGCCGTCCCAACCGACCCTGAGCAGCCGATCGACCTTGTGCAAAGCCGACATTCGCCAACAATGAGGGTTACCCACCCCGAGGTCGAGCGATGGCGCCGGGAGTAGAACGTCGAGTAGGCCCATGATGCCCTTGCTTCGCACGAAAGCGGGCCGGAGCCCCCCTCAACGCCCCTCTCCGGCAATCGCTGGCGGCCCTCGACTTCAGCTGCTCGGCTTGCAGGTGGCTTGCGCGCAGCGAGGACGCCCGCGCGCAGGCGCCGCCGAGGCCAGGTTGGCCAACAGCATGGTGCCCGCTGCAACGATCAAGGTCGCTGCCACGCCGATGAACGAACTTCTGAATGCCGAAGTGTTCATGACTCTCTTCTCCCAATTCATTTGCCATCTCCTTGCGTGCTCGCCGCAACTGCGCGGAATGGCATCAGCGTAGTCAGCCGGTCGCTAGCTTCTTACCCGCAGGCACCGCCGAGCATCCCGACCTTGATTTCGGGATTCGGTGGATTCGCACCAAGCCAGATCGAAAGGAACGCCTTGGCGAAATCATCGCCCTTGATGATCCCCTTCACCGCGCCCTTTACCTCGACTTGGAGGCCTGCGCCCGGCTTGCGAATGAAGGTGAGCCGCTCGCCGCTCTTGACGTCGGCCATCCACCCATTGAGCTCGGCGATGCGCTCCTTCAGTGCGGGCAGCTGGTCCTTGGCATTCTTTTCGAAGCCTTCGCTCCATCCCTTCCGAAGGTCGTCGGCGCCGACGTTGCGCACGAATTGGAGAATCAGCTCCGTCGGCGTATTGGATGCCAGCAGGACGTTCGGATCGTTCGAGGGCTTG
Organism: uncultured Pseudomonadota bacterium; assembly: GCA_963816415.1. Taxonomy (GTDB): domain Bacteria; phylum Pseudomonadota; class Gammaproteobacteria; order Burkholderiales; family Casimicrobiaceae; genus VBCG01. The sequence continues at coordinate 103,297 of CAWFKR010000002.1, forward strand.
GCGACATACAACGCAGCAACGTAGACATTGACCTTGAATGCCGTCGCCTGGCGCAAACCCAGCCCGTTCAGTGTGAGGTTGCTGCCTTCGACCTGCGCTTGGTCGGGAAAGTTGACGCCCTTGCACTCCTTGGCTTCCGCGAATCCCGTGCCCAAAGCTGCGATCACGAATGCGTGCAGCAGGACCGTTTTCATATTGGGCTGCATCTTGTCTCCCTCAGTTGCTCTGGGTGAGCGTCATTGATGAACTCATCGAGGACATCGCCAAGGCTGGAGCGCCCCCTGACCGGGGCGGCAACCAAGGGCTGAAACACGAATCGGACCGGGTCGAGGGGTCGGTCTTGGCCGCGGCACCTCGGAAAGGCGATGAACAACCAGAGGCCTACGGTTGGTCTCAATCGCGCCGGGTACAGCGTCGCCTTCGCACTAGCCGATCCACTCTTGAATCACCCGAGCGCCCGGGCGCTGATCACAAAACTCCATGCGATCCTTGCGGCGTCGCACTCGCAGGCCATTGTGGAGCGCCACGAGACCCGCGATTTGACACCCATCAAACAACGCTCCGATATCCGTGGTAGCGGGCGCCTAAGCGTTGATCGAAGAGCTAACATGATGGCCCTCGGTAGACGCGCGGTGGAACGCCATGGCCCGATTACGCTCCTACGTCCTCCTCACGCTGGGCATGGTCCTCCTCCTCGGCGGCTGCGCGACGCGCCCGATCAATCCGCCAATGTCGGAAGTGGACCGCAGTGTCGGTTATCGATTCCTGACGCGCTCCGAGCATTTCAAGGACCCGCAGAATCTGGTCATCCTCGCGTTCTCGGGGGGCGGCACACGCGCGGCGGCGTTCTCCTACGGGGTGCTGGAGGCCTTGCGCCCGATGGTGGTCGTCGGCCCGAAGGGGAACAGCATCTCGATGCTCGACGAGGTTGACGTCATCACTGGCGTTTCCGGCGGCAGCTTCACGGCCCTGGCCTACGGCCTCTACGGCGACAAGCTGTTCGATTTCTATGACACCGCTTTCCTCAAGCGCAACGTCCAGGGCGAGCTGATTCGACGGGTCCTCAGTCCCGGGGGTTGGGGAGACTGGGGGCGCTCGGAGACCGCTTCCAAACTCTATGACGACATCCTGTTCCATGGGGCAACCTTCGCCGATCTCGATCGCGGCAGCGGCCCGCTCGTGGGCGTATCGGCAACCGACATCTCGACCGGCGCGCGTGTGGGATTCGTTCAGGGGGTGTTTGACTTCCTCTGCTCGGATCTCGATGCGGTGCCACTGTCCCGCGCCGCGACCGCGTCGTCGGCGGTGCCGTTCGCGTTCTCGCCGGTGACGCTGAACAACTACGGCGGCACCTGCAAGAACTTCCTGCCCAAATTCCTGCAACCATTCTCCGATCCGGGGACGGCGCCGCGGCCGGCGGCGCGCGTGCTGGCGCGTCTCCAGGACTTGCACTCGTACGAGGACAGCGTCCATCGTCCTTACATCCACCTTCTCGACGGCGGACTTTCGGACAACCTGGGGATGCGCGGGGTCCTCGAGGTGCTGGACGACCTGGAAGCGCTCAGCTCCCTTGGTCTGCCGAGCCCGCTGGATCGCGTGCGAAGGATCATCGTCTTCGTCGTCAATTCACGCTCCTCTCCCAAGACTGACTGGGACGAGCACGAACATCCGCCCGGCGCGATAACACTGCTGATCAAGGCCACGGGGGTGCCGATCGACCACTACTCGTACGACACGGTCGAGTCGCTGAAGGACATCGTCGCACGCTGGCAGGCGATGCGCCGGGTCCGGGCATCCGCTGCCTTTGCCGCGAACAAGGATCCGGCGGTGGCGCAGGCGTTGCGCACGCCGGACATCGACCTCTACGCGATCGACGTTTCCTTCGACGCGCTCAAGGACCCCGCGGAGCGCGACTACCTGAACGACCTGCCGACGTCGTTCGACCTGCCGCCGGAAGCGGTCGACCGCCTGCGCGCCGACGCGGCGACGATCATCCACGAGTCGCCCGACTTCAAGCGGCTGCTCAAGGACGCTGGTGGAAGGATCATCATGAGGCCCGTTGGCGGGATGCCACCGACCTCGGAGACCCAATGACGGCGGCGCCTGGCCCTTGCCTTGTTGAGGGTCGTCCCCCGGGTCGGCAGGTCTGCGGTGAGGCGCGCCGCCGCTAGGCTGAGCGTATTTGACGCGTCTGCGGTAGCCTTCAGGTCCCGGCACCATCGGGCCAGTATCCCGCCCGAAGCCAGAGCGGCCGAGCGCGCGCCGTTGGCGCCGCCAAAGGTCGTCGCCGCGAAGTGGCCGAAGCGGCAGCGACACCGCAGGCGAGAATCACTCGCAGCCACATGCCGGCGACGCGGCGCCAATTCCGGCCGCTCTCCTCGAGGCCGGCGGAGGGAGCCAGCGCCGGAGGAATATTCGGTAGTACAGTCGATTTCACCTTCACGCGCCGCAATCGCCTCGAATAGCGGACATTCGAGCAACCGGCGATAGCCTGAACTGTTTGGCGCTTGATACCATTAGACGATCCTGGCCGACACAACCGCAAGATAGGGTGGGGCTGATCACGGACACATTGCCGGTCTCGCTCATTGTGCTTGCTTGCGTGCTGAGTGGCGCGGCTCTTGGCATGGTCCTGCGCGGGCGCCTGCCCAAGGACTGGTTGAGCGACGAATCAAGGGACATAATCAAGCTAGGAACGGCGTTACTCTCGACGCTGACTGCGCTCGTACTTGGCTTGCTGATCACGTCGGCCAAGAGTTCCGCCGACGTTACGGCGGACGAAGTCAAGCAGATCGCCGCCAAGATCATCCAGCTCGATCGCAACCTGCGACGCTATGGGCCGGAGGCAGACGAAGTGCGCGATCTATTGCGCCGCATGGTGACGGCCAATACCGACCTGCTGTGGTCCGGGGCCGCCTCGCCGGTTCGTATCGCCTTGGGAGGAGCGGGCGCGAACATCGAGGACATCCAGGAGAAGTTGAGAGCTCTTGCCCCTCACGACGATGCACAGCGGTGGCTGCAGACACGTGTCTTGCAAATCACAGCCGAAGTGGAGCAGGCGCGCTGGCTCGCTCTCGAGCGAAGCGAAAAGTCTATTCAGATTCCGATTCTTGTCGCGCTGGTGCTTTGGCTAGTCGTCATCTTCATATGCTTCGGTTTGCTCGCGCCGCGCCATGGGCTCGTGTACGCGGTAATCGTTGCCTGCGCGCTGTCGGTCTCGGGCGCAATATTTCTGATCCTGGAGCTGCATCAGCCCTTCGCCGGACTGCTCAGGATCTCGGACGCGCCGATGCGCCATGCGATCGCCGAGATGAGCCAATAGGCGTCGCGAACAAAGATGTTCGGCGTCTGCCCCCGCCTTCGAGCGTCGCGTTCCGGAAATCGCCCTTAACCACCGCCCGATGGAGAAATTCCCACGCGCGGGGAAATCACCCGCCGTTGATCTGCCACAAATTTGCTCCTCGGTGCCAAAGATAGCTTGCTAGGGTTCGGTCGCTGGGATTCGTCGTCAGGGGTCCGGTGCCGCGATCCAGGTCGGAAAACGTCGCGCCGTGGAAGCGTTTCTCGTCGTAGGACGAGGTGCCGCGCACTCGCACCGCAGCCTGGTTGAGCCCGCACCCTATAGCAGACATTCGGTCGGAAGTCGCGGACAACTGCCCTCGACCGCGTGGGAGCCCCAGCGATGGTTGCCCACGATCTCGACTGAACAGCGGGACGGGGTTGGGCAACTCATGCTCTTGTCGCCCGAGCCTAAGGAGCGCCTTTCCTCGCATTTCGCCATTGGATCGGCGTCGTTCCGCTCCAACGCCGAAATGCCCGCGTAAAGGCGCTCGCGTCGGCATGGTCGAGCAACGCAGCGATCTCGGTCACCGCCATCGCCGAGTCTTTAAGCATCTACCGGGCAATCTCGAAGCGGCACTCGTCCGCAAGCGCGTGGAAGCTTGTGCCGAAGCCATTGAGGCGGCGACACAAGGTGCGGTGGTGCATCGAGAATACTTCGGCAACCTGATCGACCCCGCCGTGGCCGGTGGCGAGTGCCGTGCGCAGCACGCTGCGTAGCTGCTCCGGGAAGTCGTCGCCGTGGCGAACCTCTAGTGCGTCGATGCGCTTCTGCAGAAGGCGGCGCAACTCCGGCTCGATTGCGGTCAAACGACGATTCAACCAAGCGGCGGAGAACACGATGGCGTTCGCCGCGGCGTCGAAGACCGAGGGTGCTCGAGAGAATCGCTGGAACGGCCCGACATCGTTCGGCTTGCGATGGGCAAACCGTACCTCAGTGGGGTTCCATTCGGGGCCGCATAACGCCCGCACAATGTTGAACATGACGGCGAGTGCGGCATCCCCAATCTGGACCGTGGCCATGACATGCGGCTGGTAGATTTCGTAGCGCAGCGCCGCCAAGGCGCCATCCACCACCAGGGTCGCCACCGCGCCGCGAACGTGTAGATGCGCATAGCGCACGATGTTGCGCAGCACCGCCCCCGCGTCCGGCGGGTGCTTCCCCAGCAAACCAACGAGTCCCATGGCGTGCAGTCCACCCCGTTGACCGACCAGCAGTCCAAAATGAAAGCAGTCGGTCCGCGCAGTGCAATGCGCCATCAGGTGGTTTCGGGCCGCGAAGGAAGCCAGTGTCTCGGGGTCGTCGAAGAGTTTGAGGTCGAACCCCGCGGGGGCAACGGGTCAATGGCCGCCATCGAACCCCTTACGACGGCTGGGCGCACTCGGCCCGACGAGGTACGCAGAACGACGAGCGAACTCGATCAATCAAGCGCCGCGTGCGAAGTACTCAGCTCGAAGGGCTGGGTGCTCAGCCGTTGCACGACGTCGGTAGCTGCCAGATTCGCCAAACTAGCCGCAAAGCCCTTCGTCCGGAGCGCTTCGTACTGAGTACGTGGTCGTCGAGGTGAGGTCAGCGCCTCGTTCTGAGTACGAGGTACCGCGCACACGAGCGTGGTACTCAGAACCGCGCGCGGGACCGCCGCTCACTACCGACCTCGCCGAATCGGCCGGAACCACCGATTCGGCGGTAGGCGCAGTCGCGTTATTGTCGAACTCGTACAGCAGTGCCTTCGCCCAGTTGATATGACCATGCTGACGGTATATCCAGAGCAAGGCGCTGAACTCAACCTCTCGACACGGGGTGCCCAGTTGCCGGATTAACAAACCTCTGGCCCTCCGTCATGGCGATGAGGTCGTGCTTTGCGCCGAACATGGAGCCGAACATCGTTCTCAATCACAACGGGGCAACGTTTTCATCGCGACGCGTGCCTTCAGTTGCACAACAGGCCGGCTACACAACCGCTTTCGCCGGTAACCATGGGTCGAGCCGCACGCGGTACCGTCGCCGTGCGGTGCACGCCCAACCGCAGATTGACGGCATTGGCTATTTGAGCGCTCCTGTACACCACGCCGCCATCGGGAGCGCGCATGGGCCGCCCGCGCGAGTCGAAGACGCGACGCGCGCGGACGGCGGCGATCGTCGTCGCGGGCATCGGCGGTCCAGGTTACGCGTGTCCGGCGAACGTGCCTCCCACGCGCTTGGCGAGCCGCTCGACGATCTGGTCGACGATCTTCACGGTTTCCGCGCGGCCAATGCTCTCCGTTGCTTTGTCGCGCACTCTCATGTGCATCGTGACGGCCGCGCGCAATTTCTGGAATGCCTGCGGATTGTCGTTGCGGCACCCTGTGGCGTCGTTGTCCAGCACTCGTATGAGGGCGGCTCGCATCTGGTCGCGGTTCTCCAGAGGTACCCCGCACAGCATTGCCTGGCGGAGGATCTCGAGGTCGAGCTCGGTCAATTGTTTCTCGAAGTAGGCGACACGCGGGTCTTCGGGTGGTTGAGTCATCTCGGGACTCCGTCGAGTGTGGAAGATTGCCGATCACCGGCTTTAGCACGATCGTAGCGTACCTGCCCCGAGCGGTCTCTCGAATTTGATGGTGGACTCGTAGGCGGTCCGTTTGTCCCCGATGACGTATTTGGCGCGTCCCACAGTCGGTAGGTGCGCCGCGAAGCGGTGCCGGCTGCCATCAGAAGTTTTCGGGGACGAACTTGACCGATGAGGCCGGCGGTTGCGCGCGTACCTTGCGCTTCGGCAGCTTCACCCTCTCGCGCGGCGGAGCTTCGTACGGAATGCGCGAGAGCAAGTGCGAAATGATGTTGAGCCGAACACGCTTCTTGTCTTCGGAGCGTGCGACGTACCACGGAGCCCACGCGGTGTCGCTCGCCGCGAACATGTCGTCGCGCGCCTTCGTGTAGTCGTCCCAGCGCGTGTAGGACTTTATGTCCATCGGCGAGAGCTTCCAGATCTTGCGGCCGTCGTCGACGCGCGCTTCAAGGCGGCGCGTCTGCTCCTCGGGGCTCACCTCGAGCCAGTACTTGAGCAGGATGATCCCGGATTTGACCATCAGCTTCTCGTACCCCGGCAAAATCTCCAGGAATTTCCTCGCGGCCCTTTCGGAGCAGAAGCCCATCACCCGCTCGACGCCGGCGCGGTTGTACCAGCTGCGGTCCCAGATGACGACCTCGCCCGCCGCGGGCAAGTGCGGCAGGTATCGCTGCCCATACATCTGCGACTTTTCACGTTCGGTCGGGGCCGGAAGCGCGACGACGCGAAATATCCGTGGGCTCACGCGCTCCGCGATCGCTTTGATGGTGCCGCCCTTGCCGGCGCCGTCACGGCCCTCGAACACGATGCAGACCTTGAGCCCTTTGTGCACGACCCACTCTTGCAGCTTAACGAGCTCACCGTGCAGCTTCTTGAGCTCGCGGTTGTAGTCCTTAGTGGACAGCTCCTTGCCGGGTGCCGAAGCGTCGCGCTGGTCAACCGCCGACTTTGCGACGTGACCGTCGCCCTTCTTCGCCTTGCGTTTCTCCGCGACCTTCTTGTCCGCCTTGTTCTTTGCCATCGTCATCTCCACCGGGTCAATGCCTGCGATCGCGCTCCGCGAAGTCGATTTCAGTGGGCGGCAACCGTCGCGGGCGACTCGGTTTGCCATCCTCCGCCCAGTGCCTTGTAGAGCTGGATCACGCTCGACGACTCGTCGCGCTTTGCCTGGACCAGGTCCAGTTGCGCCTGGAAGAGCTCACGCTCCGTATCCAGGACTTCGAGGTACCTGGACACACCACCCTCGTATCGCATGTTGGCCACCTGGCTCGCGTCCTCGAGAGCCTTGACGAGCAGTTCCTGCTGCTGCCGGAATTCCTGCCGTTTACGGACGCCGACCAGTGCGTCCGACACTTCGCGCAACGCTTGCTGAAGAGTTTGCTGGTAGTTCAGCCCCGCTTGCTGGGCCAGGGCCTCGTTGTAGTCGACGTTGGCTTTCAGGCGGCCCATGTTGAAGATGGGCAGGGTCACGGCTGGCAGGGCGCTGAATATCCCGAACGGCCCGAAGTTCGAGCCGCTGATCGTCGCGCCGCCGACCCCGGCAAATCCGGAAATCGTGACCTGCGGATAAAGCAACGCAGTGGCGACGCCGATCTGGGCGTTCGCGGAAACCAGCTGGTGCTCGGCTTGCCGAATGTCCCGCCGCCGCGTGAGAAGGTCCAACGGCAGCCCCGGTGGCAGCGCCGGAGCGGTGATCTGCTGGTCGAGTGGACGCCCACGCTCGATCGGGCCCGGGTTCTGTCCGAGCAGGATGTCGATGAAGTTCTCCTGCTGCTCGATCTGGCGCTGGATGTCCAGTATCGCTTTGGTCGCGCCATAGAGCAGCGTCTCGGCCTGCCGCAGATCGAGCACCCCGGCCACGCCGCCGTCCAGCCGGGCTTGCACGAGGTCGACCGACTGGACCCGGGACTTCACCGTCCGCTGGGAAATTTCCAGTGTGAGGTCCAGGGCCCGAAGAGTCAGGTAAGCGTCGGCGACCTGAGTGACCAGCGTGGCCATGACGACGTAACGGGCTTCGTCGGTGGCCAACAGGTTGGCCTGCGCGGACTCGGTGTTCCGGCGAAACTTGCCCCAGAAGTCCAGTTCCCATGCGACATCGAATCCGCCCTGGGGCTGGAAGCTGTGGTCGAAGAGCGTGGCCGGCTGGTAGCCGGGCCGCGCCCAGGAACGCGTCACAAGGAACCCCTCGGGTGTCAGCTGTGCCAGGGAACTCCGATCGGCATCGAAGAACTCGACAATCCGCCGCAGCCATTGCTCGATTGCGCCATCGACTTCAGGTGCGGATACGCGCGCGAACGCCGCCGCAAGTTCGTCCACGAACGCCTCGAACGAGGCCACGATGTCGTTTCTGTAACGTGTTCCGGTACTCACGCCAGCGGCTGCGGCATCTGAGTGCGGCTTGCCATGGGAAGCGTCGGTATTCATTTCAAGAATGACTTCCGGATGCTGCCGATTGGACCAGACAAACGACAATTCTGCATCTTGGGCGCAATCAACCGGGTTGACGCAGATCAATGGTGGCGCATTGACGCCAGCACACCAAAACCGGATGTCTTACGAGCGCCGTGGTGTCCTGCGCCATGACGGGTTGTGGCCGGTCAGCGACCGTCGCATACGGCGGCCACTACCAGCCAAGAACATCTACACCTCGGTCTGCTCGGCGATCTCCAAGGCGTCGTCAACCTCGATTCCCAGGTACCTGACGGTGCTTACGTGGTCAAGGTACGGGGGATTGCGCCGTGCCGCCTGACGCTGCCTGGAGCGCCTGATAGCGCTCGATCGCCGCGTGGGCATTGAAAATCATGCGCTCGCGCCCGAGTCGCTCGTCCAGCCCCGCTTTGCGCACGACCTCGAGCACGCCGGGATTCAAGCCCACCAGCCACACCACGACGCCGCGTTGGGCCATCCGCTTTTCGCCGTCCATCACCGCCTGCAATGCCGAGTATTCAATGTCGGGCACGGCGCTCATGTCCAGCGCCAGCACACGAGGCTTGTGCTGCCCAATCAGCGCGTCGATCCGCTCTGTCGCGTATTGCGCATTGGCGAAGAAGAGGCGACCCTCTGGCCGCACAATCAGCAGGCCGTCGAAAATCTCGTCGTCGGAATGGTCGGGAGACAGCGGTCGCAGCACGTCGGTGCCGCGCTTGCGACCGATGACGAACACGCGCGGATGGGCGGTCTGGCTCGCGAGCCCGACCATCGACACGATGATCGCTACCACGATGCCGTTGAGCGTGCCGAACATCAAGACGCCTGCACATGCGACCAGCGCCCAGCGGAACTCCATACGACGAATCTTGCGGATGGCCACGAACTCAGCAGGCTTGATCAGCCTGAACGAGTAGAAGATGACGACCGCCGCAAGCGTCGCCTGCGGCATCAGGCCCAGAACGGGTGCCAACAGCAGCATGGTCCCGAGCGCGGCGGCGGCCGTGACCAGCGACGCCTTCTGCGACTGGCCACCTGAGGCGCGAACGACCGCGGTTTGGGAGGTGCCGCCGCCGGCCGGCATTGCACCAAATAGCGCACCGCCTACATTGGCCACGCCGGTCGCGATCAGTTCACGGTTGGCATTGATGGGCGGATCGCCCGAACGCGCAAAGGCGCGCCCTGCCGCGACCGTTTCGGTGAAGCTCATCAGCGCGATCCCGAGCGCTCCCGGCACCAAGCGCTCGACGAGCGCGAGTTCCGGGAAGGTCAGCGACGGGAATCCTTGCGGAATGAGTCCGACCGTCGACACCCCTGCCGCGTGCAGACCAAGAAACCACGACGCGGCGATGCTGCCGCCAACGGCGACCAGAGGCGCCGGAGAATGCGGCCACAGTCGTTCCATCCCGACCAGCACGATGAACGTCGCGCAGGCCACTGCCAGCGCAAGCAGCGAGCTCTCGGGAATGTGCTGCGCCACGCTGAGGAGATCGCGGAAGAAGCCATGCTTGACGATTTGGATGCCAAGAAGTTTCGGGACCTGGCTTAGTACGATCACGAGGCCGATACCAGCCTTGAAGCCGGTCAGCACCGGCGCGGAAATGAAATTGGCCACGAACCCCAGGCGCAACAGCCGCGCCAACAACAGCATCATGCCGACCAGCACGGCCAGCGTGGCCGTTGCCGCGACGAGCTTCGCCGGGTCGCCGTCGGGCACCACCAGACCGAGCTGCGTGCCTGCCAGGATTGCCAGCGTGCTCGTGGAGCTGACGCTGAGCACGCGCGACGAGCCGAGCAGCGCGTAGACCGCCATCGGAATGAAGGCGGTATGCAGACCCACCGCAACCGGCAATCCGGCGACCGTGGCATGCGCCATCGCCATTGGCAGAACGACCGCGGCGGCAGTGAGGCCAGCGACCACATCGAAGCGAAGGCCGCCAGGATCGAGGCGGTTGGTGCTCACGGTCATCGGCGGTAGGCTATCCGGCTCATTGTTCAGGCCAGGCCCATCAGCGGTCCATCTGCGTCAACGCGTGCCTGAGCGGCGCGCTGGAAAGTTCCAGCACTCCAGTGTACGGCCGATTCATCTCCAGGATCAGGAAAATCGCACCCGCTACGGTCAACGCGCCGATGAACAGCGCTGCGATGACGGTGGCGTTGCGGCGTGCATAGAGACCGAAACCGAGGAATAGTGCAACAAGCCAGAACACCAGGACTACGAAGAAGGGCCAGGAAAGGGAGCCTCCGGATTGTTCGTACAGCAGGCGGATGGTCGTGCCCATGGTCGTCATGAGCTGCAGGGCGCGGGCCTGTGCAGATCGCTGGGCATCGGTTTTGGGCGTCAGGCGTTCGATCGTTCCAAACAGATCTTCCGTAGGTCTGTAAATCTGCGGCTGGTCCGAGAATGCGCGCGCGGAGCCCGCACTGGGCCACAGCCTTGCGATTTCGGCCTCCACCATGCGCCTGAGTTGCGCGCGGCCGTCGTTCGCATCGGGGCCGTAATGGGCGAGCACATCATCGAGCTGCACGAGTTGCGCGCCCAGTTCCAGGACTTCGTTCTCCTGCCTGTCGTACGAGCTGTGCGCGGACGCTATCAGCAGGCTCAGGACCAAGGCCGCGATGGTGGCGACCAGTCCCATGACCAGTTTGACCACGTCCTTCGTTTCGGCGTCCTGGTGATGCGCGGGAACGCGCACGGCGACGCCCGCCAGCGCTCCGCCGAAAACCAGGATGAATGCGAGGAGGGCGATGAGTGTGGAATTCATGACGCAGCGTTATGTGCGTGATTGTGAAATCCGTGCGGTTGGCCGTCCTGCGCGACCATTAGTGGATGCCGGGCGCTTGCGCCGGATTCGCAGCGGGCGCCGGCTCCATGATGAGCGTCGCGCCGGCGTCCTACAGCAGCCGATGGAACTCAGGTGAGGAAAGGATGATCGACTTGGCCGCCGCGCGCGCCATGGCGAATGGAGCCTGCTCCTGCCGCGTGGCTGCCTGCGCGTGCTGTTGTTCTCGGCAACGGCCTCGCCCACCCCGTGCCTCGCCTTAACAAGGGCGAAAAAGGGTCACACCCACCCCGCGGCCTTAGCCGCGCCCGGCGCTATTGAGACGATATGGGTGCGGGCAACGGTCGACCTTGCTCCAGGTCAAGGCAAATTTGAGCTGTTGATCCGATCAAGCAGCACCTTGCCCTCTTCCTCGGTTACCAGGTCGCCTCTTGCATGGTGCCTAGACGATGCGTTGCAATCCTTGCGCTAGGTCAATGGTGAATCATAGATGAGTGTGAGAACACCTTCCCGACGAACCAACCCCGTCATGAGTGTCCGCTTACCGGAAACTTGGGAAGTGCAGCCGACTGACCGGTACTGGCCGAGGCAGCGGACCGAGTCGTCCTCGTGATCGCCTGTACGCGATTCAGGATCGGGAGGGGTTTGTATCACGAAGCGGGTCGAGTTTACACGGTCTCGGCGAGCGGCGTCGTCATTCGGGCAGCGGGCGAGCCAGGTCTCGAGGTGTCTCGCCACGAGCGCGGCGCGCGCGCCTTCAGTCCATCGCCGCGGCGATGCGCTCGGGGGTCAGCGGCAGGTGGCGCGCGCGCACGCCGAGCGCGTGGTGCAGCGCGTTCGCGATCGCGCCGGCGGTGGGCCCGGCGGCACACTCGCCGGTTCCGAGGCTCGGCTCGTCGGGCAGGTCGATGAGGACCACCTCGATCTCGGGCGTTTCGTCGAACTTGAGGATCGGGTAGTCCTCCCAGGTTCGCGAGGCGATGCCGTCCCGAGTCCAGCGCACCTGCTCCTTGAGCGTCCAGCTCGCGGCCTGCACGATGCCGCCCTCGATCTGGTTCCTGAGGCCGTCCGGATTGACGACCTGGCCCGCGTCGACCGCGGCCACTGCGCGTTTTATGCGCAGCTTTTCGCCCAGCTCGACCTCGACCACCACCGCGCAATACGCGGAGAGGTTCTTGTAGCGGGCGAAGGCGATGCCGCGGCCGCTCGCGCCGTCTCCGCGCGCGCCGGGCTCCCAGCCCGCCGCATCCGCCGCCGCGCGCACGACGGCCTTCGCGCGTTCGTCCTTGAGGTGGCGCAGGCGGTATTCGACCGGATCGATTCCGAGCGCGGCAGCGATTTCGTCCATCATCGACTCGATGGCGAACACGTTCGCATAGGCGCCGAGCGTGCGCAGCGCCGAGACGCGCAACGGCATCTGCGGCAGGAAGTGATACACGATTTCGAGGTTCGGGAAGTCATACAGCGGGACCGCGTTGCGATCGCCGCCGCCCGCGGGCAAGGGCATGTCCTGCGCCGGCGGCTCGGGGGCGGGCGGGTCCATGTGCCAGGCGGCGAGCAGGTTGATGCCCTCGCCCCGGCCCGGGCGCTTGATGTGGGTGTGGCTCCAGAGCTCGTGCCTCCAGCCCACGACGCTGCCGCCCGCGTCGACCTCGGCGGCGATCTTCACCGCCATCGCCGAGCCGAAGGGCGACCATGCCAGCTCGTCTTCGCGCGTCCACTGCAGCAGCACGGGCCGGTCGCAGGCGCGCGCGACGAGCGCCGCGTCGAAGGCGGCGTCGTCGGCGCCGTTGTGGCCGTAGCAGCCGGCGCCGTCGCGGTGGATGACGTCGACGTCGGATTCCGGCACGCCGAGCGCCTTCGCGATCTGCGCGCGCAGCATGTGCGGGCCTTGGGTGTGCGACCAGATCCGCAGCCGTGGGCCCTCGGGCGCGGCGAGCGCGCACGACGGGCCGATCGATGCGTGGGCGAGGTAGGGCCTCGAGTAGACGGCCTCGAAGCGGCGCGCGCCCCCGGCGACGGGGCCAGCCTTCGAGTACACCGTCGAAGTCTGCGCCGGCAGGCCCATCAGGAACGGCACGGTCTCGGCCGGCTCCCGCATCGGCGGGGCGTCCCACTGCGCGCTGCGCTGCGCGATCGCGAGCGCTTTCACCGCCTGCTCCTCCCGCTCGGCGGCCACGGCGAGGAAATTTCCGCTGCGCACCACCGCGACCACGCCCGGCGCCGCGCGCAGAGCGGCTTCGTCGAGCGCAACGAGCTTCGCGCCGTAGCGCGGCGGGCGAACCACTCTGGCGTGGACCATCCCGGGCAGCGTCATGTCGTGCACATACGCCGCGCCCGAGACCTTGGCCGGAATGTCGCGCCGCGGCGCGCTGGAGCCGACCAGGCGGTGCCGCGCGGTCGGCACGGGCGGCGCGCGCCCGGTCACCTCGCGCGCGAGGCTCACCTTGTCCGCGAGCTGCCAATAGCTGCGCTTCAGATCCGTCCCCGGCACTTCGAAGTTGCCCGCGCGCAGCCGCAGGGCGGCCGCGCTCACCTCGAGCTCCCGCGCCGCCGCCGCGAGAAACAGCTCGCGCACTTCGGCGCACACCAGCCGCATGGCGGTGCCGCCGACTTCGACCGACTGGCTGCCCGCGGTGTACCACTCGTCGGGCGAGGCGGTCGTGTCGCCGGCGACCATCGAAAGCTGCGCCGGCTCGAGGCCGAGCTCCTCGGCCGCGATCTGCGCGATCGCGGTGACGATGCCCTGGCCGAGCTCGACCTTGCCGCTGAACGCCGTCACCGTGCCGTCGGCATTGAAGCGCAGCCAGCGGTCCAGCCGCGGCGTGGTCCTGAGGCTCAGCGGCAGCTCTGGCGCACTCATCGCCGCATCTCCTTGGCGGCGCGCTCGATCGCGCGCAGCACCCGGACGTGCGTGCCGCAGCGGCACAGGTTGCGCTCGAGCGCCGCGGCGATCTCCTGTTTCGTCGGCTGCGGGTTCTTCGCCAGCAACGCGGCGGCCGACATGATGACGCCGTCGATGCAATAGCCGCACTGCGCCGCCTGCTCGTCGATGAAGGCGCGCTGCAGCGGATGCGGCCGCTCGGCGCTGCCCAGGCCCTCGATGGTGGTCACCTCGTGCCCGACGGCGGACCACACCGGCGTGTCGCAGGACTGCACCGCGTTGCCGTCGAACAGCACCGTGCACGCGCCGCACTGTCCGGCGCCGCAGCCGAAGCGCGTGCCCTTCAGGCCCAGGTCGTTGCGCAGGATGTAGAGCAGCGGGGTGTCCGGCTCCGCGACCACCTCCTGCTCGCGGCCGTTCACCCGCAGCGTGAAGCGTTCGGCCATGGTCATGCCTGCTCCCGGACGACGGGCGTGTGCCGCGCGAGCCAGTCGTTCATCACTCGCATGAAGCGCTCGGGTTCCTCCATCAGGAAGAAGTGGCTCGAGTTCTCGAAGATCACGGTTTCGGCGCCGCGGATGCGTTCCGACATCCAGCGCATGGCGGTGAGCGAGCAGATCGGATCGTGTCCACCGGCGAGGATCAGCGTCGGGCAGCGAATGTCCTGCAGCCGCTCGAGCGTGTCGTGCTCCTGGCAGGCATGATTTTGCCGCACGTAGCAGGCCTGCAGCCTGGTCTCGCCCCCGATCAGGCCCTCGATCGCGGCAACCCGGTCCGGATTCGCGTTGAAGAAATCGGCCGACACGAAGTTCTGCACCGAGTGGCGCGCATGCGCCGCCCACGACCCGGTCCATTCGAGCACCTCGCGCATGTTGGCGAGCACGCGGCGGCCGAGCGGATCGAGCCTGGCGAAGGACGCGCACACGGTCAGGCTGTGCACCCGGTCCGGGGCGAGGAGCGCCATCTGCTGGCCGATTGCGCCTCCCATCGAGCGGCCGATGACGTGCGCCCTGGCGATTCCGAGGCAATCGAGCAGGCCGAGCATGTCGCGTGCGAGCTCGAGCGTGGAGACCGGCTCGTCGAGCTGGGTGCTGCGCCCGGCGCCGCGGTTGTCGGGCGCGATCACGCGGAAACGCTCGCGCCAGGCCGCGATCTGCGGCGCCCAGCCGCTCATGTCCCCGGCGAGGCCGTGGATCAGGAGCACCGGAAATCCCTTCCCTTCGTCCACGTAGTGGATTTCATACTTGCCGATGGCCGCCGCCCTGGTGGCGAGCTTCGGCGCCGCCGCCTTGCCGAGGAACGCCTGCATCATTTCCACCAGCAGCCCGGGCTGCTCGAGCATCGGGCAATGGCCGGATCCCGCAATCTCGCGATAGGTGGCGCCGGGGATCCCATCGGCGAGCTTGCGCGCGAGTTCGGGCGGCGTGGTCTGGTCGAGCGCGCCGCACAGGACCAGGGTCGGATTGGCGATGCGCCCGAGACGCGGGGTGAGGTCGAGCGTGGCCAGCCCCAGGCAGGCGCGAGCGAACGACTCCGGATCGACCTTGGCCAGGGCCTGCTTGCGCTGCGCGATGACCTCCGCATTGGCCTGCGCGAACGGCGGCGGAAACATGCGCCCGATGGCCGTATCGAGGACTGCGGCCATCCCGCCCGCGCGCACGCGCTCCGCCATGGCGCGAAACGGCGCTCGCGCCGGCTCGGGAAAGGCCGGCACGGCGTCCGCGACGACGAGCCGGCCGAAGCGCGCGCCGTGGCGGCACGCAAGCTCCAGGACGACGAAGGCGCCGAAGCCGTTGCCGAACACCTCGGTGGTCGCCGGAAGCTTCAGCGCGTCGATCACCGCGGCGAGGTGGTCGGCGAATTCGGCCACTGTATCGAACGCCGCCGGGCTCGAGGCGCCGAAACCGGGCAGGTTGATCCGCGTCACCCGCCGGCCGGCCGCGAGCGCGGGAAGGACGCGCGCGAAAACCGTGAGTTCGGTCAGCAGCGAGTGCACCAGAAGCAGGTCCGGCCCGCTGCCTTCTTGCTCGAATTCGACCTGGAGGCCGTTCACTGAAACGAGAGGCATGGTTCCATTCTCGGGGGTGGTGAATCGGGAGGCGCAATTAGGGTTCGATTGGAATATCATGCGCGCACAAGAAGTCAACGAGCTTCACACCGCGAGGAGGCGATCCATGAGCAGTACAGTCAATGCCGGTGCTCGCCTGGACCGGCTGCCCGTCGGTTCGTTCCATTACCGCATATTCTGGCTCATCGGCGCCGGCATGTTCTTCGACGGCTACGATCTGTACGTCGCCGGCGGCGTGCTCGCGGCGACCATTCACAGCAAGTTCTCGACGCTGGCGCAGAACCTCCAGTTCATCTCTCTCACCTTCGTCGGCATGACCCTCGGCGCGCTCATCACCGGCTTTATCGGCGACCGCTACGGCCGGCGCTTCACCTATCAGATCAACCTGCTGATTTTCGGCGTGGCCTCGCTCGCCGCCGCGTTCGCCGCCAACATCGACCAGCTCATCGCCTGCCGCTTCGTGCAGGGGCTGGGCCTCGGCGCCGAGATCGTGGTCGGCTATTCGACGCTGACCGAGTTCGTCCCGCCCAAGACGCGCGGGCGCTGGCTGTCGTTCATGGTGCTGCTGGTGGTGGCGGGCTTTCCCGTGACCTCGCTGCTGTCCTATCTGATCATCCCGAGCTTCGGCTGGCGGCCGATGTTCGTGATCGCCGGCGTCTGCTCGCTGATCGTTTGGTACCTGCGCAAGAAGCTGCCCGAATCCCCGCGCTGGCTCGAATCGAAGGGCCGATACGAGGAGGCCGAGGCGCTGATGCAGGCGATCGAGAAGGAGGCCGCCGCGGGCGGGACGCTGCCGGCGCCGGCTGCGCCGGTCGCGACCGCGCCGATGAGCGCGATGGCGATGACGCGGCCGCCGCTCCTGCAGCGCATGATCGTGGGCAGCTGGACGCTGATCACCGTCAACACGCTGATCTTCGGCTTCGTGATTTTCCTGCCGCAGTTCTTCCTGCGCCAGGGCCTGACCATCGCCACCTCGCTCGGTTACACGCTGGTGCTCGCCATCGGGTCGCTGGTCGGATGCGGGGTGGGAGCGTACACCTCGGACGTCATCGGGCGGCGCGGGAGCATCATCGGTGCCTCGCTCCTGACCATCGTCAGTGGGGCGATCTACTCGAGCTTCAACGCGGCCTCCGACCCCGCGATCGTGCTCAGCGTCGGCTTCGTGCTGATCGTCGCCATCTACATCCAGACCGCGCTGCTGTTCGGCGTCTACACCACCGAGCTGTTCCCGACCGAGATCCGGCTGCGCGCGAACGGCATCTGCAACACCTTCGGCCGCCTGGCGACGGTGGTCTCGCCGTTCATCGTCGGCAAGCTGATGGTCACCTACCAGCTTCCCGGCGTCATCGGACTGATGATCGGCCTGCTCGTCGTGCAGATCATCGTCGTCTGGGTGTGGGGGATCGAGCCGGCGAAGCGCCGCCTGGAAGACGTGCAAGCGGCCCCCACCGTGGCGTGAGCCTGCCCGGGGCGCCTTCGAATCGGAGCTTCGGCCTCACCAAACCCGATCGGGCAGGTCCACGGCGCGCCCCAGCTTCGCACTGCGCGCGATCGCCTCCAGCGTCGCCGCGTTGTCCATGCTGGCCTCGGCCGCGCGCCCGACGGCTGCGGAGTCCTGCTCGACGACCATCCGGGCAAACGTCTCGGCGGCGAACAGGAAGCCGCTGCCGACGGGCGAGTGGATCTCCTCGAAAGGCACGGTGTTCGCCGTTCCGCGCCGTATGCGCAACTGGCTGGGAAGGTAACCGTATTGATCGCCGCCGGCCTGCGCGCTGGTGTGGTTCAGGAATTCGGTTTCGATCGTGCCTCTGCTTCCCATGATGGTGGCGCGGCGATGGCTTGCCGCGTCCATGGCGCAGGACAGCTGCGCACGCCGCCCGTCCGCGTAGTGCAGCACTGCCATCAGGCTGATGTCCACGCCAGTGACGGCCCAAGTCGCGTCGGCGTGCACGCGTTGCGGTGCACAACCCATGGCCAGCCGGATCAGGCTGAGCGCGTAGCTGCCGGCGTCCAGCAGCGCACCACCGCCCAACTCGGGCTTCATCCGGATGTTGTGTTGCGGGTTCGGCACGGTGAAGCCGAAACACGCCTGAACCGAGCGCACTGCACCGATCGCCCCTTGCTCCAACTGCGCCAGCATGTCGTCGGTCTGGGGTTGAAAGCAATACGGATACGCCTCGAGCAGCGTCACGCCGTGGCGCCGGGCCGCAGTGAACATCGCGTGCGCCTCGGCCCAACCCAGTGCGAGGGGCTTCTCGCACAGCACGTGCTTGCCACGTTCGGCTGCCTTGATCGCCCATTCCGCATGCAGACTATTGGGAAGTGGCAGGTAGATGGCGTCGATCTCGGCGTCTGCGAGCAGCGCGTCGTAGCTGCCGTAGTGGCGGGCGATGCCGTGGGCCGCCGCAAAGGCTGCCGCGGTGTCCGCGTTGCGGCTGCCCACACCCACGATGCGCACCGTCGGGCTCGGCGTCACATCCCGCACGAACTGCCTGGCGATGTTGGCGCAGCCGAGGATGCCGATGCGCAGTACTGCGCCACTGGAATGGGTTGTCATCACGTGATTGCTCGCGCTCCGCGATCAGGCAGTGGTCGAAACCCCTCGTGGCACCCGCCGGCCCGAGACCCAATCACCATGAGCCGCACGGATTCAGGCGCCGGCACCTGGCCGAAGTCGCTCCATGTCGGGGACGGGGAGCGCGCGTCGCAGCACCGCTTCCGCGAGCCATTCGGCCGCGCGCCGCGCGCGGGCGGTCACCTTCTCGGTCGGCATTTGCTGGTAATCGTCATTGTAGACATCGAAGCTGTATCCGCCGCGATAGTCGATCTCGTCGAGCTTGCGCACGACGCAGGCGAGATCGTCGCTGTGCGCCCCATCGCCGGGAAAGACGCGAAAATGCGTCGCGGTCGCAGCCTGCTCCTCGGCTGAATCGATCTCCTGCCAGACAAAATCGGAGAGTTGTGCGAGAAAGATCTGCTCCGGATCGAGCGCTTCGAGTTCGACGAGCGGCGTGCGCGCCGCAAGAACGTCGAACGCATCGATTGCAACCCCCAGGTTATGGAAGTTGGCGCGGAACACGAGCTCACCTGCAGCGCGGAAGTCCTTCGCGATCCGGCTGCGCGAAACGCCCTTGTAAGCGATCCGTATGCCGAGCGGAACCGCGAGCATGCCAAGCATGCGCAGGTCGCGCACGACCCGTTCGTCATCCGGGTCGGCGTGCCTCGACGTCGACGCTTCGACGATCAGCATGTCCCCGCCCAGACCGAAGCAGACGTCGAGCATCGATTTCGCGACGTCCACCTTGTACGCATGGAAGTTCCCGGAGAGCCCCTCGAAGTCGCGCAGCGCCTCGAGACCCGTGACGCGCAGGCCACTCTCGCGCACCGCGCGCACGCCCGCGGCCGTCCCTCCGGGATGACCGACCACATCGCTGGCGGAGATCATCACCTGGGAGAAGCCGGCATCGCGGATCGCGGCAAGCTTGCACTCGAGCGTGCCCGCGAGCGATGCCGTGTCCATTCCGATGTCACTGTAGATCATGGCTTCGCGTCGCGGCTGGCAGGCTCGTCGTGCACCAGCTCGAACATGACGCCGCCAAGCTGTGGCTTCGTAAGCGCACCGCGTTCGTTCGACTTGACCTTGTCTGAAACGAGAAACTGGATCCCGCGCGATTCGAGCGCCGCGACGGTGGCCATGACGTCGGGAGTGCCGAGGCCGATGCGCTGCAAATGCTCGTCGCCGAACGCAAAGCGTGCGTTGTCGAGGGGCTCGATCAGCTGCAGGAAGAACTTGCGACAGGGGCTTTGGAGCAGCCGTCCCTCCGGCATGATGCCGAAGCGCACTCGGTCGGGCAGCGCGAGAAATCCGAAGATCTGCGAATAGAATTCCACCCAGTCGGCAGTGCGGTCCGAACCGATGTACTGGACGATCCCGAAGAAATGCATGCCGGTGATGGCCGGCGGATGCGGATCGACGCTTGGAATCGGCCGAAAATCGATGTCGTAGATCGAGAAGTCGTCATAGCGATCGACGAAATAGATGAGGCTCTCGCCGGCGCCGTGGATGGCGGGGATATTGAGCTCCATTGCGTGGGCTCGCACGGGGATGTCCCACGCGCCGAGATCGAGCGCCCGGCGAAAGGCGGCTTCGGCATCGCGCACGCGCAGCGCAAATGCGCTCAGCACGGGGTGCTCGGAAGGCTGCACCGTTCGCGGCACGTCGATCGACTGCGAATTGACGACGATGTTCATGGAGCCCTGCCGCCACAGCTCGGCTTCGCGCGACCGATGTCGCGCCACCGGGCGAAACCCCATTGTCTCGAGCACGCCTCCCAGGGCCTGCGGCTTCGAGGTCGCGAATTCGATGAATTCGATGCCATCGATGCCGAGAGGATTGAGAGGTTCGGAGACCGCCTCGCGGCCGAGAACGTTAGTCATCGAGATCCCCTGTCGTTCCGCGATCAAGGCAACAGCAATGCGCCAAGCTCCATTGCGGCTTCGTGCAGCGGTTGAAAATAGCGCTCGGCCATTTCGCTTCGACCCACCAGGCGCCCCTGGAGAATGACATTGATCGCTCCCACGTAATTGCCACCGGCGTTCCGGACCGGGACCGCGAGCGTGCACAAGCGGGCCTCCATCTGCTGACTCGCAAACGCAAAGCCGGACTCGCGCACCGCCTTGAGAAGGGCCAGGAGCTTTTCAGGCGAGTTCGGCGTGTGTTCGGTATACGGATGGAACCGGGCGCGCGCGAGGTACGCATTCAGCTCGTCCGGTGGCAGCTGCGCGAGCATCACGTGTCCGGCCGACGTGCAGTATGCAGGCAGGCGCCTGCCGACGTTCAGGGCCGGCGACATGATGCGGGACGACCTCGAGCGCGCGAGATAGACGATTTCGTCCCCATCGAGCGCGGCCAGTGAGCAGGCCTCCCGCAGCGTTTCGCCGAGGCGGTCGAGGATCGGCTGTGCCAACACCGCCATCGAGGACGCCGACAGATAGGCGTGGCTGAATGACAGCACGCGCGGGCGCAGGAAGAACCGGCGCGCGTCGTCGACGTCCGCGAAGCCAAGCTTGACCAGCGTGTGCAGGCTTCGCCGCGTGGCGGCCCGTGGGATTCCGGTCCGATGGCTCACCTGCGAGATTGAGGCGTGGCGGCGCTTGTCGGACAGCGCGAGCAGCACGGCGAGTCCGCGCGCAAGCGCCGTCACGAAGTCGGGGTCGCCCGAGAACCGCTCGATCGTGGCGGCGGGCACTGCGTCGGGATCGGTGAACGAGGGCGCCACCCCGTCCGGTGGACGCTTGACCGGGTCCCCGACCCTCTCCTTCCTCGAGGTGGCTGCGTGCGCTGCCATGCGTGGTCCCCTGGAACATTGCCCTTGGGCAGAACCCGCCCATCGGGGGATGCCCATTGTGCGACAGGCGCCCATATCTGTCGCTACGCGGGCGAATTTCGTGGAGCATAACCGGAGCTGGCGCCGTTTTGGAAATTTGTGTGCGCCAGGCGCACATTTCTTGCGGCTGGCGATTGTCCGGGGATCGCCCCCGCCCTATCGTCGGACGATATTGAACCGCTGCGGCAGAACGGCAGGTTCATCGCACGTCGGGCAGCAATCCAGGCGGTCGAACGCAGCGTTGGCGGTCGCGCCATGGCCTCACGCATTCCCGATTCTGGCCGCCGTCTCCCCGCGGCCCCGGCAACGCCGCGCTGCCGCTCCATTACGAACATGAAAGGGATTGCCAATGGTTGCCCCTGAAATGAAGAAAGGCATCACCGAGGAACAGCAGCAGGAGCTCGATGCGGTGTTCGAGCGCGCGCACAAGGCGCTCGCGATCATTGAAACCTACGACCAGGCGCGGGTCGACCGTCTGTGTCAGGCGGTCGCATGGGCCGTCGCGAACAAGCAAACGTTCACCCGCCTCGTGGACATGGGTATCGCCGAAAGCGGGCTTGGCGATCCGGTGAGCCGGATGGGCAAGCGGATGAAGATTCGCGGGGTATTGCGCGACGCACTCAGGCAGAAAAGCGTCGGTCTCATCGAGGAGATTCCGGAGAAGGGCATTGCGAAGTACGGCAAGCCCGCAGGCATTGTCGCCTGCATCGTCCCGACGACCAATCCCGATCTCACCCCGGCCGGCAACGCGATCTATGGAATCAAGGCGCGTGACGTCGTGATCTTCTCGCCGCACCCGCGATCGAAGAGGACTTCTTTCGAGACCGTCCGCCTGATGCGCGAAGCGCTCGAACGCGAGGGCGCGCCGGCCGACATCCTGCAGTGCCTGACGAAGGTCAACATCCCGATGTCGCAGGCGCTGATGGCACGCGCGGATCTCATCGTCGCGACCGGCGGACAGCCGATGGTCCGCGCTGCCTACAGCTCCGGCACGCCCGCCTACGGCGTGGGCGCAGGCAACTCGACCATGATCATCGACGAGACCGCCGACATCGAGGAGGCCGCGCGCAACACGCGCCTGTCCAAGACCTCCGATTTCGGATCCGGGTGCTCCGCCGACGGAAACCTGATTGTCGAGGCGTCGATCTTCGACAAGCTGCTCGCGCAGCTTCAGGTCGAGGGGGGCTATCTGGCGAACGCGCAGGAAAAAGCCGCGCTTCGAAAGGTGATGTGGGACGACGAGGGCCACCGCTTGCCCGATACGGTCGCGATCGCGCCGCAACAGCTCGCAAAGGCCGCCGGATTCACGATTCCGGCCAACTGCAAGTTCATCATCGTCCACGGCGACGGCATAGGCAAGGAGCACCCCTATTCGAGCGAAAAGCTCACGACCCTGCTCGCCGTCTACAAATACAAGGGCTTCGAGCAGGCCCTCGAGATGATGCGCGGGATCTACGCCGTGGGCGGCAAGGGCCACTCCTGCGGAATCTACTCGTTCGACCAGGACCATATCCGGCGGCTCGCGCTTGCCGCGCCGGTCTCGAGGATCATGGTCCGCCAGCCGCAATCGAAGGCAAATGCAGGCGCTTTCAACAACGGGATGCCGATGACGTCGAGCCTGGGCTGCGGCACCTGGGGCGGCAACATCGTTTCGGAGAACGTGCACCTCAAGCACTACATGAACACGACGTGGGTGTCGGTGCCGATCAAGGAGGACAAGCCCTCCGACGAGGAACTGTTCGGCGCGTTCTACGATCCGGCCCTGGAAGCCGAGGTCGAGACGATCACGACATGAATCGGCACGAGGCGTACATCGCGACGGTCTCTCACTGCGGGCGGAAACATGACGACCAAATCAGCTGAGGAGCTTCTTGCCGATGCGTCCGCGTGGTGGGATACCGCGATCATCGACGTTCATCCGGGGGAGATCGCGATCCGCGGCTATCCGATCGAGCAATTGATCGGGCGCGCGCGCTTTCCGGAAATGATATGGCTGATGCTGCGCGGAGAACTGCCGTCGCCGGCACAAGCCGATCTGCTCGAGGCGGCCCTCGTCCCCGGAGTCGACCACGGCCCGCACGCACCTTCCATCGCGATCGCGCGCATGGCGGTCACCTGTGGCCTGCCGGTCAACGGCGCCATGGCGTCCGCGATCAACGTTCTGGACGACATTCACGGCGGCGCGGGCCAGCAGTGCATGGAGTTGTACCGCGAGATCGACGCCGAGGCGGGTCAGGACGGCGACCTCGCGCAGGGCGCGACCAGAGTGATCGAACGTCACCGCGAGGCGGGCGAGAAGATCGTTCCGGGCTTTGGTCACCGGTTCCACCCGGTCGATCCGCGCACCGCGCCGCTGTTCGAACTGGTCGCAAAGGCCGAAGCGGCGGGCACCGTGTCGGGGCGCTACGCGCGGATCGGGCGCGCGGTCGAGCAGGTGCTCGAAGCGCTGAAGAAGCGCCACATCCCGATGAACATCGATGGCATTACCGCGGTCATCTTCTGCGAGCTCGGTTTCGAGCCCGAGCTGGGGCGCGGGCTCTTCATCCTTTCGCGCGCCGTCGGCATTCTCGCCCACGCGTGGGAGCAAAAGCAGCGCGGTCGCCGCATCATGGGACCGATGCCGCGCGAAATTCCATATCGCTACAGCGGGCCGGCGCGACGCGACGTTCCTCCGGACTTCGGCACGACGCGCGCGCGCCAGTGAGCCAGTGACACCGGGCCCGGGTGTTCCCGACCTTCCTCGCGCACACGGGCCCCCAAGGAGCAATGCATGAAAGATCTGATCTCGAACCAGCTCGTCAAGTATCTCGAAGCGCGTGGCATCGAACACGTCTTCGGCCTTTGCGGGCACACCAACATCGCGGTGCTGGCGGCGCTGTCGAAGAGCAAGAAGATCAAGTTCATCAACACACGGCACGAGCAGATCGCCGCGCACGCGGCCGACGGCTATGCACGTGCGAAGAAGGAGACCGCGGTCGTGCTGTCGCACCTCGGACCGGGTCTCACGAATGCCGCGACGGGTGTTGCCAACGCTTCACTCGACTCGGTGCCGATGGTCGTCATCGCCGGCGACGTCCCCAGCCACTACTTCGGCAAGCACCCCCACCAGGAGGTGAACATGCACGCGGACGGCTCGCAGTACGAGATCTACCGGCCGTTCGTCAAGCGGGCCTGGCGGGTGGACTCGCCGCATCTGTTTCCCGAGATCATCGAAAAGGCTTTCGCCCTCGCCGAAAGCGGCCGCCCCGGCCCGGTGCTGGTCGATGTCCCGATGGACATCTTCTCCAGCGAAGTCGACGTCAAGCTCTTCGACCGATTGCGGCTCAACACGAAGAAGTTGACCCGGCCTTCGCTCGACGAAGACACCGCCACCGAGATCGTCAGGAAACTCGCGGCGGCCAAGAGGCCCGTCCTCTACGTCGGCGGCGGCATCATGCTGGCCGACGCGACTGCCGAGTTGCGCGAGCTTGTCGACCATCTGCAAATTCCCGTGGCCCATACCATCATGGGCAAGGGCGCGCTACCGGACGATCATCCGTTCATGCTCGGCATGACCGGCTTCTGGGGCACGCAATTCATCAACGACCAGTGCCGTGGCGCCGACTGGATCCTCGGCCTGGGCACGCGCTTTTCCGAAGCGGACTGCAGCTCCTGGGAACCGGAATTCACGTTCAACTTCCCCCCGACGAAGCTGATCCACATCGACATCGATCCGGCGGAGATCGGCCGCAACTATCCGGTGGAGATCGGTGCGGTCGCGGACCTCAGGCAAGCGCTGAAGGTTCTCAATCGGGTCGCCCGCAAGCTCGTTCCCGCGGGCATCAAGCGGGCGGCGCTGGCGAAGGAGATCGCGACGGAGCGCGCGGCGTTCATCGCCCGGAACCGGGTGCATGCAACCAGCGGCGCGTATCCGATGCGTCCCGAGCGGATCCTCGCCGACGTGCGCGAAGCGCTTCCACGAGACGCACTCATCACGACGGACGTTGGCTGGAACAAGAACGGCGTGGGCCAGCAGTTCCCGATCCTCGAACCCGGCACGATCTTCACGCCAGGCGGGTACGCGACGATGGGCTTCGGTGCCCCGGCGGCGCTGGGGGCCAAGATTGCGCGCCCGGACCGCGTCGTCGTCGCCCTGGTCGGTGACGGCGGTTTCGGCCAGAACCCGGCAATGCTGGCCACCGCGGCCGAGCAAAACGTCGCCGTCGTCTGGGTGATCATGAACAACGGCGCGTACGGCACGATCGCGGGCCTCGAGAAGGCGCACTACGACACGACGTTCGGAACGGTCTTCGAAAAGGATGGCAAGCCGTACTCGGTGGACTACGCGGCAATCGCGAAGGCATACGGCATCGACGGCGTGAAGATCAGCGCGGCCGACGAGTTCAAGCCGGCGCTCGCCAAGGCGATCAAGTCGGGAAAGCCGTTCGTCATCGACGTCATGATGCAGAACGAGCCGGTGCCCACCGCAGGTCATTGGAACATCATGGACATCTACTCGCCAGGCAAGAAGGTGCACCACGTCAGTGTCGGGGACACTGCCCACGCCGATTGAATGATCGTTCATCGCAAACCGGACGGGAGAGGTGACCACCATGAAACATGAATATTCGCTGGCGCACCTGACGGCGCTCTCGCTGACGCCGCCGCAACTGGTCGACGTCGCCGCGCGAACGGGATACGACTACGTGGGCGTGCGGATAACGCGTGTGACGCCGAACGAAGTCCTGTATGACCTTGCACGGGATCGTGCGTTGATGAAGGAGACCAAGGCGAGGCTCGACGACACCGGAATCGGTGTGCACGACGTCGAGCTCTTCCGCATGGATCCGTCGCTCGACGCGGAGAGCTTCGTTCCGCAGCTCGAGGCGACCGCGGAGCTCGGCTCGCGGAACATCATCGCCCAGTTGCCGGATCCCGATCGCGAGCGCGCTACCGAGCGCTTCGCCCGGATCTGCGATCTGGCCAAGCCGCTCGGCATATTCGTGAGCCTGGAGTTTCCGCATTGGACGGAGACCGGGAACCTGCGCGAGGCGGCCCGGGTCGTGCGCGCGGTCAATCGGTCGAACGCGGGGATCCTCGTCGACATGCTCCATTTCGGCCGTTCCGACTCGAGTCTCGACGAGCTTTCCAAGCTCCCGCGTGAATGGTTCCGCTTCGCGCACGTCTGCGACGCTGCGAAAGAAGTGCCGGCGACGATGGCCGGCATCATCCGCACGGCGCGCGACGAGCGGCAGTTTCCGGGCGAAGGCGGGATCGAAGTGTGCGAAATCCTGGCACGGATGCCCCAGGACATCCCGTATGCGCTGGAGATTCCGAGGAATGCGCTGACGCGGGCGGTCGGGGCGGAGGAAGTCGCCCGGCTTGCTCTTGTCGCCGCGAGAAGTCATCTCGATGGACCGGGGGTCCGTAGCGCAAGCGTGAACGTCGCAAGGCCCGGGGTACCCGCGTCGGTGCCGGGACGGTAGCGCGGAGAAGGTTTCCCCGGGTCCGCCACGGTTCCGCCGCCGGGTGAGACAATCTGGAGTGGCCGCGGTTGCCGCGGTGCGCATGCGCCCCGATTGGCAGCCCAAGCGACACGTCGCTGCTGCGGCGCAGGCGCGATCACGGCATTCCAACCATCGAACAGGCAACGGAATTGATCATGAAGTCAGCGAAGGTCGTCGATATTCGTGGGCGCACGCTCGGTGGGGAAACGCCCCTGGTTTGCACGCCTCTCGTCGGCAGGACCGGCGAGCGCATCCTCGCCGAGGCGTCGTCCGTCATTGCGAAGAAGCCCGAGGTCATCGAATGGCGGGTCGATTACTTCGAGGCGATCGGTGATGCGAAGGCCGTGCTCGAAACGGCGCGGCGGTTGCGCGCGGCCGTGGGCGACATGCCGATCATCTTCACGCGCCGCTCGATCAGGGAGGGCGGCGAGCCGATTGCCATCGACGACGAAGGCGTGGTGCGGCTCTACGATGCGGTGAGTGCGAGCGGCCTCGTCGACTTTCTCGATTTCGAGATGGGGAACGACCCCGAGCAGCTGCGGCGCGTTCGCGAGAGCACGCGAGGGCACGGGACGCGGCTGATACTCTCGTACCACAACTTCGGCTATACACCCGGTCGGGAATTCCTGGAACAGCGGTTTCTGGAGGCCGAGCGCCTGGGCGCGGATGTCGCCAAGGTCGCCGTGATGCCTCGCGACCGGATGGACGTGCTGACCCTGCTCGCGGCGACGGCGCAGGCCGAAGCCAAGGCGCGCATCCCGCTCATCAGCATGTCGATGGGGCCGCTGGGATCGGTGACCCGAATGATCGGCGGCGTTTTCGGCTCGTCGCTCAGCTTCGCGGTCGGTGAGGCCAGTTCGGCGCCGGGACAGATACCGATTGCCGATCTGCACGCGGTCTACGCCGTGATTCGCCGGGCGCGCGGGACGACCTGAGGTCGCGCGTCCCGGATCGCGTGCTGCGTCCGCGATCAGCCGCAAGACCTCATTGACGACGAGCGTCGGCGGGACTCTTCGAGCCTGGATCGAAAGATCGAACCGGATTGGTGTGGAGGCCAGATGAACGACACGGCTCAAACCAACTTGCCTGGGCCGCTGCAACGCTATCTCGAGGCCTGGAACAACCACGATGGCCCCGCAATCGCCTCGGCATTCGCCCCCGGCGGCTACTACTCGGATCCTGCATCCGCCGGCCGGCTGACCGGGCCTGCGATCGCACGCCATGCGGAAGCCCTGTGGCAGTCGTTCCCGGACCTTCACTTTTCCGTCGACGGCCCCGTTGTCGCAGACGCAGATACGGCCTACGTGCCGTGGAAAATGAGCGGCACGAACACGGGACCGTTCCATGGACTGCCGCCAACCGGCAAGGCGGTGGCGCTTTCGGGCGTGGACCTCGTCCGCCTGTCATCCGGCAAACTCGAGTCGGTGACCGGCTTCTTCGATTGTCGCGAATTGCCGGCGCAGCTCGGCTTGCAAGTGATCGTGCAGCCCCACGCGATCGGCCCATTTTCACTTGGAACCAGTACGCGCGTGGTTTCCGGGCGGGGCGGCGACCCCGGAGCGTTCACGGTGACCTCCCTCGAGGGACGCACCGCGGCGGAGACCGAGGAAATCAGGAAGCTCGGCCGCGAAACGCTCATGGAAATGCTCGGAATGGACGGCTTCATCGCGGCCACGGTCGTTACCTGTGGCAACCGGCAGATGACTTTCTCGGCCTGGGAGCACCGGGAGGATATTGCCCGGATGCAACACTCGGAAAGTCACACCGATGCAGTGCGGCGCTTCTACGGCAAGGACCTGGCGCGCGGTGGCGTCATAGGCTCCTTCGAGACGAAGCACGTCATGGCGATGGAGCGTTGCAGGAAATGCGGAACGATGGTGAACATCGAGCGCAGCAACGGCCGCTGCAGCTGTGGTCAGGAGGTCGCGCCGGCAAGTTACTGGTGATCACCTGCCGCCGATCGACGAAGGGCTCACGCCTTTCGGGCGAGTTCGGCGCCGGCGTCTGCCGGCAGCCGCAGCATCCACACCACGGCGATCGCCATCAACCCCGCGGACGCAAACAGCGCGCGTTGAAAGTCGGCAAGCGTCAGCAGGGGTCCTCCCTCGATCGCCTGGAACACACCGAGAGCGAGCGCGGCCAGCGCGACGCCCAACGCGCCCGCTGTCTGTTGGGCCATCGCGGCGAGGGTCGTGGCACCCGCCCGTGCCGCGCTGGATATGTCGGCAAACGCGAGCGTATTCACCGACGTGAAGTGCATCGACCGGGTCATGCCGGCCGCGAACAGAACGCCGTAAACGACCGCGAGCGGAACCGCAGGCGTCAGGGTGCCGCATGCGACGAGCGAAGCGACACACAGCAGGCCGTTGGCGCGCAGCACGTTGCGGAATCCGAACTTCCGCAGGATCGGCGTCGTCACGCTCTTCATCGCAAGGTTTCCCGTCATGTAGACGAGCAGCATGATTCCCGCCTCGAACGCACTCGCGCCGAAGCCGATCTGGAACATCAGCGGGAGCAGGAACGGCGTCGTGCTGATCGCAATGCGCGCCAGCAGCCCTGCACTGACCGTACATAGCGCGAACGTGGGGAAACGCACTGCAGCGAGGTCGAGCATCGGCGTGGGGTGGCGCAGCGCGTGGCGCACCGCCGCGCCTCCACTCACAACGCCGATCGCAATGTAGAGACCGCCGCGCGCGACAGCGTCATTGTGCTCCCCGACAAGCGCGAGACCATGCAGGAACGCGGCGAGCGACGCCGCCGTCAGCAGGAATCCCGTCAGATCGAACGGCGCGTGCTCCTCTTTCGCGTGCTTCGGCACGAAGCCGAGAATGAGCAGCACGCCGACGATTCCGAGCGGGATGTTGAGGAGGAATATCCAGCGCCACGAAGCGTAGGTCGTGATGAATCCGCCCAGCGGCGGCCCTACAACGGGGGCGATGAGTGCGGGCCAGACGATGAGGCCGATCGCCTCGATGATCCGATCCTTCGGCGTTTCGTTCAGCACGACCAGGCGTCCGACGGGGGACATGAACGCGGCGGCGATGCCCTGGAGCAAGCGAGCGGCAAGGAACACCCCCAGGGACGGGCTCAACCCGCACAGCAACGAGGTCAGCGTGAAAACCGCAACGGCCGCCGCGAAGAGATTGCGCGCGCCGAAACGCGCGCTCGCCCAGCCCGCCGCCGGCACGAACGCCGCCATCCCCACCAGATAGACGGTGATGCTGGCGGTAAGGTCGAGCGTGGATTCCCCGAGGCTTCGTGCAATGGCGGGCAGCGCGGTCGTGACGATCGTGCTGTCCAGTGTTTCCATGAAAAACGCCGCCGCCACGATGAGCGGTATCCGCCTGGAGAACGCGTGAGCGCCGTCTCGATCCGATCCGGGTGCCTGCACTGATTGGCCCTTCCTCCTCGCGCAGTTGCTCCGCCTAATCGGTCGCCGCAAGCAGCGACGCAACTGCCGCACGCCCGCGCCGGGCTCGCTCCAGCGCGGACAGCTTCCCGGCGAGCTTATTCGTTGGAGCTTCGAGGCTCAATGGAATGTCGCGCGGGAGCGCGCGAATCATTGCGCGCAGTTCGAGGTTGCCCTCTCCCGGGAATCCACGCTCATTGCGCGCCTGGTAGATCATCGTGTCGAAGTCCTGCGGCGGCGGCCGAGGGCCGTGTGCGTCGCACACCTGCGCGTACGCGACAAGCGCGGAGGGCGTCGCCGCAATGTCGTCCGGGGTCCCGCCCGAGCGGTCGACGTGAATCGTGTCGATGAGCACGCGCGCCTCGGGGCGCCCCGCGGCTTCCACGACCCGCAGGGCGTCGGCCAGCGTCCGAACCCCCGTCCAGGGGGTGAATTCGAGATTCATCGTCAGCCCGTAGGCGCGCCCGAGCTCGCACAATTTGGCGAGCAGGTCGGCGAGGAGCCTCTGATCGAGTTCGTCGCCGTTGACGACCGCGTGGGAGGCGCCGAGTTGCGCCGCCGATTCGAGGACCGGCTCGAAATCCGCGACGTTCGTCTCCTTCCGCAGCCGAAGAACGCCGATGTCGAACACCCGGGTGCCGGTGGCATGCATGCGGGCCAGCGTTTCGCGGCGCATCGGCGTATCGCCGATCATCGGATGCTGCTGCTCCCCCGGCGCGGCCGGGTTGAGGCGCATCCCCACGTGCGTGAAGCCGGCGAGCGATGCCGTGCTCACCAAGTCTGGCGGTGCGAGCTCGAATACGGTCAGATGGTCGAGCGAAACGATGCGCATCGGATGTCTGCGGTATGCCGATCGCGATCGGCGAGCGTGCTTCAGCGTGGTGCCCGGGAGCGCGACCTGCTCACGGCAAACCCGCGCTCAGCCCTTGTATCCGATCAATCGCGGCAGCCACAGGACCGTCTCGGGCACGAAAGTGATGAGCGCGAGGACGACGATCGCCGCCAGGATGAACGGCGCAGCCTCGCGCACGATCGCCCTGAGCGGTTGCTTGGTCATGTTCGCAACCACGAAGAGCAACAGTCCGAAAGGCGGAGTCAGCAGTCCGATCATGATGTTCACGACGACGACCACGCCAAAATGGACGGGGTCGATGCCAAGTGCCTTTGCCGTCGGAATCATGACGGGAACGATCACCAGAAGGATCGTCGTCCCTTCGAGGAGGCACCCGAGAATCAGCAGGATGGCGTTGACCAGGAGAAGGTAGGTGAACCCCGAGAGGTGGAACCCCGTGATGAAGTGCTGCACCGCAACCGGAATGTTTTCTATCGTCACCACATAGTTGAACACCAGTGCTCCGCCGATCAGCATGCCGACCGACGTGGTCGACTTGGCGCTGGAGAGCAGCACGTCGTACAACTGCCTGAACGACATGGAACGATAGATCAATGATGCGGCGAGCAATGCGTAGGCGGCCGCCGCAGCCGCGCCTTCGGTGGGCGTCATGACCCCGCCGTAGATGCCGAACAGCAGGACCACCGGAAGCATCAGCGCAGGAAATGCGCCCAGCGCAACCCGCGGAACCTGGCGCAACGGAACCGGCGGTTCCACCGGATAGTTCCTGCGCCGGGCGATCAGCGTATTCATGACCATGAACGCCACGCCGAGCAACAGTCCGGGAACAACGCCGCCGAGAAAGAGGTAGCCGATCGACGTGTCCGACACCAGCGCGTAGACGACCATCGGGATCGACGGGGGAATGATCGGCCCGATGATCGCCGCCGACGCACTGATCGCGCCGGCGTACGCGACCGGATAGCGTCCGTCGCGGGTCATCATCGGGATGATGATGCGGCCGATGCCGACCGCGTCGGCGATCGCCGATCCCGACATGCCGGCGAAGATGATGTTCGCGACGATGCAGACGTGCCCGAGCCCGCCGCGGAACCGGCCGACGAGCACGAGACAGAAGTTCAACAGGCGGTCGGTGAGGCTCCCGGTGTTCATCAGATCGGCGGCGAGGATGAACAGGGGGACCGCGAGCAGAACGTAACTGCCGTAGAGGCCATTCAGCAGTTGTTCGGCTGCCGTTCCAGGGTCGAGGCCGGCGAAGAGCAGGTAGAAGATGGAGGCGCCGATCATCGACAGGCCGATCGGCAAGCCCAGCGCCGCAAGGGCAACGAGAACGATGATGCACAGCGTGAAAGCGCTGGGCATCATGACGTGGCACTCCGCTCGGGCGACTCCACCTTGGACTACCTCCCGCCCTTGATGGCGCTCCACGCCAGCTGGGCGTGTTTCACGATGCAGGCAACCGCGAAGATCAGATAGATCGAATACAGGTAGTCGAACCGCATCTGCAGATAGGCTGAATGCTCGCGTTTCATGAAAATCACGTAGCGCCAAGTGGCAGGGAGCGAAATCGCAAGCAGGACAACCAACGCGGTGCTGCTGATCACGGTGAAGGTCCGCCGAACGCGCTTGGGGACCGCGTCGTAGACGAGGTCGAAGCGGATCTCCTCGTTGTCGGGTACGACGAAGGCCGCGCACCACAGCACGACCCAGAGCCAGCACAGGACGGTGACTTCCTCGGTCCAGCCCAATGGTCGGTTCAGGAGATAGCGGAACGCGATCTGGAGAAGGAAACAGATGAACATCGTCGCGATCAGCGCGACCGCGACGTTCTCCGCCCGCCGGTGCAGCCATTCGCCGATCGCGGCTCGCCTCGTCGTCGTCATCGGGACCTCGAAACCACAACGTACTCCACGGTGGAAGTCGGCGGCGCGCGTCGAGGTCCCGACCCGCCGGGCGTTGGGACGCCCGGCGGCGATTGGCGGGAACCGGCGATCAACGCGCGCCGCCGGCCGTCAGGCTACAGCGCGTTGATGCGCTCGAGCGCGCCTTTCGGCCATTCCGCCCCGTATTTGGCGAGATACTTCTTCTGGGCGTAGGTCCGGAATGCGTTCAGGTCCGGCGTGTAGACCTTCTTGCCATCGGATTTGAAGAATTCGATGGTTTCCTTTTCCTGCGCGTTGAACTTGGCCGTGTTCTCGTCCATCGCCTTGTCCGCGGCCGCCTGGAACTTGGCTTGCTGCGCGGGCGTCATCGCGTCCCAGATCTTGGTCGTGATCGCCATCACGTCGTATCCGATGACATGGCTGGTGAGGACGAACTGGGTCGTCACCTCGTAGAACTTCATCTGCCGGCTGGTGACCAGCGGATTGTCCTGGCCATCGATCGCGCCGGTTTGCAGTGCCGTGTACACCTCGGTGAACGCGACAGGCGTCGGATTGGCGCCGATCGCCTCGCCGAGAAACTGCCAGTATTCGCCGGGAGGCATGCGGAGCTTCAGGCCCGCCATGTCCGCCGGCGTCTTGATGACCCGATCCGGTTTCAGATTGACCTGGCGCGACCCGAAATAGACGGGGGTGATGATCTGGATGCCGAGCTTGTCCCTCGCCATCTTGATGAACTCACGGCCGACGTCGCTCTTGAACGTCTTCTTCAGGTGATCGGCGTCACGGAACAGATACGCCGAGGTCATCAGCGACCAGGCGGGAATCTGATTCGAGATATCCGCAGGCGCGAGATTGCACAGTTCGAGGTTGCCTCGCTCCATGGCGACGAGCTCGGTGCCTTGCTTGTACAGGCTGTTGCTCCAGTACGGCTCGATGTCGAACTCGTCCTTGATCGCTGCCGCGAAGGCCTTGTAGGCGCTGGCGCGCAGGTCCTGTTCGTTGAAGGCGCAGCTGAACCGCAGCTTGGTCTTCGCCTGCGCGTAGGCCGAGGGCAAGGCGCCGAGCGCGATCAGCGAGGCGCCGGCGGCGAGCATTGAACGGCGAGTGAACTTGGCGTGCATGAGGTTCCTCCTGGTGATGTTCCGTGGGCGAATCGCAAAGACGAATGCGCCGGCCCCTGTCGGCACGACTGAAGTACAAGCGCAATCGTACTTCATATCCGGGAACGGAGGTATCCTGTGAGCATTCTGGCGGAACATCGCACCGCACGGGCCTGCTGAAGTACCAGATGGGAGGGGGGCGGGTCAGGAACGGTGCGACTGACTGGTCGCGCGGGCAGGTTCGCTACGCGCGCCCGCCCACCTCTCCGATACGCGTCGATCGTCGGCTACTGCCGCCAACCCTCCCGGGCGCGCGGACGGCGCGGCGCCGGGAGCAAGCAAGATGGGGTTTCCCAAGCTTTTCCAGCCCGGCCAGGTCGGCCGGATGGAAGTGAAGAACCGGATCATCGGCTCGCCGATGGAGCGGAACTATTGCACCGCGGAAGGCCGGGTCACGCAGCGCTACATCGACTACCTCGAGGCACGGGCGCGCGGCGGCGTCGGGATGATGTACACGGAAGCAACCTACGTTGACCCTCGCGGCAAGGGCCGCGAGTTCCAGATGGGCCTGTACGACGACGACCTCGTTCCGCAACTCGGGCGCCTCGTCGCCGCGGTCCATCGTCATGGCGGACGGGTCGGGCCCGAGCTCAATTACGGGGGTCGGGTCGTCCATCCCGAGATAAGCGGCCTCGAATCGCGCGCCCCATCGGCGGTGCCCTACGCGGGGGCGGGCGGCTGGTCGCCGCGCCCGCTCGACCGCGACTCGATCGCGGAAATCGTCGAGCGCTTCGGCGAGGCCGCACGGCGGGCCGCCGAGGCGGGGTGCGACTTCATCGGCCTCCACGGCGCGCACGGCTACCTGCTGAGCCAGTTTCTCTCCCCCTATTGCAACAAGCGCGACGACGAATACGGCGGCGATCTCGCCGGCCGAATGAGATTCCCGCTCGAGGTCATTGCGGCCGTGCGGCGCTTCGTGGGTGACGACATGCCGGTGGTCTTCCGCATCAGCGGCGACGAGCATCAGGCAAACGGGCTGACCCTCGCCGATGTGTGCGCGATCGCGCCGCACCTCGTTGCCGCCGGCGTGGACCTGATCGACGTCTCGGCAGGGATGTACGAGACGAACTGGTGGATCACCCAGCCGATGGAGATGCCGCAGGGCGTGCTCGCGCCGCTCGCCCGCGAAGTGCGCAAGCACGTCGACGTGCCGGTCAGCGTCTCCGGACGCATCACCGACCCGAGTGTCGCCGAACACTTGATCGAGTCGGGCACCTCCGACTTCGTGACACTGGGTCGCGCGCTGCACGCCGATCCCGAGTTCCCTGCAAAGGCGCGCGATGGCCGGCTCGCCGAGATCTGCACCTGCATCGCCTGCAATCAGGGCTGCAGCGACATGCATGCGCGCGGCTTGCCGATCGTCTGCCTCGTCAACACCGCCTCCGGGCGCGAACGCGAATATGCGATCCGCCCCGCGGCAGCCGGCAAACGCGTGGTCGTGATCGGCGGCGGACCTGCGGGCCTCGAGGTCGCCCGCGTGCTGTCGCTTCGCGGCCACCGGGTCACCGTCTTCGAGCGCGACGCCGAGCCCGGTGGGCAGCTGCTGCTGAGCCGCCTGGTGCCGGGGCGCGAAGAACTCGCCGGGCACCTGCCGTGGCTCGTCGGCGAGGCGCAACGCGCCGGAGTGCGCCTCGAGATCGGCGTGGAAGCCACCGCCGAGATGGCGCTCGCCGAGCATCCCGATTTGATCGTCGTCGCGACCGGTTCCGCCCCCGGCCTTCCGCGGATCGCCGGCATCGAGGAGAGCCCGGTGGTCGATCCCTATGAAGTCTTGCGTCGACCTGTCGACGGCATCGGGCGGGCGCTGGTGATCGGTGCTGGCATCCGCGGCGTAGGTGTCGCGCGGGTGCTGGCCGAGAGGAGCGTCGACGTCGTGCTGGTCGAAGTCTCCCGCGAGGTGGCCTTCGACATCGCGAGCCGCTCCCGGCGCTTCCAGGAGGGTGCGCTTCGCGAGCGCCCCAACGTCGCGGTACACCTCGGCACGACTGTCGAGGCATTGGACAACCGCGCTGCGGTCTTGTGGAACGGCGAGCGCCGATGGGAGTGCGGGGACATCGATCTCGTCGTCCCCACCCGCACGCTGCTGCCGGTGACCGGCGTGGCAGATGAGCTCTACGAACGCAGCGATGCGCCGCCGGTGTACCTGCTCGGCGATTGCGCCCAGCCGCGGACGGCGCTCGAGGCGATCCACGACGCCGCCGCTCTCGGACACCGGCTGTAGCATGGCTCAGGACGAAGACGTGCAGAGAAAGGCTTTGTCGCTCACGAGCGGTCGACGTGCAGGCAGCACGGGTGGCGTTTCACTTGAAGCGCTGCAGAATGCGCTGCCGAGGCGTGGGCCGGACGGCACGCGCTCGCTGCTGCGCAGTGCTTCCGCATCGCTTACGGCCTGGGCAACCGAGCAGATTCGCCAGGCGATCGTCGAGGGCAGGCTTCCCGCTCGGCGGAGCACTGTCGGAACTGAAGCTCGCGGCGGCACTCGGCGTCAGCCGGACACCCGTACGCGAGGCGCTGAGTGCGCTGCAGCAGCAGGGCCTGATCGACATCCAACCGCAGTCGGGAAGCTTCGTCTTCATGCCATCGGAGGAGGCGGTCGGCGAGCTATGCGAGTTTCGACGGATCACGGAAGTTGCGGCGCTTCGTCTCTGCTTTGCCCGCCGGCGCGACGACGCGCTCCGGCAAATGCGAGCGGCCAGCGACGCGATGGAACGCGCGACCAAGGCCGGGGACGACATTTCGATAGCGCTGGCGGACGCCGCATTCCATCAGGCGATCGCGGACAACAGCGCCAACGGGCATTTGATCGAGGCCTACAAGCTGATCTCGGGTCGTATCGGCGCGCTTCTCACCTACAACCTGACCGACTCCACAGCGGCGCGCAAACGGTCGATGGCGGAGCACCGGGCAATCGTTGCAGCCTTCGCGAAAGGTGACATCGATCGCGCCGAGGCGATTCTCGACGAGCATGTATCACGCATGCGCATTGTCTACCGCACGGCGCGAAGCGTGGCCAGCGCGAACCAGAGCTCGCAGATGCCCTAGGCTCGACGGCTGCTTTCGTCACCGTCGACAGGCCAGAGTCGACCCCCACAGCAGGCGGTTGATCTTCCGCGAAGCGGCCACTCAGCGTCGGAGCCAACATCGAACCATCAATCCTTGTCACGCCGTTCCTGCAAGGCCGCGAGCACTTCCTTGAGGTCCGTCGATTCCTGCAACGCCACTGCCTCCGGATCGTCGCGATCCTTGATCATGGGCAAGTCATGTCTGAGTTCTTCGAGCAGACGGATAAGCTTCGTGGTCTTCTGCTCGGTCAAGAGATTTACCTGAAGCTCCAGTTCCGATCGTTGCTGCTCAAGCTTGGCTTCTCGATTCTGCGTAATAAGTACAACGGTCGCCGTTAGCATTGCCCCCAAGCTAACAACACCTTGCAGCCAGAAGAATGGCGGCGGGTCCGGTGGCTGGAGTCGGAGCAGTACGGACAATCCATTGACCAGGAGCCAAAGCACAACGAACGACAGCACGGCGGCAAGATAGTACGGACGCCCCATAAATCCGCCGACTGCTTCCAGTAGTCGTTGGGAGTCGCTAATCTTTTGGCTTTCGCGACGATAGAATGCCAAGATGCGGTCGATATTTTGGCTGATATGGTCCGGTACCGACTCGACTGAGGGCTCATTCGGGGCGACGGGATGGGTCTTCGAAGTATTCATTCGGAGTGCATTTTTCATTACCAACTGGATTCCGGAGCAACTGGCGGCTTAACCCGCAGGGCTACGACTTACTCACAGGTCGGTCGCTTGGGCGACAGTTGCCTGCCTCGATAGCCACATGTCAGCGGCCAGGGTCCGTCGACCAACTTGGCGACTGCTGAGTAACCAGCCCGACCGACCGTCGAGCGGCGCGGGGCCAATTGTTCACTTTGAGGCCCAT
This sequence comes from uncultured Pseudomonadota bacterium, assembly GCA_963816415.1. Lineage (GTDB taxonomy): Bacteria > Pseudomonadota > Gammaproteobacteria > Burkholderiales > Casimicrobiaceae > VBCG01. Next base: position 141,452 of record CAWFKR010000002.1, read on the forward strand.
CTCAAGTCGACCGTGACCAGCGTGCTCGCGGCAACGGTGATCTTCCGTCTCTCCGAACGGCCGTCGAAGGTTGCGTCAACACGGTAGCCGCCCGCCGGCAGCTTCGCCATCAAGATCGGCCCTTCGGACGTGGTATCCAATGCGACGTGGCCGGACGCATCGATGATCGTGACCCTGACGTCACTCAAATACGCACCTGACGCGTTTGCGAATACCAGTTTCAGATTGAAATCGCTTTCGATGGACTTCAGGCGGTCCACCGCATCACTGCCGATCCCGCCGGTGACATACATTACGCCGGAGTGCGCGCGGACGACCTCATCGCTCCTGGCGCTGACCGGCGGCGCAAGCACCGCGGAAACCGCCAGCATTGCGAGTGCGATGGCACAAGTATGTCTCGGCACGGCTTTACGTTTCATTCGCGAACGATGTGGTGCTGGATCTCATGATGCTTCCCTTGATCGCGGTTCGTGAAGCGAGTCCTGCACTTGGATCTTCTCCCACTCTCATGTGGAAATCCGTGCGCTGGCGCACATCGGGCCGACAGGGGGACGGCTTGGCGCCACTGGTGAACGCGCTGCCCGTTGTTCCAGAACAAGCATCCAACTGCTTGGGCAGCGCTCAGGCCGTCGCCATCTGCAGCCCTCGCTGCGAAACCTACCGAAGCGCGTCAATCGGCATCCACCTGATGACTCGCCAAACCGACAAAACGCGCCCAGTCGGGGCTGGCTCGCCACAGAAATTTGAGTTGGGCTTTCGAAATCGAACCCAGCGGCCAGCCAACCTGAGCCCATAGATCATACCGGCGATGACTACCGCCGCAGTTGTATCGACATGTCTGCGCAATGCACTCCAGCACATGGACTTGAATATTTTCGAGTCATTGAGAGCACCGATTTCGCGCCCTCGAAGCCTCCGCGACTGCGACCGCCACGGGTCAAGTTTGGCGAACACCTCGAAAGTCTGGACTTCAGGACCGCGCACGGTTCGCTGCTCGACTTGCTCCCTGAGCGACGTGGGCTGATCCTCGATGTCGGCGCCGGCACCGGCCGGGATGCGGCGGGACTCGCGGCCATGGGGTACGAGATTGTCGCGGTCGAGCCCAGCGCGTCGATGCTGCGCGAGGGCTCGACGCGGCATGCGGATGCCCGGATTCGGTGGCTCGATGATCGATTGCCGGCGCTCGACGCCACACACCGCACGGGCCTCGCCTTCGACCTGATCCTGCTGTCCGGCGTCTGGCAGCATGTCGCTCCGGGGGACCGGCCGCGCGCGTTTCGAAAGCTCATTAGGTTGCTGAATCCGGGAGGCGTTATCGCCATCACACTTCGCATGGGCGCCGCCGATCCCGAGCGCGAAATGCATGAAGTCTCCCGGGCCGAGGTCGAAGCGCTGGCCCGAGGGCACGGGTCGTTCGTCGAGCGCTGCGTCGAGGCGGAGGATCGCTTAGGTCGTGCGGAGGTGCGCTGGATTCAGCTTGCCGTGCGCCTTCCCGACGACGGCACGGGTGCGCTGCCGCTCCTTCGCCACGTGGTCCTGCAGGACGCGAAGTCCTCGACTTACAAACTCGCTCTGTTGCGCTCGGTTGCCCGCATCGCCGATGGGGCGGCGGGTCTGGTTCGAGAAGAAGACGTTGATAGGGTCAACGTGCCGCTCGGGCTGGTCGCACTGTACTGGATTCGTTTGTTCCTGCCGCTGCTGACCGCCGATCTCCCCCAGTCACCAACCAACCGCAACCTCGGCGGACTGGGTTTCGTCAACGAGGGGTTCCACAGGCTCCTTGGATGCGCGCCCAACGATCTGCGGGTCGGAACCCGCTATGGTGCTGACCTCGGCGCAGCAGTGCATGCGGCTCTCATCGGCGCCAGCAGGACGATTGTGCTGATGCCGGCGCGCTACATGACCCTTCCGAACGGGCGCCCGGTCATGGAAGCCGTGACCGGGCGCGCAGGACGCGCGCCGTCCTCGCTGGTGATTGATGAGGCATATCTGCGCCGCTTTGGGGAATTGCTTGTGCCGGTCACTGTCTGGCGCGCCTTGTCGCGCTTCGATGTGTGGATCGAGCCAGCTATCGTCGCGGAGTGGATACGCCTGATGCATGGCTACGCGCTCCGGCAAGGCCGAAAGCTGAGCGAGGCCACGATTGCACAAGCGATGCACTGGTCAGCCCCGGAGCGCGTCGTCGCCGAGGCGCGGCAACGCGCGATTTCAGTCATCGAGTCCGGGCAGCCCCTCCATTGCGTGTGGTCCGGAATCCGCCTGTCCAAGGATCGGCTCGACATCGATCATTGCTTTCCATGGTCGTCTTGGCCCTGCGACGACCTGTGGAACTTGTTGCCGTCAACCCGTTCTGTGAACCAGCATGAGAAAAGGGATCGACTGCCTAGCGCGATCCTATTGAACGGCGCCCGAGAGCGCGTTCAGGACTGGTGGAGCGCGGGCTATTCGCTTGATGCCGACAGTCCAATCGCCCACCGCTTCTTCCTCGAAGCGCGGTCGAGTCTCCCGCTGATCAACGCCTCTGGCGACTTGATCTCGGTCGACGATGTCTTCGATGCAGTCGCCTTCCAGCGGCTGCGACTGAAGGAGAACCAGCAAATCCCAGAATGGGCCGGTCGGACGACGTAGTCGGACCGGTCAAGGACTCCACCAAGCTCTGGAATAGCTAGTGTTAGACCCCGGTGCGGGATTTGGGAAAGCGAACCATCCGGCGCCTCAGCGGGAGGATTCCCAAATGAATTCCGACGGTCTTCATTTCGATCCGACCGACTCTATTTCTTCAAATCATCGTTACGTCAGATCGAAAAGGGCGACCTTCTCGTTCACGACTTTGTTGCGCCGTTTTCGATTCTATTATTCCGTTTACGACTATTTTTGGTCAGATTAAATCGGATCCAGACGCTGCTGCGACTATTCGACCGTGACCGACTTGGCGAGATTGCGCGGCTTGTCGACGTCCGTCCCCCGCAACACCGCCGTGTGATAGGCGAGGAGCTGCAGCGGCACCACGTGCACGATCGGTGACAGCAATCCGCGATGCTCGGCGATGCGGATCAGGTGGATGCCGTCGCCGGCAGTTAGGTGGCTGTCCAGGTCGGCGACGACGTAGAGCTCGCCACCGCGCGCACGGACTTCCTGCAGGTTGGACTTGAGCTTCTCGAGCAACGCGTCGTTGGGCGCGATCGCGACGACCGGCATCTCGGCATCGACCAGCGCCAGCGGGCCGTGCTTGAGCTCGCCGGCCGGATACGCCTCGGCGTGAATGTAGGAGATTTCCTTGAGCTTCAGCGCGCCCTCGAGCGCGATCGGGTAGTGCAGGCCGCGGCCGAGGAACAGCGCGTGCTGCTTCTTGGCGAACTGCTGCGCCCATCCGATCAGGTGCGGCTCGAGCGCGAGCGCTCCGCGGATCGCGGCGGGAATGTGGCGCAGCGCATCGATGGCCTTCGATTCCGCGTCCTCCGACAGCCGCCCGCGCAGCTTGGCCAGCGTCAGCGCCAGCAGGAACTGCGCGGCGAGCTGGGTGGTGAACGCCTTGGTCGAGGCCACGCCGACTTCGGCACCCGCGCGCGTCAGGAACACGAGCTCGGTCTGGCGCACCATCGAGCTGGTCGCCACGTTGCAGATCGCGAGCGTGTACGGGTGGCCCAGCGACTTGGCGTGCTTGAGTGCCGCCAGCGTGTCGGCGGTCTCGCCGGATTGCGAAACGACGACGACCAGCGCATTCGGGTGGGGCACGCTGTCGCGATAGCGGTATTCGCTCGCGATCTCGACGGTGCAGGGAATCTTTGCCAGCGTCTCGATCCACTGCTTGGCGACGAGGCTCGAGTAGTAGCTGGTCCCGCAGGCGAGGATCAGCACCGAATCGACCTTGGGCAGGATCGTCGCGGCCTTGGGCCCGAACAGCGAAGGCGTGATCGTCGCGATGTCCTCCAGCGTGTCGGCGACTGCGCGCGGCTGCTCGAAGATCTCCTTCTGCATGAAGTGCCGGTAGGGCCCGAGCTCGACGGCGTCGCTGCTGCCCTGCACGTCGATGACGGCCCGCTCGACGCGCTGGCCGGTCGTGTCGTAGATCGCGTAGGCATCGCGGCGCACGTCGGCGACATCGCCTTCCTCGAGATACGCGACGCGCCGCGTGACGGACATCAGCGCGGAGGCGTCGGAGGCGAGGAAGTGGTCGTGGTCGCCGATGCCGACGAGCAGCGGGCTGCCCTGCCGCGCGCCGACGACACGCCCGGGCTCGCGCGTCGAGATGACGGCGATCGCGTAGGCGCCCTTGAATTCGGCGATCGCCCGCTGCACTGCGGCGAGCAGGTCGCCACCGCCTTCACCATGCCAGTACGCGTGGACGAGATGGGCGATGACCTCGGTGTCGGTCTGGGTGCGGAAGACGTAGCCGCGCGCCTTCAGGCTGTCGCGCAGCTCCTCGTAGTTCTCGATGATGCCGTTGTGGACGACGGCAACCTCGCCGCCGGACAGGTGCGGATGCGCATTGTCGGGCGTGGGCGCGCCGTGGGTCGCCCAGCGCGTGTGCGAGATGCCGGTCGTCGCCTCGAGGTGCATCGACTCGGCCTGCGCGGCGAGGTCGGCGACACGCGCCGTCGACACCAGGCGCTCGAGCACCGCCGTGTCGCCGTCGCTGCCCTCGACGACGGCAAGCCCGGTCGAGTCGTAGCCACGGTATTCGAGGCGACGGACGCCCTCGATCAGGATCGGAACGACGTTGCGGTCCGAGGTAGCGCCGACGATGCCGCACATGATCTTGGCCTTCCTGGGTTTATCTCGCGTGCATGGCCGCCTGCGCCTTGACGCAGGCTTCGAGTTCGGCGCCGGCCTTGCCGCTGCACGGTCCGGCAACCTGCATCAGCCGATTGTGCTGCTCGCACTGCAGCCGCGCTTCGCCGGCGAGCGCGGCGCAGTTCTCCGTCGTCCCGACATAGTCGATGTGGCGCTGCAGGCAATGCTTCCGGGCTTCCCCCTGCAGACCGACGCAGGCGGCTTTCGCCTTCATGCCCTGCTCGCAGGTCGCGCGATATTGCTCGGGGACTTGGCTGCACTTGTCCTGCCCGAACGCGCTGCCGGCGAACAGCAGGGCGGAGAGCGCGAGCATCAGCATCGATCGTGACGGGCGTCGCATGGGGATCCTGGTCATTGGGGTTCGTTGGTCTTGGGGGCCTTGCGCGGACGCTGCCAGTTCGGGATCACGACCTGCCGCGCGCGGGCCACGGTCAATTCTCCTGCCGGCGCCTGGCCGACGACGGTGCTGCCGCCACCGATCGTCGCGCCCGCACCGACGGTGATCGGTGCGATCAGGACGCAGTTCGATCCCACCTGCACGTCGTCGCCGATGACCGATGCATGCTTGTTCGCGCCGTCGTAGTTCGCGGTGATCGACCCCGCACCATAGTTGACGCGGCTGCCCACGGTCGCGTCACCGATGTACGCGAGGTGGTTCGCCTTCGATGCGGCACCGAGCGTGCTTGCCTTGACCTCGACGAAGTTGCCGATGTGAACCTCTTCCGCAAGCTTCGTGCCGGGTCGCAGACGCGCATAAGGCCCGATCCTGCAGTTGCGGCCGATCGAGGCGGAATCGAGATGCGAGAACGCCTCGATCCGGGTGCCCGGTCCGACAGCGAGGTCGCGCAGCACGCAGTACGGGCCGACGCTGGCGCCATCGTCGAGGTGCACGTCGCCCTCGAACACGCAGCCGACGTCGATCGTGACGTCGCGGCCGCAGGTCAGCCGTCCGCGAACGTCGATGCGATCGGGGTCGGCGATCGACGTGCCCGCAACCATCAACGCGTATGCATGACGGCGCTGGACGATGCGCTCGAGCGCGGCGAGCTGCGCCCGGTCGTTGACACCGGCCACCGACACCTCGTCGGTGACCGTGTGCGCGACGACGGGCACGCCGTCGGCGACGGCCATCCCAACGATGTCGGTCAGGTAGTACTCGCCCTGGGCGTTGTGCGGCGTCAGTCGCGCGACCCATTGCGCGAGCAGGGCCGTCGGGGCGGCGATGAAGCCGGTGTTGATCTCGTCGATCCGGCGTTCGTCGTCGGTGGCATCGCGCTCCTCGACGATCGCCTGCACGTTCCCGTCGGGTGCGCGCAGGACGCGCCCCAGGCCGAACGGGTCGCGCACCCGCGCCGTCAGCAGCGCGAGGCGTTCGCCTCCCGCGAGATCGACCAGGCGCGCCAGGGCCTCCGGCGGCACCAGCGGGACGTCGCCCAGGCCGATGAGCGTGATGCCGTCGGGAGGCAGCACGCGAAGCGCGATGCGCGTTGCGTCCCCGGTGCCGCGCGGCGGCTCCTGGCGGACGAAGCGGATGTCGGGCGCGGCGAGTGCGGACTCGACGGCCTGCGCGCCGTGCCCGGTGACGATGGCAATCGCGCGGGGGCCGAGATTGCGTACGGCGGCGAGAACGTGGGCGGCGAGCGGACGGCCCGCGAGCGGGTGGAGGACCTTGGGCAGCGCCGAGCGCATGCGCTTGCCCTGGCCGGCGGCGAGGATTGCGACGTTGGGGGCTGCGGCCATCAATCGGTGGAAGCCTGGGTGGAAAACGATGATACGCCAGCGCCCGGCGACCCCGACCCGGCAGGCGCCGAAGCCGACGTCGGCACCCCTTTTCGCTGGGGCCGGCCGGCGGCCGCGGCGCGCTTCAGTTCTGGATGATCGTCGGCGGGCTGGTCGCGAACAGGTCGATCACGTTGGCCATGCCCATCGCGGCCAGGTTCCTGGGAATCGCCACTTCCCGGCGTTCGAGGATGTCGCACTGCAGGTACATCTGCCGCAGCCGGCGCTCGGCGTCCTTCGGCGAGCCCGCGATGATCGAGACGTTCTCGATGCGCTGGCCCGTTCGCGTGCGGATGGTGAAACCGTAGCGGATCATGATCGCTCCTCCTGCGCACACGCGATCGCATGCGCCCTGCCTCCGACTGCGGACCCGCACTCCCCGGGTCCGCGAAAGGGACTCGGACATCAGCAAATTGCGTACCGCGTGGTTCCACTGCCTGCCGGGCCCCGACAAATGGTCGCCAAGGTCCGCGCCATGTCGGCAGGTGACGCAGACGGCCGCGTCAGGCCACGCCAGCTCCAATGAGAGTAAGTGCACACATCACTCGGCCGCGACGACCACCGGACCCGCAACCTGCCTGACAGGGCGCGCGAGCCACACGACGCCGATCAGCGCCAGGAACACCAACGCCGACAGGTAGAAGATGTCGTTGGCCGACATCATGTAAGCCTGCTGGTCGATCAGCCGGTTGATCACCGCGCGCCCCTGCTCCGACGTCATCCCGTGGGCCTGCAGCCCGGCCAGCGCCTGCACCGACGCCGGGTTGTAGGCGTTGATGCCCTCGGCCAGATGCGCATGGTGCAGGCTCGCCCAGCGATCCCACCACGTCGTCGTGATCGACGTCCCGAACGAACCGGCCGTGATCCGCGCAAAATTGAACAGGCCCGACGCCGCCGGAATCCGGTCGGGCGACAGTCCCGAGAGGCTCAGCGTGACCAGCGGAATGAAGAACAGCGCCATCGCCACGCCCTGGATGACCGTCGGGATCAGCAGCGTCACGAGGTCGGCCTCGGGATTGAAGTGCGAGCGCATCAGAAACACGACGGCGAAGACCGAGAACGCTCCCGTGGAGAAGATGCGCGGATCGACGCGGTGCAGCGTCCTGCCGACCACCGGCATCAGCAGGATCGCCAGGAATCCGACCGGGGCGAGCACGATGCCCGCCATCGTCGCCGTGTAGCCCATGTACTGCTGCAGCCACAGCGGCAGCAGGACCAGGTTCCCGAAGAAGGTCCCGTAGCCCAGGGACATCGCGAGCGTGCTCGTCCAGAAGTTGCGCCGCGCGAACAGCCGGAGATCGACGATCGGATGCCGGTCGGTCAGCTCCCAGACGATGAACACCGCAAAGGCCACGACGACGACGATCGCGAGCGCCACGATGTAGCTCGAGCCGAACCAATCGAGGTCCTTGCCCTTGTCGAGCATGACCTGCAGTGCCCCGACCCAAAGGACGAGCAGTGCGAGCCCGACGCCGTCGACCGGCACCCTGGCCGTCGGTGTCTCGCGCGTGCGGTAGATCAGCCACGTCACCACCACCGCAATCAATCCGACCGGAATGTTGATGTAGAAGATCCACGGCCAGGAGAGGTTGTCGGTGATCCATCCGCCGAGCAGCGGGCCCGCCACCGGTGCGACCAGCGTCGTGATCGCCCACACCGCGAGCGCGCTGCCCGCGCGTTCCTTCGGGTAGGAGGACAGCAACAGCGCCTGCGACAGCGGAATCATCGGTCCCGCGACGGCGCCCTGCAGCACGCGAAACAGGATCAGGGTGGACAGCGATGGCGCAAGCCCGCACAGGAACGACGCGATGACGAACAGCAGGACCGACGCCGTGAACAGTCGCACCTGCCCGAAGCGCCGCGTGAGCCAGCCGGTGAGCGGCAGCGAGATCGCGTTGGCGACACCGAACGAGGTGATCACCCAAGTCCCCTGGTCGGGGGACACGGCGAGATCGCCGGAGATCGCGGGGATCGACACGTTTGCGATCGACGTGTCGAGCACGTTCATGAACGTCGCGAGCGACAGGGCGATCGTGCCCAGCGCGAGCGCGATTCCGCCGAGGGGCACGGGGCTGGCCGACGGGGCTTGGGCGCCGGAGTCCGATGACGTGGCCATGGCCGCGATGGGGAGCGCCCGGACTAGAGCGGCTTGCCGCGCGCCGCCGCCATGCGTTTCACGGAATGCGAGCGGGCCGCATGGCCGGGGCGCACTTGCTTCACGCTCGCCGCGGCGTCCGTTGGCGAGGCGCCCGCTTCGTTGGCTGCGATGATTGCCCGCACACGTTCGCTGGCGACCGCCTCCTGGGAATGGAAGACGTCGGTCGCGTAGGGAGCCCCGGTCTGCGCGATCTCGGGCAGGCGCACACCGCTGCGGTCATGGGTATCGACGTCGACCTGCATCGACAGGCCGATCTGCAGCGGATGTGCCGCCAGGTCCCTGGGATCCAGTGCGATGCGCACCGGGATGCGCTGGACGATCTTGATCCAGTTGCCGGTGGCATTCTGCGCAGGCAGCAGGGCAAACGCAGACCCCGTGCCCGCACCGAAGCCCACGACCTTGCCGTGATAGTCGACCTTGCCTCCGTAGAGGTCGGCGGTCAGCGACACCGGCTGGCCGACGCGCATGTGCGCGAGCTGCGACTCCTTGAAATTGGCATCGACCCAGACCTGGTCGAGCGGCACGATCGCCATCAGCGGCACGCCCGGCGCGACGCGCTGCCCCAGCTGCACGGCGCGCTTGGCGACGAATCCCGAGACCGGCGCGGGCAGCTCGGTGCGCGCGTAGGCCAGGTAGGCTTCGCGCACGCGGGTGGCCGCGTTGCGCACGTCGGGGTTGTCGTCGACGGTCGTGCGATCGATGTGGGCCTGGTTCGCCGCGAGCGATTCCTCCGCTGCGAGCAGCGCCGCTTTCGCGGTGTCGACCGCGCCTTGCGCGTGCTTCAGGTCCTCGCTCGAGATCGCACCCGAACCCGCGAGCCGCTGGCGGCGCGCGAGATCGTCTTCGGTGCGATTGAGATCCGACCTGCGCATCTCGACGGTCGCCTTCAGTTGTGCACTGGTCGCGAACATCGCGCGGACGTCGCGCACGGTCTTCGCGAGTTGCGCCTCGGCACGGTCGAGCGCCACCTTCGCGTCGGAGCGATCGAGCTGGACCAGCAGCGCCCCGGCCTTGACGAACTGCGTGTCGTCGGCGCCGATCGCCACGACCGTGCCGGAGATCTGCGGCGTGATCTGCACGACGTTGCCGCTGACGTAGGCGTCGTCGGTCGTTTCGTCGTAGCGGTCCGACCACAGCCACCACGCGGCCCAGGCGATGCCGGCGACGATGACGACGCCCAGCACGACCGCGAGCCCCAGCTGACGCCTCGATTGCAGCGTCGATGCTGCCGTGGATTGCGTGTCCCCTGTCATGATGGTGAATTCCCGCGATATCCGCCGCCCAGCGCGCGGATCAGGTTGACCGAAAGCGCGAGCTCGCGCGAGCGCAGATCGACGTCGAGGCCCTGCTGCACCAGCAGCGGCTGCTCGGCGAACAGCACCTGCAGGTAATCGCCGAGGCCCTCGCGATAACGCATCAGCGCGAGGTCATAGGCCTCGCGAGCCGCCGCGAGCGCCTGCGCCTCCTGCTTGCGCTGGGCCTCGACGCTCCTGAACGACGCGAGCTGGTCGACGACGTCACGCAGCGCGTCGACGAGCGTCTGGTTGTATTGCTCGACGGCGGCGTCGTAATCGGCGTCGCGCGCCGCGAGGTTTCCCCGCAGGCGTCCGGCATCGAAGATCGGCAGGGTGATCGCCGGCCCGAGGCCCGCCATGCGGTTCGCTGCCGAGAAGAACTGCGACGCGCCCAGGCTCTCCAGACCGACGAACGCGGCGAGGTTCACGTTCGGATAGAACTCGGCCTTGGCCACGGCGATGTCCTTCTGCGCGGCCTCGACACGCAGGCGCTGCGCGACGAGATCGGGCCGCCGGCCGAGGAGCTCCGCGGGAATGACCGCGGGCAGGGTCACGGGACCGAGCGCGTGCGCGTCGGGGCGCGCAATGGCGAGTCCGCGGTCGGGGCCCTTGCCGAGCAACGCCGCCAGCTGGTTCCGGGTGAGCGCGATCGTCTCGTCGATCTGCGCGATCCGCTCGCGCGCCGCAGGCAGCGTCTCCTCGGTCTGCTTGAGCTCGAGCCGGGATTCGATGCCGGCGGCGTTGCGGTCACGCGTAAGCGCGTAGAGCTGCTCGCGGCGGGCGAGCGTCGCCTGTGCGATGTCGCGCTGCTGGTATGCCCGCTGCAGCTGCACCCAGGCCTGCGCGACGTTCACCGCCAGCGCGAGGCGGGCCGCCTGCGGCATCGACCTCGGCCGCTTTCGCCTGGCCGATGGCAGCTTCCCAGGCCGAGCGATTCTTGCCCCAGAAGTCGATCTCCCAGTTGAGGGTCGCCTCGATGCGGTAGTACGTCTGCCACCTGCCGCCGATCGGCGGCGGGTAGAACGTGCCCTCCGAGTACAACTCGCGAGTGACCTCGCCGCCCGCATCGGCCCGCGGGTAGAGCGACGACCTTGCAATCGCCGCGTAAGCGAGCGCCTTGCGCGTCCTGGCTGCGGCAATCCGGAGCGAGGGACTGTCGGCGAGCGCCTCGTCGATCAGGCGGTCGAGCGCGGGATCGCCGAACGCCTTCCACCACTGCGCATCGGGCCACGCCGATGGCGACGTCTGCGCCGTCGCGAGCGTGCGCGCGCTTGCGAGCGCATCGGCACTCGCAAGCGACGCTTCCGGAGCGAGCCCATGCATGTTGGCGCAGCCTGCGGCGAGCAGGGCTGCCGACATCACGGCACTGCGGGTGATCCACCTGCTCATTGCACTTCCCTACGCATGCGATCCCTGGTCGGCGCTGCGGCGACCCGCAGCTGCCGGGCAATGGCCCGGGACTCGTGGTTCAGCCACTGGCGAGCATCCGGTGCAGGAAATCCTCGAGTTGCCGGACTTCGGCCCTGGTGAAGCCGCGCAGCGAGTGGTTCAACACCCGCACGGCACCGCTGATCAACTGCGGATAGACCGCGCGACCCTCCCCAGTCAGCTCGATGGTGATCTTGCGGCGGTCCTCCGGACTGCGCAGGCGCCGGACGAGCTTCTTGCGTTCCAGACGGTCGAGCATCCGCGTCATCGCGCCCGGGTCGTACGACGCCCCCTTGCACAGCGCCGACGGCGATGCCGTCTCGCCTCCCGCGAGCTTGACCAGCACGACGAACTGCGCCGCCGTGATGTCGAGGGGCGCAAGCTCGCGGTCGAGCGCCTCCATCAGCGTCGCCTTGACCAAGGTCATCAGCCGGCCAACGCTGTTCGACGGGTCGAAGCTGCTGGGGTCGTAGATCGCGGTCACGGGCACGGCGTCGCGGCGATATCGTTGTCGCAACAATATCTGCCTAGGCAATCATTGTCAATGCAGCGGGATCCGCGCGGATTCGCGGGCGTGTCGCTTCGGGTGCCTGCCGGCGACGGTCGGCGCGTCCGGAGGCTAGGTCGGGGCGAGCAGGAAGTCGGCGAGCTCGGCGAATCCGGCGCCCGCTTCGCGTTCCGTCATGTAGGCGGGGGGCGTGGCGATCCGGTCGAGGAAGCGCCGCAGGTTGGCGACGCCGACGGCGTTGGGGAAGAAGGCGAACATCGGCGCGTCGTTGGGCGAGTCTCCGGCGAACACGAACGCGTCGCGCGCCGCGTCGACTTCCTGCGCGAACACCTCGCGCATCAGCGTCCGCGTCATCGCCAGCTTGTCGTAATCGCCGAACCAGCCGTTGACGTGGATCGAGCTCACCTTGGCCGTCATCCCCTGCGCTTCCATCAGCGCGACGATGCGGTCGACGGCATCGCGCGGCAGCGGCGGCACGTCCTCGCACCAGTCGATCGCGAGGTCCGTCTCGCGATAGTGCTGGTCGGATGCGAGCGCGCTGCCCGGCACTTCCTTCAGGATCTGCGCGCCGATCGCCGCGAGACGCGTGCGTTGTGCGACGCGCTCGGCGTCGGTGGCGACGAAACGACGCCGGAGCCGGCGCGTCGCCGCGTCGTAGCGCATGTAGAACGCGCCGTTCTCGCCGACCACCGCGTCGACCGGCCACATGCGCGCGATGTGGTCGCACCAGCCTGCCGGCCGACCCGTGACCGGGATGACGATCCGGCCCGCCGCGTGCAGGCGCTCGAGCGCCGCATACGCTTCGGCGGTGAGCTTCCCCTCCGAGGTCAGCGTGTCGTCGATGTCGGTCAGGACGAAACGGATGCCGCGGCGCACGGCCTCGGGCATGCTCGACAGCGGCGCGGGGCCGGCGGCAGTCATCGAGGCGTGACGCATCGTGGATTCGAGGCTGGGCTCATGAAAACGTGGTCCGTCCCTGTATTGGAAATCCGGGACGGACCACGCTTTCCCGGATGCGGAGGAGTCGGGGCCGCCATCACGCGCCGAGCCAGGACGCGACACGCTCGCGCTGCGCTGCCGACATCGGGAGGCCGCACTTGGTGCGCCGCCACAGCACGTCGTCGGCCGCGATCGCCCATTCGTCGCTCACCAGGTGGGAGAGCTCGCGCTCGGTCAGCTGGGCGCCGAAATCCTCGCCGAGATCGGCGGGCTTCTTGGCGTCGCCCAGGATCGCGAGGGCGCGCGTGCCGTGGCGCCTGGCGAGCGCGCGCAGCAGCTCCGGGTCGAGCGCCGGATAGCGCATGCCGAGCTCGCCCTGCCACGCCGCCCGGTCGCCCTGGGGGAGGTCGCCGCCCGGAAGTTTCGCGGCGGCGGTCCACGGGCCCTTCATCTCCGGGAAGAACGGGCGCAGCTCGGCGAGCGCGGCCTCGGCGAGTTTCCGATACGTCGTGATCTTTCCGCCGAACACCGACAGCACCGGTGCGCGGCCCTCGCCCTTCACTGCCGCCTCCTGCGCATCGACCTTCAGCACGTAGTCGCGGGTGATCGCCGAGGGATCGTGCGCACCATCGTCGTAGAGGGGTCGGACGCCGCTGTAGGTCCACACGATGTCGCCCTTCGCGAGCGGCCTGTCGAGGTACGCGTTCGCGAGCGCCAGCAGGTAGTCGGTTTCCTCCGCGCTGATCGACGGATGCGCATAGTCATCGACGGGGACGTCGGTCGTGCCGATCAGCGAGTACCGGTCCTCGTACGGAATGACGAAGACGATGCGCTTGTCGGCGTTCTGCAGGATGTAGGCGTGGTCCTCCGCATGCACGCGCGGCACCACGATGTGGCTGCCCTTGACGTGCCGCACGCGCGCGCCCATCGGCGCGGTGCCGAGCTGGCCGAGAACGTCGCCGACCCAGGGACCCGCCGCGTTGACCAGCGCCCGCGCTCGGACTTCCGAGGTCGAGCCGTCGGGCGCGGCGAGCGTCGCCCGCCACAGGCCGTTCTCGCGTCGCGCGGTCCCGAGATTCGTGCGCACGCGGACCTCGGCACCGCGCGCCCGCGCATCGATCGCATTCAGCACGACCAGGCGCGCGTCATCGACGCGCGCGTCGGCGTAGACGAAGCCGTTGTGGAACCGTGGCTTCAGCCCGGCGCCGTACTGGCTGCCGTGGAGCCGGGTCGCGAAGGATTTCGGCAGGGTCATCCGGCCGCCGAGCCGGTCGTAGAGGAACAGCCCCGCGCGGATCATCCACTTCGGCCGCAGGTGCGGCTCGTGCGGCAGCACGAACATCAGCGGCTCGATGATGTGCGGCGCGGCGCGCAGCAGGACCTCGCGCTCGGCAAGCGCCTCGGCCACCAGCCGGAACTCGTAGTGCTCGAGATAGCGCAGGCCGCCGTGGATCAGCTTGGTGCTCCACGACGACGTGTGCGCGGCGAGGTCGTCGCGCTCGACCAGCAGCACCGAGAGCCCGCGCCCCGCGGCATCGCGCGCGATGCCCGCGCCGTTGATGCCGCCGCCGATCACCAGCAGGTCGTAGGGGCTCGTCTTCATGGCCGAAGCCTGCGATTTTACCGGATGCCCCTGTCGCTGCAGCGCAAGTCCGGGCCGCGAGGTCCGCGATGCTACGATGTCCGCTCGCCCGCAAGGAGAGCATGATGAACATCGTTCCCGAAGTCGCCGCGCTCGACTCCGAGATGCGCCGGTGGCGCCACCACCTGCACGCGCATCCGGAGACGGCATTCGAGGAGGTCGCGACCGCGGCGTATGTCGCCGAGCGCCTGCGCTCGTTCGGCCTCGAGGTTCACACGGGCCTCGCGAAGACCGGCGTCGTCGGCGCGCTGTCGAACGGCAGCTCGCGCGATGCGATCGGGATGCGTGCGGACATGGACGCGCTGCACGTCCACGAGCAGTCTGGCGTGCCGCACGCATCGACCCACCACGGCCGCATGCACGCCTGCGGCCACGACGGTCACACGACGATGCTGCTCGCCGCGGCCAAGGCGATGGCGCAGCGCCGCCATTTCGACGGCACTGCCTATTTCATCTTCCAGCCCGCCGAGGAGAACGAAGGCGGCGGCCGCGTCATGGTCGAGGAGGGCCTCTTCGACCGCTTCCCGATGCGAGCGGTCTACGGCATGCACAACTGGCCGCGGCTGCCCGCCGGCTCGTTCGCGATGCGCGAGGGTCCGCTGATGGGCGCGTACGACATCTTCGAGATCGTCGCGACCGGGAAGGGCGCGCACGCGGCGATGGCCTACCAGGCCAAGGACCCGATGCTGTTCGCAGCACACGCGATCCACGCGCTGCAGACGATCGTGTCGCGCAACATCCATCCGATGGAGACGGGGGTGGTCAGCGTCACGCAGGTGCACGCCGGCGATACCTGGAACGTCATTCCCGAGCAGGTCGTGCTGCGCGGGACCGTGCGCACGTTCAAGCGCGAGGTGCAGGACCTGATCGAGGCCCGGATGCGCCGAATCGTCGAAGGCATCGCCGCGACGTTCGACATGCAGGCGACCCTGCGCTACGAGCGCCGCTATCCCGCCACCATCAACAGCGCCGAGGAAACCGTGCAGGCTGCGCGCGCCGCCGCGGCCGTGGTCGGCGAGGCGCGAGTCGAGCGCGCTCCGGTGCCCGAGATGACCAGCGAGGACTTCGCGTTCATGCTGCAGGCGAAGCCCGGCTGCTACGTGTGGCTGGGCGCCGGCGCGAGCGCGGATCCGCCCGGCCTCCACAATCCCCATTACGACTTCAACGACAACGTGCTCCCCATCGGCGCGAGCTACTGGGTGACGCTGGCCGAGCAGCAGCTTCCCCTCCACGGCTGACCTGCCCGCAGCACCGGTTGGGTACCGGCGGCAGGGACGGGCGGCGATCCCGTCGCCAGCGGTTCTCCGACGCGTTGATTTCCATCAAGGCGCGGCGAGCCGGTTACGGCCACGATCGCGCTCGCCCATCCCATTGCGAGGACCGGCGCGGTGACCGGTCGCCCTGGCGGTCGCTCCCGCACGGCTCCCGCGCTCCCGCAAAGGTCCGCTTGCCGCGATCGAATCCCCTCCTGCCTGGCGACCTGCCACCGCTGATCATCCGGGGCCGCGCCCTGCTGCCCGTCGTCCAGGGCGGCATGGGCGTCGGCGTTTCGGCCCATCGCCTGGCCGGCAGTGTCGCGCACCTCGGTGCGATGGGCACGATCTCCGCGGTCGACCTGCGTCGGCACCACCCCGATCTCATGCGCGAGACGTCGCACTGCCGCGATCGTGCGGCGATCGATCGCGCCAACCTGTGCGCATTGGATCGCGAGATCACCGCCGCCCGCGAACTGGCGGCGGGCAACGGCATGCTCGCCGTGAACGTCATGCGCGCCGTGTCCGGATATGCCGACTACGTCCGGCAGGCACTGGCCACCGGCATCGATGCGATCGTCGTCGGCGCCGGGCTGCCGCTCGACCTTCCGGATCTCGCGGCCGGGCATCCGGACGTCGCGCTGATTCCGATCCTGTCGGATGCGCGCGGCGTCGAGCTGATCGTCAGGAAGTGGATGCGCAAGAAGCGGTTGCCCGATGCGATCATCGTCGAGCATCCGCGCTACGCCGGCGGACACCTGGGTGCCGCGCGCGTGGATGCGCTCGACGACCCGCGCTTCGATTTCGAAACGGTGATCCCCGCTGCATTGGCATTCTTCCGCAGCATGGGCATCGCCGACGATGCGATCCCGCTGATCCCGGCCGGAGGAATCAACTCGCCGACGCGGGTGCGCGAGCTGTTCGCGCTGGGTGCGCGAGGCGTGCAGCTCGGTACGGCGTTCGCGGTGACCGAGGAGGGTGACGCCGCCCCCGCATTCAAGGCGGTGCTCGCCGGTGCTGCGCCCGAGGACATCGTCGAGTTCATGAGCGTTGCCGGGCTGCCGGCGCGCGCGGTCCGCACGCCGTGGCTCGAGAACTACCTGCGCCATCTGCCGCGGATGCAGGCATCGGCGCGGCGCAAGCTGCGCTGCACGCTGCACTTCGATTGCCTGACCCAGTGCGGGCTGCGCGACGGGATCGGCAGCATCGGCCAGTTCTGCATCGATACGCAGCTCGCCGCCGCGCTGCGCGGTGACGTGATGAAGGGGCTGTTCTTCCGCGGCGCCGCCGCGCTGCCGTTCGGGTCGCAGATCCGGCCGGTGCGCGACCTCATCGACTACCTGCTGGGCGGTCCGCGCGCCCAGCCTGCCTGAGAAACAGGGACGCACCACGGTTTAAAACGTGGTGCGTCCCTGTTTTTCTCCCTGCTCTTCAGGCAGGTCGCGTCATCGCAGCCGGGTCGACCCAGCGATCGAAATCCTCGCCGCTGACGAGTCCGAGCTCGAGCGCGGCTTCACGCAGGCTCATCCCCTTGCGGTGCGCGGTCAGCGCGATCTTCGCTGCATTCTCGTAGCCGATGTGGGGGTTGAGCGCGGTGACCAGCATCAGCGAGCGCTCGACGTTCTCGCGGATTCGTGCGAGTTCGGGCTCGATGCCCTGCGCACAACGCTGGTCGAACGAACCGATCGCGTCGCCCAGGAGCTCGATCGATTCCAGCACGCCCTGCAGCATCACCGGCTTGTAGACGTTGAGCTGGAAGTTGCCCTGGCTGCCGGCGAACGCCACGGCCGCATCGTTGCCGAATACGCGCACGGCGACCATCGTCAGCGCTTCGCACTGCGTCGGGTTGATCTTGCCGGGCATGATCGACGAGCCCGGCTCGTTGTCGGGGATCGTGATCTCGCCCAGGCCCGCGCGCGGGCCGCTGGCGTGCCAGCGCACGTCGTTGGCGATCTTCATCAGCGCGCCGCCCAGCGTGCGCAGCGCGGCGCTGACGTTGACGATCGCGTCGTGCGCCGACAGCGCGGCGAACTTGTTCGGTGCCGAGACGAAAGGCACGCCGGTCTCGGTGGCGATCGCCGCGGCCACCGTCTCGCCGAAACGCGGATGGGCGTTCAGGCCGGTGCCCACGGCGGTGCCCCCGAGTGCCAGCGGCATCAGGCCGGCGCGTGCGTAACCGATGGCCATCCGCGCGTCGTCGAGCTGCGCGACCCACCCCGAGATCACCTGCCCCAGCGTGACCGGGGTCGCGTCCTGCAGATGGGTGCGCCCGATCATCACGATGCCGGCGAAGGCCTGCGCCTTGGCATCGAGGGTTGCCCGCAGCCGCTCGAGCGCGGGCAGCAGGCGGTGGTCGAGCTCGTCGACGGTCGCGATGTGCATCACGGCCGGAAACGTGTCGTTCGACGACTGGCCGCGATTGACGTCGTCGTTGGGATGGATCGGCTTCTTGGAACCGACGACGCCGCCGGCGAGCTGGATCGCGCGATTGGCGATCACCTCGTTGGCGTTCATGTTCGACTGGGTTCCCGAACCGGTCTGGAACACGACCAGCGGGAATTCCGCGTCCAGGCCGCCGTCGATCACGTCCTGCGCCGCGCGGGCGATCAGCGCGACCTTGTCGGCGGGCAGCTCTCCCAGCTCGCCGTTGGCGAGCGCCGCGCATTTCTTGAGCACCCCGAAGGCGCGGATCACCGGCCGCCCCCAGCGGAAGCGGTCGACGCCGATCGGGAAATTGTGGATCGAGCGCTCGGTCTGCGCCCCCCACAGGCGTCCGGCGGGAACGTGCACCTCGCCGAGCGCGTCCTTCTCGACACGCATCGCCGGTGGCGGTGACTCGATGCCCATGCCCGCCATGCTACTCCGCTGCGACTCGTGCCGCAGCGGACGGCCGGCGACTTGCCTGCTGCGCCGGGCCGAGGCCGGCGGCGGTCTCGCCCGGGTGGTGATCGATCGCCCGACGTTGTTGTTTGCATGCAGCAGGCTCGCGCCAGGCACGCCCGTGCAACCGTTATATCCTTGTACGATACGAATCGCTGGCCGATACTTGTCGCCTGTGCAGGGGCGCTCCGCCGCCTGACAACGAACAACAGGATCCTCAAGGGGGGCCTCGACATGCAGCGTTCGATTTCCGGGATCGTCCGAAGCCTCATCCTCGTCTGCCTGTGCGCGTCAGTGTCGGCCGCAGGAGCGGTCGAACTGGTCACCAACGGCAGTTTCGAGACCAATGGCGGCGCGGGGACCAACACGTTCGCCGGCTGGACGGTCAGCGATCAGGCCGGCGGGTCCGGAAGCTTCTACGCCCAGACCGGCACCACCGCGCCGCCGCTCAACCCGATCACCGTGCCGGCTCCCCCGCTGGGCAGCTTCTCGGCGATGACCAGCCAAGGCAGTCCAGGATCGCACGTCATCTACCAGGACATCACCATTCCGGCGGGGGTGACCGCGACATTCTCGGCTCAGGTGTACGTCAACAACGCGGCGACCGCCTTTGCGACGCCGGCCAGCCTCGACTACACGGTAAACCCCAACCAGCAGGCGCGCATCGACATCGTCAGCACCGCGGCGCCGCTGACCGACGTCGGCGCCGGGGTGCTGCTCAACATCTACCAGACCAGTGTCGGTGACCCGGCGGTGTCCGGTTACACGACCGTTACCGCCGACCTGACACCTTTCGCCGGGCAGACGGTGCGCCTGCGGATCGCCGAGGTCGACAACCAGAGCAACTTCTCACTGGGCGTGGATGGCGTGAGCGTCATGACCGCCGCTGCTGCGGCTGCGGCCCCAGTCCCGACACTTTCCAACGGGATGCTCATGGGCTTGGGCCTCATGGTGCTGCTGATCGGCCTCATGGCGACGCGCCGCCGGACGCCGGCCGCCTGAGCACTGCGCGACCCGCACCAGCCGACCGCTACAACCCGGTCAGCGCGCGCGTGTGCCGCGCGATCATCAGTGCCTCGTCGGTCGGAATCACGTAGGCGGGTACCGGCGAATCGGCCTGCGTCAGCCGCGTCGCGTGCCTTGCGTTGGCGGCGGCGTCGAGCCTGAAGCCCAGCCATCCGGCGGCTTCGATGATGCGTGCCCGGATCTCGGAGGCGTGCTCGCCGATGCCGCCGGTGAAGACCAGCGCATCGATGCCGCCGAGGGCCGCGGCGAGAGAACCCAGTTCCCGCGATGCCCGGTAGCAGAAGAGCTCGATCGCGAATCTCGCGCGCGGCTCCTGCGAAGCGAGCAGCGTGCGCATGTCGGAGGAGATGCCCGACACCCCGAGCAGGCCGGACTCGTGATAGAGGAGCCGGGTCAGCGCGCTGGCGTCGAGCCCGCGCTCGGTCTGCAGCCAAAGCAGGACCCCGGGATCGAGCAGTCCCGGCCGCGTGCCCATCACCAGGCCGTCGAGCGCGGTGAAGCCCATCGTCGTCGCGACGCTCTCGCCCCGCAGGATCGCGCACATCGACGCGCCGTTGCCGAGGTGTGCGACGACGACGCGTCCGCCCGCGGCGTGCGGGTCGAGCGCAGGCAGCGTCGCTGCCACGTACTCGTACGACAGGCCGTGGAAGCCGTAGCGGCGAACGCCGCGCTCGGTGATTTCCGCAGGCAAGGCGAAGGCCTGCGCCACCGCGGGCTGCGTGTGATGGAACGCGGTGTCGAAGCACGCGATCTGCGGCAACCCGGGCGCCTTTTGCCGCAGCAGGCGGATCGGCGCGAGGTTGTGCGGCTGGTGCAGCGGTGCGAGCGGGATCAGCTCGGCGAGCGCCGCCTCGATGTCGGCGTCGATGCGCACCGGCGCGGCAAAGCGCGTTCCGCCGTGGACGACGCGGTGTCCGACCGCGGCGATGCGCCTTCCCGGCGCCGCGGTCTCGGCCAGCTCGAGCAGCATTCCGATCGCGCCGGCGTGGTCGAGGTCCACAGCCGATGCAAGGCTGCGCGTCTCCAGGACCCTGCCCTGCGCGTCGCGCAGCGCGAGTCGCGGCGCGTTGCCGATCCCCTCGATCTCGCCGCGCAGCACCAGCGCGAGCGCGCCATCCGCGACGTCGAACAGCGAGAACTTGACGCTCGAAGACCCGGCGTTGACGACCAGTATCGCGTCGGACATCGCGGCGCTCTGCGATGCGCGCTGCGCTAGGCGCGGCGCCTGGCCGAACGAGGAGCGCCCTTGCGCGGCGTTGCGGCGCGCTTGCGCGACGTCGTGGCGCGAGTGGTCGCGGCTGCCGGCGACGCTTTTGCACCCCGGCGCCGTTTCGTCGTGCCAGCCGTGGCCCCGGCCCCCGGCGCAGGCAGACGCGGCTGCGTGCCCTGCAACGGCACCAGGCTGCGCAACTCGGTGAGCAGGTTGCGCTGCCGCGCATCGAGCCCGGCACCGGTCTCGAGGGAATCGAACACCGCGTGGAGCTTCTGCCGGTCAGCGGCGTTGCGCACGAGCTTGCCCAGCGAGCGCTTGGCCTGCAGCGGTTCGAATTCGACGACCAGCGTCTCCTCGTGCAGCAGCCGGCGCAGCTCGTCCTCGCCGAGGCCGCGCAGGACACCGGTGGGTGCCAGCAGGTGGCGCGTGTGTTCCATCTGCGCGATGCTGCGCTTGCCGCCGCCCGCCTTGACGATCAGCATCCCGGTGCGGACCACCGCCTCGGGCAATCCACCCTGGTCGATCTCGTCGAGGACCTGGCGCACGGCGGGAAGCGCGCGCGCGTCGAACGGGGTCTGGCGGCGGATCACCGCGCGCTGGTCGGCCATCTGCAGCGACAGCAGGTTGCCGTAGACCTGGAAGAACGCCGCCTCGCGTGTTGCGTCCCGCAGGTCGCGATACAGGTCGAGTGCGGCGCTGACGCATTCGGAGAACAGCTTCTCGACGCGACGGCCCGCGTTGTCGGCAGCGCGTGCCTGGCGGTAGGCACGCGCCATCGATGCGGCGTAAGGCAGGCCGGCGAGCAGCGGGTTGCGGTCGGAGAATGCCCAGCGCTGCACGCGCAGCGGGTGCATCTCGCGCAGCAGCGTCGCGGCCCATTCGGGCGTCGCTTCGCGCACGGCCGGACGCACCAGCAGCTCGTAGGCGCGCTCGGTCAGCTCGGACAGCGCGGCCACGGCTTCGAAAGGCTTCTCGTCGACCCGATCGTATTTCTGCATCCGCTTCAGGTCCTCGAGCTTGCGCTCGTGCAGCGTCACGTCGTATTCGATGCTGCCGTCCCGGGCCGTCTTCTCGTGGATCTCCATCCCGTAGAGGCCCGGCGGAAGCGCCTGGATGTACTTCAGCACCTCGATGATCTGCGTGTGTTCCTTCTTCGCGACCTTGCCTGACACGAAGATGCCGAGGTGACCGATGTCCTCGTGGATCAGGCCGACGATCGTCTGGCCGTTCGCCTTGATCTCCTCGGTGCTCGAGTAGAGGTCGCTGATCCAGTTGAACGCCTGCTGCGGCGGCGTGATGTTGTCGCCCATCGAGGCGAAGACGATGATCGGCTGCTTGATCGACTTGAGGTCGAAATAGCGCCCCGGCCCGAGACGCGCCTCACCCTGCGTGAGCTTGTTGCCGACGAACAGGTTGTTGACGATCCAGCGGATCTCCTCTTCGTTCATCAGGTAGAAGCCGCCCCACCAGCGTTCGAATTCCAGGAAGCGCTGCGCCTCGTCGTCGACGTCGTCGAACAGGTGGTAGTACTTTTCCCAAAGCGTGTTCGCAGGATTCAGGTTCTCGAAGCTCTGGACCAGGTGCGCGCCGTCGAACTTGCCCGCGCCGAGGTCGCTCGCCAGCAGCGACATCCACGCGCCGCCGACGAGCCCGCCCGCATAGCGCATCGGATTGTCACCGTCGTTGCCGGCCCAGTAGGACATCGGCGCGCCGTTGATCACCAGCGGTCCGGTCATGTCGGGACGCGCGGCGGCGAGCATCATCACCGCCCAGCCGCCCTGGCAGTTGCCGATCAGCACCGGCTTCGCGCTCTGCGGGTGGCGTTCATCGACGATGCGCACGAACTCGGCTTCGGCGTCGGTGATGTCGGCGAGCGTCTGCCCGGGCTCGGGTTCGGGATAGAACACGACGAAATAGACCGGATGTCCGGCCTTCAGCGCAACGCCGACTTCGGAGTCTTCCTTGAATCCGCCGATCCCCGGTCCGTGGCCCGCGCGCGGGTCGATGATGATGAAGGGACGCAGCGTGTCGTCGATCTCGACGCCTTTCGGCGGGACGATCCGCAGCAGTGCGTAGTTGACCGGACGCTCGAACGCGCGGCCGTCGGAGATCACTTCGTACTCGTAGGCGAGCAGCGGCGGCTTGCCCGCCTGCTCGTGGGCGATCCAGTTGTTGCCACGCTCGCGCAGCGTGTCCCAGAACAGCACGGAGCGCTGGGCGAAGTCGACGCCGTACTGCCACCAGTCCTGCCAAAGCTGCTGCGGATTGGCGCCGTTGCCGGGCACGCCGGCCTGGACGAACGCCGATTGCGCTCGGCGCAGGCGGTCGGTGCAGGCGGTTCCGGCGTCCTGCATCCGGCGCTCGAGGAGACTCGAAACGGTGCGTGAAATGGTCAGCGATCGATCGATCGTCTGGTTCAGACTGGGCATGGGTACGTCCTTCGGAAAACGGTGATGCTGCAACGCAACATACTACCAGCGCGCGGGGCTTCCCGCGGCGCCTTCGAAGTCGGGGCGGAGGGGCCGGGCAGGCCGACGCGCCCAGCCGCGGCTCGGACCGACCGGACGCGACGCCGGAGCACCGGCGAAACAAAGGGCGGCCCGCAGGCCGCCCCTTGTCTTTTCTTCACTGCTAAAACCGCCGACTACGCGCGATGACGTAGCTTGCGGATCGCCTCCAGCTGCGCGAGAGCCGATGCCAGTTCCGCTTCGGCGGTCGCGATCTCCTCCTTCGACGTCTTGTTCTGCCTTGCTTCCTCGGCCGCGCGCCTCGCTTCGAGCGCAGCCATTTCATCGAGATCCTTGGCGCGGACCGCGGTGTCCGCGAGCACCGTCACCATGTGCGGCTGCACTTCGAGGAACCCGCCCTGCACGAACACGAGTTCCTCGGTGTCCGAGCCGGGCAGCTTGATGCGCACCGTCCCGGGCCTGATCTGCGTGAACAGCGGCGTGTGGCGCGGATAGACCCCGAGTTCGCCCATCATTCCCGGCAGCACGACGAATTCCGCGTCGCCCGAGAAGATCTGTTCCTCGGCGCTGACGACGTCGACGTGAATGGTATTCGCCATGATGCAGAACCTTCCCGGCAGACGCCTACTGCAGCGTCTTCGCCTTCTCGAACGCTTCTTCGATCGTGCCGACCATGTAGAACGCCTGCTCGGGCAGCTGGTCGCATGCGCCGTCGACGATCATCGTGAAGCCCTTGATCGTGTCCTTCAGCGACACGTACTTGCCCGGCGAGCCGGTGAACACCTCGGCGACGGTGAACGGCTGCGACAGGAACCGCTGGATCTTGCGCGCGCGCGCGACGACCAGCTTGTCCTCCGGCGACAGCTCGTCCATGCCGAGGATCGCGATGATGTCGCGCAGCTCCTTGTAGCGCTGCAGCGTCTGCTGCACCCGCCGCGTGCAGTTGTAGTGCTCCTCGCCGATGACGTTCGGGTCGACTTGGCGCGACGTCGAGTCCAGCGGATCGACCGACGGATAGATGCCGAGTGCGGCGATGTCGCGCGAAAGCACGACCGTCGCATCGAGGTGGCCGAAGGTCGTGGCGGGCGACGGGTCGGTCAGGTCGTCAGCAGGCACGTACACGGCCTGAATCGACGTGATCGATCCGGTCTTGGTCGACGTGATGCGCTCCTGCAGCCGGCCCATCTCCTCGGCCAGCGTCGGCTGGTAGCCCACCGCCGACGGCATCCGGCCGAGCAGCGCCGACACCTCGGTTCCCGCGAGCGTGAAGCGGTAGATGTTGTCGATGAACAGCAGCACGTCGCGGCCATCGTCGCGAAACGACTCGGCGATCGTGAGCCCTGTCAGCGCGACGCGCAGGCGGTTGCCCGGCGGCTCGTTCATCTGGCCGTAGACCATCGCCACCTTGGACTTTGCGAGGTCGTCCTTGTTGACGACGCCGGCTTCGATCATCTCGTGGTAGAAGTCGTTGCCTTCACGGGTGCGCTCGCCGACGCCGGCGAACACCGACAGCCCCGAGTGCGCGGTCGCGATGTTGTTGATCAGCTCCATCATCGTGACCGTCTTCCCCACACCGGCGCCGCCGAACAGGCCGACCTTGCCGCCCTTGGCGAACGGACACACGAGGTCGATGACCTTGATGCCGGTCTCGAGCAACTCCTGCGACGGCGAGAGCTCGTCGAACGCCGGCGCGGTGCGGTGGATCGACATCAGCTTGTCACTGCCGACCGGACCGCGCTCGTCGATCGGCCGCCCGAGCACGTCCATGATGCGGCCCAGCGTCTGCGTGCCTACCGGCACCGTGATGGGCGCCCTGGTGTTGACGACCTGCATGCCGCGGCGCAGACCGTCCGACGAGCCGAGCGCGATCGTGCGCACGATCCCGTCGCCCAGCTGCTGCTGGACTTCGAGCGTCAGCCCGATCTCGTCCATCTTGAGCGCGTCGTAGATCTTGGGCATCTGGTCGCGCGAAAACTCGACGTCGACGACCGCGCCGATGCACTGGACGATCGTTCCCTGGTTCACCGTTGGTTGGTCCATTTCGAATCCCTGGTTTGACTAGACAGCCGCAGCACCGCCGACGATCTCGGAGAGTTCCTTCGTGATCGCGGCCTGGCGCGTCTTGTTGTAGATCAGCTGCAGCTCGTCGATGATCTTGCCGGCATTGTCCGATGCCGCCTTCATCGCGACCATCCGCGCCGACTGCTCGGATGCGACGTTCTCGTTGATCATCTGGAACACCAGCGCCTCGATGTAGCGCCGCATCATGCCGTCGAGCAACTCGCGGGCGTCAGGCTCGTAGATGTAATCCCATGCGCCGTCCGAGACATCGACCCTGCGAACCTCGCCGGTCGGGGTCCGGAACTCGTCGGGGATCGGCACCGCGCGCCCGTGGCGCGGCTCCTGCTTCATCGTGTTGACGAACACCGTCGAGAAGACGTGGATCTCGTCGACCGTCCCGTCCAGGTATTCGTCGATCAGCACCTTGACCGGGCCGACCAGCTTCTGCATTGCCGGGCGGTCGCCGATCTGCACGGCGTGGGAGACGACGTTGCCGCCCATGCGCTGCAGGAAGCCCAGCCCCTTGTTGCCGATCGCGACATAGTCGACTTCGAGACCCTTGGCGCGCCATTCCTTGTGCTGCGCCAGGACAAGGCGCAGGACGTTGGTGTTGAGCCCTCCGCACAGGCCCTTGTCGGTGGTGATGACGATCGCGCCGACGCGCTTCACCTCGGGACGCGGCACCAGGAACGGGTGCCGGTATTCGGCGTTCGCCTTGGCGATGTGCATCGCGATGTTGAAGACGCGGTAGGTATAGGGCCGGCCCGCGCGCATCCGGTCCTGGGCCTTCTTCATCTTCGAGGCCGCGACCATCTCCATTGCCTTGGTGATCTTGCGCGTGCTCTGCACGCTCTTGATCTTGTTCCGTATCTCTTTAGAACCGGCCATTCCGAAGTCCTTCCGACACCTTCATTGCTGCCCTCACCCCTCACCCACCTCGCTCGCGCTCGGTACCCTCTCCCCGGAGGGGAGAGGGGCAGGGTGAGGTCTGAGGGTTGAGGGGGGTCAGTACGTTCCCGTCTTCTTGAAATCGTCGATCGCCGCGGCGAGGGCCTTCTCGTCGTCGGCCGTCATGTCCTTGGTCTGCTCCATCTTGTCCATGATCGACGCGTACTTGGTCCTCATGAACTGCCGCAGCGCCGATTCGAACGCGAGCGCCTTATCGACCGGCACGTCGTCGTAGTAGCCGCGGTTGACCCCGAACAGCGTCAGCGCCATCTCGTTGACCTGCAGCGGCTGGTACTGCGGCTGCTTCATGAGCTCGGTGACCATGGCGCCGCGGTCGAGCTGCTTGCGGGTCGCCTCGTCGAGGTCGGACGCGAACTGCGCGAACGCCGCGAGCTCGCGATACTGCGCGAGCGCCAGGCGCACGCCGCCGCCGAGCTTCTTGATGAGCTTGGTCTGCGCATCGCCACCGACACGCGACACCGAGATGCCCGCGTTCATCGCCGGCCGGATGCCCGAGTTGAACAGGTCGGCCTCGAGGAAGATCTGGCCGTCGGTGATCGAGATCACGTTGGTCGGGACGAACGCCGTCACGTCACCGGCCTGCGTCTCGATGATCGGCAAGGCGGTCAGCGACCCCGTCTTGCCCTTGACCGCACCCTTGGTGAATTGCTCGACGTACGCCTCGTTGACGCGGGCGGCGCGCTCGAGCAGGCGCGAGTGCAGGTAGAACACGTCGCCCGGGTAGGCTTCCCGGCCCGGCGGGCGGCGCAGCAGCAGCGACACCTGCCGGTAGGCCCACGCCTGCTTGGTCAGGTCGTCGTAGATGATCAGGGCGTCCTGGCCCCGATCGCGGAAGTACTCGCCCATCGTGCAGCCGGAGTATGGCGCGATGTACTGCATCGCCGCCGACTCCGACGCGGTCGCCACGACGACGATCGTGTAGGCCATCGCGCCGTGCTCCTCGAGCTTGCGGATGACGTTCTTGACCGTCGAGGCCTTCTGCCCGATCGCGACGTAGACGCAGATCAGGTCCTTGCCCTTCTGGTTGATGATCGTGTCGACGGCCACCGCGGTCTTGCCGGTCTGGCGGTCGCCGATGATCAGCTCGCGCTGGCCGCGACCGATTGGAACCATCGAGTCGATCGTCTTCAGGCCCGTCTGCACGGGCTGCGACACCTTCTTGCGCCAGATCACCCCGGGGGCAACCTTCTCGATGACGTCGGATTCCTTGGCGTTGACCGGGCCCTTGCCGTCGATCGGCTGGCCCAGCGAATTGACGACCCGCCCGATCAGCTCGGGCCCGACGGGCACTTCGAGGATGCGGCCCGTGCACTTGACGGTGTCGCCTTCGCTGATGTGCTCGTATTCACCCAGCACGACCGAGCCGACCGAGTCGCGCTCGAGGTTCAGTGCGAGGCCGAAGGTGTTGCCGGGGAACTCGAGCATCTCCCCCTGCATCGCGTTCGACAGCCCGTGGATGCGGCAGATGCCGTCGGTGACCGACACGACCGTTCCCTGGGTGCGCACTTCCGCGCCCATGTCCAGGTTCTGGATCCGCGACTTGATGATTTCGCTGATTTCCGAAGGATTCAGTTGCATGATGTGTTCCCTGTCATTAGGCGCGAAGCTGCATCGACATCGCGTCGAGCTTCGCCTGCACCGACCCGTCGATCACCGCGTCGCCGACCGTCACCCGCGCCCCGCCGATCAGCTCGGGGTTGATGGTCACGGTCGCCTCGATCTTCTTGCCGAAGCGCTTCTCGAGCGCCGACTTGAGCTCGGCGACCTGCGCATCGGTCAGTTCAAAAGCGGTTTCGATCGTCGCCTTGGCCGTCGCTTCGGCGGAATCCTTCAGCGCATCGAACTGCGCCGAGATCTGTGGAAGCACCGCGATGCGGTCGGCCTCGACCAGCACGCGCACGAAATTCCGCATCTTCGCGTCGAAGCGGTCGCCCGCGATCGACAGCAGCAGCGATTCCTTGGCGCCCGCGTCGAGCCGGGGGTTGTCGAGCGCCGCCGCGACCCGCTCGTCACCCACGACCGTGGCACCGAAGCGCAGCATCTGCGACCACGACGCAAGCGCCGAATCCTCGTGCGCGAGCTCGAACGCCGCTTCGGCGTAGGGGCGCGCAATCGTCGATAGCTCAGCCATCCTCGTCGCGCCCGTTACAGCTCGCCGCGGATCGCCGCGAGAAGGTCGGCATGCGCCTTCGCGTCGACTTCGCGCTTGAGGATCTTCGAAGCGCCCGCGACCGCGAGATCGGCGACCTGGTTGCGCAACTGCTCCTTGGCGCGCGCAACCTCCTGCTGGACCTCGGCCTTGGCGGCGGCGATGATCCGCTCGCCTTCGGCGCGCGCCTCGACCTTGGCCTGGTCCATCGTCTCCGACCGGAACTTCTCGCCGGTCGCGACGATTTCACCCGCCTTGGCCTTCGCCTCGGCGATCAGGTCCGCGATGCGCTTTTCGGCGCTCGCGAGGCTCTGCCGTCCCTGCTCGCCCGCCGCGAGGCCATCGGCGATCTGCTTCTGGCGGGTTGCCACCGCACGCATCAGCGGCGGCCAGATGAATTTCGCCGTGAACCAGATGAACAGGCCGAAACCCACGGCCTGCATCAGCATGGTGAGATTGATGTTCATCGCTGCACTCTTTCGAAGATCGACGCGCCTGCCGGCGTAAGCCTTACTTCAGGCCGGCGGGGATCAGCGGGTTGCCGAACGCGAACAGCATCGCGATACCCAGCGCGATGATGAAGGAAGCGTCGATCAGGCCGAGGAGCAGGAACACCTTCGCCTGCAGCTGGGGCATCAGTTCGGGCTGGCGGGCGGCACCTTCGAGAAAGCGCGCGCACATGATGCCGATGCCGACGCACGCGCCGAGCGCGCCCAGGCCGATCATCAGGCCGATGCCGATGCCGGTGAGACCCTGGATCTGCGCGACCAGTTGAAGCTTGTCCATTTCGTTTCCTTTCGTCTGGCGGGGTTTGACTTGGGTAAAAAAAGGGGTTGGTTACGCACGTCGCGCGCCGGGCGCCGCCGGGCGCCCGCGGCGATCAGTGGTGCTCGTGCGCCATCGCGATGTACACGATCGTGAGCATCATGAAGATGTAGGCCTGCAGGGCGACGATCAGGATGTGGAAGATCGACCAGCCCAGATCCAGGATCGCGCCGAAGAACATCCCGACGATGCCGGTGGCG
The DNA here is from genome assembly GCA_963816415.1 of uncultured Pseudomonadota bacterium. GTDB lineage: Bacteria > Pseudomonadota > Gammaproteobacteria > Burkholderiales > Casimicrobiaceae > VBCG01. Next base: position 171,039 of record CAWFKR010000002.1, read on the forward strand.
GCCCACATGCCGAGCAGCAGGAAGATCAGCTCGCCCGCGTACATGTTGCCGAACAGCCGCAGCGAATGCGAAAGCGGCTTCGACACGTACTCGACGAGGTTGAACAGCAGGTTGAACAGCCACAGGATCGGATTCGAACCGAACGGCGAGCAGAACAGCTCGTGGATCCACCCGCCGAGGCCCTTGACCTTCACGCTGTAGAAGATCATCAGGCCGAACACCGACAGCGCCAGCGCGAACGTCGTGTTGACGTCGGCGGTGGGGACGAAGCGGTATTTCTCGAAACCGGCGGCGTGCAGGCCGGTGGCGACGATGTCGATGGGCAGGAAGTCCATCGCGTTCATGACCAGCACCAGCACGAACGTCGTCAGCGCGATCGGCGCGACCATGCGCGAGCTGCCGTTGTAGATGCTCTTGACCTGGTCGTTGACGAAGTCGATGGCCAGCTCGACGAACGCCTGCGTCTTGGACGGGACGCCGGCGGCCGCCTTGCGCGTGACCAGCCACAGGAAACCGAACGTGAGGATGCCGATCACCACCGTCGTCAGCAGCGTGTCGACGTTGATGGTCCAGAAGCCCCCGGGGCCCACCGGCTGCGTCAGGAACGTCAGGTGGTGGTTGATGTATTCGGTCGGGTTCTCGTACGTGGCAGCCATCGGAGTTTCCGGGTCGGGCAACAGTCAATCGCGAACGAACAGGGCAACGCGGAACATCAAAGCAGTGACAATGAACGCCGCGAACAGCGCCGGGAGCACCAGGTCGCGGTAAGTCGCCAGCACCAGCCACAACTGACCGAGGATCATGATGATCTTGGCGGCCTCGGCCCGAACCGCGCCCATGACCGTCGCACCCGGCGTCCGCAACGGGGAGAGCCTCGCCACGACCGCGTGGACGACACCGGCCGAGACGTTGATCACGCCGCCCAGCAGCGCCGACAACGCTCCGTCCGGGCCTGCGTAGATTCCGGCGACCGCCGCGATGACCAGCGTCGCAACCGCCTGCCAGACCAACGCAGTCCTTAGCGGCCTGAGGGAAAGCGGCGGTGACACGGTCCTGTGGCTCGCATGCGGCTCGCGTGCACTGGCGAGCTGCACAGAGCCCGAGCAAACTTTGCAATATTAACTGGATTCAACCCCGGATCGCAACGAAATGTTGCACCGCAACCCCGCAGCGACGGACCTGCGCCCCATTGCGGTGCGTCGAAAGGGCGGGGGGCTGCGCCCGCCACGTGGCGCGTCGCGACGGGTGGAGGACGGTTCAGCCGCCGGACAGGGCGGCGACGATCGTCACCTCGGCCTCGGAGGTGAGCGGAGTCGCAAGGTCGCGGGTGAGGCGGCCGCCGACGAACAGCTTGATGTGGGGACGCAGCTGCCGCTGCTCGTCGACGATGCGGAAGCGGATGCCGGGGTAGGCGCCGTCGAGGGCCGCGAGCACGCCACCCACGGTCGGCGGCAACTCGGGAGCGAGCACCGGAATCGCGACCGCAACCTCCGCCTGGCCCGTGTACGAGCGCAACGGCGTCGGGATCTTCACCCGCACGACGGCGGCGGCCTCGCGCGAGGCCCGGGCCGTCATCGCAACGCTCGCCCATGCGAGCGCTGCACGTGCAGCGAGTGCTCGCTATCGTTCGTCACGATCGCCCGCGCCGCAGCGATCAGCACCACGCCTCGAGCGCGTAGATGTGCGGCAGGTGCCGGGCCAGGCAGCGGAAGCTCCGGCCTTCGTCACGGGTGCCCCAGATCTCGCCGGAGGTCGTTCCGAAATAGAGCCCCGTCGGATCACGCAGGTCGGTCGTCATCGCCTGGCGCTTGACCGTCCACCACGCCTGGGACTTGGGCAAGCCCTGATTCTGCCGCTTCCAGGTCCTGCCCCCGTCGCGCGAGCGATACGCCGCCGGGCGGCCCCCCGGTGCGGTCCTGGGCCACACGCTCGTGCCGTCCATCGGGAACACCCACACCGATTCCGGGTCGCGCGGATGCGCGACCAGCGGAAAGCCCACGTCGCCGACCGACTTCGGCATCGTCGCGCCGATGTCCTGCCAGGTGTCCGAAGGCCGGTCGAGCCGGTAGATGCCGCAATGATTCTGCTGGTACAGGCGGTCGGGGTTCGCGCCTGCAAAGCGGACACAGTGGGGGTCGTGGCCGAATTCGGGCGCCGGCGCAGGGATGAAGTCCGCGCGAACGCCCTTGTTGAGGGGGCGCCAGTCCGCCCCGCCGTCCACCGATTCGAACACCCCGCCGCCCGACATCCCGATGTACATGTGCGAGCGGTCGCGGGGGTCGATCAGGATCGAATGCAGCTTGGCCCCGTCCGGCGTGCCGTCCTGGTCGCCACCGCACCATTCCTTGCGCCGGGGATGCGCGTTGAAACCGGCGACACCTTCCCAGGTCGCGCCGCCATCCGCCGACCGGAACAGGCCCTGCGGCGAAGTGCCCGCGTACCAGACGCCCGGCTCGCTCGCGTGACCCGGCGTCAGCCAGAACGTGTGATCGACGACACGGCCGCTGCCCTCGGCGAACGCAGGCGGACGCGTGGCCTCCTTCCACGTCTTGCCCGCGTCGGTCGAGCGTAAGACCGTCGGACCGAGGTGGCCGGTGCGCGCTGCCGCGAGCAGCGTCCGGCCGTCGCGCGGATCGCAGACCGCGTGATGGACGATGTGGCCGAGGAACTGCGGGCCCGCGAGCTTCCAGCCGTTGCGCGCGATGTCGCTGGTCAGTGTCCACAGGCCCTTGCGGGTCGCGATCAGCAGGCGAATGCGGCCTGCCGGCGTCGAACGCGCCGTGGCTTTGGTGCGGGGCATCGAAGGTCCTCCTGGGTCCGAGATCCGGGGCGTGCGGGTACCCGGTCGAGACCTCAACGCTACGCTGCGCGAAGAAACCGGGCAAGCGTCAGGGTTGAAATTGCGGCCTTCGGCTGCGATGCTCCGGCCGTGAACCCCACGGCCGGCCCTTCAGGTCGGCTTTCACCGAACCCAGGAGCACCCCATGACGATCAAGGTCGGCGACCGCGTGCCGGACGGCACACTGCAGGAATATTTCGACGTGGAAAAGGATGGATGCTCGGTCGGGCCGAATCCGGTCCAGGTCGGCGAGCTCACGCGCGGCAAGAAGGTCGTCGTGTTCGGCCTGCCCGGCGCGTTCACCCCCACCTGCTCGGCCAAGCACGTCCCGAGCTACGTCGCAGCCTACGACAAGCTCAAGGCCAAGGGCGTCGACACGATCGCGTGCATGTCGGTCAACGACGCGTTCGTGATGGGGGCATGGGCGCACGACCAGAAGACCGGCGACCGCGTGCGCATGCTCGCCGACGGCAGCGCCGACTACACGAAGGCACTGGGCCTCGAATTGGACCTGACCGCGCGCGGCATGGGAATGCGCTGCCAGCGCTTCTCGATGCTCGTCGACAATGGCGTCGTCAAGGTTCTCAACATCGAGGCGCCCGGCAAGTACGAGGTGTCCGACGCCGAGACGATGCTGCGTCAGATCGGATAAGCACGGATCGCTGCGACGCGGCGACCGCGCGGCGACGAGCCGCAGGGGGTGGGCGCGGCAACTCTGCCGCGCCCGCGGGCGGGCGTCAGTCCTTCGCGGCGACGCCCATCCGCTGCAGCAGCCCTTCGAGCTGGTCGAGCGTCGAATAGCGGATGACGATGCGCCCGGCGCCCTTGCGCCCGGGCTCGATGTGGACCACCGCACCGAGTCGTTCCGCCAGCTCGTTCTCGATCCGCGCGGTGTCGGCGTCGTAACTGGGCCGCGCCTTGCGCCGCGCAGCGCGTCGTGCCGGATTCAGCAGGCCGTGGACGAGGCGCTCGGTGTCGCGCACCGACATCGACGCGTTGACCACACGCACCGCGGCACCCGCCTGCTGCGCGGCAGGCAGCGCCAGCAGCGCGCGCGCATGCCCCATCTCGAGCGAGCCTTCGAGCAGGTATTCCTGGGCGGGGCCGGCGAGCGCGTTGAGGCGAAGCAGGTTCGACACCGCGCTGCGCGAGCGACCGACCGCCTTGGCGGCGGCTTCGTGCGTCAGTCCGAACTCGTCGATCAGGCGCTTCAATCCTTTCGCCTCCTCGATCGGATTCAGGTCTTCGCGCTGGATGTTCTCGATCAGCGCGACCGCGAGCGCCGCCTGATCGGGGACGTTCTTCACCAGCGCCGGGATCTGGCGCAGCCCCGCCTGCTGCGCCGCGCGCCAGCGCCGCTCGCCGGCGACGATCTCGAAGCGGCCCCCATCGACCGGCCGCACGAGGATCGGCTGCATCACGCCCTGCTCGCGGATCGACTCCGCGAGGTCGGCTAGCGAGGCCGGATCCATCTTCGTGCGCGGCTGATACTTGCCGGGGCGTACGCGATCCACCGACAGCGTCTGCAAGCTCTCGCCGGCGGGCGCGGCGGCATCGTCCGGACCGGCGAGCAATGCGTCGAGGCCGCGGCCCAGTCCCTTGGGTCGAATCATGGGGTCTCCTGATGCGGCGCCTGCACCGCGGGCGACGGCTCGGCGACCGCGTTCTGCGAGTTGCGCGCTTCCATCCGGCGCAGGACCTCGCCCGCCAGCGCCAGGTATGCGAGCGCGCCCTTGGACTGCGGCTCGAGCTTGAGCGCCGGGATGCCGTGCGATGGCGCCTCGGCGAGGCGCACGTTGCGTGGAACGACAGTGCGATAGAGCCGGTCGCCGAAATGCTTCTCGAGTTCGGCAGCGACGTTCTGCGCCAGGGTGTTGCGCGGGTCGTACATCGTCCGCAGCAGGCCCTCGATCTCGAGCGATGGGTTGAGGTGCGCGCGCACCTTCTTCACGGTCTGGACGAGATCGGACAGACCTTCCAGCGCGTAGTACTCGCACTGCATCGGGATCAGCACCGAATCGGCTGCACACAGGCCGTTCAACGTCAGCAGCGACAGCGACGGCGGGCAGTCGAGGAAGATGAAATCGTAGTCGTCGGCGATCACGCCGATCGCGTCGCGCATCTGGCGCAGCGCTTCGGCGAGCGCGTCCTTCAACCGCGTCTCGCGCTCGGGCAGGTCGACGAGTTCCACCTCGGCGCCGGCGAGTTCGCGGTTCGCGGGCACGATGTCGAAGCCGCCCGATTCGGACTTCACGCGCACGTCGGCGATAGACGTCTCGCCAAGCAGCACGTGATAGACGGTGCGCGAGCACGCGCGCTTGTCGATGCCCGCGCCCGTCGTCGCGTTGCCCTGCGGGTCCAGGTCGACGACGAGCACGCGGCGCTTCATTGCAGCAAGGCTCGCGGCGAGGTTGACGGTCGTCGTCGTCTTGCCGACCCCGCCTTTCTGGTTGGCGACTGCGATGATGCGGGTCACGATGCACTCTCCGGCGTCCGACGCATGACGATCAGGTGGCGTTGCGCATCGAGCCCCGGCACGCCGAGCGCCGGAGCGGCGACGGTCGCGACCTCGCGCGGCAGCCGTGCGATTTCATCGTGCGGATATGCCCCTTTCATCGCGACGAGGAGGCCCTCCGGCGCGAGAAGGTGCTGCGCGCCGCGCACGAAGCTCGCGAGGTCCGAGAATGCGCGAGAGATGATCACGTCGAACGGGGCCTCGGGTCGGTAATCCTCGACCCGCACCGCCACTGCGTCGACGTTGGTGAGCCCGAGCTCGATCGCTGCCTGCGTGAGGAACGCGACCTTCTTCCGGTTTGCGTCGAGCAGCACGACGCGCCATCCGGGCCGCGCGATCGCGATCGGGATCCCCGGCACGCCCGCTCCCGTCCCCACGTCGAGCACGCGCAACGCCGGCACGGCGGGCAGATGGGGAAGGACCGCCAGCGCGTCGTTCAGGTGATGCGTGACCATGTCCGCCCGGTCGCGTATCGCCGTCAGGTTGTAGACCTTGTTCCATTTGACGAGCAGATCGAGATACGCATCGAGCTTGGGCTGCGCACCGGGCGGCAGCGCGATCGGCGATTCAATCGATGCGCCACGCGCCCGCGTCGGGCGATGTGCGCGAACCTGCGATGCGTCGGTCATGCCGAACGCGTCGCGAAGCCGCGCTTCAGGTGCACGAGCAGCAGCGAGATCGCAGCAGGCGTCACGCCCGAGATGCGCGCAGCCTGGCCCAGCGTCTCGGGGCGATGGACATTGAGCTTCTGCTGGACCTCGATCGACAGGCCGCGAACGTGGCGGTAATCGATCTCGACCGGCAGGCGCGTCTCCTCGTGCGCCTGCGCCCGTGCGACCTCCGCCTGCTGGCGTTCGATGTAGCCGTGATACTTGGTCGTGATCTCGACCTGCTCGGCGACGATGTCGTCGTCGACGGGCATGCCCGTGCCTCCGAGCTCGTGCAGCGTCCGGTAGGTGACGCCGGGGCGACGCAACAGGTCGGCGAGCGCGTAGTCGCGCTCGATCGGCTGCCCGAGCACGCGTTCCGCGTCGTGACGCGCGACGAGGTTCGCGCTCACGTACGTCGACTTGATCCGCTCGAGCTCGAGGGCGATCGCATCGCGCTTGCGCGCGTAGGCGTCCCAGCGCGCATCGTCGACGACGCCAAGCCTGCGGCCGTGCTCGGTCAGGCGCAGGTCCGCGTTGTCCTCGCGCAGTTGCAGCCGGTATTCGGCACGCGACGTGAACATGCGGTAAGGCTCTGATACGCCGCGTGTAATGAGGTCGTCCACCAGCACGCCGAGGTACGCTTCGTCGCGCCGCGGGCACCAGCCTTCCTGGCCGGCGGCGTATCGCGCGGCGTTGATGCCGGCGAGGATCCCCTGGGCCGCCGCTTCCTCGTAGCCGGTCGTGCCATTGATCTGGCCCGCGAAGAACAGGCCGCCGATCGCCTTGGTCTCGAGCGTGGCGCGCAGCCCCCGCGGATCGAAATAGTCGTACTCGATCGAATAGCCGGGGCGCAGGATGTGGGCGTTCTCGCAACCCGGGATCGAGCGGACCAGCGCGAGTTGGACGTCGAACGGCAGCGATGTCGAGATGCCGTTCGGATAAATCTCTTGCGTATCAAGACCTTCCGGTTCGAGGAACACCTGGTGCGATTCGCGCGACGCGAAGCGCACGACCTTGTCTTCGATCGACGGACAGTACCGCGGACCGACGCCCTTGATGACGCCGGTGAACAGCGGCGACCGGTCGAGGCCGCTGCGGATGATCTCGTGGGTCTGCGCTGTCGTATGCGTGATCCAGCAAGGCAGCTGCCTGGGGTGGAGATCACGGCGGCCGATGAACGAGAACACCGGCGCCGGATCATCGCCGGGCTGGATCGCGAGCCGAGAGAAATCGATCGTGCGCCCGTCGAGGCGCGGAGGCGTCCCCGTCTTGAGGCGGCCGGCCGGCAGCTTGAGCTCGCGCAGGCGTTCGCCCAGCCGCTTGGCGGGCGGATCGCCGGCGCGCCCGGCCTCGTAATGCTCGAGACCCACGTGGATCAGGCCAGAGAGGAAGGTTCCCGTCGTCAGGACGACCGCGTCCGCCTCGAACTCCAGTCCAATCTGGGTCACCACGCCCGCGACCCGGTCTCCGTCGAGCAGCAGATCGTCGACCGGCTGCTGGAACAGCGTCAGGCCGGGGGCGGCCTCCAGCCGGCGCCGGATCGCGCGGCGATAGAGCACCCGGTCGGCCTGCGCCCGCGTCGCGCGCACCGCCGGACCCTTGCTGGCGTTCAGGATCCTGAACTGGATGCCGGCTTCGTCGGTGGCGATCGCCATGGCTCCGCCGAGGGCATCGATCTCCTTGACCAGGTGCCCCTTCCCGATCCCGCCGATCGACGGATTGCAGGACATCTGGCCGAGCGTCTCGATGTTGTGCGTGAGCAGCAGCGTGCTCCGGCCGGCGCGCGCAGAGGCAAGCGCAGCCTCGGTGCCGGCATGGCCGCCACCGACGACGATTACATCGAAACGCTTATAGAATCTCATTCTTAATCAACATGTTGCGCATTAGCGCGCCCGACGGGCTGCAACCGTCATTCTACAGCATCTGGCGCTCCGCTTTCCGCAAAGAGGGCTGCCGCGAACCGCAGCCGGCCACGTTTCACGTGAAACACACCCCGGAACCCGCAAGCGGATCGTGGTCCCCGGCAATACGTCGCTCGCCCCGCTCCCCGCCACCCATCGCCCCCGGTCCGACCGCGAGCGGTCCAGTCAATTACCCTGCCCTTGCTTCGCCTTCTGCCCCGCCGGGCCGCCGGGACCTGGTCGGCTCGCGAAACCGTGCCGGTCGCGCGCGCGGGGTGCCCGGGGCCACGGGGTGCCCGGCGCAGATGCTTGCCCCGCGGTTTCACGTGAAACACCCGCGGCGGCATCGGAAGTTCGGCCAGGAACTCGCCGGCCTGCCGGTGCCGGCGCCCCCGCCATCTCGTCATCGCCCCCCCCGCGGACGAATCAAGGCGGAACCGCGCGTCGGGATCATCCTTGCGGCGCCGCCCCCGATGCCGGATTGGCAGGGAGTCCCAAAAATGGGCCACGGTGGCCCCGCTTCACCCCGGCGATTCCTCGGCGAAGGTCCGGCGCAATGCGATCGGGGGCCGGGCGGGTAGCGTCCCAGCCGGGTGGGTTTCGGGCGGGTGACCGCCGCGAAAGTGTACCCGTCCGTTTCCAGGCGCAAGGCCCCCGTCGCGGCGACTGCCTGCCCCCACCCCGAACTGCCGTGACGCCTCCAGCGAGGGGCTCCCGCCCGACCCAGGGTGGTTCGAGTTCATGGCGACGGCGCTCGCCGCGCCCCGATGGCGATTGAACCGGTGTCCGCGCCAACGCGCCATCGTCCGTCCGGACGACGCGAGTCGCCGCGCATGACGACCGCGGCAACACCAACGGCGGCCGGAGACGCGGTCCCGTCCGCACGCTCCGCAGCGGCGGCTGATGCCGGATGGCGCCGGCTGATGCGGGGTGGATTCGCCGCACGCCCGATGCGGTTGCGACCCGAGGCGACGTTGCGGCGGCCACGCGAATGCCGCGTGCGCGCAGGCTCGACGCGACCGCACCACCGGTTTCGACGCCGCGGACTGCGGCGCCACCGACTTCCCTCGCCCGAAACGCCGGCGGGCGAACCGCGCTATGGATCGTTGACTGGCACAGCAAGCATTAAAAGTGAGTGCTTACATTGCAATCAGGCCTTCCAACCGGGCGCGCTCGATCATCAAGGCATCCGGTCGCTTGTCCCCAAGCCGATCGAACAGCGCATCGTGGGACCCGAGTTCCTGCGCCCACTGCGCGTTGTCGACGTGCATGACCTCGACAAACCGTTCGACCTCGAACTCCAGCCCGGCCCAGTCGAGATCGTCGTAGCGCGGAACGAAGCCCAAGGCGGTTTCCACCGCATCGGCGCGGCCTGCGCAGCGCTCGACCATCCACTTCAGCACCCGCATGTTCTGGCCGAATCCGGGCCAGGCGAAGCGCCCGTCGGCGCCTTTCCTGAACCAGTTGACGCTGAAGATCTGCGGCGGCTCGCTCACACGCCTGCCCATGCGCAGCCAGTGATCGAAATAGTCACCGATGTGATACCCGCAGAACGGAAGCATCGCGAACGGATCGCGCCGTACCTCGCCGACCTTCCCGGTGGCCGCCGCCGTCGTCTCCGAACCCATCGTCGCCGCCTTGTAGACGCCCTCCTCCCAGCTGCGCGCCTGTGACACCAGCGGCACCGTGTCCGAGCGCCGCGCGCCGAACACGAAGGCCGAGATCGGGACGCCCTCGGGGCTGTCCCACGCAGGGTCGAGCGACGGGCACTGGGTGGCTGCGACGGTGAAGCGCGCGTTCGGGTGCGCGGCCGGCCGGCCGCAGCCGGGCGTCCACGACTTCCCCTGCCAGTCGATCAGGTGCGCGGGGGGGGTCCGGGTCATGCCCTCCCACCAGACGTCGCCGTCGTCGGTCAGTGCGACGTTGGTGAAGATCACGTTCTCCCGCAACGTCTCCATCGCGTTCGGGTTCGATTCGTACGACGTACCGGGTGCAACGCCGAAGTACCCCGCCTCCGGGTTGATCGCGCGGAACTGCCCGTCTGCCGACGGCTTGATCCACGCGATGTCGTCGCCGATGGTGGTCACGCGCCAGCCGTCGAATTCGGGCGGCGGAATCATCATCGCGAAGTTGGTCTTGCCGCATGCGCTGGGGAAAGCCGCCGCGACGTAGCGCTTCTCGCCTTCGGGCGAGGTGACGCCGAGGATCAGCATGTGCTCGGCCAGCCACCCCTGGTCACGACCCATCACCGACGCGATGCGCAGCGCCAGGCATTTCTTTCCCAGCAGGGCGTTGCCGCCGTAGCCCGAGCCGTAGCTCCAGATCTCCCGATTCTCGGGAAAATGCACGATGTACTTGTCCTTCGCGTCGCAGGGCCAGGCGACGTCTTTCGCACCGGGGGCCAGCGGCGCTCCGACCGAGTGCACGCATGGCACGAACCTTCCGTCCTCACCGAGCACGTCGTAGACCGCGGAGCCCATCCGCGTCATCAGCCGCATGTTGACGACGACGTAAGGGCTGTCCGTGATCTCGACGCCGATGTGCGCGATGGGGCTGCCGAGCGGGCCCATCGAGAACGGGACGACGTACATCGTCCGTCCGCGCATCGATCCCTCGAACAGCCCGTCGAGGATCCTGCGCATCTCGCCGGGCTCGACCCAGTTGTTCGTCGGGCCCGCGTCGTCCTCGCGTTCGCTGCAGATGAACGTACGGTCCTCGACGCGAGCGACATCCGACGGGTCCGACCGCGCGAGAAAGCTGTGCGGGCGCTTCACCGGGTCGAGCCGGATCAGCGTTCCCGCCGCGACCATCGCGTCACACAGACGGTCGTATTCCTCGCTGCTGCCGTCGCTCCATTCGATGCGATCCGGCTTGGTCAGCGCCGCGATCTCGCGCACCCATGCGAGCAATCGTGCATGTCGGACATGGGCCGGCGCGCCTGTGGCGGCAGCAAGGTCGGATAACGCGGAGATCGGCTCGGGACTGCGCATGGTGCGAACGCCTTAGGCGCGGTTGCTGTGGGCCGAAAACTCTAGCACGCGCCCGCGACGAAACCCAAGGCGGATTCGTCGGCTTGCGGGTGGCCGAAGGGCCTGACCCATCGCGTCGCGCCGGAAGCTCGTCGATCGGAGCGGGGCATTGCAACGCAGCAATCCGGCTCCCGCTCCCGCTGCGGATGCTGCGCTATTTCCCGATGCAGAACCGCGAGAAGATCTCGCCGAGCAGATCGTCGGCGGTGAATTCGCCGGTCACTTTCGACAGCGCATCCTGTGCGACGCGCAATTCGTCGGCGAAGAGTTCGATCGCCGGCGGCGTGGTCGCCGCGTGTTCACCCGCGGCATCGAGGTGTGCCGCGGCTTCCGTCAGCGCGCCCAACTGGCGTTCGCGCGCAAGGTAGACATCCTCGGTCGCATGCTCGGCGCCGGCGACGCGCAGCATCTCGGCCTCGAGCATCGCGACACCTTCGCCGGTCAGCGCGGACATCCACACCTGCGCCGCACCGTCTTCACCGTGCTCGACGTGCGCGGTGATTTCCGCGAGGTCGCACTTGTTGCGCACGGCGATGCGCGGAAGCGATCCGGGAAGCTCCTCGGCGAGGCGCGTGTCGGCGAGCGGCTCGCGCGCATCGGTCAGCACCAGCGCAACATCGGCACGGGCGATCGCCGCTCGCGTCCGGGCGATGCCCAGCGCCTCGACGGCATCGCTCGTTTCGCGCAGTCCGGCGGTATCGATGACCGTCAGCGGAATCCCGGCGAGTTCGATCGGCCGCTCGATCGTGTCGCGCGTCGTGCCGGGGATCGGCGTCACGATCGCGGCCTCGTCGCCTACCAGACGGTTCAGCAGGCTCGATTTGCCGACGTTGGGTGCGCCGACAAGCACGACGGCGAGGCCGTTGCGCAGGATCGCGCCGCGGCGCGACCGCGCGAGGATGACCCCGAGTTGCGCCCGTATCGCGGCGACACGGGCGAGCACGTCGCCCTCGCGCAGGAATTCGACGTCCTCTTCCGGGAAATCGAGGGTGGCTTCCGTGTACATGCGCAGTTCGATCAGCGCATCGCGCAGTGCGTGCACTTCCGAGGAGAACTCCCCGGTCAGGCTGCGCGCAGCCGCACGCACGGCGGCGGTCGTCGAAGCATCGATGACGTCGGCCACGCTCTCGGCCTGGGCGAGGTCCATCTTGCCGTTCAGGAACGCGCGCTTGGTGAATTCCCCCGGCTCCGCGAGCCTTGCGCCCAGCTCGATGCAGCGGGCGAGCAGCAGGCGCATCACGGCCGGACCGCCGTGCGCGTGCCACTCGACGACGTTCTCGCCGGTGTAGGAATGCGGTCCGGGAAACCAGAGCGCGAGGCCCGCGTCGATCGGCGCGCCCCGCGCGTCGCGGAACGTGACCCGGGTCGCGACGCGCGGCGGCAATGCGCGTCCCGCGATCCCCTCGACCAGCGCGGCGATGTCGCCGCCCGACACGCGAACGATGCCTACGCCACCGCGCCCGGGCGGCGTGGCGATCGCGGCGATCGTCGGAGCGCAAGCGCCGGCGGACGGTGCGGCGGGGCGCGGCGGGTCCATGCGGGTGAGCTTACCGCGCTACGCGCAAGGCGCCGCCGCCCATCGGGCGCGACCAGGGGAGACCTGGCGCCGCGCCGCGGGGATCAGCGCCGCTTGGCGGCGGCCTGCTCGGTCTCTTTGGTCAGCACCCGGTTCACGTGCCACTGCTGGGCGATCTGCAGCAGGTTGTTGACCAGCCAGTAGAGCACCAACCCCGACGGGAAGAACAGGAACATGATCGAGAACGCGACAGGCATGATCTGCATCACCTTCGCCTGCACCGGATCGGAGATCGGCGTCGGAGACAACCTCACCTGCAGGTACGCGGTGATCGCGTAGATGACCGGCAGGACGAAGAACGGGTCGGGCGCCGACAGGTCGTGGATCCAGCCGATCCACGGCGCATGGCGCAGCTCGACCGCCGACAGCAGCACCCAGTACAGCGCGATGAACACCGGGATCTGGACGACGATCGGCAGGCAGCCGCCCAGCGGGTTGATCTTCTCCTGCTTGTAGAGCTCCATCATCTTCATCTGGAGCTGCTGCTTGTCGTTGGCGTACTGCTCCTGCAGCGCCTTCATCTTCGGCGCGACGAGCTTCATCTTCGCCATCGAGCGGGCAGACGTCGCATTCAGCGGATAGAACGCGCCCTTGATCATGATGGTCATCACGATGATCGCGAAGCCCCAGTTGCCGATCAGCTTGTGCAGGAACTTGAGCAGCAGGAACAGCGGCTCGGCGATGATCGTGAAGATGCCGTAGTCGACCACCAGGTTCAGGCCCGGGGCGAGCTTGGAGAGCACCTCCTGGTCCTGCGGGCCCGCGTAGAGGCTCGCGTGGATGACGCCGGTCGCCCCCGGCGCGATCGTGCCCTCGGAATAGCGCACGCCCGCCGTGTACAGGTCGTTGCCGAGCCGGGTCGTGTAGAAACGGCGTTCGATCTTCGGCGTCTCCGGCGGCAGCCACGCGACGACGAAGTAGTGCTCGACCATCCCGATCCAGCCGTTGTCGGTCACCCGCGTGTACGGCGGCTTGCGGCTGGGATCGGCCGCGTCCTTGTCGATCTCGGCGAAATCGATCTTCTTGTACTTGTCCTGGTCGTCGTAGACGACCGGTCCGACGTAGGGCTTCGGCCCCATCCGGCTCACGACGCCGGCCACCTTCGTGTCGCGCATCAGCTGGAAATACGCCTCGGGCTTGAGCGGCGCGGTGCCGGCATTCGTGATGTCGAACGCGACGTCGATCACGTAGCTGCCACGGTGGAACGTCAGCGTCTGCACGACCTTGTCGCCGTTGGGCGCGGTCGCCTGGAGCTTCAGGTCGAAATGATCGGCGCCTGCCGGCAGCGACCGCGGGCCCGGCAGGACTTCATAAGGTGTCCGGTGGTTCGGCAGCCCGTCGCCGATCAGCCCCGCCTGCGCGACGAAGGTCCGGTCGGCGTTGTGCAGCAGGACGTAATACGGCTTGGACCTATCCTCGGCATTGCGATGCATTGCGAGGCCCATGCGGGTGATGATCCCGCCGATGGTGTCGATGTCGGCCGTGTAGAGATCGGTGCGGATCTCGATCGTCCGGCCTGCCGGGACGGCGCCCCCGGTCGTGGGCACCGCCGCCGTCGAGGGCGCGGCGGCGGTGGCCGGAGCCGACGGAACGCCACCCGCGGTCGCCCCCGGCGCCTCGGCACCCGGGATCGGCGGCGTCGCCGCCTGGCCGCCCGCCGGCGCGGACGACTGCGTCGTCGGTACCGGCAACGGAGGGTTGTGCTCGCGCTCCCACGCCTGCCACAGCATCACACCGGAAAAGGAGAAGACGAGCCAGAGGATCAGGCGTTGGATGTCCATGCAGGGCTTGGGCGTTGCCGGCCCGGCGATCGCGCAGCGACCGCCGCGCGCGCCGGGGATCTCGGCGGGTTCGAGTGAGGAGACCGGGTGGCGTCAGGGGACCGGGTCGTAGCCGCCCGGATGATAAGGGTGACAGCGTCCGAGACGCTTGATCGCGAGCCAGGTTCCGTGGATCGCGCCATGGCGTTCGATCGCCTCGCGCGCGTAGTCGGAACAGCTCGGGTAGAAACGGCAATTCGAACCCAGCATCGGGCGCAGCAGGTACTGGTAGCCCTTCAGCAGGGCGAGCAGTAGGTGCTTCATTGGAGGGCACCCGCCGGTTCCGGCAGCCCGGCCAGCAGTCGCCGCGCCTCGTCGAGCACGAGCTCGATCTCGGACCGGGCCACGCCGCGCTTGACCCGCAGGATCACGTCGAACGCCTCCAGGGCGGGTCGCGCCGAGCGGACCATTTCGCGCAGGCAGCGGCGCAGCCGGTTGCGGTCGATCGCTCGCGGCATCACCTTGCGACCAATGACATAGCCGACGCGGCCGGGCGATTGAGCAGCGGGCGCTGCGATCAATTGCAGGAACTGCGCATCGTGCCGCCTGCCGCTGCGAAAGACGGCTTCGAATGCGCCGATGCCGCGCAGGCGGTAGCGGGAATTGCCGATGCGCGGCTGCGACGCAATCAGCGTCAGACCGCGAGCCTGGCGCGGCCCTTGGCGCGCCGCGCCGAGAGAACCTTGCGGCCGCCGACGGTTTGCATCCGGGCGCGGAATCCGTGCGTACGCGCGCGGCGCAGCTTCGAAGGTTGGTAAGTGCGTTTCATCGTCGAGGACCTGTAGGTTGCCCGTGGGTTGCTGATGGGCCGCGCCCACGCGGGAACCCGGTTGCAGGCGACAGCGGAAAAGCCTTGTATTAGAGCGCGTTACGCTCGTTCTGTCAATCGAGGCCGCGGCCGGGCGACCCCGCC
This sequence comes from uncultured Pseudomonadota bacterium, assembly GCA_963816415.1. Lineage (GTDB taxonomy): Bacteria > Pseudomonadota > Gammaproteobacteria > Burkholderiales > Casimicrobiaceae > VBCG01. The sequence goes on from CAWFKR010000002.1 coordinate 186,282, forward strand.
CGCCCGGCGCGAGTGATCACTTTCACCGCAGCCCCCACCAGTTCACGTGCCGCCCCCCGGCCCGGAAAGCGCTGTGGATAACTCCATTTGACGCGGCTACAATGCCCCCCCGGTCAGGACTCGTGCAAAGAACGCGCGGCCGGGTTTCCAGCACTTTCGATCCCCTTCGACCGGCAAACTCCGCGTGCATTCCGCCAGCTCTTCCAATGCCTGGGCCGCCTGTCTCTCCGTTTTCGAACGGGAGCTGACGCCGCAGCAATTCGCGACCTGGATCAAGCCCTTAACCTGCTCCGATGCGCCGGGCAGGCTGCGTCTGGTCGCCCCCAATCGCTTTGTCCTGCAGTGGGTGAAGGATCGTTTCGGCGGACGTATCGAAGCGGTTGCCCGGGAAGCTGCAGGCGAGGAGCTCGCGGTGGAATTCGCCGTGGCGGACGCCCGGGCCACCACCCAGTCTGCGCACGGTCGCCCCCCCGGGGGGCCTGTCGCGAAAGGCGATTCCTTCCATGTCGCGGCCGATGCATCGGCCGCGCCGGCCCCGCCCGCGACCTCGATCGGGGCTGCCGCAGCCGACCGGCCGGCGTCCGAGAATCCCCCTTCGATGGGGCCCCTCGCCATCAAGCCTGGTGGCAACCGTCGCGTCGAGCCGGGGGGTCTCAACCCGGGTTTCACCTTCCAGGCGTTCGTCGCCGGCAAGGCCAACCAGCTCGCTCGCGCAGCGGGCCTGCAGGTCGCCGAACACCCGACGTCCTACAACCCACTGTTCGTCTACGGCGGCGTGGGCCTCGGCAAGACGCACCTGATCCAGGCGATCGCCCATCAGCTGCTGCTGCAGAACCCTGAAGCCAAGATCCGGTACATTCACGCCGAGACCTATGTTTCGGATGTCGTCCGGGCCTACCAGCACAAGGCTTTCGACGACTTCAAGCGCCATTACCGGTCGCTCGACCTGCTTCTGATCGACGACATCCAGTTCTTCGGCGGCAAGAGCCGCACGCAGGAAGAGTTCTTCTACCTGTTCAACACGCTGATCGAAGCGCACCGGCAGGTGGTCATCACCTGCGACACCTTCCCCAAGGAAATCGAGGGCATCGAGGAGCGCCTGATCTCGCGCTTCGGCTGGGGCCTCACCGTGGCCCTCGAGCCCCCCGAGCTCGAGATGCGGGTCGCAATCCTGCTGTCCAAGGCGGCTTCAGTCGGCGTGAGCCTCGATGAACAGGTCGCGTTCTTCATCGCCAAGCACATCCGCAGCAACGTGCGCGAACTCGAAGGTGCGCTGAAGCGAATCCTCGCCTACGCGAGCTTCCACGGTCAGGAAATCACGCTCGCGATGACCAAGGAAGCCCTGCGCGACCTGCTCGCCGTGCAGAACCGGCAGATCTCGATCGACAACATCCAGAAGACGGTCGCCGACTACTACAAGGTACGCATCTCGGACATGCACTCCAAGAAGCGTTCGCGGGCCGTCGCCAGGCCACGGCAGGTCGCGATGGCGCTTGCCAAGGAACTCACCCAGCTGTCGCTGCCCGAGATCGGCAGCAACTTCGGAGGCCGCGACCACACGACCGTCCTGCACGCCTGCCGGCAGATCGCCAAGCTGCGTGACTCGATGCCCGAGCTCAATCACGACGTCAATTTCCTGCTCCAGGTCCTCCGCAGCTGAGACCTGCGAAGCCCTATGAAATCCCTGTACCGGAAGGCGTGAATCGGCTGGATAAGAGGGGTCGCGAGCGGGTATAATTTGAGGGTTGATCGGTCCCGGGCCAAAAACCCGGAAATGCCCCCAAACGATCCACAGCCGGCACCACAGTTATACGCGGGTTGGCTTGACGCCAAGCCCCTGACGACGCTGCGCAAATCGATGATGTCAGCGATTTACGCCTCCTCCTATTACTATTCTTAGTCTTCGACAATGCAGCTAAAACAAATAGCCCGCGATGCGCTGCTGAAACCGCTCCAAGCCGTTTCAGGGATTGTCGAACGACGGCAAACGCTGCCGATACTCGCGAATGTCCTGCTCGAGCAGAAGGACGGCAAGCTGCACGTGACCGCGACCGACCTCGAGATGCAAATCACCGCAGTCAGCGAATTCGCCGGCAAGGACGGCCAGGCGACGACCGTCGGCGCGCGCAAGCTTCACGACCTGCTGCGCGCACTGCCGGAAAGCGCCCAGCTGAACGTCGATGCGACGGCCAGCAGGATGACGGTGCGCGCGGGGAACTCGCGCTTCAACCTGCAGACGCTCTCCGCCAGCGATTACCCGCGGATCAACCTCGGCACCGAGCAGCTGCAATCGCTGTCGTTGCCGCAACGCGATTTCCGGTCGCTGCTGAAGCTCGCCGAATTCGCCATGGCGCAGCAGGACATCCGGTACTACCTGAACGGCATGCTGCTGGTGATCGACGCCGGATCGCTGCAGGCCGTGGCAACCGACGGGCACCGCCTGTCGTGGGCGAGCCTCGCCGTGCCGGGCCAGTACACGCGCCAGGAAGTGATCCTGCCGCGCAAGACAGTGCTCGAGCTCTCCAAGCTTCTCGAGGACGTCGAGGATCCGCTCACCATCGACATCCTCGCGAACCAGGTCCGCTTCCGTTTCGGCAATGTCGAGCTCGTGTCGAAGGTCGTCGATGGCAAGTTCCCCGACTACAACCGGGTGATCCCGGCCGGACACACGAAGCTGATCGAGCTAGAACGGGCGGGTTTCCTGTCTGCGCTGCAGCGCGCCGCAATCCTGTCGAACGAGAAGTTCCGCGGCGTGCGACTGGTGCTCGGTGACGGCCAGTTGCGGATCATTTGCGCGAACAGCGAACAGGAAGAGGCCGAGGAGGAGCTGCCGGTCGCCTACAAGGGCGAAGGCCTCGACATCGGTTTCAACATCACCTACCTCCTCGACGTGCTCTCGAACATCTCGAGCGAGAACGTCCGCGTGGCATTGGGCGATGCCAATTCCAGTGCGCTGATCACCATTCCCGGCCGTGACGACTACAAGTACGTCGTCATGCCGATGCGCATCTGATCGCCCCGGCAGTCCATTCGAAAGTAGCGATGACACCAGCACACCCGAAACCCAAGCAGCACGGCGACGACTACGATTCTTCGAGCATCAAGATCCTGAAGGGACTCGATGCGGTGCGCAAGCGGCCGGGAATGTACATCGGCGACACGTCCGACGGCACCGGCCTGCACCACATGGTGTTCGAGGTTCTCGACAACGCCATCGACGAAGCGCTGGCGGGCTACTGCGACGACATCAAGGTCGTGATCCACGCCGACAATTCGGTGTCGGTCGTCGACAACGGACGCGGCATCCCGACCGACATCAAGGAAGACGACGACGAGCGCCGGTCGGCAGCCGAAATCGTCATGACCGAACTGCACGCCGGAGGCAAGTTCGACCAGAACAGCTACAAGGTTTCCGGCGGCCTCCACGGCGTCGGCGTATCGGTGGTCAATGCGCTGTCCGAGTGGCTGAAGCTGCGCATCTGGCGCAGCGGCCACGCGTACCAGATGGAGTTCCGGCATGGCGTCCCCGTAGCGCCGCTCGCGGTCGTCGGCACGACCGACCGGCGCGGGACCGAAGTGCATTTCATGGCGGCGACCGAGACCTTCAGCCGCATCGAGTTCCACTACGAGATCCTCGCCAAGCGCATCCGCGAACTCTCGTTCCTGAACAACGGCGTCAAGATCGAGCTCGTCGACCAGCGCGACGGCAAGAGCGAGAACTTCGCGTACTCGGGCGGCATCCGCGGCTTCGTCGAGTACATGAGCCGCAGCAAGACCGTGCTGCACCCGAAGATCTTCACTGCGATCGGCGAGAAGGACGGCGTCACCGTCGAGGTCGCGATGCAGTGGAACGACTCGTATGCGGAGTCGGTGCAGTGCTTCACCAACAACATTCCCCAGCGCGACGGCGGCACGCACATGACCGGGCTGCGGCAGGCCATGACGCGCACGCTGAACAACTACATCGAGAAGGAAGACATCGCCAAGAAAGCGAAGGTCGAGACCACCGGCGACGACATGCGCGAAGGCCTCACCTGCGTGCTGTCGGTCAAGGTGCCCGAGCCGAAGTTCTCGTCGCAGACGAAGGACAAGCTGGTGAGCTCCGAGGTGCAGCCGATCGTGCAGGAAGTGGTCAGCGCCAAGCTCGCGGAGTTCCTGCTCGAGCACCCTGCCGACGCGAAGATCATCTGCGGCAAGATCGTCGACGCCGCGCGCGCGCGTGAAGCGGCGCGCAAGGCGCGCGAGCTGACGCGCCGCAAGGGTGTGCTCGACGGCATGGGCCTGCCGGGGAAGCTCGCCGACTGCCAGGAGCGTGATCCCGCATTGTGCGAGATCTACCTGGTCGAGGGCGATTCGGCAGGCGGGTCCGCCAAGCAGGGTCGCGACCGCAAGTTCCAGGCGATCCTCCCGCTGCGCGGCAAGATCCTGAACGTCGAGCGCGCACGCTTCGACAAGCTCGTGAGCTCGCAGGAAATCGTCACGCTGATCACGGCGCTCGGCACGGGCTTCGGCAAGGAGGAGTTCAACGCCGACAAGCTGCGCTACCACCGTATCATCATCATGACCGACGCGGACGTCGATGGCTCGCACATCCGCACGCTGCTCCTGACGTTCTTCTACCGGCAAATGCCGGAGCTGGTGGAGCGCGGCCACATCTACATCGCGCAGCCACCGCTCTACAAGGCCAAGCAGGGCCGCGAGGATGTGTACCTGAAGGACGACCACGAGCTGAAGCAGCACCTGCTGCGTGTCGCCCTGAAGGGTGCCGAGCTCGTGCCCGGAGAGGGCCGCGAGCCGCTCGCCGCGGAATCGTTCGGCAACGTCGCGCGCGAGTATCTGCTTGCGGAGGCCGTCATCGAGCGCCTCGCGCGTGCCGTCGAGCCGGTCGCACTGCGCGCGATGCTGAACGGTGTGCGCGTCGATCTCGCAACGGAAGCCACGGCGACGGCGAGCGCGGCGGCCTTGCAGGCGTCCATCGACGATCCGGAAGTGACGGTGCAGGCGCGCTACGACGCCGCGACCGAGACGCACCGGATCATCATCGTCCGTACGCATCATGGGACGCCGCATGCGACGGTGCTCGATGCCGATTTCCTGGCAAGCGGCGACGCCGCACAGATCCGCACCGCGGCGGATGTGCTGCAGGGCCTTATCCACCCCGGCGCGACGGTGAAGCGTGGCGACAAGCAGCAGGCGGTCAAGTCCTTCAAGGACGCGCTCGACTGGCTGCTCGCCGAGGCGCGCGACAGCGTCGCGATCCAGCGCTACAAGGGCCTGGGCGAGATGAATCCCGAGCAATTGTGGGAGACGACGATGGATCCCTCGGTACGGCGCCTGCTGAGGGTGCAGATCGAGGACGCGATCAGCTCGGAGGAGATCTTCTCGACGCTGATGGGCGAGCAGGTCGAGCCGCGCCGCGCGTTCATCGAGACCAACGCGCTGGGCGTGCGCAACCTCGACGTCTGAGCCGATCACCCCCGAACGGCGCGACGTCGTCGTCGGGACTGGCGCGTCCACGGGCTCGTCGCCGATTCCCGGTCGGCGCCCAGAGTCCCGAGGATCGATCGCGATGGAGGACGACGATGCCGAAGTGCCGACGTCTTTTCGCGGGCTTGCTGCTGGCCGCGGTTGCCGGGCTCATCGCGCTCCCTGCGGCGGCAGACCGGTCGTCGAGCGCAACGACCGTCGAGGATTTCTTCCGCAAGCCGCAGTTTGGGGGCGCGCAGCTGTCGCCGAGCGGGCGTTTTCTCGCCGTCATCGCGCCGGTGGGTGAGCACCGCGGCATCGCCGTGATCGATCTCGACCACAGGAACGAAGTCGTGCGCATGACCTCCCCCGGTGGCAGCGACGTGGTGGGATTGGTCTGGCAGAACGACAGGCGCCTGGTCGTGCGCATCGGCGACCTGCAGCAGGTTGCCGGAGAGCCACCGCAGGAATCCGGCATCGTCGCCGTCAACCGGGACGGCAGCGATTCGCGCATCCTTGCCGTCGGCCTTGGTGTCGTCGTCGACGCCTCCACGATCGCCCCCAAGGATTTTCATCGCCCCTGGACTGTACGGCTGCTGCGGGTGGTCCCCGGCACCAACGACGTGCTTCTGACCGCCCGCGAGCGCAATCTGGCGAGCGAGGATCTCTACCGCTACGACACGTCCACCGGCAAAAAGACCCTGCTCTCTTTCGATTCGCCGGGGAGCGTCAGTCGCTGGGTCGTCGACTTCGACGGCGTCCCCCGCGCTGCAGTCTCCGACGACGTCGATGACGACCGTTCCGCGTGGTACGTGCGCAAGAGCGCCAAAGATCCCTGGGTCGCGGTCGAGCACGCAAAGCTCGGCCGCCTCGACTCCGAGCCGATGCAGTTCAGCCCCGACGGAAAGACTCTCTACGTATCCGCGCGCAAGGACGGCGCCGATCGGGCCGCAATCTACGAATACCACGTCGACACGGGAACATTCGGCAACAAGGTGGTCGACCACCCGGTGCGCGACGTGGATGAAAGCAACGCCAGGTTCGTCGTCGACTACAAGGCCCGCAAGCTGCTTGGCCTGCGCTATACGAACGATCGGCCATCGGTCGCATGGTTCGACGCGCAATGGGCCAGTGTCCAGAAGAGCGTGGACACGGCGTTGCCAGGCACCGTCAACGTCATCCAGCGCAGCGAGAGCGGCGACCACTGGATCGTCGTGTCGTATTCGGATCGCGATCCGGGGGAGGTCTACCTGCTCGACGGCAAGACGATGCAGATGGAAAAGCTCTTTTCCTACGAGCCGTGGATCGACCCCAAGGCTATGGCGCCGACGAAATGGGTCCGGTACAAGGCGCGCGATGGAATGACGATCCCTGCGCTGCTGACGGTGCCGCTGGATGCAAACGGCAAGCCGCTGCCGCTCATCGTCGACATCCACGGTGGCCCGATCGTCCCGGCGGAAGACTGGGGATACCGCGCAGACGTGCAGTTCTTCGCCTCACGCGGCTACGCGGTGCTGCAGCCGCAGTTCCGCGGGACCGAGGGGTTCGGATGGAAGCTCGAGTCGTCCGGGTTCCGCAGGTGGGGCGACGAGATGCAGGACGATCTCGAGGACGGCGTCAGATGGACGGTGGCGCAGGGTATCGCCGATCCTTCGCGCGTCTGTTTCTACGGCGGCAGCTACGGTGGCTACGCGGCGATGTGGGGCGCGATCAAGGACGCGAAGCTGATCAAATGCGCGGTCTCCCTGGCCGGCGTGACCTCGATCGATTACCTTTTCGACAACGCGCAGACTGACCTGTCGCGCCTCGCCGAGTATTCGACACTCCTCGCCTGGCAGGTCGGCGACCCGAAGACCGATCGCGCGCGCTTCAAGCGCGTGAGCCCTCTCGACAATGCCGAAAAGGTGAGCGTGCCGATCCTGCTTGCCTATGGCGCAAGCGACCGGCGGGTCCCGCTCGTCCACGGCAGCGATTTCAGGGCGGCTCTCGACAAGTATCACAAGCCTTACGAGTGGGTTGTGTACCCTGACGAGGGGCACGGTCTGAGCCGCGACACCGACCTGTTCGACTTCTTCCACCGCGTCGAGGGCTTCTTCGCCCGATACCTGCGGGACGAAAAGACGGCTGCGGCAGCCCCTCACTGACACCCAGGCAAAGGACGCTGCAATGACCAGGCCTTGGCGTGTCGTCATCGGATTGATCGTGGCGGTGGTCGCACTGGGCGCGGCCGCCGCTGCCGATGCGCAGCAGGCGCGCCTGATCGTGAAGCTCAAGGCCGACGGCGCGAAATCGGCGCTGACCGACGCCGCGAGGATCGAGAAGCTCGGCGCCGCGACCGGATTGCCCATGCGTGATCTGCGCGGCATGGCGCTGGGGGCACACGTGGTCACCGTCGACGGCGTGTACGGCGAAGCCGCGGCCGAGCGGGCCGCGGCGCGGGTGGCGCAGGATCCCGATGTCGAGTTCGCGCAGGTCGACCATCTGCGCCATGCGTTGCAGGCGTATCCGGTCGACGACGAATTCATCGCGGCGCAGACCTATCTGTTCGACAATCCGACGTCGATCAACGCATTCGACGCGTGGACAGTCACGCACGGTTCGCCGACGACGGTGGTCGCGGTCGTCGACACCGGCTACAGACCCCATTCGGGCATGGTCGGGCGCTTTCTAGCGGGTTACGACATGATCTCCGACCCCGCCGTGGCGAACGACGGCGATGGCCGCGACCCGGATGCGACCGACCCTGGGGACTGGCTGACCGGTGCCATGCAGACCGGAGAGTTCGCAAATTGTCCGGTAAGGACAAGTTCGTGGCACGGTACGAGTGTGGCCGGCGTCATCGCCGCGAACAGCAATGATCGGTACTGGACCGCGGGCATCGACTGGAACGCGAAGATCCTGCCGGTGCGCGTGTTGGGGCGCTGCGGCGGCTACGATTCGGACATCGCCGACGGCATCGCCTGGGCCGCGGGTCTGCCGGTGCCTGGCGTGCCCGCGAATCCAACGCCCGCGCAGGTGATCAACCTGAGCCTCGGCGGCAGCGGGAGCTGCAACCCGGTCTACCCGCCGGTCATCAGCGCGGCCTACGCGAACGGCGTGACGCGCGCGATCGTCGTCGCGGCCGGGAACAGCTCGGCCGATGTTGCGAACGACACACCCGCGAGCTGTCCGGGGATCATCGCCGTCGCATCGACGACCACCTCGGGCAACCTCGCCTCCTACAGCAACTTCGGTTCGGGCATCACCCTGTCGGCACCCGGCGGTAGCTTCAACGTGATCAAGCAGGACGATGGAATCATCGTGCTGTCGAACAGCGGGAGCGCCGGACCCGTCGATGATTCGTTCCGCTTCGAAGGCGGCACGAGCTTCTCGGCGCCGATGATCTCGGGAACGATCTCGCTGATGCTGTCGGAGAATCCAGCGCTCACGCCCGACCAGGTCGTCTCGATACTGAAATCGACCGCGTCGCCGTTCGTCGCCACCTCGGACTGCACGACCGGACCGCTGCGGCGCGGGCATCGTCGACGCCGGCGCCGCGGTGCGAGCCGCCGCCGCGCTCGCCGCCACGACCCCCAACTACCAGGGTCTGTGGTGGGCGGCACCGGCGGGGAGCGAGTCGGGCTGGGGGATCAACTTCGCGCACCAGGGCGACGTGATCTTCGCCACCTGGTTCACCTACGACACGACCGGCAAGGCCTGGTGGCTGGGGATGCAGGCGAACAGGACCGCGACCGGTGTCTATGCCGGGACGATCTTCACCACCCGCGGCCCGGCGTTCAACGCGGTGCCTTTCGATCCGTCGAAGGTGACCGAGACGACGGTGGGCTCGGGGACGCTGACCTTCACCGACGCCAACGACGCGAGCTTCGCCTACACGGTGAACGGGGTGACCCAGACCAAGGCGCTGACCCGCGAGGTGTTCGGCGCTTCGGTGCCGATGTGCACGTTCGGAGGAACGCTGCCGGCGGCGCAGGCGACCAACTACCAGGACCTGTGGTGGGCCTCCCCCGCAGGCAGCGAGTCGGGGTGGGGGGTGAACCTGACCCACCAGGGCGACGTGATCTTCGCGACCTGGTTCACCTACGACGCGAACGGGAATCCGCTGTGGCTGTCGGGACCGGCGACGAAGACCGGGCCGGGGGTGTACACGGGGACGCTGTACCGGACGACGGGACCGGCGTTCAACGCGATGCCGTTCGACCCGACGCGGGTCATTGAGACGCCGGTCGGGACCCTGACGCTGACCTTCAGCGACGGAGCGAACGGGACGTTCGCGTACACGGTGGACGGGGTGTCGCAGGCGAAGGCGATCACGCGCGAGGTGTTCACGTCCCCCGGCACCGTGTGTCAGTGAACGCGCAACCTGTTACGCAGCGGGAATACAGATGACCCACGATCCGCGCATCGCATCGACGCTTGCGAAGCTAGGGCTGAAGGTCGGCCCCGATGGCCAGGTTCGACGTCCGCATGGCCCCCGGTCGCACGGCGCGCTGCTCCCGTCGACGAACCCGGCGAACGGCCTGGCCCTGGGCAGCGTCGCCACGGCGAATGCGGAAGATCTCGATCGCCTGCTCCAGTCGGCGAGCGATGCCGCGCGCGCATGGCGCGACGTGCCGGCACCGAGGCGCGGCGACGCGGTGCGGCGTTGTGCGGAGCTCCTGCGCGAGCACAAGGATGCCCTCGGCACGCTGGTGGCGCTCGAGAACGGCAAGATCAAGGCCGAAGGCGACGGCGAAGTGCAGGAGATGATCGACATCGCCGATTTCGCCGTGGGCCAGTCGCGGATGCTCTACGGCAAGACGCTGCAGTCCGAGCGGCCCTCGCACCGGATGTACGAGCAGTGGCATCCGCTGGGCGTCGTCGGTGTCGTCACCGCGTTCAACTTCCCGGTCGCCGTCTGGGCGTGGAACGCGATGCTCGCCTGCGTTTGCGGCAACGCGACGGTCTGGAAACCTTCGCCGAAGACGCCGCTGTGCGCCCTCGCGGTGTCGGCGCTCGCCGATCGCGTGGTCGAGGAGCTCGCGCTGCCGCCGGTGTTCGCGCTGGCGATCGGCGGACACGAGGCGGGACAGGCGCTCGCCGCGGATGCACGGGTCTCGCTGCTGTCGTTCACCGGCTCGTCGGCTGTCGGGCGTTCCGTTGCGCAGACCGTGGGTGCACGCTTCGGCAAGGTGCTGCTCGAATGCGGCGGCAACAACGCGATCATCGTTGCCGACGACGCGAACCTCGACCTCGTCGTTCCGTCGGTGGTCTTCGGCGCGGTCGGCACCGCCGGGCAGCGCTGCACGACGACCCGCCGGCTGATCGTGCACCGGTCGCGCATCGACGAGCTGCTTGCGCGGCTTGCGCGCGCGTATGCGCAGGTCAGGATCGGTGACCCGCTCGATCCGGGAACGCTGATGGGACCGCTGATCGACGATGCCGCGGTGACGGCGTACACGCTCGCCATCGACGAGGCGCGCGCATCGGGCGCACGCATCGTGCATGGCGGCAAAGCAGTCGAGCGGGTCGGCCACTTCGTCGAGCCGACCATCGTCACGGGCATCGACAACGCGTCGGCGCTGGTGCAGCGCGAGACCTTTGCCCCGATCCTGTACGTGATGGCCTGCGACACGATCGACGAGGCGATCGCGATGAACAACGGCGTGTGCCAGGGGCTGTCGTCGTCGGTGTTCACGCAGAGCGTGCGCACGGCCGAGGCGTTCCTCGCGGCGTCGGGCAGCGATTGCGGCATCGCGAACGTCAACATCGGAACCTCGGGTGCCGAGATCGGCGGAGCGTTCGGCGGAGAGAAGGAGACCGGCGGCGGTCGCGAGTCGGGCTCCGACGCCTGGCAGGCCTACATGCGGCGCCAGACCAACACGATCAACTGGGGTCGCGACCTGCCGCTCGCGCAGGGGATCCGCTTCGACGTCGAAGGGCCAGCGGGTTCCTGAAACCCTGCGCCGCGTCTCGTTCGCGGACCGACCGGTGCTCCGCTACTTCCTGAACAGCCAGAGGAGCAGCGTCAGGACCAGCGACACGATGACGCTGGTCATCAGCGGGAAGTGAAACGACCACCCGTCCCGCTCGATGTTGATGTCTCCCGGCAATCGTCCGAGGCCGAGCCTTGAAAGCCATGGCCAGGCGAGGCCGACCAGCACCAACAGGACGCCGACGACGATCAGGAGCCGCTGCATCGGGATCCGCGACCGGTTGCGGCGCTAGCGGCGCGTGGTTCGCGTTGCGCGGGGACCGGCGGGTTTGCGCGCCCCCGTGGCCGGAGCTCCTGCGGGGGTGCCGGCTGCGGTCTTGCTCGCCACGGTGGTCTTCCTGGTCGCCGCGGTCTTCTTCGCCGCGGCTGGGGTTTTCGTGGTTGCGGGTACCTTCCTGGTTGCGGGTGCCTTCTTGGTCGCGGGTATCTTCTTGGTTGCGGCGGGCGTCTTGCGCGAACCGGCCGTCCTGGCTCCACGCGGCGCGATCCCCGGCGCGTCGGGTTCCGAGGCGACGGTCGGTGTCTTGCGCGCTGCGCGGGGCTTCACTGCGCGCCTGGTCGCGGGCGCTTCGCGTCCTGCCTTGGCGTCGACCAGGGCCACGGCTTCCTCGAGCGTCAGCGTGTCGACGGCATCCTTGTCGGGCAGGGTCGCGTTGGTCGTGCCGTGCTTGACGTAGGGGCCGTAACGCCCTGCGTGCAGCTCGACCGGCTGACCGTCGCGCGGGTGCGCGCCGAGCGTGCGCAACGCGGCGGCGCGGGCGGGCCGCGCGCCCTTGCGCCCGGGCGCCCGGGCTTCGAACTCGAAGCCGACCTTGCCGTCCGCCTGCTTGACGAGGAAAGCCGAGAACGGGCGGCGTGTGCGGGTCGATACGAACTGCAGCAGGTCGGTCTTGCCCGTTTCGAGCAGCTTGGTCATCTGCTCGCGTTCGATCGGGCGCTGCAGGATCGTGCGGCCCGAGCGGAAATCGCAGGTCTTTCCTTCTCCGACCGCACGCTCGCAGACATAGGCATTCGGAGTCTCGAAGACGCGATGGCCACATTTCGGGCAGGGGCCGAGCGGCGCCTGGCCCGAAAAGTCGGGCGCGGCCTGGTCGTCGTCGTCGAGGCGCGGTCCGAAATCGAACTCGATTTCGTTGGCGTCGGTCAGCCGGAGCTTCGCTGAAAACGGCCTGCCGAGGCGGCTGCGAAAGCCGTCGAGCGGGCCCAGTTCACGCGTCGACAGCAGCACGTCGGCTTCGTCGGGTGCGATCTGGCGGCCGCCCATGATCTTCCAGAAGCCGAAGTCGCAATCGACGCACTGGAATTTCTTGTACCGCTCGTGGACTTCACCGCCGCATTTCGGGCAGCGCGACTTGAGCGTTGCGAAGTCGCCGGGGATCGTGTCGCTCTCGTAGTTCTTCGCCTGCGCGACGATGTGCTCGGTCATCGCGACGATCTCGCGCATGAACTCGCTGCGCGGCAGTTGTCCGTGCTCCATCTGCGCCAGCTTGAATTCCCACTCGGCGGTGAGTTCGGGCGAGAAGAGCTCCGGGACGCCGAGGCCGTGCAGCAGCGTCATCAGCGAGAACGCCTTGGGCGTGGGAATGAGGTCCTTCCCTTCGCGCAGGATGTAGCGCTCGGCGATCAGGCCCTCGATGATCTGCGCGCGGGTCGCCGGCGTGCCGAGCCCCTTTTCACGCATCGCTTCGCGCAGTTCGTCGTCCTCGATCGACTTGCCGGCGCCTTCCATCGCGGACAGCAGCGTCGCTTCGTTGTAGCGCGGCGGTGGACGCGTCGTCAGGGCGGTGACATCGACCTTCTCGGTCGCGACCGTCTCGACGCCTTCGTAGCGCCGGGTGGCGCTCGCCCGATCCGGGACCGCGGCCTTCGCCGCGGACGGGTCGACGACTTCGCGCACCTTGACCGGCGTCAGCATCGGCTCGTCGCCCGCCGCCTCCTTGCCGTAGACGGCGAGCCAGCCGGGCTGGACGAGCACCTTGCCCTCGGACTTGAACGGCGCCTTGCCGACCCGCGTGATCCGCGTCGTGACCTGGAATTCGGCGGCGGGGTGGAACACCGCGAGGAAGCGCCTGACGACGAGGTCGTAGAGCTTGCCTTCGACTTCGTTCAGCTGCTTCGGCCGCACGAGCGTCGGGATGATCGCGAAGTGGTCCGAGATCTTCGAGTTGTCGAAGATGCGCTTGTTCGGCCGCACCCACTTGTTCTTCAGGATGCTGCGCGCGAATCCGCCATAGGCGTTGGTTTCGGCGAGCTCCTCGAGCGTCGCAGTGACCGTGCCGAGGTAATCCTCGGGCAGCGCGCGCGAATCGGTCCGCGGATAGGTGAGCGCCTTGTGTTTTTCGTAGAGCGCCTGCGCGAGCGACAGCGTCGTACGCGCCGAGAAGCCGAACCGGCCGTTCGCCTCGCGCTGCAGGCTCGTGAGGTCGTAGAGCAGCGGCGCGATCTGCGTCGAGGGCTTGGACTCCTCGGTGACCTGCCCGGGCTTGCCGACGCAGGCCCCGGCGATCGCCCGCGCCGTCGCCTCGTCCCAGATCCGCTCGGGACGACGGTCCGGATCGTCCGCGGCGGCGCCCTGAGCCTCCACGCCCTTCCTGAAATTCTCGTCGAACCAGCGGCCCGTGTACTCGCCGGCTTCCGCGCGGAACGTTCCGACGAGCTCCCAGTAATTGCGCGGAACGAACGCGCGGATCTTCTGCTCGCGCTCGACCATGATCGCGAGCGTCGGGGTCTGCACGCGGCCGACCGTCGTCAGCTGGAATCCTCCGGACTTGGAGTTGAACGCAGTCATCGCCCGCGTGCCGTTGATGCCGACCAGCCAGTCCGATTCCGAGCGGCACACCGCCGCGTCTGCGAGCGGGCGCATCGTCCGGTCGCTGCGCAGGCGTTCGAAACCCTCGCGGATCGACGCCGGGGTCATCGACTGAAGCCACAGGCGGTCGATCGGCTTGTCGGTCTTCGCGTATTGGGCGATATAGCGGAAGATCAGCTCGCCTTCGCGGCCCGCGTCGCAGGCGTTGACCAGACGGGTGACGTCCTTGCGCTTGATCAGCTTCAGCAGCGTCTTCAGGCGCGCCTCGTTCTTTTCGATCGGCTTCAACTCGAAGCGCGAAGGCACCGCCGGCAGGTGGGCGAACGTCCACTTGCCCCGCTTCACCTCCTCGTCCTCGGGCATGCCGATCTCGAGCAGGTGCCCGACCGCGGACGAAAGCACGTACGCGTCGCTTTCGTAGTAGTCGGCGTGCTTGGTGAAGCCGCCCAGCACCCGCGCGATGTCGGCGGCGACGGAGGGCTTCTCGGCGATGATCAGGTTCTTCGACAAGGGAATCCGGGTTCGGAAAAGGCTGCGTTGCGCCGGCGGCGGGTGCCATGCCGGGTTGAATCAACAACATGCGGCCCGGGCGGGCGATTGCCAAGCGCAGGGGGCCGGCCGGGGATTCGGGGCCGCCGATACTACCGAAGGACCCGAGCCGCGGGCAACCGTCGTTTGGACGATGCCGGGGGAATGCGGCAGGAAACCCTCAGGGAACCTCGATCTGGCGCAGTCAAGCTGCCTAGTGGGCACTCGCTACCAAGCTCACCGCCTGCACTGCCAAAGCCCCCCAGGCAAAGCATCGACACGTTCCTGGAGCTGCAGTTGCACGAGTTGGGCCCCGACCTCCGAGGCCGGCCGGCCGGTCCGCGCCACCAGCACGTCGATGCCGACCGGATCGTAGCCCATCGCCGCAAGCAGCGGTGAAGCTTCGCGGCCGAGGGCATCGGCGGGATCGACCGCCGCGGTGGCGCGCACGGCCGCGGTCTGCGCGCCTGCGGCGCCGGCGCGGTTTGCGGCAGCTGAGCCCTCCGTCGCGGGCTGCGCGCATCCGAGCTCGACCAGGACGTCCTGCGCGGTCTCGACGAGCTTGGCGCCCTCGCGAATCAGCCTGTGGCAGCCGCGGGCGAACGGCGAATGGATCGATCCGGGAATCGCGAAAACCTCGCGGCCCTGCTCGCCGGCGAGCCGTGCCGTGATCAGCGATCCCGACGACAGCGTCGCTTCAACGACCAGCACGCCGCGCGAAAGGCCGCTGATCAGGCGGTTGCGGCGCGGAAAATTTTCCTTGCGTGCCGGCGTGCCGGGAAAGTACTCGGAGACCAGCGCGCCCTCGGACGCGATTCGCGCTGCGAGGTCGCGGTTCTTCGCCGGATAGACGCGATCGGGGCCCGTGCCGACGACGGCGATCGTCGACCCCGCGGCGGGCGCGCCCGGCGAGCGGGTGGCCCGATCGGACGAGCGGTCGAGCGCGCCTGCGTGGGCGGCGCTGTCGATGCCCTCGGCGAGCCCGGACACGATCGTGAGTCCGGCGGCGGACAGGGCGGCGGCGAACTCCCGCGCCGTTGCGATTCCCTGCGGGGTTGCATTCCGGCTGCCGACGATCGCGATCGCCGGGCGGTTCAGCAGATCGCGTCGGCCGATGTGGAACAGCACCGGCGGCCCGTCGCCCACGTCGAGCAGCGCGCGCGGATAGTCGGCATCGTCCCAGGCGATCAGGTGATGGGCGGGATCTTCCAGCCAACGCGCGGTCGCCTCGATTTCGGCGCGGGGCGCGGCGGCGAGCACGCGATCGGCGAGCGGCGGCGCGACGATGCGCGAGAGCTGGGCCCGGGATGCGGACAGCGCGGTCGCCGGGTCGCCGAATGCGCGGAGCAACTCGACGACGGCGCGCTGCGGGAGCGACCTGGATGCGAGCTCCGCCCACGCGAGCGTGCGCGAATCGACGCTCACCGGAACCGGTTGGCACGCGCGGGCATCGCCCGGCGCGCCACGAGGTCACGGGTTGGTGACGTAATCGCCGGCACGGACCGCGCCGGTCGAATTGAGGACCAGCGCGTAGGACACGCGGTCGAATACCCGGAACACCATCAGGACACCCATGCGCTCGTCGGGGATGTTCAGCGACTTGGGAGGTGCGAAGACCGTCGTGTTGTCGAGGTTCGGGAACATGGTGGCGGGTCCTTCCTGACCCGGCCGGGGATCGCGGACCGGCGGGCGGACCCGGTAGATCGCGAGCACGTTGCCGACTTCGAGCCCATCCTCGGAACCCCTGTCGAGCGTGACCACGTAGCCGCGCCCGGTCTCCGACGCGTCGTTGGCGAGCTTCAGGATGTATCCGTCGATCGGATGGTCGGGTGCGTGAGGCACGTAGTTCTGGACGACCTCGCGCGTCGCCGGAATGAGCCGATCGCCGATGATGATTTCCTCGGTGGCGGACTCGATCCGCGCCGTCGACGCCTCGCCGGGCTTGCCGAACTTGTCCGCGCGCGCGGTGCCGAGGAACCGGTTCTCATAGCCCAGGGTCTGGCCGTTCACGTCGACCAGGCGCTGGCCGGGGCGGTAGATGTACCAGAGGTCGCCCCCTTTCGGATCGAGCCCCGCCACGTAGACGACGTCGCCCTGTCCGCGCACGACCCGGTCGTCGCGGCCGGCGACGATCTCCGCCGCGTCGGCGAGTCCCCCGGGCCCGGTGATCAGCGGACGGGTCAGAAACGGTTCGATGTCGGCCTGCGGGATTGCCGGTATCGAGCTTTCGGCCAGAGGCGCTATCCGCACCGACGGCTCGAGCCTTACCGTATGGCGTTCCAGAAACAGCTCGGGCTGTCCGTTGACCATGCCCAGCTTGACGACGTCGCCCGGATAGATCAGGTTGGGGTTGTGGATCTGATCGCGGTTCATCCGCCACAATTCGGGCCAGCGCCAGGGCTGCTTGAGAAACTTGCCGGCGATACCCCACAGCGTGTCGCCTTTCTTCACCGTGTAGCTTGACGGTGGATTGTCGGCGAGCGGGATCGTCTGGGCGCGCGCAGCTGCGCTCCCGGCCGCGATGCAGAGGAGCGCGCAAATCGCGATCAGGCGCGAGGCTGTGGTAAAGTATTGACGCATATGGCCTCTTTCGGGTGGGGCGGACTTGCTAACGTCCTAAACCGCCACAAAATAAGGACTTAAAGGCGATTCTGCATCTGGAACTTGCATTTGGCAAGCCAAAGCGCACATGGCACTGCTTCCGATCCTCGAATACCCCGATCCGCGTCTCAAAAAGGTTGCAGCCCCGGTGGCTGTCGTGACGCCGGAAATCCGCAAGCTCGTCGCCGACATGGCCGAGACGATGTACGCTGCCCCCGGCGTCGGGCTGGCCGCGACGCAAGTGAACGTTCACAAACAAGTGATCGTCATCGATATTTCCGATGCGCGGGATGAGTTGCAGGTGTTCATCAATCCGGTGCTCCTGAAGGCCGAGGGCGAGGCCGAAAACGAGGAAGGCTGCCTGTCGGTCCCCGGTTACTACGACAAGGTGGCGCGCGCGGAGCGGATCCGGGTCCGTGCGCTCGACGAGCACGGCGAAACCTTCGAACTCGACGCCGAGGGGTTGCTCGCCGTGTGCGTGCAGCACGAAATGGACCATCTGCGCGGAAAGGTCTTCGTCGAATACCTGTCACCGCTCAAGCGCACCCGGCTGGCCGCCCGGATGCGCAAGAAGCACAAGCTCGCCGGCTGATCCGGCCCCCCAGATGCGCGTGGGCTTCGCCGGCACGCCGGAATTCGCCGTGCGCGCGCTCGCGGCGATCCATGCCGCGGGACACACGATACCGGTCGTACTCACCCAGCCCGATAGGCCATCGGGCCGAGGCCTCGCGGTCACGGCATCCCCGGTCAGACGCTATGCCGAGGCGCAGGGACTGACGGTCCGGCAACCCCGGACCCTCAAGGACGCCGCGGCGCAGGCCATGCTCGCCGAAACCGCCGCCGACGTGCTCGTCGTGGCCGCCTATGGGCTGATCCTGCCGCGCGCAGTCCTCGGGTGGCCCGCCAGCGGCTGCCTCAACATCCATGCATCGCTGCTCCCGCGCTGGCGCGGCGCGGCGCCGATGGCCCGGGCGATCGAGGCCGGCGACGCGACCACCGGCATCACGATCATGCAGATGGACGAGGGGCTCGACACCGGCGCGATCATCGAATCCCGCGCGATCGACATCGGCGCTCGCGAAACCGCCGGAACACTGCACGATCGGCTCGCCGATCTTGGCGCGGCGACGATCGTCGACGTACTGGCGGCGCTGGCGCGGGACGGCCGGCTGCCGAGCCGGCCCCAGCCCGAGGCCGGCGTCACCTATGCGGCCAAGCTCGGCCGCGCCGATGCCGCGATCGACTGGAACTCGCCTGCAGTCGCCATCGATCGCAGGATCCGCGCGATGGCGCCTTCGCCCGGCGCCGCGGCGGCGTGGCACGGCGCTGCCGTCAAGCTGTGGGCTGCCCTGCCGCTGGGAGCGACCGCGGGGCCGGTCCCGGAAGCCATCGCCGTCGACCTGGCCCGGCTCGATCCGGGAACGGTCGTCGCCGTCGGTGCCGCCGGGATCGACGTCGCCTGTGGTCCTGCGGGCAGCCGGAGCCTGCTCCGCCTGGTCGAGGTCCAACCCGCCGGCGGCCGGCGGATGCCCGCGGCCGCGTTTGCCGCAGGACGCGGGATCGCGACCGGGTCGCGCTTCGGTTCACCTGCCCGATGACCGCCGGCCGCCCAAGCGCGCGCGACGGTCGTCCGCGGGGCCGCGTCAGGGCATAGGCCGCGCAGCCGATGCACGCCGAGCAGACATTGGCCGCGCGCGCAGTCGCTCGCGTGATCGAGGGCGCGAGCCTGACCGACGCGCTGGCCGAGGTCGACGACGGCAGCGAACTGCGCGGTCGCACGCTGGTGCAGGAGCTCGCCTATGGCACGCTGCGGCACTGGGGCACGCTCGATGCCCTCACCCGAAGGCTCTCGCGCACTCCGATCCCCGACGCCTTGCTGCGCTCGCTGACCGCGGTGGCGCTCTACCAGATCCTGCATACGCGCGCGCCCGCATTCGCCGTGGTGGATCGCGCGGTCGAGGCTGCCGCGCAACTCGTGCGCCCGGCGGCCAAGGGGCTCGAGAACGCACTGCTGCGCAGGTTCCTGCGCGAGCGGGAAACGCTGCTCGCCGCCGTGAACGACGACGAGGTCGCGCGCCATTCCTACCCGAAGTGGTGGATCGAGCGCGTGCGGCGCGACTTTCCGGACGACTGGGAGGCGATGCTCGACGCCGGCAACGCACGCCCGCCGCTGTCGCTGCGCGTCAACCTGCGCATGACCTCGGCGCCGGCGCTGATCGCGCGTTTCGCCGAGGCGGGAATCGGGGCCACCCAGGTCGGCGACTGCGGCGTGATCGTCGCGAGGCCCAGGCCGGTGACCGAACTGCCGGGTTACGCCGATGGGGCGTTCGCCGTCCAGGACCTGGGTGCGCAGCTGGCGGCACCGCTGCTCGGTGTCGCCGACGGCATGCGGGTCCTCGATGCCTGCGCGGCACCTGGCGGCAAGACGACCCACCTGCTCGAATGTGCCGACATCGACCTCACCTCCCTCGACGCGGATGCGGCGAGGCTTCGCCGGCTGCGGGAGAACCTGCTGCGGCTGCGCCACGAGCGGCGCACGGTTCACGTGGTCGAGGGCGACGCGAAGGACCCCGACCGGTGGTGGGACGGCAGGCCGTTCGACCGCATCCTGCTCGACGTGCCCTGCACGGCATCGGGCATCGTGCGGCGCCATCCCGACATCAAGTGGCGGCGCCGCGCGGCCGACGTCCGGGCGTTCGCCGCCGAGCAGTCGCGGCTGCTCGCCGCCGCCTGGCCGCTGCTTGCGACCGGCGGTCGCATGCTCTACGCGACCTGCTCGGTGTTCAGGGCGGAAAACGACGAGCGCGTCGACGAGTTCTGCGCCCGGCACCCCGACGCGTTGCGCGAAACCATCAATTTCCCCGAGGGGGTGACGCATCGCGGCGGCCAAATCTTGCCTTCGGCTTCGGGCGCGCGCCACAATCAGGACGGGTTCTTTTACGCGCTGCTCCGCAAGAACCCGTGAGGCCGCTGCGGCGCCTCGGCACCCTGCGCGAATAGTGATCACCCGCCCCGGAAACGGGGCCGACGCGCAACCTCTCCGCATGCAGCCCAATCTCCAACGCGATTCCGTGCCGGCCTCGACGATGCGCCGCCGCCTGCTGGCTGCGGCCGCCGGGGCGGCGATCACCCTGGCTGCAGCGGGGGCGATCGCCGACAGCATCCCCGTTCGCGGGGCCTCGCTCGCGATCGAGGACGGGGAGGTGCTGCTGTCGGCCGATTTCGACTTCGCGCTGACGCCGACGCTGGAGGAAGCGCTGGAAAAGGGCATCCCGCTGTATTTCACGATCGAGTTCGAGCTCGAACGCGCCCGTATCCTGTGGTTCAGCGAAAAGGTCGCGCAATGGTCGATCACCTATCGCGTGTCGTACAGCGCGCTGACCCAGCAATACCGAGTCGCGAGCGGCCCGCTCGGCCAGGCCTTTGATTCGCTGGGCGACGTCCAGCGCTTCATCGGGCGCGTCGCGTCGCGGCCGGTGCTGCGCGCCGACGGGCTCGTGAAGGGCACGCGCTACGACGCTGCAATCCGCGAGAGGCTCGACGTCAACGAGCTGCCCAAGCCCTTCCAGGTCAATGCGCTTGCGTCCAGCGAGTGGCAGCTCGACTCCGGCTGGCACCGGTTCACTTTCACGCCATGACGAGCATTCTCGCGTCCCGGCGCCTGCGCTGGTTCTCGCTGACGTTCGCCGGCATCGCGGCGATCGCGCTGTTCCTGCTCGCCACCGCGACCGCGAACACCGACCTGTTCGCGCGCCACTACAACACGCTGCTGGTCATCAATGGCGCCCTGGTGGGGCTCCTGATGCTGGTCGTCGGCGGCCAGCTGCTGCAGCTGCGACGCAATCTCGTCGCCGGCGTGTTCGGCTCGCGCCTCGCGCTGCGGCTCGTGCTGCTGTTCTCGCTCGTCGCGGTGCTGCCCGGCGCGCTCGTCTACGCGGTGTCGGTGCAGTTCCTCGGCAAGAGCATCCAGAGCTGGTTCGACGTGCGCGTCGACCGGGCGCTCGACGGCGGCATCAACCTCGGGCGCAGTTCGCTCGACTATCTGCTGCGGGAAACCACTACGCGCGCGACTGCGATCGCGTCCGCGGTGGCCGATGCGCCGGGCGCCGCTGCGGCGACCCTCAACCGGGCATCCGAGCAAACCGGCGTCTACGAGTCGGCGCTCTATTCGCCTGCCGGCACCGTGCTCGCCGTCGGCGGCATCGGGGGGTCGCTGATGCCGCCCGAGGCGCTGCCGGGCGATGCGCTGCGGCAGGCCCGGCTGCAGCAGACCTATGCCCGGGTCGAGCAGGCGTCCGACGGCGGCCTGCGGCTGCGCGTCGTGGTGCCGGTGAACAGCAGCGACCGGATCGACCCCTTGCGCGTGCTGCAGGTGGTCGAGCGCGTGCCGCGCCCGCTCGCGCAGGACCTCGAAAAGGTGCAGGCCGGCGCGCGCGATTACCAGGAGATCACGTTCTCGCGCAATGCACTCAAGCGCCTGTACCAGGTGACGCTGACGCTGACGCTGCTGCTCGCGCTGACCTCGGCGCTCGGCCTGGCCGTCGTGCTGTCCGAGCGTTTCGCGGAGCCGCTGGGGCTGCTCGCCGAGGGCACGCGCGCCGTCGCAGGAGGCGATTTCACGCGGCGCCAGCCGGTGACGTCGACCGACGAGCTCGGCGTGCTCACCGAATCGTTCAACACGATGACCTCGCAGCTCGCCGACGCGAAGGTCCGCACCGAGGAATCGCAGCGCGCGACCGAAATGACGCGCGCCTACCTCGAGAGCGTGCTGGGCAACCTGTCGTCGGGCGTCCTCGCTTTCGACGACCGTTACCGCCTGCGCACGGCCAACCCCAGTGCCGCCGTCATCCTGCAGCAGCCGTTCGCCGACCTCGCAGGTACGCCCCTCGCCGACTGGGGCGGGCGCCTGCCTGCGCTCGCCCCCTTCTCCGAGCTGGTTGCCGAGGGATTCCGGGGCTCGAGGGATGGACAATGGCAGCGCGAGGCCGCCCTGACCGTGACCGGCCAGACGCGGACGCTGCTGCTGCGCGGGACCCGGCTGCCCGGCGCCCCCGTGCCCGGCTACGTCGTCGTGTTCGACGACGTGTCCGAGCTCCTCGAGGCCCAGCGCGATGCCGCGTGGGCGGAAGTGGCGCGCCGGCTCGCCCACGAAATCAAGAATCCGCTGACGCCCATCCAGCTTTCCGCCGAGAGACTCGCCATGAAACTCGGGCCGAGGCTCGACGAGTCCGACCAGGACACGCTGCGTCGGGCGACGCAGACGATCGTCTCGCAGGTGGCCGCGATGAAGCACATGGTCGACGATTTCGCGATCTACGCGCGCCAGCCGCGTGCCGGGCAGATGCAGGCGGTGGACGTCGCCGCCCTCTTGCTCGACGTGCTCGCTCTGTACGACAATCTGCGCCCGCACGTGGCGCTCGCGCTTCCCGAGATGCCGGTCATAATTCAGGGCGAGCCCACCCGCCTGCGCCAGGTGTTCCACAATCTGCTGCAGAATGCGATCGACGCGCAGTCCGGTGTCGAGGATCCGCGGATCGACATCACGCTGGCCGTGACCGGCACGGAGGCGACGCTTGCATTCGGCGACCGCGGCCCGGGATTTGCACCGAACGTGCTCGAGCATCCATTCGAGCCCTATGTGACGACCAAGGCCAAAGGCACGGGATTGGGACTGGCAATCGTGAAGAAGATCGTCGACGAACACGCCGGCCGCGTGACGCTGGAGAACGCCGTTCCCCATGGGGGGCGCGTGACGCTGCATTTCCGCACCCTCAAGTCGGCGGCCGCCGCATGATCGACCCCCGGATCGTGCGCGCCAGGGAGATCCTCGTCGTCGACGACGAGGTCGGGATCCGCGAGCTGCTGTTCGAGATTCTCCAGGACGAGGGTTATCGCGTCGCGCTCGCCGAGAACGCGGGCGAGGCGCGCGCATACCGCCAGCGCCAGCAGCCCGCGCTGGTTCTGCTCGACATCTGGATGCCGGACACCGACGGCGTGACGCTGCTGCGCGAATGGGGTTCCGGCGGGCTGCTGACGATGCCGGTCGTGATGATGTCGGGCCACGGCACGATCGAGACCGCGGTCGAGGCAACCAAGATCGGCGCGTTCGACTTCCTGGAGAAGCCGATCGGGCTGTCGAAGCTGCTGTCGACGATCGCGCGGGCGTTCAAGACCGTCGCCGCGAACGAGCCGCGGCGCGTTTCGCTGTCGGCGCTGGGCACCGGTACGGCGATCCGCGAGGCCGAGCGCTCGCTCGAGGGATTGCTCGCGGCACGCAGGCCGATCCTGGTTCTCGGCGAATCGGGCGCCGGCCAGGACATCGCCGCCAGGGCGCTGGAGCTTCCGGGGGCGCCGTTCGTCGCGCTGGCCAATGGCGCCCGGCTCACCAACAATCCGCTGCAGCTGCTCGAGGAGGCCCGCGAGGGGGTGCTCCACTGCGCCGAGATCGGCCAGTATTCGCGCGCCGAGCAGAAAGGCCTCGCGTTCCTGCTGCCGAAGCTCGACAAGCACAACATCGTTCTCGTCGCGACCTCGAGCGAGCCGCTCGCGAACCTCGCCGCCGAGGGGCGTTTCGACGCTGCGCTGCTCTCGCAGCTCTCGGCCGGCGCGGTGGTGCTCCCGCCGCTGCGCGCGCGCCGCGAGGACATCCCGGCGCTGATCGAGCGCTTCTGGCGCGAGATGGCCCCGGGCGAGCGCGCGCAGCCGCTGCTCGCGACACTGTCACCGGCCGCGCTGACCGCGCTCGCGAGCGCCTACTGGCCGGGGAACCTCGACCATCTGCGCAACGTCGTCGCGAACATGCTCGTCGTGCGCGGCGAGATCACGCCCGATCACGTCAAGCGGCTGCTGGGAGAAGCGGCGTCGCCCAACCAGGTGATCGCGCCCGAGATCACCACGCGGTTCTTCGAGCTGCCGCTGCGCGAGGCGCGCGAGGCGTTCGAGCGCATCTATTTCGAGCAGCTGCTGGGTCGGGAGCAGAGCAACATGAGCAAGGTGGCGGAGAAGGCCGGCCTCGAGCGCACCCACCTCTACCGCAAGCTGAAGCAGCTCAACATCCGCTTCTCGCGTCGCACTGACGACAGCGCCGCCTGAAGCGGGCCGGCGTTGCGACCGTGACCACGGCGACGGTTTCCGCAGGAAGGCCAGCGCGCACGCTGCCGCTCGTCGTCGGCGCGATCGGCGTCGTCTACGGCGACATCGGCACGAGCCCGCTGTACACGCTGCGCACCGCGTTCACCGGTCCCTACGGACTCTCGCTGACGCACGACAACGTCCTTGGCGTCCTGTCGGCGATCGTGTGGGCGCTGATGATCGTCGTGACGCTCAAGTACATCGCGCTGATCATGCGCGCCGACAACCGCGGCGAAGGCGGCATCCTCGCGCTGACGGCGCTGGTCTCGCGCGGGGTGGCCGATCGCGGGCGCCTGCGGTGGTGGCTGGTGGGTCTCGGCATCTTCGGGGCGGCGATGTTCTACGGCGACGGCATGATCACGCCGGCGATCACCGTGCTTGGCGCGGTCGAGGGCCTGGGCGTCATCGCGCCGGCAATGCATCCGTTCATCGTTCCCGCCAGCGTGGCGATCCTCGTCCTGCTCTTCGCCGTCCAGCGCAGGGGAACGGCGAGCCTCGGCGCCGTCTTCGGGCCCGTGATGCTGCTCTGGTTCGTCGCGCTCGGCGTGCTGGGCGCGCTCGAGATACTTCGCCATCCGACCGTGCTCCGGGCGCTCGACCCGGTGTATGCGGCGAGGTTCGCCGCCGCCAACCCCTTGACCTCGTTCGTCGCGATGGGCGCCGTGGTCCTCGCGGTGACCGGCACCGAGGCGCTCTATGCCGACATGGGCCATTTCGGAAAGAGCCCGATCCGCCGGGCGTGGCTGTTCCTGGTGATGCCCGCGCTGCTGCTCAACTATTTCGGACAGGGCGCGCTGATCCTCGGCGACCCGTCGGCGATCCAGAATCCGTTCTACCTGCTGGCCCCCGAGTGGGGCCGCATGCCGCTGCTTCTGCTCGCGACGGCTGCCGCGATCATCGCGTCGCAGGCGGTGATCACCGGCGCGTTCTCGCTGACGCGGGCGGCGATCCAGATGGGGTACTGCCCGCGGCTGACCATCGAGCACACGTCGGAGCGCACGATCGGGCAGATCTACGTTCCGTTCATCAACTGGATGCTGCTGGTTGCGATCATCACCCTGGTGCTGGGCTTTCGAACGTCGGACAACCTTGCGAGCGCGTACGGCATCGCGGTGACGATGGCGATGCTGATCGACTCGATCCTGATCTTCGTCGTCATGCGGCGCATCTGGCACTGGCCCAGGTGGGTGGCAGCGCTGGTGACGGCGCCGCTGCTCGTCGTCGACCTCACGTTCCTCGCGTCCAATTCGCTCAAGATCCCCGATGGCGGCTGGTTCCCGCTGCTGATCGGGGGCGTCGTGTTCACGCTGCTGACGACCTGGAAGCGCGGCCGCGCGATCCTGATGACGCGCCTCGCCGAGGACGCGATGCCGCTGGACCTGTTCATCCAGAGTATCGAGGCCTCGCCGCCCACGCGCGTGTCGGGGACCGCGGTGTTCCTGACGTCGACGGCGGACCGGGTGCCGCACGCGCTGCTGCACAACCTCAAGCACAACAAGGTGCTGCACGAGCGCGTCGTTTTCCTGACGATCGTGACCCGGGACATTCCCTACGTCGCGGAGCGCGACCGCATCGAGATCGCGGCGCTGGGCTGCGAGTTCTACCGGATGACGGCGAAATACGGGTTCAAGGAAGAACCCGACGTCCCCGAGCTGCTCGAGGATTGCGGGCGCAGCGGTTTCGCGTTCGACATGATGGAGACATCGTTCTTCGTCTCGCGCGAGACGCTGATCGCGACCGTGTCGCCGGGCATGGCGCTGTGGCGCGAGAAGCTGTTCGTGTCGATGTCGAAGAACGCCACCAAGGCTTCGGAGTTCTTCCACGTTCCGACCAACCGCGTCGTGGAGCTGGGAACGCAGGTCGAGCTCTGATCTGCGACGCTCCCTCTCCCCGCAGTGCGGGGAGAGGGCCGGGGGGAGGGGTACCCCGCTACTGCAGCGATGCCATCTGCGTGCGCATCGTCTTCAGGGCCTTGCTCTCGATCTGGCGGATCCGCTCGGCGGAGACGCCATACTCGTTGGCGAGTTCCTGCAGCGTCAAGGCGGTGTCGTCCTCGCGCAGCCAGCGCGCCTCGATGATGCGTCGGCTGCGGTCATCGAGCTTGGACATCGCCGAACGCAGGCCTTCGCTGCGGTTCGCCGCCGTTTCGTTGTGCTCCAGCACCGTCGACGGCTCGTCGTCGGGATCGGCCAGGTAGGCGATCGGCGTGATCGAATCCTCGTCACCCGGCGTCGGATCGAGCGCGATGTCGCCGCCGGAGATGCGCGTCTCCATTTCGAACACTTCCTCGGGCTTGACGCCGAGCTTCCTGGCGATCGCGTCCGCTTCGCCGTGCGTCAACGCCGAGGCCGACACCTTCATGCTGCGCAGGTTGAAGAACAGCTTGCGCTGCGCCTTGGTCGTCGCGATCTTGACCAGGCGCCAGTTGCGCAGCACGTATTCGTGGATCTCGGCCTTGATCCAGTGCAGGGCGAACGAAACCAGACGGACGCCGCGCTCCGGATCGAAGCGACGGACGGCCTTCATCAGCCCGATGTTCCCTTCCTGGATCAGGTCAGCCTGCGGAAGCCCATAGCCCAGGTAGTTGCGCGAAACGGCAACGACCAGACGCAGGTGGGACAGCACCAGCTCGCGTGCCGCTTCCACGTCCTCGTGCTCTCTCCAGCGGCGGCCCAGAGCGACTTCCTGTTCGGCCGTCAGCAGCGGAAACCGGTTGACCGCCTGGATGTAGTGATCAAGGCTCCCCAGCGACGCAGGGGTCGGAAACGCCAGTGCACTTCCGGACATCGAGTTCTCCTTTCGAGGGCGGCCGGATATCGGCTGGCAGCGCCCTGACCGCCTTGTCACCCAAGCCGACGATCAGCCGCTGCCGCGTGCCACCACGCATAAATGTTAGCACTCGGCCAGTCAGAGTGCTAACACCCGCGAAAAGTTCCTGGATTCCCGACTGGAATGATCGGATATAAGGCGCCGGCGGGAACCTGCCGCAACGATCATCGGCGGTGCGCCCTGGACGGCGGGGCGCTGGCGCATCGGGCTGCAGGCGCAGGCATCCGGCTCCCGACGCCCGTCGGGGCGTGGGCGCACCTTCGGTCGCGGGCAGATCAGTGAGTGGGTGCCCACACTTCACGGCGGCCGCTGTTCGGTTCCGGTGCGATCGATCGCCCGGGCAGGATTACCCCGGTGGCTCCGGCGGGAGCAACGCATCGACGAACTCGCGGGCGCGGAATGGCTGGAGGTCGTCGATCCCCTCGCCGACGCCGATGAATTTCAGCGGAATCGGGTGCTGCCGGGCGATCGCCGCGACGATGCCGCCCTTGGCGCTCCCGTCGAGCTTGGTCATGACGAGGCCCGTGAGGCCTATCGCAGCGTCGAAGGCCTTGACCTGCGCCAACCCGTTCTGGCCGGTATTGGCGTCGAGGACGAGCCACACCTCGTCGGGCGCGTCCGCACGCGCCTTGCGCAATACGCGCTTGATCTTCTTCAGCTCCTCCATCAGGTGAAGCTGCGTCGGGAGGCGCCCGGCGGTGTCGGCGAGCATGACGTCGATTCCGCGTGCGGTCGCCGCCTGGAGGGCGTCGAACATCACCGCCGCGGGGTCCCCCCCTTCCTGCTGGATGACGGTGACGTCGTTGCGCTCGCCCCAGACGACGAGCTGCTCGCGCGCCGCCGCCCGGAAGGTGTCCCCGGCGGCGAGCAGCACCGACAGCTGCTGCTGGTGCAGCCACTTGGCCAGCTTGCCGATCGACGTGGTCTTGCCCGCGCCGTTGACGCCCGCCAGCATGATCACGCAGGGGCGCGACTGCCCGACGCTCGGCGGGGATTCGAGCTTGCCGATCAGGTCGACCAGCGCCTCGCGCAGCAACTCCCGCGGATCGGCCTCCGGACCGGCGCGCCGGTACCGGCTGCGGAGTTCGTCCAGAAGGTGGGTGGTCGCATCGACGCCGACGTCCGCACCGAGCAGCGCCGATTCGAGTTCGTCGAGCGCCTCGTCGTCGAGGACACGGCGCCGGAACGCTCCGGCGAGCGCGCCGGAAAGCTTGTCGCGCGACAGCCCGAGACCCGCCTTGAGGCGCTCCGTCCACGAGCGTTTCTGCGGGGGCGCGTCGGCGCCGGCAGACACCGCGACACCGGCGCCGGACGCAGGCGTTCCGGCCTGCTCCGTCGCGGTCTCGGCGGGCGGCGGCGATTCCTTGGGCGGCTTGCGCTTGAAGAGGTCGAACATCGGGATTGAAGACCGTGTCGTGGCTTGCATGTCCGGCCGCGTGGGGGGCGCGACGCAGACGCATCGACGCCGCCCTGCATGGACGGCGCGCCGGAAAGATGGAATTCTACCGTTGCGCCGCCAGCAGTCCGCGCCAGCCG
This sequence comes from uncultured Pseudomonadota bacterium, assembly GCA_963816415.1. Classification (GTDB taxonomy): domain Bacteria; phylum Pseudomonadota; class Gammaproteobacteria; order Burkholderiales; family Casimicrobiaceae; genus VBCG01. The sequence continues at coordinate 215,156 of CAWFKR010000002.1, forward strand.
CAGCGCGGGACCCGCCGGCGGCCCGCCTGCGCATGCTCCGGCCGCCGCCTCGCAACGCCGCACCCCGACGCCCCCCGACGCCCCCCGACGCCCCTCGACCGCCCGTGCCCGCCCCCAACCGCGTACGCATCATCGGCGGCCGTCATCGCGGCCGCCAGGTGCGCGTGCCCGACGCGCCGGGTCTGCGCCCCACCCCCGATCGCGTGCGAGAAACGTTGTTCAACTGGCTGGGTCAGGACCTGACGGGCGTCCGAACCCTCGACCTGTACGCCGGGACCGGCATGCTGACCCTCGAGGCCTGTTCCCGCGGCGCGACGCTCGCGGTCGCCGTCGACCGCAACGCCGCGTTGATCCGCGCGCTGCGCACGGCCGCAGAGACGATGGGCATCGGTGCGGTCGAGACCCACGTCGGCGACGCGCTTGCCTGGGCGGCACGTGAGACGCGCACTTTCGACGTGATCTTTGCCGATCCCCCTTTCGCCGAGGATCCGTGGCCTGCGCTGTTCGACCGGGCCGCCCGGCTGCTCGCCCCGCAGGGCCGGCTGTACGCCGAGGCGGGCAGGATGCTGACCCCGCCGCCGGGGCTGTCGATCGTCCGCCATGCGAAGGCGGGGCAGGTGCATTATCATCTGCTCGCCCCGTCCACCCCGCCCTGACCGTCGCGCCGGCCCCACGCCCACGGGCGCCGGCCCTCCGCAGCGAAGCGCCCGAAGATGAAAGTCGTCTACCCCGGCACGTTCGATCCGTTCACCCGCGGGCACGAGGACCTCGTGCGTCGCGCTTCGCGCCTGTTCGAATCCGTCGTCGTCGGGATCGCCGACAGCGAGGCCAAGCGGCCGTTCTTCAGCGTCGACGAGCGCCTTGCGATGACCCGCGAGGTCCTGCGCCCCTACCCGAACGTCGAGGTCCTGGGGTTCTCGTCGCTGCTGATGGATTTCGTCCATGCGCAGGGCGCGCGCGTGATCCTGCGGGGCCTGCGCGCCGTGTCGGACTTCGAGTACGAGTTCCAGATGGCGGGAATGAACCGCAACCTGCATCCGGAGATCGAGACCCTGTTCCTGACGCCCGACGAGAAGTACATGTTCGTCTCGGCGACGATCGTGCGCGAGATCGCGCGCTTCGGCGGCGACGTCTCGAAGTTCGTGCACCCGGTGGTCTCCGAGGGTCTGCGCCGCAAGGTCGCGTCGCGCTAGCGCGGGTCCGAAGCGCGCACCGCCAGAGGAAGCGAGCCGTCATGGCACTGATGATCACCGACGAGTGCATCAACTGCGACGTCTGCGAGCCCGAGTGCCCGAACGACGCGATATCGCAGGGTCCCGAGATCTACCAGATCGATCCCGCGAAGTGCACCGAATGCGTCGGGCATTTCGACAAGCCGCAGTGTCGCGAGGTCTGCCCGGTCGACTGCATTCCGGTCAACCCGGATTTCGTCGAATCTCGCGAGGCCCTGCAGCACAAGTACGAGGCCCTGATGCGGGCGAAGGCAGCGGCGGGCTGAATCAGCCGTTCGCGGCGAGCGGCAGCGCGTCGGGCGCCTCGATGATCAGGTCCACGGCCGCGATCTCCTTGCGCAGTCCCTGCAGCTGCGCCTCGAGGGCCTCGCGCGACTGCTCGAGCTCGATGATGCGGCTCTCGAGCTCGTCGCTTGCGTGGTGGATGCGGCGGATGCTGTCGAGCCTGCGCCGCAGCTGGATGTGGTGTTCGCGGACCTGGGTCTCCAGCGGCGACATCACCGCCTTGAGCCAGGCCTCGACGTCGCGGTTCGCGACCTTGTATATGTGCTTCGAGCGCGAGGCGATGGTTTCGAAGAACTGCCTCATCAGCGGGTACTTGGCCTTGCTGACCATGTTCCACAGCGTGTTGAAGTGCGTGTTGTACGCGCGCTCCATCCGCTCGATTTCCTTCAGGTATTTGAGCACCGAAAACTGCGGCGGAACGAAAGTCTCGAGGCCGTGCTCGTGCGCAAAGCGCACGTACATCGCGCGCATCAGGTCGTGGATCTCGGCGGCCTGCCGGCCCGCCTTGTCGAAATCGGCGCGCAGCCGCGCGAAGAACTCGCCCATCGCTTCGCGGACGCCCTTGGTGAACGGGCTCTCCTCGATCCGCGTGCGCGTGCGCGCCGCGTTGTGGCGCAAGGCGGAGAGGCCGATCACGTCGAACAGGTCGTTCGTGTGCTGCGTGAACACGTTGCGCAGCGCCGTGTAGCGCGCGAGGCCTTTCTCGAAGAGCTCCTTCTCCTCCTGGACGCGCGCCATCATGTGCACGACCACGTCCTGGTTCTTGCCGCGCAGCGCGGTGAGCTCGGCGAGCTGCTCGTTGATGCCGTTGGCGCGCGCGTCGAGGATCGAGCGGATCTGCGCGGTCATCGCGCGGACCTCGCCCTGGGTCGCGGCGCCGACGAAGTCGCGCTTGGCGGGGATCAGCTTGCGCGACAGCGAGTGCTCGAGCACCGGCAGGCGGCTCTTCGCGAGCAGCGCGTCGTCGCCGTTGACCTTGGCGAGCAGCGCTTTCTGCGCGGACACGGCGAACACCTGCGTCGGCGCGATGCCCAGCATCGACGCGCTCTGGTCGACCTGGCGGTCGATCTCGGCGTTGACCTCGACCTGATCCTTCAGGTCGTCCCACAGTCCGTCGATCTTGTTCAGCACGACCAGCCGCGTCGCCCGCGTCGATGCGTCTTCGCCCGCGAGGTGGCCGTTCCAGACATCGAGGTCGGTCTTGGTCACCCCGGCGTCGGCGGCGAGCAGGAACAGGATCGCGTGGGCGGTGGGCAGCAGCGAGAGCGTGAGCTCGGGCTCGGTGCCGATCGCGTTGAGGCCGGGGGTGTCGAGGATCACCAGCCCCTGCTGCAGCAGCGGATGGGGGAAATTGATGATTGCGTGACGCCAGGCCGGGATGTCGACGCTGCCCTCGTCGCCGCGTTCCAGCGCGGCGAGGATGTCGTCGTCCCGGTCGCTGTAGAGGCCGTACTTGCGCGCGAGCGCCACGGGCACGCGCTTGACCTGCGACACCCGCGCCAGCACCTCGGCCATCCGGTCGGCGGCGCCGAGGTCGAGCGGGAAGGTGACCCACTCGTCGGCGTACTCCTTGAATTCGGTGACCGTCGCGTCCTTCAGCCTCGTCTCGATCGGCAGCAGGCGGATCGACGGGGGGCGCGAGGCGTCGTACAGAAGCTCGGTCGGGCACATCGTCGTGCGACCCGCCGACGACGGGAGCAGGCGCTGGCCGAAGTCGGCGAAGAAGATCGCATTGATCAGCTCGGACTTGCCTCGCGAGAACTCGGCGACGAACGCGACGACCAGCTTGTCCTGCTGCAGCCGCTCGAGCAGCTGCTGGACCTTGATGTCCACCTGCGCGTCGGCAAGGTCCTGCTGCTGCAGCCACGCGTGAAGCGATGAAATCCCGGCCGACAGCCGGCGCCGCCAGTCGGCGTAGGCCTCGAATCGAGCGGCAAGATCACGGGAGGGGTTCATGCGGCCAATGTTCCGGGGTCGCGGGCAGGGTTCTTCCGGCGTCAGGTGGATGTACCGATCAAGGGCAGGTAAGCACAAGTCGTGCCGCGACCCATCCGCGCCGGACCGCCGCGGGACCATTGCGGATGGCCCCCGGCGCCGGACAGCAAGGGGCTCGCCACCGAGGGCCCGCTCGGATGCCCCCCGGCGTCGAACGTCACAAGCTGCCGGCGCGGCGCATGACGACCGGCCGCGGGCGCCGCGCGCGACGCCCGGACGCCGGCGTACCGGCGTTCATCATCGCCGCTGGCAGGTCGGGCAGTGGAACGTCGAGCGCTGCCCGATCCGCGAGTTGCGGATCGCCGATCCGCAGACGCGGCAGGCTTCGCCCGCCCGGCCGTAGACGAAATGCTGGAGCTGGAAATACCCGGACGAGCCGTCGGAACCGACGTAGTCGCGCAGCGTGCTCCCGCCCTTTTCGATCGCCTCGCCCAGGACATCGCGCACGCTCTCGACCACCCGCGCGAGCCGCGCCCTGGAGACGCGGTGCGCTGCGAGCGCCGGATGGATGCCCGCGCGGAACAGCGATTCGTTCGCGTAGATGTTCCCGACGCCGGTGACGACGCGATTGTCCATCAACGCGAGCTTGATCGCCGCGCTGCGCGAACGCGTCAGCTGCCACAGGTATTGCGCATCGAAGGCAGCGTCGAAAGGCTCGGGTCCGAGCGAGGCCAGCAGCGGATGGCGCTCGACGGCGGAAGCGACCCACAGCATTGCGCCGAAGCGGCGCGGGTCGCGGTAGCGCAGCGTCGTCCCGTCGTCGAACACGATGTCGACGTGGTCGTGCGCGCCGCGCGGCGGGGGGCTGCGCCAGATCCGCAGGGAGCCGGTCATGCCGAGGTGGATGAGGAGGGTCGAAGCTCCGGATCGCAACAGCAGGTACTTGCTGCGCCGGTCGACCCGATCGATCGTCGCGCCGCGCATTCGCGCGTCGAGGTCGGCGGGAACCGGCCAGCGAAGTCGCCGGTCGTACACGTCGACCCGCGCGACGCTGCGGCCGGTCACGTGCGGCGCGATGCCTCGGCGCGTGGTTTCGACTTCGGGAAGTTCGGGCATGGCAGCGAGGGTCGCCGCCTCCGCCGGCGCATCGATCGCGACTGCGGCGGACCCGGGCGACCGCTGCGACTATAGTAATCTAACCCTGGTCCCCGCCCCGCCCGGGACGCGAAGGTGTGCCCCCCGATGACCGTGCTCCGCCTGTTTTCCTCCTCCATGATCGCCGCCGCCCTCGCGCTCGCTGCGGCCACCGCCGCTGCCCAGCCTGCGACGGCGGCCACCGCCAAGCCGGTCGCGGCGCAGTCCGAAAGCGGCACGGAACCGAGCCTGTCGGCGGACCTGTTCTACCGCCTGCTCCTCGGCGACGTCGCGTTGCAGCGGGGTCATCCCGACGTCGCCGCGCGCGCCTACATCGATGCGGCGAAGGACGCGCAGGACCCGCAGCTCGCAAGCCGTGCGACCGAGATCGCGATCAACAGTCGCCAGCGCGCGCTGGTCGAGGAAGCGGCCACGTTGTGGAAGAAGCTGGACCCAACCGCAGAACGTCCGAAGCAGGTGCTCGCGGCGCTGGCCGCGAACGGCGGCCACGGGGACCTCCCGCTGTCCGCCGGCGCCGAGGAACTGAGGTCGCGGATCGAGCACGTGTTGTCGCAGGCTGCCCTGTCGGGCCAGGGCGTGGGCCCGGTTTTCCTGCAGCTCAACGGCCTGTTCGCCCAGCAGGCCGACAAGCGCGCCGTGCTCGACCTGATCCGTGATGTCGCGCAGCCCTATCCGACGAGCGCGGAAGCCCACTTCGCCGTCGCGCTTGCGGCGTTCGTCGTGCGCCCCGGCGACGAGGGCACCGAGGCGGTGGCGGCCAACGAGATCGATCGCGCGCTCCAGCTCAAGCCCGACTGGGACCGGGCGGCGGTGCTTAAGGGCGAGATCCTTGCGCGCAAGTCGAAGGCGGCGCAGATCGGATGGCTCGAATCATTCGTCGCGAAGGAGCCGTTGTCGAAAGCCGCCAACGGCGCGCTGGCCCAGGCCTACATCGGGGAAAAGCGCTACGCCGACGCGCGCGCGCTGATGCAGAAACTGTGGGACCGCGAACCCTCGTCGCACGAGCTCGAGTTCGCCGTCGCGGCGATCGCGCTGCAGATGAAGGACTACCCGGAGGCCGAGCGGCTGATCACCGAGCTGAAGCACGCGGGCTACGGTGAGCCGGGAGCGATGGACCTCTACCTCGCGCAGATCGCCGAGGAGCAGAAGCAGTACGACAAGGCGATCGAGCACTATCGCGCGATCACCGACGGCGACCGCGCGTGGCTTGCGAAGCTGCGGATCGGCGTGATGTACGGCAAGGAAGGCAAGGTCGAGCAGGCGCAGCACTGGCTCGAGGGCCTGGACGCGGTAACGCCCGAGCAGAAGATCCAGGTCCGCCAGACGCAGGCGCAGGTGCTGCGCGAGGCGGGCGACGACGCCGGAGCGTACCGCGTGCTCGAGAAAGGCCTCGCCGACCATCCCGACGCCCCCGACCTGATCTACGACCTCGCAATGGTGGCCGAGAAGCTGAATCGCATCGACGAGGCCGAGGCGCGGTTGAAGCACCTGGTCGAGCTCAAGCCCGACGATGCGCAGGCGCTCAACGCGCTCGGCTACACGCTGGTCGATCGCACGCCGCGCACGAACGAGGGTTACGCGCTGATCGAGCGAGCACACAAGCTGTCGCCCGAGGACCCGTTCATTCTCGACAGCATGGGCTGGGCGCTCTACCGCCTCGGCCGCCTCGACGAAGCCGAGAAATACCTGCAGCGCGCACTCGACGACCGGCCTGACCCCGAGATCGCCGCGCACCTGGGCGAGGTCCTGTGGCGCAAGGGCGACCGCGCCCGTGCACGCGCGCTGTGGAAGGAGCAACTCGCCGCACACCCCGACAACGCCGTGCTCAAGGAGACGATCCGGAGGCTCGAGCCATAGCGAGGGGCCGCGACTCGCCGCCCCGCGTCTGGATGGGCGCATCCTTTCGCGCCGCGATGGTCGCGGTCAGCGCGAGCATCCTCGCGGCCTGTGCGGCGCTGCCGCCGGCGTCGATCGCGCCTGCCGCCGGGCCCGATGTCGCCTTCACGGTCGACGGGAGGATTTCCGCGCGCCACGGCGACCAGGGTGTCGCGGGCGCGTTCAGCTGGGTCCACCGACCCGGACACGATGCGATCGACCTCGCGGATCCTCTCGGCCAGACGCTCGCCGAGATCGACGGGGACGCCACCGGCGTGCGGCTTCGCCTGCCTGACGGAAGGACCGAAAGCGCCCCGGACTGGGGAAACCTGACCGAGCGCGCATTCGGCGTCACGATTCCGATCGAGGGCCTCGCGTCCTGGATCCGCGGCGAACCTCGCGCTGGCGACGCGGCGCGCATCGAGCGCGACGCGCTGGGTCGCGCGCAGGTGCTGCGCCAGGACGGCTGGGAAATCGTCTATGGCTACGCGGACGACGCTGCGAAGAGGCCCGATCGCCTGACCCTGCGCTACCCCGACACGCCGCCGATCGACGTCCGCGTCGTCGTCGATCGCTGGCAATGACCGGGCGGGCGCAGGTGCTGGTGGTTCCCGCGCCGGCGAAGGTCAACCTGTTCCTGCAGGTCACCGGGCGGCGCGACGATGGCTATCACACGCTCGAATCGCTGTTCACGCTGATCGACCTCGCCGACACGCTGACGATCGAGGATCGCGACGACGGAAGGATCCTGCGCAAGGCCGACGTTCGCGGCGTCCCCGAAAGCGAGGACCTGACGCTGCGCGCGGCACGTGCGCTGCAGAAGGCCGCGGGGACCCGCCGCGGCGCGACGATTGCGCTGGAGAAGCGGATCCCCCGGGGCGCCGGGCTGGGAGGGGGAAGCTCGGATGCCGCGAGCGTGCTGCTCGCGCTGAACCGCCTGTGGTCGCTGTCGATGTCGCGCCGCGACCTCATGGCCCTCGGCGTCACGCTGGGGGCCGATGTCCCCTTCTTCCTCGGCGAGACCGCTGCGCTCGCGCGCGGCATCGGCGAACGCCTGAATCCGATGTCCGTTCCCACTTCGTGGCTCGCCCTGGCGACGCCGCCGGTGCACATCGCGACCGCAGCGATTTTCACTGCGCCGGAATTGACACGGTCGACGGCGTCGGCGAAAATAGATGTCTTTTCCGAAGGTTACGGTCGGAACGATCTCGAGAGCGTCGCGGTGTCCCGGTTTCCTCCGGTCGCCCAAGCGCTTCAGGCATTGCGGCGAGCGGCGCCGGGTGCGCGGATGACGGGTTCGGGCGCGTGCGTGTTCGCGGCGTTCGCCACGGCACCCGAAGCGCAGTCCGCGCTGGCGTTGCTGCCGGCCGGCGTTCCCGGGCAGGTTGTTCGGACGGTCGCGCGTCACCCGCTCGCTTCATTCGCGTGACGTGATTTTCGGATCGGTCCGTGGCGAAAGCGGAACGGACGGATTGCGCAGGTTTCCGCTGGGGAGTCGCCAAGTTGGTTAAGGCACCGGATTTTGATTCCGGCATTCGAGGGTTCGAATCCTTCCTCCCCAGCCATTTCCGTTCGCCGACGCCACGGCGGTGACGGCAATCCGTTCCCGGCACCCGATGCGCCTTCCCGACACGATCCCCGCCGCGCTTGCCCGCGCCTCCCGGCGCTGACAAAGTCCCACTGTTCAGGATCCGAGTCGACACATGTCCTTCGAGCGCATGCGGATTTTCACCGGCAACGCCAACCCGAAGCTGGCTGAAGCCGTCTGCCGCCACCTGAACATCAGCCTGGGTCGCGCGGTCGTCGGGCGCTTTTCCGACGGCGAAGTGATGGTCGAGCTGCTCGAGAACGTGCGCGGGCGCGACGCGTTCATCCTGCAGTCGACCTGTGCGCCGACCAACGACAACCTGATGGAAGTGATGGTGATGGTCGACGCATTGAAGCGCGCGTCGGTCGCGCGCGTGACGGCCGCCATTCCATATTTCGGCTATGCGCGGCAGGATCGCAGGCCGCGTTCGGCCCGTGTTCCGATCACCGCGAAAGTGGTGGCCGACATGCTGGCGACGGTCGGCGTCGATCGCGTGATGGTGATGGACCTGCACGCCGACCAGATCCAGGGCTTCTTCAACATCCCGGTCGACAACATCTACGCGACGCCGGTGCTGCTCGGCGACCTCTGGAAGCGCAACTACGACAACCTGCTCGTCGTGTCTCCCGACGTCGGCGGCGTCGTGCGCGCCCGCGCCATCGCGAAGCGCCTGGATTCGGACCTCGCGATCATCGACAAGCGGCGGCCGAAGGCGAACGTCGCCGAGGTGATGAACATCATCGGCGACGTCGACGGACGCACCTGCGTGATCATGGACGACATCGTCGACACCGCGAACACGCTGTGCAAGGCCGCGACCGCGCTCAAGGAGCACGGCGCGCAGAAGGTCATCGCGTATTGCACGCACCCGGTGCTGTCGGGCGGCGCGGTGCCGCGGATTTCGGAATCGGACATGGACGAGATTGTCGTCACCGACACGATCCCGCTGTCCGCCGAAGCCCAGGCCTGTTCCAAGATCCGGCAACTCTCCTGCGCGCAACTGCTCGCGGAGACGATGACCCGCATCTCCAACGAGGAATCGGTCTCGTCCCTTTTCACCGAATAGGCGTGATGACCGATTCGATCGCGCCGGACCTCGCCGGCAAATCCGTCCTGATCACCGGCGCGTCGACCGGCATCGGCGCGGCCGCGGCGCGCGCGTTCGCGCGGGCCGGATGCCGTGTCGCGATCCACTACAACGCGAGCCTCAATCGTGCCGAGGAAGTGGCGGCGGACGTGCGCTTCGCCGGGGCGGAGGCCTTCCTCGTCGGCGGCGACCTGCGGTCGTCCACCAAGGCGCGCGAGGTCGTCGCAGCAACGGCGGGGCATTTCGGCAGCCTCGACATCCTGGTCAACAACGCAGGCGGGCTGGTGCAGCGCAGGCCGGTCACGGAAATCGACGACGCGTTCTTCGACGAGGTGATCAATCTGAACGTGCGCTCGCTGGTCGCCGCGAGCGCGGCGGCGGTGCCGCAGATGCGCAGGGCCGGGCGCGGCAGCATCGTCAACGTCACGTCGATCGCCGCGCGCAACGGCGGCGGCGCGGGCTCGGTCATGTATGCGTCGGCGAAGGGGTTCGTGTCCACGTTCACCCGCGGGCTCGCCAGGGAACTCGTGCGCGACGGCATCCGCGTCAACGCGGTGTCGCCCGGCGTCATCACGACGCCTTTCCACGAGCGCTACTCGACGCCTGCGATGCTCGAAGGTTTCAGGGCCTCGATCCCGATGGAGCGGCTGGGAACGGCGGACGAGTGTGCAGGGGCCTTTCTCTACCTCGCGTCCGATGCGCTGTCGGGGTTCGTGACGGGCCAGATCCTCGAGGTCAACGGCGGCCAGCTGATGCCGTAGCCATCCGGCTGCGGGTGGCGCAAACTCGAGGCACGGACGCGGACCGCGATTGCGGCATGCGCGTCGTGCTCCCCGAGGCTCCGATGGCAACATTTCCCGAATCCGCATCACCCGCCGCGCGGCGCACGCGCGAGGCGCTGGTCACGCTCGGAGCGGGCCTGCGCACGCTGCACCGGGTGCTGGTCGAGCGCTCACGCCGCGACTTCGAGCGGCAGCGCCACGCGATTCTCGGCGCAGGCGAATTGCTGAAGCTCCTGACCAGCGACGCCCACTTCGCGTGGTTGCGCGAGCTGTCGGAGCTGATCGTCGATCTCGACATCTTCCTCGAGATCGATCCGGTCCCCGGCGACGACGACGCGGCTGCGGTGCGCGCCGAAGTCGAGCGCCTGCTCGCGCCGCCACCCGGCATCGCGATGGCGGCGACCACCGACGCCGCGCCGGGCGACGCGAGCCAGGTTCCGCGGGGTCTCGAGACGCCGGCTCCGGGCGCGACGCCTGGCGCAATGCCGGGCGGCAGCCCTGGCGAAGGGTTCGGTGCGCGCTACTGGCCCTACGTGCACGACGACCCGCAGGTCGCGATCGCGCACGGCGAGGTGAAGCAGGCGCTCCGGCGGCTGCCCGACCCGCGCGACGTCGACGAGGCGGCGGTGCTGCACGCACGCCACCTCTTCCGCGAAGCCCGCAGCCACCGCGCCTGAGCGGGGGACGGAAGCCCGCAAACCCGGAAACCGGGACGAAAACCCGGGACGCACCACGTTTTCCAGGGAAACGGAAACACGGGACGCACCACGTTTTCCAGGGAAACGCGACGCCCCGGTTTTCGGGGCGGCGATCGCGATTTTCTGATATTATTTAAGGCTTTCCGCGCGCCGCCCCGGCGCGCGGGCGTCGACCATGGCGGACGACCGGCATCGATCCCGGAAGGCCGCAGACAACCCAGAAGGAGTCGCCACCAATGGCCACGATCGAATTCACCGCTTTTGCCCGCTCGACCGAAGGACGCGGCGCGTCGCGCCGCATGCGCCGCAGCGGCAAGACCCCCGGCATCGTCTACGGCGGGACCGCGAAGCCGCAGCCGATCGAGCTCGATCACAACGCGCTGTTCCACGCGCTGCGCAACGAGGCGTTCCACGCGTCGATCCTGTCGATGAAGCTCGACGGCGCGGCGACCCGCGTTCTGCTGCGCGACGTGCAGATGCACCCGTTCCGCAACGAGGTGCTGCACGTCGATTTCCAGCGCATCGACGAGTCGAAGAAGATCCACATGAAGGTGCCGCTGCACTTCGTCAATGCCGAGGTGTCGCCCGCGGTCAAGACGCAGGGCGCGATCGTCAGCCACGTGAAGACCGAGCTCGACATCGCATGCCTGCCCAAGGACCTGCCCGAATTCATCGAGGTCGACCTGTCGAGCCTCGACACCACGCATTCGCTGCACGTCTCGGGCATCAAGCTTCCCGCCGGCGTGACCGCCGTCACGCACAGGACCGGTGATCCGGTCGTCGCCACGGCAGTCGTGCCGAAGGTCGCGGCCGAAGCCGAGGAGGCCGCCGTCGCGGCCGAAGCCGCCGCGCCGACTGCCGAGGCCAAGCCGGCCGAGGCGAAGGGCGGCGAGAAGAAGGAAGCGGCCAAGGAAGAGAAGAAGAAGTAATCGCCCGTGTGCGAGTGTCCTGCCTTCGCGGTCCCGGCCCGGTGCCGGTCACCGCGGGCGGATGCCGGCCCGCCGAGCGCTGCTGTCGGCGGGCTTTTCGTTTGTCGGGCTGATCGATGAGCGCGCCGATCCGGCTGGTCGCGGGGCTGGGGAATCCGGGTCGCGGCTACGCGGCGACGCGGCACAACGCCGGATTCTGGTTCGCCGACGGACTCGCCTCGAGGCTCTCGGCGACGTTCTCGGCGGAGCCGAAATTCGCTGCCGACGTGGCCCGCGCGGGCGCGCTGCGGATCTGCAAGCCGACGACGTTCATGAACGGCTCGGGGCGGGCGGTGGCCGCGATCGCGCGCTTCTACGGCATCGCGCCCGAAGAGATCCTGGTCGCCCACGACGAGCTCGACCTCAAGCCGGGCGAGGCGAAGCTGAAGCAGGGCGGCGGCCACGCCGGGCACAACGGCCTGCGCGACATCCACGCGCAGCTGGGCAGCGCGGATTTCTGGCGGTTGCGACTGGGCATCGGTCATCCGCGGGAATCGCAGGCACCCGAGCGCGAGGTCGTCGACTACGTGCTGAAGCCCCCGCCCGCGGAGGATCGCGACGCGATCGAATCGGCGATCCTGCGCGCGATCGGTGCGTGGGCCGACATCGCCCGCGGGGACATGGAACGTGCAATGCTCGCATTGCACACACGAGTGCGCGACCGTGGCGTCGCGCCGGACGGGACGGGGACATGAGCGTCAAATGCGGAATCGTCGGCCTTCCCAATGTCGGGAAGTCGACGCTGTTCAATGCGCTGACCAAGGCGGGCATCGCCGCAGAGAACTACCCGTTCTGCACGATCGAGCCGAACGTCGGGATCGTCGAGGTGCCGGACCCGCGGCTCGCTGCGCTGGCGGCGATCGCGAAGCCGCAGAAGGTGATCCCCGCGACGGTGGAGTTCGTCGACATCGCCGGGCTGGTCGCGGGCGCATCGAAAGGCGAGGGGCTCGGCAACCAGTTTCTCGCCAACATCCGGGAGACGGATGCGATCGCGCACGTCGTCCGCTGCTTCGAGGACCCGAACGTCGTGCACGTCGGCGGCAGGGTCGACCCGCTGGCCGACGTCGAGACGATCAACACCGAGCTGGCGCTGGCCGATCTCGCGACGGTCGACAAGCAGATCGGCAAGGTCGAGAAGCTCGCGCGTTCCGGCGGCGACAAGGAGGCGCAACGCCTCCACGCCGTGCTCGCCAAGGTCCGCGCCGCGCTGAACGAGGCGAAGCCCGCGCGCACCGCCGATCTCTACGACGAAGAGCGCGCGCTGCTGAAGCCGTATTTCCTGCTGACGATGAAGCCGACGCTCTACGTCGCGAATGTCGCCGAGCACGGCTTCGAAGGCAATCCGATGCTCGAGCAGCTCGAGCGCCGCGCCCGGGCCGAGAATGCGCCGGTGGTCGCGATCTGCGCGTCGATGGAGGCGCAGATCGCCGACCTCGACACCGAGGACAAGCAGATGTTCCTCGCCGACATGGGCATGACCGAGCCGGGGCTCGACCGCCTGATCCGCGCCGGATACGATCTGCTCGGTCTGCACACGTATTTCACCGCCGGCGAAAAGGAGGTCCGCGCGTGGACGATTGCGAAGGGCGCGACGGCGCCGCAGGCGGCGGGCGTCATCCATACCGATTTCGAGCACGGGTTCATCCGGGCCGAGGTCATCGCCTACGCCGACTACATCGCGCTCAAGGGTGAGCAGGGCGCGAAGGAAGCGGGCAAGATGCGCCTGGAAGGCAAGGACTACGTCGTGCGTGACGGCGACGTCATGCACTTCCGCTTCAACGTCTGAGAGCGGCCGCGGGCCGCGCTGAGGCTCCCGATGCGCAAAGCCGTCCGATACCCCGCGCTCTGGCTCGCGATCGCCGTCGCGACGCTGCTGGCCGCCTGCGCGACGCTGGTGCCCAGCCACCCGCCGCGGATCGATGTCGTCGGCGTGAGCCTCGACCGTGTCGTCGGCGCGGATGCGTTCTTCAGCGTCGCCGTGACGGTGTCGAATCCCAACGATCGCGACATCGTCATCGATGCCCTCGACGGGACGCTGTCGATCGAGGGGCAGGTTGTCGCGAAAGGCCAGTTGAAGGCCCCGGTGAACGTGCCTGCACACGGCAGCGCGAACGCCGGATTCGCGGCGCGCGCCGGCATGGACTCGGTGCTGCTCGCGGTTGCGAAGGCAATGCAGCGGGGGGCGGCGGCCGCTCCGACCGGCGGCCCGCCTGCGCTCCATTTCTCGCTCGAGGGGCGCGCTGGGGTCGCCGGGGGGGCAAGCGTTCCGTTCTCGCGCAGCGGCGACCTGGGGAGGTCGAATTGACCGCGCTGCGCTTCACCAAGATGCAGGGGCTGGGCAACGACTTCGTCGTCGTCGACGCGACGCGCACGCCTTTCACGCTCGCTGCCGACGACATCCGGCGCCTCGCCGACCGCCGGTTCGGCGTCGGCTGCGACCAGGTCCTGGTCGTCGAGCCGCCGCGCGAGGGCGCCGATTTCCGCTACCGGATCTTCAATTCGGACGGGGGCGAGGTCGAGCAGTGCGGCAACGGGGCGCGCTGTTTCGTCGTCTTCGTCCGCGAGCACGGCCTCACCGACAAACGCGAGATCCGCGTCGAGACCGCCGGCGGCCTGATCGTGCCGCGGCTGGAGGACGACGGAGAGGTCACCGTGGACATGGGGGTGCCGAGGCTGCGCGCGGACCAGGTTCCCTTCGTCGGCGGCACCGGCGCTGCCGCCGAGCCGCTGGACGTCGATGGGACGATCGTGCAGATCTCGGCGCTCTCGATGGGCAATCCGCACGCGGTGCAGGTCGTCGCCGACGTGGACCGCGCGCCGGTCGCGACGATGGGCCCGAAGATCGAGCGCCATCCTCGCTTCCCACAGCGGGTCAACGCGGGATTCATGCAGGTCGTCGATCGCGCTACCATTCGACTGCGCGTTCTCGAGCGCGGCGCAGGCGAGACGCTGGCCTGCGGGACCGGTGCCTGCGCCGCGGTCGTCGCCGGGATCCGCCGCGGGCTGCTCGACGCGAAGGTCAGGGTGATCACGCGCGGAGGCGATCTCGCGATCGCCTGGCCGGGAGGCGATGCGCCCGTCACGATGAAGGGACCGGCTCGCACCGTCTTCGAAGGCGAATGGCGCGGCTGAGCCGATTCGCGCAGGCGCCCCGCGACCGACACATTACGCTGTCAACGACCAAGGACCTGGATGGACGCGAGCACCGTCGCCGACTACCTCAAGCAGCACCCGGATTTCTTCGAAGACTACGCCGACGTCCTCGCCGAGATCTACGTGCCCCATCCGCACGGCGGGCACGCGATCCCGATTGCCGAGCGCCAGATCCTCTCGCTGCGCGACAGGATCCGCGATCTCGAGCGGCAGCTCGGCGAGCTGATCCGCCACGGCACCGAGAACGACGTCATCAGCGAGAAGCTGCACCGATCGACGCTGGCGCTGTTCGCCGCGAACGATCTCGCGACGACCCTGGCGGTGCTGTCGCACAGCCTCAGGGAGGATTTCGCCGTGCCCCAGGTCGCGATCCGGCTCTGGGGCGTCGCTCCGGACAGCGCGACGCTCCCCGAGCTCCGGGAGGTTCCGCCCGAGGCGCGCGCCTACGCCGACCACCTGCGCGGGCCCTACTGCGGCCCCGAGGCCGTGCAGGGCTCCCGCAGCTGGTTCGACGAAGGCGAGTCGCTGACCTCCTTCGCGTATCTTCCGCTGCGCACCGACGCGACGTTCGGCCTGCTCGCACTCGCCAGCCGCGACCCGCAGCGCTTCCATTCCGCGATGGGCACCGTCTACCTGCTGCGGCTGGCCGAACTCGCCAGCATGGCGATCGCGCGCTTCATGCCGGCGTCCTGACGCGAAAGCGATGAGCGCGATCGCCGCAGCGCCTGCCGCGTCGAGCGACAACGCCGCGCTCTTCGAAGCGTTCGCGATCCACCTCGCGCCGCGCGCGGCCCACACGCGCAACGCGTACCTGCGCGACGTCGCGCAGCTGCTTTCGCTCTCCGGCGTCGCGCCCGCTGCGCGGCTCACGCGCGCGCAGCTGATGCGCTTCATCGCGACGCTCCATGCGCGCGGGCTTTCGGGCCGCAGCCTCGCGCGGACCCTGTCCGCGTGGCGGGCGTTCTATCGTTTCCTGCTGGAGCGCGACCGATCGTTGGGTGAGGACCCCTGCGCGGGTATCAAGGCGCCGAAGTCGCCGCGGCGGCTGCCGTCGGCGCTGTCGCCCGAGGAAGCGGCGCGGCTGGTCGCGATCGAGGACACCGATCCGCTGGCGATGCGCGACCGCGCGCTGTTCGAGCTCGCCTATTCCTCGGGGTTGCGCCTGTCGGAGCTCGCGCAGCTCGATGTCGGCGCCTGCGATCTTGCCTCCGGCGAAGTGCGCGTGTTCGGCAAGGGCAGCAAGGAGCGCATCGTCCCCGTGGGGGCGGCGGCGCGGGAGGCGCTGAAGCGCTGGCTGGCGGTCCGGGTCGGGCTCGCCGCCGACGGCGAGCCGGCGATGTTCGTCGGCCGTCACGGGCGCAGGCTCTCGCCGCGCGCGATCGAGCGCAGGCTCGCGTACTGGGCGGTCAGGCAGGGATTGCCGCGCCACGTCCACCCGCACATGCTGCGGCACTCGTTCGCGAGCCACGTCCTGCAATCGTCGGGCGACCTTCGCGCCGTGCAGGAGATGCTCGGCCACGCGTCGATCGCCAGCACCCAGGTGTACACGCACCTCGATTTCCAGGCGCTCGCGAAGGTCTACGATGCCGCGCATCCGCGCGCGCGGCGGAAGAAGCGTTCCCCGGGCTGACGAGGCGCCGAAAAAAAGGGCGCCTTGGCGGGCGCCCTGAATTACTGCCGAGGAGAGACGATGGACGGTTGACCGTGGCAGCGGTCTCCCGCGATTCCGCGCCGTCGCCGCGGTGTCGCGGCGGCGGCGCGGGTGCTTCATGCGGTCATTCGACGGCCTCGCCGTGGAGGCTCACGTCGAGACCTTCGCGTTCCTGCTCTTCGGTCACGCGCAGGCCGATCACCATGTCGATGATCTTGAGCAGGATGTAGCTGCCCACGCCGCTCACGACCAGGGTCGTCAGCACGGCTCCGGCCTGGGTCATCAGGCTTCCGTCGACACCACTGATGTCCTTCACGTTGAGCACGCCGGTGAGGAGCGCGCCGATGATGCCGCCGACGCAGTGCACGCCGAACGCGTCGAGCGAGTCGTCATAGCCGAACCAGCGCTTCACTGTCGTCGCCGCGAAGAAGCAGCCGACGCCCGCCGCGATGCCGATGACCAGCGCACCGAACGCTCCGACGAAGCCCGATGCCGGCGTGATCGCGACCAGCCCGGCGACCGCACCCGACGCGATGCCCAGCACCGAGGGCTTGCCCTTGGTCACCCACTCGGCGAACATCCACGCGAGTGCTGCGACGGCGGTGGCGAACTGGGTCACGAACATCGCCATGCCCGCGCGGCCGTTGGAGGCGACCGCCGAGCCGGCGTTGAACCCGAACCAGCCCACCCACAACAGCGATGCACCGATCAGGGTCAGCACCAGGTTGTGCGGCGGCATCGCTTCCTTGCCGTAGCCCACGCGCTTGCCCAGGACCAGCGCCGCGACGAGACCCGCGATACCGGCATTGATGTGGACGACCGTGCCGCCTGCGAAGTCGAGCACGCCCTTGCCGGCCCAGTAGCCCGTCGGCTCCCACATCATGTGCGCGATCGGCGAGTAGATCAGCACCGACCACAGGCCCATGAACCACAGCATCGCGGAAAACTTCATCCGGTCTGCGAACGCGCCGCAGATCAGCGCCGGCGTGATGATCGCGAACGTCATCTGGAACATCATGTACACGGACTCGGGAATCGTGAGCCCGAGGTGCGACACGGTGAGTTTGTTGTCCGCGTTCAGGAACAGCATGCCTTGCAGGAAGAACCGGTCGAAGCCGCCGATGATCGGCCCGCCCGGGGTGAAGGCGACGCTGTAGCCGACGACGACCCACAGCACGGTGACGAGGCAGGTGATCGCGAAGCTCTGCATCAGCGTGGCGAGGACGTTCTTCTTCCTCACCATGCCGCCGTAGAACAGCGCGAGGCCCGGGATCGTCATCAGCAGCACCAGCGCCGTCGACGTCATCATCCACGCCGTGTCGCCGCTGCTGATCTTGTCGGCGGTGACCAGCACCGGCGCCGTAGGCGCGGGGGGCGCGGCGGCAGGTGCAGGCGCGGCGGCCGCGGGGGCAGCCGCGGGGGCTCCCGCCGCAGGTGCCGGCTCGGGTGTCGCAGCGGGTGCGGCTGCCGGCGCCGCCGCGGGGGCCGCGGTGGTGTCGGCGGGCTTGTCCTGCGCGGAGGTGGGCGCGGCGATGCCGAATGCGCCCAGCAGCGCGAGGACCATCAGGATCTTTTTCATCGGTGGCTCCCTTACAGCGCGCCCGCGCCGGTCTCGCCGGTGCGGATGCGGACGACTTGCAGAAGGTCGAAAACGAAGATCTTGCCGTCGCCGATCTTGCCGGTCTTCGCGGCTTTCTCGATCGCTTCGATCGCGCGATCCAGCAGATCGTCGTTGAGCGCGGCTTCGATCTTCACCTTGGGCAGGAAATCGACGACGTACTCGGCACCGCGGTACAGCTCGGTGTGCCCTTTCTGCCGGCCGAAGCCCTTGACTTCACTGACGGTGATTCCCTGAACGCCGATCTCCGACAGGGCCTCGCGGACCTCGTCGAGCTTGAACGGCTTGATGATGGCGGTAACCAGTTTCATGACTCGTTCCCCGTGGTGGGCTTGGATTTCGGATGTGTCCTAGCGCGGTATGCCGGTGCGCGGATCAGAACGTCCTCTGGATGAATACGGTGCCCGTCGCCTTGCCGATGTTGCGTCCGGCAAGCGTGTAGCCCGCGTCCTTCGCGTTGGTGTCGGTGTAGTACGCGCCGAAGTTCCAGTTGTTCATCGCGTACGTCAGGCCGAGCTTCCAGTCGGTGTAGTTGAGGTTGTCGCCGTTGTTGATGCCGTTGGTCTGGCCCTTGAATTCCTGGCGGCCGACGTGCGCGTTGAGCGTCAGCGTGTCGGTCAGCGGATAGTTGGCCGACAGGTCGAGGTACCAGCTGTTGTGCGAATCGGGCACACCGAAGAGATTGCTCACCGCATGCGAGTACTTGAGCGACGCCCACTTCCACGAGCCGGCGACGTAGAGCTCGGTCGAGTCGGGATTGGTGACGCCGTCGACGTAGCTGCCCGGGTAGTAGTAGTACAGCGCGCCGACGTCGATGCCCCAGTCCGGCGTGAACGAGTAGCGGTAGCCGCCGTAGAGATCCCACTCGAGGCTCGCGCCGTGGTTGACCACGCCTGCGTCGTGCAGCCAGCTGATGTTCGATCCCCACGTGCCTGCGTAGAAGCCGCTGGTCGTCGTCAGGTCGAAGCCGCCCTGGAACGCCGGCTTCTGGTCAGTCTGCGTGAGTCCGCGGAACACGTACTGGCTGTAGATGCCGAAGTTGGTTGCGATCGTGTAGGGCGGCGGCGGCGGCGGCGGCGGTGGCGTTTTCGCGTCCGGCGCCGGGGTTTGTGCAAAGGCGGGTGTTGCGATTGCGGTGACGGCCGCCAGCGCGATGGCGCCGGTGGCAGAATGCAGCTTGTTGAGTTTCATGGCGTCGGCCCTCTGGGTGAAAAAGACATCCTTCCGGGCCTTCCATTGCATTTCGCGTGCCGGGTCTGGAAAGACCTTGTTTTTCAATGGGTTGATGTCGAATTTCGAAGCCGGCCGCGAAGCGCGGCGCAAGGCCGGCGCACCATTTCGGAGCGCGATCCGGGGCTGATGCACGGATCTGGCGCGACGGCATGTGGGCGCTGCGACGAAGCGCGCCTCTGCCCGCGCGCAGAGGCCCGCACGCGGCTTTCCGGAACGCCTCACCATGACTGCAGGAGACTGTCGATGCGCAATTCCGCGACACTGGATGAACTCGCCGCCCGCATCGGGCGGGCCATCGAGGCTTCACCCGCCAAGGACATCGAGAAGAACGTCAAGGCACTGCTGCAAAGCGGACTCGGCCGGCTCGAGCTCGTGACGCGGCGCGAGTTCGACGATCAGGTGGAGGTGCTGCGCCGGACGCGCGAGAAGGTCGAACGCCTCGAGGCCCGCGTTGCGGAACTCGAGGCGCACATCGGCGCGGCGAACCCTACGGGTTGACACCGGCCAGGGCGGGGACGCGGCGCCCTGCCCGAGGCAGCGCGCCGATTTCAACAACAAGGAGAAGACGCGATGAAGCTCTACCATCACCCGGTGTCGACGACCAGCCGCGGAGTCGTGCTGTTCGCCGCCGACAACGGCATCGGCCTCGATTACGAGGTCGTCGACCTGCTCACCGGCGCGCAGTACAAGCCCGAGTACGCGGCGATCAACCCCAGCTGCCAGGTACCGGTGCTCGAGGACGACGGATTCAGGCTGACCGAGAGCTCCGCGATCCTGAAATACCTGGCCGAGAAGGCCGGTTCGGCTGCCTACCCCGCCGATCGCCGCCACCGGGCCCGCGTCAACGAGCGGATGGACTGGCTCAATACCGGCTTCTACCGCGATTTCGGCTACGGCTTCGTCTATCCGCAGATCTTCCCGTTCATGCGCCGCGCCGACGACAAGGTGCAGCAGGCGACCGTCGAGTGGGGACGGGACAAGTCCCGGCGCTGGCTCGAGGTTCTCGACCGCGACCTGATCGGAGCCGGGAACGCATACCTGTGCGGCAACGACATCACGCTCGCCGACTACCTCGGCGCGCCGATGGTGGCGCTGGGCGACGCCATCCGCTGCGACTTCGCGGCCTATCCGAACGTCCGTCGCTGGATGAACACGATGAAGTCGCGACCGAACTGGGCGAAAGTCAACGAGGCTTACTACAAGTACGTGGTCGAGCCGGCGAAGGACCAGCGCTTCGAAACCGTCTGACACGCGCGGTCATCCGGATGGCCGAGTGCAACCGGGGCAGGGCTCGCACTAGAGTTGCGCTGCCGGGCCGCACTGCGATGTCCAGCGCGAAAGTGTCGACGGCCCGGGCCACGAGTGCGAGCAGGGGCCTGACTTGGCGGTCGCGATCGTTCACAGCCGGGGGTTGTCCGGAGTCGTTGCGCCGCGGGTGAGCGTCGAGGTGCATCTCGCCGGCGGGCTGCCCGGGGTGCACATCGTGGGGCTCGCCGAGACCGAAGTGCGCGAGGCGCGCGATCGCGTGCGTGCGGCGCTTCAGAACGCGCAGTTCGAGTTTCCTGCACGCAAGGTCACGGTCAGTCTCGCGCCCGCCGACCTGCCCAAGGAGTCGGGACGTTTCGATCTTCCGATCGCGCTCGGCATCCTCGCGGCGAGCGGCCAGATTCCCGCCGAGCCCCTCGCCCGTTACGAGTTCGCGGGCGAGCTTGGGCTGACCGGCGAGTTGCGTGCGGTCCGCGGCGCCCTGGCGATGGTGCTCTCGGCCCGTCACGACGGCCGGGCATTCGTGTTGCCGGCGGCTTCGGCCGACGAGGCGGCCCTCGTGCCCGGCGCACAGGTGCTTCCGGCATCGTCGCTGCTTGCGGTGTGCGCCCACCTCGCGGGGACTGCGATCCTGCCGCCTCTGGCGTGCAGCGCGTCGGCCGTCGCGGCGGCCACCGGGCCGGAACTCGCCGAGGTGCGCGGGCAGGCGCTGGGCAAGCGCGTGCTCGAGATCGCAGCCGCGGGCGCGCACTCGCTGCTGCTGCGCGGCCCGCCAGGCACCGGCAAGTCGATGCTCGCGCAGCGCCTCGCACCGCTGCTGCCGCCGATGACCGAGGATGAGGCCCTCGAGTCGGCCGCGATCGCATCGCTCGCGGGACAGTTCCAGATCGGGCGATGGCGCACACGGCCGTTTCGCTCGCCCCATCACACGACGAGCGCCGTCGCGCTGGTCGGCGGCGGCGGCGTGCCGCGCCCCGGCGAGATCTCGCTTGCGCATCACGGCGTGCTCTTTCTGGACGAGCTGGCTGAATGGGACCGGCGCGTCCTCGAGGTGCTGCGCGAGCCCCTCGAGTCGGGCGTCATCCACATATCGCGCGCTGCGCGGCAGAGCACGTTTCCTGCACAGTTCCAGCTGGTGGCGGCGATGAATCCCTGCCCCTGCGGCTGGCTGGGTCATCCGAGCGGGCGTTGCGCCTGCACGCCCGAACGGGCGTCACGCTATCGCCGCCGGGTCTCCGGTGCCCTCTACGACCGGATCGACATCGCGATCGAAGTCTCCCCCGTCGATGCGGCCGACCTCGCATCGGAGGTCGCGCGTGCGCCGGCGGGGAGCCTCGCGGCGAATGAATCCACGGTGACCGTCCGTGAGCGGGTCGCAGGGGCACACGCGCGCCAGATCGACCGGCAAGGAAAGCCGAACGCGCGTCTCGGGCCCGCAGAAGTCGAGCGTCACTGTCCGCGCTCGCCCGCAGCCGAGCGCCTGCTCGCGCAGGCAATGGCGAAACTGTCGCTCTCCGCACGCGGCTATCATCGCGCGCTCAAGGTCGCGCGCACCGTCGCCGACCTCGCAGGCAGCGAATCCATCGGCGCCGCGCAGATGGCCGAGGCAATCGGGTACCGTCGCATCCTCGCCGAAAGCTGATGTCCTGCAGCCGTCGGCGCGCGCCCGCAGGACGCACGCGCATCCGGGCGCATCCCGCGCTCCGGTATGATCACGGGCTCACATGAATGCGCCTGGCGAACCTGTCGAAGCTGCGCAGGATTCGCGCACGGAATCGTCCCGTCTGCGCGAGATTCCGTACAACTACACGTCGTTTTCCGATCGCGAGATCGTCATCCGCCTGCTCGGAGCGCCGATGTGGGCGCTGCTCGACGAGCTGCGCAGCGAGCGCCGCACCGGCCGCTCGGCGCGGATGCTGTTCGAGGTGCTGGGTGACATCTGGGTCGTCGAGCGGAATCCGTACCTGCAGGACGACCTGCTCGACAATCCGCGCCGACGCAGGCTGCTCGTCGACGCGCTGCACCACCGCTTGAACGAAGTCGACAAGCGACGCATCGCGAATCTCGGCGACGACACCGGGCGCGACGCGAACGTCGCGAAGCTGATTGCGGCGGCTCGCGGCGCGGTCGAGCGTTTCGGCCGCTGGTTTCCGGAAACCGCGGAGTTGCGCAAGCGCGTGCAGCGCACGCTCGGCCGCTACACGCGCCGCGACAACATCACCTTCGACGGCCTGCAGCGCGTCTCGCACGTGACGGATGCGACCGACTGGCGCGTCGAATATCCGTTCGTGGTCCTCCACCCGGACACCGAGGACGAGGTTCGCGGCCTCGTGCGGGGCTGCATCGAGCTGGGCCTGACGATCATCCCGCGCGGTGGCGGCACCGGCTACACCGGGGGCGCGATTCCGCTCGACGCGCGCTCGGCGGTCATCAACACCGAGAAGCTCGAGCGGCTGTCGGGAATCGAGCGTGTCGTGCTGCCCGGCCACTCGGAGCCCGTGCCCACCGTCGACTGCGGCGCAGGCGTGGTCACCCGGCGCGCGATGGACATCGCCGACGCGAGCGGGCTGGTCTTCGCCTGTGACCCGACGTCGGCGGACGCCTCGTGCATCGGCGGCAACGTCGCAGTCAACGCCGGGGGCAAGAAGGCCGTGCTGTGGGGAACCGCGCTCGACAATCTTGCGTCGTGGCGGATGGTGACCCCCGACGCGCAGTGGCTCGAGGTCGTGCGCCTCGACCACAACCTCGGCAAGATCCACGACGCGGCGCAGGCGAGCTTCGAGTTGAGGTGGTTCGGCGAGGACGGCGGGTCGGTCGTGCGCAGCGAGCGGCTGACGATCCCGGGGAGCGGCTTCCGCAAGACAGGGCTCGGCAAGGACGTCACCGACAAGTTCCTCGCGGGGCTGCCCGGCGTCCAGAAGGAAGGCTGCGACGGCATCATCGTCAGCGCTCGCTTCATCCTGCACCGGATGCCGCCGGCGATCCGCACCGTCTGCCTCGAGTTCTTCGGGCAGGCGCGCGAGTCGACGCCGGCGATCGTCGAGATCAAGCGTTTCCTCGACGCGACCGGCGCGCGCGAAGGCGATGCGCGGGTGCGCCTTGCGGGTCTCGAGCATCTCGACGCCCGCTACGTGAAGGCGGTCGGCTACTCGACCAAGGCGAAGCGCCACGGCTCGCCGAGGATGGTGCTGATCGGCGACGTCATCGGCGAATCCGACGACGCGGTCGCGAAGGCCGCATCCGAGGTGATCCGCATCGCCAATGCGCGCGGCGGCGAGGGATTCGTCGCGGTGTCCGCCGAGGCGCGGAAGAAGTTCTGGCTCGACCGTTCGCGCACGGCCGCGATCGCCCGGCACACGAATGCGTTCAAGATCAACGAGGACGTGGTCATTCCGCTCGAGCGTCTCGGCGACTACACCGACGGCGTCGAGCGCCTCAACATCGAGATGTCGATCGGCAACAAGCTGAAGCTCGCCGACCGGCTCGATGCGTACCTCGCCGCGCCCGATGCCGAGCACCTTTGGCGGCCCGGCAGCGAGGCGCGGCCCACCAACGAGCAGCTCGCGACGGCGTTGGCGGACGCGCGTGCGCTGGTCGCCTCGGTGCGCGCGCGCTGGCAGGGCCTGCTCGACCGCATCGACGAGACCTTTCCCGCGCTGCAGAGCCACGAAGTCGTCGTGTCGTGGAAGACGGAGCTCAGGGCACCGCTGGAAACGATCTTCGCCGGGCGCACGTATGCGCCGGTGCTCGCGCAATGCAATGCGATCCACGCCGAGGTGCTGCGCAGCCGCGTGTTCATCGCGCTGCACATGCACGCCGGGGACGGCAACGTCCACACCAACCTGCCGGTCAATTCCGACGATTACGCGATGCTGCGCGAGGCGAACGCCGCGGTCGCGAGGATCATGGCGCTCGCGCGGTCGCTGGGCGGCGTGATCTCGGGCGAGCACGGCATCGGCATCACCAAGCTCGAATTCCTGTCCGAC
Organism: uncultured Pseudomonadota bacterium; assembly: GCA_963816415.1. Taxonomy (GTDB): domain Bacteria; phylum Pseudomonadota; class Gammaproteobacteria; order Burkholderiales; family Casimicrobiaceae; genus VBCG01. The sequence continues at coordinate 239,668 of CAWFKR010000002.1, forward strand.
GACGAGCTCGCGCCTTTCGCCGACTACAAGCGGCGCATCGATCCCGAGGGACGGTTCAACCGCGGCAAGCTGCTGCGATCGACGGCGCTGCCGGCCGACCTGACGAGCGCGTACACGCCGTCGTTCGCGCTGATCGGGCACGAGAGCCTGATCCTCGAGCAGAGCGCGATCGGCAGGATCGCCGACTCGATCAAGGACTGCCTGCGCTGCGGCAAGTGCAAGGCGCCCTGCGCGACGCACTCGCCGCGCGCGAACCTGCTCTACAGCCCGCGCAACAAGATCCTCGCGACGTCGCTTCTGACCGAGGCCTTCCTCTACGAGGAGCAGACACGCCGCGGCGTTTCGCTGCGGCACTTCGACGAGTTCGGGGACGTCGCCGACCATTGCACCGTCTGCCACAAGTGCTACAACCCCTGTCCGGTCGACATCGACTTCGGCGACGTGTCGATCGCGATGCGCAACCTGCTGCGCGAGGAGGGCAGGGCGAAGTTCCGGCCGGGAACGGCGGCCGCGATGTTCTTCCTGACCGCGACCGATCCCGCGACGATCAGGCTTGCGAAGAAGGTGATGATCGACTGGGGCTCGCGGGCGCAGCGCATTGGGCATGCGGTCGCCAAACGCATGGGGCTCGCACGCGCGCAGACCCAGCATCCGCCGGCGACGACGGGCGCGACCACGATCAGGGCCCAGGTCGTCCACTTCGTCAACAAGCCGATGCCGGCGGGCGTGCCGAAGCGCACGGCGCGCGCGCTGCTCGACGTCGAGGACCCGGCGGTCATCCCGATCATCCGCGACCCCGCGAGGATGAGCGACGATGCCGACGCGGTGTTCTATTTCCCGGGCTGCGGATCGGAGCGCCTGTTCTCGCAGGTCGGCCTCGCGACGCAGGCGATGCTCTATCACGTCGGCGCGCAATGCGTGCTGCCGCCCGGGTATCTCTGCTGCGGCTATCCGCAGACGGCGGCAGGCAACCACGACAAGGGCCAGCGAATCATCACCGACAACCGGGTGCTGTTCCATCGCGTCGCCAACACGCTCAACTACCTCGACATCAGGACGGTCATCGTCTCCTGCGGGACCTGCCTCGACCAGCTGCAGAAATACGAGTTCGAGAAGATCTTCCCGGGCTGCCGCCTGCTCGACATCCACGAGTACCTGGTCGAGAAAGGCGTCAGGCTCGAAGGGGTCGGCGGGGTGCGCTACATGTACCACGACCCCTGCCACACGCCGATCAAGGTCCACCAGCCGCTCGAGGTCGCTAGCACGCTGATGGGCGCCGAGGTGGCGCTGTCCGATCGCTGCTGCGGCGAGTCGGGAACGCTCGCGACGTCGCGGCCGGACATCTCGACGCAGGTCCGTTTCAGGAAGGAGGAGGAGATGCGCAACGGCGCCGCGAGACTTCGCGCCGACGGATTCGCCGGCAGCGTGAAGGTCCTGACGTCGTGCCCGTCGTGCCTGCAGGGCCTGTCGCGCTTTTCCGACGATGCCGGCACCGACGCCGACTACATCGTCGTCGAGCTCGCCCGGCGCCTGCTGGGCGAGACCTGGATGGCCGATTACATCGCCCGCGCGAACCGCGGCGGCATCGAGCGCGTGCTCGTCTGATGCTGCCGGTGTGGCAGGCAGCGACGCGAGCCGGTCATTTCGTACCTCCGGAGCCGTGGGTCCGGAGCCCCATCGCGGGCTGGGCCTTGATGGCCGCTGCGTGCAGCGTTGCGCGACCGTCCTCGGCTGCCTGCGCGAAGGCAACTACCGACGGCGACATCACGGCGGGGCCCTTGAGGATCAGCCAGGGAACGGCGAAGAGCAGCACCCCGTAGAACAGCGCCAGCCGCAACGTCACGAGGGCGGGCCGGTCGAGCGTTTGCCACCCAATCCGGTGCAGCAGGCGTGCGACGCCCCGGAGCGGAACATCGGCGTCGGCGTGAGGTTTCGGCGTCATGATCTCGATCCCTGCGGCATGGCCGTCAATGTGTCGGTGCCGGCCCGTCTTTCCGGGTCGGCTGGTTCAGGCGTTCTGCGTGCGTCCGGCGGCCGGGCATTCTTCAAAAAATTCCGCGGCGGCAAGCAGCGAAACGGTGATCGGGTGGAGCTTTCGGGCATGCCGCCGCGGCTGGAGGAAAAGGGGGTCCGGCCTGCGGGTCCGGGACTTCGGCGCCCTGGCCGATGTCCACGCCCCCAACACTAGGCGAACCCGGGGTGCCCGGCGCCGGAGGATTGCGCAGGAACGGCGTGGAAAAATCGCATCTCGGAGCGCGGACCCCGCAGTGGCGACGCGGACCGCCGCCGGGACTCAGGCGCGAGCTTCAAGGGGCCGAGGCCGTGCCTGTTGGCTTTCGCCGCCCGCCCATCCCGCCGCCGCGCCGCGACTGCGCCTTTCCGGCAACCACCGCCTGCCGCCGGTCGGATCGTCCCGCCGCGAGCCTCGCATCGGGCGGCCCCCATATGCTATAAGCATGAAATGTGCATCAAATGGGTGTTGGCTCCACTCGGGACGAATCGGGGCCACTCCGGTGTGTTTTGCAGGAGATCGCCATGCAGGAAGCCGCCCCGGTGCTCGCCGCGCCCGACGTGACCGACGAAGTGCCGGTCGCGGGACCGGACACGCCTCCGCTCGCGTGGACCGACAGTTCGGGGGCGGCCCGCTGGATGAAAGCGGTGCCGCTGTACGGCGTCGGGCAGGCGTATGCCGCGATGCTCGGACAGCTGCGTGCGCTGACCGTCGCCGAGATCCTGCCGCGCGAGCGCGCGACGCTCGCCGAGCTCGCGCGCGATCCGGTGGTGCACCTGCACACCGAGCTCGCGCGCCGCTTTGCAGGAAAGCCCCAGCCCGCCGGCGAACGCGAGCGGGAAGCCGCCGAACAGGCGATCGCGCTCTGGCAGGCGCTGTGGATCCAGTATTCATCCTGTCTCAAGCCGCTGCTCGAGGGCGACACCGAGCTTCAGGGCGTCAAGGCGAAGCTGCTGCAGCGCGCCCTCTACGTCGGAAAGCAGCTGCTGATCGTCCACGCCGTCGCGCGGCGCGTGGCGCCTCCCTCGCTGTGGCAGGAGCTGCACGCCTATTACCGGTTGGCCGAGATGCTCGAATGCGCGACGGTGCGTGTCTCGGACCCGCAGATCCCCGACGCCGAGGGCCTGTCGTGCTATTCGATGTACAGCCACGCGCTGCTGATCGCGCTGGCCGATCCCTATGCGCTGACGGTGCGGCAGATCGAGCTCCTCGACCGCTGGCTCGCCCAGTGGGCGCGCAAGCTGTTTCCCTGCGCCCAGCAGCGCGAGACCGAGGGCGCGTTGATCATCGTCGATCTCGAGGGGGAACACGGCGCGGTGCTCGCCAATGCCGCGCCGGCAACCCCGTCGGCATCGATGCGCTTCGGCTATCCGGCGAAGCTCGCGGCCAGCGTCCGCGGGCGGCTGAAGCGGCTGGCGAGCGGCGCGAGCCCCGCCGATCTCGAGCTCGGCGACGACGTGTCGGAGGATGCCGCGATCGCGCTGCTCACGCATCTCGACCAGCACTGGCTGCAGGTGCCGCGCAATCCCCAGCGCACCAAGTCGCGCGCGATCGATATCGCGACCGGCGGTACGCACGCCGCCTATTTCCGCATCAGCGGGCACTCGTTCGCGCGCCAGGATCCGCTGGGGCGCGACAACGAGAATCCGACGAAATACCTTCAGGCGGTCGGCGGTGTCACCGACTTCGACCGGCACCGGGAAGACGCCGAGCGCAACTGGCCCTGGGAAAAGTGGTACGGAGCCGCGGAATGGCGCGAAGCGGCGGTCAAGCATCCGGGCGCCAGCCATTACGAGTGGTTCCTGGGCCAGCTGGTCGTCGTCCGCGAGGACGGGCGCCTCCGGCTCGGTCGTGTCTCGAGGCTCGTGGCCGAGGCCGACGCCGAGCTTTCGCTTTCGGTGCGGATCTGGGCGGGAGACCCCAAGGCGTACGCGATCCGGATGGTGAACCAGGATCGCACCGAGGATCCTCCGACGCCCGCGCTGCTGCTCTCGGGCACGCCCGAGGAACCGTCGACGATGATCATGTCGCCGCGGGCGTTCAACGCCGGCCGCATCATGCGCATGGAGGACGTCGGGGTGGAGCGCAGGTTCCGCCTGCTGCGCATCGTCGAGCATGGCGCCGATTTCGAGCGCGTGGCTTTCGAGACCGTCGAAGACGGCTGAACGCCCCCTGCCGGTCGACGCGATGGTCGACCTTTCCCGGCCGGCGTCGTAAGCTTCGCGGTTCATGGCGAACCGACTCGCGGGCGCGACGAGCCCCTATCTGCGGCAGCACGCCGACAATCCGGTCGACTGGTACCCGTGGTGCGACGAGGCGCTCGCGCGCGCCAGGCGCGAGGACAAGCCGATCCTGCTGTCGATCGGTTACTCGGCGTGCCACTGGTGCCACGTCATGGCGCACGAGTCCTTCGAGGATCCGGACGTCGCCGCAGCGATGAACGCAGCGTTCATCAACATCAAGGTCGATCGCGAGGAGCGTCCGGACCTCGACCAGATCTACCAGACGGCGCACGCGCTGCTGACGCGCAGGCCGGGCGGCTGGCCGCTGACGGCATTCCTGACGCCCGACGGAGCACCGTATTTCGCCGGCACCTACTTCCCCAAGCACGACCGCCACGGCCTGCCGGGATTCCTGGAGATCATTCCGCGCATTGCCGCCGCATACCACGAGCAGGGCCCGGCCATCGCGGAGCAGAACGCCCGCCTGTCCGAAGCCCTGCAGTCACTCGAACCCGGACGCTCCGATTCGCCGCTGCCCACCGGGGCCGGCGCGGCGGCGATCGCCCGGTTCAAGCAGACGTTCGATGCGGTCGACGGGGGGTTCGGCGGCGCGCCGAAATTTCCGCACGCGGCCGAGCTCGAATTCTGCCTGCGGGCATCGCGGCTGCACGACGACGCCGGCGCGTTGCGGATCGTGCAGACGACGCTCGCGAAGATGGCGGCCGGGGGCATCGCCGATCATCTCGGCGGAGGCTTCTGCCGCTACAGCGTCGATGCGCAATGGTCGATCCCGCATTTCGAGAAGATGCTCTACGACAACGCGGCGCTGCTCGCGCTGTACTCCGACGCGGGGCGTGCGCTCGGCGACGACGGGTTTGCTTCGGTCGCACGCGACATCGTCGGCTGGCTGGTGCGGGAAATGCGCGCCCCCGACGGCGCGTGGTACTCGAGCCTCGATGCGGACAGCGAAGGCGAGGAGGGCCGCTTCTACGTGTTCAGCCGCGAGGAGGCGCGCGAAGCGATGTCGGCCGACGAATGGGCGGCGGCCTCGCTCCATTACGGCTTCGACGGCCCGCCCAATTTCGAGCACCGCGAGTGGCACCTGCGGGTGGCGGTCCCCGAACAGGAAGTTGCGCAACTGCTCGGCATCTCGCTGCCCGACGTGCATACGCGGATCGTCGGCGCCCGAAAGGCGCTTTTCGCGAGGCGCGAGACGCGTGTTCGCCCAGGGCGCGACGACAAGGTGCTCACCGCCTGGAACGCGCTCGCGATCGGCGCGCTGGCGCGTGCCGCGCGTGCCCAGGACGAGCCTGCGTGGACGGAGCTCGCGCTCGCCGCGCTCGACACCCTGGTCGCCACCGCCTGGCGGGATGGAACCCTCCACGCGACGCGCCGCGGCAGCGAGGTCGCGCTCAATGCCTATCTCGACGATCACGCGTTCCTGCTCGCCGCGCTGATCGAGGTCATGCAGGCGCGTTTCCGCCGATGCGATTTCGAGCTGGCGCTCGCGGTCGCCGACCGCCTGCTCGCAGGCTTCGAGGACCGCGAACTTGGCGGATTCTGGTTCACCAGCCACGATCACGAGCGCCTGTATCACCGCACGAAGCCCGCGCAGGACAATGCGACGCCGTCGGGCAACGGCGTGGCGGCGCAGGCGCTGATCGCGCTGGGCCACCTTGCCGCCGAGCCGCGTTACCTCGAAGCGGCCGAGCGCGCGCTGCGACTGTTCGCCGGCGGCATCGCGCACTCGCCGAATGCGCACGTGTCGCTGCTGATCGCGCTCGAACGCCTCGAGCGCCCGCCTGCGACGCTGATCCTGTGCGGCGACGCCGCGCAGACCCGGAGCTGGCAGCGCGCCCTCGAGCGCGAATACCGTCCCGAGCTTTGCATCGTCGACATCGGCACGGGTGCGGACGCGCCGGCATCGCTGCGGAAGGGCGCCAGTCCGCCCGAAGGCGCCCTCGGCTGGCTTTGCCAGGGCACGCAGTGCCTTCCGCCGATTGCCACCCTCGAGAGCATCGCGGCCGCGATTTCCGGTAATATTTCCGGCTTTGCCAACCCCTGACCCTCCGATGGAGTTCGAATGAACAAGACTGCAACTGCAATCCTGGCAATCGCCACGCTGACCGTCGCTTCGGCCGCTTTCGCCGACCAGCTCGAAGACATGATGAAGAAGAACGGCTGCAGCGCGTGCCACTCGGAAGACAAGAAGATCGTCGGCCCGGCCTACAAGGACGTCGCCGCGAAGTACCACGGCAATCCCAAGGCCGCCGCAATGCTCGAGGAGAAGGTCAAGAAGGGCGGCTCGGGCGTGTGGGGCCAGATCCCGATGCCGCCGAACTCGCAGGTCAGCGACGCCGACATCAAGAAGATGGTCGAGATGATCCTGGCGCTCAAGAAGTAGGAAGGCGAAAGAGCCCCGCGGTTCCTGCCTGCCGTTCGCGGGCAGCAACCGCCGGCGATGTGATACGCTGCCGGCTGCGTGCAGGAGAGAGCGTCGACCGACCACCGATGCCGCCGAAGGCGTAACCCCGAAACCGCTCAGGCAAAAGGACCGCACGCAGGACAGACACGATCTGGAGAGCGGCCGGCGCAGTCGATGCGCGGTCCACCGAAGGGGCACCCGGCAGCGCGGCGGCATCGCGCGGCCGCAATCTCTCAGGTAAAAGGACAGACGGGGGCACGCGGAATGATCCGCGCTGCCCCTTTTCCTTTCGACCGGGAGACATCGTGCCGAAGACCACGCCGCTCAATGCCGTCCACCGCGCCGCCGGCGCCCGGATGGTCGATTTCGGTGGCTGGGACATGCCGGTCAGCTACGGTTCCCAGATCGACGAACACCACGCCGTGCGGCGCGGCGCGGGAATGTTCGACGTCTCGCACATGCGGGTGGTCGACATCCACGGCGCGCCGGCGGCCTCGCCGCGCGATTTCCTGCGCTACGCGCTCGCCAACAACGTCGACAAGCTGAAGACACCGGGCAAGGCGCTCTATTCGTGCTTGCTCGCCGACGACGGGGGTGTCCTCGACGACCTGATCGTCTACTTCCTGCGCGAGGATTTCTTCCGCCTGGTCGTCAACGCGGCGACGGCCGACAAGGACATCGCGTGGCTGACGGAGCTTGCGCGCACGCGCGCCCCCGCGCTGCGTCTGGTCCCGCGCAGCGACCTCGCGATGATCGCGGTCCAGGGTCCGCACGCCCGCGAACGGACCTGGCGCGCGATTCCCGGCAGCGAGGCGGCGAGTGCGACGCTCAAGCCGTTCAACGCCGCAGTGCTCCCGACGCCCGACCTGGGCGAGCTCTTCATCGCCCGCACCGGCTACACGGGCGAGGACGGTTTCGAGATCATCCTGCCCGCGGGCCACGCCGAAGCGCTGTGGCGCTCGCTTGTCGCGCAGGGTGTCGCGCCCTGCGGACTGGGTGCGCGCGACACGCTGCGGCTCGAAGCGGGGATGAACCTCTACGGCCAGGACATGGACGAGCGCGTGTCGCCGCTGGAGTCCGGGCTCGCCTGGACGGTCGACCTCGCGGCCCCGCGCGACTTCGTCGGCAAGGCTGCGCTGATCGCCCATCCTCCGGCGCGCCAGCTGGCCGGCCTCGTGCTCACCGAGGCCGGCGGCGTGCTGCGCGCGCACCAGAGCGTGCACACCGCCGCGGGCGAAGGCGAGATCACCAGCGGCACGTTTTCGCCGACGCTGCGCACGTCGATCGCGCTCGCTCGCCTGCCCGCGGCCGTGGCGCCCGGCGACACCGTGCACGTCCAGGTCCGCGACAGGCGCCTCGCCGCGCGGGTCGTGAAGCCGCCTTTCGTCCGCAACGGCCAGATCCTCGTCCAGTGAAAGCACCAGCCCATCTACCGGGAGTCCCGCGATGAACGTTCCTTCGGATCTCAAGTATGTCGACAGCCACGAATGGATCCGTGCCGAGCCCGACGGCACGGTGACCATCGGCATCACCGACCACGCGCAGGCGGCGCTGGGCGACCTCGTCTTCGTCGAACTTCCCAAGCCCGGCCGCAAGCTGGCGGCCGGCGAAGCCTGCGCGGTCGTCGAATCGGTGAAGGCGGCGAGCGACGTCTACGCGCCGCTGTCGGGCGAGGTGGTCGCCGCCAACGACGCGCTTTCCGGGACGCCCGAAGCGGTCAACGAGGACGCCTATGCCGCGTGGCTCTTCCGCCTCCGGCCGAGCGAGCCCGGAGAGCTCGCGTCGCTGCTGGACGCGGCTGCGTACTCGAAGCTGATCGCCGAGTCCTGACCACCTTGCGCGGCCGCGCCCGTCACGCCCGAGTCGGCGCCGGGGCCCGCCGCGGAGCGAGCGCATGAACGAGAATCCATCAGGAAAAGCGTCCCTCGCGGCGCTCGAGGATCGTGACGCGTTCGTCGCGCGTCACGTCGGCACGAGCGCACGCGACCAGGCCGCGATGCTGGAGGCCCTGGGTTACGCTACCCGCGACGCACTGATCGACGCGATCGTCCCCGAAGCGATCCGGCTGCGCGAGCCGCTTCCGCTGCCGGGCCCCGTCGACGAGGCCGGGGCGCTGGCCCGGCTCCGGGCGATCGCGACGCGCAATCGCGTGCTGAAGTCGTTCATCGGGCAGGGTTACTACGGCACCCACACCCCCGGCGTGATCCTGCGCAACGTGCTCGAGAATCCCGCCTGGTACACGGCGTACACGCCCTACCAGGCCGAGATCTCGCAGGGCCGGCTGGAGGCCCTGGTGAACTTCCAGACGATGGTCTGCGACCTGACCGCGATGGAGATCGCCAATGCGTCGATGCTCGACGAGGCGACGGCCGCTGCCGAGGCGATGACGCTGCTGCGGCGCGTATCGGACTCGCCGAGCACGCGCTTCTTCGTCGCTGATGACGTGCTCCCGCAGACGCTCGACGTCGTTCGCACGCGCGCGAAGCCGCTGGGCATCGACATCGTGACGGGACCTGCCGCCGCCGCGCCGGACGCGCAGGCATTCGCCGTGCTGCTGCAGTACCCGGGCGTCGACGGTCACCTGCGCGACTGCCGCGCGCTCACCGAGGTCCTCCACGCGAAAGGCACGCTCGTCGCCGTTGCCACCGACCTGCTGGCATTGACGCTGATCGCCCCGCCCGGCGAATGGGGCGCCGACGTCGCCATCGGGTCCTCGCAACGCTTCGGCGTGCCGATGGGTTTCGGCGGACCGCATGCCGCATTCATGGCCACCCGCGACGCTTTCAAGCGCTCGATGCCCGGGCGGCTGGTCGGCGTGTCCGTCGACACGGCCGGGCGACCGGCCTACCGCCTGGCGCTGCAGACGCGCGAGCAGCACATCCGCCGCGAGAAGGCGACCTCCAACATCTGCACGGCACAGGTGCTGCTCGCGGTCATGGCGAGCATGTATGCCGTCTATCACGGTGCCGAGGGCCTCGTGCGGATCGCCCGTCGCGTGCACCGGCTGACGATGGTCCTGAAGGAAGGACTCGCGCGGCTGGGCTTCGTCTCGGGGAACGCCGAGTGCTTCGACACCCTGACGCTGGCCACGGGCGCAAGCACGCGTGCCATCGTCGATCGCGCGCTCGAGGCGGGAATGAACCTGCGGCGTGTCGGTCGAGAATCACTCGGGATCTCCCTCGACGAGACCTCGACGCGCGACGACGTTGCCGCGCTGTGGCGCGCGTTCGGCGGCGGCGACGCGCCGTTCGGCGTCGATGCGATCGACGCGGTGGTCGCCGACGGCATCCCGGCGGCGCTCGCCCGGAAGACGGCGTTCCTGACGCACCCGGTGTTCTGCAGCCATCGCACGGAAACGCAGATGCTGCGCTACCTGAGGAGTCTTGCCGACAAGGACCTGGCGCTCGATCGGGCGATGATTCCCCTGGGTTCGTGCACGATGAAGCTCAACGCGACCTCGGAGATGCTGCCCGTCACCTGGCCCGAGTTCGCGGCGCTGCATCCTTTCGTGCCGGGCGGGCAGGCACAGGGCTACGCCGAGATGATCGACGGCCTCGAGCGGATGCTGTGCGCGGTCACCGGTTACGATGCCGCTTCGATGCAGCCGAACGCCGGATCGCAGGGCGAATACGCCGGCCTGCTGATGATCCGCGCGTATCACGCGAGCCGCGGCGAGGCGCACCGCGACGTCTGCCTCATTCCCGCGTCTGCACACGGGACGAATCCCGCATCGGCGCACATGGCGGGGATGCAGGTCGTCGTCGTCGACTGCGACCGCGACGGCAATGTCGACCTCGCCGACCTCGAGGCCAGGGCGCTTGAGCATCGCGACCGGCTCGCCGCGATCATGGTCACGTATCCGTCGACGCACGGGGTGTTCGAGAGCGGCATCGTCCGCATCTGCGACATCGTGCACGCGCAGGGCGGCCAGGTGTACGTCGACGGCGCAAACCTCAACGCGCTGGTCGGCCTCGCCGCGCCGGGCAGGTTCGGGGCCGACGTGTCGCACCTGAACCTTCACAAGACGTTCTGCATCCCGCACGGCGGCGGAGGCCCCGGCGTGGGCCCTGTCGCGTGCAGGGCACACCTCGCGCCGTTCCTGCCCGGGCATCGGTACCTGCCCGCCCTCGCCCCCGGCCCCTCGCCCGCAAGCGGGAGAGGGGGGGATTTGATCGACGCCCCTCTCCCGCTTGCGGGCGAGGGGCCGGGGGCGAGGGCCGTGTTCGCGGTCAGCGCAGCGCCTTACGGTTCCGCGTCGATCCTGCCGATCTCGTGGATGTACGTCACGATGATGGGTGCGCCGGGCCTGCGTGCCGCGACCGAAGGCGCGATTCTCGCGGCCAACTACATCGCGAAGCGCCTCGCGCCCCACTATCCGGTGCTCTACAGCGGCCCCGGGGGGCTGGTCGCCCACGAATGCATCCTCGACCTGCGCCCGTTCAAGGCGGCGTCGGGCATCGAGGTCGAGGATGTCGCGAAGCGGCTGATCGACTACGGTTTCCACGCGCCGACGATGAGCTTCCCGGTCCCGGGGACCCTGATGGTGGAGCCGACCGAGAGCGAATCGAAGGACGAACTCGACCGCTTCATCGACGCAATGATCGCGATCCGCGCGGAAATCCGCGCGATCGAGGACGGCGCGCAGGATCGCGACGACAATCCGCTGAAGCACGCCCCGCACCCCGCGGCGGCGATCGCGGCCGATGCATGGCCGCATCGCTACACGCGGCAGCAGGCCGCGTATCCGGTCGCGGGCCTCGCCGGGAGCAAGTACTGGTCTCCGGTCTCGCGCGTCGACAACGTCTACGGCGATCGCCACCTGTTCTGCGCTTGCCTGCCCGTCGACGAGCCCGCTTCGCCGCCGCTCGCACCTGGCCGGGATGGCTGATGTCGCGGGCGGGGCGCCTCGCACCCCGCCGCATCGCGCAGCATCATCGAAGGGAACCCGCCGCGCCGCAGGATCGCGCGGCGCGCCCTGATCCGATTCCGTCGCTGGCGAAATTCGCGAGGAACGCCGCGCGAATTCCCTGTTCCAAGCCCATGCGCGCGAATGCGGCCCCGGCATCGGCGACGTCGACGGCCGATCGAAACGCGCGACGAAACGCACAAGCAGCGAGGAATGGAATGCCGATCGGTATAATGACCCGCTTTTCGATGATGTTCATGCGTCCGTTCACGCTGTCTTGCGCGCTCGCATTCGCGATCTGCGCCATTTCGCCATCGACGCTCGCGCAGCCGGCCGCCCCCGCGCCGGCGGGCGGGACCACGACGTCGGCACTGCCGAACCCGCTCGCCGCGGCGCCCAAGCCTGCGGCAGCGACCGGCACCGCCGCACCGGCCGCCGCGGCGCCGGTGCTGACGCCGCTGGCGCAGATCCCCGGCGCCCCGACGGCGCCGACCGTCGATGCGGCCGCGTGGGAACTCGTCGACATGCTGTCCGGGCAGATCCTCGCCTCGTCGAATGCCGACGAGCGCCGCGAGCCCGCGTCGCTGACCAAGCTGATGACCACCTATCTGGTGTTCCAGGCGCTGCGCGCGAAGACGATCGACCTGGGACAGGTCGTCCCGGTCTCCGAGAACGCGTGGCGGACCGGCGGATCGCGGATGTTCATCGAGCCGCGCAAGCCGGTCACCGTCGACGAGCTGATCCACGGCGTCATCGTGCAGTCGGGCAACGACGCGACGGTCGCGCTCGCCGAGCTGATCGCGGGTAGCACCGACGCGTTCGTCGAGCGGATGAACAAGGAGGCGGCGAAGCTCGGCCTCACCGGCACGCATTACGCCGACGTCAACGGCCTGCCCAGCCCGCAGCATTACTCGACGGCGAACGACATCGCGAAGCTGACGGTCGCGCTGATCCGCGATTTCCCCGAGTACTACCCGATCTTCGCGATCAAGGAATACCGCTACAACCACATCACCCAGTCGAACCGCAACCGCCTGCTGTGGGCGGATCCCACCGTCGACGGTGTCAAGACCGGGCATACCGAGGGCGCCGGCTACTGCCTCGTCGCATCGGCCAAGCGCGGCGAACGGCGGCTGGTCGCGGTGGTGCTCGGCGCGAACACCGACGCCGGTCGTGCGTCCGAAAGCCAGAAGCTCCTGAACTGGGGCTTCCAGTCGTTCGATACGGTCGCCCTCTACCAGTCGGGCAAGCCGGTGACGACCCTGCGTGTCTGGAAAGGCGCGAAGAAGGACGTCAATGCGGGCTTTCTCGCCGCGCGCTACGTGACGCTTCCCAAGGGCGACGCGGCCAATCTGTCGCTGACGATGGAGTCCAGGGAGCCGCTGATCGCGCCGGTGCTGGCCTCGGAGCCGGTGGGAACGGTCAAGGTATCGCTGAAAGGACAGCCCATTGCGCAGTTTCCGCTGATCGCGCTCGAGGACGTCCCGCTCGCGAGCCTGTTCGGCCGTGCGGTCGACACCGTCAGGCTCTGGTTCTCCAGCCGCTGATCGCATGATCCCGGCGGGCCGCCCCGCCGCCCCGCCGCGTATCATCGAGCCATCGAATGCAACCGACACTCACCGCAATGCCCGAAGCCAGCCCTGCCGTCTACCTCAACGGCGATTTCATGCCGATCGCCGACGCCAAGATCTCGGTGCTCGATCGCGGCTTCATCTTCGGTGACGGCGTCTACGAAGTCGTCCCCGTCTACGCGAGGCAGCCGTTCCGGATGCCGCAGCACCTCGCGCGCCTGCAGCACAGCCTCGACGGCATCCGCCTTCCCAATCCGCTTCCGCTGGCCACGTGGGAGGCGCTGGTCAACGAGCTGATCGCGCGGCAGTCCTTCGCCGACCAGGCGGTCTACATGCAGGTGACGCGCGGGGTCGCCAAGCGCGACCACGCGTTCCCGCAAGGCGTCGCGCCGACGGTGTTCATGATGAGCAACCCGCTCTCGCTGCCAACGTCCGAGCAGGTGGAGCGCGGGGTCGACGTCATCACCGCGCAGGACAACCGCTGGCTGCGCTGCGACCTCAAGACGACGTCGCTGCTCGGCAACGTGCTGATGCGCCAGCTCGCCGTCGACCACGGCGCCGTCGAGACTGTGCTGTTCCGCGACGGGCACCTGACCGAGGCTTCGGCGTCCAACGTGCTGATCGTGCACAGCGGCGCGATCGTCGCGCCGCCCAAGGACAACCTGATCCTGCCGGGCATCACCTACGATGCGACGCTGGAGTTGGCGCGGGCGATCGGCGTTCCGGTCGACGTCCGCCCGGTCACGCGCGCCGAGGTGCTTGCCGCGGACGAAGTGTGGCTGTCGTCGTCGTCGAAGGAAGTGCTTGCCGTCACGCGGATCGACGGCCGGCCGGTCGGCGGAGGCTCGCCCGGACCGCTGTTCCGGAAGATGTGGAAGGCGTTCCAGGAGCGCAAGCCGCGCGCGGCCTAGCCCGGCGCGGCAGCGGCTGGCGCCGGCGCGGCACCCCCAACCCCCGCCCGCGTTCCGCTTTCGGATGCCAGGCCCGGCGCCGTCAGCTGTCGGGCAGTCAGTGATCGGCTTCCGGCAGCGGCGCCGTGCTCCCGAAGTGGTGATGATGGAACACCAGCCCCGCGCCATGCGAGCGCTCGACGGTCACGACTTCGCCGATGAACACGACGTGATCCCCTGCCCGATGCCGCGCGTAATGCCGGCATTCGAGCCAGGCGACGCAGCCGTCGATCAGCGGGGCATTCGACCACCCGAGCCGGTGCGCGACTCCCGCGAAGCGGTCGGCGTGAGGTCGCGAAAAGCGGCGCGCGAGGTCGGCCTGCTGCGCCGACAGCACGTTGATCGCATAGCCGGGCGCGGCCTCGAACGCGGGGAGGCTCGCCGAGCGCCGCGCGAGGCTCCACAGCACCAGCGGCGGGGCCAGCGATACCGAGGCGAACGAGTTCGCCGTGAAGCCAACGTAGCGTCCATCGGGGGCGCGCGTGCAGACGACGGTCACGCCTGTCGCGAATTGCGCAAGCGCATCGCGGAATTGACGCTCGTCGAACGCCGGGGCCGGGTCGCCGGCGTGGCGGGCGTGGCTGGACATGGGGGATTTCGACGCGGTGCCGGCGGCATCGCAGCCTGGGGATCCTGCAGCGGAAGGAGCCGCCGATGGTAGGAGCCCGGACGGGCGCTGTCAAAGCCGGAGCCCGCGCGGGGGTGCCGGGCTGTCGGTGGGGACCGTACCGCTCCCGCCGCCGGTCTTGTTAAACTTGCACGCCGGAATCCAACAATATCGCACGCCAGATGCCAGGTTCCCTGAACAAGCTGATCGCCAGCCGCTATGCGGACCGGGGGTTGCCGATCGCGGTGATCCTGCCCGACGGCGCGCGGATCCCGCTGTCGCCCAAGCCCGAAGTCGACATCATCGCGAGGAGCTTCGCCGGGTTGCGGGCGCTCGCGGCCCCTGCGATGGGGCGGCTCGCCCGCGCCTACGTGCACGGCGACGTCGATTTCACGGGCAGTGCCCGGCGCGTGCTCGGCATCGCCGAAGCGATGGTCGGCAACATCGCCCACGGTGGCGAAGGCGCGCGCGCCCGGCTGCTGGGCATCGCGCACCGGCTGCGCGGCAACAAGGCGAACATCCAGCACCATTACGACGTCTCGAACGCGTTCTACCGGATGTGGCTGGATTCGCGGATGGTCTACTCCTGCGCGTACTTTCGCGCGCCGGAGGATTCGCTCGACGACGCGCAGGCGCAGAAACTCGACCACATTTGCCGCAAGCTGCGGCTCGCCGAAGGCGAGCGCCTGCTGGACATCGGCTGCGGCTGGGGCGCGCTGATCCTGTGGGCGGCGAAGAACTACGGCGTCAGGGCCCACGGCATCACGCTGTCGCAGAACCAGCACGATCACGTGAAACGCGAGATCGAGGCCCAGGGCCTCGGTGACCGGGTTCGCGTCGAGCTGCGTGATTTCCTCGACCTTCCCGACGTCGAGGCCTACGACAAGGTCTCGAGCGTCGGCATGTTCGAGCACGTCGGTCCGCGCAATTTCGACCGCTATTTCGGCAAGATCGCCCGCATCCTGGTCCCCGGCGGCCTGGCGCTGAACCATGGCATCACGCACAACCAGGTCGGCACCCGCAGCCTCGGCAGCGGCATCGGCGATTTCGTCGAGGAGTACGTTTTCCCGGGCGGTGAACTCGCGCACGTGTCGCAGGTGATCCAGGCCGCCGCGGTCCAGGGCCTGGAAGCGATCGACGCCGAGGCGCTGCGCGAGCATTACGCAAAGACGCTGTGGCACTGGGTCGATCGTCTCGAAGCCCATGCGGATGCCGCCCGCGCCGAGGTCGGCGAAGCGAAATTCCGCGTCTGGCGCATCTACATGGCGGGATCGGCGCATGCGTTCGATCGCGGCTGGCTGTCGCTCTGGCAGGTATTGGCCGGCAAGCCCTTGGCCGACGGGCGGCTGCCGCATCCGCTGACGCGCGACTACATGTACGGGCCGCGCCAGGCGCCGTGCGCCTGACGTCGTGACGGATTCCGCTCCCGCACCCGTCGCCGCGCAGGTCGGCCCGCTGGAGTTTCCCTGCGCGTTCCCGATCAAGGTGATGGGCCGCACCGAGCCCGGCTTCGCCCAGGCGATCCTCGCGGTCGTGCAGAAGCACGCCCCCGATTTCGACGGCGCCGCGCTCGAAATGCGCTCCTCCTCTGCCGGGCGTTACCTGTCGCTGACGGCGACGGTCAATGCGACCTCGCGGGAGCAGCTCGATGCCCTCTATCGTGACCTGGTGGCGCATCCGACGGTGGTGATGGTGCTGTGACCGGGACGGCGGACGGGGGGCCAGACCGGCATCGCGACATCGTCTTCCGTGCGCTCGGTCGCAGCGATTACGAGACGACCTGGCGCGCGATGCAGGCCTTCACCGACGTCCGGACGGCGCAGACGCCCGACGAGATCTGGCTGACCGAGCATCCCCCGGTCTACACGCTGGGTCTCGCCGGACGCAGTGAGCACTTGCTCCGCAGCAACGGCATCCCGGTCCTCAAGGTCGACCGCGGCGGCCAGGTCACTTACCACGGGCCCGGCCAGCTCATCGCCTACCTGATGCTCGACCTGCGCCGCCTGCGGCTCGGCGTGCGCGACATGGTCAGGCGCATCGAGGCCGGGGTGATAACATGGCTTGCAGCCGACGCGATCGACGCGTACGGCAAGCCGTCGGCACCGGGCATCTACGTCGGCCGCGACGGCACCGAGGCGAAGATCGCCTCCCTGGGACTGCGGGTGCGAAATGGCTGTACGTACCACGGCGTGGCCGTCAACATCGACATGGACCTCAGCCCTTTCGCCGACATCGACCCTTGCGGGTACCCGGGACTGCGGGTGACGCAGCTCGCGGAATTCGGCGTCCGGCGCTCGGTCGCCGATGCGGGCGCCGCGCTTGCGCCGATCCTCGCCGCGCAGCTCGCCGCGCGGCCGGCCGCGGATCGCGGTCGATGAACGACGAAAGCCCGCGCCGGGATTCGCGCGACGCGTCAGGCGACGCGCCGCTGCCGGGGAATGCCGCCGGCGTCAAGCACAAGGGCGGGTCGAAGACCGAGCGGATCCCGATCAAGGTCGTGCCCGCGGAGATCCTGCGCAAGCCCGGATGGATCCGCGTGCGCGCCCCGTCGTCCCCGCGCTTCCACGAGATCAAGCACATCCTGCGCGAACATCGGCTCCACACGGTGTGCGAGGAGGCCTCGTGCCCGAACATCGGCGAATGCTTCGGCAAGGGCACGGCGACGTTCATGATCATGGGCGACATCTGCACGCGCCGCTGCCCGTTCTGCGATGTCGGCCACGGTCGCCCGCTGCCCCTGGACGCCGACGAACCGGTGAACCTCGCCAGGACGATCGCGGCGTTGAAGCTGTCCTACGTCGTCGTCACGAGTGTCGATCGCGACGACCTGCGCGACGGCGGCGCGCAGCATTTCGTCGACTGCATACGCGCGGTGCGCGAGCATTCGCCATCGACGCGGATCGAGGTGCTGGTCCCGGATTTCCGCGGCCGGCTCGACCGCGCGCTCGACATCCTCTGCGCGGCACCGCCCGACGTGATGAACCACAACCTCGAGACGGTGCCGAGGCTCTATCGTCAGGCACGACCGGGTTCGGACTACGCCCACTCGCTGACGCTGCTCTCCGAATTCAAGCGCCGCTTCCCCGACGTGCCGACCAAGTCGGGGCTGATGGTGGGCCTGGGCGAGACCGACGACGAGATTCTCGCGACGATGCGCGACATGCGGGCCCACGGCATCGACATGCTGACGATCGGCCAGTACCTGCAGCCTTCGAAGGGCCACCTGCCGGTGCTGCGGTACGTGCACCCGGACACGTTCGCCCGCCTCGAGCGCGAAGCCCGTGCGATGGGGTTCCTGCACGCCGCCGTCGGCGCCATGGTGCGCTCGTCCTATCACGCCGACCGCCAGGCCGAAGGGGCGCTCGCCGCGGGCGGGTGAGCGCGGTGTCGCGACCGCCGGGCTGACGGCGGCGCCGTCGCGGCTTCGCCGCCGCCCGCGCGCGATCAGTTCGCTGCCGGAGGCGTCGCGCCCCTGGGCCACAGCAGCCACAGCTGCCCCTGCTGCCGCATCCGCCCTGCCTCCCTGCCCGCGTCGTCCCCGAATCCCCAGAAGAAGTCGGCACGCACCGGCCCACGGATCGCGCCGCCCGTGTCCTGCGCCAGGACCAGGCGCCGCAACGGCGCGGCCGACAGCGGGCGCGTCGTCGCCAGCCACACCGGCGCGCCCAGGGGTATCGCGTGCGGGTCGACGGCGATCGTCCGCCGTGCGAGCAGCGGCACGCCGAGGCTGCCGGTCGGCCCGTCGATCCTTGCTTCCAGCGATCCGGGCACCGGCGGCGGCAGGATGCGGAAGAACACGTAGCTCGGATTCTCGTCGAGCAGGCCCTTGATCCGGTCGGGATGCTCGATCCCCCACTCGCGGATGCTCTGCATCGATGCCTGGTCGACGGTCATCTCGCCGCGGTCGATCAGCACCCGGGCGATCGAGCGGTAGGGCTGGCCATTCTGGTCGGCGTATCCCACGCGCACGACGCTGCCGTCGGCGAGATCGATGCGGCCCGAACCCTGGACCTGGAGGAAGAACGCGTCGACCGGATCGGTGACCCAGACCAACACCCTGGCGGCGGCACCGACGCGGCCGGCATCGATGTCGGCGCGCGTCCAGTACGGAACGACACGCCTGCCGTCGAGGCGTCCACGCACTCGCTTGCCCTTGAGCTCGGGGTAGAGCTCGGCGAGGTCGACGGTCAGGAGGTCGTCCGGGGGCGCATAGAGCGGTGTCGCATAGGTCGCGGTTCGCGTGTAGGAGCCCGACAGCAGCGGTTCGTAGTAGCCGGTGATGAGTCCGCTGTCGCTGCCGTCGCTGCCCGATACGCGCCACGGCGTAAAATGCATCTCGAAGAAACTGCGCACGGCGCCGGCGTCACCGGCATCGACGGTGGCCGCGGCGGCGCACACGCCGCTCCAGACCGGCCTCGTCGCCGGGCGGGCGGTGAGCGTCTTGCAGCTCTCGAGCAGCGCGGGCCAGGCGGCCGCGGGATTGTCGTCGTTCCATGCCGGAAGCGCATCGAAGCTCGCTCTCGAGTAGACGGCGTGCGGGGGTGGAGGTGGCTGCACGCCGGGCGGAGGTGTCGGCACGATCTGACAGCCGGCGAGTCCAAGGATCGCCGCGGTGGCCCCGGTGCGCAGCAGCCGCAACGCAACGGATGCCCGTGAAGTCCGCGGGCGGGGGATCGACGATGGCATGGTTCTATCTCGAATCGCTGACTGCACTGTTCATCCTGCTCGGAATCGTCTGGTGGACGATGGCGCCGTCGCGCAAGCCGCGCCCGGGTGCAAGCCGCGAGTCCGATGCGCCGGGCGACCCGGAGTCTCCGCGCAACGCCAATCGGGGACTCGACCGGGAGTCCGGCGGAGGACCCAACGGTGGGCCCAGGGGCGGACCCGACAGGGGGCCCCACTGAGCGCCCCCGGGGACCGGGTTCGGTGGCCGATGCGCAGTCAGCGCTCAGTGCAGCGTGCGCGGGATCGACAGCGTGAACGGAGGAATGGGCGCGTCGAACGTCGTGCCGTCCTCGGCCACCATCTGGTAGCTGCCGCGCATGGTCCCGACGGCAGTCGGGATGCTCGCGCCGCTGGTGTATTCGAAGCTCTCGCCGGGCTTCAGCACCGGCTGCTGGCCGACGACACCGGGCCCCTTCACTTCCTGGACGCGATTCTCGCCGTCGGTGATGATCCAGTGGCGGCTGACGAGCTGGGCGGCGACGCTGCCGGTGTTGGTGACGGTGATCGTGTAGGCGAACACGAAGTGATGCTTGGCGGGATCCGACTGGTCCTCGACAAACGTGACCCTGGGTTGCACCGAGATCTGGTAGCGGATGTTCTCCGGCATCGTCCGATTCCGTGCGCGCGACGCGCGCTTTTCTGAGATTATAGTCCCCCGATGAAACGCAACCATCGCATCGCCCCGTCGCTGCTCTCCGCGGATTTCGCACGCCTCGGGGAGGAGGTCCGCGCCGTCACCGCGGCAGGCGCCGATTTCCTGCACTTCGACGTGATGGACAACCACTACGTTCCGAACCTGACGGTCGGACCGCTGGTATGCGCCGCGATCAAGCCGCACGCGGCGATCCCGATCGACGTGCACCTGATGGTGAAGCCGGTCGACCGCATCGTTCCCGATTTCGCTCAGGCCGGGGCGTCGATCATCAGCTTCCACCCAGAGGCCTCCGAGCACGTCGACCGCACGATCGGATTGATCCACGACCAGGGCTGCAAGGCCGGACTGGTCTTCAATCCGGCGACGCCGCTGGACTGGCTGATGCACGTGATCGACAAGCTCGACCTCGTGCTGATCATGTCGGTGAATCCCGGCTTCGGCGGCCAGTCGTTCATCCCGCACGCGCTGGAGAAACTGAAGGCGGCACGCAAGCTCGTCGATGCGGCGATGGAGCGCACCGGCCGCGACATCCTGCTCGAGGTCGACGGCGGCGTGAAGATCGACAACATCGCTGCGATCGCGGCGGCGGGCGCGGACACCTTCGTCGCGGGCAGCGCCGTGTTCAACACCCCCGACTACCGCGCGACGATCGCTGCGATGCGAGCGCAGCTCGCCGCCGCCGGCGGGGCGCAGTGAGCGTCGCGACCACGAAGACCTCCCGCATGATGACCGAAACCGAATTCCGCGCGCTGGCGGCGGAAGGCTACAACCGCATTCCGCTGACGCTCGAGTCGTTCGCCGACCTCGACACGCCGCTGTCGATCTACCTGAAGCTCGCGCAGCAGCGCTACACGTTCCTGCTCGAGTCGGTGGTCGGCGGCGAGCGCTTCGGGCGCTACTCGTTCATCGGGCTGCCCGCGAAGGTGCGGATTCGCGTCAAGGACGGACACGTCGAGGTCGAGGACCGCGGCGGCGTCGTCGAGCGCCACGACGGCGATCCGCTCGCGTTCCTGCGCCAGTTCCTCGGCCGTTTCCGGGCCGCGCCGCAACCGGGCCTGCCGCGTTTCTGCGGCGGGCTGGCCGGGTATTTCGGCTACGACACGGTGCGCTACGTCGAACGCAAGCTCGCGGCGCGCAGGAGCTCGCCATCCGATGCGCTCGACGATCTGCCCGAGATGCTGCTGCTGCTGACCGACGAACTCGCCGTCATCGACAACCTCGCCGGCAAGATCTACCTGATCGTCTACGCGGACCCGGGCGAGCCCAACGCCTACTGGAATGCGCAGGACCGGCTGCAGCAGCTTCGCAGGAAGCTGCGCACGCCGGCGACGATCCCGTACCAGACGGCCACCACGGTCACCGCCGCCGAGAGCGAGCTGGGCGCCGAGGGCTACCAGGCGGCGGTGCGCCGGGCGAAGGAATACATCGCTGCCGGGGACATCATGCAGGTCGTGCTGTCGCAGCGCATGCACCTGCCTTTCGCCGCGTCGCCGCTGTCGCTCTACCGGGCGCTGCGCTCGCTCAATCCGTCGCCGTACATGTTCTATTACGACCTCGGCGATTTTCACGTCGTCGGCGCATCGCCGGAGATCCTCGTCCGCAAGGAAGGCCCGACGGTCACGCTGCGGCCGATCGCCGGCACGCGGCCGCGCGGCGCGACGCGCGAAGCCGACGAGCAGCTCGCGCGCGACCTCGCCGCCGACCCCAAGGAGATCGCCGAGCACGTGATGCTGCTCGACCTCGGGCGCAACGACGTGGGCCACGTCGCGGCCACCGGCAGCGTGCGGGTGACCGAGCAGCTCGAGATCGAGCGCTACTCGCACGTGATGCACATGGTGTCCAACGTCGAAGGCGACCTGGCGCCCGGAACGACGAGCTTCGACGTGCTAGCGGCGAGCTTCCCCGCCGGGACGGTGAGCGGCGCGCCGAAGGTCCGGGCGATGGAGATCATCGACGAGCTCGAACCCACCCGGCGCGGCGTCTATGCGGGCGCGGTCGGCTACATCAGCTTCCAGGACGACATGGACCTGGCGATCGCGATCCGCACGGCGGTGATCAGGGACGGCATGCTCTACGTGCAGGTCGGCGCCGGCATCGTCCACGACTCGGTGCCCGAGACCGAGTGGCAGGAGACGCTGAACAAGGCGCGCGCGGTGCTGCGCGCCGCCGAAATGGTGCAGCTCGGGCTCGACGCCGAGCCTTGACGCTGTCCGAAATCCTCGGGCTGTTCCTGATCGCCGGCATCGGCTGGTTCGTCTGGGACAGCATGAAGATCCGCGAAGCGGCCAATGCAGCGATGCGCGCGGCCTGCGAGGCGCGGGGGATGTATTTTCTCGACGACACCGTCGCGCTGCAGTCGCTGAAGCCGGTGCGAAACGACGCCGGACGGATCGTGCTGCGGCGCGTCTACGATTTCGAGTACAGTGACACCGGCCACAACCGGCGCAAGGGGAGCATCACCATGGTCGCCGATGCCGTGGTCGCGCTCGACGTCGGATTGCGGCTGGTGGGCGGCAGCGAGTTCCTCCAATGATCCGGTGCTCCCCGCATTCCCGATCGCCCGCTGTTCAGGGCCGCGCCCAACGGCGGGCCCGCCACTGATAAGATTCGCGACCATGCGCACTCGACGCACCATCAGGCATCCCGTCCGGTCGACCGACCGGTGGTGGCGCTAGCCCACCACGCCCATCCCCCGCCCGATCACGTCCGCAGCGCCCTGGGCCTGCCGACCACCCGGGAATCCACCGCAAACATCGGGCCCATCCATCATCGACGGGGACCCCGCGAATCAGTGGAGCAGGTAACGACATGCTGCTGATGCTCGACAACTACGACAGCTTCACCTGGAACCTCGTCCAGTACCTGGCCGAGCTGGGTGCGAGCGTCAAGGTGGTGCGCAACGACGCGATCACGCTCGACGAGGTCGAGGCGCTGCAGCCGGAGCGGATCGTCATCTCACCCGGCCCCTGCACGCCCAACGAGGCGGGCATCTCGGTGCCGCTGATCAGGCGCTTCGCGGGCAAGATCCCGCTGCTCGGCGTCTGCCTCGGACACCAGGCGATCGGCCAGGCGTTCGGCGGGCGCATCATCCGCGCCCAGCGGGTGATGCACGGCAAGCTGTCGTCGATCGTCCACGACGGGCGTGGCGTCTTCCGGGGCATACCGTCGCCGTTCACCGCGACGCGCTACCACTCGCTGGCGATCGAGCGCTCGAGCCTGCCGCCGGTGCTGGATGTCACGGCAACGTCAGAAGATGGTGAGATCATGGGGGTGCGCCACCGGGAGTTCGCCGTCGAGGGCGTCCAGTTCCATCCGGAGGCGATCCTGACCGAGCACGGGAAGAAGCTGCTCGCAAACTTTCTCGCCGGAGCGGTTTAAACTCCCGCCCGGAACGCGCGGACCCCGGGTCGGCGCCATCACACGGACTGCCCCATGGCCATCACGCTCCAGGACGCCCTGCAGCGCACGATCGAGCACCGCGAGATCTTCCACGACGAGATGCTGTCGCTGATGCGGCGGATCATGCGCGGCGAGGTCTCGCCGGTGATGATCGCGGCGCTGATGATCGGCCTGCGGGTCAAGAAGGAAACGATCGGGGAGATCACCGCCGCGGCGCAGGTGATGCGCGAATTCGCGAGCAACGTCGAGGTCGCCGATCCCGAGCGGCTGCTCGACATCGTCGGCACCGGCGGCGATGCGTCGCACACGTTCAACATCTCGACGGCGTCGATGTTCGTCGCCGTGGCGGCCGGCGCGCGTGTGGCCAAGCACGGCAACCGTTCGGTGTCGTCGAAATCGGGCAGCGCCGACGTCCTCGAGGCGCTGGGCGCCAACATCATGCTGACCTGCGAGCAGGTCGCCGCGTGCATCGCGAAGACCGGCGCGGGCTTCATGTTCGCCCCGACCCATCACGGGGCAATGAAACACGCGGCCCCGGTGCGCAGGGAACTCGGCGTGCGCACGATCTTCAACATCCTCGGGCCGCTGACCAATCCCGCGGGGGCGGCGAACCACCTGATCGGAGTGTTCCACCCCGACCTGGTCGGCATCCACGTCCGCGTGCTGCAGCGCCTCGGGAGCAAGCGCGCGATCGTCGTCTGGGGCAAGGACGGCATGGACGAGGTGTCGCTGGGCGCGGCGACGATGGTCGGGGAACTCTCCAACGGCGAGATCCGCGAATACGAGATCCATCCCGAGGATTTCGGGATGCACATGAAGTCGAACCGTGGCCTCAAGGTCGCCGACGCGCAGGAATCGAAGGAGATGGTGCTCGAGGCGCTTTCCGGCGTCGAGGGCACGCCGCGCGAGATCGTCGTGCTGAACGCCGGCGCCGCGCTCTACGCCGCCGGCATCGCCGATTCGATCGCGGACGGCATCGTGCGCGCGCGCGCGGTGATCGCGAGCGGCGCGGCGATGCGGGCGCTCGACGACTTCGTGGCGGCGACGAAGTCGTTGGCCGCGTGAAGTGCGCCGGGTGAGCATCGGACCGACCACGGGCTTCGCATGAGCGGCAGCGACATTCTCGCAAGGATCATCACGACCAAGGCCGAGGAAGTGATCGCGGCGCAGGTCGACCGCCCGTTCGCGACGGTGGACAGGGAAGCCCGCGCAGCACCGCCAACGCGCGGGTTCACCGCGGCGATCCGCTCGCGCGTCGCGGCGGGCCACCCGGCGGTGATCGCCGAGATCAAGCGGGCGAGCCCCAGCAAGGGCGTGCTGCGCGAGGATTTCGATCCGGCCGCGATCGCGGCGTCCTACGAGCGGGCCGGCGCCGCCTGCATTTCGGTGCTGACCGACCGTCCGTTCTTCCAGGGGGCGCCCGAATACCTGGTGCAGGCTCGCGCGGCCTGCTCGCTGCCGGCGCTGCGCAAGGAATTCATCATCGACGAGTACCAGGTCGCCGAGTCGCGGGCGCTCGGCGCCGACGCGATCCTGCTGATCGTCGCGGCGCTCGACGACGCGCGGCTTGCGACGCTCGAGGCATGCGCGCGCGATTACGGGCTCGACGTGCTGGTCGAGGTCCACGATGCCGCCGAACTCGACCGGGCACTGAAGCTCACCACGCCGCTGATCGGCATCAACAACCGCAACCTTCGCACCTTCGGCGTGTCGCTGCACACGACGATCGAGCTCCTGCCGCACATACCCTCCGACCGCGTGGTCGTCACCGAGAGCGGAATACTCGCGCAGCGCGACGTCGCGCAGATGCGCCGGCACGGGGTCAACGCATTCCTGGTCGGCGAGGCGTTCATGCGCTCGCCCGATCCCGGCGCGGCGCTCACTGCGCTGTTCGGCTGACGCGCGATGTCGGCCATCGTCGCCGAGGGTGTCACCAAGTCCTGGGCCACGGCCGAAGGCGTCGTGCGCGCCGTCGACGAAGTCTCGTTCGATTTCGAGACCGGAACGCTCAACGTCCTGCTCGGGCCCTCGGGTTGCGGCAAGTCGACGACGCTGCGCCTGATCGCCGGCCTCGAGAGGGCGGACGGCGGACGCATCAGCATCGCAGGCCGCGATGTCACCGGGCTGCCCCCCGCGGCGCGATCGATCTCGATGGTGTTCCAGAGCTACGCGCTGTTCCCGCACCTGACGGTCGCCGAGAACATCCTGTTCGGCCTGCGCGTGCGCAAGGCCGGCAGGGACGAGTGCGAAAGCCGGCTTGCGGGCGTGGCCGATCTGCTCGGATTGAAGCCTTACCTGCAGCGCAAGCCGTCGCAGCTCTCGGGCGGCCAGCAGCAGCGCGTCGCGCTCGGCCGCGCGATCATCGCGCAGGCCCCGGTGTGCCTGATGGACGAGCCGCTGTCGAACCTCGATGCGCAGCTGCGTGCCGAGATGCGCCTCGAGATCCGGGCGCTGCAGCGCAAGCTCGGGATCACGATGGTCTACGTGACCCACGACCAGCTCGAGGCGATGTCGATGGCCGACCGCGTCGTGCTGATGCGCGCAGGGCGCATCGAGCAGAACGGCGCGCCGGTGGATCTCTACGAAAACCCCGCCAACACCTTCGTCGCCCGCTTCATCGGCACGCCGCCGATGAACCTGCTGCGGCTGGAAGCCGCGCAGGGGGGCGCCGTCATCGCCGGGACCGACGGCCCGGTCGTCGTGGACGGCAGCCGTGCGGGCGGCACGCTGGGCGTGCGCCCCGAACACCTTCAGCTCGCGTTCGAGGACGGCGTGCGGGCGGCGGTCGAAAGCGTCGAATACCTGGGCGGCGACTCGCTGGTCACCTGCCGGATGGGCGCGCAGACGGTCGCGGTGAAGACGCCCGGCAGCGTGCCTTTCGCGCGCGGCGACGCGACCTGGATCCGCTGGTCCGCCGGCGCCCAGCATTATTTCGATGCCGAAGGATTGCGCAGGAGCGCACCCACCCGCAGGGAGGGCGCGACGCTCCTGGCCTGACGCGCACCCCCGATCCACTGCCACCACCGAGGAGGAAACCATGAGGTCGCTGTTACGCATGCTGGGCCGCGCGCTTGGATTCGCGGCCGCCGTGTTCGCCGGTGCCGCGCTTGCGCAAGGTCCGGTCGAAGTTCCGTTCTACTACCCGGTCGCCGTCGGCGGGCCGATCACCAAGATCATCGACGGCTACGCGGCCGCCTTCGAGAAGGAGAATCCCGGCATCAAGCTGAAGCCGATCTATTCCGGGAGCTACCAGGAATCGATCGCCAAGGCGCTGACCGCCGCGAAGAGCGGCGATCCGCCGGTCACGTCGATCCTGCTGTCGACCGACATGTACACGCTGATCGACGAGGACGCGATCATTCCGTTCGACGAACTGGTCAAGTCTGCCGACGACAAGGCGTGGCTCAAGAGCTTCTATCCGGCGTTCATGGAGAACAGCCAGACCGGCGGCAAGACCTGGGGCATTCCGTTCCAGCGCTCGACGATCGTCCTCTACTACAACAAGGACGCGTTCAAGGAAGCTGGGCTCGACCCGGATCATCCACCCGCGACCTGGGCCGAGATGACGGCGGACGCCGAGAAGCTCACCCGGCGCGATGCATCGGGCAAGGTCACGCAATGGGGCGTCGAGATCCCCTCCTCGGGCTTCCCGTACTGGCTGTTCCAGGCGCTCGCGATCGAGAACGGGGCGAACCTGATGAACGCGGCAGGCACCGAGGTCTATTACGACAAGCCCGAGGTCGTCGGCGCGCTGCAGTACTGGGTGGACCTGGTCAACAAGTACAAGGTCCATCCGCCGGGGATCGTCGACTGGGGAACGACCCCGAAGGATTTCTTCGAGCGCAAGGTGGCGATGATCTGGACGACGACGGGCAACCTGACCAACGTCCGCGCCAACGCCAAGTTCGACTTCGGCGTCGCGATGCTGCCGGCGATGAAGCAGCGCGGCAGCCCGACTGGTGGCGGCAATTTCTACCTCTTCAAGAAATCGACGCCAGCCCAGCGCGAAGCCGCCTTCAAGTTCATCAAGTGGGTGACGCAGCCCGAGCGGGCGGCGCAATGGGGCATCGACACCGGCTACGTCGCGGTGCGTCCCGACGCGTGGGATACGCCCGAGATGAAGAAATATGTCGCCGGCTTCCCTGCGGCCGCGGTTGCGCGCGACCAGCTGCCCTTTGCCAAGGCCGAGCTGTCGACGCACGACAACCAGCGCGTGACCAAGGTGCTGAACGACGCGCTGCAGGCGGCACTGACCGGCGCGAAGACGCCGGCGCAGGCGCTGAAGGATGCACAGCGCGAAGCCGACCGGCTGCTGCGCAGCTACAAGTAACCCCCACCTTCCCCCTCTCCCCACAAAGTGGGGAGAGGGTTGGGGCGAGGGGCGTCGGAACTCCCTCTCCCCAAAGGGGAGGGGGTTGGGGTGAGGGGGCGTCGGAACTCCCTCTCCCCGCAAGCGGGGCGAGGGAGGAATGAGATGACGCGAACCCGCGAGTGGATCTACGCGTGGCTGCTGCTGTTGCCCGCGATGTCGCTGCTCGTGCTGTTCACGCATTACCCGGCGGTCGCCAACCTCTGGCACAGCTTCCATTCGACGTCGCGGGCCAATCATCCGTCGGTGTTCGTGGGACTCGACAACTACCGGGAGATGGTCGAGGACCCGATCTTCTGGCAGGCGCTGACGAACAACCTGTGGTACGCGGCAGGGACGATCCCGCTGTCGATTGCACTGGCGATGTTGATGGCGATCTGGGTCAACGACAGGATCGCGGGCCGCGGCATCCTGCGGCTCGCATATTTCACGCCGACGATCCTGCCGATGATCGCGGTTGCCAACATCTGGCTGTTCTTCTACACCCCCGAATACGGACTGTTGGAGCAGTTCACTGGCTGGCTGGGACTCGCGAGCCACAACTGGCTTGGCACGCGCGCGACGGCGCTGCCGGCGCTGATGGTCGTCGCGATCTGGAAGGAAGCGGGCTTCTTCATGATCTTCTATCTCGCGGCGCTGCAGTCGATGTCGCCGCAACTCGCCGAGGCCGCGGCGATCGAGGGTGCCTCGCGCAGCTACTTCTTCCGCCGTGTCACCTTCCCGCTGCTGATGCCGACGACGCTGTTCGTGCTGGTCAATGCGGTGATCAACGCGTTCCGGATGGTCGACCACATCGTCGTGATGACGCGCGGCGGGCCCGACAACGCGACCGAGCTCTTGCTCTACTACATCTACGAGGTCGGCTTCCGCTTCTGGGACTCGTCCTACGCCGCCGCGCTCACGATGGTGCTGCTGGCGATCCTCGGTACCGTGGCGCTGCTGCAGTTCGCGTTCCTCGAACGCAGGACGCATTACCAATGACGACGCGCACCGCGAGCAGGAGGCATTCGTGATGAGCGCGGCACCCATGCGCACGGCAGCGCCGCGCCCGGCGGGCGTGTGGCCGGGCGCCCGCAGCGGCGGCGGGCGCATGCTCGAGACCGCGGCGGCCTGGCTGCTGGGCGTCCTGTGGGTGCTGCCGCTGCTCTACGCGTTCTGGACCGCGTTCCACACGTCCGAGTATTCGACGAACTTCACGCTGACCGCCCCGTGGACGCTCGCCAACTTCGTCAAGGCCTGGCACGCGGCGCCGTTTGCCCGGTATTTCGTCAACACGGTGGCGCTGGTCACGATGGTGCTCGCCGCCCAGCTGGTGCTGGTGACGCTTGCCGCGTATGCGTTCGCGCGTTTCGACTTTCCGGGGCGCGGCATCGCCTTCGCGCTGGTGCTGATGCAGCTGATGGTGATGCCGGACGTGCTGATCGTCGAGAACTACCGGACGATGACCGCACTGGGCATCAAGGACACGATCCTGTCGATCGGCCTCCCGTACATGGCGAGCGCATTCGGCATCTTCCTGCTGCGGCAGACGTTCAAGACGGTGCCGCGCGAGCTCGACGAGGCGGCGCGCGTCGAGGGCTGCTCGCCGCTGCAGACGCTGTGGAAGGTGTACGTTCCTCTGGCGCGCCCGACCTACCTCGCCTACGCGCTGGTATCGGTGTCCTACCACTGGAACAACTTCCTGTGGCCGCTGATCATCACCAACTCGGTCGAGTCGCGTCCGGTGACGGTGGGCCTGCAGGTGTTCTCGTCGACCGACCAGGGAATCGACTGGTCGATCATCAGCGCGGCGACGCTGCTGTCCACGGCACCGCTGCTCGTCGCGTTCCTGCTCTTCCAGAGGCAGTTCGTGCAGTCGTTCATGCGCGCGGGGATACGATGAAACTCATCACGTGGAACGTCCAGTGGTGCCGCGGCGTCGACGGGCGCGTCGATCCCGCGCGGATCGTCGACGAGGCACGCCGCCTCGCCGATTTCGACGTGCTGTGCGTGCAGGAGATCGCCGACAACTTTCCGGACCCGCGGCTTCCCGGTGCGGACGACGGCGACCAGTTCGCGCGCATCGCAGCGCTGCTGCCCGGCTGCACGGCCGTGCCGGGTGTGGCCGTCGACCATCCGGCGGAGGGCGGCCGCCGCAGGCGCTTCGGGAACATGATCGTCTCGCGGCTCCCGGTGCGGCAGGTCTATCGGCACCTGCTGCCCTACCCCTGCGACCCCGGCGTGCCGGGGATGCCGCGCATCGCTCTCGAGGCCGTGATCGCGGCGCCTTGGGGCGACGTGCGGATCGTCACGACGCACCTCGAATACTATTCGACGACGCAGCGGATGGCGCAGGTCGAGGCGCTGCGCGCGATCCATGCCGACGGCCACGCGCATGCGCGCGACGCGCGGATCACGATGGACGACGGCGGGCCGTTCCAGACGTACCCGCGACCGCGCGACACGCTGATCGCGGGCGACTTCAACTTCGAGCCGGGTTCCGACGAGCACGCGCGCATGCGCGCGCCGTTTGCGGACGGCACGCCGCCGCTGCTCGATGCGTGGCGCGAACTCCATCGCGGCGCTCCCCATCCTACGACGTTCAAGCTCTACGACAAGACGGAGCCTGGCGAGCCGGAGCTGCACTGCGATTTCGTCTTCGTCTCCGGCGAGCTGCGCCCACGGCTGCGCGACGTGCGGGTCGACCTCGACACGCAGGCGTCGGACCACCAGCCGATCATCGTGACGCTCGCGTGATGGTCGCTGCGCAAGACCGGCAACGGGACCCGCGATGACCGACGGCGAAGAGCCCGGACTGGAGTTCGGCATCGACCGGATGGTCGCGCGCGGACGGCGGGTCTTCGGCTGGGGCTGGGCTGCGCATCCGACGCGCCAGATCGATGCGGTGACCCTCGTGCTCGCCGGCGACGGCTGGGAATCGCGCCTCCCGGCGACCCACGGCCTGGTGCGCGCCGACGTGAAAGAGGCGTTTCCACGTCTTCCCGACGGCGAGTCCTCCGGTTTCATCGCGACCGGATACGTTCCGCGAAGCCCGGTCAGGCGCTGGGGCCTCGAAGTGGAATACACCGGCGGCGGCAAGGTCGAGCTCGACATCACCGCGACTGCCGACACCGGCCCGGCGCGGCGCAGGTTGCGTGGGATCGGATACCTGCTGCGGTCCGTCGCCCGGCGGCTCCGGCGCGGCGACGTCAAGGGCATCCTGCAGCGCGCCAAGGCGCAGAACTACCTCGCCCCGTCGCTCGACGACGTCGCGGTCGGGCGCGAGCTGCGGGAGCGCCTGGCCGGTGCCGTGCACGTGACGATCGTGTTCGATCACAACATGGGCGGTGGCGCGAACGTCTACCGACGCACGGTCGTCGACGAGCGCCTGGCCGCGGGCGCGACGGTGCTGCTGTGCACCTACAACCTGCCGACGCTCGACTATCGGCTGCAGCTCTTCCGCGGTTCCGGGGACGAGGAGACCTACCGGATGTCGTCGTTCCTGCCGCTCGAGGCGCTGGTCGCGGATGCAGCCGTCGAGGAGCTGTTCGTGAACAGTCCCGTCTCGTTCGACGAGCCGCTGGTATTCGCCGAATGGCTCGCCGCGCTGCGGGAGGGCAATCCGCGGCTCTCCATGACCGTCGCGGTCAACGACTATTTCTCGGTGTGCCCTTCGTTCGTGCTGCTCAATGCCGACGGCCGCTACTGCGGCATTCCGGCGGTCTCCGAATGCACGGCCTGCCTCGCGCGCAACCGCGCGAGCTACATGCAGCTTTCGCCTCCCACCGAGATCGGCCCCTGGCGCGCGATCTGGGGGCGCTGCCTGGCCGCCGCCGACGAGGTGCGCTGTTTTTCGCAATCGACCCGCGCGCTACTGCTGCGCGCCTATCCGTCGCTCGACACCCGCCGCATCACCGTGATTCCGCATCGCGTCGATTTCGCGCCGGCGCGGCTGCCCCGCATCCAGCCCGGCGAACCGCTCACGATCGGCATCGTCGGCCAGATCAGCGTGCAGAAAGGCGCGCTGGTCGTGAAGGAGATGCTCGCCCGCATCGACCGCGAAGCGCTCGACGTACGCGTCGCGGTCATCGGCGCACTCGACATGCGCGTCGACTCGGGACGGTTGACGATCACCGGACCCTACCAGCGCGAGGAGCTCGTCGACCTGATCGAGGCGCAGCACGTCAACCTGATCTTCTTCCCATCGATCTGCCCCGAGACGTTCTCGTACGTCGTCGAGGAAATGGTCAGGCTGCAGCTCCCGATCGTCGCGTTCGACCTCGGGGCGCCTGCGGAGCGGCTTCGCAGCTACGACAATGCGCGGCTTTGCGCGGAGGTGAGCGCCGACGCGGCGCTCGACACACTGATCGGGTACCACCGGACGCTCGCCGAGCGGGCCCACGCGGGCGAGACTGACGGCGACGGCGACGGCGGCGGCGGCAGCAGCAGCGGCAGCGGCAGCGCGCGGCAGGGCGGTGACCACCTGGCGTCGGCAGGCGGAGATCACCGATGACCGGCACCCTGCACGTCTTCACCAGCGCCGCAGTCAATTACCTGCCGAAGGTGCGGATCCTGTGCCGCTCGATCCGGCGCCATCACCCGGAGGCCGTCATCCACCTGGCGCTGGCCGACCGGCGACCGGAGTGGCTGGTCACCGACGGCGAGCCTTTCGACGACGTGCTCGACGTGTCGCAGCTGGGGATCCCCGACTGGTACCGCTGGAGCTTCACCCACAACATCGTCGAGCTGGCGACCGCGATCAAGCCTTTCGCGCTCCAGAGGCTGCTCGAGCTGCCCGGATGCGCGACCGTCGTCTACCTCGATCCGGACATCGTCGTGTTCTCGCGCATCGACGACATCCTCGCCACGCTCGCGCACTCGAGCCTCGCGCTGACGCCGCACCAGAACAAGCCCGAGCGCACGCTCGCGGCGGTCCTCGACAACGAGGTCGCAAGCCTCAAGCACGGCATCTTCAACCTGGGCTTCATCGGCGTGTCGAAGTGCGACGAAGGGGCGCGCTTCGCGCGCTGGTGGGGGGAGCGCACCTACGAGCTGTGCCGCGCCGACGTGCCCAACGGCCTGTTCACCGACCAGAAGTGGGTCAATTTCGCGCCGGTGTTCTTCGACGGCGTCGCGATCGTCAAGTCGTCCCGGCACAACGTCGCGACCTGGAACCTGACCACGCGCGACCTGACGGGCAGTCTCGAAGCCGGCTTCCGGGTCGACGGCGAGCCGCTTGGCTTCTATCATTTCACGGGCTTCGACAGCGGTGCCCATCGCATCATGGCGATCAAGAACGCCGCGGCAAGCAGGCCGGTGCAGGAACTGATCGCGTGGTACGAGCGCGAGACCGAGGTCGCCGACAGCGATCCGATCAGCCGGACGCCGTGGGCATTCGGGCGCTACTCGGACGGAACCCCGATCAAGCCATGGCATCGCTGGCTCTATCGCGATCGCGCCGACCTGCGCGACACGTTCCCCGATCCCTACGACGCTTCATCGGGGACGCGCAGCTACGCCTGGTGGTGCGCGACCGAAGGCAGGCTGCTCCGCACACAGTACGAGGGGTCGCGTGGCGGCACGGGGTCCAGGGCGCAACCGCTTACGATCGGCGTCGGCGGGGCGCTGCAGCTGCTGCGGCTCGCCGTCTCGCCGCGCGCAGGCGCCGCGTTGCGCGCCCGGGTCTTCGCGATCCTGCGCGCCGAAGGGGCTTCCGGCATCACGCGGCGGCTCGCACGTCGGCGCAGCCGGTGATGGCGATGATCGACGTCATCGTTCCGGTGTACCGCGGCCTCGGGCAGACGCGCCGCTGCATCGAAAGCCTACTTGCCCACGCGCAACGCAGCCCGTTCGCGATCGTCGCGATCGACGACGCGAGCCCCGAGCCCGGGATCGTCGCGTACCTCGACGATCTCGCGGCGCAGGGACGCATCGAGCTGCTGCGCAACGACCAGAACCTCGGTTTCGTTCGCACGGTCAATCGCGGACTCGCGCTCCATCCGGATCGCGACGTGGTGCTGCAGAACAGCGACACCGAGGTCGCCAACGACTGGCTCGACCGGCTGCAGGCCTGCGCATACCGCGAGCAAGACATCGGCACGGTGACGCCGTTCTCGAACAACGCGACGATCTGTTCGTATCCGTTCGAGGGCTGGACCGGCGGAACGCCGGGAACGCTGGGGCTCGCCGCGCTCGACCGCGTGTTCGCCGCGGTCAACGCCGGGCGCCATGCCGACCTGCCGACGGCCGTCGGCTTCTGCATGTACATACGTCGCGCCTGCCTCGACGCCGTGGGCGCGTTCGACGCCGAGCGATTCGGGCGCGGTTACGGCGAGGAGAACGATTTCTGCCTGCGCGCGGCGGCTGCCGGCTGGCGCAGCGTGCTCGCCGCCGACGTGTTCGTGTTCCACGAAGGTGCCGTCAGCTTCTCCGGCGAGCGCGAAGCGCTGACCCGGACCGCGACGACGGCGCTCCTCGAACGGCATCCGGAGTATTCGCGCACCATCGACGGTTTCCAGGCCGCCGATCCCCTGCGTCCTCTGCGCCGCGCGATCGACGATGCGCGCCATGGGCAGGGTGGCGAGGAGGCGCAGCGCGTCTACATGGAGCGAAACGACGAGCGCGCGCTGATCGTCGCACGCGCCGCGGCGTTGCAGGCGGCGCTTGCGCATGCGGCACGACTCGTCGCCGAGCGCGACGCCGAGATCGCGAAACTGACTGCGGCGTTCCAGCATGCCGAAACGCTCGCGCTGCAGCGCGGGGACGAACTCCAGCGCATCGACGCATCCCTGCTGCTGCGCATCCTGCGGCGCCTCGCCCGCCGCTGAACCCGAAAAACAGGGACGCACCACGTTTCAAGACTTCGTAAACGTGGTGCGTCCCTGTTTTTGGTCGCGCGAAGCGCGGGAAAGGCTAGGGTCGTCGCGGACCCGGCGCCGGGTCCTCTCTCCGCCGATCCGCGCGCCTGCGGAAGATCAGGTCGTGCACGCCATGACCGAGGCGCAATCCGCGCGCCTCGAACTTGGTCAGCGGCCGGTAGGCGGGCCGCGGCGCGAAATCCGCCGCGGTGTTCTCGAGCAGCGACTCGGCCGCGAGCGTGGCGAGGATCTCCTGCGCGTAATCGTCCCAGTCGGTCGCCACGTGCAGATAGCCGCCCGGTGCGAGACGCAGCGCGAGCTCGTGCACGAACCCGGGCTGCAGCAGGCGCCGCTTGTGGTGACGTTTCTTGGGCCAGGGGTCGGGAAAGAACACGTGAATGCCCGCGAGTGTCGCGGGGGGGATCATCGTGGTGACGACGTCGACGGCGTCGTGGCGCAGCACGCGCAGGTTGGTGAGCCCCTGCTCGTGAATCCGGCGCAGCAGCGCGCCGACGCCGGGCAGATGCATCTCGACGCCGAGGAAATCGCTGCCGGGTTGCGCCGCGGCGATCGCGGCGGTCGTCTCGCCCATGCCGAAGCCGATTTCCAGGACCACCGGCGCGTGGCGCCCGAACATGCGCTCGAAATCCAGCGGGCTCGCCGGTTCGACGCCATAGCGCGGCAAGAGCTCGTCGCAGGCGCGCTGCTGCGCGGGCGACATGCGTCCCTGACGCAGCACGAAGCTCCTGATCGCGCGGCGGGGCGCCTGCCCGTCCTGCGCTTCACCGTTGCCGGGCGCGGTCACCTGGATGCGTCGTTGATCCGCGCGAATGCCGTGGCCTTCGCGGGGGCGGCCGGTCAGGAGCCGATCAAGCCCGACGTCGGGGAACTGGGGCTGGCATCGTAGTGCCTGCGCGGCATGCGCCCGGCGAGCCAGGCCTCGCGTCCGGCCTCGACGGCGAGCCGCATCGCGCGCGCCATCCGTATCGGCTCGCGCGCCTTGGCGATCGCCGTGTTCATCAGCACCCCCGCGCAGCCGAGTTCCATCGCGATCGACGCGTCGGAGGCCGTCCCGACGCCGGCATCGACGATCACCGGCACCTGCGCCTGATCGAGGATCAGGCGCAGGTGCCAGGGATTGAGGATGCCCATGCCCGAGCCGATCAGCGAGGCGAGCGGCATGATCGCGACGCAGCCGATCTGCTCGAGTTCGCGCGCGACGATCGGGTCGTCGGACGTGTAGACCATGACGTCGAAGCCGTCGGCAACCAGCTTCTCGGCGGCGACGAGGGTCTCGCGGACATTGGGGAACAGCGAAGTCGAATCGCCCAGGACTTCGAGCTTGCACAGGTTGTGACCGTCGAGCAGCTCGCGCCCGAGACGCAGCGTGCGCACGGCCTCGTCGGCGGTGTAGCACCCGGCGCTGTTGGGCAGGTAGGTGAATTCCGAGGGCGGCAACGCATCGAGCAGTGACGGTTCGTTCGCGTTCTGCCCGAGGTTGGTCCTGCGGATCGCGACGGTGACGATCTCGGCACCGGAGGCGACGATCGCATCGCGCGTCTCGTTGAAATCGCGGTACTTTCCCGTTCCGACAAGCAGGCGCGACCGGTACGACGTGCCGGCGATCACCAGCGGGTCGACGAGCGAGGAGGGGGTGGTGGGAGCGTTCATGCGTGCCATTTTACCGCGGCGGGTCAGCCCCCGCCGACGGCGCCGACGACCTCCAGCCGGTCGCCCCGGGCGATCGGCGTGACCGCATAGCGGCTTCGCGGGACGATCTCGCCGTTCTTCTCGATCGCGATGCGCTTGCCCGCAAGCCCGAGAACCGCGACCAGGTCGGCGATCGTGCCCGATTCCAGCGCCACTTCGGTCTGCACCCCATTGAGCGAAAGCGTCAGCATCCTGCGATTCCCGTGAGTCGCCGGCCCCGCTGCGCGGTCACCGGCGGTAGCGGCCAAGCGCTTCGCGCATCAGCCTCAATTGCGCTGCGAAGCGCGAACACGCTTCGCACACACGAAGGTGGAGGCCCAGCTTGACACGCTCGGAGAGCGACAGCGGGCGCTCCTCGCCCTGGGACAGCCACTGCGTGGCTTCCTTGCACGACACCAGGTGCGTCAGTCGATGGAACATGTTGCGTACAGGGTCCTCGGATCGGGCGTCGGGTCAGGCGCGCGCCTGATCGGAAAACCAGTGCTGTTCCAGGCATTCGCGCAGCGCCATCCGCGCCCGATAGAGGATCACCCACAGATTGTTCGCGGTGATCGTCAGTTCCTTACAGATTTCGTCGCTTTCGAGTTCCATGACCTCTCGCATCATGAAGACCCGGGCGGTCTTCGCCGGCAGTTTTTCGAGGCAGAACTCCATGATGTCGAAGAACTCCCGGCGCGACAGCGCGGTCTCGGGGTCGCCCCAATCCGCCGGCGGCGCGGCCCAGCCGCCGTCGTCCCTGAACAGGGCGTCGAAATCCTCGAGATCGGTCTCCTCGTCGAACGTCGCCTCGATCACCGGCTGGCGCGCCTTCTGGCGGATCACGTCGACGATCTTGTGTTTCAGGATGCCCGTGA
Source organism: uncultured Pseudomonadota bacterium (assembly GCA_963816415.1). Taxonomy (GTDB): domain Bacteria; phylum Pseudomonadota; class Gammaproteobacteria; order Burkholderiales; family Casimicrobiaceae; genus VBCG01. The sequence goes on from CAWFKR010000002.1 coordinate 276,908, forward strand.
GCCAGGTCTTGACGCTCGAACGACCCGAAAAGCCGTCGCGGCCGGTCAGCGCCGCAAAGAGCGTCTCCTGCACGACGTCTTCCGCGACGTCCTGGTCGCGCAACTGCAACTGCGCCACCCGCAGCAGGTAGCGGCGGTGGGTCTCGAGCTCGGCTGCAAAAGGGTCGGAATCCACTGCGGGTTGGAGAATCCTGGGGCGGCAGAATCCACGGGCGGCGACCCCGCGAAGGACGAATGTTAGGGCAAAAGTGGTGTCGGCGCGAGACTGTAGTCCGCAACTTGTCCGCCCCTCTGCGGACGGCATGGGGCTTGCAATGTACGAGTCACCATGCACAACGATTCCTCGAACGATCTGCGCGCATCGACGGCGCGCAAGGACGCGCCGCCTTTCGAATCGCAACCGCTTCCGGCATCGGACGCCCCGGCGGCCCATGCCCGCGACGGCATCAGGCCGGTCGCCGATGCCACGTACGACCGGGTCGTCGCGTCTGGGGACGTCCGCACCTCGAACTCGTCGCTCTATGTCGCGGTGCGCCTGAAGTTCGTCATCGCGCTGGCGGTGAGCAGTGGCTGGTTCGCGCTGTCAGTCTGGGTCGCGCTGCCGTGGATCGCCGAACTGTCGGGGTTGGTGGGCCATGCGCTGGCGATCATGATCGTCGCAGGCATCGCGCTCGTTCCGGGGTTCATGAACGCGTTCCTGATCATGAGCCTGATGCTCGACCGGCGCCCGCCCCGCCACGAGATCGAGCAATACCCGCCGGTATCGATCCTGATCGCCGCCTACAACGAGGAGGCGTCGATCGCGGACACGCTGCGTTCGATCGCCCGCCAGAACTACCCCGGCAAGTTCGAGGTGTTCGTCATCGACGACGGCTCGCGCGACCGCACGGCGGCCATCGTCGAAGCCTGCGACCACGAATGGCTGCACCTGCTGCGCCAGCCCGTCAATTCGGGCAAGTCGGCGGCGTTGAACCGCGGGCTCGCCGAAGCGCGTCACGACATCGTCGTGACCCTCGACGGGGACTCGTACCTGTACCGCGACGCACTTCGCAACCTGGTCGGCCGCTACCTGTCCGACCCCGCGAACACGCGCGCGGTTGCCGGAACCATGCTCGTGCGCAACTCGCGCAAGAACTGGGTCACCAGGGCACAGGAGTGGGACTATTTCCACGGCATCGCGGCGATCAAGCGCGTGCAGTCTCTCTACCAGGGCACGCTGGTCGCCCAGGGCGCGTTCTCGGTCTACGATCGCGCCGCGCTGAAGGAAGTGGGAGGCTGGGCCCATTGCGTCGGCGAGGACATCGTCCTGACCTGGGCGCTGCTTTCTCGCGGCTACCGGGTCGGCCACGCCGAGGACGCCTGCTGTTTCACCAGCGCACCGGACACGCTGCGTCAGTTCATCCGGCAGCGTCAGCGCTGGGCGCGCGGCATGGTCGAGGCCTTCAAGAACTTCCCGGGCATCTTGGTGAAGCCGCGGATGTCGACGCTGTTCGTCTGGTGGAACGTGCTGTTTCCGTGGCTCGACCTCGCCTACACCCTGTTCTTCATCCCTGGCATGGCGCTGGCGATCTTCGGCATCTACTGGATCGCGGGACCGATGACACTCGCGCTCCTGCCGATGGCACTGCTCATCAACTACGCCATGTATCACATCGGGTCGCAGATGTTCGCCCGCAACGGATTGCACGTGCGCCGCAACATCGGCGGCTTCCTGATCTACGCTTTCGTCTACAGCCTGATTCTGCAGCCCGCCTGCGTCGCAGGCTACATCTCGGAAATCCTCGGGTTGCGCAAGTCCTGGGGCACCAAGTGATGCGGCAGGTGTTGACGGCCTGTGCCGCAGCGCTGGCGCTGGCCTGCGCGACGGCCGCCAGCGCGGCCGGGTCGCCGGTCCCAGGTGCGCCGCTCGCATCGCCGGCCGACGACGCTTCGCCCTCCAGAGGGGCGTCTGCTGCCGGGGCTGCGCCGGCGCTGCTCGGCAACTTCGACATTTCCAGCGACACCGACGGTTTCCACGCCAACCGCTATCGCGCCGGGGCACTCTATCCGTACGCGTCCTACTTCGATTACGCGGGCGTCGCCATCCAGGACACGCGCTACTCGCAGGGCGACTGGCACCGCGACGCCGCCGGCGTCGTGGGTTTCTGGCGCAGGCAGGATCCGCGCACGCTCGCAGGCGTCATTGCGGAGGCGGGCATCGTCCAGGTGGCGGGCCATACGCGTGCCGTCGGGGACGCGACATGGAGCCTGCGCCCGGCGCCCGACACCGGCGTCGAGCTGCTGGCTGCCGGCGACATCGTCACGACGCAGAAGGCGATCGAGCGCGGCGTCGCGTATGGCTTCTTCGGCGCGAGCGTCGAGCACACGTTCGCCGGTCGCTTCACCGCGATCGGACTGGCCGCGTTCCAGCCTTTCACCGACGGCAACGAGCGGACGCACCTGCGCGCGCGGCTCATCTGGCAGGTGGTGCCCGAGTCCGGATTCAATGCCGAGCTGCGCTGGCGCGGCTACCGCACCAGCAAGAGCGACGTGGGCGGGGCCTATTTCGACCCCGAACGCTACCAGCAGTGGGTGGGGGTCCTGTCGCTGCGGCGGCACATCGGAAGCTGGACGCTGGGAGGCGGCCTCGGCGCAGGTCGCGAGACGATCAATTCCACCGACACGAATCCGGTCCGCATGGCCGAGCTGCGGGCCGAGGGCGCTCTCGGCCCTGCGCTGCGGCTGTCGTTCTATGCGCTCTACAACCGTTCGACCGGCTATGTCGACGCTCCCGACTATTCATACCGTCAGGCCGGGGTCACGCTGATCCATCCGTTCTGATCGGCGGCCGTGCGATGATGGAGGCCATACCGGCGCCGCCCGGAGACCCGCAGCATTCGCTCGCGCCGGACGCCGGCCTGCCTTGGAATCGCATCTCCAGTCGCTGATCGCCTACCTCTCGACGCATCCGGCGCTCGCGCTGGGCGTGATCTTCGGCGCGGCATTCCTCGAGGCCCTCGCGGTCGTCGGCACGATCGTGCCGGGAAGCTCGATCGTGTTCGCCGGCGGCGTCCTGGTCGGACTCAAGGCACTCGATCCCTGGCCTGCAGTCGCTTGCGCCGTCGTTGGCGCGATCCTGGGCGACGGCGTCAGCTACTGGCTCGGGCATCACTATCGAGAGCGGATCCGCGCGATGTGGCCGCTGCGGCAGCACCCCCGGCTGCTCGCGCGCGGGGAGGCGTACTTCGAGCGCAACGGTGGCAGGAGCGTCTTCCTCGGGCGCTTCCTCGGGCCGATACGCGCGATCGTTCCGGTCATCGCCGGGATGTCGGCGATGCCGCCGGCGACTTTCTACCTGATGAACGTGCTGTCGGCGCTCGGCTGGGCCGGTGCGCACATGCTGCCCGGCATCCTGTTCGGTGCTTCGCTGCAGCTCGCCGGCGCCGTCAGCTCGCGGCTGGTGATCCTGGTCGGGGTCCTGCTCGCGGGCCTGTGGCTGGTCGCGCACCTGACGCGATTGACGATCCACTACGGAGGCCCCATCGTCGTCTGGCTGCGCGATCGCGTGGTCGAACGGGCGCGTGCCGGGCGGGGCCGGGTGTCGCGCGCAGTCCTGTCGCTGTTCGACCCCGAGCGGCGCGAATCCGGCGTCCTGCTGGTGTCCGCGGTGGTACTGATCGCCGCGGCATGGCTGTTCCTCGGCATCCTCGAGGACGTCGTGAACGGCGACCCGCTGGTCAGGTTCGACCGTTCGATCTACGACGCGCTGCAGGCGGTGCGCACTGCCTGGGGCGACAGCGTGATGGTCGCAATCACCGAGCTCGGCAGCGCGTACGTGATGGTCCCGGTCATCGGCATCGTCGCGCTGTGGCTCGCACTGACGCGGCGCACGCGCACCTTGGCCTACTGGGTGGGTGCCGTCGTCTTCGCCTCGCTCTCGGTGCTGGCGCTGAAGTATGCAGTCGGACGGGTGCGGCCGGTCAACGATTACGCCGCAATCGACGCGTTGTCCTTTCCCAGCGGGCACGCGGCGGTAGGCATGGTCGTCTACGGCTTCCTCGCTTCGCTGATCGGGCGCGGCAAACCCGGCTGGCAGAAAGGCCTGATCGCTCTGACGGCCTCGGTCGCGATCCTGGCGGTCGCGTTCTCGCGGCTGTACCTCGGCGTCCACTGGTTCTCCGACGTCGCCGCGAGCCTTGCGCTCGGTGTCGCATGGATCTCGCTGCTGACGATCGCGTATGCGACGCACGTGCGCGAGCCGCCGCTGCGCACACTGCCCGTGTCGCTGCTGGTCATGGCGACGGTAGCGCTGTCGGGCGGTGGCTACGTGGAGAAGAACCATGCCGTCGACCTGGAACGCTATGCGAAGCCGGCTGCATCGAGGTCGATCGGCTTCGATGCGTGGAAGGCGGGCGCCTGGCTCGGCATCGCGGCCGCCCGCTCGGAGCTTGCGGGGCGCGACGAGGAGCCTTTCCGGGTGCAATGGGTGGCCGACGCCTCGACCGTGGCGCGCGTGCTCGGCGCAGCCGGGTGGCGCGTGCCGCCCACGTGGTCGTCCAAAGCGACGCTCCTGTGGTTGATGCCCTCGACGCCGATCGACGCACTGCCGGTGCTACCCAAGTTCCACCACGGAGAGCCCGCTGCGCTCACCTTCGTGCACCCGATCGATGCGCATGTCCGCGCCACTGTCCGCCTCTGGCGCATTGCCGATGTCATCGCGCAGGACACGCCGGTGCCGCAGCCGCTGTGGGTGGCGATGGTGACGCTCGAGCGTCTCGACCCGGCGCATGGCCTCATCGCCACCACGCGAACGGTCGCCGATTTCGACACGCCGTTGGCGCTGTTCGCGCGCGCGGTTGCCGCTTTGCACACGCACTGGGAGACCCGGCCGGATGCCGGCGGCAACGTGCTGCTCGTCTGGTGATCCGGCCTCCACACATGTCGCGGCAGGGGCGCCGCTACATGTGCCGGAAGAGGTGAGCGTGGCTCTCACTCACCGGCAGCGTTTCGCTGCGCTGGCGGAAGCGCACGCGCAGGTGTCCCTGGAAGTCGCGGACGACGCCCGACACGGCGTTGATGTTGACGATGGTGCTGCGGTGGATTTGCCAGAACACCTGCGGATCGACCTGCAGGAGCAGTTCCTTGATCTGGCGGTAGATCAGCGCCTCGCGGTCCGGTGTGACGACGCGCGTGTACTTGTTGTCGGCCTGAAAATAGCAGATCTCCTCGACAGTGATGAGCCGGATCTCGTCGCCATGGCGGGCCGTGATGAAGCGCAGGTAGCCGCGGTTCTCGTCCAGGCGCTGCGTTAGCGCCTGCAACAGCGCGTCGAGCTCGGCCGGCCGCTCGCCCAGACGCGCCTTCAGGCGGCGCGCGGTTTCCTCCAGGCGCGACGCATCGAAAGGCTTCATCACGTAGTCGATGGCGCCCGCCTCGAACGCGGCCACCGCGTACCGATCGTAGGCTGTGACGAAGACCACATGGCAGCGGCGGCTGGCCTGCCGCGCCACCTCGAGGCCGGACAGGCCGGGCATCTGGATGTCCAGGAATATGACGTCGGGGGTGTGCGCGTCGAGCGCCGCGAGGGCGAGCTCGCCGTTCTCGGCCTCGGCGACGATCGCGAGCTCGGGCCACACGCGGGCCAGCATCTCGCGCAGCTCTTCGCGCAGGTTCGTCTCGTCCTCGGCGATCACTGCCCTAGGCGTCTTCATCGGGGAACTCCAGCACCGAGGAGACGCGCAGGCCTTCCTCGATGTGCATGGTCAACGCAGCACGCTCGCCGTAGAGCGTCTGCAGGCGCGCGCGGATGTCGCGCTGCACCGCTGTTGTAGCGGCCGCGCGCAGGCCCGGGCCGCGCCCGATGATCGCGATTCTGATCCGGCCCTCGTCGCGCAAGACGTCGATGCCGATCGAGGTCGCTGCGGCGCTCCGGTCCTGCGCCTGGCCGCAGGCCGGGTCGACCGCCGCAACGAGCAGCGGCAGCAGGATCATCGGCGGCACCGGCGCATCGGCGATCTCGGGGGCGAAGTCGACGTGGATGTCGAGCCAGCCGCCGCAGCGCGTGCGCAGGAGTGCGAGCCAGGCCTGCGCGAGCTCGGTTTCCTGGCGCAGCGTCGAAGTCGTGGTCGGGGTGCTCGGCAGCGCCGCGCGCAGGTAGCGGATCAGGTCGTCGAGCATGCGCTCGCCATCGGCGGGCGAGGCGTCGAAGCGCTCGCCGACCTCGCCCAGGGCGTCGAGGAGAAATGGCGGGTCGACGCGGGCGCGCATCGTCTGCAGTTCGGCTTCGAGCAGGTTGCGCTGCGCCTGCGCACGCGCGAGGTCGGCGGCGTAGAGCGCTTCCGCGTTGCGCCGGTCGCGTCGCCAGGAGAACCACGCGAGCACGAACACGCCGCCCCATCCCGCCGTCCCTAGCGTCGCCGCCGGCAGCATTTCCAGCCATGAGCGGAATGGCGATGTCGCGAACAGCTCGCAGGCCGTCTCGGAGCGCGGATCGACCACGCAAGTCAGCGGCCACTGGACCTGCGCGCCGACAAGCACTGCGGCGACCAGCGCCGCGATGCGCCTGCCGCCGGAAAGCGGCAGGCGGTCGGCAATCGCGACAGCGACGAGCACCGGCCCGTACCACATCGGGTAGCGCAGCCACCAGAAGCGGAACGCTCTCGCCCAGTCCGCTGGGGTCGCCTGCCAGCCGGGGCCGTCGCTGAAGATCTGACTGGGCGTCGAATAGAGCGCGAGCACGGTTATCGCACCGAGGAGCAGCGCCAGGGCGCGCCAGTGCGGATGCTGCGACCACCATTTCGCATCGGCGAGCGTCGCGGCGCCGTTCATGTGATCGGCTCGCGCGATGTCACCTCCTGCGCCGTTGCGGCGGGCGAAGTGGCCACGACCAGCGGGACGGCGATCACCGCGCGCAGGCCGGAGGGATCGCGCGGCAGCAGCGAAAGCTGCGCCTTTGCACCGAACTGCGCAGCAAGGCGGTTGCGAATGTTTGCCAGTCCCACGCCGCTGCCCATGACCTCGCCGACGCCGACACCCGTATCCTCGACCGCGACCTCGAGGTGGTCGCCGCGCCGTGCCGCGGCGATGCGGATCGTGCCTCCTTCGGGCAGCGGGCTCAGCCCGTGCTTGATCGCGTTCTCGGCGAGCGACATCAGCATCATCGACGGAAATGGGTGGGCGCGCAGCGCTTCCGGGATGGCGAAGCGCACCTGCAGGCGATGACCCATGCGCACCTGCTGGACGTCGAAGTAGGCGCGGACCAGGTCTGCGTCGCGCCCCAGCGTGGCGTCGGCGGCGCGGATCTGCGGTAGCGCCGACCGCAGATAGGCGCGGAAGCTGTCGAGCATCAGCCGTGCGCGCAGAGGGTCGTTGCGATAGAGCCGCTTGATGTGGGCCAGCGTGTTGAACAGGAAATGCGGCTCGACCTGCGCCTGCAGCGCCTGCAGCCGTGCCTCAAGTACGTCGGCGTCGAGCCGTTGCCGCGCGACCTCGGCGGCCCGTAGCGCCGCTTCGCGCGCCGATGCGCGCTGCACGAAGTACCAGGCGGCCGCGGCGCTTCCCCACGGAACCAGGAACTGGCGCATCGTCAGCAGCGCGTCGAGCATGCGGCCTCCCGACGACCAGCCGCCGAAGAACCGGTCGTCGGTGATCGACTGGAAGTACTTGAACGCGCCGATGCCGAGGACGAGGCCGGCGACGACCGCGAGCGCAACCGCGAGACCGCGCGGCAGCCGCGGACGCTCGAGGTTGATGAGGAAGGCCGCGATCAGCAGGATCAGGAGGGCCGTCGTCGCCTGCATATCGACGACGAGCAGCGCGACCTGCCACGACCCTCGCCAGCCCGTATGGAGCGGAAGGAGCGCGCTCACGATCGTGAAGGACGACGCGGCGAGCATGATTGCCGCGATCATGCCGACCATGCGCCAAGTGACGCCGCGCAACCACCAGGGTTCGATGCGCAAGACGTGAAGGATGCGCCGCATGGCGGAGTCCGCTTCGCGATCCGGCAGATCCTGCTGCGTTCGCGTCATCGCATGCGCTCCTCGGGTCGGAGGTTGCTGCTGGAAAATTATTGCACAAGGCGACACCGCGGAAAGCGGGATTGGCACCCGATTTCGCGGGATTCATCGGATCGCGATCCGCGACCTGCGGCGCGGCGCTAGTTTCGGTGTCGGTTGCTGCGCGCAACACGGGATCGCGGCACAGCCTCGATCCACCTCGTGAACACATCGTTGAGGAGGCATTGCGATGACCCGACTGACATTGGCCATGCTCGTCATTGCCACGTCCAACCTGGCCGCTTTGGGAGCGGCCGCACAAAGCGCGGGCAATGCCACGCGCGGCAACACGCTGTACCATTCGACCTACGCGTGCAGCGATTGCCATACGTCCAGTCCCGGTCCTGGCGATATCGTTTCCGGCGCCGCGACGGTGGACGGCCTGCTGAGCGCACTGGGCAGCATTCCGCCGATGCGGAGCCGGTTCCTATCGACGCTGGGCCAGAACGCGACGGACCAGGCCGATCTTGCCGCCTACATCGCGTCAGTCACCGGAGTGGCCACGACCCCCAACTACCAGGGGTTGTGGTGGGCGGCGGCGGCGGGGAGCGAGTCGGGCTGGGGGATCAACTTCGCGCACCAGGGCGACGTGATCTTCGCCACCTGGTTCACCTACGACACGACCGGCAAGGCCTGGTGGCTGGGGATGCAGGCGAACAGGACCGCGACCGGTGTCTATGCCGGGACGATCTTCACCACCCACGGCCCGGCGTTCAACGCGGTGCCTTTCGATCCGTCGAAGGTGACCGAGACGACGGTGGGCTCGGGGACGCTGACCTTCACCGACGCCAACGACGCGACGTTCGCCTACACGGTGAACGGGGTGACCCAGACCAAGACGCTGACCCGCGAGGTCTTCGGCGCTTCGGTGCCGGTGTGCACGTTCGGAGGAACGCTGCCGGCGGCGCAGGCGACGAACTACCAGGACCTGTGGTGGGCCTCCCCCGCAGGCAGCGAGTCGGGGTGGGGGGTGAACCTGACCCACCAGGGCGACGTGATCTTCGCGACCTGGTTCACCTACGACGCGAACGGGAATCCGCTGTGGCTGTCGGGACCGGCGACGAAGACCGGGCCGGGGGTGTACACGGGAGCGCTGGCACAGACGACGGGACCGGCGTTCAACGCGGTGCCGTTCGACCCGACGCGGGTCATTGAGACGCCGGTCGGGACCCTGACGCTGACCTTCAGCGACGGGGCGAACGGGGTGTTCGCGTACACGGTGAACGGGGTGTCGCAGGTGAAGGCGATCACGCGCGAAGTATTCGTCACCCCCGGCACCGTGTGCCAGTAGAGGCAATTCGCGGGTCGCGCCGCGGCATCGGTGATGCCGCGGCGATCCCGCGTTCACATCGCTGTCACAGGCGCGCGCTAGTCTTCCTCGCGTGAGGTGGGATCGGGCACGGACACGGCACCGTCAGCATCCGACGGGTCGCTGCCGCCCGGTCTCCGCCTCGCCCACTCGACGAGGGAGCGCCACATGAGGGCCACGAAGGAATCGCTGCTGGCGGCGACGCTGCTGTGCGCAGCGCTGATCCACCCGTCCGCGCACGCGGGCAACGGCACGCCGATCAATCCCGCCTCCACTGACCCGATCACGCTGGCGGTGTTCGGCGACTGGCCGTACAGCCAGGAACTGCTTGACGCGGCGCCGCTGCTCATCGCTTCGATCAACGCCGATCCCAAGGTGCGGCTGGTGATGCACGTTGGCGACATCCACTCGGGCAGCATGCCTTGCTCCGGTGCCGGACTCGACCCTCGGCCGGCCACTGCGGCGCCGTCGTGGAACCAGGGCATCTTCGACCTCTTCGCGCAGTTCAAGGATCCGTTGGTCTACACGCCCGGCGACAACGAGTGGACCGACTGCCACAAGAAGAAGGAAGGATCGAGCGGCTATCCGCTGAACGAGCTCGCCGCCGTGCGCAGTCTGTTCTTCACCAATCCCGGCTACACGCTCGGCGGTCGCAGGAAGCAGGTTCTCAGCCAGGCCCTCGCCTACGATCCGGCGCATCCGACCGACGCGCAGTTCGTCGAGAACGTGATGTGGGAACAGTCGCAGGTCGTGTTCGCGACCTTCAACATGCCCGGCGGCTCGAATGACGACCGCTCGCCCTGGAGCGCGCCGTTCTCCAACGCGGCCGCGCAGACGCAGGAATACACGGAGCGCGACGCGGCCAACCTGCGCTGGCTGCAGCGCACGTTCGCACAGGCCGAAGCCGACGGCGCGAAGGCGATCGTCATCGGCCTGCAGGCCGACATGTGGGATCCCGAAGCGATCGCCCCCGGCGGCGCCGGCCTCGACCACTACACCCCGTTCGTGCAGGCGCTTGCGGACCTCGCGGTCACGTTCGGGCGCCCGGTGCTGCTGCTCAACGGCGATTCGCACAAGTTCGAGGTCGACCAGCCGCTGGCCGATTCGACGACTGCCCTGGGAATGATCCACGGCACGCAGGGGGTCCCGAACCTGACGCGCATCACCGTGCAGGGCGCGAACAACACGCCGCGGGAGTGGCTGCGCCTGGCCATCGATCCACGCACGCCACAGGTGTTCAGCTGGCAGAACGTCGTCTACTGCGACGACACGACCTGTCCGTGAGCCATCCCGGATAACACCGCCGCCGCGCGGTCCCGCCGGAAACCCGGGATCGCGGAGAACAAGCTCCGGCGGCACGCAGCGACAGCCATCAGCGGGGAGCGCCTTCCGAGGGGCCTCCCCGCCTTCTTCTGAACAGACCGCGGGTCGGCGGCCTACACCGCCAACGAAGTCGACGCCGTGGTCAACGGCTACTCGCCTGACGCCATCCTGCTTGGCCCCGTCGCGCCGGGCTACTCGCGATAGCCGGGATTCTCGCGGTCGAGCCGCCGCAGCAATGCCGGCCACGCGAGGCCGCCGCCGGCCCCCATCGTCACCTGCTCCCACTGGGCCTGCGCACCGGCGACGATCGTGGCATCGATCGGCCGCAGCTCCCGGCCGCCCGCCAGCGCGCGCACCTGGATCATGCAGGTCGTCTCGAAGAAGTACATCGCCACGAAAGCCTCGGCTACCGATCGGCCCACGGTGAGCAGGCCGTGGTTGCGCAGCATCAGGAATCGCTTGTTCCCGAGGTCGCGCACCAGCCGCGGCTTCTCGTCGTCCTGCAGCGCCACGCCTTCGTAGTCGTGGTAGGCCAGCGACGACAGCACGAAGATGGAGTGCTGCGACAGGGCCAGCACGCCCGCCACCTGCGCGGAGACGGCGACGCCGTTGACGCTGTGCACGTGCAGCACGCAGTTCGCGTCGTCGCGGGCCGCGTGCACCGCGCTATGGATCGTGAACCCCGCCGGATTGACCGGGTGCGGACTGTCCGCGACCTTGCGGCCCTGCAGGTCAACCTTGACCAGGGCGGACGCGGTGATCTCGTCGAACATCATTCCGTAGGGATTGATCAGGAAATGATGCTCGGGGCCGGGCACCCGAGCCGATATGTGGGTGAAAATCAGATCATCCCAGCCGAACATCGCCACCAGACGGTAGCCGGCCGCGAGGTCGACTCGCTGCTGCCATTCCGCCGCACTCACCCTCGAGCGCAGCTCGCTGCCCGCGTCGTTCATGGCATTCCCCCGATCGCCGATCGCGATATTATATATAGACCGGTCTAATTGGAGAGTCAAGATGAGTCACGGCAGCGGCAGCCGCGAGCGCATGATCGAGGCGACGATCTCCCTGCTCCGGGGCTCCGGCATGGCCGGCGCCGGAATCAACGAGATCGTCCGCGCGAGCGCCGCGCCGAAAGGGTCCGTCTATCACCACTTCCCGGGCGGCAAGCTCCAGATCGCCGGCGAGGCGCTTGCCGTCTACTCGCGGCGCGTGATGACGTTCATCGACCAGGCGCTGACGGCAAGGCGCCGTCCCGGCGACAAGCTGAAGTCACTGTTCGATGCGTTCGCGAAACGCGTCGAGGAGAGCGACTTCCGGAAGAGCTGCGCCGTCGGCACGGTCAGCCTCGATCTGGACGAGGACCTCGAGGCGCTGCGCGGAATCCTCGCTGCAGCGCTTTCCGACTGGACCGCGCTCATCGCGTCGCACTTCGACTTCGGAGACGTCCGACGGACACGGTCGTTCGCGGGCTTGGTGCTGACGACGATCGAGGGCGCCTACATTCGTTCCCGGGTGGAGCGCACGAGCCGGCCATTCAGGGAGGCCGGTGCGTGGCTTGCGGAGATCGCCGCAGCACCCCCGCGAGCCTCGTGAGCGGATACACTGGAAGGTGTCTTTCGCCACCGATCACGGGTGCCGCCATGTTCCTGCGTCCTTCGCCTGCCTTCCGTCGCGCCGCTGCGCGCATCGCGCTGTCCGCCGCCTGCCTGCTGCCGGGCGCTGCCTGGTCCACCGACTTCACCGACCTGTGGTGGGTGCCGCAGGAGTCGGGCTGGGGGGCGAACGTCGTGCAGTCCGACAGCTTCCTGTTCGTGACTTTCTTCATCTACGGCGCGGACAAAGGGCCGACCTGGTACAGCGCCGAGCTCACCTGGGACGGAACCAGATACTCGGGGAACCTCTACGCAACTCAGGGCAGCTATTGGGCGAATCCCTGGAATCCCGCCGACCATCCGGACGCGCAGGCAGCGGGTACTGCGAGCTTCACGCCGAGCAGCGTCGATGCCTATCACGCAACGCTCGCCTACACGGTGCCCGGCGTGGGCAGCTTCAGCAAGGCGATCGAGCGCGAGCCGCTGACGCCGATTGCGCTGGGCGGCAGTTACCAGGGCACGCAGTCCGGCGCCTACGCCGGCTGCAGCGATCCCTCGATCAATGGCCCCTACACCGACAACTACTCGCTGGCGGTCTCGCAGACGGCCACCTCGGCCACGCTGACGTTCACCTACGCGAGCGGGGCGACGTGCACGATCTCTGGCGCGACCCAGCAATACGGCCAGCTCTTCGACATGCCCAACGCGTCGTACGTGTGCACGGGGACCCTGAGCTACACCACCACGGCGGCGGTCTACGAAATGAAGGCGACGGCACTGGGCCTGGAGGGACGCCTGTCCGCAACCGTGGGGGGCGGTTGCCAGGAGAACGCGAACTTCGCGGGGGTGCTGCTGTAGGGGTCTGCTGCTGTCGCGCCCGGGGAGGGTGCGTCGCGGCCCGCATGCTCGGCACACCCTCTGGGCCGTCGTCGCTATGCATGTGCTGGCCAATGTGTATAGAAAAGGCTATATTTCTATGCACGTAGGTCCCGACGTGTATAGCAAACCGCCATATCTAATACTTGGCGCCTGGCTCGGGTTGCCCCAATGACGGCGCTACCGCCGCTCCGGCCCTTGACCCGTTTGCGGGCGGCAGACTTCGAGTCGCCCGCGGTCCTGAAGGCTACCGCCGTTGCCAGTCGCCGGCTGGCCGAGCTGAAGGGCTTGGCAGCGTCAATGCCGAACCAGGGCATCCTGATCAACACGCTCATGCTGCAGGAAGCCAAGGACAGCTCGGCCATCGAGAACATCGTTACCACGCACGACGAGCTGTTCCGCAGCGCCACCTACCCCGACCTGTTCGCCTCGCCCGCCGCCAAGGAAGTGCGGCACTACGCGCAGGCACTGCGCGTCGGCTACGACCTCGTCACGCAGACGCGCCTGCTCACCGCCAATAACATGATTGCGATCCAGGCCGAGCTGGAACAGAACAACGCAGGCTTTCGCAAGTTGCCGGGCACCGCGCTGAAAGACGGTGTCGGACAAGTCGTTTACACCCCGCCGCAGGACCCTGCGGCCATCGTCGCATTGATGACCGATCTGGAGCGCTTCGTCAACGACGACGCGGCCTTCGACGCCGACCCCCTGATCAAGATGGCCCTCATCCATCACCAGTTTGAGAGCATCCATCCCTTCTACGACGGAAACGGTCGTACGGGCCGCATCGTCAACGTGCTGTATCTGGTGCAGAAGAACCTGCTCGATATCCCCGTGCTCTACCTTTCACGCCACATCGTGCGGACCAAGCCCGACTACTACCGCCTGCTGCAAGCCGTACGCGAGCAATCCGACGCGCCCGCCATCTGGCAGGAGTGGGTGCTGTACATGCTCACTGCCGTCGAACAGACGGCGCAGCAGACCATCGGCACGGTGACCGACATCAAGGTCGCACTGATGGACTACAAACACCGCATACGCACGGCTTTCAGGTTCTACAGCCAGGACCTGATCAACAATCTCTTCACCCACCCTTACACCAAAATCGAGTTCGTCGAGCGCGACCTGAAGGTCTCGCGCCTCACGGCCACCAAGTACCTCGACGCTCTGACGGCCGAAGGATTCCTGCAGAAGCTCAAGATCGGCCGATCCAACTACTACATCAACGTGGCGTTGAACGCGATTCTGACTCGCGCGGATCTGGTCGAGGGCGCCCAAGGCTGAACGTCGAAAGGCAGAAAGCGCCTCCCGGGTTCCGCGGGGTCGGTTCCAAGTATCCTGCCGCGATCCTTCGGCTTTGAAGCTTCCCCTCCCGGTGCTAGCATCGCGCCGGGGAGGAAGCCTTGTCGCCCGAAGAACAAGCGCGAACGGAGATCGACCGGCTGCTCGCAGCCGCGGGCGGGGTGACTCGTCTGGACCGCCTGGACGGGAACGCGAGAGGGCCAATGCGAAACACGCGAATCGTTCGCTCGGCTGGAGACATTCGATGTTGCTTACCGTAGCAGAGCTCCGTGGTCGAGTGTCCGCGGACATGCATTCACTCGTCGAAGATCTCTCCGAACTCACCGGCCGCGGCGGCGAAGGCGAGAGGCTCGCTTGGCAACGATCATTGCCGCGATTGGCAGAAGCGCTGACGAGCCCTGCACTCGATCGCCTTCACGTTCACTTCTCGCAGCGGGAACATCACGTTGCTCTCGAATACCAGCTCCCGGGGGCGTCCTCGTGGTGCGATGTCGTGCTTCTGGGTCGCCACGCGGAACGACCCAGCGCAGTGGTCATCGAGCTGAAGGACTGGGAAACGAGCACGGATCGACCAGGCGTCGCGGAAGGATTGATCGAGCGTCGCGGTGTCCAGGAGCTGCATCCGTCCGATCAGGTCCGCGGGTACGTCGAGTACTGTCGCCGATTCCACTCCGCAGTCCTCGACAGCGATGCTCGCGTCCATGGTTTTGTACTGCTGACCAGGGGGTTTCTCAAGCATCCCTACGTCGTCGCGCCGAACGGGGTCCTGGCGGCGAATTTCCCGATTTTCTCGATGGCGCAGGAGGACATCGGCACCGGGCTCCCAGGATTTCTTGCGACGAGACTCACGGAGCAGGACAGCCGGTTCGCAACGGCGTTCGCGATGGGAACGTTTCGACAGGACCGTGGATTCATGCGGCAGATCGGGCAGACGATCCTCGATGGAGACACTCGTCACTTCGAGCTTCTGGATAACCAGCGCCGTGCATTGCACCTGTGCCTCGCCAAGGCCAGAGAGGCGATTTCGGCCACGCGCTCGAGCAAGCGAGTCGTGGTCGTCGAAGGACCGCCGGGATCGGGGAAATCCGCAGTCGCAGCTCGGCTTTGGGCGAGCCTGGTAACGGATCGGCAGGTTCCCGAGGGGAACATCGTCCTGGTAACCACGTCGCAAAGCCAGAGCAGCAATTGGACCTACCTGATCGATCAGACCGCGCGCGCGCGCGTGGGCAGAGGTGTCGCCAGGAAGGCGACGAGCTTCTCCCCGCTGGACATTCCCCGGCTCAGCCAGTTGCGGAAGACCCTGGGCAAGCTCGACCTCTACAGGGATGCAAGCGCGTGGCGCGCCCATCTCGCCGATCTGCTTCAACGGGACATCCCGGCCCGTCCCGGGGCCGAAGACGACTCCGCGCTCGTTTCGCTCGTCGACGAGGCGCATGCGCTCATCGATCCGGAGCGGGAACACGGGGTTGGTCAATATGGATTCGTCACCGGCCTGGGTCCCCAGGCCTTTCACATCATTCGCTGCAGTCGTTTGACCGTATTCTTCCTGGATCCGGACCAGAGCTTCAGGGCCCGGGAGAACACACGGCTGGAGGATATCGAGCGCTGGGCAGGCGAGCTTGGTGCTTCCGTCGAGAAGGTCTCCCTGCAGGGCGTGCAGTTCCGGTGTGCGGGTTCTGCGGAGTACGTCGCCTGGGTCGAGTCGTTGCTGGGCGGCGAATCCGAAGCGCTCAGCCGCGTCTATGCGTCGGCCTGGGACGCAGACGCCGAAGCGGCAAGCAACCAGGCTTCGCAGGCACGGGCGGGCAATGTCATTGCGCTGCACCTTCGAACCACCGGCGACAGCGTTTCTGCTTCCATGCTCACTGCTGCCCAAGCGAACGGCCCGTACACGTTTCGCGGTGTTCGGCGCGGCCGAGCAGGCATGGATTTCCGCATCTTTGACGACCCATTCAGAATGGAAGCGGAGTTGGCCGAGTACGCGAAGCACCACACGGTCCGTCTCGTTTCCACCTATTCGCGGCCGTGGAAGACGGACGGGTCGAACTATCCCCATCGCCTTCCACCCGAGGCGCTCGACTTCCACGAACGCGTCGAGATGGTCAATGGCGAGAGTAGGGCCTGGAGCCGTCCCTGGAATTTCGTACCTGGACAGGACTACACGGGTTTCGTGGCCGGCCGTCCCGGCCTTCCAATCCACGACGACCCGCTGTGTGAAGTCGGCTGCACCTACGCGGTTCGCGGTTTCGACTTCGACTACCTCGGGCTACTCTGGCTGGACGACATGCTCTGGCGAGATGGGAAATGGGTCGCGCCGCTGAGGAATGTCCACGAGTCCGGAATGGGCAGCCTGGTGCGAAGTGCCCTCAAGGAGGGACCCCTTGCCCCGGCGGGCCCACATGGCGCCAACGTGATGGAGAAGCTCAGGCAGGCGTACCGCATTCTCCTGACGCGGGCGATGAGGGGAATGTTCGTCTGGATTCCCGATGCCGAGACCCGCTCCCACGTCGCGAACTCCCTCGGCCGTTCCTGAAGCGAATCGTCCTGCAATCCGCCCACCGGCCGGCATGGCGGCTGGCTATCGGGTCGAGATCATCTACCTGAAGATCGACTCGCCGCAGCTCGCACTCAAGCGGATCGCCGCGCGGGTCAAGCAGGGCGGCCACGACGTGCCGCGCGAGGACGTGCTGCGGCGTTTCGCGCGGAGCTGGGCGAACTTCGACGGCGTCTATCGACCATTGGCCGACGCGTGGATGGTGTACGATAATTCAAGCTCCGAATCTAGGTTATTGCAAGAACATCCGTGACAGCGAAGGCAAAGCCCCGACAGACCGGCCCCAGCGATCAGGCCCGCGCCGGGCTGCGCGCCCCGCGCCGCGCCGCGCGGCGCGCGCGCGAGGTCGCCCGCATGCACGGCACGCCGATCTACGTGATGAAGGACGGCAAGGTCGTCGCGCTGAAGCCCTGAGCGCGGCGGCGCGGTAGTCCGGCTTCAGGCGCGCTCAACCCTCCGCGTGCCGACGACCACCACCAGGCCGGCCGGCAAGCTCTTGCTGCCGAACGACGGACGCACGTCGGCCTCGATGCCGTTGTCGCGCAGGATGCGCACGGCCTCGTCGGCCTCGAAGGTGACGTTGCGGTGGCGCTCGTCGCTGCGCCGCCACTGGCCGTCGATGCGCCGGAAGACCGTGATGTCGCGGTCGTAGCGGAAAGGCGCGGGACGCGAGAAGCGGGTGAGGATCGCCCAGTCGGCCTCGACTTTCGCATGGACCGGGACGGTGTCGCGGGCGCGGCAATACGCTTCGGTCATCAGGTCGACCGCGATGACGCCGCCGGGGCGCAGCGCCCGCGCGAGCTGGGCAAGCGCCGCGGCGATCTCCTCGCGCGAGTCGAGGTAGTTCAGCACGTGCCCGGTCGACACGATCGCATCGGCCACGGGCAGGCCGGCTTCGCCTGAGATCGCCGTGCCGCGTGTGACGTCCGCCGCAGCGCGAGCAGGCAGAGGCAGCACCTCGAACGTGGCTGTCGGCGCGTATTTGCGGGCCAGGTCGATCATCGCCGGCGAGGCATCGATGCCGTGGACCTCGAAGCCTGCCGTGACCAGTTCCCTCGCCAGCAGCCCGCTGCCGCAGCCGACGTCGAGCACCCGCGCGCCACCTGCAATGCCGGCATTTCGCAGCAGGTCCACGATGGCCGAATGCACGCGCTCGACGTGATGTGCGTAACCGACGTGGTGGACCCAGGCGAGATCAGGGAGGTAGTACGGATCCTGTCGCGTCGGCGGACCGGACGCAGTGGGCGTGGCTGCATCGGCAACGGGCCCTTCAGGTGCGACGGGATCGCCGCTCCGCATCACGCGCTTCGCAAGCACGATGGAGAGGCGATCCTCCGGCGCGAGCCCGAGCGCACGCGCCGCCGCGTTGACGTGGGACAGAACGCCGTTGTCCCACGCATCCTGCGCATCGCCGATCCGCGCGCTGGTGTGGGCGACCGTTCCCGCCGGCACGCCGCGCGCCTGCAGCATGGTCAGCGCCGCGATGCCGGCGCCGTCCTTGCCCGCACCGGCGTCGTTGAAGAACACCGCGGCCAGCGGCACCTCGAGTGCGAATGTCCCCGCGCTCGTCCCGCCGTGCGAGCCGCAGACGACGATCGCGCCGGCGTCGTCCGGTGCGAGCTGGGTGATCGAATCGACGATGATCACGCGGCCGCCGGGGCCGCGCACAACTTCCTGCTTGACCACATCCGCCTCCGGTGATTGGCCGCTGGCGGGCTTCATCCGCTCCGGCCTTTCCCTTGGTTATAGTGTCCCGCCATATGAGTTGTCCACGGATCGTGGACAATGTCATGCGAGTGGACAAGACAACCGCGGCCACCGACCTCAATCGTGCAAGCGGGCTTCGATTCGAGGCACGCGGACCCGAGCCGTCACTCGCGGGCCCGCCCTGGACCGTGCTGCCCAAGGCGCTGGAGGTCTATCGCGAGCGCGGGCACCGCCGTCTGCATGCCCGCACTTATGGCGCGAAGTGTCGCAGCTGTTCGTGGGGCTGCCGCATGGCGGTGGAGATCATCATCGACCCGTGGGCGCCGCTTCCGCGCGAACACCGTTTCGAGACGTTCTGCTACGGGCCGAAGTCCTGCCCGTCGTATCGCCCCGGCTCGACGCGCAAGGTCCCCGGCCTGCGGTCGGTACCCGGGCGCTGGCGCTCACTCCACCGTGTAGACCATCCACGACATGCCGAAGCGATCCGCCACCATCCCGAACCGGGGCGAGAAGAAGGTCTTGGCGAGCGGCATCTGCACCTGCCCGCCGTCGGCCAGCGCGTTGAAGAGCCGGTCGGCGGCGGCAGTGTCAGCAACCGTGATCGTCAGCGAGAAGCCGGTGAAGGAAGGCTTGCCCTGGCAGTGGCCGTCGGAAGCCATCACGACCGAATCGCCGATGCGAAAGCTCGCATGCATCACCTTGTTCGCCGAACCGGCAGGGAGCGCGCCAGGAGGGGGAGGGTCGGGGCTCTCCCTGTTGCGCATCAGCATCGTCACCTCGGCGCCGAGCGCGCGGCGGTAGAACTCGAGCGCTTCCTCGCAGCGGCCGTCGAAGAACAGGTAGGGCTGGATCTGCATGATGCCTCCCAGGTTCGTCAGTGGTGCTCCGCCTTGATGCTGGCGGCGGGTTGGGGTTGCGTCCGGCGTGGCGTCGGCGCACGGGTGGATGCCGAACCGATATCACGATCGCGATTCGCGCAGCGCCTTGCCGAGGTTGTCGAGCAGACCCGCGGTGCCGCGCTCGCGGCTTCCGGCATCGTCGTAGCCGTCGAGGAACACCGCCTGTTCGGTGAACCTGGGGCGGGTGCCGCTGCCCTCGGGGCTGAATTCCACCGTGGCAAGCGAGACCGAGATCTTCGCATCGCCGACGTACATGTCGTAGGCGTAGACGATGCGGCGGTCGTGCACGATGTCGAAGTAGCGGGCGTCGAAGGTGGAAGTCGTGCCGTTCTTCCAGCGTCCTTTCAGGTATTCGCGTCCGCCGAGCCGGAAATCGAATTCGCGGCCGGCCTCGACCCATTCGTCGGGACCGGCGAACCAGCGGGATTTCGCCTCGACGTTCGCCCATGCCGCGAAGACGCGCGAAGGCTGGGCGTCGTAGATGCGTTCGATGGTGAAGGATCCGTGCTGCGAGGTTTGCCTGCTCATCGTGGCTCCTTCGGTTTGCGCCGGTTGTGCCTGCTTCCGCGTCGCGTCGGCGCCGCTGAGGGCGTCGGCGCCGGCTCCGGCGGCTGCATTTCGCGCAGGTAGTCGCCCAGGCGGTCGAGACGCTCTTCCCAGAAGCGCCGGTACCGCTCGATCCAGTGTGACGCATCGCGCAGCGGCTTCGCCTCGAGCCGGCAAGGGCGCCACTGCGCTTCGCGCCCGCGCGTGATGAGCCCGGCGCGTTCCAGCACCTTGAGGTGCTTGGTCACCGCGGGCAGGCTGATGTCGAAAGGCTCGGCGAGCTCCGATACCGACTGCTCGCCTCTCGTCAGCCGCGCGAGGATCGCTCGCCGCGTCGGATCTGCGAGCGCGGCGAAGGTGGTGCTGAGGTGGTCCTGCGGCATGCGGGGACTCGGTGGCGTATTTAACCAAACGGTAAAATACATCCGACAACAAAGAATTGTCAATTGTGTGCAGGAAGCTTCGTGCGGCCGCTTGGGTTGGGGCGTCCGACGCAATCTGGAATGCGGCCGCGCCCGCCGCGGAGACGGGCCGGAAAAGCGAAGGGCCCATCGCACATGCGACGGGCCCTTGCAGGACTGGTAGCGAGCGAGGGACTCGAACCCCCGACCAAAGGATTATGATTCCTCTGCTCTAACCAACTGAGCTAGCTCGCCGAAGCCAAGTATTATAACGGGTTTCCGGCCGGCCAATCCCGGCCCGCCCCCTGCACCATTTCTGCGATGCGACCCCAAGGCATCGTCGTCGAGAATGCCTTTTTCGCTGTCGCTCCCCGACCTTCCCTGGTATGCCCTCGCGGCGGTTCCGCTGGTCGTGCTGCTCGCCTACACGATCTTCGGGGCGACGGGCTTCGGGTCCTCGATCATCCAGGTGCCCGCCCTCGCGCACCTGTTGCCGCTGACGTTCGTGGTCCCGATGACCACGTCGCTCGACGCGTTCGCCGCGACAACGACGAGCTTCCGCCTGCGGCGCCTGATCGTCTGGCGGGAGGTGCTGAGGCTGCTGCCGGCGATCGTGCTGGGCATCACGCTGGGGGCGACGCTGCTGATCAAGCTGCCGCGGGCGCCCGCGATGCTCGCGCTGGGCATCTTCGTCACCGCCTACGGCAGCTGGGTGCTCGCGGGACCGCGCGGACTGCGCCGCGCTCCCGCATGGGCCGCATGGCCGATCGGCAGTTTCGGGGGCGTGTTCTCGGTCATGTTCGGGACCGGCGGCCCGATCTTCATGGTGTACCTGTCGGCGCGCATCGCCGACAAGGCGGAGCTGCGCGCGACGTCGGCGGTCATCGTCACCTGCAGCGTCTGGATCCGCTTCGTGCTGTTCATCGTCACCGGCCTCTTGTTCAACGCGCAACTCGTCACGCTGGCGCTGCTGCTGCTGCCGGTGATGGCGCTGGGCCTGAAGCTCGGCAATCGCCTCCATCATGCGCTGTCGCGCGCCGGCGTGCTGCGGCTGATTGCCGCACTGCTGGTCGTGAACGGTGCCGCGCTGGTCCTCCGGGCGATCGAACTGATCCGAACCTAGATTTGCGGCGGCAACGCCTGGATTGTCCAGGACAATCGCGGCGGGGGGACGTAAACTTCCCCGCTGACCCGCAGCGAGCCCGTCAAGGGGCGCAGACGTGAACGACGACGCGATCCACGAGTTGAACCTGAACATAGGCGCCGTCGAGCGAGAGACCGGTCTGTCCAAGGACGTGCTCCGCGTGTGGGAGCGTCGCTACGGCTTCCCGCTGCCCCTGCGCGACGACGCCGGCGAACGCCAGTACACGCTCGCAGACATGGCGAAGCTGCGCGCGATCAAGCGGCTGATGGACGTCGGGATGCGTCCGGGCAAGATCATCGCGCTTTCGGTCGACGAGCTAAATGCCCTGGCGGATGCGCGAGCCCCGCGGCATCGCGATGCGGCAGCTCCCGCGCTCGAGCGCGAGGTGATCGCGATGCTCAAGTCACACGACGCGGCTGCGCTGCAGCAGGCGCTGGGGCAATGGCTGATGCGGCAGGGCCTGCATCAGTTCGCGCTCGACACCCTCGGCCCCCTCAACCATGCGGTCGGCGTTGCCTGGATGCGCGGGGAGATCGAGGTGTTCGAGGAGCATCTGTACACCGAGCAGGTGCAGGCGACGCTGCGCGCCGGCATCAACGCTTTCCCGCGTCAGATGGGCCACCCGCGGGTCCTGCTGACGACCCTCCCCGGGGAGCAGCACGGCCTCGGGCTGCTGATGGCCGAGGCATTGCTGGTCTGCGAAGGCGCGCAGTGCATCTCGCTCGGGACGCAGACCCCGCACGATGACGTGCGCCGCGCGGCGCTTGCACATCGTGCCGACATCGTCGCGCTGTCGTTCTCGTCGGCATTTCCGCTGAGGCAGGCGACCGACAGTCTTGCAGCACTGCGTCGCCAGCTTCCGCAGGACGTCACGCTGTGGGCCGGCGGCGAGATCACCCGGCGCATTCGCACGACGATACCCGGCGTCTTGCTGCTGCCCGACCTTGCGGCGTCGGTCGGCGCGCTGCGCAGCTGGCGCACGCATTTCGGCGCGCCCGGCGCGCCCTGACGCACCCACGAGCGTGTGGACCGCGGCGACCCTGTGGGTGTCGGTGCTGGTAGTGGGAGCCGGCTACACGCTGGCGGCCGCGCATTCGATCGCAGCCGGCGGCAGCGTTGCCGCATGGGTCCTGGGCGCGCCACTGCTCTATGCCTGCGCAGTCGCGGCGATGACGGCGGTCTATTTCACGCTCGCCTGGATCTTCCGTTCGCCGCGGCCGCGCGAACTCCGGCTCGGCCTCGGGCAGACGCTGCGCCTCGTATGGTGGGAGTTCTGGACGCTCGCCGGGGCGGCGCCCCGGATGATGTTCTACCGCGCATTGGTGCCTGACCCGGCGCCCGCGCGCGTCGACGTCCCGGTGCTGCTGCTGCACGGTGTGCTGTGCAACGCGGGGGTGTGGCGCAGGCTCACGCGGTACCTCGCGTCGCGCGGCGTTCCCGGCATCTACAGCCTGTCGTTCGGCCCGCCGCTCGCCTCGATCGAACTCTTTGCCGACCAGACGGAGGCGAAGATCGACGCGATCCGGGCCGCCACCGGCGCGCGTTCGGTGGTGATCGTCACGCACAGCATGGGAGGGCTGGTGGCGCGCGCGTACCTGCGCAGGTACGGCACGGACAAGGTCGCTCGCCTGATCACGATCGGCGCGCCGCACCAGGGCAGCGTCCACGCATGGATGTTCCCGGGGACGTCGCTCTCGCAGATTCGTCCCGGCAATCCGTGGCTCGCGGCACTCGCCCGCGAGCCGCTCGATCCGGCACTGCGGTTCGTGTCGCTGTGGTCGTGGCACGACTCGATGGTCGCGCCGCAGCTCTCGTCGCGGCTTCCCGGAACGATCGACGTGCCGCTCACCGGCATCGGGCACAACGCGCTGCTCGGCGACCCGACCGTGTTCGCCCATGTCATCGCCGAGATCGAGGAGGCGCGCGCCACGCCGGTGCACTGAGTCGCGTGTGCCTGGCGTTGCGGTCGGGCCGCCATGGTACGGGCTGCTGCGGCACGGGCCTGGACCGCGCTGCGGCCGCTACCAGTGGATTCCCTGCGTCAGCTGCGCGAATGCCATCTGCTCGGGCGTGAGCGGCGCCGGCTCGCCTTCCTTCTTCCCCTGCGCGGCCGGGGAATCGGGGAACATGTTGTAGGCGGTGTTGAGCAGCACCTGCGTCACCTTGGGTGCGACGGCATGGCAGACCGCGCCGAACACGCCCAGCCGCGTGGCGATGCGCACCGGCTTGCGCACGATCGCGTCGGCGACCAGGCCAGCGGCCTCCTCGGGCGAAAGCGTCGGAACGTTCTCGTACATCCGCGTCGGGGCGATCATCGGGGTGCGCACCAGCGGCATGTTGATCGTCGTGAAATTGATGTTCTTGTCGATCAGCTCGGATGCAGCGCAGGCCGAGAAGGAGTCGAGCGCCGATTTCGACGCGACGTAGGCGGAGAAACGCGGTGCGTTGGAAAGCACGCCGATCGACGAGATGTTGATGATGTGGCCGCGCTTCTGCTCGATCATCTTCGGCAGGAAGCCCATGATCAGCCGGATGGCGCCGAAGTAGTTGAGCTGCATCGTCCGCTCGTAATCGTGGAAGCGGTCGAACGAGTTCAGGATGCCGCGCCGGATCGAGCGCCCCGCGTTGTTGATCAGGTAATCGCAGCCACCCTGCTCCTTCAGGACGCGCTGCACCAGCGCGTCGCAGGAGGCGAGATCCGAGATGTCGGCGGGATACGCGACCGCAGTTCCGCCCAGGCCCTCGATCTCCTTCTTCGTCTCGGCGAGCTTGTCCGCGCCACGCGCGACCAGCACCACCTTCGCCCCGGCCTCGGCGAGCTTGAGTGCGGTCGCGCGGCCGATGCCCGACGATGCCCCGGTCACGACGGCGACCTTGCCCTTGACGCGGCCCGACAGGCTGCGGTCGACGAACAGGTCGGGGTCGAGGTTGCGCTCCCAGTAATCCCACAGCGCGGGCGCATAGCTCTCGAGGTCGGGCACGCTGATCCCCGAGCCCTTGAGCGCCTTCGCCGCCTCGCGGTTGTCGTAGCGGGTCGGCCAGTTGACGAACCGGAAGACGTCGCGCGGAATCCCGAGGTCGTTCAGCACCACCTTCACGGCGCGCTTGACCGGGGCGAGCGATCCGAGGCCGTAGAGGATCGGCGCGGGGATGAAGCCGAACATCCTCGCATTGATGCGCATGGTCATCTGCGGCGCGTGGCCCGCGCGCGCGAAGATGTTGAGCACCTCGCCGATCCGGTAGGGTTTGGGATCGGTCAGGTGGAAGCACTTGCCGTCGAGCCCTTTCTTGTGCGCGAGATGGTCGAGGGCGTCGGCGACGAAATCCACCGGCACGATGTTGATCCTGCCGCCTTCGATGCCGAGCATCGGCATCCATTCGGGAAGCAGCTTCCGGATCCGCTGCAGCGCCTTGAAGAAGTAGTAGGGGCCGTCGACCTTGTCGATCTCCCCCGTCGTCGAATCGCCGACCACGAAACCCGGGCGGTAGATGCGGAATGGCCGCCTGCATTCGCGGCGCACGATGCCTTCGGCGTCGTGCTTGGTGCGGAAGTACGGGTCGTCGAGGTCCTCGGCCTCCTCGAACATGTCCTCGCGGAACACGCCGTCGTAGAGCCCCGCGGCGGCGATCGAGCTCACGTGGTGGAAGCAGCCGGCACCGATCGCGGCTGCGAACTCGACCGCGTGCCGCGTCCCCTCGACGTTCGCGACCTGCTGCGACTCGGCGCTGGCCTGCAGGTCGTAGATCGCCGCGAGGTGGAACATGTGGTCGACCTTGCCCTTGAGCTTGCGCAGGTCGGCGGCGGAAACGCCGAGATGTGGTTTCGCGAGGTCGCCGACCATCGCGACGACCGTCCTGTCGTCCGCGCCCCAGGCTTCGCGCAATTCAGCAAGCAGCTCGAGCGACCCCTTGCGCACCAGCACATAGACGGGCTCGCCCCGCGAGACGAGGTTGGCGACCAGGTAACGGCCGATGAATCCGGTCGCGCCGGTGACGAAATAGGCCATCGATGTCTCCAGTTCAGGTGCGATTGCGGAGGCAGCCGATTGTACGCGTGCGTACCGGCCATTACGCCCGCGCCCCGTCTGGGATCAGGCGCGGCGCTCCATTAGAGTGCAGGCTCTACACCCGCAGCCTAGAATGGGTCCGCTGCACAATGCCGTAGCGCAAACAATCCGGGAGGTGCCATGCTGAAGAAGGCGAAAGCGTCGGCGAGCGCGCAAGGGCGCGTGCATGCCGAGGGCGTCAGGGACATGCCGAAAGCGGTGCTCGATTCCTCGCGGCAGATATGGCTTGCCGGCTTGGGCGCCTTCTCGCGCGCGCAGGCCGAGGGCACGAAGTTGTTCGACGCGCTGGTCAGTCAGGGCGAATCGATCGAGGCGCGGACGCGGCGTGCGGCCGCTGACAAGGCCGTCGCGGCGCGGGACGCGGCACAGGCGAAGGCGAAGGAGATGCAGAAAATGGCCGGCGGAACGTGGGACAAGCTCGAAAAGGTGTTCGAGGATCGCGTCGCGCGGGCGTTGTCCAGGCTCGGGGTGCACACGCAGAAGGATGTGGAGAAGCTCGCCGCGCGCGTCGATGCGCTTTCGGAAGCGGTCAACGAGTTGATCAAGACGAGCGGCGGAGTGGCCACCCGCAGGCGCGTCAGGCCGGGGGCTGCGCCTTCCGCGCACAAGACGGCGAAGAAGGCCGCCCGCAGGACGGCGACGGGAGCGGGCGGGAAGGCCGCGAAGTAAGCCGTCCCGGGAAGCCGGGACCCAAAACCCGGGACGCACGACGTTTTTCGGTACAGAACATGGTGCGCCCCGGGTTTTCGTGCTCGCGCGGTCAGCCGCGGTTCAGCTTGTCGACGAGCTTGATGTAGTTCGTCTTCGCCTCGTCGGCGCTCATGCCCTTGAGCTTGGTCCACGCATCGTGCTTGGCGCCGCCGACGAAATCCAGGCCCCCGGGACGGTCTCCCTTGACGTCGCCCTCGGTCGCCTGCTTGTAGTACGAATACAGCTTCAGGAGCGTTGCGTTGTCGGGACGCTTCTTCGTCGTCTTCGCCGCGGCTGCGGCGGCCTCGAAGCGGGCTCCGAGATCGTCTTTCTTCGGTGCTGCGGCCATGCGCGTTCCCTCCGAACCTCGTTTGACCTCGATCACTTTCATGCTACTTTAGCGCGCTCGAGAAGGCGTGCGCAACGCACGCCCGCGCGCAGACCCCCTTCCCGCCGCCGCGACCAGCGATGAAGCGCCAACGGATCTCCGCGGTCGACACCGCGTGGCTGCGGATGGACCGTCCGGGCAACCTGATGATGATCAGCGGCGTGCTGACGTTCCGCGAGACGATCGATCTCGCACGCCTGAAGCGCGTCATCGCCGAGCGCTTCCTCGTGTTCAGGCGCTTCCGCCAGCGGCCGGTGGAAACGCCGGCGATGTCGTTCTGGGAGACCGACGCCGATTTCGACCTCGACTACCACGTCGCGCACACGGCGCTGCCCGGTCGTGCCGGCAGGCGCGAATTGCAGGCCCTCGTGTCGCGGCTGGTGTCGACGCCGCTCGATCCGGCGCGGCCCAGGTGGCAGTTCCACCTGGTCGACAACTACGACGGCGGCAGCGCGATCGTCGCGCGCATCCACCATTGCTACGCCGATGGCATCGCGCTGGTGCGCGTGATGCTGTCGATGACCGATGCGACGGCGGAGGGGCCGCCGGCAATGCCTTTCCAGGCGCGCGAGCGACGGCGCGCGAAGGCCGACGACACCCTGTCGCAACTGATCGCGCCGTTCTCGGGCGTGCTGGCGTCGGCGCGCCGGATTGGCGGCATGCTGGTCGACACCGGCGCCGGGATCTGGCATGACCCGGCGAAGGCGGTGGAACTGGCGGACAAGGGAACGGCACTGACGGCCGAGATCGCGAAGCTCGCGTTGATGGCGCACGACTCGCCGACGCGCTTCAAGGGCGCACACGGCGTCGCCAAGCGGGTGGCCTGGGGCGATCCGCTGCCTCTGCCCGAAGTGAAGGCGATCGGCAGGGCGCTTGGCAGCTCGGTCAACGATGTATTGCTGTCCTGCGTCGCCGGGGCGCTTCGCGACTACCTGGTCGCCCGGGGCGACGCCGTCGAGGGGGTCGTCGTGCGCGCGCTGGTGCCGGTCAACCTGCGCCCGATGGAAAGCGCGTATCGGCTCGGCAACCAGTTCGGTCTGGTGTTTCTCGACCTGCCGATCGGCATCGAGAATCCTATCGCGCGCCTGTATGCGGTGCGCGCGAACATGAATGCGCTGAAAGGCAGCTATCAGCCGGTGCTCGCGCTGGGGCTGCTCGCTGCGATGGGCAGCGGCCCGAAACTGCTGCAGGAGACGCTGCTCACGATCCTCGCGCGCAATGCGACGGCCGTGATGACCAACGTGCCGGGTCCACAGCAGCCGCTCTACATGGCGGGCGCGCGCATCGACAGCCTGATGTTCTGGGTGCCGCAGTCGGGCGACATCGGCATGGGCGTGTCGATTCTCTCGTATGACGACCGCGTGCAGTTTGGCGTCGTCACCGATCGTGGCCTGTGCCCCGACCCCGAGCGCCTGATCGAGCGTTTCCCTGCGCAGTTCGAACAGCTCGTGCTCGCGACGCTGATGAGCCCCTGGCCGCGCGACGGTGAGCTCGATCCCGAGGTCGCGGCCGCCGCGGTGCACGCCGCCTGATCCGCCCGGCCACCGCTGCCCCGCACCGCTTCCTACGCGAGTTCGCTCTTCGCGAACTCGACGTCGAGGCGCTCCATCGCGTCACGCGGCGTCGTGGCGGCGGCCTGTTCGTAGAGCCGTGCCGCGTCCGCGAGCCGGCTCTTGCCGAACAGCAGGATCAGGCCGTTGGCGTACTCGATGTGCACGATCGGCGACTCGGGGAAGAGCTTCATCGCGCGCTCGAAATACCCGAGAGCGGAATCCTTCCTGGCGCCGTAGGTCAGTCCCGCGACGAGGGCGCCGACCTTGTCGATGACCTCCGCCTGATATGCGCCGAACGCCACGGCGGCTTCGGCGTGCTTCGGATCGATTTCCAGCGTCCGGGTGAGCGCGTCGCGAATCTTTCCGCCGAAACCCTGCGCGAGCGCTTTCGCGACCGAAATGCCCTGCCCGTAGCGTCCAAGCGCCTGCGCATAGAGGTAATGGGCATTGGCGTCGTCCGGCGCCTCGCGGCGGCGGGCGTCGGCCCACTGTGCGGCCTCCTCGAACAGCGCGAGCCGTGCCTTGTCGTCGCGCTCGAGGTAACGCGCATGGATGCACTGGGCCTTGGCGGCGGCGTTGATTCCCGGGCCTCCGACGGCACGGCCGGCGTCGACCGCCTCGCGAAACGCGCCGGCGTGGAAGTGGCGCCATGCGTTCGCCGCCTCCGCGTCCTTCGGGTAGGGCTCGCGATCGCCCTGGTGAAGGCGCGACCACGCTTTCTTCAGCGCGGCTCCTTCGTACTGGTATGCCGGATCGGCGTGGGGAAATTTCGTCCATTTCTTCGCCATGTCGTGCTCCCGTTCGAACGTTGGCAGGGCGGCTGCATGTTCAGGCCAGACCAGCGCGGTATGGTCCAGACGCCGTTGAGGTGACTCAAAGGTAGTCGGCGGAAAGCCGCTCGACCAGCGCGCGCTCCTCGTCGCGGAGGAAAGGCGCCAGGAGCGCCAGAACCTGGTAGGCGGCACGCTCGAAGCGCATGCCCGCCGCCTGCTCGTCGGTGCTGCGCACGGACCGACCGGCGGGCTGCGAAACGCGCTGGAACGACATCCAGTAGGTTGCGATCACGACCACGTTGGTCGCGAGCGCGTCGATCTCGCGGTCGGAGGCGCGCAATGCACCGGTCTCGCGCATCCCCGTGCACATTGCCGCGACGACGGCCCGCACGCTGCGGGTCATCGCGGCGAAGCGCGCGGCGATCCGCGCATTGCGCGACGTGATGTCGTCGACGTCGCGGTAGACGAATCGGTACTGCCACATGCGTTCGAACAGAAGATGCAGCAGCAGCCACAGGTCCTCGACGCCGGGAGGCCGCGACGCGGGGGTCGTGAGCAGCGGCGCGACCGAGGCATCGAACGCGGCGTAGAGCTCGCCGACGATCTCGTCCTTGTTGCGGAAGTGGTAGTAGAGGTTGCCGGGGCTGATGTTCATCTCGTCGGCGATGTCGGCCGTCGTGACGTGGGGCTCGCCGTGGCGGTTGAACAACTCGAGGCCCGTCTCGAGGATGCGCTCGCGGGTCCGGCGCGGTGGTTTGCGGGCCATCGTCGGTGAGGCCGCGATTTCGCCTGCCGCCGTCGCTACGCTGCTGACATGCGCATCACGCCGCTTTGGCGGCGCGCAGCGTCTCCACCTCGCGCTCGAGCTGGGTGAGC
Source organism: uncultured Pseudomonadota bacterium (assembly GCA_963816415.1). Lineage (GTDB taxonomy): Bacteria > Pseudomonadota > Gammaproteobacteria > Burkholderiales > Casimicrobiaceae > VBCG01. The sequence continues at coordinate 306,947 of CAWFKR010000002.1, forward strand.
GCGCGGTCGAGGTCGCGGCGGATCCCGCGCAGGCTGCGCCGGTGCGACCCGCCGGCATGCAGGGGGCGCGGGTCGGTGACGGCATCGGTCACCTCGCGCCCCGGGTCGGCGATCCGCTCGGCTCGCAGGCGCAGACCATGGCGGGCGAGCAGTGGCGCCAGGCGCGGGGCCTGCTCGCTCAGGTAGCCGCGCGTCGATTCGAACGCCAGTGCGCAGAGCTTCCTGCGCTGTGCGTAGCTGAAGATCTTGGCGAAGAACATGTCGACGTCCTCGCGCGCCGGCTCGAACAGCAGGATGTCGGCGTCCGGATAGCGCGAAGCATACTTTTCCATCCCCACCTTCATCCGCGAATGGATGATCGCCCGGAAAGTCTGCGACAGCACCAGCGGCAGCCCGCCACGGTGCAGTTTCTCGACCGACACGCGCCTGCTCCTCTGTGCGGACCGCGCATCGAAAGGCACCAGCGGGTTCACGCACAGCAGGAGGTCGATGCCCTCGTCGAGCGCCAGCGACGCGTGCAGCGTCTTGTTGAGCGCGCCGTCGACGTAGTGGGCGCCGTCGATCTCGACCGGCGGGAACAGCGCAGGCAGCGCCGACGATGCCTGGATCGCGCGCGAGATCGGAACGTGATCGTGACCGCGGGTGCCGAACGCGACGGACCCGCCGGTGTCGAGGTCGGTCGCGACCAGGAACAGCCGGTGCGCGAGCTTGCGAAAGTCGTTCGTACGCCCCGGCGCAGCGAACAGCTCCGCCAGGAAGTCGTCGATCGCACGGTTGTCGAACAGGCCGGTCGGCACCGCGCGGGAAAGGGTCGCGAGCGACTCCATTGCGCCGCGATGCAGCGGGTCGCGCAGGTACTGGATCCCTGCACGCAGTCCCAGCCTCGGCAATCCCGCCAGGCGACGCCCGAATTCGCGCAATGCGGGCTTCAGGAAGATTTCGGGCTTGAGCGCCGCGTCGCGGCCGTCTTCGATGAACAGCCGGTACATCTGCGCAGGCGAAATGCCGTTCGCCAGCGCGGCGGCGACGAAACTGCCGGACGAGACGCCGACATAGACATCGAGCGCGTTGAAGTCGACGCCCTCAAGGGAGTCGGCGAGCGCGAGCAGCGTGCCGACCTCGTAGATGCCGCCCAGCGGGCCGCCGCCTGCGAGCGCGAGCCCGACCCGCGCACGCCCCTGCCCATGTGCCCGATTTGCGCTGCTACCGCGTCCGCGGCCTGGGGTCATCGCCGTCCCGATGTCGTCCACGCGGGAATGCGCCCCGGCCGGAGGGTCCGGCCGGGATTTCCCGCCGCCGCAATGGTAGCGGAATTACTTCGCCGCGACGCGCCGGGCCGAACTGCGCTTGCCCGCGACCGGCGCTTTCACTGCCTTGCGTGCCGTCTTGCGGACGCTCGTCGCGCGCTTGGCGGCCTTTGCGGGTGCCCTGGCCCGGGGAGCCTGCGCGCTGATCGCGACGCTGTCCGCGGTGACGGCCACCTTGACCCGCGGCATCGTCCTGCGCGCGAGCGATGCGGCGGCGTTGGCCACCATCTGCGCCGAGCTTTCGATTCCGCGGCGGGCATGGCGCAGCAACGCGCTCCCCCGAGTGATATTCGCTTCCAGTCGTCGCCCGACCCGGCGCATGAGCTTCGACTCGACGTTCGCGCCTTCTGCAACCAGCGTGCGGAACACCGGGCCGGCTTCCTTCCCTGCCCATTCGCGCGTCACGGACGCTGCACCCAGCGTCGCCAGCCATACCTGCCTCGATGCGGCCAGTACGTTCTCGCCAGCGCGCGGCATCGTCAATCGGTTCGTGTTTGTCATTTCCGTCTCCTCGTCGATGAAGATCGCGCGGTACGCGCCTTCCACTGGTTCAAAACATACGCGAGCGTGCTAGAGGATTCACACTAATCGCCATCGGAACCGACCGCTGCCCGTGCGGCGCCGGCGGCGGCGCAGCCGACGGACACGCTGCGCGTGGTGACGTCGGCTACCCGCGCAGACGTTGCGCGAGTCCCGTCGCGAGCCTGGCCGCGATCGCGTAGATGGAAAGCTGCGGGTTGGCGCCGATCGACGTCGGGAACAGCGATCCGTCGAAGACGTGCAGATTGGCGAGCTGGTGGTGTCGGCCGGCGGGATCGACGACTGCGCGTCGCGGGTCGGGGCCGAGCGCTGCGCCGCCCATGACGTGCGCCGACACGATCGGGGTCGCGCGCGGGCGCAGGTCGAAGCCGTCGATCCCCGCTCTGGCCGCGCCGATGCCGGTGTAATTGCGTCCCTCGCCGTGCACCGGCATCACCGACGTTGCACCGGCGGCGAACTGGATCTCGGCCATGGCCGTGAAGGCGCGCCTGACGCCGTCGAAGATATAGGGCGTCAGCGCGTAATCGAGAATCGGCGTTCCGTCGCCGGCGAGCCGCACCCGGCCGCCGATCGCGTCGGGATGGAAGCCGTCGCGCAGCAGCGCGATGATCACCTGCATGTGGGGCAGGCGTTCCATCCAGGCGGCGTGCTGTCCACCGTGGCCCGGCAGCGTGATCGCGGCCAGGATCGGTTGCACCGGCGGCGCCTCGAGCTTGAAGCCCATCGGACCCGCGGGCGGGGCCGTCTGCACGAAGTGGTCCGAGAAGATCGACTGTGGCGCGCCGCGGAAACCGTCGATGCGCTGGGGCATCAACGCGGCGGAGACCACGGTCGGGTGCAGGAACGTCCGCAGGCCGAGGACGCCGTACGGGTCGGGTGCGCGGCTGCGCAGCAGCAGCGCGGGCGTGTTGATGGCGCCGGCCGCGCTCACGTAATCGCGTGCATGCACGGTGATCCTGCGCCCGGCGGGCGTCGTGCCGCTGGCGTCCATCGCCTGACACTCCAGCGCGTCGACGCGGTCGCGGCGGGTGACCAGGCGCAGCGCGCGCGCGCGCGTCACCAGCGTCGCGCCCCGGGAGAGCGCTCGGGGAATCGTCGTCACCAGCATCGACTGCTTGGCATTCGTCGGACAGCCGAGGCCGCAGTACCCGAGGTTCCAGCAACCCCTGACGTTGCGGCGTATCGTTCCCCAGTGCAGGCCGAGCTTTTCGGCGCCCGCCGCCAGCGTTGCGTTGTTCGCGTTAGGCGGGATCGTCCACGGCGTTACCCCGAGACGCTGCTCGATGCGATCGAACCAGGGCGCGAGATCACCGGGCCCGAAGCCATCGATGCCGAACGTCGACGCCCAGTACGCAAGCGTCGGCTCGGGGGTGCGGAACGAGCTCGTCCAGTTGACCGTCGTGCCGCCGCCGACGCAGCGCCCCTGGAGGATGTTGATGGCCTTGTCGGCGGTCTTGCGCGCCGCGGATTCCTGGTAGAGGTCGCGATAGGCCTCGTTCTCCAGCATGTGGAAATCGCCGGAGGACCTGAGCGGCCCCTCCTCGATCATCACCACGGAAAGTCCGGCGTCGGACAGGATCTCGGCAGCGATGCCGCCACCTGCGCCGGTGCCGACGATCGCGACATCGGCTTCGAGGACCAGGTCGCGGTCGAGCGTCGCCGCATCGATCACTTTCCACCCGTCCTGAAGCCCCTCGCGGATCGGATCCACGATGGACGTCGCCGCATGCGAGCGCACGCCGACCGTCGCCGAACCGGTTTTCGGCGCTGCCGTCTCGACGGCCGTCGGGTCGGGGCTGGGCTTCGTCACGTCAGCCTCGGCGGCCCGGGATAGCCGATCGCGGGCCATGACCGCGGGTTCGCGTACCAGGCAGCGAACGTGATCTGGTGCAGTGCGTCGTAGGCGGCGCGCTTTTGCACCCATCGGCTCGCCTGCAGGCGCTTGAGGAATGCATCGGCGTCGGCCACGCTCGCCTCGGACCAGGGGACACCGACGCCGGCGAGACCGATTCGCAGCGGCGCGAACGCGAGCAGCGAGAACAGCATCGTGATCTCCTCGCGCGCGCTCGGCGCAAGCCCGCTGATCGCCTGCCCGATGCCGTCGATGGTCTGCGCGATCGCAGCGTCGCGCGCGCTCCCCTGCGCGGGCAGCGCGCCGGCGAGCAGCGCCGGAACCAGCGCGCGCATGACGTCGACGCCGTCGCGGGTCAATGACCCGGTGCCGTGGCGCGCCGGCGTGGGTTGCAGCAGGCGCGCTGCAGCGAACGCGAGGGCGCCCACGGTTCCGGCGAACAGCACGCGGCGTCGGGAGGGATTCAAGGCGTTGGGGGGCGCGGGCGGTAAGGGGGTCGTTGCAGGCGAAGGACGGTGGACGGTGCGATAGCGGGCCGCGGCGAATCCGCAGTGCTGCAGCCTTGCGCGAGCCCGTGGCTGCCGACGATAGCGGCTGACCGGTAGAGCAATCAATCTAATGCCGCGTTCGACCTCTTGTCGACGGCGGGATTAGACTGCGCAGGCATGCCCTGCCTGACGAGCGCCGCCGGACGATGACCGATACTGCCAGCCAGCAAGCCGTGCAGGCGCTGCTCACCGCTCTCGAACGCGTTCAGCAGCATCATGCGGAGCGGGCGGCCAAGCCCGAGCTCGCACGCGTGCTCGCGAGGGTCGGTGAATGGCAGGGCCGCCGATTGCGCCGGACCTACCAGGACCTCGAGGCTCAGCCGCGCTACGAGGCGGCGATCAGGTACTTCGAGACCGACCTCTACGGCGGCAGCGATTTCGCGCAGCGCGACGCCGACCTCGCCCGCGTTGCCCCCGTGTTCAGGCGGTTGCTACCGGCGGGCGTCATCGCGACCGCCGCGACGGCGGTCGAGCTGAACGCGCTGTCGCAGGACCTCGATCGGGCGCTGGTCGACATGCTCGTCGCGCGCGACGCGGGATTCGGCGTCGCCGACTACTGCACGGCCTACCGGAAGATGGGCCAGTACGATCGCCGTGCGCGCCAGATCCGCCTGATAAGCGTCGTCGGCGTCGCGCTGGATCGGTACGTGCAGATGCCGATGCTGCGGGGCGCATTGAAGCTGATGCGCAAGCCCGCGCAGGCGGCAGGCCTCGGGACGCTGCAGGATTTCCTGGAGCGCGGATTCGGCGCGTTCGCGCGCATGCGCGGGGCCGTCGAATTCCTCACGACGATCGAGACTCGCGAGATGGCGATCCACGATTCGATCGTCGGGGGCTCGAACGCGCCGTTTCCCGACCCGCTCGCGTGAAGGCCGCCCCCGTCCGCTGACGGATCGCCTCCGCGGTCTGGCGGTCGGTGCTGTCGCACTCCCGCCGCTCACGCGCTCCGCTTGCCCGAAAGCTTGTCGAGCTGGCTGTGGATTTCGCGCTCGATCGTCGGCTTGAGCGGCGTCAGCAGCAGGCCGAGCTTCACCTCGAGGCGGATGTGCGTCGCGCTGACGTGCATGCGTCCTGCAACCCCCGGACGCTCGAAGACGACGTGGTCGCCTTCCCACTCGTAGGCGAGGTCGAAGCGCTCCTTCAGGTCCTGCGCGAGCTCATCCGCGGCCTCCTTTGCCTTGCGGTGGGTCAGCGCGTGCTGTTTCGCGATCGAGATCGATGCCATTGCTGCTGCCTCCTCGATGCACAGTATAGAGCCGTGCCTAGAGCCGTGCCCGCGCGGGGTCGGCGACCTCCGAAACCGGAGGTCCGTCACTGCCGGCGACACGTCGTTTGACGCATCGGTTGACACATCATCAGAACAAACGTAGGCTTCAAACAAACGTTTGAATGCCTCGTTTCCACAAACGGCGCCACCCCCTTCGATGCCGACCAAAGCCAGGGGCATCCCCCTGAAGCCCGCGCGCGATCCTGCGATGACCAAGGACCGCATCCTCGACGCCGCCGAGGCGCTGTTCATGGAGCACGGCTTTGAAGCGACGAGCCTGCGCTCGATCACGGCGACCGCCGAGGTGAATCTCGCCGCGGTCAACTATCACTTCGGCAGCAAGGAAGAGCTGTTCCAGGCGGTGCTGACGCGCCGCCTCGATCCGATGAACCAGGCGAGGGTCGAGCTCCTGACGCGTCTCGAGGCCGGGGCGGAGCCGTCGCCGCTGGCGTGCGAGCGGATCCTGATGGCCCTGCTGATCCCGGCACTGAAGCTCGCGCGCGATCCCGAGCGCGGCGGCAAGGATTTCCTGCGCCTGCTGGGCCGTGCCTACGCCGATCCGGCGCCGTTCATCCGCCGCTTCCTGTCCGAGCAGTACGCGGTGATGATCGCGCGCTTCAAGACGGCTTTCGCGCGGGCACTGCCGCACCTGCCCCGCAAGGAGCTGTCGTGGCGTCTGCACTTCATCATGGGCGCGCTGTCCTACACGCTGGCAGGCACCGACGCGCTCAAGCTGATCGCGGAGCTCAATCCGCGCGAATCGACCAACGACGAGATCCTGCTGCGCCGCCTCGCCCCGTTCCTGCTCGCGGGCCTCGAGGCCCCGCTGCCCGACCTCTCCGCCGTCACCCGCGAGCTCGACGGCGAACTCGGGACGACCGCATGACCGCCGTGCCTGCAACGACCGGGAGCCGTCGATGACCGCCGTTCCCGCAAGGACCTGGAGCCACCGATGATCGCCCTCTTCGCCGCAATCGCCATCGTTGCCGTGCTGGCGCTCGCTTACCTGCAGGCGTCGGGCTACGCATGGGCCGCCGCCGCCGCCGCCTGGCTCGCAGCCGCGTGGTTCAGCGAAGCGCTGTCGCTGCCGTGGGTCGCGGGCCTCGCGATCGCCGCGGCACTGGTCGCAGTGCCGCTGCTGGTGGCGCCGCTGCGCCGCAGGCTGGTCAGCGCTCCGTTGCTCGCCGGCTTTCGCAAGGTGCTGCCCCCGATGTCGCAGACCGAGCGCGAGGCGCTGGAAGCGGGGACCGTCAGCTGGGACGGGGAGCTCTTTTCCGGCAAGCCGGCCTGGCAGCGCCTGTTGTCGATCGGGCGCACCCGGCTGACGCCGGAGGAACAGCACTTCCTCGACAACGAGGCCGAGGCGCTGTGCGCGATGGTCTCGGACTGGACGACCACCAACGTCCACAAGGATCTCCCGCCGGGGGTCTGGCAGTACATCAAGGACAACGGTTTCCTGGGGATGATCATTCCCAAGGCATACGGCGGCCTGGGATTCTCCGCCTACGCCCATTCGCAGGTGATCACCAAGCTGTCGACGCGCAGCGGCACGGTGGCGGTGACCGTGCTCGTCCCGAATTCACTCGGGCCCGGCGAGCTGCTGCTTCATTACGGCACCGACGAACAGAAGCGCCGCTACCTGCCGCGGCTCGCGCGCGGGCTCGAGATCCCGTGCTTCGCGCTCACCAATCCGCAGGCAGGCTCCGACGCCGCGGCGATTCCCGACTGGGGCGTCGTGTGCTGGGGCGAACACGAAGGGCGGCGCACGCTGGGGCTCCGGCTCACCTGGGACAAGCGCTACATCACGCTTGGCCCGGTCGCGACCCTGCTGGGCCTCGCGTTCCGCGCCTACGATCCCGAGCACCTCGTCGGCGATCGAGAGGATCTCGGCATCACCTGCGCGCTGATCCCGACCTCGCATCCGGGGGTCAACATCGGCCGGCGGCACATGCCGCTGAACGCCGTGTTCCAGAACGGCCCGAACTGGGGCCGCGACGTCTTCATCCCGATGGACTGGGTGATCGGCGGCCAGCCGATGCTCGGCCGCGGCTGGCGGATGCTGATGGAGTGCCTGGCCGCGGGTCGCGGCATCTCGCTGCCGTCGTCGAACACCGGCATGGCCAAGCTCGCGGTGCGCACGACCGGGGCCTACGCGCGGGTGCGCACGCAGTTCAAGACGCCGATCGGTCGCTTCGAGGGCATCGAGGAGGCGCTGACCCGGATGGGCGGCAACCTCTACCTGATGGATGCGGCACGGATGCTGACCGCGACGATCGTCGACCGGGGCGAGAAGCCCGCCGTCCTGTCAGGCATCGCCAAGCTTCACATCACCGAGCGCAACCGGCAGGTGATCAACGACGCGATGGACATTGCCGGGGGCAAGGGCATCTGCATGGGGCCGTCGAATTTCCTCGGCGCCGCGTACATGCAGATGCCGGTGTCGATCACCGTCGAGGGCGCGAACATCCTGACCCGCAGCCTGATCGTGTTCGGCCAGGGCGCGATCCGCTGCCATCCGTACGTGCTGCACGAAATGGCGGCCACCCGCGCGCCGGATACGCGCAAGGCGGTGCGGCTGTTCGACGCCGCGCTGTTCGGGCACCTGCGATTCGGACTCTCCAACATCGCGCGCACGCTGGTCATGGGATTGACCGGTTCGAACTTCGTTCGCGTGCCGTCGAACGTCGCGCCCGAGACGAAGCGCTATTACCAGCAGCTCACTCGGTTCTCCGCAGCGCTCGCGTTCCTCGCCGACATCTCGATGGGGACGCTGGGCGGCGCGTTGAAGCGCAAGGAAAAGCTCTCGGCACGGCTGGGCGACGTGCTGTCGCTGCTCTACCTTTGCTCGGCGACGCTGTGGCGCTACGAGCAGGACGGCCGCAAGCCCGAGGACGCGCCGCTGATGCACTGGGCGATCTGGGATGCGATGTTCAAGGCGCAGAACGCGATCGAGGGCGTGATCTCGAACTTTCCCAATCGCGCGATCGCGGCGGTGATGTGGCGGGTCGTGTTCCCGCTCGGCCGTCCCTACGAAGTGCCGTCCGACCGGCTGGGCCACGAGGTTGCAAAGCTGCTGCTCGAGCCGTCGGCGACCCGCGATCGCCTGGCGGGCGGCATGTTCATCGGGGACCCCGACGAGCCGGTCGGTCTGCTGGAGCGTGCACTGGGCCTGACGATCGAGGCCGAGCCGCTCGAGCGCAAGCTGAGGGATGCCCAGCGCGACGGCAGGATCGATGCCCGACTGGCGCCGGGCGAGGACGGCGCGCGGCTCCTCGAACGCGCGGTCGCGGCCGGCGTCATCACGCGCGCCGAAGCCGCGTTGCTCTCCGCGCAGCGCGACCTGGTCGCACGCGTGGTGCGGGTCGACGATTTCGGCCAGGACCTCGGCACGTCGCTGCTCGAGCAGGACCGCGCCGATTTCGGCCGTCCGCCGATCACGGCCCCCGCGCCCGCGAACCTCGCGCAAAGGCGCGCGGTCGCCAACGAAGGGTTCCGGTGAACGCAGCTTCGCGCTCCTGCCGGGTGTCGATGGCGGGCGGGTCGGCGACGACCCGCGGACGCGCGGTGCCTCGCCTTCGCATCGACCGGCCATGAAGCCCGTCTACATCGTCGATGGCGCGCGCACGCCTTTCCTCAAGGCGCGCAACCGACCGGGCCCCTTCGCCGCGTCGGATCTCGCGACCGACGCCGGGCGCGCGCTGCTCCTGCGCCAGCCTTTTTTGCCTACCGAGCTCGACGAGGTGATCCTGGGCTGCGCGGCGCCTGCACCCGACGAGGTGAACATCGGGCGCGTCGTCGCGTTGCGGATGGGCTGCGGTCACAAGGTCCCGGGGTGGACCGTCATGCGCAACTGCGCCTCCGGCATGCAGGCGATCGATTCGGCGATGGATTCGATGCGCGTGGGCCGCTCGAACCTCGTGCTGGCCGGCGGCGTCGACGCGCTGTCGCGCGCACCGCTCCTGTTCTCCGATGCGATGGTCGCATGGCTCTCGAACTGGTACGCCGCGAAATCGCTCGGCCGGCGCGCCGCATTGATCGCGCAGTTCCGCCTGCACTATCTCGCACCGGTGATCGGCCTGATGAAAGGCCTGACGGATCCGTTCGTCGGCCTGCTGATGGGCCAGACCGCGGAAAACCTCGCCTGGCGATTCGGAATCACGCGCGCCGAGATGGACGCCTATTCGGCGCGCAGCCACCAGCGGGTGCTTGCCGCGCAGCGCGAGGGCCGCTTCGCCGACGAGGTCATTGCGCTCTACGATCGCGACGGCAAGGTCTACCCCGCCGACGATGGCGTGCGCGAGGACTCGACGCCGGAGAATCTCGCGCGCCTGAAGCCGTTCTTCGACCGCAAGTACGGCAACGTCACTGCGGGCAACAGCTCGCAGGTGACCGACGGTGCGGCGTGGGTCGTGCTCGCCACCGAAGACGCGGTGCGCCGGCACGGGCTGAAGCCGCGCGGACGTATCGTCGACTCCCAATGGGCGGCGCTCGATCCGGCGCAGATGGGGCTCGGCCCCGTGCATGCGGCAACGCCGCTGTTGACGCGCAACGGCCTGCGCCTGGCCGACGTCGACGCCTGGGAAATCAACGAGGCCTTTGCGGCGCAGGTCATCGCCTGCCTGCGCGCATGGGAGAGCGACGGGTTCTGCCGCGACGAGCTGGGGCTGCCCGGCGCGCTGGGGGCGATCGATGCCGATCGCCTCAACGTCGACGGCGGGGCGGTCGCGCTGGGGCACCCGGTCGGCGCCTCGGGAACTCGGATCGTGCTGCACCTGCTGAACGTCCTCGAGCGCAGCGGCGGGCGCCGCGGAATCGCCGCCATCTGCATCGGCGGAGGACAGGGCGGGGCGATGCTGGTCGAGCGCGTCGACTGAAGCAACGCATTCGGCACGGCCGCGCGTCGGGCGCGACGCCTTGTTGAATCGCGTATCGAATCGAAAGCGGGGTACGGCGGGTGGAACACTGGAGCATCACGCAGGACGCGGACGGAATCGCGTGGCTTGCCTTCGACAAGGCCGGCACTGCGACCAACACGCTGTCGGCGGCCACGCTGGCCGAGCTGAACGAGGCCCTCGACGGGTTCGAGCGCAATCCTCCGCAAGGGCTGGTGATCCGGTCGGCCAAGCCCTCGGGATTCATTGCGGGCGCCGACGTCGACGAGTTCGGCGACATCCGCGATGCGCGGCTCGCCCGCGCGCTGGTCGAGCGCGGATGGAACGCGTTCGAGCGCCTCGCGCACGTCCCCTATCCGACGCTCGCGCTGATCCGGGGCTTCTGCCTCGGGGGCGGACTCGAGCTGGCACTCGCCTGCCGCTACCGCGTCGTCGTCGACGAGCCGTCGACGCGCCTGGGCCTGCCCGAGGTGATGCTGGGCATCGTGCCGGGATGGGGTGGCATCCGGCGTCTCCCGCGGCTCGTGGGCGGGCCGGCCGCGCTCGACCTGCTGCTGACCGGCAAGACCGTCGACGCGCGCAAGGCGAAGAAGCTGGGGCTCGCCGACGAATGCGTCCCGCCACGGATCATGGACAACACCGCGCGCGGCGTGCTGCTCGCGCGGCCTGCACCGCGCAGGCTCCCGTTCCCGCTCTCGCTGACGCTTACCGCAGCTGCGCGCCGCTTCATCGGCCACAAGGCCAGGCAGCAGGTGGCGAGGCGCGCGAGCCGCGAGCATTATCCGGCGCCCTACGCGATCATCGAGCTGTGGCAGCGCTACGACGGCAATGCGCTCGCCGCACCGCCCGGTGACCCGGCGGCGATCGACACGCTGCTCGCAACGCCGACCGCGGCAAACCTGATCCGGGTGTTCCACCTCCAGGAGCGGCTGAAGACGCTCGGCAAGGCAGCCGATTCCCCGGTCTCGCGGGTCCACGTCGTCGGCGCCGGAACGATGGGCGGCGACATCGCGGCCTGGTGCGCGCTGCGTGGCATGACGGTCACGCTGCAGGACCAGGATGCGGGGCGTCTCGTGCCTGCGATGCAGCGCGCTGCGAAGCTCTTTTCCATGCGCCTCAAGGACCGCCGCCGCGCCCGCGATGCCGGCGATCGCCTGATCCCGGACGTCGGCGGCCACGGCGCTGCGCATGCCGACGTGATCATCGAGGCGATCTTCGAGAACGTCGATGCCAAGCGGACGCTGTTCGCCGACATCGAGGCGCGTGCGCGTCCCGACGCGATCCTCGCGACCAATACCTCGTCGATTCCGCTCGAGGACATCGCAGGCGCACTTCGCAATCCGTCGCGGCTCATCGGCCTGCATTTCTTCAATCCGGTCGCGAGGATGATGCTGGTCGAGATCGTCGCCGGGCGCGACAGCGATCCGGCGCTGCTCGCCCGCGGCGCCGCGTTCGCCCGTGCGATCGACAAGCTTCCGCTGCCGGTGAAGAGCGCGCCTGGATTCCTGGTCAACCGCGTGCTCGCGCCCTACCTGATGAGCGCGATGCGCTGCGTCGACGAAGGCATCGCGCCCGAGACCGTCGACGCCGCGGCGGTCGCATTCGGCATGCCGATGGGCCCGATCGAGCTCGCCGACACCGTCGGCCTCGACATCTGCGTCGCCGTCGGGCGCATGCTTGGCGGGGGTACCGAAGTCCCGCACCGGCTCGCCGAGCGCGTTGCGGCGGGCCAGCTCGGCAGGAAGACCGGGCAGGGTTTCTACGCATGGGCCGGCGGCAAGCCGAAGAAGAACTCGGCAGGCGCGGTTCCGGCCGGTCTCGCGCAGCGGCTCGTCGACCCGTTGGTCGCCGAAGCGCAGGCCGCGCTGGCGCAGGGCATCGTCGCCGATTCGGACCTGGTCGACGCCGGGGCGATCTTCGGCACCGGGTTCGCGCCGTTTCGCGGCGGTCCGCTGCATTACGCGGATTGCGTCGCCGCGGCGGGCGGCCCTGCCGGTGCGGCTGGGGGGGTGTAGGATTCCGCGCAGCGTACGCGCACCGTGACAGGGGGACGGTGGTGGAACGAATCTGGCTCAAGCACTATCCGCGCGGCGTACCGGCCGACATCGACGTCAACGAGTATGCGTCGGTACGCGAGGTCTTCGAGGAAAGTTGCCGCGCCTTCGCGACGCGACCGGCATTCGCGTGCATGGGTCGCCGGATCACCTTCGCGGACCTGGACGCGATGTCGTCGAACTTCGGCGCATGGCTGCAAGGCATCGGATGCGGGCGAGGCACGCGCGTCGCCCTGATGATGCCCAATGTCCTCCAGTACCCCGTGTGCCTGTTCGGCGCCCTGCGCGCGGGCTGCACGGTCGTCAACGTCAATCCGCTCTACACGCCGCGCGAACTCGAACACCAGCTCGTCGATTCCGGCGCCGAGGTGATCGTCGTCGTCGAGAACTTCGCGCGCACGCTGCAGGAGGTCATCGCGCGGACCGCGGTGCGCCAGGTCGTCGTGACGTCGATCGGCGAGTTCCTGGCGTTCAAGGGACGGCTCGTCGACCTCGTGCTACGCCGCGTGAAGCGAGTCATTCCGAAGTGGTCGCTGCCCGGGTCGATCCGCCTGCACGACGCGCTGAAGCAGGGGCGCAAGCGCTCGCTGGCGCGCGTGCCGATCGGTCACGACGACCTGGCTTTCCTGCAGTACACGGGTGGAACCACCGGCGTCGCCAAGGGGGCGATGCTGACGCATCGCAACATCGTCGCCAACATGCTCCAGGCGCGCTCGTGGGTGCGTCCTTTCCTCGGCGAGGGCCAGCGCGAAGTCATCCTGACACCCCTTCCCCTCTATCACATCTTCTCGCTGACCGCGAACTGCCTGGTGTTCATGTCGGTCGGCGGCGAGAACGTGCTGATCACCAATCCCCGGGACATCCCGCGCTTCGTCAAGGAGATGCGGCGCTACCGCTTCACCGCGATGACGGGGGTCAACACGCTGTTCAACGCGCTGCTCAATCATCCGAAATTCGCGAGGCTCGACTTCTCGAGGTTCCGCCTGACCTTGGGCGGAGGCATGGCCGTGCAGGAGGCCGTGGCCAGGCGTTGGAAGGACGTGACCGGCGTCGCGCTGGTCGAGGCCTACGGCCTGACCGAGACCTCGCCTGCAGCGACGATGAATCCGCTCGACAACACGGAGTTCAACGGAACGATCGGCCTGCCGGTCCCGTCGACGTGGATCGTGCTGCGCGACGACGCGGGCCGCGACGTGCCCCTCGGCCAGCCGGGGGAGATCTGCATCAAGGGTCCGCAGGTCATGGCGGGTTACTGGCAGAGGCCCGACGAGACCGCGAAAGTGATGACGGCCGACGGGTACTTCATGAGTGGCGACATCGGCGTCATGGACGAGCGCGGTTACATCAGGATCGTCGATCGCAAGAAGGACATGATCCTGGTCTCTGGCTTCAACGTGTATCCGAACGAGATCGAAGGCGTCGTCGCCGAGCACCCGGGCGTGCTCGAGTGCGCGGCCGTGGGTGTCGCCGACCCGAAGTCGGGCGAGGCAGTGAAGCTCTACGTCGTGCCCAAGGACGACACGGTGACCGCCGAGGAGCTGATCGCCTGGTGCCGCGACCGGATGACCGGCTACAAGGCGCCGCGCGAGGTCGAGTTTCGCCGCGAGCTGCCCAAGTCCAACGTCGGCAAGATCCTGCGGCGCGAGCTGCGTGATCAGGCGCGCGCCGTGGTGGCAAAGGCTCCAACCGGGGGATCGGTCCAATGACGAAGCAGGTCAGCCTGCCGCCCGGAATCCCCGCGCTGCGGGTGACGCCGATGCCCGCCGATGCGAATTTCCACGGCGACATCTTCGGCGGCTGGATCATGTCGCACGTCGACCTCGCCGGGTCGATTCCGGCGTCGCGGCGCGCGCGCGGCCGCGTGGCGACGGTCGCCGTCAACTCGTTCGTGTTCAAGCAGCCGGTGCTGATCGGCGACGTCGTCTCGTTCTACGCGACGATCGAGAAGGTCGGGCGCACGTCGATCACCGTCGATGTCCAGGTCTACGCGCAGCGCAATCCCCACGAGGAAGTGACGGTCAAGGTGACCGAGGCGAGCCTCACCTACGTGGCGGTGGGACCCGATCGCAAGCCGCGGGAACTGCCACCGCCGTGACCGGCGAGCGCCGGCGCGGGGGGGGCGGTGCCGGGATAGGGGATCCCCTGTGCCCGCCGCGCCACAGCGGGTTTGATCAGGGTCAAGCCGGGCCTCGGCCGCAGGCAGTTTCGCCATGGGCGAGTGTATAGTCGGACGACAGGATTCGAATGAAAACGGCGCGGGCTGCAACCGGCCGCGCATCCGCGACGTGCGAGACGCCGTCGACCTTTTGAGGAGGCAGAAGAACATGCGCAACGCATCGATGGGCATCAGGCGCACGCGCGTCGCAACCGTCATCGGCGCGATGCTGCTCGCGGCCGCTGCAGGACAGGCGTACGGTGCGGCGTTCGCGATCAACGAGAACTCGGCGAGCGGGCTCGGCAACGCCTTTGCCGGCGGCGCGGCAGGGGCCGAGGACGCGAGCACCGTCTGGTTCAATCCGGCGGGCATGGCCAAGCTCGCCACGCCCCAGGCCGCGATTGCGGTGAATCTCATCACCCCGTCGATCAAGTTCCGCAACGACGGCTCGCAGCCGGCGGCACTGCAACCGCTCGGCAACAGCGACGGCGACGCCGGCAGCCTGAACGTCGTGCCCAACCTCTATCTGACGATGCCGATCAACTCGCAGTGGAGCGTCGGGCTGGGCGTCAACGCGCCGTTCGGGCTGGTCACCGAATGGAGCAGCGACTGGCTCGGCCGCTACCAGGCGATCAAGTCCGAGGTCCAGACGATCAACGTCAACCCGGCGGTCTCGTGGAAGGTCAGCGACACCTTCGCGGTCGGGGTCGGCGTCGACTGGCAGCACATCAAGGGCAATTTCTCGAATGCCGTCAACTACAGCGGGGCGCTGATGCAGGCCGCGGGCCTGGCCGCCGCGGGAGGGGCGATCCCGCCGGCCCTGCTCCCGACGATCGCAGGCCTGGTGCCCGGCCTCGACGCCAAGGGTACGGTCGACGGCACCGACAGCGCATGGGGCTGGAACATCGGCTTCCTGTGGGACGCGACGCCGCAGACGCGCATCGGCGTCCACTATCGCTCCTCGATCAGTTACCACATTTCAGGCAACGTCGGCTTCGACTACCCGGCGCTGCCGACGGTCCCGCCGCCGCTGGCGCCAGTGCTCGCAGGACTCGACCAGGCGGTCAAGGGCGTCCTGGTGAACGGGGGCGTGACCGCCGACATCAAACTCCCCGACGTTGCCAACCTCTCGGTCTTCCACCGGCTGAACGACCGCTGGGACCTGATGGCCGACGCCCAGTACACGAACTGGTCGGTGTTCAAGAACCTGACGTTCGTGCGCACCACCGGCGAGGTGCTGGCGAGCACGCCCGAGAACTTCAAGGACACCTGGAAGATCGCCGCAGGCGCGACCTACCACTACAACGACGCGTGGAGCTTCCGCGGGGGCCTGGCCTGGGACCAGTCGCCGGTCAACTCGAACGACATCACGCCGCGGCTGCCCGATGCCAACCGCGACTGGATCACGCTTGGCACCCAGTACCGGTTCAACCGCAACCTGGCGCTCGATGCCGGCCTCGCCTACGTCTTCGTCGCCAGGGCCGACACGAACCAGAATGCGGGGTCGACCCCTTCGTACGGCTCGATCAACGGCCATTACGACAACAGCGTCTCGATTCTGTCCGCGCAACTGACCTACAAGTTCTGATCGGGGCCGTCGCGAGGCCTTTGCGCTGCTCGCGACGGCGCAGCAGCGATGCTGCGATGATGCCGTGACGACGCGGCCGGGGTTTCCCGGCCGCGCGAACCTTCCCCGACGTCGGAGGTCGCATCGACATCGCTTGTCGCATGTTGCCGATGCTTCCCCGCCGTCTTCCCGGACGCCTGCCACGATGTTCTCCAATCACCTGCTGGTGCGCCGCGCTGCGGTCCTGGGCGCCGGCGTCATGGGCGCGCAGATCGCTGCGCATCTTGCGAATGCAGGCGTTCCGGTCGTGCTGTTCGACCTCGCGACGCCCTCCGATCCGGATGCGCTCGCGCGCCGCGGGATCGATGCGCTGGCCAAGCTCGAGCCGGCGCCGCTCGGCCGCAAGGATCTCGCAGCGCAGATCGACGCCGCGAACTACGACAGCGACCTGCCGCGCCTGTCGGGCTGCGACCTGGTGATCGAGGCGATCGGCGAGCGCACCGACTGGAAGCGCGACCTGTACGCGAAGATCGCGCCCCATCTCGCGCCGTCGGCGATCCTCGCGTCGAACACCTCGGGGTTGTCGCTGACCCGGCTCGCCGGGACGCTGCCCCCGCTGCTGCGGTCGCGCTTCTGCGGCGTGCACTTCTTCAATCCGCCGCGCTACATGCGGCTCGTCGAGCTGATCGCGACCCCCGACACCGACAGCGAGCTGCTGGACGCGCTGGAATCCTGGCTGACCACGACGCTGGGCAAGGGGGTCGTGCGTGCGAAGGACACGCCCAATTTCATCGCCAACCGCATCGGCATCTTCTCGGTACTTGCGACCATGCGTCACGCCGAGACGCTCGGGCTGCGCTACGACGAGGTCGACGCGTTGACCGGCACGGCGATCGGCCGGGCGAAGAGCGCGACCTACCGGACGGCCGACGTCGTCGGCCTCGACACAATGGCGCATGTCGTGAAGACGATGCAGGACGCGCTGCCCGACGATCCCTGGCACGCGCTGTTTGCGACGCCGGCTTCGCTCTTTGCGCTGGTGGCGAAAGGTGCACTGGGCCAGAAGACCCGGGCCGGCTACTACCGGAAGGTCGGCCGCGACATCGAAGTGCTCGATCCGGCATCCGGCGCCTACGTCAAGAGCGGCGCCGAGGTCGCGCCCGAGGTCGCCGGAATCCTGGCGCTGCGTACCCCACGCGAGCGATACGCAGGGTTGCGGGAATCGGGCCATCCGCAGGCGCAGTTCCTGTGGGCGATCCACCGCGATCTGTTCCATTACGCCGCGCATCACCTCGCGTTGATCGCCGACAATGCGCGCGACGTCGACCTCGCCATCCGCTGGGGATTCGGGTGGCGGCAGGGCCCATTCGAGCTCTGGCAGTCGGCGGGGTGGGGCGACGTGGCTGGGTGGATCGAATCCGACCGTGCGGCGGGGCGAACGCTGGCCGACGTTCCGTTGCCCGCCTGGGTCGGTGGCAAGGCCGTCGCCGACGCCGGCGGCGTGCACGCGCGAGGCGGCGCGTACAGCCCGGTGCGCGATGCGTTCGTCGCGCGTTCGTCGCTGCCGGCCTATCGTCGCCAGGCGTACCCGGACGCCGTGCTGGGCGAGCATCGGGATCGGGGGACGACGGTCTTCGAGACCGACGCGTTGCGGATGTGGCACCGCGAGGGCGATGTCGGCATCGTGTCGCTCCGGACCAAGAAGAGCACCGTTTCCCACGACGTGCTCGACGGGTTGCTGCAGGCGCTCGACCGCGCCGAGCGCGATTTCGCCGGTCTGGTGATCTGGCAGGAGCGCGAACCCTTTTCGCTGGGTGCGAACCTCGCCGAGCTCGCGCCTGCGATCGAGCGCGCTGAGTGGGAGGGCATCGAGCGCATCGTCGCCAAGTTCCAGCAGACTTCGCTGCGCCTGCGCTACAGCCTCGTACCGACGGTCGCGGCCGTGCGAGGCATGGCGCTGGGCGGGGGCTGCGAGTTCATCCTGCATTGCGACCGCACGGTGGCGGCGCTGGAGTCCTACGTCGGGCTGGTCGAGACCGGCGTGGGTCTGATCCCCGGCGGCGGGGGATCGAAGGAACTCGCGCTGCGCGCCGCGGACGAAGTGAAGCGCGGGGGCGCCGGCGGGCAGCTCGACCAGTTCCCGTTCCTGCGCACCTACTTCCAGACCGTCGCGATGGCCACCGTGTCGAAGAGCGCGCTCGAGGCGCGCGAGCTGGGGTTCCTGCGACCCGCCGACGTGGTCGTCATGCATCCGGACGAGGTCCTCCACGTCGCGCTGTCGCAGGCGCGCTCGCTTGCCGACGCCGGCTACCAGCCGCCGCTGCCGCCTCGCAACGTCCCGGTCGCCGGCAGGACCGGGATCGCGACGCTGGAGATGATGCTCGTCAACATGCGCGAAGGCGCGTTCATCACGCCCTACGATTTCGAGGTGGGCCTGCGCCTCGCGCGCGCGATGTGCGGCGGCGAGGTCGACGCGGGCAGCGTCGTCGACGAGCGCTGGCTGCTCGAGGTCGAGCGCCGTGAATTCATGGAGCTGCTGCGCGATCCGCGCACGCAGGCGCGGATCGCGCACATTCTGGCGACGGGCAAGCCGCTGCGCAACTGATGCAGGACGTCGCCGTCGCGCACCGCTTGCGATGCGCGGCGCGGCGGCAACGGGAGAATCCGAATGACGATGCAAGTGCAGGATGCCTACGTGGTGGCGACGACGCGGACGCCGGTCGGCAAGGCGCCGCGCGGCGCCTACCGGACGACGCGGCCCGACACGCTGCTCGCGCACGTCCTCAGGAGGGTGCTGGCGCAGGTTCCGGCGATCGAGGCCGCGCGCGTCGACGACGTGATCGTCGGCTGCGCGATGCCCGAGTACGAGCAGGGAATGAACGTCGCCCGCATCGGCGTGCTCCTCGCCGGGCTGCCGCCGGGCGTCCCCGGCATGACGATCAACCGCTTCTGCTCGTCGGGCCTGAACGCCGTTTCGATCGCCGCCGACCGGATCCGGACCGGAGAAGCCGACATCGTGATCGCTGCGGGCACCGAGAGCATGAGCATGATCCCGATGCTCGGGCGGCTTGCGCTCAACGCCGACGTGTTCGCCGGCGACGAGAACGTGGGCATCGCCTACGGCATGGGGCTCACGACCGAAAAGCTCGCAGCGAAGTGGAAGGTCTCGCGCGAAGACCAGGACGCCTTCGCCCTGGCGTCCCACCGGAAGGCGCTCGCCGCGCAGGCCTCGGGCGAATTCGACGGTGAGATCTCGCCGGTCGACGTCGTCACGCACGAGCCCGACGCCGGTACTGGCCGCGTCGCGGAAAGGACGCGTCAGGTTGCGCGCGACGAAGGGCCGCGCGCCGACACGACCGCCGAGAGTCTCGCCAAGCTGAGGCCGGTGTTCGCCGCGAGGGGCAGCGTCACCGCCGGCAACAGTTCGCAGATGTCCGACGGCGCGGCGGCGTCGGTCCTGGTCAGCGAGCGCGTGCTGCGGGAGCTCGGTCTCGCGCCGCTCGCCCGCTGGCGCGGGTATGCGGTCGCAGGCGTGCCGCCCGAGTTCATGGGCATCGGGCCCGTCGTGGCGGTACCGAAGGCGCTGAAGGTCGCCGGCATCCGCCAGCAGGACCTCGACTGGATCGAGCTGAACGAGGCGTTCGCCGCGCAGAGCCTCGCGGTGATCCGCGAGTTGGACCTCGATGTGGCCAAGGTCAATCCGCTGGGCGGGGCGATCGCGCTGGGGCACCCGCTGGGGGCGACGGGGGCCGTGCGCACGGCGACGATCGTCCACGGCATGAAGCGCCGCGGGCAGAAGTACGGGCTGGTCACGATGTGCGTGGGAACGGGAATGGGCGCTGCAGGCATATTCGAGGCGACCTAGGACGAACCGGGGAGGCGACGGACATGGCGGGCCGGATCATCGCGGTGTTGCTGGGATTGACGGTTGCGATCGCGGGAAACGCATGGGCGTTCGACATCGGGGGCGTGCACCTCGCCGACAAGGCGAGCGTGGGTGGAACCGAGCTCGTGCTGAACGGCGCGGGCATCCGGAAGAAACTCTTCTTCAAGATCTACGTCGGCAGCCTTTATCTGCCTGGAAAGGCATCGACGACGCAGGACGTGCTCGCGCAGGCGCCGCGGCGCATCCAGATGAACATGCTGCGCAGCCTCACCGCGGACCAGCTGGTCGACGCATTGGTCGACGGCCTGAAGGACAACACGACGGCGGACGAGCGGAATGCGATCAAGTCGCAGACCGACGCGCTGGTTTCGATCATGAAGTCGTTCAACGAGATCAGCGATGGCAGCGTCGTGTCGCTGGACTTCGTCAGCGGCGTCACCCGTGTCATCCTGGACGGCAAGGAACGCGGCGAAATCGGCGGCGATGCCTTCAACCGCGCACTGACCGACATCTGGCTCGGCCGCCATCCGGTGCAGCCCGATCTCAAAGAGGCGATGCTGGGCGGTGCCTGATTTCTGGCGCAGCTGCGGTTACCGGCTGCTGACGGTCCGTCGCGACGGACGGCTGGAGGTCACCGACGATTTCCTGCGCAGCTTTCTGCTGCGGCCCGAGCTCGCCCCGGTGCCTGAATCCTGCGATGCCGAGCTGCAGCTTCACGACCGGCTGCTTGCCGATCCGGGGCGCGAGGTCGCTCCGGCAGACATCGCGGCGATCTCCGACGCGGACGCGCGGGAGAACCACGCGATCTGGCTGCGCTTTCGCAATCGGCTCGTCGCGGCCGAATCGCTCGAGGGCGCCTACCTCGACCTGTTCCGTGGCGAGGGTGTCGACGTGCCGCCGATCTTCGTGGCACAGCTGGCGCAGATCGTGTTGCGCCACATCCTCGGCGAGGATGCCGATCCGATCGCGGCCCGCGCGGCCGAGATGCTGTTCAGGACGCAGAAGATCGCGATCACCGAGGATGGCGCCGTGATGGCGGCCGACGACGAGGTCGTCGAGCGGCATGCACAGGGTGGTGAATTCGGATCGATTGGAACGCTGCTCGCGGGCAGCCGTACGCCGTTGCGGACGATCGACCTCGATGTCCTTTCCGGCGACAACCGGGACATCTACTGGGAGCGCGACGAACGCCACGACCTGTCGGTGAGCCTCAATCGCGGCCAGCCCGTGCAGGCAGCGCTGATGCGGGTGCTCGAGGCCTGGATCGACCACTTTCTGGGGGTGGACGTGGCAATTCGCGGCGAGCGCGAGATCGACGACCGCCGCTGGGCATGGCATGTCGGTCTCGACGCCGAGGCGAGCGGGATCCTCAACGACCTGTACAATCGGCAGGACGTCGACGAAGCGCGGATGCACCGCCTGCTCGCGTTGTTCCGGCTCGATTTCGCGAATCCCGGCGACATGCGCGCCGCGCTCGCGGGCCGACCGGTGTGGCTCGCGATGGCGATGGATTCGAATAACCGGCTTCGCCTCAAGCCGCAGAACCTCCTGCTCAACCTGCCTCTTGCGCGACTGCAGTGACCGCGCCTCGACCACGATGAACCCCTCTCGCTACCCCTTCTGCGCCGTCCGTTCGATGCTGCTGGCGCCGCTGGCGGCAGTTGCACTTCTGCTCGCTACCGGCGCAGCCGCGCAGCAGGCCCCTGCACCCGCCCCGATCGCGCAACCCGCCGAACCGACGGCACCTGTCACGACCGCCCCGGCGGCGGCGCCGGTCACCCCGGGAGCGGCCGCCCCGGCCCCCGCGCATGCTGCGCAGGTCGCGCCGGGCCCGATCGCCCCGCTGGCCTGGTTGCAGGGCTGCTGGCGCGGCGAAGTCAACCAACGCGAATTTCGCGAGTACTGGATGCCGCCGCAGGGCGACGTCATGGTGGGCGTCGGACAGCTCGCGCTCGACGGCCGGATGAACGACTACGAGTACCTGCGGCTCGAGTCGCGCGATGGAGCGATCCTCTTCTCCCAGTTCTCGGGCGACCGCAAGGAACTGGCGTTCAAGCTCGCGACGACGACGACCGACGACAAGGACACGGTCTTCACGTTCGCGAACACGACCTCGGCGTTCCCGGCGCGCCTGATCTACCGACGCGGCGGCACCGACGGCTGGCTCTACGAGACGATCGAAGGACCCTTGAACGGCGCGAACAAGAGCGTGATCTATCCGTTGCGCAGGGTCGATTGCGAGACGGACGAGTTCATCCTCCATTAGCGTGCTCACGTGACGGGCGGCGACAAGGGACCCGGGGATGCCGGGGAAGACCAGGCTGCGAAGAGCGCCGCGCTCGCGAATTTCGAGCGCATGCTCGCCGCAGGCAAGGAGGGTGCGCTGCTGCGCTACTCGATCGGCAACGAGTACGCGAAGCTTGGCGACTGGGAGCATGCGCGGGCTGCGCTGGAGCGCGCGGTTGCGCTCGATCCGGAATTCACCGCCGCATGGAAGCTGTACGCGAAGGCGCTCGAAGGCAGCGGTGATGCTCCGGCGGCCCTCGCCGCCTACCGCAGCGGCATCGAGGTCGCGCGACGCAAGGGCGACCGCCAGGCGGAGAAGGAGATGACCGTGTTCGCGCGCCGGATCGAGCGCGCCTCCGGCGCGGGCTGACGCCACTGGCGCGAACCTGGGGTCCCGCTCAGGCGCCCTCGACCATGTAGAGCGAGCCTTTCGACGCCCGCTTGCGCAGCTCGAGCAGCGGCCGGTACTCCGGCGACCGGTACCAGCGCTTCAGCGCATCGGCGTCGGGGAATTCGATCACGACGACGCGTCTGGGCACGAAGTCGCCCTCGAGCACCTCGACTGCGCCGCCGCGCACGAGAAAACGTCCGCCGTGGGCGGCGATGGTCGCTTGCACCCCCTTGCGGTATTCGTCGTAGGCTGCATGGTCCGTGACTTCGATCTGCGCAACCACGTATGCGGCCATGGTGTCCTCCCTGGTCTGGTCGAAGGCCTGCCCGCGCCGCGGCCGCGCCTCCCCGGCGCGCAGGCAGGGGCGCGCCGCGGCGGGCAACGCGTCAGGCGCCGCGCCTTCCCGCCTCGACGCCGCGGTTGGCGAGTTCGTCCGCGCGATGGTTGCCGGGCGTGTCGGCGTGCGCCTTCACCCAGTGCCAGCGGATCCTGTGGCCCGCGACGAGCGCGTCGAGTTCGCGCCACAGCTCGGCGTTCTTGACCGGCTTGCGGTCGCTGGTGCGCCAGCCATTCCTCTTCCAGCCCTTGATCCACGTCTCCATGCCGTTCTTGACGTACTGGGAGTCGACGTACAGGTCGATGTCGCAGTCGCGCTTCAGTGCTTCCAGCGCGCGGATCACGGCCGTCAGCTCCATGCGGTTGTTCGTCGTGTCCAGCTCGCCGCCGAAGAGCTCCTTCTCGCGACCGTCGCAGGTGATCAGCGCTCCCCACCCGCCGGGTCCGGGGTTGCCCTTGCACGCGCCGTCGGTGTAGATCACGACCGGGCTCACGGGCCCGCCCGCGGAGTCGTCAGGCCCTCGCGCGTGCCGTGCGCGGTCACCAGGGCCTTCTTGCGGCTCTCGCGCTTCTCCCACGCGGGCGTCATGAGGCGCATGCCCAGCACCTTCTTGGTTGCCCGCAGGTAGTAGACGCCGCCGGTGATGGGCCACCAGCGATCGCCGGTCTTCTCGAAGAATGCGAAGCGATGCAGCCACTTTTCCTGCGAGAACGGGGGCACGTAGCAGTCGAGGCGCCCGCCGACGACGTCGAATCCGAGCAGCGACAGCCAGTCCTTGAGCCGGTAGAGCGCGATGAAGTTGCCATTCCATGGAGGGGTCGCGCCACGGCCGAAGTAGCGCCTCATCCCGAACAGCGAGAACGGATTGAAGCCCGAGATCACGATCTGGCCCTCGGGGCGGATCACCCGGTAGGCTTCGCGCAGCATCAGATGGGGATCCTCGGCAAACTCGAGTGCATGCGGCAGGACGATGAGATCGATCGTGTTCTCGCCAAACGGCAGCTCGTGGGGGTCGGCGATGACCTCTGCGGGGTGATCGTAGTCGAGCGTCCATTTCGACACGATTCGGCTCTGCGCGAGCAACGGGCATTGCGGCAGGCCAATCTGCAACGCATGGTAGCCGAAGATGTCGGCGACGGTATGATCGAAGTATGCCTGTTCGCGCGCGCAGAGATATGCGCCCAGCGGCGTCGCAAACCACGCGCCCAGCGATTGAGCGTCGCCTTCGACGAAACCAAAGGGTCGATCCACCATGATGCCGATTATCCCCATCCCCGCATTCAGGGACAACTACATCTGGCTGCTGCGCGAGGGCCGGCACGCGGTCGTCGTCGATCCCGGCGACGCGGCGCCGGTGCTCGCATGCCTCGACGCGAATGCGCTCGAGCTCGCTGCGATCCTCGCCACGCACCACCACGGCGACCATGTCGGCGGGATTGCGGACCTCAAGCGTCGATTCGACGTCCCGGTCTACGGTCCCGCCCGTGAAGCGATCCCCGGTCGCACCCATGCGCTCGCGCAGGACGACTCCATCGTGGTGCCGGGCGTCGGGCTGCCGCTCGACGTCATCGACATCCCGGGTCACACGGCGGGACACATCGCGTTCTTCTCGGCCGGCGAAGACCTCCTGTTCTGCGGCGACACGCTGTTCGCTGCGGGCTGCGGGCGCGTCTTCGAGGGCACGCCGGCGCAGATGTGGGAGTCGCTGTCGAAGCTCGCGGCATTGCCCGGGACGACGCGGGTCTACTGCGGACACGAGTACACGATGGCCAATCTGCGCTTCGCGTCGGCGGTCGAGCCCGCGAATCCCGGGTTGCCCGCGCGCGTCGCGCGCGAGCAGGCGAAGCGCGATGCGGGGGCACCGACGCTCCCGTCGACGATCGCCGAGGAGCGCTCAACCAATCCGTTCCTGCGCGCCGAGGTGCCCGGCGTCGTCGCCGTAGCGTCGGCCCACGCGGGGCGTGCGCTGACGCGAGCCGCCGATGTCTTCGCCGAGCTGCGCGAATGGAAGAACGGATTCCAGTGAGCCGGTGACCGGGTTCGCCGGCGGTGGGAGGTGGGCGACGCCCCGGCGGCTCAGCGGGCCGAGAACTCCAGGATCTCCGCGCTGTCCTGTTCATTCGGGTTGACGCTCGGCGCCCCCGGGCCTACCATCGCCGCAGCCCGCGCGGTCCATCGAGGATCCGCGCGCAATTGCATTGGAAAAACCGAATTGCGCTTTCGACGATATCTGATCCTGCCGGTGATCCTCGCGCTTGCCGCATGCGCGACCGTCACCAACCCGCCGCCACCCTCCCCCGTGGCGCAGCTGCCCGAAGTCCACTTCCCTCCCGCACCGCCCAAGATCGTCGTCGATAACCCGTTCGAGGGGCCGGCGGGCGACCTCGAGTCCCTGCCCGCGGCCAAGGGCGACCTGTGGGATCGCATCGTGCGGGGTTACGCGATCCCCGACATCCAGGGTCCGCTGGTCGACAAGTGGGAGCGCTGGTATGCCGCGCGCCCCGACTACGTCGCGCGCATGGTCGAGCGCAGCCGCCGTTACCTCTATCACATCGTGACCGAGGTCGAGCAGCGCCACATGCCGCTGGAGATCGCGCTGCTGCCGATGGTCGAGAGCGCTTTCAACCCGAACGCGATGTCGGCGACCCACGCCTCGGGCATCTGGCAGTTCATGCCGGCAACGGGGAAGCTCTACGGCCTCAAGCAGAACTGGTGGTTCGATTCGCGGCGCGATGTCGTCGCCGCGACCAACTCGGCGCTCGACTACCTGCAGCAGCTCCACTCCGAGTTCAACGACTGGCAGCTGGCGCTCGCGGCCTACAACTGGGGCGAGGGCAATGTCGAGCGCGCGATTGAACGCAATCGCGCGCGGGGCCTGCCCACCGATTATTCGAGCCTGCAGAGCATGGCGGACGAGACGCGCAACTACCTGCCCAAGCTGCAGGCGGTGAAGAACATCGTCGCCGACCCGGCGAAGTTCGGACTCGTCCTGGCGGACGTTCCCGATACGCCGTATTTCACGATCGTCCGGACGACGGTCCACATGGACGTCAAGCGCGCGGCCGAACTCGCCGAAATGCCGCTCGACGAGTTCCTGGCCCTGAATCCACAGCACAACCGGCCGGTGATCTTCGGAGCGGACGAGTATGGAATCCTCCTGCCGATCGACAAGGCGGAAATCTTCGCCGCCAAGCTCGACCTGATGGACCAGCCCCTCGTCTCGTGGCAGGCGCACCGGATGAAGCCCGGTGAAACGCTCGCCCAGGTGGCGCTGCGCTACGGGATGTCGCTCGAGACCCTCAAGTCGGTCAACGGCATCGGTCCGCACTCGACCGTGCCGACCGGCTATTCGCTGCTCGTGCCGTCGCAGCGTCCATCGGAAGCGAGCGCCGAGTCCCTCGAGCACGCGGTGTTCACGACGGTGCCCGCCGGGCGCACCTTCTACTACGTCGTGCGTCGCGGCGACACCGTGCACGGCATCGCGGCCCGCTATGGCGTTTCGATGGAGGACATCCGGCGCTGGAACCACCTGTCGCGGAACTGGCTGCGGGCGGGTGAGAAACTGCGGATCACCAGCGATGCGCGCCCCGTGAGGGTGGAGCACGCCAGCATCGGCCATCCGCACGGGACCAAGACCAGGGTGGCGAAGACCCGGTCCAGCACTGTCCGGCGCGAGCCCCATCACCCCCAGAAAACCCGGGTCGCCTCGAAACGGCACGCCAAGCCGCGCGCCGGCGCACATCACGAAACCAAGCCGGCGATCGCCGCCGCACATCACCAAACCAAGTCGGCGATCGCCGCCGCGGCCGTGCGCGACAACGCGATCAGCGAGCGCTGACGGGTGGGACCGCAGCGGCGTCGTACGCACCGGCGGCAGCGATTCCCCGGTCCCGGCCCCGGCGCCACGCTGACCCGGGCAGCAGCGACGCTCGGATCCTGACGCCGGATGCAAAACGGGCGACGCGTGGCGTCGCCCGTTTTCGTCCGTCACACATCTGCGACGGCGCTTGGGTCGAAGAAGTTACTTCTTCTTCGCAGCCTTCTTCTTGGCGGCCTTTTTCTTCGGCGCAGCCTTCTTCTTGGCGACCTTCTTCTTGGCGGCCTTTTTCTTCGGCGCAGCCTTCTTCTTGGCGACCTTCTTCTTGGCGGCCTTTTTCTTCGGCGCAGCCTTCTTCTTGGCGGCCTTCTTCTTGGCGGCCTTTTTCTTCGGCGCAGCCTTCTTCTTGGCGACCTTCTTCTTGGCGGCCTTCTTCTTCGGGGCGGCCTTCTTCTTCGGGGCAGCCTTCTTCTTCGGGGCAGCCTTGCGTTTCTTCGCCTTCTTCTTCGGCGCCGCGGCGGGAGCCGCCGGCGTCATCATCGACATCATGTCAGCCATCATCGTTGATTCTCCTGTCTGAGTTCAATGTACCTTTTATGGTCCTTCTTCGCAGGTGTCGCCGGAATCCCGAGGTGCTGCCCCTGCTGCGAAATATTTGGAGCCGACCTCTTGACAAATCCATTGGCACCTGCTGCCTGCATTGTAGCCACGTTTAGCGCTTTTGCAAGATCTGTACCGCGATTAGAACAGCGCTGAGCGCGACTGTTGCGTATTCGCAAATCGCGTGCAAGCGATCGGTGGCGCGAATTTCGGCGTTCGCGGCGCGATCGATCAGGGCAGTCGAATTTCCAGCGCGTGGAGTTCGGCGATGGTCTCGCGGCGGCGGATGAGCAGCGCGCTGTCGCCATCGACGAGCACTTCGCAGGCGCGGGGACGGCTGTTGTAGTTGGAGCTCATCGACATCGCATACGCGCCGGCAGCGCGCACGGCGAGCAGGTCCCCCTCCTCGATGGCAAGCATCCGGTCGTGACCGAGGAAGTCGCCGCTCTCGCACACCGGCCCGACGACGTCCCAGACGCTCGCGTCGGCCGATCGCGGACGGACCGGGTCGATCGCATGCCACGCCTCGTACAGCGACGGTCGGAGCAGGTCGTTCATCGCGGCGTCGACCACCGCGAAGTTGCGGGCGGCCTGGGGTTTGACGAAGCGGACGCGCGTCAGCAGCACTCCCGCCTCGCCCACCAGGCGCCGTCCCGGTTCGAACAGCAGCATTTCGCGCCGGCCGGCGGCGAGGCCCCGAATCATGCGGGCGTAATCCGCGATGGCGACCGGCGATTCGTCGCGATACCGGATGCCGAGGCCGCCCCCGAAATCGATGTGGGAAAGCCCGATGCCGTCCGCCGCGAGCGCGTCGACGAGGGCGAGCACCTTGCCCGCGGCTTCGCGGTAGGGGTCGAGCTCGGTGATCTGGGAGCCGATGTGGATGTCGATTCCGCGCACGGCGATCGACGGCATCGCCGCAGCGCGGCGGTACAGCGCGGGGGCGTCGGCGAACGCGATGCCGAACTTGCTTTCCTTGAGGCCGGTCGAAATGTACGGATGCGTCAGCGGATCGACGTCGGGATTGACGCGCAGGCTTACCGGTGCGCGCACACCCATCCGCCGGGCCACCGCGGCAAGGTGATCGAGCTCGCTCGCCGACTCGACGTTGAAGCAGAGGATCCCGGCGGCGAGCGCCGCTTCCATCTCGGCATCGCTCTTGCCGACGCCGGAGAAGACCGCCTTGCGCGCGTCGGCGCCGGCGGCTGCGATGCGCATGAGCTCGCCCCCCGAGACGATGTCGAAGCCGCTGCCCAGCCGGGCGAACAGGTCGACGATCGCCAGCGAGGAATTCGCCTTCATCGCGTAGCAGACAAGGTGTGGAATGCCCTCGAACGCCGCGTCGAACTCGCGATACGCCTGCGTCAGCATCGCGCGCGAATAGACGTAGCAGGGCGTGCCGTAGCGCTCCGCGATCGCAGCCAGCGACATGCCTTCGGCGCGCAGCTCGCCGTCGACGTACTCGAAGGCACTCACGGCTTGGGGTTCGACGGCGCCGGCGCTGCGGGTGGCGCGACCGTCGCCGGCCCGGGGGCTGCGGGCGTCGCCTTCGGCGCCGGTCGCAGCGGGCCTTTGACCCCGCAGCCGGAAACGGCGAGGGTCAGTGCGGCCAGCATCAGCGCCGCAAGGGCGTTGCGGATCGGGATTTGACGTACCATCGCGGCAAATCCTAGCATGGCGCCATGCACGAATCCGCTTTCATTGCCGCAGCCGACGCGACGCTCGAGACGATCGGCCTTGCGCTGGACGCCGCGCTCGAGACCAGCGACGCCGACATCGACTGGAATCTCACCGACGGCGTGCTGACGATCGAGTGCGAGGACGGCAGCAAGATCATCGTCAACCGCCACGTGCCCAACCGCGAGATCTGGGTCGCGGCGAAGACCGGCGGCTTTCATTTTCGCGCCGATCACGGCCACTGGCGCGACACGCGTGGGCACGATGAACTCGCGACGGCGCTGACGCGACTGCTGAAGACGCAGGCGCGCGTGACGTTGCGGCTGCCCGAGCTGCCTGCGCCGCAGGAACACTGACGGCCCCTGCGCGGGCTGCCGCCCGCGCCGCAGGAGCACCGCGTTCCCTGGCGCGCTGCCGTCGGTGCGGTTTTCAATCCAGATCGCGCCCGTCGCCCGTTCGCCGCATCTGCCCCTTGGGCAGCGGGCCGCGCATGTCTGCGCGCTCGGGGTGCGCAAACGCCGGCTCACGGGTCCCGGCGCGGCTGCGCTCGAGGACAGCCTGCCGTGGATGTTCCTGTCGGGGTCGCTTGCCGCGCCACCCGTGACAGCCGTCGCGCACGCCATGCCCCGCCCCGCCGCCCCGGCCGATTGGTGCCGGCGCGAAGTGCGATTGGCGGTGCTGCAGCGGTTGGCGGGCAGTGACGGGTTCTCGTGGACGGCGCCTGCGGCGCAGTCGGCGTGAAGCGGGTGGGGCGGCGGGCGAACCCGTCTGCGTCGTCTAGCTGTCGATGTCCCCGAGCGCTGCCGCACCGATCCCCGCTGCGCGGGGCCCCTCGTCGGCCGCTCACGCCGCCTCGGCCTCCTTGCACTGGCTCGGCATACCGAATGTCGGCGTGTCGGCCTCGTAGCGGCGATTCGCAAAGGCCTCCGATCCCCGCTGCGCGGGGCCCCTCGTCGGCCGCTCACGCCGCCTCGGCCTCCTTGCACTGGCTCGGCATACGAATGTCGGCGTGTCGGCCTCGTAGCGGCGATTCGCAAAGGCCTCCGATCCCCGCTGCGCGGTGGCCCCTCGTCGGCCGCTCACGCCGCCTCGGCCTCCTTGGGCCAACTCGGCGTGCCGACGACGGCGTGTCGGCCTCGTAGCGGCGATTCGCAAAGGCCTCCGATCCCCGCTGCGCGGGGGCCCTCGTCGGCCGCTCACGCCGCCTCGGCCTCCTTGGGCCCTCTCGGCGTGCCGACGACGGCGTGTCGGCCTCGTAGCGGCGATTCGCAAAGGCCTCCGATCCCCGCTGCGCGGGGCCCCTCGTCGGCCGCTCACGCCGCGAGAAGTGCCGTCCAGTCGTCGAGCTGGCGGCGCAGCGCGGCGTGGCCGGGCAGCAGGGACTCGACGACGCTCCAGAAGCGCGACGAGTGATTGAGCTCGACGATGTGCGCAACTTCGTGGGCAACGACGTATTCGGCGAGCGCCGGCGGCAGTTGCACGAGGCGCCAGTTGAGGCGGATCTCGCCTTTGGCATTGCAGCTGCCCCATTCACTGCGCGCGTCCGAAAGACGTACCGCCGCCGGCTGGGGACTCACCCGTTGCATGTAGTGCGCGACCCGGGCCGCGACCAGTGCCCACGCCTGGTCCTTCAACCAGAGCCGTACGCCGTCGGCCACCTGGCACTCGTCATGCGCTTCCGGGTGGCGGACCGTCAGGTTGAAGAGGTCGGCTGCGATCGAGAGCCTGCGCGCGGGAAAGACTTCGAGCGAAAGCTGCTCGCCGCGGAACACGATCGGCGCGCCGGTCGTCCACTGGCGCGGCATCACGTCGCGGCGCCGCGCGCGCCATTCGGCGAGCGACCGCAGAATCCATTTCGTGCGCTC
This sequence comes from uncultured Pseudomonadota bacterium, assembly GCA_963816415.1. Classification (GTDB taxonomy): domain Bacteria; phylum Pseudomonadota; class Gammaproteobacteria; order Burkholderiales; family Casimicrobiaceae; genus VBCG01. Next base: position 337,988 of record CAWFKR010000002.1, read on the forward strand.
GACGAGGGCCGCCTCGATGTCGCGGAGGCTGACCCAGCGCGGCGCGCGCACGGTGAGCCCTTCGAGGTGAACCTCCATGCCGATCGAGCGCCGTCTTGCGCGGATCAGCCGGTATTCGATCGCCTGCCCGGCAAGGACGATGTTGCGCACCTGGCCCTCGCGCTGCGCCGCTGCGTCGCGAAGGTGGCCGCGCGTCATTCGGGTCGGCCCAGTCGATGGACCTCGCCCTCGATCCAGGTCTCGACCGCGCGCGTCAGCTGCGCGGGGTCCATCGCGTCCGGCGGTATGGGCGTGCCGATCGACAGCGTGATCGTCCCGGGGCGCTTGCCCATCAAGCCTTTGGGCCAGAGCCACCCCGCGTTGTGCGCGATCGGCAGGATCGGCACCTTCATTTCGATCGCGAGCCGCGCGGCGCCGGTCTTGTAGCGCGCGCGGGTGCCGGCGCGGATCCTGGTTCCTTCCGGATACACGGCGATCCAGAAGCCCTGGACGAAGCGCTCGCGCCCCTGCGCCGCCATCTGGGCCATCGCGTCCTTTCCGGCGCGACGGTCGATCGTGATCGGTGAAGCAAGAGCGAATCCCCATCCGAAGAACGGAACCGACAGCAGCTCCTTCTTCGCGACATAGGCAAGCGGCGGCAGCAGCCGCGACAGGAACAGGGTTTCCCAGGTCGAGCTGTGCTTGCAGGCGACCACGTGGGGCGTCGTCGGGAGGTTCTCCATGCCGACGACGCGATGGCGGATGCCGCAGATCCAGCGCGCAGCCCACAGGTTCATCGCGCACCACCCGGTGATGAAGCGGTAGCGGGGCACGCGCGGCAGCCACCAGACCGAGACGATCGCAACCGCCCACAGCGGCGTGGCGATCGCCTGGAAGACGGTGAAGACCAGCGATCGCAGCGCGTTTCCCATGCGCGTCGACGCCGTCCCTATTCGGCGGCGAGCAGGGCCGACGCCGCGAACGCGAGGTCGGGGAAGATCACGGTGTTCTTCGCGAATCCGCCGTCGCGCAGCGTTTTCTCGCCCTTGCCGGTCAGGACCAGCATCGGCTGCGCGCCGACGGACTCGGCAGCCTGCAGATCGCGCAGGCCGTCGCCGATGCACGGCACACCCGTCAGGTCGACGCTGAAGCGCTTGCCGATCTCGATGAGCATCCCGGGCTTGGGTTTGCGACAGTCGCAGCGCGCGTCAGCCGTGTGCGGGCAGTAGAACACGGCATCGATGCGACCGCCGGCGAGCGCCAGCGCGCGGTGCATCTTGTCGTGGATCGCATTCAGCATCGCGAAGTCGAGCAGTCCGCGTCCGACACCCGACTGGTTGGTCGCGACCACGACCCGATAGCCGGCGCGATTGAGCCGGGCAATCGCCTCGAGGCTGCCCGGGATGGGTCGCCACTCGTCCGGCGACTTGATGAACTGCTCGCTGTCGTGATTGATGACCCCGTCGCGGTCGAGGACGATCAGCCGCGCACCGCGGGCCGCGGCGACAGGGTCGGATGTGAACTGGACCATGGTGGGGCGGGCCCTGCAGTTGACCTCAGGTCGCGAGTTTCGAGATGTCGGCGACGCGATTCATCGTCGCCGCGACGCCGCGCAGCAGCGCGAGCCGGTTCGCCCGGATCGCGGGATCGTCGGTCATGACCATCACGTCGTCGAAGAAACGGTCGACGGCAGGCTTCGCCGTCGCCAGCACGCGCAGCGCGCTCGCATAGTCGCCGCCCGCGCAATGGTCATCGACTGCCGGCGCGAGGTGCTGGAAGGCGAGCCAGAGGTCGTGCTCGGCACCTTCTGCGAGGCGCCCTCGATCGACGGCGGGGGCGGCCTCCGCGCCGGATTTCTTCAGGATGTTGACGATCCGCTTGTTCGCCGCCGACAGCGCCTGTGCCTCGGGCAGCGCCTCGAACGCCTTGACGGCGGCGAGCTGTGCCGGAACCGTGTCGATGCGTGCCGGCCGCTGCGCGAGCACCGCCTCGACCTGGTTTGCCGTGTATCCCTGCTCGCGGAGATGTGCGCGCAGGCGGTCGTAGAGGAAGCTGGAAAGCGCGGGCGTCGCCGGCTTTGCGGCGGAGATACCGTCGAAGGCGCGGAATGCGAGGTCGAGAAGTTCGGGCAGCGGCAGTGCGAGCTCCCGCTCGATCACGATCCGCAGCACGCCGATCGCGGCACGGCGCAGGCCGAAGGGATCCTTGTCGCCGGTGGGGATCGCCCCGACGCCGAACATTCCCGCCAGCGTCTCGAGCTTGTCGGCAAGCGCCGCAGCCTGCGCGACCGGGCCTTCGGGAAGCGCGTCGCCGGCGAAACGTGGCCAGTAGTGCTGCGCGACCGCATCGGCGACGTCGGGAGGCTCCCCGTCGGACAGCGCGTAGTGCCGCCCCATCGTTCCCTGCAGTTCGGGAAATTCCCCGACCATGTCGGTGACCAGGTCCGCCTTGGCGAGCAGCGCCGCCCGATCGGCGTGGGCGGCATCGGCGCCGATCCTCGTGGCGATCTCGCGGGCGAGGAAGCGCAGACGCGCGACGCGCTGGGCCTGCGTGCCGAGCTGGTGGTGATAGACGATCGCGGAAAGGCGCTCGACGCGCGACGCGAGCGGGGTCTTGCGGTCCTGGTCGAAGAAGAACTTCGCGTCGGCGAGCCGCGCGCGGAGCACGCGCTCGTTGCCCTGCACGATTGCCTCCGGTTCCTGCGTCACCAGGTTGCTCACCAGCAGGAAGCGGTGCGTCAGCTTTCCCTGTGCGTCCGCGAGCGCGAAATACTTCTGGTTCTGCTGCATCGTCAGGATCAGGCACTCCTGCGGAACCTCGAGGAACGCGTGATCGAAGGTTCCCGCGTAGACGGCGGGCCACTCGACCAGCGACGTCACCTCGTCGAGCAGCGCATCGGGCATGATCACCGTGGCACCCTCGGCCGCCTGCACCAGCTGGCGCACGATCTCGGCGCGCCGCTGTGCAAAGCCGGGCATCACCTTGCCTTCGGCCTCGAGCGTCGGGGCATACGCGTCGGCACGATCGATGTCGATCTCGGCGCGGCCCAGGAACCGGTGTCCGCCGGTCCTGCGTCCGGCATCGAGGCCCAGTGCCGCGACCGGCACGATGTCGCTGCCGTGGAGCGCGACCAGGCGGTGGGCGGGACGGACGAATCTGACGTCGTTGTAGTAGCCGCCCTCGCGCGGGTAGCTCATCACCTTCGGGATCGGCAGCGCCTCGATCGCCTCGTCGAGCGCGTCCTGCAGGCCGCGCGCCAGCGGTTGTCCTTTCGCGAGACGCCGCAGGTAGACGTAGTCGGCCCTGCCGTCTGAGGCGACGTATCGCCGGTCGGGGCCGTCGGTGGCTTCGGGCGATGCCGTCGCGAGATGAGCGCGACCGATGGCTACGAGTTTCTTGCGCAATGCCTCGGTCGGCTGACCGCTCGCATCGAAGGCGACCTTCGCCGGCATCAGCTTGTCGACGATCTCCGAGTCGAGTGCGACGCTGCGCACGTCGGTGATCGACACGGCCAAGCGCCTGGGTGTGGCGAAGGGCGTGGCGACGGCACCAGCGCCAAGGAAGTCGCCCCGGCGCAGCGCCGACGTGATGCCCTCGGCGAACGCGGCCCCCAGCGACTTGAGCGCCTTGGGCGGAAGTTCCTCGGTGAACAGCTCGACGAGCAGCGTCGCGGTCGCGGTCGTCATGCTGCGCGGATCCGCAGGTGGTCGGGCAGCATCGGGAATCCCAGCGCCTCGCGCGACTCGACGTAGGCCTGCGCGACCAGGCGCGAGAGGTTGCGGATGCGCCCGATGTACGCCGCGCGCTCGGTGACCGATATCGCGCCGCGGGCATCGAGCAGGTTGAACGTGTGCGCGGCCTTGAGGATCATTTCGTAGCCGGGCAGAGGCAGCTTCGCTTCGAGCAGGCGCTTCGCCTCCGACTCGAAGAATGCGAACTGCCCGGTGAGCGCCGGCGCGTTCGAATGCTCGAAGTTGTAGGTCGACTGCTCGACCTCGTTCTGCAGGTACACGTCGCGGTAGGTGAGCGATCGCTCGATCGCATTTTCCTTCCACGTCGCCCAGACAAGATCGAAGACGTTGTCCTTGCCCTGCAGGTACATTGCCAGCCGCTCGAGGCCGTAGGTGATCTCGCCGGTGATCGGGTTGCAGTCGAGGCCGCCGACCTGCTGGAAATAGGTGAACTGCGTCACCTCCATGCCGTTCAGCCAGACTTCCCAGCCGAGGCCCCACGCGCCCAGCGTCGGGTTCTCCCAGTCGTCCTCGACGAAGCGGACGTCGTTCTTCCGGAGGTCGAAGCCCAGCGCCTCGAGCGAGCCGAGGTACAGGTCGAGGATGTCCGCGGGTGCGGGTTTCAGCACGACCTGGTACTGGTAGTAATGCTGCAGGCGGTTCGGGTTCTCGCCGTAGCGGCCGTCCTTGGGGCGGCGCGAAGGCTGCACGTACGCGGCGCGCCAGGGCTCGGGGCCAAGCGCGCGAAGGAAGGTCGCCGTGTGCGACGTGCCGGCGCCGACCTCCATGTCGTAGGGCTGGAGCAGGGCGCAGCCCTGGCGGTCCCAGTAGGCCTGGAGGGCGAGGATCAGTTGCTGGAACGTCTGCATCGATGTCGGTCGGGAATGCGTCCGGTGGCGGAGGCGGAGTGCCCGCAAAATCCGCAGATTTTACCGGGATTCCCGCCGTGCGCCGGCGCCGCGCTGCGCGCGGACATCAGCGGCGCCCCAGGCGAGCGACCAGGATCGGCGCGGCGACCAGCACGATCGAGAGCGCGAGCACCAGCGCGTCGCCGAAGCGCAGGTAGGGGGTTTCGCCTTCGCGTCCCGCGACGTTCACCTCGAGGACGCCGGTCGTGAACCACGGCAGCTCCCCGAACGTGCGGCCGTCGGGTCCGATCGCGGACGTGATGCCGGTGTTGGTGGCGCGCAGCATCGGTCGGGCGAACTCGACCGCGCGCATCGCGGCGATCTGGTCGTGCTGCCGCGCGGCGATCGAATGCCCGTACCACGCGTCGTTGGTGACGTTGACGAGCATGCCGGCGCGGCGTGCGGCGGGGATCAGCTCGCGTCCGAACGCGTCCTCGTAACAGATGTCGACGGCGACCTTCTGGCCGGCGACCTCGAGTGGGGGCTGGTACGCCGGGCCGCGCGCCTGGTCGGCCAGCGGAATCGAAAGCACCGAGCGGATGATCCAGCCGAACAGCGGCTCGAGCGGGATCGTTTCACCGAACGGGACCAGGTGGTGCTTGCGGTAGAACTGCGGGTCGCCCGCGCCCAGCGAGACGACCGTATTGAAGTAGCGCGGCGTCGTGCCGCCAGGCAGGGGCGGCAATTCGGTGAACAGTCCGAGCAGCACGTCGCCGTCGCGCGCCATCGCCGTGCGGATCAGCGCCAGCAGGACGTCGTCGGGCACCTGGTCGGAGAACACCGGAAACGCCGACTCGGGCAGGACGACCAGCCGGCCGCGGCTCGACTCGACCAGGCGCAGGTAGCGATCAAAGGTCGCGTCCCTGAATCCCGGGGCGAATTTCTCGTCCTGCACGATGTTGCCCTGGACCAGCGATACCGCGACGGGGGCGCCGGCGGGTCTCGTCCATTCGACGTGCGCCAGGGCGATCCCGGCGGAAGCGAGCGCGAGGATTCCGCACGCGGCAAGCGCGATCTCGCGCCTTGCGCCGCGAGCCAACGCTCCGGCGATTTCGACGGTCAGCGCGGCGCAGAGCGCCATCGCGAGCGACACCAGGAACACGCCGCCGACCGGCGCGTAACCGCGCAGCAATCCTCCCGGCACCTGAGAGTAGCCGAGGGTGAGCCACGGAAATCCGGTGAAGACGTAGCCACGCAGCCATTCGGCGAGCGTGAAGGCACCGGCGGCGACCAGCAGGCGAGCGAACGACTGGCGCCGCGTGTAGCGCACGGCGACCCAGCCTGCGGCCGCCGGCCACAGCGCGAGATACGCGACGAGGACCGCGATCGCGATTGCCGCGAGGGGCGCGGGCATCCCGCCGAAGGACTGGATCGCGATGTAGAGCCACGAAGCGCCGGCGCCGAAGAGCCCCAGGCCGTATGCAAAGCCGGTGCCTGCTGCGTCGCGCGCCGTCGCCGCGTCGTGCCATTGCCAGAACAGGACGACGAGCGTGACCAGCGGCAGCGCCGGGAGGCCGAAAGGCGCGAATCCGAAGACCGTCGCCGCACCCGCTGCCGCGGCGAGGCAGAGCGACAGTGCCCGCGCGAGCGTCATCGCCGCGCGCTCAACCGCTGTCGTCGTCGTCGGAGGGCGTGGGCGTGACGCGCTCGACGTGCAGCGTATAGAGCCGGCGGCTGTCGGCGCGCAGCACGCGGAACCGGAATCCACCGACGGTCGTGGCCTCTCCGCGCTTGGGCAGTCGTCCGAAGGATTTCAGCAGCAGGCCGCCGACGGTGTCGAACTCCTCGTCCTCGAAGTCGGTGCCGAACTGCGCGTTGAAATCGCCGATCTCGGTCTGCGCCTTGACGCGGAAATGGCCGTTGGCTTCCGGGATGATGTTGTCTTCGCTCTCGTCGAAGTCGTACTCGTCCTCGATGTCACCGACGATCTGCTCGAGCACGTCCTCGATCGTCACCAGCCCGGAAACGCCGCCGTACTCGTCGACGACGATCGCGATGTGGTTGCGATTGGCGCGGAACTCGCGCAGCAGCACGTTCAGGCGCTTGGATTCGGGAACGAACACGGCGGGACGCAGCGTCTCGCGCAGGTTGAACGCCGCGGGGTTCGCGTAGTAGTTCAGCAGCTCCTTGGCGAGCAGGATCCCGACGACGTCGTCCTTGGATTCGCCGATCACCGGGAAGCGCGAGTGCTTGGTGTCGAGGATCAGTTCGATGAAATCGGGCGGATCGTCGTCGATCGAGACGCAATCCATCTGCGCGCGCGGGATCATGATGTCGCGCACCGTCGTCTCGGACACCGACAGTACGCCCTCGATCATCGACAGCGCATCTGCATCGAGCAGCCTGCGCTCGAACGCGCCGCGGAGCAGGTCGAGGAGCTGCTCGCGGTCCTCGGGTTCCCGGGTCAGAAATGCCGACAGCCGCTCGAGCAGCGTCGGCTTGTCCTCGGGGGCGCCGTGATTCGCCATCAGCCGCGGCTCCCCGTCGCCCGCGTAAGGGTCGCGGTAGCCCAGGCCGGCGAGCAGGGCACGCTCGCGCGCCTCCATGAGCGCCGCGTCGTCGTCGCGCTCGTGATCGTAACCCTGCAGGTGCAGCATGCCGTGGATCACCAGGTGCGCGTAATGCGCCGTGAAGCTCTTGCGCTGTGCCTGCGCCTCCCTTTGAACCACCGGCGCGCACAGCACGATGTCGCCTGCAAGCGACGCCACATCATCGTACACGAACGTGAGGACGTTCGTCGCATGGTCCAGGCCACGGTAGCGGTGGTTGAGCATCCGCCCCTCGCGCGTGCCGACGAAGCGCAGCGTGACGCTTGCGGGGCGCTCGAGCGCCGCCTGCACCCATCGCCGCAGCGTGCGCCGCCGCGGCAGCGGCGCGGGATCGACCATCCACTGGATCGCGAGCTCGAGCTCCGGCGGTGCACCTCCCTCTCCCCGCTTGCGGGGAGAGGGCCGGGGTGAGGGGGGTGCATCCGCCTCTCCCCGCTTGCGGGGAGAGGGCCGGCCCGGCGAGCCGCTACCTGGTCGCATCGCGGTCGTAGGCATCGACGATCTTCTGCACCAGCGGATGGCGCACGACGTCGGCGCTGGTGAAGCGAACGAACGCGATGCCGCGCACCCCCTTCAACACGCGCTCGACCTCGATCAGTCCGCTCTTCTGCCCGCGGGCCAGGTCGATCTGCGTCACGTCGCCGGTGATGACCGCCTTGGTGCCGAACCCGATGCGCGTCAGGAACATCTTCATCTGCTCGGGCGTGGTGTTCTGCGCCTCGTCGAGGATGATGAACGAATGATTGAGGGTCCGGCCGCGCATGTACGCGAGGGGGGCCAGCTCGATGGTCTGGCGTTCGAAGAGCTTGGCCGCCTTGTCGAAACCCATCAGGTCGTAGAGCGCGTCATAGAGAGGGCGCAGATAGGGGTCGACCTTCTGCGCGAGGTCGCCCGGCAGGAAACCGAGGCGCTCGCCTGCTTCCACCGCGGGACGCACGAGCACGATCCGCTTGACGGCATCGCGTTCCAGCGCATCGACCGCGCAGGCGACGGCGAGGTAGGTCTTCCCGGTTCCCGCGGGTCCGATGCCGAAGTTGATGTCGTGGGAGCCGATGGCCTCGAGATAGGCGACCTGATTGGGCGTGCGGCCGTGCAGGTCGGCGCGGCGCGTGCGCAGCTGCGGGCCGCCGAGGGTCTGCGCGGGTGCTGCTGCTCCCTCACCCCCGCCCACTCCCCGCACGCGGGGAGTGGGCGGGGGTGAGGGAGCGTCGAGCGGGTGAGGAGCGGCGGTGGATGGGGGATTCGCCGCGATCTCGACCAGCCCGAGCTGGATGTCGTCAACCGAGAGCGGCTTCTCCGCTTCGGCGCAGAAGCGCTGCAGCGCACGCGCACCGTGATCCACCTGCTCCGCCGAGCCCTCGACCGTGAATTCGGCGCCGCGGCGCGCGATCGTCACGTCCAGCGCGGCCTCGATCTGGCGCAGGTTCGCGTCCAGCGGGCCGCAGAGGTTTGCCAATGCGCGGTTGTCGGCGGGTTCGAGCGCGACCGTCCGCCGCACGCGCGCGCGTTCCTGCGGCCCGCGCGATCGCTTCGTCGCCCGCGGCCGCGGCGTTCGGGGCATCGTCGGGGTCACAGACCCTGGCGCACGATCGGCGCTTTCTGCGCTTCGTCGAGCATCGCGATCATGTCGGCGATGTGCGCCTGCGCTTCGCGCGACCACCTGCGCGACTGGGCGGCGGCGAGCTCGCCGTGCAGCCGCTTCGCGTCGGCGCGAAGCAGCGCGCGCGCGTCCGCAGGCATCGACTGCGCGGGCCGGATCAGCGCGTTCGCCACCTGCGTCACGTATTCGCGCTGGAGGTTGCGTCGTGCGAGCGGGATGTCCCTGCCGGCACGGAGCTCACTCCACACCGCGGCGTGCAGCGTCGCGTAGAGGTCGGGCAGCCGCAGCGCATCGCGCGGGTCGTCGACCTTGGACTCGTTGTTCAGCAGGCGCTGGGCGACGATCGGGCTCATCAGGCGGTCGAGGACCGCGCGCTGCAGTCCCAGCACCTGCTGGTCGATCGGCAGGTCGACCGGCGGCGCGGGCCGGCCGAGCTCCTGCGCGTCTTCAATGTCGGTCATCGACACCGTCATGTTGCGCAGGAACGCCGGCGGGAAATCGAAGCTGTCGGCCGACAGGATCTCGGTCGCGAGCATGTGCAGCGCGTCGCGCTGCTTGCCCGCGTCCACGGGATTCAGCGGGGCGCGGCCGCTGCCGGCGCGATCCTTGAGGGTCGTCAGGCCTCCGACGTACTTGGCCGCGAACAGCGCGCCCTGTGCCGCTTCGATCAATCCGCGGCTGAAGTTGCGCCGCAGGATCGAATAGCTCTGGCCGGGCGGGAGGTGCATCGCTTCCGTGCGCCGCCACATCTCGCGCACCAGCTCGAGGCGTTTTTTTGCGTACGCGAGCGGATCGCGGCCGAGGTCGAGCTGGTTCACGTCGGGATCGAGTCCGGCTCCGCCGGCGTCCTCGTCAGTCGCGTAGGCGAGCTGCGGCTCGTTCGAGCGGCCGGCGATCTTCGCGAGATCCGCCGCTTCCTCGGCCGCGGGCAGCTCCTTGTACGCGTATTCGATCGCCCAGTAGTCGTAGGGTCCGAGCGTCGACATGTTGAACCGTCCCTGACGCTCGCCCCTGACCGCGATGTTCCAGGGGTTGTATTCCATCACCGAGCCCGCGACGCCGTTCTTCTCGGTGAACGCCGGATCCGAAAGTTCCGCTTCGGTGTAGATCGTCGATGCGCGGAAATTGTGGCGCAGCCCCAGCGTGTGCCCGACCTCGTGCATCGTCACGGCCTTGAGGAAGGCATCGACGAACTTGTCGACCGCGGGACTGTCCGGCGCGATCTCCCCGCGCGCTTCGAGCAGCGACAGCGCGAAAGCGGCATCCTGGGTCGCGGCCTCTTCGTAGGTGCAGCTGCGCGCGTCGCCCTGGACCGGAGCTTCGGTTCCGGCCAGCGCGGCGAACGCATTGGACGGCGACGGCAGGTACTCGCCGCGCAGGCTGCGGACGACGCGGACGTTGTTGGCGTCGATGCCGATGTCGGCATCGAGGATCTCGCCAGTGCGCGGATCGACGACCGAAGGCCCGATCGCGCCGTAGGCAGTCTTTGCGACGGTCTGCCAGCGCACCGACGCATGGCCGATGTCGGAGGTGTCGAAATCCGCATCGTCGGGCTGGACCTCGACGCGGATCGCATCCTTGAAACCGATGCGCTCGAACGCCTTGTTCCATTCGAGGATCCCCTCCCGGATCGGCTCGCGGTACTTGACCGGGATGTTGCGGTCGAGCCAGAACACGATCGGTTGCTTCGGTTCGGACAGCGCCGCCGCGGGGTCCTTCTTCTCCAGGCGCCAGCGGTCGGCGTAATGGCGCACCGGGACGCGCGGGATGTCGGAAGTGAAATCGAGGATGTCGGTCGTGAAATAGCCGATGCGATCGTCGGCCTGCCGCGGATGCATCGGGACGTCGGGCAGCTTGGCGAACGTGTAGTAGTAGCCGAGGAACATGCTTCGCACGTCCGGCAGCGTCGATGGCGGCGGCGGCAGGGTCGACTTGGCCGGAGGGGGCGGCGGCAGCACGAGGCGCGACAGCGCGTAATGTGCGGACACCTCCAGCGCCACGTTGTCCGGGCTCGCCCAGAGCTTGCCAAATGACGAATTGCGGGCGTCGAACGCGTAGGGCTGGCGATAGACGCCCTCGAGGAACGGCACCGCGGCCGGGATGTCGGAGAACAGCAGCGCATTGGCGTCGATCAGCACCGACTTGCGTTCTGGATTGGGCTGCGAGGCGATCGGCGCCGTAGCGAGCAGGCTGTCCGAGAAGCCGGCGGCGACCGCGCGCGCTTCGGGCGTTCCCGCCTTCGCGGTGTACTTCTCGTTCCTGGCGATCAGCTGCACCGTGTTCCCGTGCTTGTGGAACACGACGATCTGCGCGACGCCGACCGGGTAGGTCATCGCGCCGCCGAAGAGCCGGTGTTCGCCGATGCCCTGGTTCAGCGCCGACTTGAAGAAGTATGGCCGGTCGAACTGGTCGGGCGCGATCTCGATCCAGACCTTGTCGTCCTTCTGCCAGAGGTTGAACAGGCCTGCCGATTCCTTCGCGTCCTTGACGACGGCGGCGAAAGGCTTCGCCGCCTGTGCGGCCTGGGCCGCGGCAGTGGCGGCTGCGACCGCCGCCGTCGCGTTCGGGGCTGCCGGCTGTGCCCCGCCGGGCCCCGTCGCGCGACCTTCCCCGGGATGCTCGGTCGCGGCTCTCGCGGCCGCCGCGGCGATCGCCGCGGTTTCGCCGGATTGGCTCGCGCTCGGCGCAGGAATGCTCGCGCAGCCTGCGACCAGGAACGGGCCGAGCGCAGCTATCAGGATCGCGGTGCGGGCAAGGCGCTGTTGAAGCATGTATCGGTAGCTCCTGTGTCAGGGGAAGCGAAGCCGGCAGGCGCCCTGCACCGGCCGGCAATCTTCAGCGCGCAGCGGTTTCGCCGCGCAACGAATGTGGAAGCGCTGCGGTGATGACCACATCGACGTACTGGCCGAGCGCAGCCGCATCGCCGGCGAAGTTGACGACGCGATTGTTGTCGGTGCGGGCGGCGAGTTCCCGCGCATCCTTGGCCGAGCGTCCGGTCACGAGCACGCGCTCCCGCCTGCCGACCATCGATGCGCTCACGGCGCGATACTGCGAATCGAGCAGCGTCTGCAGGCGCTCGAGGCGGCGCTGCGCGACGTCGGCCGGCACGCGGTCGGGCAGGTCGGCGGCGCGCGTGCCGGGGCGGGCGCTGTAGGCGAAGCTGAACGCGCCGTCGAACCCCACGTCCTCGACGAGGCGCAGCGTCAGCTCGAAATCCGCCTCGGTCTCGCCCGGGAAGCCGACGATGAAATCCGAAGTCAGCGACAGCCCGGGACGCTCCACGCGCAGCTTGCGCACGATCGACTTGTACTCGAGGGTCGTGTAGCCGCGCTTCATCGCCGCGAGGACGCGATCGGAACCGGACTGCACCGGCAGGTGCAGGTGCGATACGAGCTTGTCGACCCTGCCGTAGGCGGTAATGAGCCGCGAGGACATTTCCTTCGGGTGGGACGTCGTGTAGCGCAGGCGCTCGATGCCCGGAACCGAGGCGGCATATTCGAGAAGCGTCGCGAGGTCCGCGGCCTCGCCGCCGGCCTCGGCGCTCCGGTACGCGTTGACGTTCTGGCCCAGCAGCGTCACTTCCTTCACGCCCTGGAGAGCGAGATCGGCGACCTCGGTCAGCACGTCGTCGAAGCGACGCGAGACTTCCTCGCCGCGCGTGTAGGGGACGATGCAGAACGAGCAGTACTTGCTGCAGCCCTCCATGATCGACACGAACGCGCTCGCCCCCTCGACGCGCGGTGGCGGCAGGTGATCGAACTTCTCGATCTCGGGAAACGAGACGTCGACCTGCGGCGCACCGCTGTCGCGACGCGCGCGGATCATCGCCGGCAGCCGGTGCAGGGTCTGCGGCCCGAACACGACGTCCACGTAAGGGGCGCGCTCGACGATGGCCGCGCCCTCCTGCGAGGCGACGCAGCCGCCGACGCCGATGATCAGGTCTGGCCGGGCGGCCTTGAGCGCCCGCACGCGGCCGAGGTCGTGGAACACGCGCTCCTGTGCCTTCTCGCGTACCGAGCAGGTGTTGAACAGGATGACGTCGGCGTCCTCCGGCCGGTCGGTCAGCGCCAGGCCGTCGGAGTCGGCGAGCACGTCGGCCATGCGGTCCGAGTCGTACTCGTTCATCTGGCAGCCGAACGTGCGGATGTAGAGCTTGCGGTTCACTCGCGTGTGATCGGTCGGTGGCGCGGTCCGGCGTGTCTGCACCATGACCATGGGCGTAACCCATCATTTTAGCAAACGACCCCACGCAGACCCGCAAGCCGCGGATCCGCAGCCTTCACGGCGGGGGCGCATTAGAATGGAGCCTGCAGGTGTCCGCCGGACGTTATCGATCCGGCGGGTGAAACGGGAACGCGGTGCGGCGCGGGATCGAGAGCGCCAATGCCGCGGCTGCCCCCGCAACGGTAAGCCGGTGCGGATCGTCCGAAAGTCGAGGAAAGCCACTGACCGCGTCACGCGGGCGGGAAGGCGGGACGATCAAGACCGGCAAGCCCGGAGACCGGCCTGCACCGCGCGCATCGCCCCCGGGGCATCGCGCGCGGGGAGTGAACCGCAGCGCGGGGTCCCGTTGCCGCTCGCAGGCGCGTATGCCGCGCCACCGCCAGGCCGGAGGCCACGCGGTGGCCCGCGTGCCTGCCTGCGTCGTTGCGATGCCCGCGTTGTGCCGAGCAATGTCCGTGCGGGGTTCCCACGGCATGACGAGAGCGAGCATCCGATGTCCACCAAGCGGCGGCGCCCGAGAGCCGGTGACCCGGTTCGCATTACCCTGTTGTTCCACGTCCTTCTGGTCGCGATCGCGGCGTCGCCGTTCGCGCATGCGCAGGCCATCCAGATTCCCAAGGGAACGGCTGTCCTGGAGCCGGTCGTCGTGACGGCTGCGCGGGGACCCCAGTCGGCCGAGGACCTGGTCGCCGACGTGACGGTCATCGGCGCCGACGAGATCGCGCAAAGCGGCATGGACAGTCTGGTGTCGCTGCTGCAGCGCCAGCCGGGCGTCGAGATCGACCGCAACGGTGGCCCCGGTGCAACGTCGGGAATCTTCCTGCGCGGTGCGAACGCGACCCAGACGCTGGTCCTGATCGACGGCATGCGCATCTCCTCGTCGTCGAGCGGCACGACGGCGCTGGAGGGGATCCCGCTCGACCAGGTCGACCACATCGAGATCCTGCGCGGGCCCGCCTCGAGCCTCTATGGCGCCGACGCGATCGGCGGCGTCATCCAGATCTTCACCCGACGGGGCGAACGTGGCATGCACGCGAATGCCTCCGTCGGTTACGGCACCTACGAGACGTCGTCGGGCACCGCGGGAATCTCCGGGGGTTCCGCCCTCGCGCGAGGGTCGCTGCAGGTGTCCGCTCGCCACAGCGTGGGCTTCAACGCGATCACCAACCCCGCCAACTTCAGCTACGACCCCGATCGCGACGGCTATCGCAATGGAAGCGTCTCCGCCAGCGGATCGCTGACGCCCGCGTCCGGGCAGACGCTTTCACTGCAGTTGTTCCGCAGCCAGCTCGACAACCAGTTCGACGCCGGGGACAACTTCAACGACCGGACGATCACCACCCTCACGTCCTGGCAGGCGGCGACCGTCAACCGCCTCGCATCCTGGTGGAATTCGAACCTGTCCGCCGGCGAAGGCGACGACGATTCGGTGTCGAAGACCGGATACGGCGATTACCCGTTCAGGACGCGCCAGCGTCAATACGCATGGCAGAACGATTTCACGCTGTCGGCAGGCACCGTGACCCTCGCGGCCGAGCGACGCGAGGAGCGCATGGACCCGGATTCGGGTTTCGCCGTCGACGAGCGGGACACGAATTCGCTGACGGCGATCTGGCGCCGGGTCGCGGGTGCGAACGCGCTGCAGGCGAACTTGCGTCACGACCAGTCGAGCCAGTACGGCGGGAAAACGACGGGTGCGATCGCCTGGGGTTACCGGATTTCGCCGGCCTGGCGTTTCACGGCGAGCGCCGGAACGGCGTTCCGCGTGCCGACCTTCAACGACCTCTACTACCCGGACTATTCGAACCCCGACCTTCGGCCCGAGACCTCGCGCAACGTCGAGGCCGGGATTCACGCTGCCGGCCGCATCGGCGAGGCAAGCTGGCAGGCGCAGGCGGTGGGGTACTACAACCGCGTGCGTGACCTGATCGTGTTCCAGTGCGATGTCGATTTCAACTGCCGGCCGAACAACGTCGCCGACGCGACGCTCGAGGGCGTCACGCTCAACGGGGACTGGAGCTGGCACGACACGGCCGTTCACGCCTCGGCCGACCTGCAGTCGCCCACCGACGATGCGACCGGGCACCTGCTGCCGCGGCGGGCGCGCAGGCACGCGACGTTGTCGTTCTCGCAGCAGGCGGGTCCCGCGCGCCTGACCGTCGAGTGGGTCGGATCGTCGGAGCGATACGACGACGCGGAGAACCTGCACAGACTCGGAGGCTACGGAATCGTGAACCTCGCCGCCGAATGGTCGCTCGCGCATGGGGTGACGCTGTTCATCCGCGGCGACAACGTGCTCGACAAGAACTACGAGCTCGCCGCCGACTATGCGACCGGGGGTGCGCGCTTCTTCGCCGGGGCGCGGTGGCAGCTGTGAGCGCGCCTGACGCAGCCGCGGCGCTGCCCGTGGCCACCGTGCTGCGGTTTCCCATCGCTGTGCTGCGATGCCTCGTCGCTGTGCTGCGATGCCTCGTCGCTTCACCGCGGCGCCGCGCTCCGGTACCGGGCGCCGGGTTTCGGCGACGCAAACCATGTCGTCGCGCGGGTCCCGGTGCGACTTCGGTCGCCAACCCACGGCTCCCTCGTCACACCACCCGCTTTGCGACGACTGCGCCGCAGGCGCCCGGCGCTCGATGCCGGAGCGCGCGCCTGGCGAGGCAGCGGTGGCGGGCGAGCACAGGGTTCGCTCGGATCGGGCTCGCAGCGATCGATCGCCCTCGCATCGCGTCGGCACCGGCCTCCCAGGGCAGCGGGCGGGGCGCGTCGAGTGCGCGTGGGAGCGCCTGCCGTCGCGGGTGGCGCGGCGAGCGAGCCCGACGGAAACGACTACTGCAGGGCGTCCTCGAGCGACGCCGCACCGGGACCCGCAGGCAGGCGGTTGCGGGCTTCGCGCGCGCAGACGCGCCCCACCCGTTGCCATCACACGAGAGCTCGGGGCCGCCGCCCGGCGCAGCAGGAGTGCTCGCATCCGGAGGCTGGAAGCGCCTCGGCGCGATCCTGTTTTCCGCCGTCGGGCTTGCAGCCATTGGCGTCCCGGCGCGGGCCGACGTGCGTGTCGTCGACGACGCGGGCACCACGATCGTCCTCGCGAAACCCGCGCAGCGCATCGTCACGCTGGCGCCGCACGCGACCGAACTCGTCTTCGCGGCCGGTGCCGGAGATCGCGTCGTGGGCGTGGTCAAGGGTTCGGACTGGCCTACGGCCGCCACGAAGCTGCCGGTCATCGGCGACGTCGCCGCGCTCGACCTCGAGCGGATCGTCGCGCTCGCTCCCGACCTGATCGTCACCTGGCCCTGGACGACGCCTGCGCAGGTGGCCTGGCTCAAAGGTCACGGATTCCCGGTGTTCGAGACGGATGCGCGTCGCATCGACGACATCCCGTCCGAGATCGCAAGGCTGGGAATCCTCGCGGGTACGCAGGCGATCGCCGATGCTGCGGCGGCGAGGTTCCGCGTGAAGGTTGCCGCGATTTCACGTTCTGCCGATCACTCGCCGGCGCTGCGCGTCTTTTATCAGGTCTACGACGCCCCCATCTATACGCTTGGTGGCGAGCAACTGGTCACGCAGGCGATCGAGCGCTGCGGCGGAACGAACGTCTTCGGCGCGCAGCCGGTGCCTGCGCTTCAGGTGAGCGTCGAGGCGGTGCTGGCGGCCGATCCGCAGGTAATCGTCGCGGGAACCGACGGCGCCCTGCGTCCGGCATGGCTCGATCGCTGGCGACGGTGGACGGGGCTTGCCGCGGTGCGGCTTGGCAACCTGTTCGTCGTCGACGCGAACCTGCTTCACCGGCCCGGCCCGCGTTTCGTCGACGGCATGGCGAGCCTTTGCGCGGCGCTCGCGCAGGCCCATCGGGGAAAGCGCGGCGGCCTATAATCCAGCATGTGGCGCGGCGCGAACCACGCTGCTCCGCTTTTTAGTCGCGGGCGACGTTCGACGCGACGCAGGACCGACCCATGAGCAAGGCTTTCACCAGCGAGCAGGCGCCCCCCGATGACGCGGACGATGCTCCGGAAGACGCGTCCCCGCTACCCCCGGGCACCCGCAATTACATGACGCCGGGCGGGTTCGCGCGGCTCAAGCGCGAGCTCGACGGGCTCGTCTTGCGCGAACGGCCCGAGATGGTCGCAACGGTCGCCTGGGCGGCCGGCAATGGCGACCGGTCGGAGAACGGCGACTACATCTATGGCAAGAAGCGCCTGCGCGAGATCGATCGCAGGATTCGCTTCCTGGTTCGCCGCCTCGACCGGGCCGAGGTGGTCGACCCCGGGGCGCGACGCGACGCCGAAGCCGGATCGCAGGTCTTCTTCGGGGCGACGGTGACGGTCGCCGATGGGCGCGGTGCCGAGCGCACCATCAGCATCGTGGGCGTCGACGAAATCGACGCGGACCGCGGCTACATCAGCTGGATCTCGCCGATGGCGCGCGCGCTTCTGAAGGCACGCGAAGGCGATACCGTCACGCTGAAGACGCCGGGCGGCGTCGAGGAGCTCGATGTGTTGTCGGTGCGCTACGCCGGGCTCGATACCGATCCCGCCGATGGCGGCACGCACTGACCGGCCCGGCTTTCGGGCTCGCGGCGGCCCGCGCGGCGACGCGATGCGCTTCCCGCAGGTTGACGCGCTCGCGACGCGCCGCCTATAGTTCCGCCACACCATGGACAACGAGCTCGCTGCGCTGGAAGAACGGGTCGACGCGCTGATTGCGCAGGCACGTGCGCTGCACGAGGCGAACGAAGCGCTGCGCCACGAGCTTCTGGCCGCGCAGGGCAGGAATCGCGACCTCGCGCTTCGCATGTCGCAGGCGAGTTCGCGTCTCGACACGCTGATCTCGAGGATGCCGGTCGAATGAGCGCCGCAGGGCCGTCCCAAGGCGCGAATGGCTCCCCCTTCGGGGGCAGCGCCGCGGCGCGAGCCGCAAGCGTGGGGGTCGTCCAGTGAGCGCCGCAGGGCCGTCCCAAGGCGCGAATGGCTCCCCCTTCGGGGGCAGCGCCGCGGCGCGAGCCGCAAGCGTGGGGGTCGTCCAGTGAGCGCCGCAGGGCCGTCCCAAGGCGCGAATGGCTCCCCCTTCGGGGGCAGCGCCGCGGCGCGAGCCGCAAGCGTGGGGGTCCTCCAATGAGCGGCGACTCAGGCAACGCGTCGGGGATGGTGACGCTCGACGTCTCGATCCTCGGGCGCAGCTTCAAGATCGCGTGCAAGGAAAGCGAGCGCGAGGAGCTTGGCGAAGCCGTGACGTTTCTCGACGGCAGGATGCGCGAGATCCGGGACGCGGGCAAGGTCACCGGCGGCGAGCGCATCGCGGTGATGGCGGCGCTCAACATCGCGAACGAGTTGCTGCGCGAACGCCGGTCGGCTGTGCCGGCGGCGCCCGGCGCAGCCGGCCTCGCGGCCGCGGGCGGCGCGATTGACGGGGACGCCGCACGGCGTAGAATCCGGGCAATGCAGGCGGCGATCGACCAGGCGCTTGCAGGCCAGGAAAAGCTGTTCTAGCCCGCCTCTCGTGGCGGTCCGGTTTCAATCCCCTGCGGTGTTCGTGTCGGCCATACGTTCTTTGGACCAATGCTCTCGTAGCGAGGTTGCCATTGCCCTATGCGGACCGGTGTGCGCTCCCACGCGGAAGCGCCTGATGGTCCCGGCAGGCGACCGATCTTGAACCCAGGTTCAGGATGACGGCCGGAACGGCACAGGCGGGGGACCCTTCTCGTGAGCGGCGGTCGGAAACGGCGCCGCTCGCTACCGCGTGGATCGACGTCGATGTCTGGCGCGGCGACGCGACCGGGCAACTCGCCCGCTTCCGCGTGCCGCGGCAGGCGAGCCAGACGGTGCTCGACGTCGTCACGTGGATCCAGCGCAACCTCGACCCGACGCTTGCCTATCGCTATGCGTGCCGCGTCGGCATGTGCGGATCGTGCGCGATGACCGTGAACGGTGTCGCGCGCTGGACCTGCCGGACCCACGTCGATCGCGTCGCTTCGGGCGACCGCCTCGAACTCCGGCCGCTGTCGAACCTGCCGGTGATCCGCGACCTGGTCTGCGACATGCGCGAATTCTTCGACAAGTGGGCTGCCGCGCGAGGCCGCCTGACCCCGACGGCGACCCGCAAGGACCCGATGGCGCGCGTGCTGCCGGCAAGCCGCGAGCGACGCGCCGCCGACGCTGCAGTCGAGTGCATCGGCTGCGGGGTCTGCTACGCCTCCTGCGACGTCGTCGCGTGGCGACCCGACTACCTCGGGCCGGCGGCACTCAATCGCGCCTGGACACTGGTCAACGACACGCGCGACGGCGGCAACCGCGAGCGCCTCGCGGCAGTGGCCGGCGACGCCGGATGCCACGCCTGCCATTCGCAGGCGAACTGCACCGAGCGCTGTCCCAAGCACCTCGCGCCGACGGCGTCGATCGCCGGGCTGAAGCGCGCCGTGTCCCGCGCACTGCTGAAAGGTGAACTGTGAACGCGAATCGCGGGATGGCGAGCGTTGCCGGGGTGCGGGACCCGGGAATCGATCGGGCACGCGCGAGGATCGATGCCGCGCTGTGGGTCGCGCAGCGCGCGAGCGCCTTCGTTCTCGCGGCCTGCGTCGTCGTCCATCTCGCCACGATCTTCTATGCGATCCGGAGCGGCCTGACGGCCGCGGCGATCATCGCGCGCATCCATGCGTCGATCGCCTGGCCGGCCTTCTACGTCGTGTTCGTGATCGCCGCCGCCGTGCACGCCCCGATCGGTCTGCGGGCGATCGCCGCCGAGTGGGCGGGGTTTCGCGGACGCCGTGCCGATCTGGCCACTGCGTTCGTCGCCATTGCCCTGCTGGCACTGGGGCTGCGCGCGATCTGGGGGCTTGCGTCGTGAACCAGCGGGGCGCCAGCCAGCGGATGCGGTCTCGCGGCGACCATCCCGTCGGATGGTGGGCGTTCGTGGTTCACCGCGTCTCGGGCGTGGCGCTCGCATTGTTCCTGCCGGTTCATTTCTGGGCACTGGGGAAGGCGCTGGAAGGCGAGGCCGCGCTCGAAGGCTTCCTGCGCTGGACCGAGAATCCGTGGGTCAGGTTCGGCGAGTGGGGGCTGGTCGTCCTGCTCGCCGCGCACCTCACCGGCGGGCTGCGCGTGCTGGCGCTCGAGTTCCTGCCGTGGCGCAACTGGCAGAAGTCGCTCGCCGCCGTAGCCGCAGGCGTGTCGCTGCTCGTCGCCGTGTTCTTCCTGCTGGAGGTCCGCTGATGTGCGGCCGCGTCGCCCATCCGGAGGGTCAATGACCATGGACGTCGACATCCCTCGCGTCGAAGATGTCGCGCGCGAACTCTACATTCGCGCGCTCAAGATCCTCCCCGACGACATCAAGCAGGGCTTCGAGCGCCTCGATCGCAGCGAGACCGATGCCGGCGGCAAGCGCGTGCTGGGCACGATGATCCGCAACATCGCGGTCGCCGAGCAGACCGGCAACCTGCTTTGCCAGGACACCGGCATCCCGATCTACAACGTGACGCTGGGTCGCAACCTGCGCGTCGACGGTGTCGACCTCGAGGCAGCGATCACCCGCGGCTGCGAGCGCGCGACCCGCGAGCACCCGCTGCGCTCGTCGGTCGTGCATCCGATCACCCGCAAGAACCGGCACACGTCGACGGGGCGCCGCGTGCCGGTGATCAATTTCGCATTCTCCGAGCGCCCCGACGAGCTGGTGATCGAGATGATCCCCAAGGGCAGCGGCTCCGAGAACAACTCGTGGCTGAGGATGGCGGTGCCCGCCGAGGGTGTCGCGGCGATCGAGCGCTTCGTCGTCGATTGCGTGCTCGACGCGGGAGGCAAGACCTGCCCGCCGACGATCGTCGGCGTGGGCGTGGGCGGCAGCGCCGACCTTTGCGTTCATCTTGCCAAGATCGCCGCGACGCGGCCGCTCGGCAGCGTCTGCGACGACCCGGAAGGCGCCGCGCTCGAGCGCGCGCTGTCGGAGGCGGTCAACGAACTGGGCATCGGCCCGCAGGGACTGGGCGGCGACGCGACGGCATTCGCCGTGCACATCGAGATCGCCGCGACCCACATCACGATGAACCCGGTCGCCGTCAACATGCAATGCCACTCGGCGCGGCGTGCGCGCGCCGTGCTGACGCCTGCGGGGGTGACCTATGGGTTCTGACCCGGTTTCCATCGCGTCGGGGCGCGAGGTCACGCTCGGGACCCCCGTCACCGAGGCCGACGTGCGCCGCCTGCGCGTCGGCGACATGGTGACCCTCGAGGGCACGCTGTTCGGCATCCGCGACGCGACGCAGATCCACATGTTCGATCGGGGGCGGCGCACGCGCTTCGACCTCGCCGGGCACGCCGTCATCCACACGGCACCCAACGTCCGCAAGGTCGAGCCCTCCCCCGCCCACCCTGCGGGCTACGCACCGGTGTGCATCGGCACGACGACGTCGATGCGCATGGAGCGTTTCACCCGGCCGCTGATGCAGGACTACGGCGTGCGCATCATTGTCGGCAAGGGGGGGCTCGGTGCCGAATCGCTGCGCGCCTTCGCGGAGCTGGGTGGCGTCTACCTCGCCATCATCGGCGGAACCGCGGCGCTGGAGACGACCTGGATCGAGTCGATCGAGGACGTCGATCTGGACGACCTCAATCCCGAAAGCCTGTGGAAGTTCCGCATTCGCGGCTTCGGCCCGCTGCAGGTCGCGATGGACAGCGTCGGCGGAAGCGTCTACGCCGACATCGACGCGAAGGCCCGTGCGAAGCGCGCCGCCGTGCTGGCGAAGCTGGGTGTCGCATGAACCGCCGCGGAAAGGCGCAAGCGGTCGACTGCGTCATCGCCCGATGATCGAGCGCAGCACTGACGTCCTGGTCCTCGGCAGCGGCGGCGCGGGCCTGTTCGCCGCGCTGCACGCATTCGACGCGAACCCGGCGCTTTCGGTGACGGTCGCGGTGAAAGGGCTCCTCGGCAAGTGCGGATGCACGCGCATGGTCCAGGGCGGCTACAACGTCGCGCTCGCCGCGGGCGATTCGATCGAGCGCCATTTCATGGACACGATCGAGGGCGGCAAGTGGCTGCCGCAGCAGGAGCTCGCCTGGCGGCTTTGCACCGGCGCGGTCGAGCGCATCCACGAGCTGGAGAACGAGCTCGGCTGCTTCTTCGACCGCAATCCCGACGGCACGCTGCATCAGAAGGCATTCGCCGGCCAGACCTTCGATCGCACCGTGCACAAGGGCGACCTGACCGGCATCGAGATCATCAGCCGGCTCGCGGAGCAGGTATGGGCGCGCGGCATCGACCGGCTCGAGGAGCATCGCGCGGTCGCGCTGGTGCCTTCGCGCGACGGGGGCCGCCTCTCCGGGGTGCTGTTCATCGACATGCGCTCGGGCGAGTTCGTCTTCGTCCGCGCGCGCGCGGTCGTGCTCGCGACCGGCGGCGGACCGACGATGTACCGCTACCACACGCCGTCGGGCGACAAGTCCTGCGACGGCCTCGCGATGGCGCTGCGCGCAGGGCTCACGCTGCGCGACATGGAGATGGTGCAATTCCATCCGACAGGATTGCTGGCCGGCGCGCATACGCGGATGACCGGGACGGTGCTCGAGGAAGGATTGCGCGGCTCGGGCGGCCATCTGCTGAACGGTGCCGGCGAGCGCTTCATGCTGCGCTTCGATCCGCGGGGCGAGCGTGCGACGCGCGACGTCGTCTCGCGCGGCATCTACGCGGAAATGCGCAGCGGACGCACGACGCCCAACGGCGGCGTGTGGATCGCGATGGGACACCTCGGGCCCGACAACGTGCGCCGGCAGTTCAAGGGCATGGTCGAGCGTTGCGCGGATTGCGGCTTCGACCTCGCGGGCGGGCGCGTCGAGGTCGTGCCGACCGCGCATTACATGATGGGCGGCGTCGAGTTCGACCTGCAGTGCAGGACCGCGATGCCCGGCCTCTACACGGCAGGCGAGGACACCGGCGGCGTCCACGGGGCCAACCGCCTCGGCGGCAACGGCGTGGCGAACTCGACGGTGTTCGGCGGCATCGCCGGCGACGAGGTCGGCGCATACGTGACGCAGTGCGGCGACGCGCCGCCCCCGGATCCCGCGATGCTCGCCGCCGAGGTCGCGCGCTGCGAAGCGCCGCTTTCCACGTCCGGCGGCGACGTGCATGCGCTGCGCGAGCGGCTGCAGGCGCTGATGTGGGACGACGTCGGCATCGTGCGCACGCGATCGACACTGGAACGCGCGATCGGCGAGCTCGACGCCCTGCACGCACAACTCGGTGCGACCGGCGTGGCCGGCGGCGAGCGGGCGTTCAACATGACCTGGCACGACTGGCTCAATCTCGACAGCCTGCTGCTCGCCAGCCGGGCGATCGCGCGGGCGGCACTGGCACGCGAGGATTCGCGCGGCGCGCATTTCCGCGAGGACTTCCCCGAGACCGGCGATCTCGACCGCTCCGCCTACACCCGCATCGCCCTCTCCGACGGAGAGCTGCGCGTCGATTTCGCTCCCGTCGAGTTCACCCGCGTACGGCCCGGCCAGAGCCTGCTGAAGAGCGGGCCGAAGCCGTAGCATCGGTCCATCGGAATGCCCGCGACGCCGCTTCGCCGGCGGATGTCATCCGCCGCGCCTGCGCTGCCGCGGACATCCCTGCCGCGTCACCGCCGATGATCACCAGTCGTCGTGGCACCTGTGTCTCCCATCGCCGCGACCATTTCGTCACCGGTCGGGACCTTGTGCGGTGCCATGCCGGGTGGCTCGCTTCAGGCACCCATCCCGGCTCCCCAAACCGCAACTGGGCCAGCCGATGCGCTCCATCCGTGATCAGGGTGAACTCGAATTATTGCTGGAAGGTCACACCTGTGCAGCGTTAGTCTTCCAAAGGCGGTGACCTGAACGAATCCACGAGAGAATTGCGTCCATGCGTTGAGCCAGCGGGTCTCAATCGGCGTGAGATCGGTAAACTCGGCCGATTCGAGAGCGACGCGCACGCGCCGGTTTCCCCTCCTGCAGATGGCGACGACCGACCTTTGGTTGGCGAGGGCGAAGCCGTGACGGGCCAGTTCTTCGCCAAGGTTGACTCGATCGAACCGTCCGAAAATTTCCTCGATACACGTGAGCCAGGCCGTCGCTCCCTCGCTTCCGCCATGGGCATCGGTGAGAGCCAACTCGATGCAAGCCTTGACTGTCTTGCAATGCTGCACCTCGGCGAGAAGGCTTGGCATGTCCATGCTACGACCCATGCGATGGATTGCTGCTCGGCAAGAGCGCTCATAGCATAAGCGACTTGCTGCCGAACGTGCCGCTGCGACCGGCGACTTGCCGCGGGCTGCTCGAATGCCGATTGTGACTCCCAAGCGATGAACATTGCCAGCGTCAAGGTCTACCTGCCCTGGGTGGTCGCTACCGCCTTGTTCATGGAGCAGCTCGATTCGACCATCGTGAACACGGCGATCCCGGCGATGGCGGCGAGCCTTCACGTTACGCCGCTCAGTCTGAAGGCAGTCGTTACCAGCTACATCCTCAGCCTGGCGGTGGGTATTCCGGTCAGCGGCTGGATTGCCGATAGGTTCGGCACCCGGCGCGTATTTGGCATCGCGGTGGGGATATTCACTTTCTCCTCGGTGCTATGCGGTCTGGCCGTCCGTGCGCCGATGCTGGTGGCGACGCGCATTCTGCAGGGAATGGGTGCCGCGATGATGATGCCCGTCGGCAGGCTCGCGCTCATACGGACCTTCGCGAAGTCGGAACTGCTCGTGGCGATGAACTTCGTCATCATTCCGGCGTTGATCGGCCCCCTGCTCGGTCCTACCGTAGGCGGGCTCATCGTGCATTGGCTGTCGTGGCGCGAGATATTCTTTGTCAATGTTCCCGTGGGTCTGGTCGCCCTTTTGGCAATCCATCGGCACATGCCCGATTATCGGGGCGACGCCACCCGACCCCTCGATCTCGTCGGGCTGGCGTTGTTCGGCAGCGGCGCGGCGCTTCTGTCCTGGTTGCTCGAGATATTCGGGGAGCACGCGCTCGACCCAACCTACGGTGTGGTTCTGCTGTTGCTCTCGATCGGCCTGCTCGCAGCTTATGGCTGGCATGCACGCCAGGCAGCCGATCCGTTGCTCAACCTCGCGCTGTTTCGATTGCGCACATTTCGCGTCTCCGTGGTAGGCGGCTTCATCACCCGGCTGGGCGTGGGCGGCCTCCCCTTCTTGCTGCCGCTCCTCTACCAGCTCGGCCTGGGCATGCCCGCCTGGCAGTCCGGACTGCTGATGATGCCCGCGGCGGTGGCCGCGATGGGAATGAAGTTCATCTCGGTGCGGATTCTGCGGCGCTACGGTTACCGGCGGGTGCTGATCGTGAATACGCTGTTGATCGGCATGACCATCTGCCTCTTCGCGCTGGTGGTCCCGGCAACGCCGATCGGGTTCATCGTGCTCCTGGGACTCGCGCAGGGCTTCTTCAACTCGCTGCAGTTCTCGGGCATAAACTCGATGGCTTATGCCGACATCGATGCCCCCGACTCGAGCATGGCCAGCACGATCGCCAGCACGCTGCAACAGATTTCGCTCAGCTTCGGGCTGGCGTGCGGCTCGTTGATCACCGGCTGGTGGCTGGGTAGCCTGCCGCAGACGAACCAGACCGCGGTAGCGAGCGCGCTGCACCACACGTTCCTGACCTTGGGCGCTCTCACCATCGTGTCATCGCTATCGTTCTGGACGCTGCGTCAGCGCGATGGGGAAAGTGTCAGCGGAAAGAGCGTGGGCGTCCCGGTTTGAGTTCCGGTCCGACGCCTGCGAGCCAACTGCGTCTCCCTGAGGGGGATGACGGTACAGGCGCCATCGGCGAACGAAACACGGCGCGTGTGCGCTGCCACACAGACCATGTTGCGATTACCCGGTATCGTGCCAATCGAGCGTCGGGTCGCGCTGGATGGTGCGGAACGAGCGCCAATCCGCGCCGTCGCAGCCGGAATCAAACCACGGGTTTGATACGACATCGCTTCCCGTTCGTGACGGACCGGAAACCATCCTCGAATACACCTATCTACGGAAGCCCATATGGACATGAAAACGAAATCACCGCTGACCGACATTCAAACGCTGCGCAGGAACGCGCGCCAGCACGTCGAGGCTGGCGCAGTGACCGCCGGCTACGCCGCCGACCGGGAGACCGTGGTGAAGCTGCTCAATGACGCGCTCGCAACCGAGGTCGTCTGTGTCCTGCGCTACCGACGCCACTACTTCATGGCACGCGGCATCGATTCGCAAAGCGTCGCCGCCGAGTTCCTGGCGCATTCCAACGAAGAGCAGGGCCATGCCGACCAGATTGCGGAACGCATCGTCCAACTGGGCGGCGAGCCGGATTTCTCGCCGGGGAGTCTTGCAGACCGCAGCCACGCCGAGTATGTGGCGGGAAATTCGCTCGTCGACATGATCAGGGAGGACCTGGTGGCAGAGCGCATCGCCATCGACAGCTATCGCGACGCGATCCGGTACCTCGGTGGCGACGACCCGACGACGCGGCGGATGTTGGAAGGGATTCTCGCCATGGAAGAAGAGCATGCCGACGATATGGCCGATCTCCTGAATTGCTTTCCGGCAGAGTCGAAGGAAACAACGGCGCCGATGAAAGCGGCAAGAACGAAATGACGCCGATCGACGGGAGCGTCATCGCGACGCTGGCATCACCGCACTCTCCATGAGTGGCCTGCAAGCGGATGACTGCCGGACCGTGCAACTCACGAACTGAGCGCACCGAGGTCCAGCACATCCGCTTGGATGTCGGCTTGCTCCAGCGTGTCGCGGGCGAGCCCCAATAGTCGGAAAGTCTTGGACACCTTCTCCGGGGACGTCCCGTCGTTGCGCGCCGAGCCGCAGATCACCAGTACACGGGGCGGGCTCGCGGGGTCGGTCCGGCGCAGCTGCGCTTCGCCGATCCGCTGCCTGGTGGCGATCCACTCGACGGACAGGTCGTGGTTCGGATCGACATGCCCGGGCCCGGCCTTCTGTGTGAACGGGGGCATGCGGCCGTCGACGTGAGCCTGTCAGGCGATAGGCGATCTCTCCGAGCCGCACGACGGACGGATCTTCCGCGCGGAATTATCTTCCCTTCCGCGCGGAATTCGGGATCGATGAAAGAGGCGCGAAACCGGACCCTGAACTCCGCACGCCCAAGGCGTGCCGGTGCCTGGCCCTTGCGAATCTGGATCATGGTTGCCTGCGCCCGCGCTGCTCACGCCTCCAACTTCGCATCCATCCTGATCTGCGCCTTCAGCAGCTTCGACACCGGACACCCCGCCTTGGCCTTGTTCGCGATCTCCTGGAACTTCGCGTTGTCCGCCCCCGGGGATTACCGCGGACACGCTAAGGTGGCTCGCCGTGATCTCGTAGCCGGCGTCGAGCTTTTCCAGCGTTACGGCGGCATGCGTTTCGACTCTCCGGCGTCAACCCGGCCTCGCAGGCGCCTCCTCGAGTACGCCGGTCTCGGTGGAAACGGTGCCGTCGCCGTTCTTGATGCCGCCCTTCCACACTGCCCGGGCCTTCCTGATCATGACCACTCCATAGGTTGTCGTGGCAGGAGGACTAGGCGAGATTCTCGGCGGCAAAGCCCCAATTGATCAGTCTGTCGAGCACGGCGTCCACGTAGTCCGCGCGGCGGTTCTGATAATCCAGGTAGTAGGCGTGTTCCCACACGTCGATGGTCAGCAACGGCTTCACGCTCTTGGTCAGTGGCGTCTCCGCGTTGCCAGTCTTGACCACCTTGAGCTTGTCGGCGTCCAGTACGAGCCACGCCCAGCCGCTGCCGAACTGGGTCGTCGCCGCTGTCGCCAGCTCCTTCGTGCATGCGTCCAGAGTGCCGAAGGAAGCCTCGATCCTGTGTTTCAACGCCACGGGGGGCACACCACCGCCCTTCGGCCGCAAGCTGCGCCAGTAGAAGGTGTGATTCCATGCTTGCGCCGCATTGTTGAAGATCGCGACCTTGTCGCCTTTGCCCGCGGTCTCGGCGATGAGCTTCTCCAGCGAAAGGGTGGCAAGCGGCGTACCGGCGATCAACTTGTTCAGGTTGTCGACGTACCCCTTATGGTGCTTGCCATAGTGGTACCCAAGCGTATTGGCGGTGATGGTGGCGGCCAGCGCATCTTCCGCATAGGGCAGCGGCGGCAGAAGGTGGAGCGTTGCACTTTCAATCGTCGCAGTCGCAGTCATTTGATTTTCCTTTCCGATTCCAGAGGAGCGACCGGCGCTACCTGGGGACGCCGGTCGATCTTGCTCATCCAACCAAAGCAACCAAGGCGCGGTTCCAGGCCGCATGCCGCGGCGCAACCAGCACGCCACACGGCGCGGACAGCGGCAGCCGCTGAAGCGCGGCAAAGCACAGCGACCTGCATCGGTGTCCGTCGGGTGAGCCGCCTTGCGAAGGCTACGACGAGGCAGGCCTCGCGTCTGTCCGCCAACGCACAAAGATTGCGCGGCGCTGAGAGGACAATTTCCGTTGCAATCGCGAGCTAAGCGGCGCGAAACACGCTTGGCGTACGGCGCGCAGCAACGGTTGAACGGAAGCTGGCGATCGCCACGGCAGAGTGGCCGCATGAATCGTGGGAGGTGTGCGGCAGGTCGTGTTCGTCGAACATGGAACGGCCGGTGTTTCTCCGCTTCCGAACAACCGCAGTGGTTCCAGGTCCAACACGCACAAAGCTCCCGAGGAGGGGCGGCAGGAGCGTCAATCGAGCCCAACCATGGATGCCCTCAATGACTTCGTCTACCTGGTCGTGCTCATCGCCCTGTTCGGCGGAGTGCTCGTCTGGGCCTTCGGCCGCAAGCGCAAGAAGCGCTTCGAGGAAGATGCCAAGATGCCGTTCCGCGAATAGCAGTCCGATGCGCCGGTGCGCGCTTCGGAGTCGCCTTTCCTGAAAGGGGTGGCCGGTGATTCTATTGACATCTCTCCGTATGACGCGCAGCGTCGGCCATATCGGTACGCTCAAATAGCCGTCGAGGCTCGAACATGGCCATTCATCATGCGTCGTCGGGCGAATTGATCGATATTCGCCCGCTTAACGACAAGCTGAAGACGACACGGACAACGGCGTTATTCAAGTCCAGCCACCTTGAAGTCTCGCGTACCGTATTGTGCGCGGGCAAGGACGTGCCTCCGCATAATGTGATGGGGGAGATGACCATCCAGTGCTTGGAGGGGCGGGTTGAACTGGCGGCCGCTGGTACTACGCAGTCGATGCGGGCAGGCGACCTCATTTGCCTGGCCGGTGGCGAAACACATTCACTGAAGGCAATTGAAGATTCCTCCGTCCTGATTACCATGCTCCTGCGCGGGGCCTAGTCGCCTTGCATTCTGCAGCCGAGATCGACGAGAAGCGACAGCGAATTGGATAAGCCGCTTGTCTGCACGATTGGGCACTCGAACCGGTCGATCGGCACTTTCGTCGAGCTGCTCAGGGCCAACGAGATCGTCCGGGTACTCGATGTGAGGTCCGTGCCGCGATCACGTCACAATCCGCAGTTCAATCGCGAGACACTCGCTGAATCCGTGGGCGCGCTTGATATTGGCTATACGCATCTTCCGGGTCTTGGCGGATTGCGCCACGCGCGAGCCGATTCCCTCAATACCGGCTGGAACAATCTCTCGTTTCGAGGATATGCGGATTACATGCAGTCACCGGAGTTCGCCGAGAGCGTTCAACGGGTCGCAGAACTGGCGACCAACGAGCGCTGCGCGTTGATGTGTGCCGAAGCGGTTCCATGGCGCTGCCATCGGTCGCTGATTGGCGACGCACTTCTTGTGCGTGGCGTTGGCGTCGAGGACATCATCGGACCCGGGAAACGCAAGCCGCATACCCTAACAACGTTCGCCGATGTGGACGGAATGCAGATTACCTATCCTTCGCCAGTAGATGCGCTCCGACAGACAGCGTTTGGACACGACACGGAAGCGGCCGAATGAAGTTCGAGAGTCTTGGGCGTGGTCAGGAACGATTGGCAACCAGGGTTGGAGCTACCATGACAAAGAACCTGAAGCTCGGCGATCACGTAACGTGGAACTCGGAGGCGGGGCATGTCAGCGGAACGATTATCAAGAAACACACCAGGGACATTGCCTACAAGGGCTACACTCATCACGCCACCGCGCTTGAGCCGCAGTATGAAATCAGGAGCGATAGGAGCGACCACATCGCCCTGCACAAAGCTGCGGCGTTGCAAAGGACAAAGGGCTGAGTGGGCCTTGGGATCGCCGCCGCAAGCGCGGAATGTGACGAACAAGATTCCGGTGGGCGACTCGTGCTTTGGCGAGCGCCGCAAGGTATTGAGGGACCGTGCACGCGACCGAATATCCCACCCTTGAAGGACTGCTGGCGGCGGTGCGCCAATGTCGGGCCTGCGAGAAGGAGTTGCCGCTGGGCCCGCGCCCGGTGCTGCGTGCCGCAGAATCGGCTCGGATTCTCGTCGTGGGGCAAGCGCCTGGCGCGCGCGTGCACGCTTCGGGGATCGCATGGGATGACGCAAGCGGAGCGCGTTTACGCGGCTGGATGGGCGTGGACGCGGGGCAGTTTTACGATGAGTCCCAGATTGCGATCATCCCTATGGGCTATTGCTACCCGGGGCGTGGGAAGAGTGGTGACTTGCCACCGCGTCGTGAATGCGCGAGTCTGTGGCTCGACCAGTTGCTGGCCAAGCTCCCACGGCTTGAACTGAAGTTGCTGATCGGCCTGCACGCGCAGCGGCATTTCCTGGGCGCTCGCCGCAAGCGGTCGTTGACGGAAACGGTAAGGGCGTGGCGCGAGTTTGCACCGGAGTATCTGCCGCTGCCGCATCCCTCAGCGCGTAACGCCCCGTGGTTCAAGGGCAATCCGTGGTTCGCGCATGAGCTATTGCCCGAACTGCGCGAACGGATCAAGCCGCTTCCACCTCGATGAGCGGATAGATGCCACGACCCGTGTTTTTCAATCTGGTCCAGATTCAGATGCCGGTGGGCGCGCTGACGTCGATTACTCATCGGGTCACCGGCGTTCTATTGGCGGTGGGCATTCCGTACGGCGTCTATTTGCTCGATCTGTCGCTCCAAAGCCCGCAGTCGTTCGCACAGCTATCGGGACTCTTCCACCAGTGGCCGTTCAAGATTGCGGCCATCGTGTTCATCTGGGCGTTGGCGCACCACGTATTGGCGGGCACTCGGCACCTCTTGAGTGACATTGATATCGGCACCCTCCTGCCGGCCGCGCGGAGTAGCGCCTGGATCGTGAACATCGGCGGATTCGCCGTGGCCCTGCTTGCGGTGGGAGTATTGTTTTGAGGAAGTCCGTTACCGGACTGCGTGCTTGGCTTGTGCAGCGCGTGAGCGCGGTCTACATGCTGTTGTTCATCACATTCCTGCTCATTCATTTCCTTGTCGATCCACCCACCTCGTACCTCGCGTGGCATGACTGGGTACTGAGCCGCGATGTGGGCATCGCTGCGTCTGTCTTTTGGCTTGCCCTTCTGGCGCACGCCTGGGTGGGCGTTCGGGATGTGGTCATGGACTACGTGCACCCGATTGCCGTTCGCGTTCTGGCGCTTGCAGTCGTCAGCCTTGGTCTAGCGGGGATTGGCGCATGGGCAATCCGGATCCTATGGCTGGGGCGGATCTGATGAAATCCTGGGAGTGGGTGTCCGTTACCGTTTTGGCGAACGTCGGGAGATGCCATTGAAGTTCTCGATCTTTCGCTTCAATCCGGAACGCGACAAGAAGCCCTACATGCAGGATTTCGTGATTGAGTTGGAGGCCACCGAGCGGATGCTCCTCGATGTCATTCTCCGCATCAAGACTCAGGATGATTCACTCGCCATAAGAAAATCCTGTCGCGAAGGGGTATGCGGCTCCGACGCCATCAACATCAACGGCCGCAACGGGCTCGCATGTATTACCCAGGTAAGAGATCTAAAGGAACCGGTAGTGCTGCGACCGTTGCCGAGCTTTCCGGTCATCCGCGACCTGGTGGTCGACATGACCCAGTTCTTCAAGCAGTATCACTCGATCAAGCCCTATCTGATCAATGACGAGCCCGCTCCCGAAAACGAGCGCCTGCAATCACCGGAGGATCGGGACAAGCTGGACGGGCTATATGAGTGCATTCTATGTGGGTGTTGCACGAGTCAATGCCCATCCTCATGGTGGAACCCGGACAAGTTCGTCGGACCCGCCGGCCTGTTGCAGGCAGAGCGTTT
The DNA here is from genome assembly GCA_963816415.1 of uncultured Pseudomonadota bacterium. Classification (GTDB taxonomy): domain Bacteria; phylum Pseudomonadota; class Gammaproteobacteria; order Burkholderiales; family Casimicrobiaceae; genus VBCG01. The sequence goes on from CAWFKR010000002.1 coordinate 370,132, forward strand.
CATTGTCGACAGCCGGGACCGGGCCACGCAAGAGCGCCTCGACGACCTGAACGATGTCTATCGGCTGTTCCGGTGCCGCTCGATCATGAACTGCACCGAGGTGTGCCCCAAAGGGTTGGCTCCGTCCCGCGCTATCGAGCAGATCAGGCTGAGGATGGTGAGGGATTCACTTTGATGGAAACAGTAACAAATCGCCCTCTCGAAAGTGCAAGGCCAGGCAATCGCCAGCCAGAAAGGACGGGGGTCAATTATCGGGTTGTTCGATACGTAAGCTCCCCCGTCAAGTAGACAGTTCTAAACTGGAGTTTCGGCGGCGAGCAACTGCTCGCGGTAGCGCGCCGGCGGCAGGCCTCCCAACGCGTCATGCGGCCTAATTTCGTTGTGCTGCTCGAGCCACTCGGCGATAATCTCCCGCACCTCGTCCAAGGAGTCGAACAGGTAGGCACTCAGCGCTTCTTCCCAGTAAGTGCGGTTGAGACGTTCGATGTGCGCATTCTGATCGGGCTCGCCCGGTTGAACGAATCGCAGGTCAATCTCCTGCTCCTTGCCCCAGTCGGTGAAGGCCTGGCTTGTGAGCACGGCGCCATTGTCGCAACGAATGGCGCTCGGGCGTCCATGCAGGTCGATCATCTGCGCGAGGAACGTGATCACGCGAGCAGCGTGGACCCAATCCCGCGCTTCGGCGAACCGCCATATCCCCTTTGCAGTTACCAAAACCTCGCCGGCAACTTGCTCGGCGGTCCGTCCCTCTCTCTGCCTATCAGCGATGCGATCGAATGCTGCGATGGCGTGCTGTCGCGCGACGTCACCTGTCTACTTGTCACCGGGCCGTTGCGCGAGACGTTCCACGCGGTAGCGGATGGCCCGTGCGCTCTTCTTCGCACCCATCTGTTCGGTCATGAATTGCTCGATCACTCGCGGACTGTAGGCCGCAGCGCCTCCCTCGCTTCCGCGTCCCGCGCGGCAGCTTTCCCCGCTTGCTCAGTTGACAGCCGCGTTTGCCACTCGGCCACCGCGTCGCGGCCTGCACGGCGTTCGGCTTTCCATTGACCTGCAATCGCGCGTGCCTGCGACAGTGAAAGTCGACTCGATGCGAGCCACGCCGTGATACTCTCCCCGGCGCGCCATCGGCGTCGAAGACGCCGGCCGAGTACTTCCGGCGCAGCGCCTGAAATTCGTACTCGATGACCCAGGTCTCCGTGCCGTTGGGCCCAACACGGAGAAACAACCCGTGACCGTCGCCCAACATTGCCGGAGCGATCCGGCCTGATGCTCTGGCATGCTCTTGCCGTCAGTTTGCGCATCTAGCGTCTCGCATGGCTGGGAGTTTGGGTGGGAATCGGCCAGGTAGATTCGGGTATGCGCGTAGCGCATTGATTGACGTCTGGGTAGTAAGTGGCTGAATGCAAAGCAACAGTTAGTTGGATACGACTGGATGGTAGCCGATAGTCCATGCGCCACTGGCTGATGAAATCCGAGCCTGACGAGTTCTCGATCGACGACCTCGCGAAGGCCCCGCAGCGGACCACGCCGTGGTTCGGTGTGCGCAACTACCAGGCGCGCAACTTCATGCGCGACGAGATGCAGCTGGGCGATCTTGCGTTCTTCTACCACTCGAGCTGCCCCGAGCCCGGCATCGCAGGCATCGTCGAGATATCGAGGCTCGCCTATCCCGATGCGACGCAGTTCGAGCCGCAGAGCGGGTACTACGACGCGAAGGCCACCCGCGACTCGCCGCGGTGGTTCAACGTCGAGGTGAAGCTCGTCCGCAAGACCAGGCTCGTGACGCTTCCCGAAATGCGCTCGGTGCGCGGACTCGAGGACATGGTCATCCTGCGGCGCGGCAATCGGCTGTCGATCACGCCTGTCACCGCCGCCGAATGGAAGATCGTCGAGAAGCTGGCATCGCGGAACACGGGATCGAGCCCGTGAAGTTCCGCGAAAGCCGTGCCGCCGCCGCCGTGCCGGGCACCGCCGCCTGCCGGCCATCGCGGCTCTGACCTGCCCGGTCCCGCCGCCGCCGTTTCGCCCCCTCTTTCCGATCGCAAGCGCAATGGACTGGACGATGCTCCCGGTGCTGCTCGCTCTGGGCGCCGTCATCGGCTTCATGGCGGGGCTGCTCGGCATCGGCGGAGGCATGTCGATCGTTCCTTTGCTGACGATCCTCTTCACCGCGAGGGACTTCCCGTCCGAGCACGTGGTCCACATGGCGGTGGCCACCGCGACCGCGACGATGATGTTCACCGCGCTCTCCTCGGTGCGCGCGCATTCGCGCAAGGGCGCCGTGCTGTGGACAGTGGTCCTGGCGATGGCACCCGGCATCGTGCTGGGGTCGCTCGTGGGGCCGCAGATCGCGGCCGCCCTGCCAGGCCGCGTGCTCGCCGCGGTGTTCGGGGTGTTCACTTGGGCGTCGGCGACGCGGCAGCTGACCGCGCGACCCCCCAAGCCGGGTCGCGAGCTGCCCGGCAAGGTGGCGCTGTTCGGCGTCGGCACGGGTGTGGGGGTCGTGTCGAGCCTGCTCGGCGCGGGGGGTGGATTCATCACGATCCCGTACCTGGGGCATCACAACGTGAAGATCCACAACGCGGTCGCGACGTCGGCGGCGCTGGGATTGCCGATCGCGGTGGCAGGCACGATCGGTTTCGTCGTTGCCGGCCTGCGGCAGTCGGGGCTCCCGCCGTGGTCGGTCGGTTACGTCTACCTGCCGGCCATGATCATGATCGTTGTCGCGAGCATGGCCGTCGCGCCCGTCGGCGTGTCGATGGCGCACCGCTGGCCCGCAGTGAAGCTGCGCCGCGCGTTCGCGGCGCTGCTCTACGTGCTCGGCGCCTACATGTTCTGGAAAGCGAGCCGCGGCTGATGTCAGTCGGCGGGAGCCGCCTCCGCCCTCGCGTAGCCGACGATCGCGGCTGGCGTGCCGCCGGCGGACACGCGCACCGCGCAGTACTTGAACTCCGGGATCTTGCCGAACGGGTCGAGCACGGCGTTGGTCAGCAGGTTCGCGGCGGCTTCGTGATAGCAGAACGGAATGAACACGTTGCCGCGCGGCGTGCCGTCGTCGGCCCGCGCATAGAGCGACACGCTGCCGCGGCGTGACGCGACGGTGATCGTGCCGCCCGGCGCGATGCCGAGCGCCTGCAGATCCTGCGGGTTGAGCGATGCGACCGGGAATGGCTCGATCGAGTCGAGCGCCGCGCTGCGCCGGGTCATGCTGCCGGTGTGCCAGTGCTCGAGCTGTCGCCCGGTGATCAGCACGAATGGATACGCGGCGTCGGGCTTCTCGGCGGCGGGGATGAGCTGCGCCGGGACGAGCTGCGCCCTGCCGGTCTCGGTGGGGAAGCGGTCGATGAACACCACAGGCTCGCCCGGGTCGCCTTCGTGCTCGCAGGGGTAGGTGACACCGTGTTCGCGCTCGAGCCGCTCCCAGGTGATGCCGGCGATCGACGGCATCGCCTTGCGCATTTCGTCGAAGACGTCGCGCGGGTGGGCGTAGTCCCAGTCGAGGCCGAGCTGTCTCGCCATGTCATTGATGATCGCGAGGTCCTGGCGCGCTTCGCCGGGCGGCTGCAGCGCCTGGCGGGCGAGCTGGACCGCCCGGTCGGTGTTGGTGAAGGTGCCGGTCTTCTCTGGGAATGCGGAGGCCGGCAAGATCACATCGGCCAGATACGCGGTCTCGGTCAGGAAGATGTCCTGCACGACCAGCATCTCGAGCTTCGCCAGCGCCGCGCGCGCGTGGTCGACGTCGGGATCGGACATCGCCGGGTTCTCGCCCATGATGTACATGCCACGAATCTTTCCGGCGTGGACGGCGTCCATGATCTCGACAACGGTCAGCCCGGGGTTGGGATCGAGCACCGTATTCCACAGCTTCTCGAACATCGAGCGCACGTCGGTGCTGCCGACCTTCTGGTAGTCGGGGTACATCATCGGGATCAGCCCGACGTCGGAGGCGCCCTGGACGTTGTTCTGGCCGCGCAGCGGATGCAGCCCGGTGCCGGGCCGACCGATCTGCCCGGTCATCATCGACAGCGCGATCAGACAGCGCGCGTTGTCGGTGCCGTGCACGTGCTGCGAGATGCCCATCCCCCACAGGATCATCGACGCCCGCGACTTCGCGAACATCCGGGCCACCTCGCGGATCGTCGCCGCCGGGATTCCGCACACCGGTGCCATCGCTTCCGGGGAGAAGCGGGCGACGTTGTCGCGCAGCTCGGCATAGCCGCTGGTGCGGTCGTCGATGAAGCTCTGCGCGACCAGCCCTTCCTCGACGATCGTGTGCATCATCGCGTTCAGCATCGCGACGTCGCTGTCGGGCTTGAACTGCAGGAAATGCGCGGCATGACGCGCGAGCTCGGAGCGGCGCGGATCGGCGAGGATCAGCTTGGTGCCGTTCTTCACCGCATTCTTGATCCACGTCGCCGCCACCGGATGGTTGGACACCGGGTTGGCACCGATCAGCAGCACGACCTCGGCCTTCATCACGTCCATCACCGGGTTCGACACCGCTCCCGAGCCGATGCCCTCGAGCAGCGCCGCGACGCTCGATGCGTGGCAAAGGCGCGTGCAGTGATCGACGTTGTTCGTGCCGAAACCCGTGCGCACGAGTTTCTGGAACAGGTAGGCCTCCTCGTTGCTGCCCTTGGCCGAGCCGAATCCCGCGAGCGCGTCGGGGCCGTGCGTGTCGCGGATGTTCCTGAGCGTGCCGCCGGCGAGTGCCAGCGCCTCTTCCCAGGTCGCTTCGCGGAACACCGCGAGCGGGTTCGCGGGGTCGACCTTGAAATCGGCGGTCTTGGGAAACCCGGGCTTGCGGATCAGCGGCCGGGTCAGCCGTTGCGGGTGGGAGACGTAATCGAATCCGAAACGGCCCTTGACGCACAGCCGCTCGTGGTTCGCCGGGCCGTCGCGCCCGTCGACCCGGACGATGCGGTTGTCGCCGACGTGATAGGTGATCTGGCAGCCGACGCCGCAGTACGGGCACAGCGACGCGACTTCGCGGTCGACTGCCTGCAGGTAGGCGTCGTGCGCCGGCGCGAGCGCACCGGTCGGGCAGGCCTGCACGCATTCGCCGCAGGCAACGCAGGACGATGCGCCCATCGGGTCGTCGAGATCGAACACGATCTTCGAATGCGAGCCGCGGAACGCGTAGCCGATGACGTCGTTGACCTGCTCCTCGCGACAGGCGCGCACGCAGCGCGTGCACTGGATGCAGGCGTCGAGGTTGACCGCCATCGCCGCGTGCGAGAGGTCGGCGGCGGGCTGCGCACGCGGCGCGAAGCGCGGCTTGCCGATGCGAAGCGCCTTCTTCCAGTGATCGAGCTCGGAGTCCTTCCGGTACGCTTTCTCCGGCACGTCGGAGGCGAGCATCTCGACGACCATCTTCTGCGCGTGCAGGGCCCTCGCGCTGTTGCTGCTGACCTCCATGCCGGAGGTGGGTGCGCGACAGCACGAGGGTGCCAGCACCCGCTCCCCCTTGATCTCGACCATGCACGCGCGGCAATTGCCGTCGGGACGATAGCCGGGCTTGTGGCACAGCCGCGGGATCTCAACGCCGACGCGGTCAGCCGCCTCGATGATCGTCTCGCCGGGCAGCGCTTCGACTTCGGCCCCGTTCAGGCGGAAGGAAATGGGCTGTTGCGCTGCGAGCGCTTCCACGGGGGCGTTCATCGGCTCGACTCCAGTTCCTGCGGGAAGTACCTGAACACGCAGGCGAGGGGATTGGGGGCGGCCTGGCCGAGACCGCAGATCGAGGCGTCGGCCATCGCCTGCGCAAGGTCGTCGAGCAGGGGCTTGTCCCAGGCTGGTTTTTCCATCAGCGCGACCGCCTTCGCCGTTCCCACGCGGCAGGGCGTGCACTGTCCGCAGGATTCGTCGGCGAAGAAGCGCATCAGGTTGAGTGCCGCGTCGCGCGCGCGATCGTGCTGCGACAGGACGATCACCGCCGCCGAGCCGATGAAGCAGCCGTGCGGCTGCAACGTGTCGAAATCGAGCGGAATGTCGCCCATGCTCGCGGGCAGGATCCCGCCCGAGGCGCCACCGGGCAGGTAGCCATAGAACTCGTGGCCGGGCAGCATGCCGCCGCAGTACTCGTCGATCAGCTCGCGCACGGTGATGCCCGCGGGTGCCAGGTGCACGCCCGGCTTTGCGACGCGGCCGGACACCGAGAACGAGCGCAGGCCCTTGCGGCCGTGCCGTCCCTGGCCCGCGAACCACTGCGCGCCGCGCTCGAGGATGTCGCGCACCCAGTAGAGCGTCTCCATGTTGTGCTCGAGCGTCGGGCGCCCGAACAGCCCCACCTGCGCGACGTAGGGCGGGCGCAGCCGGGGCATGCCGCGCTTGCCCTCGATCGACTCGATCATCGCCGACTCCTCGCCGCAGATGTAGGCGCCGGCGCCGCGGCGCAGCTCGATGCGGGGAAGGGGACAGGGCGGATCGGCTTTCAGGGCGGCGAGCTCGCACGCGAGCAGCTCGCGGCAGGCCGCGTACTCGTCGCGCAGATAGATGTAGACGGCGTCGATGCCGACCGCCCAGGCGGCGATCAGCATGCCTTCGAGAAAGCGATGGGGGTCGCGCTCGAGGTAATGGCGGTCCTTGAACGTGCCGGGCTCGCCTTCGTCGATGTTGACGGCCATCAGCCGTGGCGCGGGTTCGGCGCGCACGATCCGCCACTTGCGCCCGGCCGGGAACCCGGCGCCGCCCAGGCCGCGCAGCGCCGAGCTCTCGAGCTCGGCGATCACCGACTCGACGTCGCGTTCCCCGCCGACGCAGGCGGCGAGGGACCGGTAACCCCCGGCCGCGCGGTAACGGGCGAGGTCGACGTGATCGGGACGATCCGGCTCGGTCTTCCCGGCGGCAACCCCAGCCATCACCTTGTCGACGCTCGCGCGATCGACGGGCCTACGGCCGACCACCGCGGCAGGGGCATGCTCGCAGCGGCCGATGCACGGCACCTTGATTACCCGCACCCCGGCGCCGGCCTGCGCGACCAGCGCGTCGTGCAGCGCCTCGGCGCCCGCCATCTGGCAGGAAAGCGTCTCGCACACGCGGATGGTGATCGGCGGCGGGGCCGTCTCGCCGTCGGCGAGGACGTCGAAGTGATGATAGAAAGTCGCGACCTCGTAGACCTCGGTGGTCGCAAGCTTCATCTCCTGCGCGAGCGCGACGAGATGCGCCGGCAGGATGCAGCCTTTCGCGTCCTGGATCCGGTGCAGGTGCTCGATCAGCAGCGAGCGCTCGCGCGGCGCGTCGCCGAGCAGCTCGCGCACCTCGGAGAGCGCCTGCGGGTCGACGTTGCGGCCCTTGGGCCGTCCCTTGACACCGCGCCGGCCGGAAATGCGCGACGTATCGACGATCGATCGTTCATTCATGACGACATGCATTCCTTGGGCGATTGCAGTGAATTCGGGGCGGAGTCCGGCGGAAACTCACCCGATGCCCGATCACTCGAGAAAGTCGCACTGCTTTTCGACATGGGTGGCGAGATCGAGCGAATGCTGGCGCACCAGCCGCCCGGCGAGGTCGGTATCACGGCGCTCCAACGCCTCGATGATCCGCATGTGATCGACGATCGAGCGCGCCGCTCGGTCACTTTGGGAGATCGTCAGGCGGCGAATTGCGCGCACGTGGATGAACAGGTTCTCGATCGTCTTGCCCATCAGCTCCGAGCCGGAAAGCCCGATGATCGCCTGGTGGAACGCGATGTTCGCGTCGGAGTATTCGTGGATATGGTCCCCGGGCGTCGAATTGCGGAATTCGTCGAACATCTTGCGCAACGAGGCTATGTCGTCGTCGGAGGCGTTGGTCGTCGCAAGCCTGGCAGCCATGCTCTCGAGCGCTGCCCACATCTCGATCATCTCGATGATTTGCTTCTTCGTTTTGCGTACGATAAAGATGCCGCGGCGGGGCACCGTACGCAAGAAACCCTCCTGCTCCAGCAGGGTCATCGCTTCGCGGATCGGCGTGCGACTTACTCCGAGCGACCGGGAGAGCTGGCGGTCGTCGAGCCGCAATTCGTGCTTGTGCGCGTAGATGTCGGCCTCCATGATCGCCTGCTTGATGGCGGCGTAGGCCTGGTCGCGCAAACTGACGGCGCTCGAGAGTGGAACGAGCTCCAGCGCCATTGCCGCCGCGCCGGATCCTTCGCTGGTGGACACCGGTTGTGCCTCCTCCGTTGCGGACCGCGGCGCTAGGTTTCCAACCGCAGTTCCACCTTTTCGAGCCATCTTATATATCTATGTGAAAGACCGCGAACGCCAAAACCGCATCCAACTTCCCGACAGCGAACCCCTGCACGTTCTCGCTGCGATCGCGCTTGCTGCTCTGCGCCAGCCTGAGAATGCGCCATAGCGTGTCGCGAGCACGGGCGTGGTCCATTTGCCCGTTGACGCCGTCTGGTATATCACATATCTTACCCGGATTATTCGGACAAGGCGTCGGGGCCACTAACAGGCGCCGCTCTCCGGGGATGCCCCCCGGATCTTGGAGGCAAGCGAACACGCGTACCGGCTGACACTGCGCGAGCGGGCGCGGCGCAAGTCGAGGAACAAGCGGAGTGCCGGTTCCGGCAGGACATTCGGTTCCCGCAGGACATTCCGACGCACTCGTATTCGACCGAATTCCCGACCGTGCTGGGCGCGAAATCGCAGCGGGCGCACGGCATCGGTTTGATTCAGGAGATCGCAATGGAGAGCGTCACCGCAGTGCACAAGCAGCCGGCACCCGCCGTAACGGAGGCTGCCCCCCGCATGACGGGCGGCGACCAGGCGAACGTCCAGCCGCAGCAGGAGATCGATGGCTTTCACCTGGTCATCGAAGCCCTCAAGCTCAACGGAATCGACACGATATTCGGACTGCCGGGCATCCCGATCACCGACCTCACGCGCAAGGCGCAGGCTGCAGGCATTCGCGTGATCTCGTTCCGCCACGAGCAGAATGCGGGCTACGCCGCGTCGATCGCGGGCTACATGACGCAGAAACCGGGTATCTGCCTCACCGTGTCGGCGCCCGGCTTTCTTAACGGCCTGACCGCACTCGCGAACGCGACCACCAATTGCTTTCCGATGATCCTGATCAGCGGCTCCAGCGAGCGCGAGATCGTCGACCTGCAGCAGGGCGACTACGAGGAGATGGACCAGCTGGCCATCGCCAGGCCGCTCGCCAAGGCCGCCTTCCGCGTGCTGCACGCCGAGGACATCGGCGTTGGCATCGCGCGCGCCATCCGCGCCGCTGTCTCCGGCCGTCCGGGCGGCGTCTATCTCGATCTACCGGCCAAGCTGTTCCCGCAGTCGATGGACGCGGAAGCGGGAAGGAAGTCGCTGATCAAGGTGGTCGATCCGGCGCCGCGCCAGATCCCGGCACAGGACGCCGTGCAGCGTGCAGTCGACCTGCTCAAAGGCGCCAAGCGCCCGCTGATCATCCTCGGCAAGGGCGCGGCCTACGCGCAGGCCGACGCCGAGATCCGCGCGCTGGTCGAGAAGACGGGCATCCCCTACCTGCCGATGTCGATGGCGAAAGGCTTGCTGCCCGACACCCACGAGCAATCCGCTTCCGCCGCGCGCTCCTACGTGCTGCCCGAGGCCGACGTCGTGATGCTGATCGGCGCGCGCCTCAACTGGCTGCTCTCGCAAGGCAAGGGCAAGACATGGGGCGGCAAGAGCTCCAAGGAATGGGGCGGCCAGAGGTTCATCCAGGTCGACATCTCGCCGACCGAGGCGGACAGCAACGTGCGCATCGAGGCGCCGCTGGTCGGCGACATCGGTTCCTGCGTGTCGGCATTGCTCGCGGCGATCGACTCGACCGCGGGCTCGAGCTGGCCGAAGCCGCCGGCGGAATGGCTGTCCGCCATCGCCGAGCGCAAGACCAAGAACGTCGCCAAGATGGCCGAGACGCTGGCGAAGAACCCTGCGCCGATGAACTTCCACAGCGCGCTGAACGTGGTGCGCGACATCGTCAAGGCGAATCCGGACGCCATGCTGGTCAACGAGGGCGCCAACGCGCTCGACTTCACCCGCAGCATCGTCGACATGTACAAGCCGCGCAAGCGCCTGGACGTCGGCACCTGGGGCGTGATGGGCATCGGCATGGGCTTCTCCGTCGCGGCGGCCGTGGTCAGCGGCCAGCCGGTGATCGCGATCGAGGGCGACAGCGCCTTCGGCTTCTCCGGCATGGAGTGCGAGACCATCTGCCGCTACAACCTGCCTGTCTGCGTGGTCATCATGAACAACAACGGCGTCTACCGCGGCGACGAGGTCAACGTGACCGGTGGCAGCGATCCGGCGCCCTTGGTGTTCGTCAAGGACGCGCGCTACGAGAAGCTGATGGAGGCCTTCGGCGGCGTCGGCGTGCACGTCACGACGCCTGGCGACCTGCGCAAGGCCATGGAAGAAGCCATCCGCTCGCGCAGGCCCACCCTCATCAATGCCGTCATCGACGAAAAGGCCGGCACCGAGAGCGGTCGCATCACGAGCCTCAACCCGACCGCGAAGAAGTGAGTGAACTGAGCCGCCCGCGGCTCGGGCATGCGGGGCCATCCCGAGACAGGGTGGATCAGAGGTAATCAAGGCTGCGCGAGAGCGCAATGGACGACGCGCGGAGCGCGCACGAGGACAAAAGGGGTTTCGATGGGCAAAGCGCTGGACGGAGTCAGGATTCTCGATTTCACGCACGTGCAGTCGGGTCCGACGTGCACGCAACTGCTGGCCTGGTTCGGCGCCGACGTGATCAAGGTCGAGCGGGCAGGCGAAGGCGACATCACGCGCGGCCAGCTGCGTGACATCCCGGACGTGGACAGCCTCTACTTCACGATGCTGAACCACAACAAGCGCTCGGTCACGATCGATGCGAAGAATTCCAAGGGCAAGGAAGTCCTCGAGGCGCTGGTGAAGAAATGCGACGTGCTGGTCGAGAACTTCGCGCCCGGCGCGCTCGATCGCATGGGCTTCACCTGGGAGCGCATCCAGGAGCTCAATCCGCGGATGATCGTCGCCTCGATCAAGGGTTTCGGCCCCGGCCCCTACGCGGATTGCAAGGTCTACGAGAACGTCGCGCAATGCGCCGGCGGCGCCGCGTCGACGACGGGTTTCGACGACGGCCCGCCGCTGGTCACCGGTGCCCAGATCGGCGATTCGGGCACCGGCCTGCATCTGGCGCTCGGGATCGTCACGGCGCTGTACCAGCGCAACACCACCGGACGCGGCCAGCGCGTGACGGCCGCGATGCAGGACGGCGTGCTGAACCTTTGCCGCGTCAAGCTGCGCGACCAGCAGCGCCTCGACCGCACGAAGGTGATGGAAGAATATCCGCAGTATCCGAACGGCACGTTCGGCGAGGCGGTGCCGCGCGCCGGCAATGCCTCGGGCGGTGGCCAGCCGGGCTGGATCCTGAAGTGCAAGGGCTGGGAGACCGATCCCAATGCCTACATCTATTTCATCACCCAGGCGCCGGTCTGGAAGGACATCTGCAAGGTCATCGGCCGCGAGGAGTGGCTGACCGACCCGCGCTATGCGACGCCCAAGGCGCGGCTGCCGCATCTGATGGAGATCTTCGGCGAGATCGAGAAGTGGACGATGACGAAGACCAAGTTCGAGGCGATGGACCTCCTGAACGAGCACGACATCCCCTGCGGACCGATCCTGTCGATGAAGGAGATCGCCGAGGAGCCGTCGCTGCGCGAGACCGGGACCGTCGTCGAGGTCGATCACCCGACGCGGGGCAAGTACCTGTCGGTCGGCAATCCGATTAAGCTCTCCGACAGTCCGAGCGAGGTAAAGCGCTCGCCGCTGCTGGGCGAGCACACCGACGAAGTACTGGCGGAACTCGGCTACTCGCGCCAGCAGATCGAACAGTTGCGCGCTGAACGCGCGATCTGAGCGCGGCACGGCCGAGACGAATTTCCCGAACGACGCGAACGAACGGTAATTCCAGGGGGCAGGCGATGGCGCAGGACAAGGCAGCAGTCAGGAAGATTCTCGAGAAAGTGAAAGCCGACGGGCGCTCGTCGCTCACCGCCCCCGAAGGCAAGCTCGTCTGCGACGCCTACGGCATTCCGGTTCCGAAGGAAGGTGTCGCGACCACCGCGGCCGAAGCGGTGACCCTCGCCACCGGGATGGGATTCCCGGTCGTGCTGAAGATCGTGTCGCCGGACATCCTGCACAAGACCGAGGCGGGCGGCGTGCTCGTCGGCGTGAAGAGCGCGCAGGACGTCGAGCAGGGTTTCGCGACGATCATGGCGAACGCGCGCAAGTACAGCGCCAGTGCGAAGCTCGAGGGCGTCCAGGTCCAGCAGATGCTGACCGGCGGCCAGGAGGTGATCGTCGGTGCCGTCACCGACCCGTCGTTCGGCAAGCTCGTCGCTTTCGGCCTGGGCGGCGTGCTGGTCGAGGTGCTGAAGGACATCACCTTCCGTCTCGCCCCTGCGTCGCGCGAGGATGCGCTGTCGATGCTGGACGGCATCGCCGCAGCCGAGATCCTCAAGGGCGTGCGCGGCGCCGATCCGGTGAACCGCGATGCGCTGGCGAATCTCATCGTCGGCGTCTCGCAGCTGGTCTCGGATTTCCCCGAGATCGCCGAGATGGACCTGAACCCGGTGTTTGCGACCAGGGACGGCGCGATCGCCGCGGACGTGCGGATCGTCGCCGACTGGAACCCTGCACCCGCGCGCTACCGCCCGAGCGAGGCCGAGATAGTCCGCGCGATGAACCGGATCATGAAGCCCGATGCGGTGGCGGTGATCGGGGCGTCGGCCGAGGAAGGCAAGATCGGCAACTCGGTGATGAAGAACCTGATCAACGGCGGCTACAAGGGCAAGATCTACCCGATCAACCCCTCGGCCACCGAGATCATGGGCCTCAAGGCCTACAAGAGCGTCAAGGACATCCCGGGCGAGGTCGACGTCGCGGTGTTCGCGATTCCTGCGAAGTTCGTCGCCCAGGCGCTCACCGAGGTCGGCGAGAAGAAGATTCCCGGCGCGGTGCTGATTCCGTCCGGCTTCGCCGAGACCGGCAACGTCGAAGGCCAGAACGAGATCGTGGCGATCGGACGCAAGTACAACGTGCGCCTGATGGGCCCGAACATCTACGGCTTCTACTACACGTGGAAGAACCTGTGCGCGACGTTCTGCACCGCCTACGACGTCAAGGGCCATGCGGCGCTGTCGTCGCAGTCGGGCGGCATCGGCATGGCGATCATCGGCTTCTCGCGCTCGGCCAAGATGGGCGTGTCGGCGATCGTCGGCCTGGGCAACAAGTCGGACATCGACGAGGACGACCTGCTGGTGTTCTTCGAGCAGGACGAGAACACCCACATCATCGCCCAGCACTGCGAGGACCTGAAGGACGGGCGCGCGTTCGCCGAGGTCGCGAAGCGCGTGTCGAAGAAGAAGCCGGTCGTCGTGCTCAAGGCCGGCCGCACCTCGGCCGGCGCGAAGGCGGCCTCCTCCCACACCGGCGCGCTGGCGGGCAACGATAAGATCTACGAGGACGTGTTCAAGCAGTCCGGCGTGATCCGCGCCCGCAGCCTGCGCGACCTGCTCGAGTTCGCGCGCGGCATCCCGGTGCTGCCGACGCCCAAGGGCGAGAACGTCGTGATCATCACCGGCGCCGGCGGCTCGGGCGTGCTGCTGTCCGACGCCTGCGTCGACAACAAGCTGTCGCTGATGGCGATGCCCGCCGACCTCGACGCGGCGTTCCGCAAGTTCATCCCGCCGTTCGGGGCCGCAGGGAACCCCGTCGACATCACCGGGGGCGAGCCGCCGAAGACCTACCAGAACACGATCCGGCTGGGCCTCGAGGATCCGCGCATCCATGCGCTGATCCTGGGCTACTGGCACACGATCATCACGCCGCCGATGGTGTTCGCGAAGCTCGTCGTCGAGGTCGTCGAGGAGATGAAGGCCAAGGGTATCGAGAAGCCGATCGTCGCATCGCTCGCCGGCGACGTGCAGGTCGAGGAGGCCGCCGAGTACCTGTACCAGCACGGCATCCCGGCGTATGCTTATTCGACGGAAATCCCGGTCGCGGTGCTCGGCGCCAAGTACCAGTGGGCGCGCGGTGCGGGATTGATCTGACGGGTTGCGCCGAGCGAGCCTCGCAACGCGCATTTGAGCCGCGAAAGCGACCCCACTAGGCTCGCGGGGCCGGTGTGCGCTATGTGGCCGACGCATCCAAAGGACCCCTCGGACATGAACTCGGCCTCGACGCTCGTCGCCATCGGATCGCTCGCCGCCCTCGCGGCATGCTCGACGCCGGCGTCGCCGGGTGAGGGACAGGTCGCTCCCACCCAGTGGAAGACGGTCACGCGGATCGTCAATGGCAATTCGGTGACCTACCGGGTGCCGGTGAACCAGAAGGTCCCCAACGACGTCAACTTGCGTCCGTTCGAGCCCGATCAGCCGGCAGCCAAGACGGCGTCGGCCGATCGTGGCACCAATGCCGCCGCGCCCGACGCAAAGCGACCGGCCGAGCCCGCGCCGCCCCTGGCGCCGAGCGGCGCCAACGATCCCGACCTGCCGTGGGCCAGGGCGCCCGGCAGCGCGGCGACCGAGGAGCAGCCAAAGCAAGTCGCCCAGGCATCACCCGCCCCGAACGTAGCGTCGACGCCCTCTCCCGGCCTCAGTCAGGAGGCGGAGACCGCGCTCGGCCAGGCGGAAATCGCCGTGCGCGACGCGCAGAGCCGCTTCGAGACCGCGCAGGCCGCCCTGTCGCGCGCCCGTGATGCGGCGCAAAAGGGCGACAGCGCATCGGCGATCAAATTCGCCAAGACGGCGTTATCTCTCGCCCGGCCCGACCGCTGAGACTCGGCATCCTTCGCTGATCTGCCCAGGCGCGGCGACCGCCACGCCGCCGTCCTCGGCTTGAGGAACGGCGCGCAAGCGCACGCGGGGTCTTCCTCCGATACCCGACGCCTCCTGCACCGCCGGGGCGCTCCCCCAGCACGTCCGCCACCTGCGTCCAGCGTGCCGCCTCCGACGGTGGTTTGCGCTCGCGCAATCGACCAGGAATGTCGGCCGCCCGAGCGCGATTGACCAAAAATGTCATCGCCTGTGCGATTGACAAAAATTTCCGCCAAGCCTGTTGACACCGGGGTGATATACCACATACATTATTTTCAATAAGCATTTCAATTACGCGCGTAACGTAGGTGATGAACGTATACGCGCCTTTGGATTTCGGTCCCAGGAGGACGCGATGACGCCACAACGCGAACGGCGGTTAATGTTTCGCTGCGCTCGTGCGACAAAGTCGCGCGACCGCTTGGCTGGCCGGCATCGCGCTCGGCGGGCGCCGCCGATCACTCCTGCTCACGATGCGCTCGCATCGCGCGTTCGCGGAACCCATCTGTCCGCGCCTGCAAGTTTTCCACCCGATTCGATTTGAACGTCCCCGGTTCGCCGCGCGCGCGATGACGATGAGAGGCAACGGGGATGTCGACTGGTCTTCACATTCGTTGAAGTGCGTGCTGTCCGGTACGACGCGCCAACCATTCAGCACGGAGCAACATCAGTTCAGGTCAGATCGCAGACTGGGCATCGGCAGAACCGTTCGACTGAAATACAACCGAGCAAGGGGGTTCTTCGCATGAAACCGAATTGCAGGCAGGTGGTGCTCTTGGTTGCAACTGCGGCGGCCGTGGGATTGGCCGCCACGGCCCAGGCCGCTGAATGGCAGCTGATCAAGACGATCCAGGTTCCGGGACATCCGATCAACGTGGTGGACTTCAGCACGGTGGATCAGGAGAACGGGTTGATGTATGTGTCGGATCGCTCCAATCGCGCCGTCGACGTCATCGACACCAACACCGACACGTTCGTGCGCCGCTACGGGGGCTTCCGCGGCGTCTACAACAAGCCGGAGACCTCGGGCCCGAACATCGCCTACCGCGAGGGCAGCGACCTGTGGGCGACCGACGCTCCCAGCAACATCAAGGTGCTCGACGTCCATAGCGGCAAGGTACTGGACACGTTCGACTGCAAGGGTGGCAACGCGCGCATCGACGGCGCCGCCTACGATCCCAAGGATCACGTGCTGATGGGCGAGTCGGCCGATTCCACCATTCCCTACCTGTGCTGGATCGACACCGAGGCGAAGAAGATCGTCAAGAACGAGGTGCTGATGCGCGAGGCCACCGCCGGGCTCGAGGGCTCGGTGTGGGATTCGCGTACCGACCTGTTCTACCTGGCGCTTCCCGAAGTCAACCACGGCCCGGGCGCGGTCTACGCGCTCAATCCAGTCACCAAGGAAGTGGTCAAGAAATACCCGCTGCCCCCCGGTGACAGCTGCGAGGCAGGGGGCATCTCGCTCAACAAGGCGCAGGACGAGATCCTGGTCGGCTGCGATACCAAGGACATGACCGACATCGTCAGCCTCAAGGACGGCCACGTGGAGCAAACCGGCATCCTCGGCGGGACCGACCAGACCGCCTACGATCCGGTGACGAACATGTACTTCCTCGGCTCGCGTCACGGCTCGAAAGGCCCGGTGCTGGGCGTGATCGACGGGCGCACCCACAAGCTGGTCGCCGCTCCGGAGACCGCACCGAAGACGCACGCGGTCGCGGTCAATGACCACAATCACCACGTCTACCTGCCGATGGAGGCGAACAGCAAGCCCTTCGACAACAATGCGGCGAAGGGGCTGTCCTGCACCCACGGATGCATAGGCGTGTATGCCTACCAGTAGCGCGAGCCGCACCCGCACGGCGAGCGTGCCGCGCGGGTGCAATCGCAAGAACGCGAAAACGCGCAGTTGCGACGTACCCAAGAGAGGAGTTCGGCAAATGAGCACCCGGTTCAAGCTCTCAGCACTGGCAGGCATCACGTCAATTGCAGCATTGCAGGTCGCGCTCGTCGCCCCCGCGGCGGCGCAGACGCCGGACATAAAGGCGATACAGGACCAGATTCAGGCGCTGCAGAAGCAGAATGAGACGCTGCAGAAGCAGATCCAGGACCTGCAGACGCAGGTCAACAACGCCCAGGCGAGTGCCGACTCGCTGCAGACGACCGGCGGTCCCGTCAACAAGGAACACCCCGGCTACTGGCAGCTGCCGGGTACCCAGACGTGGATGACCATCGCCGGCCACGTCAAGCTCGACGCCATCTACGACTTCAAGCAGTCGGTGGGGCCGCAGGACGACTTCGGCGCCATCCCGATGAACGGCGCGCCGGGCACCGACCGCAAGGGGACGTGGGCCAACAGCAACGCCAAGCAGAGCTACATCTACTTCGAGACCCACACCAACACTCCCTACGGCGACCTGATGTCCCACATCTCGGGGGACTTCTACCTGTCGGCGCAGGGCAACCCCAACATCTCGAACTCGTACGCCTTCCGCCTGCGCAACGCCTACGGCGCACTGGGCGAATGGACGTTCGGGCAGGACTGGACGACGTTCCAGGACACCGCGGCCGGGCCGAACAGCCTCGACTTCAACGGACCGGCCGGGCAGGTGTTCATCCGCCAACCGCAGGTGCGCTGGACGCACTCGATCAAGGGGACGCCGGACACGGTCATGGTCTCGCTTGAGAACAACACGGGTGACTACTTCTCCCCGGCCGGGCTGTACAACGGCAACCAATGGAACGTCGACCAGGACGGCCAGCTGGGCGACCCCGCCGGCTGTACGCTGGGTCGGGTGAGCCCGTGCCAGAACGGTCCGAGCCAGCTCGCCGGGAGCGTGCCCGACATCGTCGGTCGCTGGCAGCGTGATTCCGATTTCGGGCACCTGTCGTTCATGGGAGTGGCGCGCGAGATCAACGTCGACACCGGCACCATCGGCGTTCCGCCCGATCAGGTCGTCCAGACCCACAAGTGGGGCTTCGGACTGGGCATGAATGCGGTCCTCAACATGAACCAGCTGTCGCCGTCGCTCGGCGCCGACCAGCTGTTCTTCAGCCTCAACGGCGGGCCCGGCATCGGCCGCTACCTGCAGGACCTGCTGTTCAACGGGGCGATCCTCAACGACAACACCCACCAGCTCGACATCGTCACCTCGGTGGGTACTTTCGTCGGTTACGAGCATTTCTTCGCCAACGACGAGTGGGAGACCAACCTGATCTACGGTTATGAGCACAGCAGCCTCAAGGACGTCGACCAGCTCATCGCCAATGGGGACCAGCTGACCAAGCAGTCGCAGTCGGTTCACGCCAACCTGATCTGGCACCCGGTGCCGAACACCACCTTCGGCGTCGAGTACAGCTGGGGCGAGCGCAAGGTCGAAGGCTTCATCCCGGACGGGCAGCAGGACCACGGAACGATGTCGCGCGTCCAGTTCAGTGGCATCTACAACTTCTGAGCGTGGATACGACGCGCAAGGACCACGGACGGCTCGGCCCCTGCGGCGAAGCCCGTCGCCCGGATCGTGGCTTGAACGCGATCCGGAAGACGGGAGCGGTGGCCGAGCCGATCGTCGGCATGGCTTGAATGAGGCTCGATGCGATGCTGCGGCTGGACGACGCTTGCAACTCGGCGTATCAAGACGGTTCAGCGCGGCCGCCGTCGCAACGGCAAGAACTCGCGAGCAACGAACCCGGCCACCATAGTCTTCGGGCATCATTTTTTTGCCTTACCAGGAGGAAACCGACGTGAACGCTACTCAGGCTCAGGACCCGACCCAATACACCGGGTTGAAGAATCGATGGGCGCAGCTGGTCATGGGGATCATCTGCATGGCGATGATCGCCAACCTGCAGTACGGCTGGACGCTGTTCGTCAATCCGATGCACGACAAGATGGGATGGACGAAAGCGGCGATCCAGGTCGCGTTTTCGGTGTTCGTGCTGACCGAAACCTGGCTGGTGCCGGTCGAAGGCTGGGCGATGGACAAGTTCGGCCCGCGTCCGGTCGTGCTCTTCGGCGGCATCCTGGTGGCCATCGCCTGGGTGCTCAACTCGATGGCAACCTCGCTCGAGCTGCTCTATTTCGCCGCGGTGGTCTCCGGTGTCGGCGCTGGATGCGTGTATGGGACCTGCGTCGGCAATGCACTGAAGCTCTTTCCCGACAAGCGCGGCCTGGCCGCCGGTCTGACCGCCGCGGGGTTCGGTGCCGGAGCCGCACTCACGGTGATCCCGATTTCAGCGATGGTTCACAGCGGCGGCTATCAGCAGGCGTTCTTCACCTTCGGCCTGATCCAGGGTGGCGTGATCGTCGTGCTGGCGCTGTTCCTGATCCGTGCCCCCGTCAAGGCCGCTTTCGCGGGAGTCAGCACGGCAGCGAACCCGAAGACCCGGCACGATTTCACGCCGGGCCAAATGATGAAGACGCCGGTGTTCTGGTTGCTTTATCTGATCTTCGTGCTGGTGGCAGCGGGAGGCTTGATGGCGGCGGCGCAGGTCGCGCCGATCGCGAAGGATTACGGCGTGTCGTCGGTTCCGATGATGGTGTTCGGCGCCACGATGCCGCTGCTGACGCTCACGCTGGTGATCGACAACCTCTGCAACGGATTCACGCGCCCGCTCACCGGCTGGATCTCGGATCACATCGGTCGCGAGAACACGATGCTGCTGGTGTTCACCGGCGAGGGCCTGGCGATGCTGGGGCTGATGGAGTTCGGCCATACGCCCGGCGGCTTCCTGCTCTTCGCACCGCTGATCTTCCTGTTCTGGGGTGAGATCTTCGCGATATTTCCCGCGGTTTGCGGCGACACCTTCGGCTCGAAATTCGCGGCGGCCAACAACGGCTTCCTGTACACGGCGAAAGGCACCGCATCGCTGCTGGTGCCGATCGCGAGCGTCATCAAGGCCTCGACCGGAAGCTGGGTGGCGGTCCTCTGGGTCGCGGCGATCATGTCGATCGCTGCGGCACTGCTGGCCAAAATTGTCGTGATGCCCATGCGCAGCAAGATGCTCGCCAACGAGCAGGATGCACCCGCGGAGAAGAAGGGCATGCAGCCCGCCTAACCACGGTTCCAATGTCGATGTGAACGGGGCGGTTTCCACCGCCCCGTTTTTTGGCCCGTCATAGCGTTTTACCCTCGGAAATGAACCCAGGATGTCTTGGGCGTCGCCGGCCACCGGCCTGCGCGGCTGGGACGGTCGCGCACCTCGCCACCGTCTCGAACTCCCGCTCGGTAGGCGCGGGCGCCCGTCGGAGTCTGCAATGAGAATGTCGATCCTCGTCGGCGCAGCCGTGGTGGCGAGCCTGGCCGGATGCGCCAGCTACGAGCCCAAGCCGCTCGACATGCAACCGGGCATGCTCGACTCGGTGAGCCACCTCACGATCGACACGCGTGACCTGCCGTTGCCGGAACTGCGCGCCCACCCGTTCGATCCGAGCCATGGCCTGGACATGACCGACGTCGCGATCCTGGCGGTGGTCAAGAATCCGGATCTCAGGCTCGCGCGCGACGACGCGCACGTCGCCCACGCGCAGGCGTTCGCGGCCGGGCTGCTGCCGGACCCGCAGTTTTCCGGCGAGGTCGACCGTCCCGGCCCCAAGGTTCCGGGCAGCGACAACTACGCGTTCAACCTCGGCCTGAGCTTCGACGTCGGCTCGCTGATCTACGGCCCGGTGAAGCGCAAGTCGGCAGAGGCGGCGGCCGAGCAGACCGATCTCAACCTGCTGTGGCAGGAATGGCAGGTCGTCGCCCAAGCGCGGGTGCTTTTCGCGCAAAGCGTCTCGAATGAGCGGCTGCTCAGGATCCTGCACGAGAATCGCGACCTCCTGCAGGCGCGATACGACCATACGCAAGCGGCCCTGGCGAAAGGCCTCACGACGGCCGATGTGGCGATCGCGGACCTGACGGCCCTCGCAGGCATCGACGCGCAGATCCACGGCACCGAGAGCGACCTGAACAATGCGCGCGCCCAGCTTGCCGCGTTGCTGGACCTCAAGCCGTCGGTCAAGCTCGACCTGGTCGGTCCCTCGCAGCTTCCGCCGCTCGACGACGCGAAGGTGCGGGCGATCCTGCCCGATCTGCCTGCACGTCGCCCCGATCTTCTCGCGCTGAAGGCGGGCTACGAAAGCCAGGACCAGACCTACCGGGCGGCGATCCTGCAGCAGTTCCCGGACATCACGATCGGGTTGAACCGGCAGCGCGACACCAGCCGGATCTACAGTACCGGCACGCTGGTGAGCTTCAGCATCCCGATGTTCGACCGCAATCGCGGCAACATCGCAGTGGCGCTGGCGACGCGACAGAGACTCTACGACGATTTCGAGGCCCGGCTCAACACGGCCTACCGGAACATCGACGTGATCCTGCAGAACGAACCGCGACTGCAGCGTCAACTGGAGGAATCCAACGCCGCCCTGGTCAGGCTCAAGGCCGCCGCAGGCGATGCCGACCGGGCCTTCCAGCGGGGCAACCTGGACGAACTGGGATACGTGAACCTGCGTTCGGGCGTGCTCGCGAAGGAGACCGAGATCATCAAGCTCGAGGAGACGATCCTCGAGCAGGACATCGCATTGCAGACGATGGTCGGCAGCGAGCTGCCGACCAAGACGGCCAATCATTCCTAGAGGACGACGCAGTGAACAGAAAATCCTTGTTGCCCGTCGTGGTCGCACTGGGCATGCACGCGTTCCTGATCGGCGCCGCGCGCGCCGACGACGACAGCGGCCGGAAGAGCAGCACGGTCCTCGTGCAGACTGCCGCTTTGTCCCACAAGACCTTGCCGGTGCAGATGACGACCTACGGCACCGTGCAGCCGGATACCGGCAACACCGTGCACGTCGTCGTTTCGCGCGCCGGACAGGTGGCGAAGCTGGCCGTCGCGCCCGGACAGGAAGTGCGGCGCGGGCAGAAGCTGTTCGAGTACGCGACGGGCGCTGCGACGCTGCTCGGCTACCAGCAGGCCGCTTCGGCAGTCAAGTTCGCGCGCTCGGATCTCGCCCGCACGCACGAGCTGTACGCCGAGAAGCTCGCGACCAACGCGCAGGTCGCGACCGCCGAGAAGGCGCTCTCCGATGCCGAAGACGCCCTCAAGGCGCAGGAACGGATCGGCGCCGGAACCTCGGCCCAGTGGGTGGTCGCCCCCGGCGATGCCATCGTCACCGAAGTCAACGCCAAGGTGGGCGACCGGCTCGACCAGGGCGGAACCGTGCTCCAGCTGACCGAGCGCGGCGCCGTGCAGATCATGCTCGGCGTCGAACCGGAACGGGTGAGCCAGGTGCACGCCGGGATGCCGGTGACGATCACGTCGGTGTTCGACTCGGCGCGCCCGATCGCCGGGAAGATCGACAGTGTGCACGGCATGATCGATCCCCAGACCCGGCTGGTCGATGCCGTCGTGCGCATGGAGGGCAAGTCCGCCGAGGGCCTGCTGCCGGGCATGCGCGTGGAGGGCGTGATAACGCTGGCCACCGTCACGGGCTACGTCGTACCGCGGCAGGCGGTGCTGTCCGACGAGGACGGCCCGTACGTCTACCAGATCAAGGACGGCCAGGCGGTGCGCGTCGGCGTCAAGATCCTGCTCGATGCGGACGACGTCTATGCGATCGACGGCAAGCTCGACCCCGCGCTCAAGCTGGTGACGCTCGGCAACTATGAGCTCTCCGACGGCCAGGCGGTGCGCGAGGCGGGCGGCACAGGCGCGGATCACGGGGCCGGCAAAGGGAAGGCTCAATGAACTTCACCGCCTGGCTGCAGACCCATCGCCGGTCGATCCTGTTCCTGCTGGCAATCCTCGCCATCGGCGGGGTGACGGCGTCGTTCGTGCTCCCGGTGACGCTGTTCCCGGACGTGAGCTTTCCGCGCGTCGCCGTCGAGCTCGATTCGGGGGACCGTACGGCGGACCAGATGGTGGCGCTGGTCACCCGCCCGGTCGAGGAGGCGATCCGGCACGTGCCCGGGGTGCTGAACCTGAGCTCGACATCCAGCCGCGGCAGCGCCGAGATCAAGGTCGACTTCGGCTGGGGTCACGACATGGTCGCGGCGACGCAGGAGGTCGAATCGGCGGTCACCCAGATGCTGCCGACGCTCCCTGCAGGAACGACAATCGAGACCAAGCGGATGGATCCGACCGTCGACCCGGTGATCTCGTACAGCCTGTCGTCGGACACGCTGTCGCTCACGCAACTCTACGATCTCGCCCAATACCAGTTGCGCCCCCTGCTGTCGGCGGTGAAGGGCGTGTCGAAGATCGGGATCACCGGCGGGACGCCCGAGGAGTACCGGGTCACCGTCGATCCCGCGCGGCTTGCCGGGTACGGACTGACGCTGACCGATGTGACGAACGCCCTTGCACAGGGGAACATCCAGCAGGCCGTCGGGCACATCGAGGACCACTACCAGCTGTACCTGACGGTATCCGACAGCCGCTACCAGACGTTCCACCAGATCGCCCAGACGGTACTGCGCACCGGGCCGAACGGCCTCGTTCGCCTTGGCGACGTCGCCAAGGTGGGCGACTCGACGGTGCCGCAGTACATCCGGGTGACCGCCGACGGGCACGACGCGGTGCTGATGGATGTCTACCAGCAGCCCGACGGCAACAGCGTGCAGATCGCCAACGACATCAAGACGGCCCTTAGGAATTACGGATCGGTGCTGCCGCCCGGGGTCAAGCTCGCGACCTGGTACGACCAGAGCGTGCTCGTCACCGACTCGGCCAAGAGCGTGCGCGATGCGATCCTGATCGGCATCGTTCTCGCCGCGATCGTGCTGTTCGTGTTCCTGCGCAACTACAAGATCACGATCATCTCGATCGTCGTCGTGCCGACGGTGCTCGCGACCACCGTGACGCTGCTCGCCTACTTCGGCATGGGCTTCAACATCATGACGCTGGGCGGCATGGCGGCGGCCGTGGGCCTCATCATCGACGATGCGGTCGTCATGATCGAGCATATCGTCAGGCGCCTGCGCGATTCGCCCCGAAGGAGCGCACCACGGGCGGGTGATGCTGGCGGCGCGCGAATTCTTCCAGCCGCTGATCGGTTCCTCGTCGGCGACGATCATCATCTTCTTTCCGCTCGCATTCCTGGGCGGGGTCACCGGCGCATTCTTCAAGGCGCTGTCGTTGACGATGGGAAGCGCGCTATTCATCTCGTTCATCATCACCTGGCTCGCGGTTCCGATCCTGGCCGATCACTGGCTCGACGAGAAGGATGCAAGTCACGAGGACGTCGGCCCGCTGACGCGTGCGGTCCACCGCCGCTACGAGTGGGCGATGCGGCACACGCTGAAGCGCCCGTTCCTGATCCTGTTCGGCATCGTGCCGCTGCTCGTGGTCGGGTATCTCGCCTACACCGCCGTGGGCTCGGGCTTCATGCCGCACGAAGACGAAGGTGGCTTCGTCCTCGACTACATCTCGCCACCCGGAACCTCGCTCGCCGAGACCGACCGGATGCTTCGGCAGGTCGAGGACATCATCCGCGCCAACAAGAACGTGCTCACCTACTCGCGGCGCACCGGCGCGCAGCTGGGTGGCGGCGTGACCGAGGCGAATACCGGGGACTTCTTCATCCGGCTGAAGCCGTTTCCGCGCGACCCGATCGACGACGTCATGCAGCAGGTCACCGACAAGGTCAAGGAGCAGGTGCCGACGCTCGACATCGACACCGCCCAGCTGATGGAGGACCTGATCGGCGACCTGACCGAGGTGCCGCAGCCGATCCAGGTCAAGATCTTCAGCGACGACCAGGCACAGCTCGTGGACCTCGCGCAGAAGGTCACCGACGCGCTGGGCAAGGTCAAGGGCCTGGTCGCGCTTCAGAGCGGTGTGACCCCTGCGGGCGACGCGCTGAACATCGAGATCGACCGCACCAAGGCGGCCGCGCTCGGGATTCAACGTCAACGACCTGACGACCCTTCTCGACGGCTATCTCGAGGGCAGCGTCGCCACCCAGATCCAGAAGGGGCCGAAGGCCATCGGCGTCCGCGTCTGGGTGCCCAAGGACATCCGCGCCAACACCACCCGGCTCGAGAACCTGGTCCTTCGGTCGCCGACCGGGCTGGTATTCCCACTGCACGCCGTTGCGAAGGTCGTCGTCGAGAACGGCCAGCCCGAGATCACGCGCGAGAACCTGAAGCGGATGGCCTCGGTCACCGGGCGGATCGAGGGCCGCGACCTGGGCTCGACTGCGCGCGACGTGAAGGCGGTGATGGACCAGCCGGGAATGCTTCCGCCCGGCGTCTACTACACACTGGGCGGGCTGTACAAGCAGCAGCAAGAGGCGTTCAAGGGGCTCGCGCTGGTGTTCGCCGGCGCGGTTGCGCTGGTCTTCCTGCTGCTGCTGTTCCTCTACGAGCGGTTCCAGATCGCCATCTCGATCATGATCATTCCGCTGATGGCGATGTCGGCGGTGTTCATCGGGTTGTACCTGACGGGAATCGAGCTCAACATCACGGCGATCATGGGCATGACGATGATCGTCGGGATGGTCACCGAGATCGCGATCTTCTATTTTTCCGAGTATCGCGAGGTCGTCGGTAGCATGGACCATATCGAGGCGCTCATCGTGGCCGGCAAGAACCGGATGCGCCCGATCACGATGACCACGCTGGCCGCGATCCTGACGCTGATGCCGCTGGCGCTGGCCGTCGGGCGCGGCTCGCAGATGCAGCAGCCGCTGGCGATCGCCATCATCTCCGGGCTGGTCGTCGCGCTGCCGCTGGTGCTGCTGGTTATGCCGGTCATCTACAACCTGCTTTGTGGAGGGAAGTGGAAATCGCCGGCGCCAGCGGTACCGGGAGACGCTGGCCACTGAGCGGCCACCGGATGTGAACCGGGGCCGCAGCGTCGCTGCCCCGGGGGACTGACAGCTCGGCGGGCGGATGCCTGCGGCGACCGCCCGCCGTTTGCGCTCAGCGCAGTTTCGCGATCAGGTTCTCCAGCGCTTTCTCGCACGCGGCCTGGTCCGGCTTCTTCGCGCCGAGCTTGTCGAGGGTGAAGTCAAGCTGGTTGTCGATGCCTTTCCACCGGTTGTAGCTCTTCTTCTTGTTCGAGTCCTCGTGGTTGTCCCACACGGTCTCGAACTCCTTGAGGCGCTTGTGCGCGCCCGCGATGTCACCTGCCTTGGCGAGCTTCAGCGCGTCCTCCGCGATCGTCCGGTATTCCGACAGATCGCCAAGCGGCGATGTCGCGGCGGCGGGGGCCATCGAGCCCGTCTGCCCCTGTGCAACAACGAGGCCGGGCGCTGTGACCAGCGCGACGCAAAGAAGGGTTGAAGCGAGCGGTTTGAACTTGAACGAGCGTGGCATGACGTGGCCTCCCGGGGTTGGCGGAGTGTGGCGCTCCGCATGTGATTGGTCGTTTACCAACGCCGCAAGCGGCGTTTCGTTGACATTGCTTCAGCGTCTCGTCGGCCTAGCCAAAATGCTGACTGCGGTCACGGGTCATTCGCCCGATGTGCCGAGCCACCCGAACTCGACCGGTACGCACACGTAGAAGATCCGGGTTTTTTCCGCTCGCACGAGCTCGAGCAGGCGGTCAGCGTGCTCCCGGTCGGTGGCGAACTCGATCTCGAACGGACGGTCGGCGCCGATTTCGAGCAGGTTTGCCCCTTGCTGGACCTTGTCGCGGCCGAAACCTGCCTCTGCCCGGAACGTCGTGCCGCCTGCGACGCCGACCTTTTCGGCGGATTCGAGCAGCCAATCGCGGATCGGCATTCCATGCAACTTCCTCTTCCCCAGCGTGTAGAACCTCAGCAAGACCTGCTGCATTGTCACCTCCTGACGAATGAACACCGAAGCTTGGGGACAGGATTCCGCAGAGCAAGAGCCGATGATTCGATTGCGCACACGCACGCGCGCAGTGGGGCCCGATCGCAATTCGCAGGCTGCCACAGGGAGAGGCGCCAAGCGCAAACGGCAGTTTACTCGCGGTTGTCGACGCTGTGCATTGGGCGTCGAGTGGCACCGGGCAGGCAGCTGCGGCTCGCGCGTCAGCAAATCGACAGCCGGCGCTCAGGCCCGTGACAGGGAGCACCTGCAAACTCGTGCCCAACGCTGCGTACCCGCCAGGCTGTCCGGCGATCCGCTGCCGCGCAGAGAAGTCATTACTTTAGAAGAGGACTGTCATGTTGAAAGCTGTGGTTTCAGGCGTTGCATTGACGCTTGCCGTTGCGATCGTCGGCGCCTACGCCTTGCTGCAAAGCGGCCTCATTCCGGCCAATGCCGACGCCACACCGGGCAGGCTGGAACTCTGGATGGCCCGCACTTCGCTGGATGCGACATTGCGTCGCGATGCCCCGACGGGCCAGAATCCGGTGGCGCTGACCGAGCAGAACCTCCTCGAAGGCGTTCGTCTATTCGCGCAGAACTGCGCGATCTGCCACGGTTCGACGAAGGGGGATGCGTCGCCGTCGCCGATTGCGAAGGGTCTCTACCCGAAGCCGCCGCAACTGGCGACCGAGGGGGTCGAGGATGACCCGGAAGGCGTCTCCTTCTGGAAGATCAAGCACGGCATTCGGCTGACGGGCATGCCATCGTTCGGGTCGTCCCTTGACGACCGGCAGATCTGGACCCTCGCACTCTTTCTGGCGCACATGGACAAGCTGCCGCCCGCGGCACAGCAGGCTTGGCAGCAAGTCCAGAACTGGCCCGCGACCCCGGTCAACCCGATGGCGCAGGAATAGTCCGCGGGTGGCCACCGCCCTGGAACGCCGAGGCGGCGGCAGTGCGGGCGCGCAGATCGACCAGTGCGTGCACGACGTCGACGGTCGGCGTGGGTACGCCCGTCGCTTGGCCCAACTCGCGGATCACTCCGACCAGTGCCTCGATTTCCATCGGCCGCCCGCGCTCGAGGTCCTGAAGCATGGACATCTTGTGCGGCCCCAGCGCGGCGGCGCCCGCGAGGCGGCGCTCGGCCCCGACCCGCAGGCGCAGTCCGAGCTTTGCGCCAATGGCTTGCGCCTCGCCCATCATTGACAACAGCACGGCCCGGGTTCCCGGATCGGTCGCGACCACATCGATCGTCGCGCAGGTCAGTGCGCTCACCGGATTGAAGCAGAGGTTTCCCCAGAGTTTGAGCCAGATTTCGTCGCGAATGTCGGTCCGGATCGGGGCGTCGAATCCGGCGGACGCGAGCATCGCATGCAGGCGCTCGATGCGATGACTGCGGCGCCCGTCCGGCTCGCCGATCGGGAACTTGCCGCCGTGCTCATGGTGGATCACGCCGGGCGCGACGATCTCGGTCGCGGGGAAGACCACGCACCCGACCGCGCGATCCGATCGCAGCAGGCGACGCTGTCGGGCGCCGGGATCGACGCTCGCGAGCGTCAGCCCGTGGAACGGAACTCCGGGCACATCAAAAAACCAGTAGGGAAGGCCGTTGCTCGCGGTTACCACCGTCGTGCCGTCCGAGAGAAGCGGAAGCATTGCGTCGACGCACCCGGGAATCGAATGTGCCTTGAGCGCGATGATGACGAATTCCTGCGGTCCCAGTTCCGACGGGTCGTCCGTGCAGCGCACCTGCACGACCTGTTCAGTGCCATCCATCACGAGGCGCAAGCCGTTACGGCGCATCGCAGCCAGGTGTTCGCCGCGGGCAATAAGGCTGACGTCGACGTCGGCACGTGCGAGCTGGGCGCCGAGGTAGCCGCCGATGGCGCCAGCCCCGAAGATCGTGACCTTCATGCAGTCCATCGCTCCAGTATCAGGTTCCGCGTCGGGCGGAAACCGGGCATTATTCCACGATCATGGCTCTCGGAAGTCTCGCCATCTGGGTGTCGCTCGGCGAGATCATGCTCGTCAACATCCTGTTGTCGGGCGACAACGCGATCATGATTGCGCTCGGAGCACGCTCGCTGCCTCCCACCCAGCAGAGGAAGGCGATCATCGGCGGAAGCATTGCAGCCATCGTCATCCTCGTTCTGTTGACGGTAGCGGCTGCCGAGTTGCTGGAGCTTCCGTATCTGAGGCTCGGCGGAAGCTTTCTGCTGTTCTGGATCGCGGTGCAACTGCTGGTGCGCGACGACGGCGCTGCCGAGCGGGGGCACAGTGGCGGCGGCCTGCTGGCTGCGATCCGGACGATCCTTGTGGCGAACGTCGTGATGAGCATGGACAATGTGCTGGGCGTCGCTGCTGTCGCGCAGGGGCGCACCGCGCTGCTGATCGCCGGACTCGGAATCAGCATTCCGGTCATCGTTTTCGGCAGCACGCTGATCCTAAAGCTGATGACGCGATACCCCGCGATCATCACGGTCGGGGCGGGGTTGCTCGGCTGGGTGGCCGCCGGCATGGCTGTCGGCGATCCCTGCATTGCACCGTTCGTCGGGTCCGAGCTTGCCTGGACGCAGGTGCACCTTCCAATGGGTGCCGATTTCAACGTGGTTCAGGTGCTCGGTGCCTTGCTGGTGGTCTCGATCGGCAAGACCCTCGCGTCGCGAGTTGTGCACACCGCACCCGACGCGTGCCATCACGCCGTGGACGACGAGGCGTGTCGGGATAGGGACTCGATGACCGTAGTTTCAGGACAAGTAGGGCGAGTCGGACGCAAGCGTCGCGCAGACGACGTATCGGTCCGGTCGGATGAGTCATAAGGGCATCGCGTATAGGCCTGAATGCATGAGGAAAATTCAGTTCCAGACTGGTTCAATACGGCGCGAAGCGTGATAAAAAGCTTCGGCTTGCCACGTGCAGGCATTCGACTGTTCAATCTGGGGGAGAAGGCAATGCGAAGGAAATCCAAGCCAGTGCTGCGGCGCGCGCTTTGCGCGGTGATCGCGGGTGTGTTTGCCGGAGCCGGTACCGCCGGCGTTGCCGCGGCGTGGGAGCCCACGAAGCCGGTGACGATCGTAGTTCCCGCCGGTACCGGTGGCGGCGCGGACCAGATGGCGCGGTTCATCCAGGGCGTCGTGTCCAAGCACAAGCTGATGAAGGAGCCGATCATCGTCGTCAACGAGTCCGGCGGCGCGGGTGCGCAGGGCTTCCTCGACGTCAAGGACTCCAAGGGCGACGGGAACAAGCTGATCATCACGCTCTCGAACCTGTTCACGACGCCGATGGCCACCGGCGTTCCCTTCAGCTACCGTGACTTCACGCCGGTCGCGATGCTGGCGCTCGACGAGTTCGTGCTGTGGGTCAACGCCGACACGCCGTACAAGACCGCCAAGGAATACATCGATGGGGTGAAGAAGGCGCCCCCGGGCAAGTTCAAGATGGGCGGCACCGGTTCGAAGCAGGAAGACCAGATCGTCACCGCCGAGATCGAGCAGAACACCGGCGCCAAGTTCACCTACCTGCCGTTCAAGGGCGGTGGCGCGGTCGCCGTGCAGCTCGTCGGCGGCCACATCGACTCGTCGGTGAACAACCCGATCGAGGCGGTGGCCCAGTGGCGTGCGGGCAAGCTGCGGCCGCTGTGCGTGTTCGATTCCCAGCGGATGCCCTACAACGACAAGGTGACGGCGACAATGTCCTGGCACGACATCCCGACCTGCAAGGAGGCGGGGCTGCCGGTCGAATACGTGATGCTGCGCGGCTTCTTCATGCCGCCGGGAGTCACGCAGGAGGAGGTCAACTTCTACATCGACCTGTTCAAGAAGGTCCGCGAGACGCCGGACTGGAAGTCGTTCACCGAGCAGGCGGCGTTCAACACGTCGTTCATGACCGGCCCCGAGTTCGTCAAGTGGGTCGAGAACGCCGAGGCGCAGCACAAGGCGCTGATGGAGAAGGCCGGCTTCATGGCCAAGAAGTAGGCGGCAGGCGGTAATCCCGCCTCGCGGCGGATCGCCGGGTCGCCGCCGGCGCCGGGTCATTGCGCTCGGCGCCGGCTTCCCGGCGGCCTGCAACGCGGGCGCGGCCAGCGCCACATTTCACTTTCGTCGTCGCGGGAGTTCCTGTGGAACATAACGTCGGTGCCGATGACCCTAGCCGTCGAGCTGTAGTCTCGACGCGCACGGTCGAGGCGGTCGTCGCGGCCCTGCTGTTCGTGTTCGGTGCTGCGTTCGCCTACAACAGCTACAGGCTTGGCTTCCGCTGGGCGATCGAGGGGCCGCAGTCGGGCTTCTTTCCGTTCTACGTGAGCCTCATCATCTGTGCAGCGAGCGCGATGATCCTGTTCCACGCGCTGCGGGGGCGGGATCCCAAGGGCGCCGAAGTCTTCGTCGAGCGCGGGCAGCTCAAGCAGGTGCTGCATGTCCTGATTCCCGCGGCTGTTTTCGTCCTGGGCATCCAGCTGATCGGGATCTACGTCGCATCGATGATCTACATCGCCGTGTTCATGCGGTGACTGGGCAAGTACTCGCTCGTCAAGAGCGTGCTGCTGTCGGTGGCGATCATCGTCGCATTCTTCTTCATGTTCGAAGTCTGGTTCCAGGTGCCCCTCTTCAAGGGCTACTGGGATCTGACCTCGTGGACCGGCTACTGACAACTGCAGGGGAGCGCTGAGTGGCAGACCTGGCATACCTCTTCCACGGCTTCGCCGTCGCGCTGACGCCGTTCAACATCGGGCTGATGCTGCTCGGCATCGTCCTCGGCGTCATCATCGGGGTGCTCCCGGGACTCGGCGCTGCCAACGGCATCGCGATCCTCCTGCCGCTCACCTTCACGATGCCGCCGACCTCGGCGATCATCATGCTGTCGTGCATCTACTGGGGGGCGCTGTTCGGCGGTGCGATCGCGTCGATCCTGTTCAACATCCCCGGCGAGCCATGGTCGGTGGCGACGACCTTCGACGGCTATCCGCTGGCGCAGAAAGGCCGCGCGGGCGAGGCGCTGACAGCGTCGTTCACCTCGTCGTTCGTCGGCGCTTTCGTCGCGATCGTGATGATCACCTTCCTGGCGCCGGTGATCGCCCGCTTCGCGCTCGAGTTCGGGCCGGCCGAATATTTCTCGGTCTACCTGCTGACTTTCTGCAGTTTCGTCGGCATGGGGAAGGGATCGCCGGCGAAGATCCTGGTTTCGATGATGATCGGGTTCGCGCTCTCCGCCGTCGGCATCGACATCGTGACCGGCGGGCTGCGGCTCACCTTCGGCTTCGAAAGCCTGATGAAAGGCTTCGATTTCCTGATCGCGGTCATCGGGCTGTTCGGTATCGGCGAGATCCTATTGTCGATGGAGGAGGGCCTCGCGTTCCACGGCACCACCGCAAGGATCAACCCCAAGGTCGTGTTCGAGACCTGGAAGAAGCTCCCGCGGTACTGGATGACGTTCATCCGCAGCACGGTGATCGGCTGCTGGATGGGGATCACCCCTGGAGGCGCGACGCCGGCGTCGTTCATGAGCTACGGCGCCGCCAAGAAGTTCTCCAAGGACGGCGACAAGTTCGGTACGGGCATCCTCGAAGGCGTCGTCGCGCCCGAGACCGCTGCGCACGCCGCGGGCACGAGCGCGCTGCTGCCGATGATTACGCTGGGCATCCCCGGCTCGCCGACGGCGGCGGTGCTGCTGGGCGGCCTGCTGATCTGGGGCCTGCAGCCGGGACCGCTGCTGTTCGCCGAAAAGCCCGATTTCGTCTGGGGGCTGATCGCCAGCATGTACCTCGGCAACGTCGTAGGCCTGATCGTGGTGCTCAGCCTGGTGCCGCTGTTCGCCGCGATCCTGCGCATCCCGTTCTCGATCATCGCCCCCGTGATCGTCGTGATCTGCGCGATCGGCGCTTACACGGTCAACAACTCGATGCACGACATCTGGTTCATGCTCGGCTTCGGTGTGATCGGCTACCTGTTCAAGAAGCTCGATTACCCGCTCGCGCCGCTGGTGCTCGCGCTGGTGCTGGGCAACAACGCCGAGGATGCGTTCAGGCAGTCGATGCTGATGTCGCAGGGCAGCCTGTCGATCCTGTGGTCGAACTGGCTCGTCGGCAGCATCTCGACGCTGGCGATGTTCATGCTGTTCTGGCCGCTGATCTCGAAGGTCATCAAGGCGGTCCGGCCCGGCAGGCCCAAGGATTTCCCCGAAGAGCAGCCGGTGGACTGACCCGGCGTCGGGCCGGGTGCGGCGGTAATCCGCCAGGGGGCGGCGCGCACGCCGCGAGGCAAAAGGCAGCCGATGCCTGCCCCCTTTATATGCGCCTGTCGTCAGGCAGCGAGCGCCGTCGGCGCGACGGAAACATCCGGCGCGGCGGCCGCGGGGGCGTGCGCCGGCCGCACGCCCGGGGTGATCTGCCGCGCCAGCAGCTTCACCAGTGCGTAGACCGCGTCGATGTGCGGGGTCGCGGTGCCCGTCAGGCGACCGAGCTCGACCACCGATCCGACCAGCGCGTCGATCTCGGGTGGGCGACCTGCCTCGACGTCCTGCAGCATCGACGTCTTGTGCGCACCGACCTTCTCGGCGCCGGCGATCCGCTGCTCGAGACTCACCCGGAAGCGGATGCCGAGCTTTTCGGCGACGGCCCGGGCTTCGGTCATCATCGCCGCCGCGAGTTCGCGGGTCGCCGGGTCGCGGCAGATGTCGACCAGCGTTGCGCGCGAGAGTGCGCTGATCGGATTGAACGTCAGGTTGCCCCACAGCTTGAGCCAGATCTCGGCGCGGATGTCCTCCAGCACCGGGGCCTTGAAACCCGCGTTGATCAGGCATTGCGATGCCCGGGTGACGCGCTCTGTGATCGAGCCGTCGAGCTCGCCCAGCGGAAAGCGGTTGCCTTCGATGTGCCTGACCACGCCGGGGGCGACCAGCTCGGAGGCCGGATAGACGACGCAGCCGATGACCCGCTCGGCGGGGATGGTCCGGCTGATGGTCTCGTTCGGGTCGACGCTGTGGACCGGCGTGCCCTCGAATTCGCCCCCGTGCTTCTGGAAGTACCAGTACGGGATGCCGTTCTGCATCGTGATCACCGCGGTGTCCGGTTGGAACAGTCTGGGCACGTCGTTGGCCACCGCCTCGACCTGATGCGCCTTCATGGCGAGGATCACGAGATCCTGCGCCCTCGCTGCGGCATAATCGGAGGTCGCGACGACGTTCTTCGCCACCTGCTCGGTTCCATCGCCCATGATCAGCTTCATGCCGTTGCGGCGGATCGCGTCCAGATTCGCGCCGCGCGCGATGAACGTGACCTGTTCGCCGGCCAGCGCCAGCTTCGTACCGACCAGGCCCCCGACGGCCCCTGCCCCGATGATCGCGATCTTCATCGACTTTCCCTCGTCGTGTGTGGATGGGTGCGCCGGCCGGCGACCCTGCCGGATACCGGCGGCAAACCCCTGAGGGTATGCTACGGAGCGGCATCCATAGGCGCCATTTTGCATTTCTTATCCGATCCATCAGCGACTCTTATATGAACGGCCGTCCGCGGCGGGCCGGATGCAGGGACGGTGCGCGATGACGGCGCCGAGCGCAGCCGGGGATCTCGCGTTCGGGCCGTGGAACCCGGGCATCCGGTCGGAGGTGCCCGATGCGCTGCGCGACCAGTGCACGATCCTGCGCCTGGAGAATGTCTACACGGGAATCGCGAAGGCACGCGAGCTGCGCGACCTGACCGGTCTCAGCTACGGCGAGGTGGTCGCCTTCCGACCGCAAAGGCTCGCGCTCCACGAGCTGCTGATCCGGGTGACGGCCGACCTGTCGGTCCCCGACGGATCGAGGATCGAGGATCTGGGCATCAATTTCCGCAGGATCACCGGCCGGATCCTCGCCCGGCACGTCGAGCCGCGGATGGACGAAGTGGCGTCGATCTACGCCGACGCGCGCCGCGACCTCGCCGCGCTGATCGACCGCGAGATCGGACGTGCATTGCCACTGCCTGCCGTTCCTGCCGCTCCCGCGCCGCCGACGCCGGTGCGCGCGCGGCTGCGACGGTTCTTCTCGCCCGCCCGCCGAGTGGCCGCGGCGCCGGAAACCGACGACGATGCGCAGGCGCGACTGGTCGCCGAGTGGCGGGCAGCGGCGCGCGAGGGGGCGACCGCGATCGAACGTGCGGCGTTGCGCGCCCTCGCCAAAGTCGTGTCGGCCGTCGTCGTACGCCATGGGCGCATCTGGGGCAGTCGCGACCTCATCGCTTCGCTCGCCGTCGACCTCGCGTGCAACGAGTTCGCAAGCGACGGAATCGGCCGCCTGGTCGACGGCTGTGTGGCGGATGCCGCGCGGGCCGACGGCTACATGCTCCTGCCGCGGCAGGAGCGGCCCGTCGTCATGAACACCAAGGGGCCATCGGCCTCGGGCAAGAGCACGCTGAGGCCGCTGCAGAAAAAGCTCGCCGGCGACCTCGGGGTGAACTGGGCCGAGTTCGCGCTGATCAGCCCCGACATCTGGCGCAAGCAGCTGATCGACTACGGCAGGCTCGGG
This sequence comes from uncultured Pseudomonadota bacterium, assembly GCA_963816415.1. GTDB lineage: Bacteria > Pseudomonadota > Gammaproteobacteria > Burkholderiales > Casimicrobiaceae > VBCG01. The sequence continues at coordinate 405,217 of CAWFKR010000002.1, forward strand.
GCCGCATTCCGCTACGGGGGCGCATTCAGCGGCGAGGAGCTGCAGATCATCGACCACAAGCTCGATCGCTACATGGCCCGCAAGGCGGGCAGCGGCGCGATGCCCCATCTGTTGATCGACCGCTTCCGCTTCGACAGCTTCGCGCCGGACTCGAACGAAGCCGGCAGCAACCTGCTGACGCGTTTTGGCCAGCTGGTCTACCTGTTCTTCATGATCGCGCCCCCGGAGATGCTCGTCGAGCGTGCGTGGAAGCGCGGACTCGACGTCGGGCGCTACAAGGCGGTCGACGACACGCTTGCCCATGCCGTCGAGGCGTACTCGGGAATGCCCGACCTGTTCTTCACCTGGGTCGAGCGCGACGACAAGGATGTGCACTTCGAGTTTCTCGACAACAGCGTGGCCGTCGGCGAGCGTCCGCGCACGGCGGCTTTCGGCCGCAACCGCCGGATGGCCGTGCTCGACGTCGGCAGCCTGATCGACGTCGAGCGGTTCTGCAGGATCGACGTCGATGCCAGGACCCCGGAGGCGCTCTACCGCGACGCGACGGCGCTCGCGCCGGAGAACAACGCGGGCTTCCTGTCGCGCTGCGTCCAGCGCTTTGCCGAGGTGAGCTTCGCCGATCAGCCCACCGGTCGCGTCTACCTGCAGGTCGCGCGAGGCCGCCCGGTGTGGGTCGAGCGCGCGGGGCTCGAGCGCGCGCTCGGGGATCCCGACACGCGGGCCGGACTGCAGGCGGCGATTCCTGCGCTCCTCGACGGGTCGCTTCCCGATGCGCCGCAGCCGCGGTTCCTGCGCGACGACGCTCAGCTCGGGCAGTTGCACACGCTGGGAAGCTGGGGCGATCGCAGGGGTGTCTGAGCCGGCCGTGCGGGAGGCGCGGGCGTCCAGCCCCTGCGATCATGGAGCGGCGTCGCGTCGCCGGTTTCAGGCGGTGTAGCGCTCGCGCAGCAGGTTCTTCTGCACTTTCCCCATCGCATTGCGCGGCAGCTCGGCCACGACGTGGACGCGCTTGGGCACCTTGAATCCCGCGATCTCGCCCTTGAGCGCGGCAATGATCGCGCGCTCATCCACCGCATGGCCCGGCCTTGCGACGACGATGGCGGTCACCGCCTCGCCGAAATCGGCATCCGGGACGCCGATGACCGCCGACTCGGCCACGCCAGGCAGCGCGTCGATGCGTTCCTCGATTTCCTTCGGGTAGACGTTCAGGCCACCGCTGATGATCATGTCCTTCGAGCGGCCGACGAGCCGCAGGTAGCCTTCCGCTTCGCCGTCCGTCACCCATTCGCCCATGTCGCCGGTCCGGAACCATCCGTCGGCGGTGAATTCCTCGCGGGTCTTGTCGGGCATGCGCCAGTAGCCGGCGAAGACGTTCGGTCCCCGGACCTCGACCCCGCCGATCGCTCCCGGTGCGCAGGGTTCGCCCGCAGCATCGACGACGCGCACCGAGATGCCGGAAAGCGGCAGGCCCACCGTTCCCGCGACGCGCGGGCCGTCGAGGGGATTGGACGCGATCATCCCGGTCTCGGTCATCCCGTAGCGCTCGAGGATCGCCTGGCCCGTCCGGGCGCGAAAGGCGTCGAAGGTCTCGGGGAGCAGCGGTGCCGATCCCGACACGAACAGTCTCGTGTTGCGACAGACCTCGCGGGTGAAGGTCTCCTCCGAGAGCAGGCGCGCATAGAACGTCGGCACGCCCATCATCACCGTCGCCGTCGGCAATGCCTCGATGACCTCGTGCGCGTCGAATTTCGGCAGCCAGAGCATCCTTGCGCCCGACAGCAGCGCACAGTGGATCGCGACGAACAGCCCGTGCACGTGGAAGACCGGCAGCGCGTGCAGCAACACGTCTCCGCGCGTGAAACCCCAGGCTTCCACCAGCGCCGTCGCATTCGACGCGAGATTGCGGTGGGTCAGCATCGCACCCTTGGACCGACCGGTCGTGCCCGAAGTGTAGAGGATCGCGGCAAGATCGTCGGGTTGCGACACGACGGTGTCGAACTCCGTCGGCTGCGCGCGCGCGCGGTCGCCGATCTCGCCGCCGTTCGCGTCGAGCGTCAGCACGGTCGCCGGCCCGGCGAGCGTGGCCACGGCACCCAGGGTTTCCGGGCGGCAGACGATGACGCTCGGCTTCGCATCCTCGAAGAAGTACGCGAGCTCGGCTTTCTGGTACGCGGTGTTGAGCGGCAGGTACACGAGGCCGGCGCGCAGGCAGGCGAGGTAGAGCGCGACGACCTGCCAGTGCTTGTCGGCCTGGACGGCGACACGGTCGCCGGGCCTGCAACCCGCGGCGACCAGCGCATTGGCGATGCGCGCCGATTCGTCGAGGAGCTCGTCGTAATGCACGACGGGACCCCCGGGAACGAGCACGCACGGCTGCTCGGCTCCTTCCCGCACATGCGATTCGACGAGGGTGTAGAGATTGGCGTTCATCGTGGCAAAGCGGGGGCGCGGACTGCACGCCGCGCTGCAGGCTGCCCGCGAGGGCCGCTGCAACGGGCCGGGCGCACCGGTGGTGGACCGGGCACGCGTGCGGCACGAAATCAAGGCATTATTCCATACCGATGGAACGTTCAACTGACGATCGCGGCAGCATCAGGGCGCGCCTCGCGGGCGCCACGCCGCAGGCGCGGATTGCCGCGCTTGCCGATTCCGGCAGCGTGCAATGCTTCGCTCCCCCCGGGCCGAGCCCCCATCTCGCCCGCTACGGCATCGCGGCCCACGACGACGACGGTGTCGTGGTCGCAAGCATCCGCATCGATGGCGCACCCGTGCTCGTCGCGGCGCAGGACGAGCGCTACCTTGGGGGCAGTGTCGGTGAACGGCACGGCGCGGCGCTGCTCGCAATGCTCGAGTCCGCGCGCCGCGAGCGCCCCGCAGCCGTCGTCCTGCTGCTTGCCTCCGGCGGCGTGCGCCTGCACGAGGCCAATGCCGCCGAAATCGCGCTGGCGCGCGCTCTCCGGTCGATGCTCGATGCGCGGGTCGATGGTCTCGCGGTTCTCGCGATCGGCGCCAGCCACGTGTTCGGCGGTGCATCGGTGCTCGCCTGCGCCGCGGATCGCCTGGCCCTCCTGCCGGGCTCGCGGATCGGCCTGTCGGGTCCGCGGGTGCTCGAGTCGGTGCACGGAAAATGGGAGATCGACGCCGACGACCCACAGGATGTCGACAACGTGTTCGGGGCTGCCGCCCGCAATCAGGCCGGTCACGTCGAACTCCTCGCCGACGACGCCGACGTGGTGCGCGCGTGGGTGACGCGCGCCGCACGGGATCGCCCGTCGTTCGAGTCGCAGGTGTATGCGATGCACACGCGGCTTTCCGCCCGGATCTCCGGCGAGCCGACGCGCATGCCTGCGTTCGAGGCGCTGCCGTGCTTCGACGGGGCGACGCCCGTCGATCGCGACGGCCGCCTATGGCGCCGGCCCGAATGCTGGCTCACTCCGCCGAACTCCGGTGCGGCGATCGGCCCCGCCGACGCGCATGCCCAGGACAGCGCGCTTCTGCTCCACATCGCAGCCCCGCGCGGCGAGGGGCCGGCGGCAATCGTGCTCGTCGAGGACTCGGCCGGCCATCAGGTGTCGCGCGCCGCCGAGATGCGCCTCGTGTCGCAGTACCTCGCGCATCATGCCGCGGTGCTCGCGTTGTTGCGCGCGCAGGGCAGGCGGCTCGTCGGCCTGCTCTCCGGCGTGGGTCACAGCGCGGCCTTCTTCGCCAATTCGCTGCAGGCCCCGGTGCTCTATGCGCTTCCGGAGGCGCGTGTGGTCGCGATGGAGCCGGCAGCGATCGCGCGCGTGACGGGGCTCGACGCATCGAAGCTCGTCGACGACGATCCGCTGCTCGGGCAACCGGTGCGCCATTTCGCCGCCTGGGGCGGCATCTCGAAGATCGTCACGACCGCGTCACTCGTTGCGATCGGCATCTGAGGAGGCTTCGATGCGCTTTTCGTTCAACGCCGCAGGACTCCTGGCCGCGCTGGTCGCGGCGCTTGCCGCCACGCTCGCCGCCGCCGCGCCGCCGCACGGCGTCGTTCCCGACATGGCGCGCGAGGATCGCTGGGCCGAGCAGGTCGCACCCGACGTCGTCGTCGGCGACGTCGTCTGGCTGTCGACGAAGCTTCGCCCCAAGGTGCTCGCGATCTACACGAAGCCCTCGGGCACCGCGAAGGCCGCCGTCATCGTCGTCCACGGACTCGGCGTGAACCCCGACTGGAACCTGATCAACGTCGTGCGCACGAGCCTCGCCGACCACGGGTTTGCGACGCTGTCGGTGCAGATGCCGGTGCTCGCCGCCGACGCTCCGCCCGCCGACTATGTCGGTCTCTATCCGGAAGCCGGCGCACGGCTGTCCGCGGCGCTTGCCTGGCTGCACGAGCGCGGCTACGCGAAGGTCGCTGTCGTATCGCACAGCCTCGGCGCCGCGATGACCGACGCGTGGCTCGCGCACGGCGGTGCAGGGTCGGGCGGGCCCGGCATCGCCGCGTGGGTGCCGTTGGGCATGGCGGTGCCGTTTTCGAAGCGCCCGCAGATGCCGGTCCTGGACGTCGTCGCGTCGAGCGATCTGCCGGCCGTCGCTGCGAGCAATCCCGCGCGCGTCGCCGAACTCCCGGCCGACGGCTGTTCGCGTGCAGTGACGGTCCAGTCGACCGATCACTTCTACGCGGGCGCGGAGACGCGGCTGGTCGACACGATCGCGCCTTTCCTCAGCGAAGTCTTCGACGGCCGCTGCGGCCCTGAGCGCGCGCCGCAGCGTCAGTCGCGGTCGTCGTCGATACCCGCGGTGGCGCGAGCGAGCCGGTCGCGCACCGCCGCCCACGCGGGATCCACCGGGACATCCTCGATCAGGATCGCGTCGGCGCCGGCGGCGTCGAGGGCGCGCAGGTTCGCGTAGAGCGCGCGCGCATACGCGACGGCATCCCGCGGCGCCCGGATCCAAAGCCCGTCGAACGCTTCAGGGATCGCGACGTCGCGCGCGAGGACCGCCACCCGCTCGTCGCGATCGCCAAGCTGGACGAGTTCGGCGCGCAGCGCCTCCCCGGACACCAGCGTCGAAGGCGTGCGAGGCGCATAGTGCGAGGCGAGCGTCCCGGACGCGCGCGGTGCCGAAGCGCCGCCCTGGATCGGCACGCGTCCGACTGCGGCGGCGATCGCGTCGGCACCGATGCCCCCCGGACGCAGCAGCATCGGCGTGTCGCCGTCGAATGCGACGATCGTGCTTTCGATGCCGACGTCGCAGGGGCCGCCGTCGAGGATCAGGGCGACGGCGTCGGCCAGGTCGTCGGCGACGTGCAGCGCGGTCGTCGGCGAGACGTGGCCGAAGCGGTTGGCCGACGGCGCTGCGATGCCGCCGCCGAATTCGGCGAGCAGCGCGCGGGCAACCGGGTGCGAAGGTACGCGCAGGCCGACGCTGGCCTGGCCGCCGGTCACAGCGTCGCTGACCTGGACTGCGCGAGGGACGATCAGCGTCAGCGGACCGGGCCAGAACGCCAGCGCGAGCGCGCGTGCGCCGGCCGGCATCGCTGCCGCCCAGCGCTCCGCCTGCGCGAGATCGGCCACGTGCACGATCACCGGATGGTCGGCAGGACGCCCCTTGGCTTCGAACAGGCGCCGCAGTGCCGACGGGTTCGACGCGTCGGCGCCGAGGCCGTAGACGGTCTCGGTCGGAAATGCGACGAGTTCGCCCGCGCGCAGCAGACGCGCGGCCTCGGCGATCGACTCGGCGCTCGCGGTCCGGATGTTGGCGCTCACGGGCTCCCCCGGTCGGTGGCGGGTCGCGCACGGTCGCGCATGGTGCCGCGGCCACGCGCCGGCGGCGCGCACCGCATCGATGTCAGGCGTCCGATCGGTGGCCGGGGGCCGAGGGGGAGGGGCTCTGCTAGAATGCGCACGCTTGCGCGCCACGTCTCATTGGAACGGGGTGAGGCAGGATTCCCAACAGCGGGAGAGGCAATGAGCGAGTTTTTGTTCACGTCGGAATCGGTGTCGGAAGGCCATCCGGACAAGGTCGCGGACCAGATCTCCGATGCGGTGCTCGATGCAATTCTAGAGCATGACCCGACCGGTCGTGTCGCGGCCGAGACGCTGGTCTCGACCGGGCTGGTCGTCATGGCCGGCGAAATCACGACCGATGCGAACGTGGATTACAGCCGGGTGGCGCGCGAGACGATCCGCCGCATCGGCTACAACGACCCGGCGCTGCGCTTCGACGCCGACGGCTGTGCGGTCATGGTCTGCTACGGCCGCCAGTCGCCGGACATCGCCCAGGGCGTCGATCGGGCGTCGGACGACTATCTGAACCAGGGCGCGGGCGACCAGGGACTGATGTTCGGGTATGCCTGCGACGAGACGCCGACCCTGATGCCGTTCCCGATCTATTACGCGCACCGCGTCGTTCAGCGCCAGAGCGAAGTGCGCCGCGACGGCAGGTTGCCGTGGCTGCGCCCCGACGCGAAGTCGCAGGTCACCGTGCGCTACGTCGACGGCAAGCCGAGGAGCGTCGACACCGTCGTGCTCTCGACCCAGCATCATCCGAGCATGAACGATCGCCAGAAGGAACTGGCCGAGGCGGTCATCGAGGAGATCGTCAAGCCGGTGTTTCCGAAGGACATGCTCGCCGGCACGCGCTTCCTCGTGAATCCCACCGGACGCTTCGAGATCGGCGGTCCCCACGGGGATGCCGGCGTGACCGGACGCAAGATCATCGTCGATACCTACGGTGGCGCTGCGCCCCACGGCGGCGGCGCGTTCTCGGGCAAGGATCCGTCGAAAGTCGATCGCTCCGCGGCCTACGCCGCGCGCTATGTCGCGAAGAACGTCGTCGCCGCAGGCATCGCGCGCCAGTGCCAGGTTCAGGTGTCGTACGCGATCGGCGTCGCCAAGCCGATCAACGTGACCGTGTACACCGAGGGCACTGGCCGCATCCCCGACGAGCGCATCGCCGAGCTGGTGCAGGCTCACTTCGACCTGCGGCCGAAAGGCATCGTCCGGATGCTCGACCTGCTGCGGCCGATCTACTGCAAGACCGCTGCCTACGGCCATTTTGGGCGCGACGAGCCCGAGTTCACCTGGGAAGCCACCGACAAGGCCGAAGTGCTGCGCGAGGCCGCGGGCCTGCGTGCAGCCGTCGCCGCCGACTGAGGTTCCCGGCATCGCCAGGCTGTTCGACCCGTTCGTCCTGCGCGGGCTGCGGCTCGCCAATCGCATCGTCGTCTCGCCGATGTGCCAGTACTCGGCCATCGACGGTCGAGCCGCCGACTGGCACCTCGTCCACTGGGGACAGTTGCTGATGTCGGGGGCGGGAATGCTCACGATCGAAGCGACCGCGGTCTCCGCCGAAGGACGCATCACCCCCGGCTGCCTCGGGCTCTACGACGACGCCTGCGAGGAAGCGCTTCGTCAGACCCTCGCCCGCGCCCGTGCGCTGTCACCGCCGATGCCGGTGGCGATGCAGCTTGCCCACTCGGGCCGCAAGGGGTCGTCGCGGCGGCCCTGGGACGGCGGATCGCTGCTGCTGCCAGAGGAAGGCGGGTGGCTTCCGGTCGCGCCTTCGGCGGTCCCGCACGGCGCCGGCGAACCGCCTACCGGCCGAGCTTGGCCCCGATGATCTCGGGCTCATCCGCGAAGCCTTCGTCGACAGCGCGCGCCGCGCGGAGCGCGCGGGCATCGACGCGATCGAGATCCACATGGCGCACGGCTACCTGCTGCACGAGTTCCTGTCGCCGCTTTCCAACCGCCGCAGCGACCGCTACGGAGGCAGTTTCGAAGCGCGCGCGCGCTTCCCGCTCGAGGTGTTCGACGCGGTGCGCGCTGCGTGGCCCGAATCGCGGCCGCTGGGCGTGCGCCTGTCCTGCACCGACTGGATCGACGGCGGCTGGACGCTCGCCGAATCGGTCGAGCTCTCGCGCCTGCTGGTCTCGCGCGGCTGCGACTTCATCGACGCCTCGAGCGGCGGCGTGTCACCGCTGCAGAAGATCGCGCTGGGCCCCGGCTACCAGGTCGGCTTCGCGCGCGAGATCAGGCGGTCGACCGGCGCCGTCACGATGGCGGTGGGCCTCATCACCGGTGCCGACCAGGCGGAGGCGATCGTCGCCGCGGGCGACGCCGACCTGATCGCGATGGGCCGGGCGTTCCTGTGGGACCCGCGCTGGCCCTGGCACGCCGCCGCCGCGCTGGGCGCGACGGTCCTGCCGCCGCCGCAGTACACGCGCAGCGCCCCCCGCATTGCTGCAGCCGTGTTCCGGGGGCCCAGGGCCGGCCAGCGCTAACGGGTATAATGGCGGGCTTTCCGCGAGCCGACCTCGCGGAACCTGACCGACTGGAGAATCCCGATGGCCGAACGCAGCCGCACCCGCCGCAACACGCTCGAGCGCCGTTGCCTGCCCAAGACTTTCAAGCGCATGTTCGTCGGCGCGCCGAAGGGCATCTTCAAGATGCTGGAGAAGATCAAGAAGGCCTGACGCAGCGCGCGTACGACGCGTGCGCGTCCGCTGCCGAGCGGGGCCGCCGAGGCGGCCTCGTTTCATTTCGGCCGCGGCGCGTTGCCCGGCGAGCGCCTGTCCCCCTGCGCTCATCGCCGCCCGCGCCCGTCGCCGCCCGCGCCCGTCGCCGCCCGTGCCTTTCGCCTATTACGATCGCCTGTCCGCCGCGCGCAAGCGCATCTACCGCGCGAGCGATGCGATCGACACCCTCGCGCTGCCCCCGGAGGTTTCGGCAGGCGAATGCGTCGCGAGGATCCGGTCGGCGCTCGCGGCCGACGACCGCGGCGCGTTGCGCCGTGCGTGCCGGGGTCTCGTGGACGCGCTGGCACGCGGCTATCGCGTGCCGTCGGTCTCGATTCGCGTGCTCGCGCAGCGCCCCGCTGACGATTACGGCGAATTGCATGGCCTCTACGAGCCGGAAGACGGCGACAGGCCGGCGACGATCAGCGTCTGGATGCGCACCGCCGCCCGTGGGCAGGTCGTCGCTTTCAAGACCTTCCTGCGCACGCTCTGCCATGAGATCTGCCATCACCTGGACTACGAGTTGTTCGCGCTCGAGGAGACCTTCCACACCGAGGGTTTCTACAAGCGCGAGTCGAGCCTCGCCAATGCGCTGCTCGCGCAGGAATTGCCCGGGTCGGCGCCCGTCGAGCCGCGATCCGATCCCGTCGGCAGGTCGCGATGACCGACGAGCGTAACGAACCTTCGATCTGGATGTCGTTGCTGCTGCTGTGGCTGTCCGGGATCGCGCTGCGCCTGACGATCCTGGCGGTCCCGCCGGTGATCCCGATGATCCGCAGCGATTTCGGCCTCTCGGCGACTGAGGTCGGCATTCTCGGCAGCATCGCGCCGGCGTTGTTCGCGGTGGCCGCGCTGGGTGGCGCGCTGCTGGTCGCCCGCATCGGGGTGCGCGGCGCGCTGGTGGGCGGGCTCGCGCTGGTCGCGGCCGGCGCTGCGCTGCGCGGCCTGGCCTTCAGCTTCCCGCTGCTGCTGGCGGCGAGCATCGCGATGTCCGCCGGCGTGGCGATCATGCAGCCGGTCATGCCGACGACGGTGCGCCACTGGATGCCGCTGCCGCAGGTCGCGCTGGGCACCGCGACCTACACCAACGGGCTGCTGGTCGGCGAGGTGATTCCGGTGCTGCTGATGCTCCCGGTCGTGCTGCCACTCGCCGGCGGGAGCTGGCGCGCGGCATTGGCGCTGTGGGCCATCCCCATCGCGCTGACGGCGTTGCTCGTGCACTTCCGCGCGCCGCGCTTTCCCGATCCTTTCCTCGCGATGAAAGGCAAGCCGCGGCGCTGGCTGCCCGACTGGCATCGCGGCCTCGTCTGGCGCCTGGGCGTGCTGTTCTGCTGCGTCAACGCGATCTATTTCGGCACCAATGCGTTCATCCCGATCTACCTGACGAACCAGGGCCGGCCCGACCTGATCAGCGCGACGCTGACGGCGCTGAATTTCGGGCAGATCCCGGCGTCGCTGCTGCTGCTCGCCATTGCGCGCAGGCTCGAGCGTCGCGCGTGGCCCTACATCCTGTCGGGCGTGCTGTCGCTGACCGCGATCGCAGGTCTCGTGTTCGCCGTCGGACCGGCGACACCGTTGTTCGCCGGCCTGCTCGGGTTTTCCGACGCCGCCGCACTGATCCTCGGGCTGACGCTTCCGGCGCTGCTGTGCCCGCCCGAAGACGTCGCCCGTACCTCCGCCGGCGTGTTCACGCTGAGCTACGGCGCGGCCGTCGTCGTGGCGGTGGTCAGCGGCGCGCTCTGGGATGCGACCAACGTCGCGGGACTTTCGTTCGCACCGATGGCGGGATGCGCAGTGGCGCTTGCCGGCATCGCACTGGTGCTGCGCGGGAAGCGCGAACTGCGCTGAGTCACGCGCGGCAAAGGCCGCGGTGGCCGATGCCGTCGCTGCGCCGGGACCCGTGGACCGGCCGCGCGGGGCCTGCGGTACAATTCCGGCTCCTCTACGCCCCGAGGAGCGTTGCAACCCGCGCAGGCATTCGCCGCCCGGGCCAGGCTCGGGGTGGGCATGGTGCCCGGGCAGGGTGCCCCGGCATGCTGCCACTTTTGCAACCGCGCTCGTTGAACCGCGACGAAGTCGGCGGCCAACGGGCGATCGCATCGTCCTTCCGTCGATCCCGTCGCCCGTTTCCAACGGAGTGACCGATGAATGCCGTGAACGAGACTGGCAAGTTCGCCGACTGTGAAGTCGCCGACCTTGCGCTTGCCGACTGGGGTCGCAAGGAGATTGCGATCGCCGAAACCGAGATGCCGGGCCTGATGGCGATCCGCGAGGAATTCGCGCCGGGGCAGCCGCTGCGCGGCGCCCGCATCGCCGGCAGCCTGCACATGACGATCCAGACTGCGGTGCTGATCGAGACGCTGCAGGCGCTGGGCGCAGAGGTCCGCTGGGCATCGTGCAACATCTATTCGACGCAGGACCACGCGGCGGCGGCGATCGCCGCCCGCGGCACGCCGGTGTTCGCCTACAAGGGCGAGACGCTCGAGCGGTACTGGGAATTCACCCACCGCATCTTCGAATGGGGCGGCGGGCAGGCGCCGAACATGATCCTCGACGACGGCGGCGACGCGACGCTGCTCGTCCACCTCGGCGCGCAGGCCGAGCAGGACCGGTCGGTGATCGCGCATCCGGCCAACGAGGAGGAGGAGGCGCTGTTCGCTGCGATCGCGAAGCGCCTCGACACCGACCCGAAGTTCTACTCGCGCCTCAAGGCCGGCATCAAGGGCGTCACCGAGGAGACGACCACCGGCGTCAAGCGGCTCTACCAGATGCACAAGGAAGGGCGGCTGGGCTTCCCCGCGATCAACGTCAACGATTCGGTCACCAAGAGCAAGTTCGACAACCTCTACGGCTGCCGCGAGTCGCTGGTCGACGGCATCAAGCGCGCGACCGACGTGATGGTCGCCGGCAAGGTCGCGGTGGTGAACGGCTACGGCGACGTCGGCAAGGGTTCGGCCCAGGCGCTGCGCGCGCTGTCGGCGCAGGTGTGGATCACCGAGATCGACCCGATCTGCGCGCTGCAGGCGGCGATGGAGGGCTACCGCGTCGTGACCATGGACGATGCCTGCGACAAGGCCGACATCTTCGTCACCGCGACCGGCAACATCGACGTGATCACGTTCGAGCACATGAAGCGCATGAAGAACAATGCGATCGTGTGCAACATCGGGCACTTCGACAACGAGATCGACGTCGCCGGCCTCAAGGCCTGCAAGTGGGAGAACATCAAGCCCCAGGTCGACCACGTGATCTTCCCCGACGGCAAGCGGATCATCCTGCTCGCCGAGGGCCGCCTGGTGAACCTCGGCTGCGCGACCGGCCATCCTTCGTTCGTGATGAGCTCGTCGTTCGCGAACCAGGTGATGGCGCAGATCGAGCTGTGGACCGACGCCAAGCAGGGCTCGGGCCGCTACCCGGTCGGCGTCTACGTGCTGCCCAAGCACCTCGACGAGAAGGTTGCGCGATTGCAGCTGTCGAAGCTCGGCGCGACGCTGACCAGGCTCTCCGACCGGCAGGCGCGCTACATCGGCGTCGATCGCAGCGGGCCGTACAAGCCCGACTCGTACCGGTATTGACCGCTGAGATCGCTCCCTCTCTCGCTTGCGGGAGAGGCTCGGAGCGACGAAACTCCCTCTCCCGCTCGCGGGAGAGGGGCAGGGTGACGGATCTCCCGCTCGCGGGAGAGGGGCGGGGTGAGGGACCGATGCGCATCGCAGTGATCGGGGCCGGAGGCGTCGGCGGGTATTTCGGCGCCAGGCTCGCGAAGGCGGGAAACGATGTCGTCTTCGTCGCGCGCGGCGCGCACCTCGCCGCGATGCGCGCGCAGGGCCTGCGCGTCGAGAGCGCCTGTGGCGAAGTCGTGCTCGACCGCGTCGATGCGACCGACGACGCGGCGGCGATCGCGCCGGTCGACGCCGTGATGTTCTGCGTCAAGCTGTGGGACGTCGAGCCGGCGGCCGCGAAGATTGCGCCGCTCGTGGCCAGGGGCGGTGTCGTGATCCCGTTCCAGAACGGCGTGGATTCGCCCGCGATCCTGGCCCGGGTCCTGGGCGAAGACCGCGTTCTCGGGGGCGTCGCCTACATCGCGGCGTCGATCCGCGCTCCCGGCGTCATCTCGCAACTGGGTTCGATGGCGCGGCTGCGCGTGGGCGCCTTCGATGCCGGCCCGGCGGAGCGCGCTCGCGCGTTCGTCGACGCGGCGAAGGCCGCGGGGATCGACGCCGAGCTCTCGCCGGACATCCGGCACGCACTGTGGGAGAAGTTCGTCTTCCTCTGCGCGTTCTCCGGCGTCACCTGTCTCGCCCGGGCGCCGGCCGGCACGCTGCGTGCCGATCCCGACCTGCGCAGGACCTTCGAGGCGTCGATGCGCGAGGTGCAGTCCGTCGGGCGCAAGGAGGGCGTCGAGATCGGTGACGGGTTCATCGCCGGCCAGATGCGGCTGTTCGACAGCCTGCCCGCCGAGATGCGCTCGTCGATGCTGAACGACCTGACGGCGGGGCATCGCCTCGAGGCGCCGTGGCTTTGCGGCCGCGTCGCGGAACTCGCCGGTCGGGCGGGACTCGCGGCCCCGGTCAACGAGACGATCTACGCCGGGTTGAAGCCGTACGTCATGGGTGCGGCCGGCTGACCACGCCCCGTGGCCGCCCTCGATCTCTCGGGAACACGAAAGGACCGTCATGCGACTGCTGCTCACCTGGATCCTCAATGCACTGGCGCTGCTCGCGCTGCCGTGGCTGTTCAATTCGATCCACGTCGCCGATTTCACCACGGCGCTCGTCGCCGCGCTGGTCCTGGGCCTCATCAACACGCTGATCCGGCCGGTGCTGGTGCTGCTAACGCTGCCGGCGACGCTGCTGACGCTGGGCCTGTTCATCTTCGTCATCAACGGCCTGCTGTTCTGGTTCGTCGGGTCGTTCATCAGGGGTTTCACCGTCGACGGCTTCTGGGCGGGGGTGTTCGGCGCGATCGTCTACAGCGTGATCTCGTGGGCGCTGTCGTCGCTGATCCCGCGGAAGGTCTGAGAGCGATGCCGACGAGGTCCGCCGCATGAGCCGGGTACCGCAATTCAGCCTGGAATTCTTTCCGCCCAAGACGCCGGAAGGCATCGCCAAATTGCGTGCTGCACGGCGCGATCTCGCGCAGCTCCGGCCCGCGTTCTGCTCGGTGACCTACGGTGCCGGCGGATCGACGCGCGAAGGCACGCTCGCCACGGTGCTCGAGATACGCGACGAAGGGATGGTCGGCGCGCCGCACATCTCGTGCATCGGATCTACCCGCGAGGGCCTGCGGGAGGTCCTGGCGAATTACCGCGATCACGGCATCCATCACGTGATCGCGTTGCGCGGCGACCTGCCTTCGGGCAGCGCCGATGCCGGCGAATTCCGCTACGCCAGCGAGCTCGTGCGCTTCATCCGCGAGGAAACCGGCGACTGGTTCCACATCGACGTCGCCGCGTATCCGGAGTGCCACCCGCAGGCGCGCAGCCCGCAGGACGACCTCGCGAGCTTCAAGCGCAAGATCGACACCGGCGCGAACTCGGCGATCACCCAGTATTTCTTCAACGCCGACGCGTACTGGAGCTTCGCCGAGGCCTGCGTGCAGGCTGGAATCGACGTGCCGATCGTGCCGGGAATCATGCCGATCTCGGGATACACGAAACTCGCGCGCTTCTCGGACGCCTGCGGCGCCGAGATCCCGCGCTGGATCCGGCGGCGCCTCGAGGGCTACGGCGACGACGCCGCGTCGATCCGCGCGTTCGGCCTCGACGTCGTGACGAGGATGTGCGCGAGCCTGCTCGAGCGCGGCGCGCCCGGACTGCACTTCTACACGCTGAACCAGGCGGGGCTGACGGCGACGATCTGGCGCAGGCTGGGCCTCACTCCGGGCGCCTGAATCCGCGGGCTCCGGGCGCGCCGATGCGCCGGCAAAGCTAGGGCTTGCCCGGGATATAGGCAATCAGCTCGAGCAGTGCGTGCTGGGTGCGCACCGGCGTCACGCTGTCGCTGTCGCCCTTTTCGAGATACTCGCAGTCCTTCTCCTCCCGGACGGCCGCACCCACGGCAGGCGCATACCAGACCAGGTAGTTGCACGTCGTCTCGCGACGCCAGAACTCCTCGTCATCGAGGCGCATCAGGACGCGCAGCCGGATCGCGTCGAAGGTTCCGGCGGGGGTCGCGACCTTGCCCCAGCCGCCCACGCGGACGTAGTAGTTGATGCGCCCGGCCTTGCGCGTCGCCTCGTTGTAGTTGTCCACCCACTGATTCCATGTCTCTCCGGGGTGCAGCGGAAACTTGTAGCGCTGGAGCGGGGTCGCGAAGCGGCGCGTCTCGCTGCCCATCAGGGTGCCCGCGAGGACCACGCCCGGCGCGGCCCAGCTCTCGTGCCGGACGAATTTCCCCGCCGATCCGCTCTGCGTCACGGTGACCTCCGCGCCCGCGGGCCCGAGGGCAGTGATCTCGCGCGTCTCTTGGAACACATCCGGTGACCGGAAGCCGTCCTGGCCACTGTAGACCCACCGCGTGCCCACGGCGAGCTTCGGGGCTTCGGCGGCCTGAGCGCCCCCCTGCGGCTGGCCGGTCGCCACGCAGCCGGCGAGACCTGCCACGAGCAAGACCACCGCAATGGATATCCAGCTTCTATGGATCATGACTTTCTCCGACGGCTCACGCCGATCGAGTCCGAATGTCAGCATCGGTCGGCAGCGATGGAAAGTCGCGGCGCGCCCGATGTTCCGTCATGCCCGCTGCCGACCTGCCTACGCTGCGCCAGCGCGCAGGCCGATCACGCCGGTGATGATCAGCACGATGCTGCCGACCTGCACCGCCGAAAGCGCCTCGTGGAACCAGCCGACGCCGATCAGGGCGACCAGTGCCGTACCCACGCCCGACCAGATAGCGTAGGACACGCTCATGTCGATGCGCCTGACGGCCACCGTCATCAGCGTGAACGACAGCGCGTAGAACACGAACAGCAGGATCGACGGGCCGACGCGACTGAAACCCTGCGACAGCTTCATCGACGTCGTGCCCGCGATCTCGAGGAGGATCGCGCCGGCGAGGCATGACCAGTACAGCATCGAGCCGTCAGGCCGGCCCGTCGGTGATCGCGCCGATGCTCGCCGTCGACACGAGACGCATGTACTTGGCGAGCAGTCCGCGCGTGTAGCGCGGCGGCGGCGCGCTCCAGCGAGCGCGGCGCGCGGCCAGCGCCGCCTCGTCGACGTTGAGCTGGATCAGCAGCCGGTCGGCATCGATGGTGATCGAGTCGCCCTCCTCGACCAGCGCGATCGTCCCGCCGACATACGCCTCCGGCGCGACGTGGCCGACGACCATGCCCCAGGTGCCTCCCGAGAAGCGTCCGTCGGTGATGAGGCCCACCGACTCACCCAGGCCGCGGCCGATCAGCGCCGAGGTCGGCGCCAGCATCTCCTGCATGCCGGGCCCGCCCTTGGGTCCTTCGTAGCGGATCACGATCACGTCGCCCGGCCGGATCCTGTCGGCCAGGATCGCCTCGAGGCACGCCGGCTCGGAGTCGAAGACGCGCGCGGGCCCGGTGATCGCCCGGCTCTTGAGGCCGGTGATCTTGGCCACGCAGCCCTCGGTCGCCAGGTTGCCGCGCAGGATCGCGAGATGGCCCTGCGCGTAGATCGGCTTGTCGATCGGGCGGATCACGTCCTGGTCGGCGCGCGGCTTCGAGGGCACCGATGCGAGTTCCTCGGCGAGCGTGCGTCCGGTGATCGTCACGCAGTCGCCGTGCAGCAGGCCCTTGTCGAGGAGCATCTTCAGCACCTGCGGCACGCCGCCGGCGGCATGGAAATCGACGGCGACGTAGCGGCCCGAGGGCTTGAGGTCGCACAGCACCGGAACGCGCTTGCGCACGCGTTCGAAGTCGTCGATCGTCCACTCGACTTCGGCGGCGGCGGCGATCGCGAGGTAGTGCAGGACGGCGTTGGTCGAGCCCCCGGTCGCCATCACCAGCGAGATCGCGTTCTCGATCGCCTTGCGCGTGATGATGTCGCGCGGCTTCACGTCGCGCTTGATGGCCTCGACCAGCACGTCGGCCGATGCCGCCGACGAATCGGCTTTCTCGGGATCCGGCGAGGCCATCTGGGAGCTGCCGAGCAGGCTCATGCCCAGCGCCTCGAACGACGAGGACATCGTGTTCGCCGTGTACATGCCGCCGCAGGCGCCGAAGCTCGGGCAGGCGTTGTGCTCGATGCCGTCGTAGTCCTCCTTGCTCATCTTCCCTGCCGTGTAGGCGCCGACCGCCTCGAACGGCGAGACGATGGTGAGCGTCTGGCCCTTCCAGTGCCCCGGCTTGATCGTGCCGGCATAGACGAAGATGCCCGGCACGTTCATCCGCGCCATCGCCATCATCGCCCCGGGCATGTTCTTGTCGCAGCCCCCGGCGACGAGCACGCCGTCCATGCACTGGCCGTTGACCGAGGTTTCGATCGCATCGGCAATGACCTCGCGCGAGACCAGCGAGTACTTCATGCCCTCGGTGCCCATCCCGATGCCGTCGGTGACGGTCGGGAACCCGAACACCTGCGGCATCGCGCCCGCTGCCCTGAGCGCTTCCATCGCGCGGTCGACCAGCGGCTGGATGCCGGCGTTGCAGGGATTCATCGTGCTGTGGCCGTTGGCCACGCCCACGATCGGCTTGTCGAAATCGTCGTCGCCGAAGCCCACGGCGCGCAGCATTGCGCGGTTGGGCGAGCGGGCGACGCCATGCGTGATCAGCTTCGAACGGCGGTTGTACGACAAGGAAATCTCCCGGGATGCGCGCGAAGCCGGTACCGGGCATCGCGCCCTTGTGGTGGATGCCGACGATAGCATCGCGGCTTCCCGCCGACAACCGCGCAGGGGAGCTTCGCGCAGCGGACTGCGGGCGCCGCGTTCAAGGCTCGCGTGATTTCGCGGCACCTGTTGTGGTATATGCACGTTCATGCTCGTCTATCCCCAATTCGATCCCGTCGCATTTCGCATCGGGCCGCTCGCCGTGCGCTGGTACGGCCTCATGTACCTCGTCGGGTTCATCCTGTTCATCGTCCTGGGCAGGCGGCGCGCGCAGAAGAGCATGCTCACCGGCTGGCGCGCGACCGACGTCGATGACATGCTGTTCTACGGCGTGTTCGGCGTGATCCTGGGCGGAAGGCTCGGCTACGTCCTGTTCTACAAGCCGCTCTACTACTTCGCGCATCCGGTCGAGATCTTCGAGGTGTGGCACGGCGGGATGAGCTTCCACGGCGGCTTCATCGGCGTGTTGATCGCGCTGTGGTTCTTCGCGCGTCAGCGCGGCAAGAAGTGGCTGGAAGTCACCGACTTCGTCGCGCCGTTGATCCCCCTCGGCCTCGCCGCCGGGAGGCTTGGCAACTTCATCAACGGCGAGCTGGTCGGGCGCCCCACCGACCTGCCCTGGGGCATGGTGTTCCCACAGGTCGACCAGGTGCCGCGGCATCCTTCGCAACTCTACGAATTTGCGTTGGAGGGCGTCGCGCTGTTCGTGATCCTGTGGGCGTTCGCGGCGCGCCGGCGCCCGCTCGGGGCGGTGTCCGCGCTCTTTCTGCTCGGTTACGGCGTATTTCGTTTCATCGGCGAGTTTGCGCGCGAGCCCGACAGCTTCCTGGGTTTCCTGGCGCTGGGCCTCACGATGGGACAGTGGTTGTCGTTGCCGATGATCGTCATCGGTGCCGTGATGCTGCTGTGGTCCTACCGGCGGGCGGGAAAGTCCGAGCCGACGCTGATGGATCGGATGAAGTAGTCGCGGCCCGGGGTTGCCGGCGCTTGCGCCTCGAGTTGCTCACCGTCCGGCCGCAAGCTGCGCTCGCCGTCCGGCCGCAAGCTGCGCTCGCCGTCCGGCCGCAAGCTGCGCTCGCCGCTCGGCCCCAAGCTGCGCTCGCCGCTCGGCCCCAAGCCGCGCTCGCCGCTCGGCCCCTCGGCCTCCTTGTGAGACGCTGCAGATTCGCGACGCCGGCGTGTCGGCCTCGAGCCGCGCTCGCTCTGGCTCGCATCCCCGGCAGGCGCCGGGGCCCCTGCTCGCCGCTCGCGCGGCTACTCGATACGCCGGTAATCGCCGTCGACGGTGTCGCCGCTGCGTCGGTGCGGCGAACGGCCTGCCGGAATCGGCTGCGGACCGAATCCGCCTCGCTGGTTGATCGGCAGCGAAAGCAGCAGGAGCGCCAGGATGTCGGACAGGACCCCGGGCAGGATCAGCAGCAGGCCCGCGACGACGCGCCGCCCGCTGTCCAGCAGGCCGCGCAGCAGCGACTGGTCGCCGCGAAAGGCGGCGAGGGTGCGCATCCGGAACTGATCCCGTTCGTTAGCAAGCACCCACATACCGGCTATTCCAGATCCGGCAAGCCATACCCACAACGGTATGCCGGTCCACCGGGCGAGGCGCAGGGTCAGCAAAAAATCGGCGAAAGGGAAACCCAGTACAATGGCAAGCACTACGAAACGCATGACGACTCCTTGGCGGACACGCCAATCATTGTTCTGACCCACGCGCCTGATGCGGCGGCCGCGGCGGGCATTGCCCGCCGCCTGGTCGAGAAGAGACTTGCTGCCTGCGTGAACATTGGCGCTCCGGTCGAGTCAATTTACCACTGGCGCGGGCGGATCGAAACTGCGAACGAGATTCCGCTCGCCATCAAGACCCGCGCCGACCTTTATCGCAACGTGGAGGCTGCCATCCGGGATATCCACCCCTATGACACGCCGGAGATCATCGCGATTCCCGTCGTCGATGGCGATGCGCGGTATCTGGAATGGATCGCGGCCGAAACCGCAAAGCCCTGACATGAGACCGCTCGCCATCCGCGTCGTTACGGGCGCGCTCGCCGGATTGCTCGCGCTTCCGGCTGCCGCTCAGTTTCCAGCCTCGCAGCCGACCTTGCTGCCGCCCGACCAGGCCTTTCGCCTTTCGGCGCGGGCGCTCGATCCGTCGACCCTCGAGGTCCGGTTCGATATCGCCGACGGCTATTACCTGTATCGGGATCGCCTCGCTTTTCGCGTCACGCCGTTGTCGGTGGGGCACATCGACCTGCCGCCCGGCAAGGTCAAGCACGACGCCTTTTTCGGCGATGTCGAGACCTACCGCCGCGAGGTGGTGGTTCGCCTGCCGCTGGCCCGCGCGGGCCAGCCCGGGGAGCGCGTGACCCTCCACGCCGATTCCCAGGGCTGCGCAGACGCGGGGGTCTGCTATCCCCCCAATCCGCAGCAACTGCAGGTCGTGCTGCCCGCCGCGGGGGCACGCCCCGGGGATTACGTCGAGGCCGGCAAGCCCAAGGGCTGGTTCAATTGATCCGATGAAACGCCGCACGATTCTCATCGGAGGCGCGGTCGCCGGCGCCGCTGCCCTCGGGGCCGGGGTCGCGGTGTTTCGCTCCGGCAACACCGCGGACCGGCGCGACGGTGCGGCGCTCCTCGCCGTCGAGCTGCCCGATCTCGATGGCCACAATCAGGCGCTGTCGCAGTGGCGCGGGAAGGTCCTGGTCGTCAATTTCTGGGCGACCTGGTGCGCACCGTGCCGCGAGGAGATGCCCGAATTCGTGGCCGCCCAGGCGGCGCGCGGGACCAAAGATATACAATTTGTCGGGATCGCCGTCGATCAGGCGGACAAAGTACGCGAATTCGCCAAGCAGATCGGCCTGAACTACCCGGCGTTGATTGGCGGCTTCGGTGCGATCGAGCTCTCGAAGAGCCTTGGCAACACGCTTTCCGCGCTACCCTTCACGGTCGTGATCGACCGGCAGGGGCGCGTCGTCGAGCGGCACCTGGGCCCGCTGGTCCAGCCCGGCTTGGACCGCGTCCTCGACAGCCTCGCGAAGCCCGCCTGAGGGTGGTCGGCGCAGCGCGCCGGCACCCTGCTGCTGCGGGCGCATCAAGCTTGGGAAATCGCTGCAACCGTGTCCATCTGCTGGACAACGTGCCGCCATCTGCGGCAAACTCCGCGCTTTCTCGGCCACCAGAAGCCGAAAGGGCAATTGCATGGATCTGCGCAAACTCAAGACCCTGATCGAGCTCGTCGAAACCTCGGGGATCGCCGAACTCGAGATCCAGGAAGGCGAAGAAAGGGTGCGGATCACACGGACGGTCGCCGCTTCCCAGCAAACCGTGATGCTGCACGCCTCGCCGCACGGACCCGCGGCGGCGATGCCGGCGCCCGCAGCGGCCGCCGCACCGGCGGTCGTCGAGGCCGCGGCGCCCCCCGAGCCGGAAGGGCATGTGGTCAAGAGCCCGATGGTGGGCACGTTCTATCGGTCCGCTTCACCGGGCGCCAAGGCGTTCGTCGAGGTCGGCGACACCGTGGCCCAGGGCGACACGCTTTGCATCGTCGAAGCGATGAAGCTGATGAACGAAATCGAGGCGGATGCCGCCGGAACCGTGAAAGCCATCCTGGTCGAGAACGGGCAGGCTGTCGAGTTCGGCCAGCCGATGTTCGTCCTCGCTTAGGCATGGTCACGTCCGACCGCGCCAAGCTGTTCGACAAGGTCCTGATCGCGAATCGCGGGGAGATCGCGCTGCGCATCCAGCGCGCCTGCCGCGAGCTCGGCATCAAGACCGTCGTCGTTCATTCCGAAGCCGACCGCGACGCCAAGTACGTCGCCCTTGCCGATGAATCGGTTTGCATCGGTCCGCCCCCCTCGGCGCAGAGCTATCTCAACATCCCGGCGATCATCGCCGCCGCGGAGGTCACCGACGCCCAGGCGATCCATCCCGGCTACGGATTCCTGTCCGAGAACGCCGACTTTGCCGAGAAGGTCGAACGCTCCGGCTTCGTGTTCATCGGGCCCAAGCCCGAGACGATCCGCCTGATGGGCGACAAGATCAGCGCCAAGGTCGCGATGACCAAGGTCGGCGTCCCCTGCGTCCCGGGTTCCGAGGGCGCCCTGCCGGAAGATCCGAAAGAGGTCGTCAAGATCGCCCGCGCCGTCGGTTATCCGGTCATCATCAAGGCGGCCGGGGGCGGTGGCGGCCGTGGCATGCGCATCGTGCACACCGAGGCCGCGCTGCTTCCGGCCGTCGCGTTGACGCGCAACGAGGCGCAGTCGGCATTCGGCAATCCGCTGATCTACATGGAACGTTTCCTGGCCAATCCGCGGCACATCGAGATCCAGGTGCTGGCCGACGGCTACAAGAACGCCGTCCACCTGTTCGAGCGCGATTGCTCGATGCAGCGACGTCACCAGAAGATCATCGAGGAAGCGCCTGCCCCCGGCATCAATCCACGCGCGCTCGCGCGAATCGCCGAGCGCGCGGCGGAAGCCTGCCGCAAGATCGGCTATCGCGGCGCCGGGACCTTCGAGTTCCTCTACCAGGCCGACGAGTTCTTCTTCATCGAGATGAACACCCGCGTCCAGGTCGAGCATCCGGTGACGGAAATGATCACCGGCATCGACATCGTCCAGGAGCAGATCCGCGTCGCAGCGGGGCAGAAGCTCAGGTGGCGCCAGCGCGACATCACGCGCCGCGGCCATGCGATCGAATGCCGGATCAATGCCGAGGATCCGTGGACCTTCGTGCCGTCGCCGGGCAGGATCACCGCCTGGCATGCGCCCGGGGGGCCCGGCATCCGGGTCGACTCGCACGTCTACCAGAACTACTATGTCCCGCCGAACTACGACTCGATGATCGGCAAGGTCATTGCGTACGGCGATACCCGTGAACAGGCGATTGCCCGGATGCGGGTCGCGCTGTCGGAAATGGTCGTCGGCGGCATCAAGACCAACGTCCCGCTGCACCAGGAGCTGCTCCTCGACGAGAAATTCCTGCGTGGTGGCACGTCGATCCACTATCTCGAGGAGCGGCTCGCCCGGCGCAAGCAGGCGGCGTAGCGAAGGGTTGAGCGCGCGAAACGACGATTGCCCATCGTGGCGCGACCCGGCCCGCTGCCGGGGGGTGCGGTGAACTACATCGCATTGCGCTTCGACGTCGAGGCCGCGGCGGCCGACGCCTGGTCCGACGCGCTGATCGAAGCGGGCGCGCTGTCGGTCGACGCCGCCGATCCCGACGCCGGAACCGCGCGCGAAACCGCGCTGTTTGCGGAAGGGGACGCCGACGTCCGTCCCTGGTGGCCGATATCGCGACTCACCGCGCTGTTCGATTCGGCGCAGGATCCCGAGGCGACTCTCGCGGAAGCGGCTCGCTCGCTCGGGTTGCAGGCGCCTTCGCATCAAACGCTCGATGTGGCGGATCGGGACTGGATCGCCGCGACCCGATCGCAGTTCGCGCCGATCCGCGTCACCGACGACCTGTGGATCGTCCCGACGTGGTGCGAGCCGCCGCGACCCGACGCGGTCAACGTCATGCTCGATCCGGGACTCGCCTTCGGAACCGGATCGCACCCGACGACACAGCTGTGCCTTGCATGGCTGCGCGACCGCGTCGCCCCGGGCGCGTCGGTCCTCGATTACGGCTGCGGTTCGGGAATTCTCGCCATCGCCTCGCTGAAACTCGGTGCGTCCGTTGCCACGGGCATCGACATCGATGCGCAGGCGGTGCAGGCGAGCACTGCGAATGCCAAGGTCAATGGCGTCGCGGGCGAATTTGCGCTTCCCGACCGGCTGGGGGCGCGCCAATTCGACGTCGTTGTCGCCAACATACTTGCCAATCCATTGCGTCTGCTGGCGCCGCTGCTCGCGGCGCATTGCCGCACCGGGGGGCGCATTGCGCTGTCCGGAGTCCTCGAACCACAGGCCGACGAGGTGATCGCCGCCTATGCGCCGTGGTTTACCATCTCGCGCTGGCGAACGATCGACGGCTGGGCGCTGCTCGCCGGCACACGCAACGGCGCACCCGCCTGACGTCGCGCGCTCCAGACCGACGATGGCCGACCCGAAATTCACCCGTTGTCCCGGCTGCGCGACGGTCTTCCGCGTAACGCCCGAGCAACTCGCATTGCGCGAAGGGCAGGTGCGCTGCGGTCACTGCCGTGCGGTGTTCGACGCGAATTCACACCTCGTCCTGGTCGACGTCCGTTTGCCCGAAGGCGACGACACCGATGAACTCCTGCGCGGGCGACCGACCGTCACGCTGCGCGAATCGCACGCGCTCCAGATCGTCCCTGCCAAGACCGCGGCCGCGAGCCGGACCGACGAGACGCCAACATCGGCCGCCGACGACGTGCCGGCAGCCGTGGCATACGAGGCGCCGGCAGCGGTCACCGACGAGACGCCAACATCGGCCGCCGACGAGGTGCCGGCAGCCCTGGCAGACGTGGTGCCGGCAGCCGACGCGCACGAGGCTCCCGCCGTTGTCGTCGCCGATACCCCGGCCGCCGTTCCCGACGAGCCCCCCGCAACTGCCGCCGAAGCGGGCGACCGCGCCGCGCGCGGCGGCGCGGCCCCGTCAGCCGTCGACCCGGGCGAACTCGAGGCCGCGCGCGCCGCGCTGCGCCACCGCTCGCCCCGACCGCGCAGTGGCAACGCGTTCTACGCGTTCGCGATTCTGCTGCTGGCTGCCGGACTCGGCGCGCAGGCCCTGCTGGAGTTCCACGATCTGCTGGCCGCCCGCATTCCGCGCCTGACGCCGGTGCTGGCGGGCGCCTGCCGCTGGCTTTCCTGCACGATCCGGCCGTTGCGCGACGCCTCGGCCCTGTCGATCGAGGGATCCGACCTGCAGGCAGATCCCGGGCACCCGGGATTGCTGATCCTGACGGCGACCGTCCGGAATCGATCGACCTACGCCCTGGCCTATCCCTATCTGGAGTTGACGCTCACGGATGCCTCGGATCAGGTCGTCGTGAGCCGCGCCTTCGCACCTTCGGAATACCTGGGCAGCGCCACGAGCGCCGATGCAGGCATCGCGGGAAACCGGGAGCAGTCGATCAAGCTGTTCATCGATGCGACCACGACCAGCCAGGCGGGCTATCGGCTCTATCTCTTCTACCCGTAGCCGGGGTCTGAGGCGTTCATCGGCTCGGCGAGCGAAACTGGTGCGCGATCACGGGCCGTTGCACCAATTCACAACACGTATTAACCTGTTTGCCCCAATTCGGTGCCAGTGCGCGAACGCCAGCAAGAAGGCGAAATAAAACTCGTTGCTAAACAATTGCTTAAGCGCAATTGTCTGGTGGCACGGAACTGGCTAAATACCTGCGCGTCCGGAAATCGGCCGCACGGCCCATTTTCCGCCCTCGTTTTTCAGGAGATCTTCGAATGAGCACCGCAGCCAACGTGCTGAAAATGATCAAGGACAAGGAAGTCAAGTTCGTCGACCTGCGTTTCACGGACACCCGCGGCAAGGAACAGCACGTGTCGGTGCCCGCCAAGGCCTTTGACGCCGACAAGTTCGAATCGGGGCACGCTTTCGACGGCTCCTCGATCGCCGGCTGGAAGGGCATCCAGGCCTCCGACATGCTGCTGATGCCGGACCCGGGCACCGCCAACATCGATCCGTTCATGGACGAGACGACGCTGATCCTCACCTGCGACGTCATCGAACCCGCGGACGGCAAGGGCTACGAGCGCGACCCGCGGTCGCTCGCCAAGCGCGCCGAGGCCTATCTGAAGTCGACCGGCCTGGGCGACGTGTCGTATTTCGGCCCCGAGCCCGAATTCTTCGTCTTCGATTCGGTCGAGTGGTCGGTCGACATGTCCGGCAGCTACTGCAAGGTCTTCTCGTCGGAAGCCGCATGGTCGACGGCGGAGAAGTTCGAGGGCGGCAACATGGGCCACCGCCCGACGGTCAAGGGCGGCTATTTCCCGGTTCCCCCGGTCGACTCGCTGCAGGACATCCGCTCGGCGATGTGCCTGGCGCTCGAGGAGATGGGGGTCGAAGTCGAAGTCCATCACCACGAAGTGGCCACGGCCGGGCAGTGCGAGATCGGTACCAAGTTCGCGCCGCTGGTCAAGCGTGCCGACTGGCTGCAGATCCTGAAGTACGTCGTGCACAACACCGCGCACGCCTACGGCAAGACGGCGACGTTCATGCCCAAGCCGATCGTCGGCGACAACGGCTCCGGGATGCACGTGCACCAGTCGGTGTGGAAGGACGGCAAGAACCTGTTCGCGGGCGACGGCTACGCCGGGCTGTCGGACTTCGCGCTGTACTACATCGGCGGCATCATCAAGCACGCCAAATCGCTCAACGCGATCACCAATCCCGGCACGAACTCCTACAAGCGGCTGGTCCCCGGTTTCGAGGCGCCGATCAACCTCGCCTACTCGGCGCGCAACCGCTCGGCGTCCTGCCGGATCCCGTACGTGAGCAATCCGAAGGGCCGTCGTGTCGAGGTGCGGTTCCCGGATCCAACGGCGAATCCGTATCTCGCTTTCTCGGCGATGCTGATGGCGGGTCTCGACGGCGTGCAGAACAAGATCCACCCCGGCGATCCGATGGACAAGAATCTCTACGACCTCGAGCCGGAAGAAGCCGCCAAGGTGCCGCATCCCTGCGCGTCGCTGGACGAAGCGCTCGAGAACCTGTCGAAGGATCGCGAGTTCCTGACGCGCGGTGGCGTGTTCACCAACGACATGCTCGACGCGTACATCGACCTCAAGATGGAGGAAGTCACGCGCTTCCGCATGACGACCCATCCGGTCGAATACGACATGTACTACAGCCTGTAATCGCCGCCGTTCGCCACGCGAAGCGGTTCACTGGGGGCGGGCGCCGCGGGCGTCCGCGAAGCCCGCCCCTTTTGATTCGCCGACGCGTTGGTTACACTTCGGCGCAATGACTCGACGTGACTTCCGTTTCATCGCGCTCCGGCGCATCCTCCTCGTCGGCCTTCCGGTCGCGGCGATGCTTGCAATTCCGCAGGCGCGGGCTGCGATCTGCAAGTACCTCGACCAGGACGGAAACGTCGTCTATTCGAACGTCGCTCCGACGAAGGGATTGCGCAAGCTTTCGTGCGACATCGTCGAGAACCAGGACCGGGGCGCGTCGAGCGGGAACAGCGCCCGATCGACGCCGACGCCCGAGGGTTTCCCCCGCGTGTCCCCGGAAGCGCAGCGAAGCCGGGACGAGACGCGGCGCAAGATACTCGACGACGAACTCGCCAACGAGCAGAAGCTGCTCGCCGCGGCGCGGGATGCCTACGGCAACGGCGCACCGCAGCCGCTGCCCGACGAGAAGAACGATGCCGAGAAATACCGGCAGCGGATCGCCAAGCTGCGCGAGGCGGTCACCGTACACGAGCGCAACGTCGAGGCACTCCGCAAGGAGATCGCCACGACGCGCTGAACTGCGCGTTCGAGGGCCCGCGCAAGGCGCGGGCCCCGGCGTCCGCTGCCGGCGGCAGACCCCGGGCGCGGCAGCTTCCACCACAGGTCGGGGATGCTGATGCGGCTGCGTCTCATCCCTGCGAAGACGCACGAGGCGCCGGCCGCGCGGCGCGGGCTGGAACTGCTGGCGACCTCAGTGCTCCTGCTCGACGACTCGCATCGCATCATCTATGTGAACCCCGCGGCCGAGAACCTGTTCGAGCTTTCGCTCGCCAAGTTCAAGGGCCATGCGGTCGACGACCTGTTCGGCGGCGCAGCCGCGCTGCGCGCCGCGATCGACAAGGCGGTGCGAACCGGAGCGTCGTACACCGAGCAGGAACTGGAACTCGGGCTGCCCGGCAAACCCAGGCTGCACCTGGTCTGCACGGTGTCGCCGGTCGATGCCCCGGATGCGGCGCTGCTGCTCGAGTTCCGGCACATCGACCAGCAACTGAAGATCGCGCGCGAGGAGCGCCAGCGCGAGCAGCAGCAGGCCAATCGCGAACTGATCCGCAATCTCGCCCACGAGATCAAGAATCCGCTCGGGGGGATACGCGGCGCCGCGCAGCTCCTGGAGCGCGAGCTCGATCGGCCCCCGCTGATCGAGTACACGCAGGTCATCATTGCCGAGGCGGATCGTCTGCGAGCGCTGGTCAATCGCCTGCTGTCGCCGCATCGCGCTCCGTCGTACCGTCGCATCAACGTCCACGAGGTGCTGGTGAGGGTCAAGGGTCTGGTCCAGGCCGAGTTTCCGACGATCCCGATCGTCTGCGATTTCGACACCAGCCTGCCCGACCTCGATGCCGACGCCGAGCAGCTGATGCAGGCGCTGCTCAACATCGTCCGCAATGCGGCGCAGGCGCTCTCGGGAAGCGCGGTCGCGGCGCCCGAGATCCACCTGAGGACCCGGGTCGCGCGCGGCGTGACCCTTGCGAAGCGCCATCACCGGACCGCGCTTTCGATCGAGATCGAGGACAACGGGCCGGGCATTCCGGACGAATTGCGCGAGCGGATCTTCTTTCCGCTGGTCTCGGGGCGCGATGGTGGCAGCGGCCTGGGCCTGACGATCGCGCAGACGTTCGTGTCGCAGCACGGCGGGACGATCGACTACACGAGCGTTCCCGGCCACACGGTGTTCACCGTGCTGCTGCCGCTTTCTGCGAATCGCGGTTGAAGTCGGGAGATCGGACGTGACGATGGAAGTTGCCTATGTGAACGACAACGCGCCGTCCGGCGAACACGGCAACGCCGTGTGGATCGTCGACGACGACCGGTCGATCCGGTGGGTGCTCGAGAAGGCGCTGTCGCGCGAAGGCATCCCGTTCCAGTCGTTCTCGTCGACCTTCGAGGTCCTGCAGGCGCTGGCGATCAACGAGCCCGAGGTGCTGGTCTCGGACATCCGCATGCCGGGCGAATCGGGGTTGTCGCTGCTGCAGCAGGTCCGCGAACACCATCCGCACATTCCGGTGATCGTGATGACCGCGTACTCGGACCTCGACAGCGCCGTCGCGGCATTCCAGGGCGGCGCATTCGAATACCTGCCCAAGCCGTTCGACGTCGACCACGCGCTTGCGTTGATCCGGCGCGCCGCGAGCGAGACGCGCAAGACGCCGACCGCGCATGCCGCGGTCCCCGAAGCCCCGGAAATCCTCGGTCAGGCGCCTGCGATGCAGGAGGTTTTCCGGGCGATCGGGAGGCTGTCGCAATCCTCGGCCACCGTGCTGATCACCGGTGAATCCGGAACCGGGAAGGAGCTCGTCGCCCGCGCGTTGCATCGGCACAGCCCGCGGGCCGCGGGTCCGTTCGTCGCGATCAACACCGCGGCGATTCCGAAGGACCTGCTCGAGTCCGAGCTCTTTGGCCACGAGCGCGGCGCGTTCACCGGCGCCCAGACGACGCGGCGCGGCCGCTTCGAGCAGGCCGAGGGCGGCACGCTGTTCCTCGACGAGATCGGCGACATGCCGGCCGACCTCCAGGTGCGCCTGCTGCGCGTGCTCGCCGACGGCGAGTACTACCGCGTAGGCGGCCATGCGCCGCAGAAGTCGAGCGTGCGCATCATCGCGGCAACGCACCAGAACCTCGAGGAACGCGTGCGACAGGGGCTGTTCCGGGAGGACCTGATGCACCGGCTCAACGTCGTGCGCCTGCGCCTGCCTGCGCTGCGCGAGCGGCCGGAAGACATCGCGCCGCTCGCCCGCCATTTCCTGCGGAAGAGCGCGCGCGATCTCGCCGTCGAGCCCAAGGTGTTCTCCGACGCCGCGCTCGAAGTGCTGGCAGCGTTTCACTTCCCCGGCAACGTTCGCCAGCTGGAGAACATCTGCCACTGGATCACCGTGATGGCGCCGGGCCAGCGCGTCGAGATCGCCGACCTGCCGCCGGAGGTGCGCGGCGGCAGCGGCGCACCGCTGCCGGCGGGCGAAGGCAACTGGCAGCAGGCGCTCGACCGCGAGCTCGCCGCTGCGCTCGCCCGCGGCGAGCGCAGCGTCGGCGATCGCCTGGAGCGCGAGTTCGAGAAGACGCTGATCCGTCGCGCGCTCGCGCACACCGGTGGCCACCGGATGGAAGCCGCGGCGTGGCTCGGATGGGGACGCAACACGCTGACCCGCAAGATCCAGGAACTCGGCATGGAGGCCGAGCTGCGGAAAGGCGAGCCGGGGTAGGGCGCGACCGCGCTGCGCGAATCCCCGAGGCTGGCGCGTCGGCCGGAGCCTCAGGACGCCGCGATCTCGACGATCACCGGCGCGTGGTCCGAAGGTTTCTCGCCCTTGCGGGCGTTGCGGTCGATCCGCGACGACGCGCACCGCACGGCGAGCGGTTCCGACAGCAGGACGTGATCGATGCGCAGGCCACGGTTCTTCGGAAACGCGAGCTGCCGGTAGTCCCACCAGCTGAACGTGTTCGGTGGCTGTTCGAACAGCCGGAAGCTGTCCTTGAGGCCCGCTGCCAGGAAATCCCGGAACGCAGCGCGCTCGGGTTCCGAACAGAGCACCTGGCCTTCCCACAATTCCGGATCGTGAACGTCGCGATCGTCGGGCGCGACATTGAAATCCCCCGCCATCGCGAGCCGCGGATGTCGGGACAATGCGCCGCGCAGCTGCGCCGCCACGGCGCGGCACCAGTCGAGCTTGTAGGCATACTTGTCCGAGCCGACCGACTGGCCGTTCGGCACGTACACGCAGATGACCCGGATGCCTTCGACCGTTGCGGCGATGACGCGTTTCTGCGCGTCGTCGAAGCCGTCGATGCCCTGCGAGACGTCGGCGACCTCGAGATTCTCGCGAGTCAGGATCGCGACGCCGTTGTAGGTCTTCTGCCCGGCGAATGCCGAAGCGTAGCCGGCCTGCCGCAGTTCCGCGACCGGGAACTTCGCGTCCTCGAGCTTGGTTTCCTGAAGGCACACGACGTCGGGCGAGTTCGCGCCCAGCCACTCGACGAGCCTCGGCAGCCGGACATTCAGCGAATTGACGTTCCAGGTGACGAGCTTCATCGCCGGCCCGGGTGCGCGCGGCTATTGCGGATAACCGGTGCCCCTCGCGGGACCCGCAGTGGGCTCAGGGGGTCGGGCAGTCGCTGCGCCCGGCTTGGCCGTCGGGCCGGCAGCAGGCGTTCCCGCGGCGTGCGCGGGAGCGACACCCGCTCCGGTGCGCAGGGGGGGCGCGTTCTTCGGATAGCCTGCCTGGTCGAGCAGGGACTGCCAGCGCGATTCGTTGTAGCCGACGGCGAGCAGCTTGTCGCCGACCTGCAGCACAGGCGCCGACTGCCCGCCGGTCAGCGCCTTCAGCTTCGTGCCGCCTTCCGTCGTCGTGACGTCGACGGTCGCATGCGGCACACCGCGCGTGACCAGCAGCTGTTCCGCGTCGCGGCAGGTTTCGCCGCAGTCGAACGTGTAGAGCGTGACGGGGAACGCCTGCATTGCCTGGCGGGTCGCGAGCAGGGTCGTGTCGGTGTCGATGACGTTCCCCTGCAGCTGCTTCGATTGCACCCCCTTGGCGTCGGGCGGTGGCGGCTGATCCGAATAGACGACGTGACCGTCGCGGTCGACGTAGCGGTAAAGCGACTGGGCCTGCGCCGGCAGGACGAAGGCCAGCGTCGTGCACAGCAGCGCTGCGGCAACGTGAATCGGATTCATGGCGGGTCCTCCCGGTGACGCGTCAATTCGCGTGCGACGCGACCATGCCATTATGGCGCAGAAGCGCATCGATCTGCGGTGGCCGGCCGCGGAACGCGACGAACGATTCGAGCGCGGGACGCGTCCCGCCGCGCGCGAGCACCTCGTCGCGGAATCGCTCGCCGACCTTGGGCGACAGCACGCCGCGTTCCTCGAACAGGCTGTAGGCGTCCGACGACAGGACCTCGGACCACAGGTAGCTGTAATAGCCGGCGCCGTAGCTGCCGGCGAATATGTGTCCGAATGCGTGCATGAACCGGTCGTAGGCCGGGCGTGGCACGACGGCGACCTCGCGGCGGGCCGCGTCGAGCACGGCCTGGGGATTCGAATACGCGCCGCTGCCGTCGGGCTCGCAGGCGCTGTGCAGCAGCATGTCGAAAAGCGCGAACTCGAGCTGGCGCACCATCGCCATGCCGCTTTCGAAATTCCGCGCCGCCAGCATGCGATCGAAGAGCGCGCGCGGCAGCGGCTCGCCGGTCGTCGCGTGCGCGGTCATCGATGCGAGCACGTCCCACTCCCAGCAGTAGTTCTCCATCAGCTGGCTCGGCAGTTCGACGGCGTCCCATTCGACGCCCTGCAGGCCGGACACGCCGGCGACGTCGACACGCGTCAGCAGCTGGTGCAGGCCGTGGCCGAACTCGTGGAACAGCGTCGTCAGCTCGCGGTGGGTCAGGTGCGCGGGCCGGTCGCCCACCGGTCCGGGAAAATTGCAGGTGAGGTACGCGACCGGATGCTGCAGGCGCTCGGCCGTGTAGCGGCGGTTGATCGCGTCGTCCATCCACGCGCCGCTCTGCTTGCCTTCGCGCGCATGGAGGTCGAGATAGAACTGCCCGACCAGCGTGCCCTGCGCATCGTGGATTTCGTGGAAGCGCACCGACGGGTGCCACACCGGCGCAGTGCCCGCGCAGATGGTGACGCCGTAGATCGTCTCGACGACGCGGAACAGTCCCGCGAGTGCGCGATCCTCGGGCAGGAATTCCCTCACTTCCTGCTCGGAAAACGCATAGCGGCGGGCCTTGAGCTTCTCGGACGCCCAGGCGAGATCCCATGCGGCGAGCTCGTCGATGGCGAGCTCGGCTTTCGCGAATTCCCGCAGTTCGTCGAACTCGCGGCTGCGCGAAAGGCTTCGCGCGCGCGGCGAGATCGCGCAGGAAGGCGAGGACTTCATCGGGCGTCCGTGCCATCTTGGGCACGAGCGACAGCTCGGCGAAATTCGGGTAGCCGAGCAGCCGCGCCTCGGCACCGCGCAACACGAGGATCCGCGCGATCACCCCGGTGTTGTCCCATTCCGGCGCCGCGCCGAGATCGGAGGCGACCGTGGCCGCCGCCCGGTGCATCAGCGCGCGCAGCGCCCGGTCGTCGGCGTACTGCATCACGGGGACGTAGCAGGGCGAGCGCAGCGTCAGCTTGAATCCGCTCCTTCCTTCCGCCGCGGCCGCCGCGCGCGCGGCCGCGATCACGTCGGCGGGGACTCCGGCGAGGGCGCGTTCGTCGTCGACGTGATGCGACCAGGCGTTCTCGGCGTCGAGCACGTTGTCGTCGAATTTCGCCGACAGCAGCGCGAGCTCCTCCTGGACGTCCTTCAGCCGGGCCTTGTCGGCGTCGCCGAGTTCGGCACCGCCGAGACGGAAATCGCGAAGCGCGTTGTCGACGACCTTGCGCCTTGCCGGATCGAGGGTGGCGTACGAAGGGCCGCGTGCCAGCGCACGGTACCGCTCGAACAGGCGCGTGTCCTGCGCGATGTCGGCGTAGAACGCCGTGATCTTCGGCAGGTTGGCGTTGTAGGCGTCGCGGATCTCCGGCGTGCTGACGACGGCATTCAGGTGTGCGACGGCGCTCCAGGCGCGATCGAGGTGGTCGAGGACCACCTCGGTGGGCGCGACGACCGTGTCCCATGTCGCCGCGCGGGTGTCGGTGGCCGTGGCCTCGAAAGCCGCGCGCGCCTGTGCCAGCAGCGCATCGACCGCTGGACCGACGTGGCCGGGCAGGATCAGGTCGAATCTGGGCAGGCCGGAAAAATCGCGCAGGGGATTGTTCGTGGTCATCGGTCGGTGCGTCGGGGCGTTGCGGGTGGGTGGCGATCGGGTTGCAATTCACGTGCCCGCCCGCGTCGGGACAGGCACGGCGGAACCACCCAGCATCGTGTCGAGGCCGTGCAGGTCGGCGGGCGTGCCGACGTTCACCCAGGGGCCATCGTAGCGCTCGCCTGACACGATGCCGAGGCCGATCCAGTCGCGATAGAGCGGCAGCATCTTCTGCTTGACGCCGCGCGGGAGCGAGGCGAACAGGGCGGTGTCGTAGATGCCGATGTTGCCGAAGGTCAGCCGGCCGCTCGCCGCCAGCGCGAGCCGGCCATCCCTCAGCGCGAAATCCCCTTCCGGGTGATAGGGGGGATTCGGGACCATCACCAGATGCGCGCGGGGCGCGCGAGGATCATTCGCCATCGCATCGATGCGCGGGGCGAGCGACGCATAGTCGAAGCGCGTCCAGATGTCGCCGGAGACGATCAGCGCGGGGCCCGGGTGCAGCAGCGGGAGCGCGGTCGCCACGCCGCCGGCCGTTTCCAGGGGCTCGCCCTCCGGCGACCAGCGAATGCGCACGCCAAGCGCCGCGCCGTCGCCCAGCGCATCCATCAACATGTCGCCGCGGTGCGCGACGTTGATGACGATGTCGGTGAATCCGGCGCCCGCAAGCGCTTCGATCTGCCAGGCGATCAGCGGCCTGCGGCCGGCGCAAAGCAGGGGCTTGGGCGTGTCGTCGGTCAGCGGACGCATGCGCTCGCCGCGCCCGGCCGCAAGGATCATCGCGCTGGTCATCGAATCGGCGGGGCGTGCGGTCGTTTCAGATCGAGTCCGCGAAGGCGGGTGAGCTGCCTTCGAGCGAGTCCAGGATGCGGGAGAGCGCGTCGAATTCGCGGTAACGTGCGCAGGCGCGTCGCAGGTAGCGCAGGACGCGGGGCATGTCGCCCACGTAGCGATCCTTGCCGTCGCGGTGCTTGAGGCGCGCGAAGATGCCGAGGACCTTGAGCTGGCGCTGCGCGCCCATCCACTCGTAGTCGCGCCAGAACGGCGCGAACTCGGCTGCGACGGGCAACCCGGCCTTCCGCGCGCGCTCCCAGTAGCGGATCACCCAGTCGAGCTCGCGCTCCTCCTCCCATTCGACGTACGCATCCCGCAGCAGCGAGACGAGGTCGTAGGTGATCGGGCCGTGCACGGCATCCTGGAAGTCGAGTACGCCGGGATTGGGCGTGCACACCATCAGGTTGCGGGAATGGTAGTCGCGATGGACGTAGACGCGGGGCTGGGCGAGGTTGTTGGCGATCAGCGCGTCGAACACCGTGTCCAGGGTCGCGCGCTCGGCGGGCGTCGGCGCGTGCCCGAGGTGGCGACCGACGTACCACTCGGGAAACAGCATGAGCTCGCGTCTCAGCAGCGCTTCGTCATAGGGCGGGAGTTCGCCGTCGCGCGTCGCGCCCTGCCACCGGATCAGCGCGTCGATCGCGTCGAGGTAGAGCCCGTGGGCGCTCGTGTCGTCGAGCGCCGACGCGTAGGTCTTCGTGCCGAGGTCGGTCAGCAGCAGGAAGCCGCGATCGAGATCGGCGGCGAGCACGTGCGGCGCGTTCACGCCGGCGGCATCGAGCAGCTTTGCGACGTGCACGAACGGGCGGCAGTCCTCCTGCGCGGGCGGCGCGTCCATCGCGATCAGCGTCGCCGCAGACGGTGCCCGTTCGCAAGGCGCTGCGAGGGTGGCGCGGAAATAACGGCGGAAGCTCGCGTCGGAGGACGCCGGCTCGAGCGTGAAATCGGGCAGCCGCAGCGTCGAAGCGAGCCAAAGGCGAAGCTCGTCAAGCCGCGGGTCCGCGGTCGGGTTGGAGAACATCGCGGGGCACATCGCGGGGCACATCGGAGGTCGGGCGTCGGCGTCCGGCGCGGTCGGAGCGCATTGCGGCGCGGGCGGACGGCGCAACGCCGGGCTAGAATGCGCGAATTCTAGCAAACCGTCCCACCCCTGTTCCTTCCGATGAAGTTTCACGCAGGCCGGATTGCCGCCTGGGCCATTCTGCTCGCGGTGTCGGGCGCATCGCGGGCGTTGCCTGCGCAGGAGCTTGCGCTCAAGCTCGCGCCCGAGATCGCCTCGCCCGGGCCGGCGTCGAAGTCGCCGCCCGGAGCGCCGCGCGAAGGCGCCAACGGTGCGCCCCAGGGCGCGCTGTTCCTGCGTGCCGACCGGCTCGAGGGCGACAATCACCTGCTGACCGCCGAGGGCCACGTCGAATTGCGCACCCGCAACGAAACTGTCCTCGCCGACCGGCTGTCGTACTCGATCGACGACCAGACGATCTTCGGCAAAGGAGGTGTGGTATTGCGGCGCGGCCTCGACTGGATCAGCGGTCCGGAGCTCGAGTACAAACGCGACACTCAGACGGGGTTCTTCAAATCTCCGAGTTATTTCGTCTCCGAGGCGAACGCGCGCGGCGACGCGAGCGAGATTCGGTTCCTCGGGCCCGACCGTTACGATGCGACCGACGCGAGCTACACGACCTGCATCGCGCCGAACCCGGACTGGTACCTGCGCGGAAGCGACATCGAGGTCGACAACCTGCGCAAGGTCGGGACCGCGCACGGGGCGTCGGTGCACTTCCTCGACGTCCCGGTGCTCTACGCGCCGTGGCTCGAGTTTCCGCTGTCGAGCCAGCGCAAATCCGGATTCCTGACGCCGACACTGGGTTCGACGGGGGTACGCGGTCTCGAGATCGCGGCGCCCTACTACCTGAACCTCGCGCCGAACTACGACGCGACGCTGACGCCGCGTCTGATGAGCAAGCGCGGCCTGATGCTGGGAGCGCAGTTCCGCTACCTGCTCGGAGATGCGAACGGCCCGATGGGCACGTCGACCGGCGAGATGAACGCGGAGTACCTGCCGAACGATCGCGTTTCCGGCCACGACCGCTACGCACTCGCATGGCAGGACGCCACGCAGTTTTCGCCTTGGCTCTCCGCCTTCTGGAACCTGAACAAGGTTTCGGACGACACCTATTTCGCGGATTTCGCCGACCGCATCTCGGTGACGTCGCAGAAGTCGCTGCCGCGCGACGCCGGCCTCCAGGCGACGCATGGGCCGTGGTCGCTGCTGGCGCGGGTCCAGAGCTTCCAGACGCTGCAGGATCCGAACGCGCCGGTCGTGCCGCCCTACAACCGCCTGCCGCAACTGCTGGGCTCGCTGCGCGACACCGATTGGCTGGGACTGACGTGGAGCGGAACGGCCGAGTACGCGCGTTTCGCGCAGCCGGCGCTCGCGCCGACCGGCGACCGCGTCGTCTTCTACCCGAGGGTCGCCTGGAGCCGGCAGGGAGCGGCGTGGTTCTTCACTGCGCGTACCGGCCTGCACCTGCGCGAATACTCGCTCGACAACCCCACGCCCGTGTCGCCGGATCGCCACCTGGGCTACGCGATTCCGATCAGCAGCGTCGATGCGGGCCTCGTCTTCGAGCGCGACCTCAAGGTCGCCGACACTCCGGTCACTCAGACGCTCGAGCCGCGCGCCTATTACGTCTACGTTCCCTATCGCAAGCAGGACGACGCGCCGGTGTTCGACACCGCCCAGGACGATTTCAACTTTTCGCAACTCTTCTCGGACAACCGCTACATCGGCAACGACCGCATCGGCGATGCGAACCAGCTGACCCTGGCGCTGACGTCGCGGTTTCTCGACGGCGTGACCGGGGGCGAACGGCTGCGCCTCGCGGTCGGGCAGCGCTTCTATTTCGCGGACCAGCGCGTCAACCTGAACGAACCGCTGCGTTCCGCGTCGACCTCGGACTTCCTCGGTTCCGCCGAAGGGCGGCTTTCGGATGCGTGGTCGCTCGCGAGCCTGCTGCAGTACAACTTCGACGGGCAGCAGGTCGAGCGCCTGGACGCCGGTTTCCGCTACACACCTTCGATCGGGCATGTGTTCAACGCCACCTGGCGCTACACGCGCGCGACCTCCGATCCGACCAGCGGCCTCGGGGAGATCAAGCAGATCGACCTGTCCGGGCAGTGGCCCGTCGCCGACAACTGGACGCTGGTCGGGCGCTGGAACTACTCGCTGTCCGACAGCAAGATTCTGGAGGCGGTCGCGGGCATCGAGTACAATCGGGACTGCTGGGTTCTGCGCGTCGTCGGCCAGCGGCTGACGACGACGACGCAACAGGCGACGACGTCGGTTTTCGTGCAGCTCGAACTGAGTGGTCTCGCACGCGTCGGCACCAGTCCGCTCGAGTTGCTGCGCCGCAGCGTCCCGGGCTATTCGCCGACGAACGAGACTTCGTCGCGCGATCGCGGCATCGCGCCGCTTCCCGAATTCTAGAATCGCTGGGGTGATCCGATGGCCCGTTGTCGTCCTTGGTTCGCGTTCTTCGCCGTGCTGCTCGCCTTCGTTGCCGGCAGTGCATTTGCCCAGGCGCCGGCAGGCGCGCCGGCGGCCGCAGGCAAGAGCGCCGGGCCGGCGGTCGTTCCGCTCGACCGGGTGATCCTGGTCGTCAACGACGAGGCCGTGACGCAGTGGGACCTGAACGAGGAGCGGCGCGTCTTCCTGGACCAGCTCAAGGCGTCGAACATCACGCCGCCGCCCGACGATGTCCTGAACAAGCAGGTGCTCCAGCGCCTGATCGTCCAGCGGGCCATGCTGCAGTACGCCAAGCAATCCGGAATCCGCGTCGACGACACGACGGTCGAGAAGACGATCCTGCGCGTCGCCGAGGAGAACAAGCTCTCGCCCGAGCAGTTCCGCAAGGTGCTCGAGAACGAGCATATCGCGTATTCGAACTATCGCGAGGAGCTGCGGCGGCAGATCATCATCCAGCGCGTGCGCGAGCGTGAGGTCGACAGCAAGGTGACAGTGACCGACGCGGAGGTCGACAACTATCTCGCGACCATCGCATCCCAGGGCGTCGGCGACAGCGAATACCATCTGGCGCACATCTACATCACCGTTCCCGAGCAGGCCACCCCTGCCGCCATCGAGGCGAGCCGCAAGCGTGCCGAGGAGGCGATGGCCGAGATCAAGGCGGGGAAGAGCTTCGGCGAAGTCGCGGCGACGTTTTCGGCTTCACCGGACGCGTCGTCGGGCGGCGACCTCGGCTGGCGGACGAGCGCGAGGCTGCCTTCGGTGTTCGCCAACGTCGTGCGCGACCTGAAGCCCGGGGAGGTCTCCGGCATCCTGCGAAGCCCTGCCGGCTTCCACATCGTCAAGCTCCTCGAAGTCCGTGATCGCAACAAGCCGACGATCGTCGAGCAGACACATGCGCTCCACATCCTGATCAAGGTGAACGAGTCGACCTCGGAAGCCGATGCGAAGGCGCGGATTGAGCGCCTGCGCGAGCGCCTGCTCGCGGGTGCGAAGTTCGAGGACGTCGCGCGTGCGAATTCCGAGGACGCGTCGGCGGCCAAGGGCGGCGATCTCGGCTGGATCTCGCCCGGGGACACCGTGCCCCAGTTCGAGCAGGCGATGGACAAGCTCAAGATCGGCGAAATTTCCGAGCCCGTGCGCACGCCGTTCGGCTGGCATCTGATCGAGGTGCTCGGTCGTCGCAAGGAAGACATCACGAAGGAACGCGAGCGCGAGCAGGCGCGCCAGGCGATACGCCAGCGCAAGAGCGACGAGCAGTGGGAAGAATTCATCCGGCAGCTGCGCGACCGGACCTACGTCGAGTACAAGACCGACGACCGCTGAATCCCGTGCTGCCCCGCTCCCGCGTGCGGCAGCCGGTCGGCAAAAGGGGCCTCGGCCGTCGCCTGCGCCGCGCGCCCGGAGCACCGGCCCGCCAGCCCGCCGTCAGGCCGTTCCCAGGTGCAGCACTGCAATCCGCGACAACGGGACTGCGGCCCGGTCCGCGAACTTGAATTCGATTCGCAGCTGATCGGCGCGTGCCGCGACCGGGATGCCCCGGGCCGTGACCGCGATTCCCGCGCTGCTGCGTCCCAGCGCTGCGCCGCGTGCCGCGGCCGCGAGCGACCACGGCGCACGGGCGCCGCCGCGCAGCAGCACGCGGATCTCCTCCAGACCCGCGTCGTCAGGCAGTCCGGCGACGATCGTTGCGATGCGCCGGGGATCGATCCGCAGGTCGACGGGCGATTCCAGAACCACGTGGCCGTGCGCATCCGGCGCGAGCATGATCCTGCCTGGCGCCTTCGCGAACGAGCCCGCCTGCGCGGTCCATCCGTCGTCGTCGGCGTGGTGCTGGGTGCCGAAGGTCCAGAGCCGCGATCCGCGCGGCAACCCGGCGCGGGCGAGAAGGAAATCGAGGGCCGCTTCCTCGAGCGGCGTGTTGCGCCAGGCCGTGTGGGGCGCGTAGCCCGGATCGCCTTTCGCGAGGCCGTTCGAGCCGTTCCACGCCATCGGTGAAACGAAGCGCGCACCGGCGTTCCACAGGTCGCGCAGGGCCCGGTACGCGCCGGCATGATCCGGATGCGTCCCCAGGTCGCGCAGGTCCGCGGTGTTGAACTCGACGATGCCGAAGCCGGGGTCGATGTCCGCGAGCGTCGCGTACAGCGACCGATCGTTCTCCATCGCCATGTCGTTGGTCGCCGCGGGGCCGTAGACGATTCCGCCGAGATGCGCGTTGCGCGGCTTGCTGCCCTCGACCGACACGCCGCCGGAGTCGTAGTTCCTGACCGGGCTCGATTCCGCCAGGGCCAGCGGCATGCAGCCTTCGGATGGCGCCATCAGTCCCTGCGATGACCAGATCCGGTCTCCGGGCATGCCCGTGTCGATCAGCCATTGCGCCAGCTCGTCGTAATGCAGCGTGACCAGATGCCGGCGGAACATTTCCCACTCGTGCACCCAGCGGTCGTTCCAGTAAGGGTTGGCGGGGTCGCGCGAGAAACTGCGCGGGGGATCGACGTCGCTCCAGTCGGCGAAGTCCCGCTTTGCGAGCTCGGCCGCCTGCCCGAGCGAAAGCGGCCGCGCGCGGCGATAGGACGACAGGTCCGGAACGCCGGGTTCGACGGGACCTGCGTAGGGCCCCGTGCCCGCGAGCCAGTGACGGAACTGCCTGAGCGTTCCCGGGTTGTAGTCGTACCACTGGGCCTCGGAGAAGAACGGATTGACGTAGACGTCGGGGTCGAGGTTCACGCCGACGAACAGGTCCCGATGGTCGCGCATGAATGTCACCAGATGCGCGGCCGCCTGCTGCAGGTTGCGCTTCTTGTAATGACGCACCCTTTCCGCATAGACGTTGAGCGTCAGTGCGCGCGAGAGCTCGGGCGCCTCCTGCGATCCGGGCAGGTGCTTGAGCCAGTCGTCCGGCATCACCTGGTCGAGCTCGTTCCACTGGCAGTTCGCGACGTCTTCCTCAAGACGGTCGTTGATGTCCCATTCGGGGGCCGTGCCCGACGCGTCGGCCCAGATGCCGCCGTTGAGGGTGACGAGAACTGGAAGGTTGCGCCTGACGGCGTCCGCGAGCAGTGCCGACAGCGAGTCGTCCGCGACCGTGCGCGCGCCCTGCCTGCGCGTCGTATCGAAGTCGGGATCGAACGCGTAATCGCCATCCACCCCGCGGGTCGTCCGGAGGTAGAGGATGGGAACGCGCATGCCGATGCGCGTCGTCGCCGAAAGGTACGGCGCGTAACGCGTGTCGAGCCCTTCTGCGCTCCGGGAAGGAACGCCTGAGAGTGCGGGCAACAGGAAGAACGGGCTCGCATCGCGGCGGTCGCCCGCTTCACCGGCAGCGAAGTCGCGCCAGGTCTCCAGCGCCGCAGGGGCGATCACGCTGCGCGTTCCGAGCCGCGTCTCGCGTCCGTCCCTTGCGATCGCGACGACCTCCATCCTGCTGCGCGCCGTCCGGGCAGGCGATTCGCGCTGGCCGAGGGCGCCTTCGAACTCGAATCCGCAGTATCCACCGTCCGGATAGCCGGGGTAGACCGCAGCGACGTCGTGGCGCGGAAGGCCGAATCGTGCGCGATGGCATGTGCCGCCGTAACGGACTTCCACGATCTCCACGCCCAGCGGATCGAGCGCCCATCCGCAGATGCGGACCGTGTTCCCGACGATGCCTTCTGCCGCAGGCTCGTCGACCCAGCCGATCGTCGCCGGCATGCCGGCGAAGGGCACTGACGTAGAATCGTCCCGGCGTATCCGCTTGGATGCGCGCTTCCTCCACGGTCCTTTCCAGGCGTCGAACACCATGCGTGCAAAACCCGTCAGCCTTCTCAAGCGCTGGCTGCGCGGGCCCGCGCCCGCGATGCCGGGAGAGGCGCGGGCAGGGACGACCGTGAAGGCGACCTCCGCGGCCAGCGCGCAGGCGCCGGTTCAGGGCGCCGCGATGCCTGCGGTCGCCACCGAGCGCAGGCTGGTCGCGGAGCCGTGGTACGTCGACAGGATTTCGATTTCGGATTCAGTGGACGGCCTTCGTGCTGCGCACTCCGGTATTCGCCCTCGGGGCGGCCCTTCGGGCTCACGCCTCGCCGCCGAAGGCTGGTCGATGCCCGTTCCGGGCGCAACCGAACCCGCCGAAGGCTGGTTCAGCGTCAACGGCAGGCGCTTCGACTCGATCCGCTATCCGCTGCCGCGGCCCGACGTCGGCGACGTGTTCTGGATGCGCGAGGGCGCCGCGATGTGCGGATTCGAGGCGACGATCGACGATCTCCCGCAGCCGTATCCCGGCGGCGTCCTCGAGATCCGTCGCAACGTCGCCGACACGCCGGCGGTCGAGCGTGGCCGCGATTCGTGGTTCAAGCCCGACCCCGCGTTGCACGCCGAACTGCCCGACGAGGCACGGCGTTTCCGCGTCATCGGCAATCGCGACGCGGACGGGTTCCTGATCTCGGGCGCCACGGATTACCACCGGATCGATCGCGCGATGCTGGCCGTCGCCGGCCGGCATCTCGCCGATTTCGACCGGGTCCTCGACTGGGGCATCGGCTGCGGACGCGTCGCGCGCCATCTTCCCGCCGCGCGCGCGCGCGCGTTGACCGGCTGCGACATCGACGCGGACAACGTCGCCTGGTGCGCGTCGCACCTTCCCGGGCGCCACGTGCATTGCGCGATCGAGCCGCCGTTGCCATTCCCCGACGCGAGCTTCGACGCGATCTACGGCATCTCGGTGTTCACGCACCTGCTGGAGCCGATGCAGTTCCGCTGGCTCGCGGAACTCGCGAGGGTCGCCGCGAGCGGTGCGATCGTGGCGGTGACGATCCACGGGCGAACCGCGATCGATTTCTCGCGCCTGCCGCCCGCCGAGCATCGGCGGGTCGTCGACGAGGTCCGGCGCCACGGCATCGTGTTCAACGGGGCCAATTCGCAGCTCGACGGCCACGCCGACCACGGCGGCGAATACGTCAACGTGCTGCACGACGCGGACTATGTGCGCAGGGTCTGGAGCCGCTGGTTCGACGTCCTGCACGTCCTGCCGGGGTACATCATCCATCACGATCTCGTGATGCTGCGCAGGCGCTGATCGGCGGCACGGCGATGCCCGGGGCAACCGGGCGACGGGAACGTGTCGCGACCCGCTGCCGATCGGCGCGCCGCGGGCCGCGGTGAGCTGTCAGCGCTCGTCGGTGGAATAGACGTAGGGTTTCTGCGGCACGCGCCCTTCGTCCATCTCGCGGCGAAGCCTCAGGCTGGCCGGAAGCTTGTCCCACCAGATCGCACGCCCGGCGCGCTGTTCGCTTTCGAGCTGCGGCTTGGCGGCGAGGAGCTCGCCCATGAACCGGGTGTGGTCCGAAACGTAGTTGCGCGCGGGAAGCATCGGCATGGTGTGTCTCGAAAACGGAATCGACCTGCGATTCTAGCATCGCTGCCGGAGCGGACCGGGGCCTCGCGAACCTCGGCGAGGGGTGCTGCGGCGTCAGGAAGGGGCGCGGTCGCGCATCGACCCGGCGACGATGCGAAACGAGAACAGCCGGCACTCGAGTGCGCCATTCCACAGCGGGGTGCGCCGCTCGGGCTTGAGGCCGATCAGCCGGGCGAGGCGCAGGTCGCCGGTGAACAGGCAGGCGGTCCAGCCGCTGTACCCTTTCTTCAGCGCATCGCCCAGGCGCGGATAGAACTCGGCCAGCTTTCGTGCGTCGTCGAGCCGCACCCCGTAAGGCGGATTCGAGAGCAGCAGTCCTTCGGACGCGGGCGCGGCGCGCGTCAGGACGTCGGCGCACTCGACGTGCACGAACTCGGCCACACCGGCCGCCGCGAGGTTGGCCCCCGTCCTGGCGACGGAGTGCGGCGACAGGTCGCTCGCGAAAATCGAGACCGGCGAAGGCGGCGCCCGCACGCGGTCGCGCGCCGCCTGCTTCATGCGTTGCCACGCCGGGCCGTCGTACCAGAGAAGCTTCTGGAAGCCGAAGCTGCGCGCAAGTCCCGGTGCGCGGTCGGCGGCGATCAGCGCCGCCTCGATGGCGATCGTGCCGCTGCCGCACATCGGATCGAGGAGGACGCGATCGGGCGTCCATTGCGCGAGCGCGAGCAGTCCTGCGGCGAGGTTCTCGCGCAGCGGCGCCTCCTCGCTTTCGCGGCGATAGCCGCGCTTGAACAGGGGTTCGCCGGAGGTGTCGAGGTAGATCGTCGCCTCGCGTTCGGTCAGGTGGACGTGGACGCGCACGTCGGGTGCGCGCTTGTCGACCGACGGCCGGACGCCACGCTCGGCGCGAAAGCGATCGCAGACGGCGTCCTTGACCCGCAGCGTCGCGAATTCGAGGCTCGCGAGCGGCGAGCGCGTCGCGGCGACGTCGACGCGCAATGTCCGGTCCGGGCGGAAATGCCGGGTCCAGTCGATCGCGTGCACGGCAGCGTAGAGGTCGCGCTCGTCGTCGTACTGCGCGCTGCCGACGCGCCACAGGATGCGGCTCGCAAGCCGCGATTCGAGGTTCGCGCGGCAGGCAAGCGGGAGCTCGCCGGCGAAACCGACGCCGCCGTCGACCGCCGCCACGTCGACCGCGCCCTGCGCCGTCAACTCGGCAGCCAGCGCGCTCTCGAGGCCGCGAGGACACGGCGCGAAGAAACGCTCGCTCACGCCGCGGTCGCCGACCTGCTGCAGCGGCGGCGCGAGACGATGGTTCGAAGCACGTCGCCGGGCCGTCAGAAAGGCTTGGCGACGACCAGCCAGACGATCGCCACCAGCAGCGGCAGCGCCGGAATTTCGTTGATCCAGCGGTAGAAGACGTGACCGTGGCGGTTGCGGTCCTGCGCGAAGTCCCGCATCAGCCGGCCGAGATACACGTGGAACGCGACCAGCACGACCACCAGCGCGAGCTTGGCGTGAAGCCATCCGCCGCTGAAACCATAGCCCAGCCACAGCCACGTCCCGAAGACGACCGTCAGTACCGCCGCGGGCGCCATGATGCCGTAGTAGAGCTTGCGCTCCATGGTCTTGAAGCGCTCGATGCCGGCGCGG
The DNA here is from genome assembly GCA_963816415.1 of uncultured Pseudomonadota bacterium. Classification (GTDB taxonomy): domain Bacteria; phylum Pseudomonadota; class Gammaproteobacteria; order Burkholderiales; family Casimicrobiaceae; genus VBCG01. Next base: position 449,447 of record CAWFKR010000002.1, read on the forward strand.
TCGTCGGAGGGGGTCATCGCGTGGTAGACGAACAGCCGGGGCAGGTAGAACAGCCCCGCGAACCACGAGACCATGAAGACGATGTGCAGTGTCTTGACGATGGGCACGGACGGATCTCCGGATCGGTCAGGTCATTCCAGCCTGATGTCGCCGTCGAACTTCGCGTCGAGCTTGAGGCCCGCGATCTCCAGCGTCACCCGTGCAGGAAAGCTCTCGTTGCCCGCGATCGCGCCGGTCGCGATCGCCCTGGCGACCGCCTGCTCGATCTCGCGCTGCGAGCTGACGCCGACCATCTTGAGGAACTTGCGGATGCTGAGGTTCAGGGTTTCTTCGTTCATCACGGTCTCCTTCGGCCTCCGACCCGGGTTCAGGGCGGACAGGTACGATAGCGAACTTGCCGCTGCTGTCCCGGCACCCGTCGCGGCCCCTGCGGGCGGAGGTCTGCGACGCGGTCGCGGACGCCGCATTGTCCCACCAAACGGCTTACCACCACCGTCTTCCACCGACATGAACGACCTCCACGAGCGACTTGCCGATGCCGTCGATGCGATGGCGCGTCTCGAGGGCTATCCCTACGCCGACCGCCGCCAGGCGTGGCTCGATCGCCTCGCCGTGAACCTGCCCGAGCTGGGCGTCCTCGAGACGCTTTCCGCCGGGCCCGATACCGGATACCTGGTGCCGGCATCGGCGTCGGTGCAGCCGGGCGGCGCGGCAATCGGTAATGACGTCCCGGGGATCGCGGGGATCGCACGCCGCCACCGTGAGAGCCCGGGGAACGCGGCTGCCGATGCGGTTGCGTCGCTCGCGAAAGCCCGCGCGAATGCGCAGCTCAACGCGTTCATCGGGCTTGCGGATCCGGCAGTACTCGAGGCCGCGGCGAATGCCGCTGCGCAACGGCTAGCGGGCGGCGCGCCGATGCCGCTGATGGGTGTTCCGGTCGTGGTGAAGGACCTGATGCGGGTCGCGGGCTTTCCGGGGACCAACGGCACGGGCGCTCCGGCATCCGCGCCGGCGACGCACGACGCCGCCGCGGTCGCCCGCCTGCGCGAGGCCGGCGCGATCGTCGTGGGCACGACGAACCTGCACGAGTTCGCCTACGGCATCACCAGCGAGAATCCGCATTTCGGATTCGTCGCGAACCCGCGCGCCCCGGGGCACACGCCAGGCGGTTCGAGCGGCGGGTCGGCTGCGGCGGTCGCCGCCGGCATCGTGCGGCTCGCCGTCGGCACCGACACGGCGGGGTCGATCCGCATTCCCGCAGCCTGTTGCGGTGTCGTCGGCTTCAAGCCGACCTACGAGGCGGTTTCGCGCGACGGCGTGCAGGCGCTGGGTGCAAGCCTCGATCACATCGGGCCGCTGGCCGCGAGCGTCGCCGACGCTGCGCTGGGCTACGCGATCATGGCCGGGCAGCCCGCGCGCACTGCCGATGCCGCACCGCTTTCCGGGCTGCGCGTCGGTGTCCCGCGCAGGCACTTCTTCGAACCGCTGGCCCCAGATGTCAGGCGCAGCGTGGATGCGGCGCTCGAAGCGATGCGCACCGATGGCGCGCGGATCGTCGACGTCGACGTGGCCGGCATCGAGCACGCCGCGGCGCTCCAGTTCGCGACGCTGTGCAGCGAGGCGACCGACGCGCTCTGGCGCCACCTGCTGGATCACCCCGACACGCTCGGCGCGGACGTGCGCGTGCGCCTCGAGATCGGTCAGTTCATGCCCGCGACCTGGTACGTGCGGGCGCAACGCGGCCGCGCCGAGCTCGCCGCGGCATTCGACGACGCGATGCGCGATGTCGACGTCCTGGTCACGCCGACGCTGCGCATCCCCACGCCTCCATCCGGGACCCGCGAGGTGACCATCGACGGACGCCGGATGCCGCTGCATCCGGCAATGACCGGGCTCACGCTTCCGTTCAACCTGACCGGAATGCCGGCGCTGTCGATGCCCTGCGCGGACGGCGACGGCGGCCTGCCGGTCGGCCTGCAGATCGCGGGCCGTCGGGGCGACGACTGGCGGGTGCTCGGCGTCGCGGCGCGCTGCGAGGCGCTGCTCGCGGTGCAGGCGTCGCGTTGACTCCGGCAGGCGCGGAAGTCGCCGGCTACTTCAGCAGGCGTCGCCGCGTCAGCACCAGCGCAGCGTAGTACGCCACGATCGCGTAGGCGGCCAGCACGGCGATGTGCAGCGCGACGTCCGTAGGCGCGTGCCCCAGCATCAGCGGTCGCGCCATGTCGATCGCATGCTTGAGCGGCAGTGCCTGGGCGATGTTGGCGAGCCACGCCGGCATCCGCTCGACCGGGAAATAGACGCCCGAGAACAGCAGCATCGGCGTCAGCACCAGCGTGAAGAAATAGGTGAAGAAATCGTAGCCTGGCGCCAGCGCGTTCATCACCAGCCCGAAGGCGCCGAAGCACAGGCCGACGACGAAGCCCAGCGGCAGGATCCACAGTGCGTGCCACGTGTGGCCGAAGCCCAGCGCGAAGATGACGACCAGGATCGCGGCCGTCGACATCACCGCCTTGGTCGCGCACCAGATCCATTCGGCGAACACGACGTCGTCGAGCGCGATCGGCGCATTGACGATCGCCTCCCAGGTCCGCTGGACGTGCATGCGGGAGAACGCCGAGTACATGCCCTCGAAGCTCGCGGTGAACATGGCGCTCTGGCAAACCATGCCGGTGCCGATGAATGCGACGTAGGGCATGCCGCCGACTTCGCCGATGAAGGACCCGATGCCGTAGCCCAGCGCGAGCATGTAGAGCAGCGGGTCGGCGATGTTGCCGAGGATGCTCGCGATCGCGAGCTTGCGCCACACCAGCAGGTTGCGCCGCCATACGGGCACGAAGCGCGTCGACAGCGTCGGTGGCCGGAACGTGGACGAGGCGTTCATTCCGCTGCGTGTCAGGGACGCTGCGCGGTGGGACGGCGTGCCTGGACGAAGGACGCGGTCATCGTCAGTCGCGCAGCTCGCGCCCGGTCAGCTTGATGAACAGGTCTTCGAGGTTCGCGGGCCGGTGCAGGTAGCGCAGGCCGCTGCGGGTCGCGAGATCCGCGAGCAGTGGCGCGGCATCGTCTGCATAGCAGAACGCCGTCTCGCCGGCGAGCTCGAGGCGTCGCGCGAGCGCCCGGCCGCGGGCCTCGGCCCAGGCCCTGGCGTCGTCACCGTACACCTCGACCACTTCGGGCTCGACGTACGCTGCGAGCAGCGCTCGCGGCGTGTCGCAGGCGATCAGCGTGCCGTGGTCGATCACCGCGAGCCTCGTTGCGAGCCGCTCGGCCTCGTCCATGAAATGCGTCGTCAGCAGGATCGTCTTGCCCTGCGACAGCAGCTGGCGCAGGCCGTCCCAGATCAGGTGCCGCGCCTGGGGATCGAGTCCGGTGGTTGGCTCGTCGAGGATCAGGAGCTCGGGATCGTTGACCAGCGCGCGCGCGAGCATCAGGCGCCGCTTCATGCCGCCGGACAGCGTGCGGATCTGCGCTTGCGCCTTGGTGCCGAGTCCTGCAAATTCCAGCAGACGCGGAATGCGCTCGTCGATGACCTCGCGCGCAAGCCTGAAATAGCCGCCGTAGATGACGAGGTTCTCGGTCACGGTGAAATCGGGATCGAGGCTGTCGATCTGCGGCACGACGCCGACGCGCACGCGCGCCTCGCGCGCCGCAGCGGGCACAGGCTGCCCGCACAATTCGATCGATCCCGCATCGGGGTCGATCAGGCCCAGGCAGCAGCGCAGCGTCGTGGTCTTGCCCGCGCCGTTGGGGCCGAGCAGCGCGAAGCATTCGCCGCGCTCGATCGAGAAGCCCAGGCCGCGAACGACCTCGGCATCGCCGTAGCGCTTGCGCAGGCCCTCGACGCGCAGCACCTGCGCGGCGCGCGGTCGCGGGTCTTCGGCCGGCGCCGGCTTCGCGATCCCGGCGACCGCTGCGGCGTTCACGCCCTCGCGGCTGCGGCGCGCGGCCACAGCGAGGTCACGATGCGCGCGAGCTGGGGCAGCCTGCCGTGGAAGAAGTGGCCGCAACCGGGAAAGACGACGACCGGGAGTTGCAGCGGGCGGGCCCATTCGAAGACGTCGGCGAGCGGCACGATGTCGTCCTCCTCGCCGTGCACGACGATCGTCGTTTCCGGCACCGGGGCCATCGCGAAGCGCCCGACGGCAGGGCCGACGAGCACGAGGCCCTCTGCAGCGATGCGCTGGGCGACGCGCGTCTGCACGAACGAGCCGAACGAAAAACCCGCGAGCGCGACGGGCAGTTGCGCGCCGAATCTCGCGCGAACCTGTTCGAGCACGGCAAGCGCGTCGTCGGTTTCGCCGTTGCCTTCGTCGAAGGATCCCGCCGATTGCCCGACGCCGCGGAAGTTGAAGCGGACCGCGACGTAACCGAGGGCGAAGAAGGTCTTGGCAAGCGTCTGCACGACCTTGTTGTCGAGCGTTCCTCCCTGCAGCGGATGCGGGTGGGCGATCAGCGCGATGCCCCGCGGCGGCGCGGGTGGAATCGCGATGACCGTCTCGATGGTCCCCGCCGGGCCGCCGAGCAGCAGCCGCTCGGTGTGGCGCGGGGTCATATGCGCAGGCGTTCGACGATCTCTCCGCCGATCACGTGCCGGTCGATGATCTCGTCGATGTCGTCCCGGTCGACGTACGTGTACCAGACTTCCTCGGGATAGACGACGATCACCGGGCCCTCGTCGCAGCGATCGAGGCAGCCTGCCTTGTTGATCCGCACCTTCCCCTTGCCGGAGAGCCCGAGTTCCTTGATGCGCTTCTTCGCGTACTGCTGCATTTCGTTGGCGTTGGACGTCGCACAGCACCTTTCCGGCGCCTCGCGTACGTTGCAGCAGAAGAAGACGTGGTGGCGGTAGTAGCTCATCGAGTTGCGGACCGGAACGGGTGGAAGGAGTCGCATTATCGCGCGTCGCCGGACATTCCCCAGCCCGGACGTCCCGCGAGCGCGAACAGCCATCCGGCCGCGAGCAGCGGCCACGCGAGGAGCGCGCTGCGGGTCAGGCCGTTGTAGTTGAGCAGTTGCCCATAGCGCCAGTCGAACAGTGCGACCGGGGCGCGCACCGACAGGGTCTCCGGAACGAGGATCGGGGCGAGCAGCGACGACAGCAATGCAACGGCGCAGACCGCGACCTGCACCGGACGCGGCAGCCCGATCGCCACCGGGAGCAGGAGTGCCCCGGTGGCGATGCCGATGAGCACGCCGGGCTTGACCCAGGCCTGCCATGCGGTAGGTCTCAGCAGCCACACGCCGGCGGCGCCCTTGAGCAGCAGCGCGACCACGATCAGCAGCAGCACGGCGATGCCGGCGTTCGCTCGCCTTCGCAGCAGCAGCGCGAGGAACAGACCCACGCCGAGCATGTGGAACGCGCCGGTGGCCGCCTGGATCATGAGGCTCGCGCCGTCCTGTGCGGGCGCGACGGGCGGAAAGCCCGGCACCGGATCGGTGTCGAAGGTCGCCGCGAACAGGGGTATCCCCGGGTTCATCTGCGCCACGAGCCAGAGCGCGAGCAGCGCGAGCCCGACATCGCCCAGATGCCCCGGAAGGAATGCCCGGGCGCGCAGGTCGTAGAGTGCCTTGCGGACAGGCGTGTAGCCTGCCAGCCACGCGGCCAGCAGTCCGCCGGCGAGTGCTCCGCCGCTGTTCATCACCAGGTCGAAGATGCTCGAGTCGCGCGGCGGAATGTAGGCCTGCAGTGCTTCCATCGCGAACGACAGCGCGGCGCCGATGGCGAGGCTTTGCGCGACGCGGGCCAGCGGGCTCGCCCCGCGTCGGAACAACGCCAGAAAGAATCCGAACGGCGCGTAGGCCAGGACGTTCAGCGCGGCGTCGTACCGCGTCCAGCGCGCGGGCCATCCCGCGAACAGGAAGAAGGGCGTGCCCGGCGGCGGCGCGAGCCACGGCGTGAACGGCTCGAGCGAAACATAGACGATCGCGATGGCGTAGAGCACCGCGAGTACGTGCGGCAGGCGCGTGTGCCTGGGGGCAGGCGGCAGTTCCATCCGCTCATGATCGCACGTACGCGCGTCGGTGCGCATCAGCCCAAGTCATGGGGCACGTCGCTGTGAGGCGCGCGGTGACGGGTTCTCGCGCCGGGCTTCGGCGGCGCACCCGCGTCGTCGAGCGGGTCCCGGTGCGGCGGCGCTCGAGTACATCGACGACCAAACGGGACAGACGGGCTCGCTTGCCGCCCCACCCGCTTGCGACGACTGCGCCGCAGGCGGCGCGAGCGGCCGACGAGGGGCCCCGCGTAGCGGGGATCGGAGGCCTTTGCGAGTTGCCGCTACGAGGCCGACTCGCAGTCGGTGAGATGTCGGGTTGGTGCAAGGAGGCCGAGGCGCCCTTCGCCAGAGCCCGCCACCGCGCGCCCGGCGGTGCGGCGAACCGCAAAGCAGGGAATCAGGGGCTGACCCGAGTTTCAAGCGGAACGGACGCGGTCGTGGTTGCGGGTCGGCGCCGATGTGTCGGGGCATCGGGGCAGGGCGTGGCGAGCGCGAGCGTGCGCGACGGCTGTCAGGGTGGCGCGGCAAGCGAGCCCGAAAGGAACGTCGACTGCAGGGCGTCCTCGAGCGTCGCGCGCCGGGACCCGCAAGCCGGCGATTGCGCACATCGAGCGCGCAGACACGCCCTGCCCCGCTGGCTACTGCCCTGACAGGAGCGCAGTGCCTCGCCCCGCCTGCCGCGGCGCGGAGGCTACCGCGCCGCCTTGATCTCGGTCCAGAGCTGGTTGCGCAGCCGCCGCTGCTTGATCGTCAGATCCTTCAGCTGCTCGAGCTTGGCCTGGACGTCCTTCGGGGGGAACACCGCGGGCAGCTTGAGGATCTCGGGCTTGATGTACTTGATCGCGTCCATGTTCGGGTTGCCGGAGCCGATCAGGTTCGTGAGATCCGCCGAATTGCGTCCCTCGAGCATGAAATTGATGAACCGCAGCGCGAGGTCGGGCCGGGGCGCGCTCTTGTCGATCACCATGTTGTCGACCGCGAGCACCGCACCTTCCTTGGGCATGCCCTGCAGGATGTGGAACGGGCGATGCGCGGCCTGCGCGTCCAGGTTCGCCTGGAAGATGTCGTTTGAGTAGCCGTGGACGAGCCAGATGTTGCCCGTGGCCAGCTCCCTGATGTACGACGACGCGTTGAACGCGGCCCAGTACGGCTTGGCCTTCAGGATCACGTCTTTCGCCTCGTTCCAGTGCTTGGGATCGACGTCGTTGGCCGAATAGCCGAGATACTTGAGCGCGGCGGCGAAGAGTTCGTTCGCGCTGTCGAGCACGGTGACGCGCCCCTTGACCTTCTGCAGGTACTTGGGGTCGAAGATCACCGCCCAGGTGTCGGTCGGCAGGCCGAGCTCCTTCATCTTGACGTCGTTGTAGCCGATGATCGTCGTCGACATCGCGTAGGGCACCGAATACTGGTTGCCCGGATCGAACTGGGTGTTGAGGTACACCGGGTCGATGTTCTTGAGGTTGGGGATCGCGGTTTTGTCGAGGCGCTTCAGCTGCCGCCCGCCGATCAGCGTCTGCACGGCGTTGCTGGTCGGCACCATGACGTCGTAGCCCTTGGCGCCTGCGGCGAGCTTGGCGAGAAGCTCGTCGTTGTCGGAGTAGTACGTCTGGACGACCTCGCAGTGGCACTGCGCCTCGAAGCGCTTGATCGTCTCGGGCGCGATGTAGTTGTTCCAGTTGTACAGGTGCAGCTCGTCCTTGGCGTGCACTGGGGCGGCGATGGCGAGCGACGCCGCGACGAGGACGGCAAAGCTACGGACATTCATGGTCAGGTCTCCCGATCAGAGCGCAGAAGGGTGGGTGACAGCTTGGCAGCGGTGACGATGAGCAGCAACGTCAGAAGCATCAGAAGCGTTGACACGGCGTTCACCTCGGGTGTGACCGAGATCTTGATCATCGAGTAGATCTGCAGCGGCAGCGTCACCGTGCCGGCACCGGCGGTGAAGAACGTGATGACGAAATCGTCGATCGACAGCGTGAAGGCCATCAGGGCACCAGCAATGACGCCGGGCATGATCAGCGGAAGGGTCACGTGGCGGAAGGCCTGCGCCGGCGACGCCCCGCAATCGCGCGCCGCCTCGGTCAGGGTCTCGTCCATGCCCGCGAGCCTCGCCCGGACGACGATGGCGACGAAGCCGATGCAGAACGCGATGTGCGCCAGAGCCACCGACACCAGCCCCAGCGTGAAGTTCAGCAGGACGAAGAAGATCAGCAGGCTGACGCCGGTCAGGATCTCGGGAATCGCGATCGGCGCGAGGACCAGGATCGGCAGCAGGCGCAGCCTGTAGCGGTGCATCGCCACGCCGGCCATCGTGCCGAGCACCGTCGACGCCACGCTCGCGGTGACGCCGATCAACAGCGAATTGCCCGCCGCCGCGATCATGTCGCTGTCGGCGAAGAGCTTGCGGTACCAGTCGAGCGTGAAGCCGACCCACTCGGCGTTGAGTCGCGAGTCGTTGAACGAGTAGACGACGACGATGAACAGCGGGACGTACAGGAACGCGTAGGCGAGCAGCGCCGACGCCCACAGCCAGGGCGAACGCCTACGCACGCGAGTCTCCGGTGCCGCGGCGCCCGACCCAGGCGGCCAATCCCGCCAGCGCCAGCGCGGCGAGGGTCAGCATGATCGAAAGCACGCTGCCGAACGGCCAGTCGCGGGTCTCGAGGAACTGCTGCTTGATCAGGTTGCCGATCAGCGTGTCGTCGGGTCCGCCCAGGATGTCGGGGATCGCGAAGATGCCCAGCGCCGGGATGAACACCAGCGCGGCACCCGCCCAGACGCCGGGCAGCGACAGCGGGAACGTGATCCGCCAGAAGCGCTGCCAGGCGTTGGCCCCCAGGTCCTGCGCCGCGTCGAGCAGCGCCTGGTCGTGCTTCTCCAGGTTCGCGTACAGCGGCAGCACCATGAACGGCAGGCTCACGTAGACGAGGCAGACCAGGACGGCGAACGAGCTGAACAGCAGGGGCACCGGGCCGGCCCCGACGAGCGCGAGCACGCGGTTCACGAACTTCGCCAGCGCGGCATTGGGGCCCAGGATGATCATCCACGCGTAGATGCGTATCAGGAAGTTGCTCCAGAACGGCAGGATCACCAGCAGCAGCAGCAGGTCCCGGTGCTTCTTGCCGCTCCTGGCGATCAGGCTTGCCAGCGGATAGGCCAGCAGCAGGCAGATCGCGGTCGTCAGCGTCGCGTACCACGCGGATTTCACGAAGACCTGGAAGAACACGGGCTCGGTGAAGAACCGCACGTAGCTGTCGACGTTGAGGTCGAGCTTGCCGGATGCGTCCACCAGCGGCGCGAGGCCACCGAACTCCCCCGGCGAGCGGAACGACGCCAGCACCATGATCAGCGTCGGTGCCGCGAAGAACACGAGCAGATAGAGCAGCGGTGGCCCGCTGATCAGCCATTTGGCGAAACGGGGCGGGCGCCGCGCCGGCATCGCTCAGCCCAGGTCGCCGGGCGCAGGCAGCAGGGCGGCCATGTCGGTGCTATTCCTCGAGGAAATGGCCGGCGTCGACCGGCCAGCTCATCTCGACCGCGTCGCCGACCTCGAAGAACTTGGCGCGCCCGCTCTGCGAGTTGGCGAGCAGCGCCTCGACCCGCGTGCCGCCCGGCGTGTCGACGTTGTAGACGGTGACATCGCCCATGTAGCGCAGCGCCGCGACCGTGCCGCGGTAATGGTTGTCGGGTGTGTCCTGTGGCGCACCCGACGCGATCCGGATCTTCTCGGGTCGCAGCGCGACGGTTCCCGTCGAACCGACGGCGAGCGACGATGCGGTCGCGACCCGGACCGGCCCGAGCCCGGCGACGTCGAGCGTCACGGCGCCGCCGGCGCTGGAGATCACGGGCCCGGAGAACAGGTTGCACTGGCCGATGAAGTCGGCGACGAACTTCGTGCGCGGGGAGCCGTAGATGCGCGTGGGCTCGTCGAGTTGCTCGATGCGGCCGCGGTTCATCACCGCGATCCGGTGCGACAGCGCGAGCGCTTCGGACTGGTCGTGGGTGACGTAGACGAACGCGATGCCGACTTCCTTCTGCAGGTTGATGAGCTCGATCTGCACTTCCTCGCGGAGCTTGGCATCGAGCGCCGCGAGCGGTTCGTCGAGCAGCAGCATCGTCGGCTTGGACACCAGCGCGCGCGCGATCGCGACGCGCTGCTTCTGGCCCCCCGACAGTTCGTGGGGGTAGCGCTTCTCGAAGCCGACGAGGCGCACGTCCTCCAGCACCCCCCGGATGCGGGCCGGGCGTTCGGCGGCGGGTACCCTGGCCATCTGCAGCGGGAACGCGATGTTGCCCTCGACGGTCATGTGCGGGAACAGCGCGTAGCTCTGGAACACCGTGCGCACGGGACGGATCTCCGGCGGGCGGTCGGCGAGATCCTCGCCATCGAGCAGGATCTGTCCCGCGTCGGGCAGGTCGAAGCCGGCGATCATCCGCAACAGGGTCGTCTTGCCGCAGCCGGACGGACCGAGCAGCGTGAAGAATTCGCCGGCCTCGATCGAGAGGCTGACATTGTCGACCGCGGTGAAATCGCCGAAACGTCGCGTGACACCCTTGATGTCGAGTAGCGCCAAGGGCGTGGTACTCCTTCAGGTATGGGCCGGATTGCGCGGCGGATTGTAGCGGATTCTCGCTCAGGCTCCCTGCCGCAGCAGCAGCGCGATGACGATGGCAAGCAGCACCGAGATGGCGGCGAGCCAGCGGTTGCGCGACTTCTGGGCCGCCGCCAGCGCCTTCAGCGCCAGGTCGGAGGCCGCCGGCGGAGCCCCCAGCCGCTGGTGCAGCAGCCGCGGCAGCTCCGGCAGCGCGGCGACCAGGTAGGGTGCTTCCGCCTCGAGCCGGCGCTGCAGCGCGCGCAGGCCGATCTGGTCTTCCATCCAGCGCTCGAGGAAGGGCTTTGCCGTGACCCAGAGGTCGAGATCGGGGTCGAGCTGGCGACCCAGGCCCTCGACGTTCAGCAGCGTCTTCTGCAGCAGGACGAGCTGCGGCTGGATCTCGACGTTGAAGCGGCGCGACGCGCGGAACAGTTGCACGAGCACGCGGCCCAGCGAGATCTCCTTGAGGGGTCGATCGAAGATCGGCTCGCAGACCACCCGGATCTCGGCTTCCAGCTCGTCGACTCGCGTGTCAGGCGGCACCCACCCCGACTCGATGTGCGCGGTGGCGACCCGGTGGTAGTCGCGCCTGAAGAAAGCCAGGAAATTCTGCGCGAGGTAGCTCTTGTCGCGCTCCGAGAGCGTGCCCATGATGCCGAAGTCGAGCGCGACATACTTGCCGTGGTTCGCCGGGTCGACGGCGACGAAGATGTTGCCGGGGTGCATGTCGGCGTGGAAGAAACCGTCGCGAAACACCTGGGTGAAGAAGATCTCGACGCCTGCGCGGCCCAGGCGCTTCAGGTCGATGCCTGCCGCGGTGAGCTCGCCGATGCGGCCGATCGGGATGCCAGCCATCCGTTCCATGACGAGGACCTCGGTCGCGGTCCAGTCCCAGTGGATCCCCGGGACCAGCAGCAGCGTCGAACGCAGGAAGTTGCGGCGCAGCTGCGAGCAGTTCGCCGCTTCGCGCATCAGGTCGAGCTCGCCGTGGATCGTCTTGTCGAACTCGGCGACGACGTCGAGCGGGCGCAGGCGCTTGCCCTCGCTCCACAGGCGCTCGACCAGCGCGGCTCCCGTCTGCATCAGCGCGAGGTCGTGCTCGATCACCTCGGCGATCCTTGGGCGCAGCACCTTGACGGCGACGGGCGTTCCGTCGGGGAGCTCGGCGAAATGCACCTGCGCGACCGAGGCGCTCGCCACCGGTGTCAGGTCGAACGACTTGAAGACCTCGGCGAGCGGCTTGCGGAACACGCGCGTGATCGTCGCCTCGACCTCCGCCGAGGGGAATGGCGGCACGCGATCCTGGAGCAGCGCGAGCTCGTCGGCAATGTCGGCCGGCAGCAGGTCGCGCCGCGTCGACAGCATCTGTCCGAACTTGATGAAGATCGGGCCCAGGTCCTCGAGGGCGCGTCGCAGTCGCACTGCCTTGGGGGCGGACAGGTCGCGCCAGAACAGGGTGCCGCGAACCAGCGGGCGCAGCGGGCGCAGGCGCGGGTGGTCGAGCGCGAAGTCGTCGAGACCGTGCTTGAGCGCGACAATGACGATCCGGGCGAGGCGACCAAGCCGCATCCCCTATTCTAACGGGGCGCACGCGGCCACGACGGCCGACGCCTCGATCGCCGTCGGGTCAGTGGTCGGGACGGACGCGGGAGAACGTCAGAGCGCGCCGGGATTGCGCGCCGCGCGCAGGCGCGCCTCCAGCGCTGCAACGCGGGCGTCGAGCGTGCCGACGCGCGATTCCAGCGCGTGGCCCTGCTCGGCGAACTCGCGCATGTCGGCGGGATGCGCGAGCAGCCGCGCTTCGTCGCGCGCATAGCTCCCGACGTTCGCAACCATGCGGGACGCGACGTATTCGGGCATTCCGAGCATCCTGCGCCCGGCCTCGGCGACGCGCTGGCCGACGACCGGGCCCAGTGCCTGCGCGAACAGCTTTTCGACGAACCACGGCAGCGTCGCTGCGATGTCCTTCAGCGCACCGCCCAGCTGCACGTCCCCTTCCTCGACCACGAATTCGTTCCAGCGCCGGGGATCGGCGAGAAAGGGCGCGAGGTCGAGGGGCGACAGCGAGAGGGTGAGGTCCGCGGGCGCGGCGGCCGGCGCGGACTCCAGCAGCCCCCCGGCGTCGATGCGGAAACCACTCGCCACCGGGCCGGTGCGAACGATGAACGTGCGTCCCGCGTGAGCGGCGAGGCGCTCGCGCGCCCACGGCTCGCCCGCGAGCACGCGATTCACAGCGGCATCGAACAGCGTCATCGGCGGCACCCTGGGTGGCGACGGCAGCAGCGCACGGACATCACGCGAATTGCTGGATCCCGGCGAGCAGCCAGCCCGACGAACCGTCGACCGGCTTCACGAGGTTCCACACTTCCTCGAACGCCCCCGGCAGTGCTGCGCCGTTTTCACGCAGCGAGCCGTGGAAGCGCACGCTCGCCACGTATTGTGCACCCTCGCGCCGGACTTCGAGAACCTCGGCCTCCAGCGCGACGACGTCGGTCGGGACCTGGGTTGCGCGCGAAGCGAGATCGCTCCGGATCTCGGCGAACACCTCCGGCGTCGTGACGTCGGCCAGCAGCGCCGCATCGCCGCGATCGTAGGCGGACTGCAGCCTGCGGAACTGCTCCTTCGCCTGGGCGAGGAATGGCGCCGACTCGAATCCCGGCGGGTAGCGGCCGGCAAGGCTGCCTCCTGCGCCGGCACCCCACGCCGACGGGATCGGGGCGGTACTTGACGGGGCGGTGCTGCTCGCTGCCATCGCGCCCGCGTTGCCGGCATCCGCGTACGGATAGGCGGCGGAAGGCGTGGGGCGGCGGAAGGCGAACGCGCGCATTAGCGCGATCGCACCGACGGCCAGCAGACCGATCAGCAACAGGCTGCCCAGTCCTTCGGACAGGCCCAGGTGACTGAACAGCGTTGTGAGGCCCAGGCCCGCAGCGAGACCCGCGATCGGGCCGAGCCAGCGCGATGCACCCGTGCGCGTCGCGGCGGCTGCGGCCGGCGCGGCGGCCGGCGACGACCGAGCGGCCGACGCGCCCGGCGCGGCAGGCATCACCGGATTGGCGGCGGGACCCGACACCGTCGAGCCAGTCGACGGTGCGCTGCGGGTGGCGGGCGGGGTGACGCTGCGCTGCATGCCGAGGCTGCGGCCACCACCGAGGCGGGCGGCGTCGGCAACGTCGACGTGGATCATGGCAAGCGCTGCGGCGGCAGCGAAGACGACAGCGTGCAGGTTCCTCACGAACTTCCTCCGTAACGGGACGGGCATCGAAGCGATGCCGTCAGGTGCAGTCTCGATCCTGCGCAAGGGATCTGAAGCAGTGCAGATGCGGGCATGGCAGGCACGTCTCAATCGTGCCCGCGCACACGCATTCGCGCAAATGAAACAGCGTAGGGGTAAGCCTTAGAGCGAAATCCGCAACGGGTGACGCGTCCACGGCGAGAGATCGCACCGCGACGAAACCCGCCCGGGAGCGAACAGCGCGTGCCGGGACCGCTGCCTGCGCCGCGGTCGCTACCAGACGCGGCCGACGTGCAGGGCCACGATGCCGGCGGCGAGGTTGTGGTAGTCGACGCGATCGAAGCCGGCCTGCTCCATCATCGACTTCAACTGCTCCTGGTCGGGGTGGACGCGGATCGACTCGGCCAGGTAGCGGTAGCTCGCTTCGTCGTTGGCGACGACGCGGCCGATGCGCGGCAAGATGTTGAAGCTGTACCAGTCGTAGGCGCGCGCGAGCGGCGGTGCGATCCGCGAGAACTCGAGCACCAGCGCGACGCCGCCGGGGACGAGCACGCGCCGCATCTCGGCCAGCGCGCGCTCCTTGCGCGTGACGTTGCGCAGGCCGAAGCCGATCGAGACGCAATCGAAGCTGCGATCGCGGAATGGCAGCGCCTCGGCATTGCACTGGACCGTCGGCAGCAGAACACCGGCATCGAGCAGTTTGTCGCGACCCGCGGCGAGCATCGCGCCGTTGATGTCGGTGTGCACGACCACACCCCGAGGTCCCGTTCGCTGCGCGAACCTCCGCGCGAGGTCGCCGGTGCCGCCGGCGAGATCCAGCACCCGCGACCCTTCCCGCACGGCGGAAATCTCGACGGCAAAGCGCTTCCACGCGCGATGCAGGCCCGCCGACATGAGGTCGTTCATCAGGTCGTACTTGCCCGCGACCGAATCGAACACGCCGCGCACGCGGCGGGTCTTTTCGTCGGGCGGGACCTGCTCGTAGCCGAAGTTCGTGGTCTCGGTCATTGCCGGACGATCGAGAGCGTGCGGAAGCGCTGCGCTACGCCGCCGGGCTTCCCGGCGCGCCGGGGTCGCGGCTCGCGCCGGCGGCCGCGAGCCGCTCGAGATACTGCTGCCACATCTCGTCCTGCCGCTCGCCCAGGTCGTAGAGATAGTCCCAGGAGAAGATGCCGGTGTCGTGGCCGTCGGAAAACGTCGGCCGCACCGCGTAATGGCCGATCGGCTCGACGGTCGTGATCGTCACGTCGCGCTTGCCGGTCTGCAGCGTTTCCTGTCCGGGGCCGTGACCGCGGACCTCCGCCGATGGCGAATGGACGCGGAGGAATTCGTAGGGCAGACGAAACCTGCGCCCGTCGGCGAACGCGATTTCGAAAACGTGGGATGCCTGGTGCAGCTTGATCTCCGTTGGCTGCGGAGTCTGCGTGTCGAGACCGGCCATGACCTAGCGCTCGTAGTGGAGCGCTAGCGTAGCACAGCGCCCTCGCAAATCAGGGACGCACCACGTTTTCCGGACGCACTGCAGCTCTCCGCCATTCGAAAAACGTGGTGCGTCCCCGATTTGTGCGTCCCCGATTTGCGCCAAGTTTCCCGGACGCACCCCGCCTCTTTGCCAATCGGAAGACGCGGTGCGTCCCCGATTTCGACCTGGGAGGCGACTACGTGTCGTTGGTCTCGGGAACGATGTCGAGGTTGCCGATTCCCGAGAACATGTTGCGGTTCTTCGCTTCCTTGCCCTTGAGCTTGATCTCGAGGCGCAGGTCGTTGAGCGAATCGGCGTTGCGCAGCGCGTCCTCGTAGGTGATGAGCCCGGCTTCGTAGAGGTCGAACAGCGACTGGTCGAAGGTCTGCATGCCGATCTCGCGCGACCGCTTCATCAGCTCCTTGATGCCGCCGACGTCGCCCTTGAAGATCAGGTCGGACACCAGCGGGGAATTCAGCATGACCTCGACCGCGGGCACGCGGCCGCGGCCGTCGCGGCGCGGGATCAGCCGCTGCGCGACGAACGCCCGGACGTTGAGCGACAGGTCCATCAGCAGTTGCGCGCGGCGTTCCTCGGGGAAGAAGTTGATGATCCGGTCGAGCGCCTGGTTGGTGCTGTTGGCGTGCAGGGTCGCGAGACAGAGGTGACCGGTCTCGGCGAACGCGACCGCATAGTCCATCGTCTGGCGGTCGCGGATTTCGCCGATCAGGATGACGTCGGGGGCCGCGCGCAGGGAGTTCTTGAGCGCGACTTCCCAGCTGTCGGTGTCGACGCCCACCTCGCGCTGCGTGACGATGCAGTTCCTGTGCTCGTGCACGAACTCGATCGGGTCCTCGATCGTGATGATGTGGCCGTAGCTGTTCTCGTTGCGGTAGCCCAGCAGCGACGCCATCGACGTCGACTTGCCGGCGCCCGTCGCGCCGATGAAGATCATGATGCCGCGCTTGGACATGATCACGTCCCGCAGCACCGGCGGCAGGCCGAGGTCCTCGAACTTCGGGATCTCGGTGACGATCGTGCGCAGCACCATGCCGACGCGACCCTGCTGCATGAACGCGTTGACGCGGAAGCGTCCGACGGCGGGCGGGCTGATCGCGAAATTGCACTCCTTCGTAGACTCGAACTCGGCCGCCTGCTTGTCGTTCATCACGCTGCGCACGAGCTCGATCGAGTGCTGCGGCGTCAGCGGCTGCTTGGACACGGGCGTGATCTTGCCGTCGACCTTGATCGCAGGCGGAAAGCCCGCGGTGATGAACAGGTCGGACCCGTTCTGCTTGACGAGCAGTGCGAGCAGGTCGTGGATGAACTTGGTGGCGCTTTCCCGTTCCATTGCAACCTCCAGTCTCGGCGCTGTCGCGGGCTCAGGCCGCGCCGAACAGTTCCTTGTTGACTGCCCGGTGACGCGCCTCGGGCGCCGATACGACGTTGCGCCGGACGAGTTCGACCAGGCACTGGTCGAGCGTCTGCATTCCAATCGCCTGGCCGGTCTGGATCGTCGAGTACATCTGCGCGACCTTGTTCTCGCGGATCAGGTTGCGAATGGCGGGTGTGCCGACCATGATCTCGTGCGCGGCGACTCGCCCCTGGCCATCCTTGGTCTTCAGCAGCGTCTGCGAAACGACTGCGACCAGCGATTCGGACAGCATCGCGCGCACCATGTCCTTTTCGGCCGCGGGGAACACGTCGATGATCCGGTCGACCGTCTTCGCGGCCGAGCTGGTGTGCAGCGTGCCGAACACGAGGTGACCGGTCTCGGCGGCGGTCAGTGCAAGCCGGATCGTCTCGAGGTCGCGCATTTCGCCGACGAGGATGTAGTCGGGATCCTCGCGCAGCGCCGCGCGCAGCGCGTTGGGGAACGACAGCGTGTGCGGTCCGAGCTCGCGCTGGTTGATCAGGCACTTCTTGGATTCGTGCAGGAACTCGATCGGGTCCTCGATCGTCAGGATGTGGCCGAACTCGTTCTCGTTCACGTGGTTGACCATCGCCGCGAGCGTCGTCGACTTGCCCGAGCCGGTCGGACCCGTGACCAGGATCAGGCCGCGCGGCCGGTTGGTGAGATCGGCGAAGATCTTGGGCGCGTTGAGTTCCTCGAGCGAGAGCACCTTGGACGGGATCGTCCGGAACGCCGCTGCGGAGCCGCGATGCTGGTTGAAGGCGTTGACGCGGAAGCGCGCGAGGTTGGGGACCGCGAAGCTGAAGTCGCACTCGAGGAACTCCTCGTACATCTTCCGCTGCGAATCGCTCATGATGTCGTACACCATGGCGTGCACGTCCTCGTGCTCCATCGGCGGCAGGTTGATGCGCCTGATGTCGCCGTGGACGCGGATCAGCGGCGGGAGGCCGGCCGACAAATGGAGGTCGGAAGCCTTGTTCTTGACGGCGAATGCGAGCAGTTCGGTGATGTCCATGTCAGGAACCGGCCTCCCGACCGGGTTTTCCGCCGTGGACCGTGCTCTCCGGCGAGGGGGCGCCGCTGGGCCGAAGCGTGATGCTCATGGGTTCTCCATGCGCAGCCTCGACGGCGGCGCGATTGGCGTCATATCCGGCAGTTATCCATCAGCTTCGGACCCCTGTCGGCGTTGGATTCTTGACCAAACGCGCTGTAGTATGCAATACACGTGCCAGCGTTGGGATGCTGTTGGCATATGCATTATGGGACTCTACGAGAACGCATGGCAAGCCACATTGGCGCGCATCGCCGCGGCCGAACGCGCAGCCGGTCGGGCGCCCGGGTCGGTACGCCTGCTGGCCGTGTCCAAGACCTTCCCGGCCGAGGCCGTGCGCGCGGTTCATGCACTTGGCCAGCGCGCGTTCGGGGAGAACTACGTGCAGGAGGCGAGCGCCAAGTTCGCCCTGCTCGCCGACCTGCCCGACATCGAGTGGCACCTGATCGGTCCGCTGCAGAGCAACAAGGCCCGCGTCGTGGCGGCGTCCTTCGGCTGGGTCGAGACGGTCGACCGGGCGAACATCGCCCGGCGCCTGTCGGCGGCGCGGACCGGGGCCCAGCCACCGCTGGACGTCCTGGTCCAGGTCAACGTCAGCGGCGAAGCGACCAAGAGCGGGGTGGCGCCTGGAGAGGCCCTGGGACTGGCGCAAATCGTCGCTTCCCTGCCCCGATTGCGCATCCGCGGCATCATGGGCATCCCGGCGCCGACGGCCGACACCGGGCAGTTGCGCGCCCAGTTCAGGCAGCTTCGCGGCTGCTACGACGCCTGCCTTGCCGCGGGCCTGCCGGTGGACACGCTGTCGATGGGCATGTCGGCCGACCTCGAGATCGCGATCGAGGAAGGGGCGACCGAGGTCAGGGTGGGGACGGCGATCTTCGGGCCGAGGCAGGTCGGATGACGCGAACGATGCTCAACGGAAGTGAAATGCGGACATGACGGGAACCACTTGCATCGACGCCGGGACGCCGGCATGACGCGGATCGCCTTCATCGGCGGCGGCAACATGGCTTCCGCCGTCGTCGGGGGTCTGATCGCCAAAGGCGCGCGCGCGTCGGATTTCCGGATCGTCGAGCCGCTCCCGGCGCAGCGCGAGCGTCTGGCCGTCCGCTTTCCGGGCATCGCGCTGCACGGTGCGTGCACGGTCGAGGCGATCGAGGGCGCCGACGTCGTCGTGCTGGCGGTCAAGCCCCAGCAGATGCGCGAGGCCGCGCGGACGCTCGCTCCCCTGATCGCGCCGGTCGCGTGGGTGTTGACGATCGCGGCCGGCGTGCGCTGCGTGGACCTGTCGCGCTGGCTCGGTGGCTACGCGCGGATCGTGCGCGCGATGCCCAACACGCCCGCGCTGGTCGGCGCCGGGATCAGCGGCGTCTATGCGATGCCCGCGGCGCGCGACCATGCGGCCACCGCAGCCGAGATCCTCGGCGCCTGCGGCGAGGTGATCTGGCTCGACGACGAGCAACGCCTCGATGCGGTGACCGGCATCTCCGGCAGCGGACCGGCGTACGTGTTCTATTTCCTCGAGGCGCTCGAGCGGGCCGCGCGCGAGCTGGGATTCTCCGAAGGTGACGCGCGGCGGCTTGCCTACGCGACCTTCGACGGCAGCATCCGGCTCGCGATGCAAAGCGACGATGCGCCGTCGACGCTGCGCGCCAACGTCACCTCGAAAGGCGGCACCACGGCGCGCGCGATCGAGGCCATGAATGCCGGCAGGGTCGCCGAGCACATCGTCGCGGCGGTGAAGGCGGCGGCGGCGCGCGCGACCGAACTGGGTGAGGAGTTCGGGCGCGACGCGTGAGCCTGCGGCACGCGACTGCAATCCGGCAGCCTCGCGCGATCGAGCGGCGGACGGAACCGCTGGGAAAGCCGCAAGGGGCACGGCGTTCGTATAATGTCCCGCCATGCTGAATTCCGTTCTCGCCTACCTGATCGACGTCGTCTTCGGCCTGTTCACGTACGCGCTGCTGTTGCGCTTCGTCATGCAGGTCCTCCGGGCGCCGTTCCGCAATCAGGTGGGGCAGGCCGTGATCGCGCTGACCGACTGGATCGTCAAGCCGCTGCGCAAGGTCCTGCCGGGCTTCCGCGGCATCGACTGGGCGTCGCTTTTCGCCACGTACCTCTTCCAGGTGCTGTGGCTGCTCGCCTATTACCTGGTGTTCGGATTCGGCTTCTCGCTGTTCGGCGCAGGTTTCGCCTACCTGCTGCTCGCCGCGCTGGTCGCGCTGGTCAAGTCCGCGATCTGGCTGCTGATCGTCGTCGTGCTGGTGCAGGCGGTGCTCTCGTGGACCGCACCCGACGGACCGCTGGCCGGCGTGCTGAATGCGCTGACCTTTCCGTTCCTGCGCCCGGTGCGCAGGATCGTACCGCCGATCGGCGGCACGCTCGACCTCTCGCCGCTGATCGTGCTCGTTCTCGCGCAGATCGTGCTGATGACGCTGGTGCCCTGGCTGGAAAGTGCGGCGCTGCGGCTTTTCGTCTGACGATGGCCATGTGGCTGCGCGAGGAAGGCGACGCGGTCGTGCTGTCGCTGCACGTGCAACCGGGTGCCGCGCACACCTGCGTGGACGGCGAGCACGGCGATGCATTGAAGCTCAAGCTCGCCGCGGCGCCCGTCGAGGGCAAGGCGAACGAGGAACTGCTGCGCTGGCTGGCCAGGGCTTTCGGCGTTCCGCGTCGCAGCGTCCAGTTGCTTCGGGGTGAAACGGCGCGCGCCAAGGTCGTGCGCATCGTTGCGCCCGCGTTGCGGCCCGATCGCGACTGGCCGTCCCGTCGCGGGTCGTGACGCCGGGCAAGCGCTGCGCCGTTCGCGGCGCCGGTCGCCCGACCCGACCGGTGTCAGCGCGACGCGAGCGCGTTGGCCAGGTTGACGAAGGCGAGGACCGACAGCGTCTCGCCGCGCGCGCCCGGGTCGATCCCGACGCCTTGCATCGTGTCCTCGTCGCAAAGCGAGGCGAGCGCGTTGCGCAAGGTCTTGCGCCGCTGGCCGAACGCCGCGCTGACGACCTGGGAGAACAGGCGCTCGTCGCTGATCGTGTGCCTCGCCGCGCCCAGCGGTTCGAGCCGGACGAACGCGGAATCAACCTTCGGCGCCGGCTGGAACGCGCCGGGCGGAATGACGAACAGCCGCGTGACGCTGAACCGGGCCTGCAGCATCACCGACAGGCGTCCGTAGTCCGGCGTGCCCGGCGCAGCGCCCATCCGCATGACGACCTCGCGTTGCAGCATCACGTGGACGTCGCGCAGCCTGGCATCGAAGCCCGCGAGGTGGAACAGCAGCGGGGAACTGATGTTGTAGGGCAGGTTGCCGACCACGCGCAGGTTCTCGCCGAGGGTGGCGAAGTCGAACGCGAGCGCGTCGCCTTCGTGCAGGACGAGCTGTTCCGGGCCGTAGGTCTCGCGCAGTCGCGCGGCGAGGTCGCGGTCGATCTCGATCGCGGTGATCCGCTTCGCGCGTTCGATCAGGCGGTGCGTGAGTGCTCCGAGGCCGGGCCCGATTTCGACGAGGTTGTCCCCCGGACGCGGTGCGACGGCGTCGACGATGCGCTGGATGTAATGGGTGTCGGCGAGGAAATTCTGGCCGAAACGCTTGCGCGCGCGGTGGCCGTGCATGTCGCGGGGATCAGGCTTCGGCGCGGGACGCGAGCTCGATCGCGAGCTCGATCGCGGCGACGAAGCTGCCGACATCGGCGGTCTTTGCGCGCTGTGCCTCGACGGCGAGATCGAGCGCGGTTCCGTGGTCGACCGACGTGCGTACGAAAGGCAAACCGAGCGTCACGTTGACGCCGTGGCCGAAGCTCGCGGCCTTGAGCGCGGGCAGTCCCTGGTCGTGGTACATCGCGATGATCGCGTCGTAGCGCCGCGCGATCTCGGGCACGAACACCGTGTCGGCCGGCACCGGCCCGGTGACGTCTACTCCCTGCGTGCGCGCGTGGGCGAGCGCGGGCTCGATCACGTCCGCGTCTTCGCGGCCGAGGTGCCCGCCTTCGCCGGAGTGCGGATTGAGGCCGCAGACGGCGATGCGGGGACCGACGATCGCGAACCGCCGGGCGAGCTCGTGGTGAACGATCGCGATCGTCTCGGTGACCGCCTCGTGCGTGATCGCGGCGGGCACGTCGCGCAGCGGCAGGTGGGTGGTGACCAGCGCCACGCGCAGCGGGCTCCCGGAGGCGCCCCCGACCAGCATCATGACGACCCGCGGCGTATGCGTGCGCTCGGCGAAGAATTCGGTGTGGCCGGTGAAAGGCAGCCCCGCGTCCTGCATCACGCTCTTCTGGACGGGCCCGGTCACCAGCGCTGCGAATGCTCCTGTCGCGCAGCCATCGCAGCCGTCCTCGAGCATCGACAGCACGCTGCGCGAATTGGTCGGGTCCGGATGCCCCGGAACGACGGGTGCGGCGACAGGATGGTCCCAGACCTCGATCCCCCCGCCGGGAGCGGCGAATGCGAGCGGATCGTAATTCACGTAGCGCGGCGCCGCCCCGATGCGGGATGCCCGCTCGTCGAGCAGTCTTCGGTCGCCGATCACGACGAGGCGCGCCGGAAAATGCGCCTGCGCATGACGCTCCGCGATCATCGCGACGAGCTCGGGACCGATCCCGGCGGGCTCGCCCATCGTGATCGCGATCGTCGGGTGGGACGACATCGGCGACATCAGAGCGGCTGCACGGGAACTGCCGCCGGGTCGCCGAAAACGTGGACCTCGACCCTTGCGGCTGCGCGGACGGCGAAGCCGCCCGATTCGCCGCGCTCGATGCGTACCTGCGCGTATCCGTCGAGCGGCTGTGCCGGCACCCCGAACACCCAAAGCCAGTCGAGCGGCTCTGCGGCATCGATCTCGCCGGTGTGCTGGCTCGCGCGTCCCAGCGGCAGCGCATGACCTTCGCGCCCGAACACCGGAAACTGGTCGAGCTTCGCGCGATAGCGCAGCACCCGCGAGCCCGGATACCGGACGCGCGAGTTCAGGTCGTACCACGCCCCGGGAGGCAGGGCGATTTCGACGCTCCCGCCTTCCCGCACGATCGGCGCGACCAGCAGCGCGTCGCCGCACATGAACTGGGTTTCGTAATGATGAACCGACCGGCTCTCCGGAAACGCCAGCGGCATCGCCCGCGTCACGGGCATGCCGGTGCGCATTGCCTGCGCAATCACCTGCTCGAGGTAGGGAATCAGCCGGTACCGCAGCGCCAGCCACTTGCGCGCGATCGCCTCGATCTCGGCGCCGTAGGACCAGGGCTCGCAGTCATCGATGCCGCGCAGGCGCAGGTGCGAGCCGAACACCCCCGCCTGCAGCCAGCGCAGGAACAACTCCGCCGAGCGCTCGCCCGAACCGTAGACGCCGCCGATGTCCATCGCGTGACATGCATTGCCGCTCATGCCCCACGACAGGCCGCCGCGTATCGACGCGGCCAGGCCTTCCCAGTCGCTCTGCGGATCTCCGCCATGACCCACCGGATAGCGCTGGCTGCCCGCCCATCCGGCCCGGCTCCATGCGATCGGCGGGCCCGCCTCCGGCGACTGGAAGCGCGCCGTCGCATCGTGGATGCAGTGCTGGTAGAGCAGCGGATAGACGTTGTGCAGCCGCGCGCCGAAATCCCCGTTGTAGGCGAGCGCATCGTCGGGGACGTGCTCACCCAGGCCGCACTCGAACGCGTCGACGCCATCCTCGAACAGGAGCTGGTGTGCGTCGCGCCACCACGCGTAGGCATCGGGATGGGTGAAATCGACGATGCCGCTCTCGGCCGGCGACCCGGACGGGCCGGCCTGCGCATCCGTGCCGAGCGCGTCTTCGGGCGCGAACAGATACGGGTCGCCTTCCGGCGTCGTCAGCAGGTATTGCTGTGCGGCGAGGTCCTGGAACAGCGGCGATTCGACGCAGACGTACGGTGACTCCCACACGCAGACCTTCAGGTTGTGCTGCTTGATCCTTGCGAGTGTTGCCGGCGGATCGGGAAGGCGCTCGGGGTCCCAGATGAAGTCGAAGCGCCTCTCGGAGTCCCACACCGAGCGGGCATCGAGGGCGAGCACGTCGCAGGGAATCCTGCGCGCGCGCATGCGTGCCGCGAAGGCGATCGCGTCTTCGGGCGTTTCATCCCGGGGCCGCGACACCCACAACCCGAGGCTCCAGCGCGGAACGCCTGCAGCCCTGCCGGTCAGCTGCGTGTAGAGATCGAGGATCTGCGCGGGAGCGTCGCCGGCGAACAGGAAGAGGTCCAGCGCCTCGTCCTCGACCATGATCGCGTAGCTGCGATGCGACCAATCCGGGTGACCGACGCCGTGCGTGACCATCCCGGGGGTGTTGACGAACGCGCCCCACGCGCCTGCACCCATGCCGGCGCTCCAGGCAAAAGGCGTGTTCTTGTAGGCGAGGCCGGTATTGACGCCATGCGCGTCCGCGACCTGCGAGTGGACGAGTTGCCCGCGCTTGTCGAGCGGACCGAATTTCTCACCCAGCCCGTAGACGGATTCGCCCGACGCCAGCGCGAACGCGGTGGTCCACAGCCCGCCCTGACGCAGCCTGCCGAGCGTTGGCAGCCGCGTTCCGCCCCTTGCGTGTTCGTCGGTGACCGTGACCAGGACCGGCTCGCCTTTCCACAGCAACCGGATCGAAAGCGGGGCGCAGACAATCTCCAGCGTCGAGTCGCCCGCCCCCAGCGACCAGACGCCGGGCTGCGACTGGGCGACCTCGCAGGGTCTGGGCCTGCCGGTGACGATGCCGTAGTCCGGCCGTGCATTCGGGCCGGCGCGCAGGCGGAATGCGCCGGGGCCGAAGCACTCGACCTCGAGGATGTCGCCGCTCGATGTGGCGAACGACACCCCGGCCGACGTGGCGCCCAGGCTTTGCGGAATGTCGAGACGCAGGTAATCGGAGGGATCGAGATGCATGCGGTGGTGCCGTGGGGTGAGCCGCGCTGGGCTGCCCCCGTACGATGTGGCGCCGACGCCTTGGCCGACGGCGTCGGCCGGGGCCCGGCGCGGGAACGCGCATCGTACAAGAAAAGGGCGGCGACCGACATTCACCGGCGCCGCCGCGGCGCGCTAATATTCCGCGCAGCCACCTGCCGCGAAAGCTGCCAAGTCCAGGTGACACCCAATCGATCATCGGAGGGAAAGCGCATCATGCAACGAGGTCTCGGTCGCGCAGGCGGGCCAGCTCCCGATTTCGCCCCGCCGGGAACGGAGCCCAAGCCGCCCTGCGTGCAGTTCCCTGCGCCGCCGAAGTAGCCCTGGCGATGAGTACGTAGTGGCGGGGGTCGCCGCCGATCGCGATTTTCGCGAGGGCTTCGTCGAGATGGTCCCGGCCTGCATCGGCATTGCGCCGTTCGGGCTGGTGTGCGGCGTCGGCGCCGCGGCAGCCGGCGCTTCGTGGTGGAGCGCGCTCGGCATGAGCGCGATCATCTTTTCCGGCGCTGCGCAGATCCTCGCCGTGCAGCTGCTCGCCGCGGGTGCTCCGATTGCGGTGATCGTGCTCACCTGCTTCGTCGCGGGACTGCGTTTCCTGATGTACAGCGCGGCGATGGCGCCGTACCTGCGTCCGCTGCCGCAGCGCTGGCAACAGGGGCTCGCGTTCCTGCTGACCGACCAGGCGTTCGCGGCGGCGGTGCGGCGTTTCGGTGCGGGTCACGCGCCGCGCGAGGCCGCCAGGCATTACCTGGGTGGCGGCATCGCGCTGTGGAGTTCCTGGCAGGCGACCAACCTCGCCGGGTTCTTCGTCGGCAACCTGATTCCGGCGAGCTGGTCGCTCGATTTCGCCGTTCCGCTCTGCTTCATCGCGCTGGTCGCGCCGCAGTTCCGCGCGATGCCCTCGATCGCCGCCGCCGCCGTGTCGGGGTTCGCCGTGCTCGCGCTTTCCGGCATGCCGATGAAGCTCAACCTGATCGTGGCCGGCTCGCTCGGCATCGTCGCCGGAACGCTCGCCGATCTGACGAAGGAACGATGGACCCGACGCTGAAGCTCTGGGCGGTCATCGCGATCGTCGGCAGCCTCAACTACCTGTCGCGGCTGTCGTTCATCGCGATCTTCTCGCGCCGGCACATTCCGGCGCTGCTCGCACGCGCCTTCAGGTACGTCCCGGCTGCGATGCTGACGGCGCTGGTGTTGCCGATGATCGTCACAGCGCCCGTCGGCGGCGAGGCGACGGCCGTTGCGCCTCGGATCGTCGCGGCGATCGTCGCCGGATTCGTCGGATTCAGGACGCACAACACGCTGAAGACCCTGGCGGCGGGCATGCTTTCGCTCTGGCTGCTGCAGGCGGCAATCGCCGGGCTCACCTGATCGGGACGCCGAAAATCCGAAAATCGGCGACGCACCCCGTTTCCCTGGCGCGCCGTCGGAAGCGTCACGCGGTCCCGGTTCAAAACGTGGTGCGTCCCCGATTATCCGTCCCCGATTATCCACGGCGGAATGGCGCGTGGAATAATGTCGCGGTACCCGCCCCCTGGAGCAGCGATGCGTTTCGAAGGATCGCCGACCTACGTCGCCACCCCCGACCTCAAGCTCGCAGTCAACGCCGCGCTTGCGCTCGAGCGCCCGCTGCTCGTCAAGGGCGAGCCGGGGACCGGCAAGACCTTGCTGGCCGAGGAAATTGCGCGCGCCCTCGATCGCCCGCTCTTCCAGTGGCACGTCAAGTCGACGACCAAGGCACAGCAGGGTCTCTACGAATACGATGCCGTGTCGCGGCTGCGCGATTCGCAGCTCGGGGACGATCGCGTCGCCGACATCGCGAACTACATCAGGCGAGGCGTGCTGTGGGAGGCATTCGAGAGCGACGTCCCCGCCGTCGTGCTGATCGACGAGATCGACAAGGCGGACATCGAGTTCCCGAACGACCTGCTGCGCGAGCTCGACCGGATGGAGTTCCACGTCTACGAGACGCAGCGAACGGTCGCCGCGAAGCGCCGGCCGCTGGTCGTCATCACGTCGAACAACGAGAAGGAGCTTCCCGACGCGTTCCTGCGCCGCTGTTTCTTCCATTACATCCGCTTCCCGGATCGCGAGACGATGACCGAGATCGTCGCCGTCCATTTCCCCGGGCTCAAGAAGGCGCTGCTCGCCGAGGCGCTCGAGGTCTTCTTCGGCCTGCGCGAGGTGCCGGGCCTCAAGAAGAAGCCCTCGACTTCCGAGCTTCTCGACTGGCTGAAGCTGCTGCTCGCGGAGGACATTCCGCCCGAAGCCCTGAAGAGCAACGATCGCAAGGCGGTCATTCCACCGCTGCACGGCGCGCTGCTCAAGAACGAGCAGGACGTGCACCTGTTCGAGCGCGTGGCGTTCATGGCCAGGGCGGGTCGGTGACCGGGCGTTTCATCGAGCCCGTGACGTTGAGCGCGGCCCGCGCTCGCCTCGAACCGCTCGCCCGCGGCCACCTCGACGGCATCCGCCGCGCTGCGGAGGATGGCGAACTGTGGAAGCTCTGGTACACGTCGGTCCCGGCTCCCGACCGGACGCAGGCGTGGATGGACACCGCGCTGGACATGCGCGAGCGTCTGGGGGCGATGCCTTTCGCGGTGGTCGACGCGGTGAGCGGCGACGTCGTCGGCACCACCCGCTATTTCAACGTCGATGCGCAGAACCGCCGGCTCGAAATCGGTCACACCTGGTATGCGAGGCGGGCGCAGCGCACCGCGATCAACACCGAATGCAAGCTGCTGCTGCTGACCCATGCATTCGAGTCGCTCAACTGCATCGCCGTGGAGTTCCGCACGCACTGGTTCAACCAGCGGTCGCGAGCCGCGATCTCGCGGCTGGGCGCGAAGCAGGATGGCGTGCTGCGCAACCACCAGCTGATGCCCGACGGCAGCCGGCGGGATACCGTCGTGTTCAGCATCCTCGACGACGAGTGGCCTGCGGTCAGGACCCACCTGAATTTCCTCCTCGAACGAGCGCGTTCGCGATGAAGATCACCGCCCAGTTCTCGCTGTGGGCGTCGGTCGCGTTCGCCCTGGTCTGCCTCTACGTCGGATTCAACGGCCTCTCGCAGATCGATGCGATTGCCGATGCCGCCGCGCGCAGCGACGGGCGCGGATTCGCGTTCTTCTGGCTTTTCCTCGGTGCGATCGGGGTTGCCTGCGCGCTCGCCTCGTGGTGGATCATCCGGCGCGAGGACGCCGCCCCGGGGGGGCGCTGAGCGCACCGACGGTTTGCGGAGTGCGCCGCCGCCCCTGATCCACGATGCTGGTCGACTTCTTCCTGCACCTCAAGTCGTTCCGGCTCCCGGTGTCGACGCGCGAGTTCCTGACGCTGCTCGAGGCCCTCGACGCGCGCGTCGTATCCGGCTCGATCGATGATTTCTACGTCCTCGCGCGCACCTGCCTCGTCAAGGACGAGCAGCATTTCGACCGTTTCGACCTCGCGTTCGGTGCGTATTTCAACGGCGTCGAGGCGCTGCTCGATGCCCGCGCGGACATTCCCGAGGACTGGTTGCGCAGGGAATTCATCCGGAACCTGTCGGAGCAGGAGCGGCGTGCGATCGAGGCGCTGGGCGGGCTCGACAAGCTGATGGAGACCTTCAGGCAGCGACTCGCCGAGCAGCGCAAGCGCCACCAGGGCGGAAGCAAGTGGATAGGCACCGGCGGCACGAGTCCGTTCGGTGCTTATGGCTACAACCCGGAAGGCATACGCATCGGACAGGAAGGGAGCGGCTCCCGGTCCGCGGTCAAGGTCTGGGACGAACGGACTTTCCGCAACCTCGACGGCGACGTCGAGCTCAACACGCGCAACATCAAGGTCGCGCTGCGCAGATTGCGGCGGTTTGCGCGCGAGGGCGTTCCCGAGGAGCTCGATCTCGACGGCACGATCGCCGGCACGGCGCGCAATGCCGGCTGGCTCGACTTGAAGCTGCAGCCGGAGCGGCGCAACCGCGTGAAGGTCCTGCTGTTCCTCGACGTCGGCGGCTCGATGGACCCCCACGTCGAGGCCTGCGAGGAGCTGTTCTCAGCGGCGCGGGCGGAGTTTCGCCATCTCGAGCATTTCTATTTCCACAACTGCATCTACGACCACGTCTGGCGCGACAACCTGCGTCGCCGCGACGAGCGCTACAGCACGCTCGACCTGCTGCACACCTACGGCCCCGACTGGAAGGTGATCATCGTCGGCGATGCCGCGATGAGTCCCTACGAGCTGACGGCGATCGACGGCAGCGTCGAATACCGGAACCTGGAGCCAGGGCTCGCGTGGCTGGCGCGGATCTTCGCGCATTTCCGGAGGGTCGTCTGGTGGAATCCGGAAGCCGAGCGGACCTGGGAATACACGCGAACGACGCAGATGATCGCGCAGGCGCTCGGACCGCGGATGTTCCCGCTGACGCTGCGCGGCATCGGGCAGGGCATCGACGCATTGCGGAACTGACGCCGCTTTCCGCGCCGCCCTTGCGCGGGCTTCAGCCGAAGCGCGAGAGCAGGTCCGCGACCTGTTTGGCGTGTTCCCGGCGCGCGCTCGCCTTCGCCGGCAGGTCTTCGCGGATCATGCAGGAGATCATCTCGTAGAACGTCCGGTCGAGGGCCTTGCGTGCCGCAGCGAGCTGGAGCGCGATGTCCTGGCAGCGCGCATCCTCGGCAATCATCCTCCGGACCCCTCGAATCTGCCCTTCGACGCGCGCGAGGCGCGCGTCGAGCGCGCGCTTGGCCGCTTCGTCGTGGAATACTGGTGCCTTCATCTACGCGTGCCCCGTAGGATGACTGGATCGGCGGACTATACACCGGGAGGTACGGGCGGTGCATTGTTGCTTTGGCGACACTCTGCGAGGCGCCTGCCGCCCCGTCGGCAAAATCCCGGGCACGGCCCCTTGCGCCTCCCCGGGGAGAGTATTAGCATTTTCTGATTAAACCATTCCATGCCCATGGGCATGTCCAGGAGGAATCGATGTCCGCGATGCCCGACACCCTCGAGGGGGTGGACCCCGCCGTGCTCGAGAAGCTGATCAGCGAACGTATCGACGCACTGCTCCCGCAGAAGCTCGAAGCGGTGCTCGCCCAGCGCGAGGCCGCAAGAACCCCGTCGATGACCATCATTGCGACCAAGGGAACGCTCGACTGGGCCTACCCGCCGTTCATCCTCGCGTCGACCGCGGCGGCGCTCGGCTGGGACGTCGCAATCTTCTTCACGTTCTACGGCCTCGAGCTGCTGCGCAAGGACATGAAGAAGCTGAAGGTGAGCCCCCTCGGCAATCCGGCGATGCCGATGAAGATGCCGGTGGGCCCCGCGTGGTTCAGGTCGATCCGCTGGAACGTCCCGAACCTCGTCCAGTCGCTGGTGCCCCGCTACGAGGCATTTGCAACCCGGATGATGAGGAAGACGATCCGCAACAAGGGGGTGGCCGACATCGCCGAGCTGCGCAGCCTCTGCCTCGAGGCCGGCGTCAAGATGATCGGCTGCCAGATGACCGTCGACCTGTTCGGCTACAAGCCGAAGGACTTCATCCCCGAGGTCACGGAATTCGTCGGCGCCGCGAGCTTCCTGCCGATGGCGAAGGACGCCGACGTCAGCCTGTTCATCTAGCGCGACCTAATCGAAGAACGGTGCCGGCGCCCCGATGCCGGCCGTAACGCAGCAGCTTCCCAAGGAGGGAAAAGTGCAGAAACGTCTGATCGCGGCGCTCGTCGCCGCCATGCCGCTCGCCGCTCACGCGACCGACGGGTATTTCAGCCACGGTTACGGCATGGTCGCCAAGGGCATGGGCGGCGCCGCCGTCGCTGTCACCGGCGACGCCTACGGCGGCGCCAACAACCCGGCGACGATGGCGTTCGCGGGCAACCAGTTCTCGCTGGGCGTCGACCTGTTCAGCCCGCACCGCAAGGCGGAGCGCAGCGGCGGCGCAGCGTTCGGCCTCGACGGCTCCGCCGACAGCGGCAGCAACTATTTCGGCATCCCCGAGATGGCCTACAACACGATGATCCGCCCGGACCTGTCGCTGGGCGTCACCATCTATGGCAACGGCGGGATGAACACCGACTATTCAGGCGGGCAGCTTCCCTCGCCGGGCGCCTGCGGACCGGCGACTGGGCCCGGCAGCGGCTTCAACCCAGCCCCGGGGCCCTACAACCTGTTGTGTGGCAATGGCAGCCTCGGGGTCGATCTCTCGCAGTTGATCGTCGCGCCGACGCTCGCCTGGAAGATCAATCCGCAGAACTCGATCGGCATCGCGCCGCTGTTCGCCTACCAGCGCTTCAAGGCGGAGGGCGTGCAGGCGTTCGCGGGCCTGTCGACGTCGCCCCAAAATGTCACCAACAACGGCTACGACAGTTCGACCGGCTGGGGGGTGCGCGTCGGCTACTACGGCCAGCTGACGCCGCAGATCGCGGTCGGCGCGACGTACGCGTCCAAGATCAACATGGGTGATTTTGGCAAGTACCAGGGCCTGTTCGCCGAGTCCGGCGCCTTCGACATCCCGTCGAACTGGGGCGTGGGCATCGCGATCACGCCGGTGCCGGAATGGCAGTTCGCGCTGGACTACGAGCGGATCAACTACAGCGATTCCAACTCGGTCAGCAACCGGAGCAACCTGATCCTGCAGTGCGCCGGCGGCAGCCCCTCGGCCTGCCTGGGCGGCTCGAACGGCGCCGGATTCGGCTGGCAGGACGTCAACGTCGTGAAGCTCGGCGTCCAGTACAAGCTCAATCCCCAATGGACGCTGCGCGCCGGCTACAACCACACCGACAACCCGATCGAGCCGCAGGACGTGACGTTCAACTTCCTGGCGCCAGGCGTGGTCAAGGACCACGCGACGCTGGGCGCCACATGGAAGTTCGACGCGCAGAACGACATCACGGGTGCCTTCATGTACGCGTTCAACAACAGCGTCTCCGGCCCGAGCCTGTTCAACAACTTCTTCCCGCCGCAATATCAGGCGTCGATGCAGGAAAAGATCCAGATGTACGAATGGTCGCTGGGCATCCAGTGGGCGCACCACTTCTGAAACACGCCTGACGTCTGACCGGGCCCCGCCGTTGGCGGGGCCTTTTCTTTCAGGGGACGTGCAGCGATGCGTTGGCAAACCCCCCGGTTGGCCCCGCTGCGCGGTGTTGCGCGGCAGCGTCCTACGGCAGCTTCCAGCCGATGCGCCGCAGGAACTCGAGGGTGGGTGTCGCCGTCTGCCGGGCGAGCGCCTGGCGCGCCGGATTGCGCAAGGCGGCCGCGCGCCAGCGCAAGGCGGGCCGCAGGCCCGCGCTTTCGTAGACCGGGGCCGGCGGATAATGGATGTGCCGGGTGAATGCAGCGAACGCCGGGGCGAGCACCCGCGAGAGCAATGCGATGCGCCAGGGCGCGAGCCGTCGGGTCGCCTCCTCGCACTGCCTGCGGGCGAAAGCCGCGTGCATTGCCTCGTCGTGGCTGTGGATCCGGGCAATCCTGAACACCACCGCACTGAGGGTCACGTCCTCGACGCCGCGTTGCAGCTGTCGGTTCAGCCGGTTCGGCAGCTCCTCACCGATCACCACCATCGCCCAGAACAGCGCTGAACCCGGCGGTATGAAGCGGCCCAGCGCGTGGGCCATGCGCACGCCCGCACCGTGCCGCGGCGGAATCGCGATGCCGCTGCGCCGGATCAGCTCGACGAACATCAGGCTGTGACCCGCTTCCTCGCGGATTTCGCGCAGGTACGCGGCGCGCGCATCCGGGTCGTCGGTGCGCCAGGCGAGCAGGGCGAGGCGCTCGACGAACAGCGCCTCGAGCCAGAGTCCGGTCTGCAGAAGGTGGAGATATTCGCAGTGCGACAGCCTCCGGCGGTCGGCCAGCGGCAGGGATTCGAATTCCGGTACCGCCGCGAGCGAAAGCGCGTCGGGGGGCAGCCACCAGCAGTCGCGATCGACCCCGTCCCAGTCGATCTGGAACAGCGGGTCCTCGTAGGGAGCGCTCGTGTGCGCGGTCAGGGGCAAGATTGCGGATCCGGGCTCTGGACACCGGACGCGAGGGATCGGGCCCGATCACTGGCAATATACCGGCATGGGCCCGCGCGGCAAGACATCGGGGACGTGAACTGAAGCTCGATCTCTTCCACGAGTTCTCGGTGCCGCCGCAGCTCGGCCGCAGCGAGAGCGCAGCGTATGCCGAGACGCTCGAGGAAATCGAGCTCGCGGACCGGCTCGGGTTCCACGGCGTCTGGCTGGTCGAGCATCACTTCATGCACGGCTATTCGCATTCGTCCAAGCCCGAGCTGATCCTCGCCGCGCTTGCGCGGCGCACCTCGCGCCTGCGGCTGGGGCTCGGTGTCGTTCCGCTTCCCTACCACCATCCGGTGCACGTCGCCGAGCGGGTCGCGACACTGGACCTGCTCTGCGACGGAAGGCTCGAGGTCGGCGTCGGCCGCGGATTCTCGCCGCAGGAATACGCGGCCTTCGGCGTGCGGATGGCCGACAGCCGCGCGCTGGTCGACGAGTCGCTCGCGATCCTGCGCGCAGCGGCAAGCGATGCACCGGTCCGGTTCGATGGGGCGCACTTCAGGATCGACGGCCTGACCATCGTCCCGCGACCGGTGCAGCGCCCGCATCCACCGCTGTGGAGCGCCGCAGTGAGCCCCGACACGTTCGAATGGGCCGCGCGAATGGGCCTGGGTGTGCTCGCGGGGCCGTTCAAGCCCTGGTTCATGGTGGCGTCCGACATCCGCCGCTATCGCGCGCTCTGGACGCATCCGGAGCCGATGCGCATCGGCATGACCGTCGGCATGCTGTGCCTTCGGGATGGCGCGCGCGCGCGCCGCCTGGCCGCGCCGGCGTTCCGATGGTTCTACGACGAGCTGCTGCGGGTCACCGCGCCCGTGCTCGAGAACCTGCTGCCGAGCTACGAGCAGTTCCACGACCTCGGGCGCTTCCGGCGCCTGGCCCGCTGGGGGGCGCGGCCGCGCCTGCTCGATCTCGCCGGATTGACCGTCGCCGGCACCCCGGACGAATGCCTCGCGCGCATCCGCCGCTATCGCGATGCCGGCGTCACCCATCTGCTGTGCGCGGTCGGTGCAGGGGCGTTGCCAACCGACATCGTGCGCGAGTCCCTCGAATGCATCGCGTCCGAGGTGCTACCCGCACTGTCGCAGTCATGAGCCCGTTGGGCAACCTTCGTGCTGCGCACTCCGGTATTCGCCCTCGGGGCGGCCCTTCCGGCTCATGCGCGTCGTCGTGACGGGCGCCGCCGGCAGGCTCGCGCAGGCGGTCCTGCCGATGCTGTGCGCCAACCCTGCGATCGCGCGGGTGACTGGTATCGACCGCGTGCCGTCGGCCTTTCGCCACGCGAAATTCGAGCCCGTGGTCGCCGACATCGGCGACCGGGCCGCGCACGACCGGCTGCGGGGTGTCGATGCCCTGGTCAACCTCGCGTTCGTCGTGCTGCGCGGACGCCTTACGCTGAGCGAGATGCGGCGCGGCAACGTCGACGGCACCCGGGCGCTGCTGTCGGCGGCGCATGATGCGAAGGTCGGATCGATCGTGCAGCTCTCCTCGGCCGCCGTGTATGGCCACGGCACCGGAATCGCGGAGGACGCGCCCCTCGGCCCGTTGCCCCGATTCCGGTACGCGCTGCACAAGGCGGAAGTCGACGCCTGGATCGCGCAGGCATTGCCCGGGATCGCAGTCCTGCGCCCGACGATCATCCTGGGACCCCACGCCCAGCCGCTGCTGAAGAGGATCGCCGCCGCGCCATGCCACGTGCGCCTGCCCGATCCCCAGCCCCGCCTGCAATGCGTGCACGAGGATGACGTGGCCCGGGCGGTCGTGCTGGCGCTCGCGCAGCGCGGGTCAGGGGTGTTCAACCTCGCGGCACCGACGGAATTTTCGCTGCGCGAGCTCGTGCTTGCGCGTCACCCGCATGCCCCGGGCGTGCCGCTCGCACTGGCGCGCCTCGCACTCGGTTTCGCCTGGCGCACGACGGGTTGGGGCGGCGAACCGGGATGGTTCGACGGCATCACCGAGACTCTCACGCTGGATTGCGCGCGGGCACGGACAGTGCTCGGGTGGCGACCCCGCCACGAGCAATGGCGCGAGATCGCGGGCGTAATAGAATGACGCGTGGGGGACGATTGACATGCAACTGATCGATGAGCTGAAGCAGCGGCTCGAGGGCGAGCCGAGTCTGTTCCGTGCGCAGCTCCTGCGCGAGGACATCGCGCGCCTGAACCGGCTGTGCGAGCTTGCGTGCGCCACCGGCGAATTCGACGCGTTCAGGAAAGCCGCGATGCGCATCGGCTGGACCCAGGGCGATTCGCGCACGCAGGAACTCGCGGAGCCGCTCGGCGCATTTCTCGAGGCGGTCTTCGCGTATTACCGGGAGGGCGGCGCCGCAACGGCGGAGCGAAGCGGCGGAGCAGCCCGCGATCCGGCGCAGGAAGCGCGCATCGTGGCTGCGTGGAACGAGCTGCACCGGGTGCGGATGGAGAGACTCGTCGGCTGCCTCTCCAATCCGGTGCCCCGGCCCACCGACTGACCCGGGCGCGGGGCGGTCAGACCTCGACCGTGGATGCCTGACCGATCGGCTGCGGGTTGCAGAACACCGAGTGCAGCGTTCCCATCAGGGTGACGACGTCGCGGCTCGCGAGCGAGTAGAGCACCGTCTGCCGGATGCGGCGGCTCGACACGACCCCCTCGCGGCGCAGCACCGCGAGATGCTGGGAAATTCCGGACTGGCTCAATCCGACCGCACGCTCGAGTTCCCCGACCGAGCGCTCTCCGCTGGCGAGCTGGCAGAGGATCACCAGCCGCGCAGAATTCGACATCGCCTTCAGGAGCTTCGCCGCGCGGCGCGCGTTCTGCTCGAGCTCGGCCAGGCGCGTGCCGGCGCCGCCCCAGGCGGTCCCGGTCGCCTCGTCTGATCGGTTAGTCATCGCCGACCTTGGATTGCGATGGCGTTCAGGGTGTGCCGGCACATCCGGCGAAACCGTCGGCGGCCATCTTCGCCTCGTAGGGGCCGGCGACCGCCGTGCCGGGCGTGAGTGTTGCCTTCGCCGCAGTCCAGTCCTCAGGCTTGAGGATGATCAGCCAACCCGCGCCGTAGGGATCCTCGTTGGCCAGCGAGGGCTTGTTCACGAGATCCTCGTTCACCGCGACGATCTCGCCCCCTGCCGCCGACTTGGCGGGACCCACCCACTTGCCCGATTCGACGGTAGCGCAGGACTTGCCCGCCTGGACCGGCTTTCCGACCTTCTTTGGCGTGAACGCGACGAGCTGGCCGGCCATCGCGGTCGCGACCGTGGTCATCCCCAGCTTGACGTTGCCGTCGCCCTGCTCCCTGAACCAGATGTGGTTCTCGACGTCGTACAGCAGGTCGTCGGGCATGTTGCAGCCGCGCACAGTGGCCATGAGCGCTCCTATGTCGATGCGGAATTCGTCAGGATTCTAGGCGCAGCGGGCGCGACGCACAACAGAACTCGCCCAATCCCTCGACTTCCATCTTGCCGCCGACGAACAGGACGAGGTGCCGCACGAGCATCGCCATCATGCGCTGGCGCCGGGCGCTCGCCTCATTCCCGGGTTCGAGGCTGAGCAGGTTGTAGTGGTAGGCAATCTCGCGGCAGGTCTCGCGGCAGGCGTTGAAGCTCGGAAGATCCTGCGACCCCTGCCGATGCAGGGCGAGGAGGCGGAAGCCCTCGCGGGTGTCGGTCGTGGGGACTTCGCCGCGGGTCTCGACCCACTGCGCCAGCATGTCCTCGGCGACATCGAGCATCGCGCGTGCGGCAGCCGGGGCGTCGGGCAGGCCCGCCGCCGCGTCGATGCGCACGTCGAAGCCCCCGATCATGCCAAGCCCTTTTCCTTCAGCGCCTCGAGGCCGTCGGAGACGTTCTCCTGCACGCCGACGTTGCGCGGCGAGACGCCGAGCGCGATGCCGAGCAGTTGCGTGAAATAGAGCATCTTGACGCTGGTCTTCTCGCCCAGCACCTTCTCGGCGCGGACCTGGTGCATCTCCAGGCCGGAGTGGCAGGTCGGGCACTCGGTCGCGATGACGTCGGCACCGGCCGCCTCGGCCGCGCGCAGGATGTTCAGCACCAGCTTCGTCGAGGTGTCGCTGTCGGACAGCGTATGGGCGCCGCCGCAGCACGCGGTCTTCAGCGGGAAATCGACGTTGGTCGCGCCCGCCGCCTCGAGGAGGTCGTCCATGAAGTGCGGCTGGGACGTCGACTCGGTACCGGGACCCTGGTCCTTCTCGGGAAAGATGTGGCGCGGCCGCGTGTACATGCAGCCGTAGTAGTTGGCGACCTTGAGTCCCTTCAGCGAGTTGGAGACGCGCTTGCGCAACTCGCCCTCGCCGATGCCGTGCTTGATCCAGTCGAGCGCGTGGATCGTCTCGACCTGTCCCGCCTGGTAGGTCGCGTGGCCGGCCTTTTCCGAGATGCGGCCGACGACTTCGCGCGACGACTCGTCCTTCGCGAGGTCGTACTCGGCCTTCTTGAGGTTGTGGTAGCAGCCGTTGCACGGCGCCATCACGACCGATGCGTGCATCTCGTTGGCGGCGATCGAAAGGACGCGCGACGACAGGTAGGTCTGGACCTTCGGGTCGACGTTCTTCACTTCCATCGCCCCGCAGCAGTTCCAGTTCGGGACCTCGTCGAGCTTGAGCCCGAGCGCCTTGCCGACCGCCTTGGTCGAGCGGTTGTAGGCGTGACCCGTACCCTCGAGCGCGCAGCCGGGGTAGTAGGCGACGCGCTGGTACCTGGACTTGCGGTCTTTCACGTCGGAACCCGACATCATTTCGCTCCTGGTTCGGCAAGGTTGAGCGCCTTGCGGTGCAGCTGCTCCTGGTCGCTCACGTAGCTCGCGATCGCATCGCGGCTCCTGCCCCAGCCGCGCGTGCGCGGCCGGATCAGCGCGGCGATGCCCATCAGCATTCCCATCCTGATCGGCAGCTTCCGGGCGAGGCGCTTCGCCATCTCGATCAGCCACTCCTGGCGCAGCGGCTGGCCACTCCTCGCGAAGAAGCCCCGGATGATGCGGCCCTCCTCGATCTTGCCGGTCTCGATGACCTGCGAGGAGAACTCCTCGTCGAACATCGTCGATTTCGACTTCGGCGTGTGGCCCTTGAGCTCCAGCCAGTGCGCGGTGGCCTTCATCACGCCTTCCGGAACCACGTCCCGCGGGCAGGCGTACGTGCACTTGTTGCACGAGACGCACTGCCAGATGATGTCCTTGTCGCGCAGCAGCTCCGATTCCATCCCCACCCGGATCAGGTAGATCCAGTAGCGGGGATTGAAGTCGGGGTTGACCGCGTTGACCGTGCATGAATTCGTGCACGAGCCGCATTGCCAGCAGCGATGGATGTACTCGCCGCCCGGCAGCGCCGCGATCTCGTCCTGCAGCCGCTCGTTGTAGTCCGAGACGACGCGCGTCTCGATGAACGTGCTCCAGTGCCCCGAAACGTCGATGCCATCGAGAACGAGGTTCTCCTGCGACGTGATGTTCTCGGGACGGATCAGCGACTTTTCATGGATCGGCATCGAAGCACCGCCAATATCAGTTGGTGAGGCGCGGGAGGTCGGCGATGGTGGCATCGCCGTCGACCGCCTTCAGTTTGGTGCGGCCATCGACCGCGACATCGAGCCCGAGCATGCGACGCGTGTGCTGCATCGAATCCTCGGCCGAGGCGAAATCGGTCCGCAGGTAGCTTCCGCCCTGCTCGGAGATGTACTCGCCGTACACATGGGCAGTCAGCAGGTCGACGTATTGCAGGACGTCGCGATACACGCCGTTCGTCGACAAGTACTGCGACAGCTCCTCGCGCAGCACGACGAAGGTGTCGTGCCGGTCGGGGATGTCGATGACGATGTGATCGACGTCGGCGGCGTGCCAGATCTCGCGCAGGACGCCGGTGTTGGCGCGCGCGTCCCAGACCCACCGGCACATCAGCGGATAGCGCTCGGGGTCGACGTTGTGCAGCACCTCGACGGCGAGGTCGCGGACCCAGCGATGCTCGCGGTCCTCGGGAAAGTGCCCGCAGAACGTCGCGATCGCGTCATCGGCCGCCGCGGCGTCGCGGGCGGCCTCGAGCATGTCCGCGATCCGCGTTCGCAGATCCCCGAACCGGCGCTCGTCGAGGTAGGGCCCGACGCGGCGGCGCACGGTGGCGATCAGCGACAGCAGCCCGCGCAGCGCTTTCGGGTCGACGTTGCGTGCGCGGCCTTCGCCCAGCGCCTGCGCAAACAGCGTGGACTTTAGCTTCAGCGCGTCGACATAGCGCTCGACGCCACCTTCGTCCTCGGTGTGCACGACGAGCGACTCCAGCGCGGCCTTGAGCTTCGGGCCGGACAGGTCGAGAACCGGCCGCGGGGCCGTCGCGACCGCCGGGGCTTCGGTGCGGCGCATCGGACGCACGATTGCCGCCGTGTCAGGCCGCCTGGGCGGCAGCCCTGGCGCCGTTGACCAGCGCGTACGCGGCGATCGCAGCCGCCTTGCCCTGGGCGATCGAATCGTCGATCGTCTCGGGCCCGGTCGCCGCGCCGGCGACGAACACGCCGGGGCGCGAGGTCTCGCCGAACGTCGCGTAGGTGTTCGCCTTGCCGATGAAGCCCTGCGGCTGCAGCGACACGCCGAACACCGACGAGAGATTCCTGTTGTCGACGTTTGGATCCATGCCGATCGCGTGCACGACCATGTCGAAGGGAATAGTGATCGGGCGCTTGACCAGCGTGTCCTCGCCCTTGACGATCAGCTTCTGGCCGTTCGACGTGACCTCGGCGATCCGCGCCTTGATGTACTTGACCTTGAATTCCTCCTGGCTCTTCCAGTAGTAATTGGTCTCGTACAGGCCGAAAGTCCGGATGTCCATGTAGTAGATGTAGACGTGGCAGTCCGGCAACTCCTCGCGGATCTCCATCGCGATGTTGCAGGACACCGTGCAGCAGATCTTCGAGCACCATTCGCGGCCGATCTGGCGATCGCGCGAGCCGACGCACAGCAGGATCGCGACGCGCTCGGGCTTGCGCCCGTCCGACGGGCAGCGCACGCCCTTGCCCGATGAGATCATCTGCTCGACTTGGGTCGTCGTGACGACGTCGGGGAAGGTGCCGAAGCCCCACTCGGGCTTGTTGACGGAGTCGAAGTGGGTGAAACCCGTGCACAGGATCGCGGCGCCGACGTCGAGCGTGGTGCCGTCGGAGAGCTTGGTGCGGAACGCACCGGGTTCCCCGGTGAATTCGGCCACCGTACGGCCGGTCAGTCGCTGGATGGACGCGTCACCCTCGACCCGGCTCACCATGCCGCCGATGGCATCCTTCGCCCATTCGCCCGAGGGCACGAGCTTGGCGTAGCCGGAGAGGATCGGGGCGCCGCCCAGGCGCTGTTCCTTCTCGACGAGAATTGCCTTCTGGCCGACGCTGGCGAGCGCAGCGGCCGCGGCGAGCCCCGAGGGCCCGCCACCAACGATGAGGATCGGTTTGCTCACGGAAGTCTCGCGATCGGAATGAAACCGGGACCCGACGTGATCATGCGCCGGGGATCGTAAAGGTTCTCCTGCTTGCCGGCCTTGACCTCGTCGAGATACGAGACGAACTCGGCCTTCTTGGCCTGCCAGTCGATGCCGAGCTTCTCCATCAGCGTCTCGGTCGACGACGCGTGCCAGTGCGACTGGACGATCTTGTACGGATGGGCACCGCAGACCAGCGCCGCGAACTGACAGTCGGCCAGCACCGGCAGGTCGACTTCCTTGCCCACCGCCTTGCCGATCCACTGGTTCTTGTCGAGCGTCGTGATGCAGCCCGTGTCGTGGCCGATCATCACGTCGGATTTCGCCTCGTCGATCGCGACGCGGATCTTGCGGTCGATCGCGAACGAGCGGGTGAACTCGCGCTCGGAGATGATGTGGCGGAAGCCGAAGCCGCAGCAGTCGTACCAGGTCGAGTAGTCGATGACCTGCGCGCCCAGCGTCTGCATCAGACCGGTCGACACGGCGACGCGGTTGCCGTCCATCACCGTGTCGTCGTAGATCACGTCCTGCGGCACCATCTTGTAGACGTGGCAGGCCGGATGCACGGTCGCGCGGATGTGGCTGCAGTCGATCTCCTGCATCGCCGCGATGCGCTCGCGCATCACGTGCACCCATTCGGAATAGTGGACCACTTCCTCGGGGATCAGCAGCTTGCCGTCGACCAGCCGGCCGAGCTTGCCGAGGATCTTGCGCACGCGCTCGCGCAGCGTCGCCGAGTGCAGCAGGTAGCCGCGCACTTCCTTGTAGTTGCCGAACGACGTGCCGCAGTGGACCAGCGGATAGTAGTAGCCGTCCGGAAGCCCCTCCGCCTTGGCGGCGACGTAGGCCTGGTGGAAATTGCGCAGGAACACCGCCGCGAGGCTCTCGAGGTTGCCGATGCCCGAGCCGTGGTAGTTCCACGCCGTGCACGACGTCTGGTCGGTCTCGTCGAGGTACTCGATGTCGAGGCGGTTCATCAGCCACAGCAGCGACGTCGGGTAGCCGGGGATGTTGCCGCACTGGCCGCAGGACTTGTGGTGCCACAGCCGCCGGGTCGGGATCTTCTTGTCCCAGCCGTAGAGCGTCTTGGCGATCACCGGCTCGTGCTCGTCGCGGATCCGGTGGACGACGATCTCGCCGTCCTTCTCGAGCTGCCACATGACGTCGCGCACGTCCTCGACGCGCTCCTTCGACGTCAGCATCGAGCGCTTGTCGATCTTGAGCTCGACCCACGAGGTCGCGATGCGCGCGTCCTCGGGCGAGAGCTTGGCGTCGTGCCATTCGGAACCGTGACCGGTGAAGCGTTCGCCCGGCTGCGGTTCGATTCGATTCGTCATCGTAGTCTCCTTCGGCATTTCATTGCCGCTGCTTGCGATCGCGTCCTCGCGGACGCTCTCAGTCGTCGCCTTCCTCTTCCTGCTCCGCGATCCAGTCCTTCAGCTCGTCGCGCTTCTCGTCCATGATGTCGATGATCACGTCGAAAAGGTTCTCGTCGATCGTCTCGAGCTGCTTCAGCACGCCGGTCTCTTCCCAGATCGTGTACAGCTCGACCGAGGTCTTCAGGTTCACCTCCCACGCCGTCGCCGTCGTGTTCAGCGTCGGCATCGGGATCGCCTTGCGCAGGAGCTTGAGCGGGGCGTCGACCTTGGCGACGTTCGGACCCCAGTCGGGGAACGCGTCCTTGGTGATCATGTCGGGCGACAGCTGGTTGCCCGTCGACACGACCTTGAGCAGGACGCGGCTGAACGGACGGAGCACGTTGCGCGCCGATTCCATGTTGTGCTTGATCGCCGTCTCCCGCATCAGCATCACGAGTCCGCCGGGGGAGTTGCCGAACGGGCAGCGCGCCGCGCAGGTGTAGCACTGGGCGCAGGCCCAGATCTTCTCCTGCATCGCGTCGTAGATGCCCTCGAGGTTCTCGGTCCACAGCAGCTGGACGATCTCGCGCGGGCTGAAGTCGTAGTAATGCGCCGCGGGGCAGGTCGCCGTGCAGATGCCGCAGTTGAGGCAGCCGTTCAGCTCGTGGTCGTAGCGGAGATCGGACTGGATGTCCTTGAAGATCTCCTCGAGCTTGGGGCGGGTGACGGCCGGCTTGTCGGAGACCGGGTCTCCGATCCGTTCCTGCACCCGCGTGGACGCGTGGCTCATCGTCGCTCCCGTTCGGCGGTCAGTACGTCAGGACCTTGCAGTCCTCTTCCATGATTTCCTCGATCAGGTGCGCGCCGCCGACGATGCCTTCGCACTCTGGAATGAGGTCGTCCTTGGTCATGTCGAAGAGGTCAAGGTTCGGCGAGCAGCAGTAGAACTTCGCGCCCGCTTCGTGCGCATCCTTGATGAAGTCGTAGACCGACTTCGGGGAGCCCTCCTTGACGAAGAGCTTGTCCGCGACGCCTTTCTTCATCAGCCTGCCGGACGCCGCCGTGCAGATCACTTCGACGTCGTATTCCATCGCGGCCGCGACCGAGGCCTGGAAGATCGGTGCGCCGAGCTCCTCGCCGTGGCGGGGATCGGTGTTGGCCATCACGATGACGAGCTTCTTTGCCATGGCGTCTTCACTCGGGGAAGAGGACTGCGTTGGACTCTGCGTGACAGCGCCCGTTCTCCAGGGTGCGCTTGCCCGCAGCTCGGCTTATATCAGTGATTTCTAATATGTTAATCAGCGCCCTCCGGGGGCGCAAGCGATTTCGCGATCGCGCACTTCATTCCAATTTCTGTGCGCGTGTCGCATCGATCACCGTAGTGGATACCCTTCACGACACAAGGGATTTCCTTCGCTGCGTAACGGATATCCATCATGACGCAAGGGATATCCGCGCTTCCCTCGCCTGCTGCGGGGGAGCGGATGCTCAGCGCGAGTTGCGCGCGAGCGTCCGGTCGTCCATCCAGCCGGTCATCTGGATCAGTCCGGTCATGATCGGCACCAGCGCATCCTCGAGCTCGCGCTGCGCGTTGCGCAGTTTCGCGAGATCGGCGTCGACCTCGGGCGGGGACTCCTCGAACTCCATGATCAGGTCTTCGACCATCGCGACCTTGAGGCCCGGATGTCCGGCGAAGCCGAATGCGTGCGGTCCGACCTGCCACAGCGCCGCGCGGTCGCGCGAATCGCGCGCAAGCACCCGCGCGGTTTCGGGCGGGCGCGGCCAGTCGCGCATGTAGAGCGCAAGGGGATAGCTCTCGGGCAGGTAGCCGTTCAGCGCGGCGTCGTCGACGCGCCGGGCGGTCGTCACCGAAAACTCGAACGGTGCGGGGTCGGCGCCTCCTCCTGCGGCGATCGCGAGAATCTGGGCGCCCAGCCCGATGCCGATGACAGGTGCTTCACGCGTCAGGCACGCGCAGGCGAGGTCGACCTCCTTCGCGAGTGTCGGCACGTCGCGCGTGCCGCCGGCGCCCCAGGGCCCGCCGCCCAGCAGGATCAGGCCGTCGACCAGCGCGTCGGCTGGCGGCAGCGTCCCCTTGGACGTGAACGGGCGGTGATAGCGGAAGCGGATGCCGCGTCCTTCGAGATGGTCCTCGATCAGGCCCAGGTATTCCGCGGAGGTGTGCTGGACGACGTGGATGAGTTTCATCGGGCTTGTGACGTGACGGCGGCCGCGACGGCAGCCTCGACGGCGGTCGCGAAATCGCCGGGCGCGACGCTCAGCAGTCCGACCTGCGCCTGCCGGAAGAATCGCTCGATCGCGGGACGGGTCTCGGCGGCCTCCACGCCCCGCAGCGCGGACTCGAGGTCGTACACGGTGCGGGGCGGTGTCACGAAGAAATCGCCGGTGATCAGGACCTCGCGCAGCCGCGAAAGACGCGGACCCTCGAGCCTCACGTAGGCGGTGATCGTTCCGCCGACGCCCGAGTGGCTCGCCGATCGGACATCCGCGGACGCGGCAGGATCGTCGATCGAGGCGACGAAAGCATCGGTGCCGATCTCCTCGTCGAGATGCGCCGCGGCCAGCGCCTCCTCACGTGCGCCGATCTCGCCTTCGATCGGGGTGATGCCGAGGCGCTCGGCGAAGCCCTCGAGCAGCGCCGCCTTGATCGTCTCGATGCCGGGCGCCTCGCCCAGCAGTTCCTTCAGCGTCACGATGCGCTGCGCGGCGGAGTCCAGCGCGCGCTTGGCGAGCTTGGCTTCGGGAACGTTCAGCGCGGCGAACATGCGGTCAGGGTCCATGTCGACCAGCACCGTGCCC
The DNA here is from genome assembly GCA_963816415.1 of uncultured Pseudomonadota bacterium. GTDB lineage: Bacteria > Pseudomonadota > Gammaproteobacteria > Burkholderiales > Casimicrobiaceae > VBCG01. The sequence goes on from CAWFKR010000002.1 coordinate 493,737, forward strand.
TGGTAGAACAGCGTGTCGCCGTCGAAGAATCCGCCGGTCCCGGAGACCTTGCGGCCGCCGACCTCGATGTCGTTGCGGGGGCGGTAGCGTGCATCGACGCCCAGCCTGCGCAGTCCGGCTGCCGCCGCCTCGCATATCTCGCGCGCCAGATCGGCGAGCGAGGCGATCGCCAGCGTCCCGCGGCCGAACACCAGCGACCAGCCGAGCTGGCCCTCGTCGAAATAGATGGCGCCTCCGCCGGTGACGCGTCGCGCGATGCCGATGCCCCGGGCCTTGCAGTAATCGACGCGGACCTCGTGCGAAAGCGCCTGGTGGCGCCCCACCAGTGCGGTGGGCGGGAAACGCAGGAAGCGGATCGAATCGGGGATCTCGCCTGTCTTGTGGGCATCGATCATCGCCTGGTCGAACGCGATCTGCGCCCGCCCCGGCCGAAGACCCGTGTCGATGACCCGGAACAGGCGCGGCGCGCTCACCGCCGTTGCGACCGGGGCGGCGCCCGGCGTCGACCGCACGATGTCAGTCCGCAGCGTCGCTGGTTGCCGCCTCGCTCGCCGCGGTCTCGCGGGTCGGCGCATCGCGGGTCGCGGGCGCAGCCTTCTTCGGCACGATCCGCAGCTGCCGGCGGATCTTGCGGATGTCGCCGCGATTGGGCTGAAACGGATAGCTCGCGATGTCCGATGGCGGCGAATCGCCGTAGGGACGGTCGCAGGCCGACACGTCCTCGGCGACCTTGCCCGGGCAGCCGGACGTGCGGAACGCGACCCCCTGGTCGATGACGTCGTCGAGCTCGCCCGTCGGGATGCCGAAATCGATCACGCGGCCTTCGCCGTCGAAGCGCATCTGGTCCACGCGCACGCCGCGGTAGTCGATCAGGTAGCGCCCGAGCTGCACGCGCCGCCACTGGTCGCGCGGCGTGGCGGGCAGGTGATCCATCAGCGAGCCCTTCTCGGGGAAGAAGCAGAACATGTGGCTGTGGCCGCCCATGTCGACCAGCCGCTGGATCAGGGAGAGCGTGTCGTGCTCGGTCTCGCCCATGCCGACGATGATGTGCGCGCCGAATTTCTGCGGGCCGAAGATGTCGCGCGCGTCTTCGAGGATCTGCCAGTAGTGGCGCCAGCTGTGCGGCGATTGGACGCCCTTGCCGCGCGTGCGGTCGAAGATCTCGGGCGTCGCAGCGTCGAGCGCGACGGTGAAGATGTCGGCGCCGAGATCGCGCAGGCGCTGGACGTCTTCGCGCTGCATCGTCGTGGGATTCGACAGGATCGACACCGGCACCGTCGACGGGTCGATGCGGTCGGTCCAGGCCTTCAGCACCGTCACCGTGTCCTCGTCGGAACGGGGGTGCGTGATCATCGAGATGCACATCCGGTGGAAAGGCGTCGCGGCGCCGTCGCGCGCGACGATGTCGATCGTCTGCGCGAGCGGGACCGCGGGCCAGTCAACGCGGATGAAGTTGCGGTCGGCGTAGTCGCGCTCGGCTTCGCGGTGGCGGGCCAGTCCGCAGTAGGCGCAGTTCGCGCGGCAGCCCTCCGGATAGGTGAGCAGCAGGTTGAGGCAGCGCGTGCAGGAGCAGCGGTACATCCTGCCTTTCATGATGCCCAGCGTGATCGCCGCCGCCGTCGACATCTGCACGTACTCGGGCGAGCGCATGTACGGCGTCAGCACGTTGTTGTTGGGCAGGTAGACGCCCTGCGGCTCGACGTGGTTGGCGATGACCCGCGCGCCGTTGCGCGCCTCCTTGGGCGGGCGAGCGGGCATGCGCGGCTGCATCAGCGCATACGGGTTGTGGTCGAGCGCGCCCGCGCCCTCGGCGGGGGTGGCCGTGGCAGCATCGTCGGGCCGGTAGCAGCTCATCGTGGGTCTCCTCGTTTCTCGATTGGGTGATCAGCGTGACCAGTATTCAGGGTACGCGACCCACCCGCGGCGCAGTGCCGCGTTTCGCGGCGGTGCGTCCACCTGCATTGCGCGGGCGAGTTCCTCGCGGCGGCGCACCGCGCGCGAGAGCGCAACGCCGAACAGCGCGTCGAGCTCGTCCTCGTAATCGGCGAGCGCATCCGGATTGCCGCCGACGGCTTCGGCTGCAGCTTCGCCTGCCAGCGCGCCCGAATGCACGGCCGCCGTGATTCCCGCGCCGGTGACCGGGTTGGCAAGCCCTGCGGCATCGCCCGCGAGCAGGACCCGCGTCGCGCCGAGCGTGCCGGTCGGCTTCACCATGCCGCCCACCGGAATCGCGCCCCCGGTGCGCATCAGGATCTCGCGACCGACGCGGCCCGCGGCGACGAGGCTCTCGTGCAGGTCGTCGACGATCTCCTTCAGCGCGCCCTTGTGCGCCGGGTCCACACCCGCGCCGATGTTCGCGACGTCGCCCTTGGGGAACAGCCACGCATAGCCGCCGGGTGTGGCCGCCGACAGGAAGATGTCGGTCGCTTCGTGCGCTTTCAGCAGCGGCACGGTGACCTGGCGCGTCTCGACCAGGTGGCGATTGACGCTGCCGATCGCACGTCCGACGACCGAGCGCGGACCGTCCGCGCCGATCAGCACATGGGCGCGGACGCGCGTTCCGTCGGACAGCGTGACGGCGCCGTCGGGGCCGACGGCGCGCAGCGTCGTCGCGAAACGGCAGGTCGCGCCCGCTCCGATCGCTTCATCGACCAGCGCCGCATCGAAGGCTGCGCGGTCGAGCATCTGCCCCGGGAAGGGGTCGGTCAGGTCCGGCGCGTCGGTTTCGACGTAGGTCTGCATCGAGCGGATCGACTGCCGCACCGAGCGCGCGAGGCCGCTGACGTTGGACCCGATCAGCGCCGGGACGAACTCGGCGCACTGCACCGGGAGCCCCGGCTCGCGCTTGCGATCGACGGCCAGCACGCGCAGGTCGCGGCGCGCGGCTGCCGCGGCCGCCCGCGCCCCGGCGGGCCCCAGGCCCGCGCACAGCACGTCGACGGTCACGTCGGTCATCGGCGGATCTCCGTTTCCCTGGCGGCTGCCGTGGACGTCACGACAGCGCGAGCGATGCGCGGGGATGGATCTTGATCGTACGCCCGGTCTTCATCGAGCAGCAGGCGTGTTCCTGCACGGCAGGCCGGCCGATCGCCTCGGCAACGGCGAGCGCGCCATCGGCGGGAAACGCGATGCCGTCCAGCCCCGCGGCGATTGCGTAGGCGTCGGTGACGCGCCGGTGCATGCCCGGCGGGCGGGCGCAGCCCAGCAGCACCGAGCGGTCGGGGATGCGGCGTCGCGCCTCGAGGAAGATGCGCCCGACATCCGAGGTCTTCGGCGTCTCGAACGTGCCGGGCTTCGCGTAGAACGGCATGATGACGACCAGCACCAGCGAGTGCACCGGATGGCGCGCGACGATGTCGAGCGCGTTCGCTTCGCCGAGGATCCTGCCGTAGTGCAGGCCGATGACGATGTGGGGAACGACTTCCATCGTCGTAGCGCACAGCGCGGCGAGCGTGGCCTCGAAATCGGCCACGGGACGGTCGAGGTGGTAGACGTCGCGGATCGTGTCCTGCGCGCCGATGACGTCCATCATCGCCGTGTCCACCCCGGCGGCTTCCATGCCCTTGGCCCGCTCGGCGGACAGCAGCGCGGAGTGGATCGCGATCTTGAGCTGGGGATGATCGCGCTTCAGACGCTCGATGACCGGGAAGTAGCGCTCGTAGGCGATCTCGTTGCGCTTGTTCGAGCCGCCCGACAGCAGGAATCCCTGGAGGCCCTGGCTTTCGACCATCTCGCGCACCTTGCGATCGAGCATCGCGGGATTGGTCGCGGGGATCATCGGCTCGAGGATCTTCGCCTGGCAGTGGTCGCAATCGAGCGCGCAGCCGCCCGCCGTCACCGAGAACGCCGGGAATGCGTTCTTGCCGCAGCCTTCCAGATCGCAGCTCGAATACGCCTTGAACGTCGGTGTCGAGAAGCGGATTTCGCGGCCGCGCACCGAATCGCCGGCGCGCTCGAAGTCGGCGATCAGGCCGGCGTCGAGTTCGGCGTCCTCGAGCTCTTCGATTGTCGCAATGGATTCGAGCCAGCTCATCGTGGAACCTCCTCCAGCAGGGTCTTCGCTTCGGCAGGGGCGGCCGAGACCGGGAGCCTGCCCGGCGCGGGGCTGCCCACTGCGGTGGCAGCAGCGCGCGCGGGGGCGAAGTCGCGCCACTTGCGTTCGTCGACCTGGGCCAGGACGTGGTCGCGCAATGCGACCACCTCGGCGCGCACCACGGCCGTCGCCCGTGCGTCGGCGAGCGTGGTCAGCCACTGCGGGCGCAGGTCCTCGTCATCGACCAGGTCGCAGTGCAGGCGCGCCAGGATTTCGCTGCCGGCGGCAGGCAGGGATTCGGGGATCGCGCGTTGCGAAAGCCGGCCCCACAGCCCGGTCCAGTAGCGCGTCAGCGTCCACGGATTGTAGCCGCCCCCGCCCAGCACCACCGCATGCGGGGCGAGCCTGACGATGCGCTCGATGCCGTTCCACAGCGCGACGTTGGTCAGTGCCATCCGGGTCAGCGGGTCGTCGGCCAGCGCGTCGCCGCCGCAGGTGAGCACGACCGCCTCGGGTTCGGCCCGCGACACCAGCGGCAGGATCACGTCGTCGAGCAGGAGCTGCAGCTCGTCGTCGTTGCATCCGGTCGGAACCGGCAGGTTGCAGGCGCGGCCCTCGCCGGTGTCCGACGCACGGCCCGTGTGCGGCCAGCGTCCCGCCTCGTGGATCGACACCGTGCGCACGCGCGGATCCTGCGCGAAGGCATCCTGCACGCCGTCGCCGTGATGGGCGTCGAGATCGACATACGCGATGCGCGTGACGCCGGCTTCCAGCAGGCGCAGGATCGCGAACACCGGGTCGTTGAAATAGCAGAAGCCGCTGGCGCGATCGCGGCGGCCGTGATGCGTCCCGCCCGCGGGATGGAAAGCGATGTGCCCGTCGAGCGCGAGCTCCGCGGCCCGGATCGAGCCGCCGACGCTGGTCGAGGCGCGCTCGAAAACGCCGGGGAACAGCGGATTCTCCATCGTGCCGATGCCGTGGCGCTGGCGGACCGCCGTGTCGACGGCGCCCGACTCGGTCGCATGGCGCAGCGCGGCGATGTAGACCGGGTCGTGGAACCACGCGAGCTGCGCCTCGGTCGCGCAGGGACTCGTCTGGTATTCGCCCTCGTCGAACCAGCCGAGCGCGTTGCAGAGGTCGACGACGGCCTCGACGCGCGGGATCGCCAGGGGGTGCATCGTCCCGTACGCACGGCGTCGATAGACGTCGTGGCCGACGAACACCGCCCGGCGCCGGGGCGGCGCCGTTTCGGGGTTGCGATCCGGGGGGCGCTCGGTGGGGTGCTGGGCGCTCGCGCCGGCTGCGGCGTGGCGGCTCACCGTGCTCACCCGCGGCGACGCGTCACTTCTTCTTGAAGAAGAACGTGAATTCCTTGTTCGCTGCCGATTGCTCGAGCAGGGGGTTCCCGGTCTGCTTCGAGAACGCCTCGAAGTCCTTGACCGAGCCCGGATCGGTCGCGACGATGCGCAACACCTGGCCGCTGGTCATTTCGCCGAGGGCTTTCTTGGCGCGAAGGATGGGCAGCGGGCAATTGAGGCCGCGGGCGTCGAGTTCCTTGTCGAATTCCATGGTCTTGTCCTCCTCCGGATGGTCCGGATGTGTCGATGGGCAGTGAAAATGCCGGCTCGCGCGGGCGGTTGCTACCGCCTTCGCAGCAGGCCGGAACGGGATATTAGCAATGTCTAATATGTTGCTCCGGGGTGTCAAGTCCCTCCTGCCCCCGTTGCAGGGTCGCGGCGTGCCCCGAGCGGGCGAACGGGAGCACCATCACGCTTCGGCTCGGCGAGGTGGTCGGCGACCAGCTCGAGCAGGCTGCCCATCTTCCGATCCCAGCCGAAATGCGCCTGACCGTCGTCGAAGCTCTGCCGGCAGTTGCTGCAGGAAGTCACCATTTCGTCGGCGCCGGTCGCGTCCATCTGCGCCATCTTGATGCCGAAAGCCTTGTAGCGGATCTCGTCGGCGCGATGGTTGGCGATCACGCCGCCTCCGCCACCGCAGCAGAAATTCAGGTTGCCGGAATCCTTCGTTTCCCTGAGCTCGACACCCAGCGCCTTCAGGACGTCACGCGGGGCCTGCGTCGCGCCGCCGCGACGCGATACCTGACAGGGATCGTGGAAAGCGGCCGACTTACCGACCGCGGTCACGGCGATCCTGCCGCCGGCGATGTTCTCCGCGAGGAACTCGGAAATGTGCAGGACCTTGAACGGAAGCGGCTGGCCGAGCATGTTGGCCCCCTGCCAGCGCATCGCCGAATACGCGTGTCCGCATTCCGGCAGCACGACGATCTTCGCCTTGCAGGCGATCGCGGCGTCGATCATCTTCATCGTCATGCGCTTCTGCCATTCGTAATTGCCCGCGAGCATGCCGAAGTTGGTCGCTTCGTAACCCGCGGTCGAGATCGTCCAGGTGTAACCGGCGTGGTTCATCACCCGTGCGGTCGCGACCAGCGACTGCGGGTACTTCATGATCTCGATCGACGAGAATGTGACCAGCACGTCGGCCTGCGGCAGGTCGACGTGGATGTCGACCTCGTTCTCGTCCGCGAGCCATTCCAGCCTTTCCTTGAGGACCTTGGGTGTCGCGCCCAGCGGGCTCCCCTCGCGCGCGGCGCGCTCGGAAACGGCCCACAGTTCGTGCGGCACAAGTCCCGCCTGCGCCATGCCGTGGCGGGCGAGCCCGACCAGGCTCGCGATGTCGATGCCCATCGGGCAGACCATCGTGCAGCGTCCGCACATCGTGCAGGCGTCGTAGATCAGCTCCTGCCATTCCTCCAGCTCGGCGACCGTCACTTTCGATCTCGCCCCCACCGCCTTGTAGATCCATGCGAACGGGCCGGCTTCCCGCTTGTACGCCCGCTTGAACGGCTGGAGCTTCCAGATCGGCGTGTATTTCGGGTCGCGGGTCGTCAGGTAGAAATGGCAGGCCTCGGCGCAATTGCCGCAATGGATGCACGACTCCAGCCACGTCGCGGCGTTGCGGCCGAAGTCGTGGGTGAACGCGGTCATCGCTGCGGCGAGGCGGTCGGGATCGGAGCGCTCGCCCTGCTTGTCGTAGCGGACCGAGGGCTTTTCGACCGAGAGCCTCGGGCTCTCGAGGTCGAGCGGATGGCTGAGGTCGGCGTCGCTCACAGGCTCGCTCCCTTGCGCGCAAACGCGGCGCCGGTCATGCCGCGGGAGACGAACACCAGGAACGCGTGCGACAGCTTGCCGAACGGCAGCCAGATCAGCAGCAGTTCGACCGAAAGCAGATGGATCGCCAGCGGCATCGGGTACAGCGGCTGCGCCGGATACGTCGAGGCGAGCGCCAGGGAAAGCGCCGCCATGCCCGTGAACATCGGCAGGATGGTGATCACCCAGCTCGCATAGTCGTCGAAACTGGAGAGCAGGCGCAGCACCGGCGAGGTGAGCCGGATCATCAGCGCATAGCCCAGTCCGACGAACACGGCTCCTGCTGCGGTGGCGAACAGCCACCCCGGCACCGCCGGCCAGTGAAGGCCGGTGTAGCGCTCGATGAACTCGATGTGCGGGACGAAACCGAAGAAGACGATCGCAAGCCCGATGTGATACGCGTACGCATTCAAGGTTCCGGCAAGCGTCCGCTCGCGGAAGGTCCGGTGCTGCCACATCCTGGAGATGATCGCCCCCACTGCCCCGCGCGCCACGGCCGTGCTGCGCGGCTCCGAGAGATCGGTGTTCGACGGGCGCAGGAACAGGTGAACCAGGCGCCAGACGATGCCGAGCACGAATACCGCGACGGCAATGCCGAGCATCGGTCCACGGGCGAACTCGAGGAGCGTCATGGTGTCCATTCGTGATCAATTGTCGCACCGGCCAAAGTGCGGGGATTGACCTCGGTCAAGCCCGTCGGCGGCACGCCGCGGCCCGTCGGGTCGAATTTTGGCCACGCCGGTTGATGCAGGTCAACCGACGGCACGAAGGCCGGGGCTATCCTTCGTGCCACACATTTCAGATTTCACACGCGGAGGCTGACGATGATCCGGAGCACCTGGATGAAGACAGCGGTTGCAATGGGGATGACCCTTGCGTCGGCAGTGGTACTCGCACAGCCTGCCAGCGGACCGGGACCGGGACCCGGCCCGGGACCCGGAGCTGGCGCAGGGCCGGGAATGATGCGTGGATACGGTGGCGGAGGGGCGCGCGGCGGTTGCGATGGCTACGGCGGTGGTGGCCCCGGCGTGATGCGCGGTTACGGCGGTGGTCCCGGAGCGTGGGGTGGCGGCCCCGGCATGATGCACGGTTACGGCGGCGGTCCCAGCTGGGGGCGAGGCTATGGCGGTCCGCTGGCGCAACTCGATCTGAGCGCCGATCAGGAAGCGAAGATCGCAGGCATCCATGAGGACATGCGTCGCAAGACCTGGGACACGATGGGCCAGTTGCAAAGCGAGCAGTTCAAACTTCGCAGTCTGTACATGGCCGACAAGCCGGATCCGAATGCGATCGCCGACCAGCAGAAGAAAGTCGATGACCTTCGCCGCACGATGATCAAGGCCCGCGTCGAGGCGAGCAACGAGATGCAGGCGGTGTTGACCAAGGAGCAGCGCGAGGGCCTGCGTGAGCACGCCCCGTGGTGGATGGACGAAGGCGGCGACGACTAGCGCCGTACCTGCAGCCGCCTCCGATTCGCGCCCGGCGCCGCTGCGCCGGGCGCCCTCTGTAGTTCGGGCGCGCACGATTCGCGCGGAGCATTGGATGTCCACACGTTACGTATTCGGCAAGACGGTCGCCATGTCCCATGACGAGGCCGTTCGCAAAGCCACCGAAGCGCTTGCGGTCGAAGGCTTCGGTGTCCTGACCGAGATCGACGTCGCCGCGACGCTGAAGAAGAAGATCGGCAAGGACATGCCGCCGTACAAGATCCTCGGGGCCTGCAATCCGCAGCTCGCCAATCGCGCGATCGAGGCCGAGCCGCAGATCGGGGCGTTGCTTCCCTGCAACGTCGTCGTGCGACAGGATGCGGCAGGCAAGACGATCGTCGAGATCATGGATCCCCACTCGGTGCTGCAGCTGACCGGGCGTCCCGAGATCGAATCGGTCGCGGGCGAGGTGCGGGCGAAGCTCGAGCGGGTACTCGCATCGCTGTGAGACGCCACCCAACGGCGCCGGCCGGCCAGTCCGGGTTCGGCTCCTATGCGACGTTGCAGTAGCAGTAGGTGAACTGCTGGATCGCCCCTGCCGGGGTGCGATGCAGTTCGGTGAGGTGCCGAACCAGCGTGAAGCTCGCACCGAATTCCCGATGGAGCGTCGGGGCGTCGTAGCGCACGACGTCGAGACCGCTGCATTTCCGCGGGCCTTCGGGCCCGAAAGTCGCGACGATCACGTGCCCGCCCGGTTTGACCGCGCGCGCGACCTGGCGCACGTAGGCAATGCGGTCATCGGGGTCGGTGAGGAAGTGGAACACGGCGCGGTCGTGCCAGACGTCGTAGCAATGCGGTTCGAAGGCATGCGTGGTCGCGTCGCCGCAGATCCACTTGACCCGGGCCGCATCTGCACCCAGACGCTGCCTGGCGACCTCCAGCGCGGTCGACGACAGGTCGAGCGCATCCAGGTTGTGGTAACCGATGGCGATCAGGTCGTCGACCAGCGTCGATTCGCCGGCGCCGATGTCGATGATCCGCGCTTCACGCGAAGGCGCGGCTTCCTCGATCAGCTGCAGCGAGAGGTCCAGGTGCGGCCGGTACCAGCTGACCTCCGTGGGTTGCTTGGTTCGATAGACGCTGTCCCAGTGCCGTCTGGGGTCCACGGCTTCCCTTTCATGCGCGCGCCAGCGCCGTGAGCGCCGCGCGATCGGTAATTTGGATGCGCTCCCGCGCGAGATCGACCCAGCCCTTGTCCTCGAAGGCCCGCAGCAGCCGGCTCACGATCTCGCGGACGCTGCCGAGCTCGTCGGCGAGCGCCTGGTGGGTCGCGCGCACCGAATCGCCCTTGGCGAGCAGCAGTGCGGCGAGGCGCTGGTCGAGCTTCTGGTAGGCAATCGCCTCGACCAGCGACAGCAGTGCGGCGAGACGCTCGCCGAACAGGCTCATGACGTGATTGCGGAAGACCTCGTCGCTCGACATCAGCGCGTGGAAATCGACCGGAGGCACGATCAGGAGCTCGGCGTCGGTCTCGGCGATGCCGGTGGCCGTGTAGTCGCTGTGGCCCAGCAGGCAGCTGCCCGAGAGCAGGCAGCTCTCGCCGGGTTTCACTCGATAGAGCGGCATCTCGCGGCCGTTCGGATAGCGCTGCAGCACCTTGACGGTCCCGGAGAGGACCAGCGGAAAGCCGCCGCAGGGCGTGTGCGCATCGAACAGCACGGTGCCGGCCGGGACCTTGCGGTGGATGCCATGCTCGATGATCCGCGTCAGTGTTGCCGGCGCGGCGTCCGCCAGCGCGGGGAAGAGCCTGCGCAGCGCGATGGCGGGGGTCGGGGAGGGGGCTGGAGTCGTCAACGCGGTCTGGGGCCGGGTTCGGGACCGGTTCACGCCCTGTGTCCACTGCCGGGCCACACGGCCAAACCGGCATTGCGCGGTGCGGCATCCCTGGGGCGCGGGCCGGGGATGCCGGGCGCATCCGCTCGAGCGAATGCCGTGCTGCCTGCATTTTACAGGGGCGGCCCTGGCCACCGGATTCGACCTTTGTGATCCAGGTCACAGATCCAATGCCCGTTGCGCCTTATGCTGCCGGCACTTTTCAACCCGACCCAGGAGACGGAGATGAAAGCGAATGTTGGCGGTGTCGACCGTGGGCTGCGCATCGTTGCCGGCCTGGTGATCCTCAGCCTGTTCTTCTTTGTCGAAGGTCCGCATCGCTGGTGGGCCCTGATCGGATTCGTCCCGCTGCTGACCGGATTGATCGGGTGGTGCCCGGCGTACGTCCCCTTCGGGATCAAGACCTGCAAGACCCGGTAACGCCATGATGCGTTCCTCGTCCATGGCCGGGCGCCTGCCCGTGCTCGTCCCCCTCGCGCTCGCCCTTGCGCTGGCCGGCGTCGCGTCCTTTGCCTTCGGCGCGCCCGAGCCCGGCAAGCCCGCGGCCGGGCAGCCGGCAGCGGGACAGCCGGCGCCGCAGGCTGCAGCGGCGGCGAGTGCGACGGCCGCCTACCGCGAGATCGATCGCAGCGCGATCGCCGAAGGCGTGGTCGAGGCGGTGCGCCAGTCGACGATCGCCGCGCAGGTCGCGGGGCGCATCATCGTGCTGAACGTCAAGGCCGGCGACACGGTCAAGGCCGGCCAGCTGCTGGTGCAGATCGATCCGCGCAGCGCAGTGCAGGTGGAGGCCGCGAGCCAGAGCCAGGTGCGGGAAGCGCAGGCGAACCTCACCAACGCGAAGGCCAGCTTCGAGCGCAGCAAGCAGCTCGCCGCGCAGAAGTTCATCAGTCAGGCGGCGCTCGACCAGGCCCAGGCGCAATACCTGGCAGCCCAGGCCCAGGCGTCAGCGGCGATCGCCAATGCCGGGGTGTCGGCGACCTCGAAGAGCTACACGACCGTCGTCGCGCCCTATGACGGCGTCGTCGCGTCGACCGATGTCCAGGTCGGCGACATGGCGAGCCCCGGGCGGTCGCTGGTCACGGTGTTCGATCCGAAAGCCTTGCGGGTGACCGCGACGCTGGCGCAGGCGGTGCTCGCCCGCGCCGATCTCGCCGCGCCGGTCGCGATCGAGATCCCGTCGCTCAAGCGCTGGCTGACTGCGCTGCGGGTGACGGTAATCCCGGTGGCCGACGTGCGGACGCACACGACGCAGGTCCGCCTCGACCTGCCGGAATCGGCGGGGTTGATGCCTGGCCAGTACGCGCGCGCGGCGATCGTCACCGGCCATGCCAGGGCGCTGACGATTCCGGAGGCGGCAGTGCTCCGGCGCAGCGAGGTGACGGCCGTCTACGTGCTCGACGCGAACGGCAGGGCGCAGTTGCGCCAGGTTCGCCTCGGCGAGCCTGCGGGCAACGGTTTCGTGGAAGTCGTCGCGGGCCTGAACGCGGGGGAGCGCGTTTCGCTCGAGCCGGTGCGCGCCGGCATCGAGGACAGCGGCAGCCCGCGATCCTGACGCACGCGGCGCGATCGGCGATCGCGCAGGACCGCGTGGACGTTCCGTTCGACGACGCATATCCAGGGAGACAGGCATGGCGCACATCGTGATTCTCGGCGCGGGCATCGGCGGAATGCCGCTCGCGTATGAAATGAAGGACAGGCTTCGCGCCGGCGACACGATCACCGTCGTCTCGAACAATCCGAACTTCCATTTCGTCCCGTCGAATCCCTGGGTGGCCGTCAACTGGCGCAAGCGCGACGCAATCGAGTTCCCGGTCGAGTCGCATCTGGCCAAGCACAAGATCGCGTTCAACGCCTCCGGCGCGAAGCGCGTGCATCCCGACCGGAACCAGGTCGAGCTCGGCGATGGATCGATGCTCGACTACGACGTGCTGGCCATCGCGACCGGGCCCAAACTCGCATTCGACGAAGTCGAGGGCACGGGCCCGCAGGGCCATACGCAGTCGGTCTGCCACGTCGACCACGCGGTTGCTGCGGGCAAGGCCTGGGAAGGCTTCGTGACCAGGCCGGGGCCGGTCGTGGTCGGGGCGGTGCAGGGCGCGTCCTGCTTCGGGCCCGCCTACGAGTTCGCGCTCATCATGGACACCGACCTGCGGCGGCGGAAGATCCGCGACCGCGTGCCGATGACCTTCGTCACGGCGGAGCCCTACATCGGACACCTGGGCCTCGGCGGCGTCGGCGACTCCAAGACGCTGCTCGAGTCCGCGCTGCGCGAGCGCCACATCAAGTGGATCTGCAACGCCAAGGTGACCAAGGTCGATGCCGACAAGGTGTACGTGACCGAGCACGACGAGAACGGGCAGCCGAGGAAGCAGCACGAGTTGCCGTCGGCGTACTCGATGCTGTTGCCGGCATTCAAGGGCATCGACGCCGTCGCCGGCATCGAGGGCCTGACCAACCCGCGCGGCTTCATCCTGATCGACGAGCACCAGCGCAATCCGAAGTACACGAACATCTACGCGGTCGGCGTCTGCGTCGCCATCCCGCCGGTCGAGGCGACGCCGGTGCCGACCGGCGCGCCCAAGACCGGTTACATGATCGAGTCCATGGTCACGGCGACGGTCAGGAACATCCGCGACCAGCTCGACGGCAGGGAGCCGACCGCGAAGGCGACGTGGAACGCCATCTGCCTCGCCGATTTCGGCGACGGCGGCGTCGCCTTCGTCGCGCTGCCGCAGATCCCGCCGCGCAACGTCAACTGGTTCGCCCAGGGCAAGTGGGTGCACCTCGCCAAGATCGCCTTCGAGAAGTATTTCATGCGCAAGATGAAAAAAGGCACCTCCGAGCCGATCTACGAAAAGTACGTGCTGAAGGCGCTCGGCATCGTGAAGCTCAAGTCCTGACGCACTGCTGACATTCGACATTCCATGGGCATTTCGGGCCGCATCGCACGCTATTTCCTCGAGTCACGGCTGACGCCGCTGATCGCGCTGATCGCGCTCCTGCTGGGCGGGTTCGCGCTGATGGTCACGCCGCGCGAGGAGGAACCGCAGATCGACGTCACGATGGCGAACGTGCTGATCCCTTTCCCGGGGGCTTCGGCCAAGGACGTCGAGACGCTGGTCGCCACCCCGGCCGAGCAGGTGATCTCGCAGATGCCCGGCCTCGAGCACGTGTTCTCGGTGTCGAGGCCGGGGATGGCGATCGTCACCGCCCAGTTCAAGGTCGGCGTGCCGCGGATCGTCGCGCTGGTGCGGCTCTACGACACCATCCTGTCGAACAAGGACTGGCTGCCGACCCAGCTCGGCGTGGGTGACCCGCTGATCAAGCCCAAGGGCATCGACGACGTCCCGATCGTGTCGCTGACGCTGTGGACGCGCGACCAGGCGCGCGGCGCCTTCGACCTCGAGCACGTCGCGCATGCGATCGAAGTCGAGCTGAAGCGCGTTCCCGGCACGCGCGAAGTGACGACGATCGGCGGTCCGGGACGGGTGCTGCGCGTGCTGCTCGATCCCGAGCGCCTCGCCGCCTACGGTCTCGCCGCATCCGACGTGCAGCACATGCTCCAGTCCGCCAACACGGCGCGCCAGTCGGGCACCATCGATGCCGACAACAAGTCGATCCTGGTCGAGACTGGCGAGTTCCTGCAGAACGCGAAGGACGTCGCGTCGCTGGTCGTCGGCGCGTCCAATGGCGGCCCGGTCTACCTGTCCGACGTCGCGCGCATCGTCGACGGGCCGCCGCCGCCAGCCCACTACGTCTGGCTCGGCGCGGGCGCCGCCGCGAAGTCCGTGGGGATCAAGGGGAGCGGTGAGTTTCCGGCGGTGACCATCACGATCACCAAGAAGCCCGGAGAGAACGCCGTCGACGTCGCCGATCGGCTGATCAAGCGCGTCCACGAACTCGACAACACCGTCATTCCGGACGGCGTTCACGTGACGGTGACGCGCAACTACGGCGTGACCGCCAACGACAAGGCGGTGAAGCTGATCGAGAAGCTGATCTTCGCGACCCTCTCGGTGGTGGCGCTCGTGTTCGCGACGCTGGGCCGGCGCGAAGCCGTCATCGTCGGCGGCGCGGTGATCCTGACGCTCGCGGCGACGCTGTTCGCGTCCTGGGCGTGGGGTTTCACGCTCAACCGCGTGTCGCTGTTCGCGCTGATATTCTCGATCGGCATCCTCGTCGACGACGCGATCGTCGTGGTCGAGAACATCCACCGGCACCGCGGCCTCGAACCCGGGGCCAAGCTCACGTCGCTGATTCCCAAGGCGGTCGACGAGGTCGGGGGGCCGACGATCCTCGCCACGCTGACGGTGATCGCCGCGCTGCTGCCGATGGCCTTCGTCACGGGCCTGATGGGGCCGTACATGAGCCCCATCCCGATCAACGCCAGCATGGGGATGGTGATCTCGCTCGCGATCGCGTTCATCGTCACGCCCTGGCTCGCGCTCAGGCTGGCGCCGCCCGCGCATGCCCACCACGGGCCGTCGCGCCTCGATGCGCGGCTCTCCAGCGGCTTTGCCCGCCTGCTCACGCCGTTCCTCGACCCGGACAAGGGCAAGCGCAACCGGCGCTTCCTGTGGACCGGGATCGTCGTCGCGATCCTGCTGTCGATGTCGCTCGCGCTGGTCGAGTGGGTGATCCTCAAGATGCTGCCGTTCGACAACAAGTCCGAGTTCCAGGTCATCGTCGACATGCCCGCGGGCACTCCGGTCGAGGGCACGGCCGCCGTGCTGCACGCGATGGGCGCCTACATCGCGACGGTGCCCGAGGTCACCGATTACGAGGGCTACGCCGGCACCGCATCGCCGATCAACTTCAACGGCCTGGTGCGGCAGTACTACCTGCGGCAGCTGCCCGAGAACGGCGATCTGCAGGTCAACCTCGTCGACAAGCACCAGCGCGATCGCCAGAGCCACGAGATCGCCAATGCGGTGCGCCCCGAGCTCGAGAAGATCGCCGCGAAGTTCGGCGCCAAGGTCAAGGTCGTCGAGGTCCCGCCGGGACCGCCGGTGCTCTCGCCGATCGTCGCCGAGGTCTACGGCCCCGACGAAGCCGGGCGCCACAAGGTCGCCGAATTCGTGCGCCAGCAGTTCACGCGCGAGCCGGGCATGGTCGGCATCGACGATTCGATCGAGGAGAGCGCGCCCAAGATCCTCGTCCACGTCGACCAGGCGCGGGCGGCCGCGCTGGGCGTGTCCCAGGCCGACATCGTCGCGACCATGCGGATGGCGCTCGATGGCGAGGACGTCACGATGCTGCACGACGGCCACGCGAAGTACGGCGTGCCGGTGCGCCTGACGCTTCCCGCCGAGAGGCAGTCGAAGCTCGACGAACTGCTGGCAATGAAGGTGCACGGCAGCAACGGCGCGCTGGTGCCGCTGTCGGAGGTCATTCAGGCTCGCCGCGTCGAGCGCGACCTGACGCGCTACCACAAGGACCTGCTGCCGGTGTCGTACGTGATCGCGGACGTCGCCGGCAAGATCGACAGTCCCCTCTACGGGATGTTCGGCGTGCGCAAGTATCTTGCGGGCGTGAATCTGCCCGAGGGCGGAAAGCTCGGCGAGTATTTCATCAGGCAGCCGTCGGATCCTTTCCGCGCCTACTCGCTCAAGTGGGACGGCGAGTGGCAGGTCACCTACGAGACCTTCCGCGACATGGGGATCGCCTACGCGGTCGGGCTGGTCCTGATCTACCTGCTCGTCGTCGCGCAGTTCGGCTCCTACATGACGCCCCTGATCATCATGGCGCCGATCCCGCTCACCATCATCGGCGTGATGCCGGGGCACGCGCTGCTGCATGCGCAGTTCACGGCGACGTCGATGATCGGCATGATCGCGCTCGCCGGCATCATCGTGCGCAACTCGATCCTGCTGGTCGACTTCATCAACCTCCAGGTCGAGCGCGGCGTCCCATTCGCGGAAGCGGTCGTCAACTCCGCCGCCGCACGCGCCAAGCCGATCGCGCTGACCGGTCTCGCCGCGATGCTCGGTGCGACGTTCATCCTCGACGATCCGATCTTCAACGGCCTAGCGATCGCGCTGATCTTCGGGATCCTGGTGTCGACGCTGTTGACGCTGGTCGTCATCCCGGTTCTCTACTACGCCGTCAACCGGAAGCGGTTCCGGTGAGCGGTTCCCATCCCTGACCTGAAGGAGTCGTTCCCGCCATGACCACCAACCGTCTGATCCGCATGTTCGCCGGCAGCTTCGTGCTGCTCTCGCTCGCGCTGGGCGTCCAGGGCAGTCCCCTGTTCGTCAGTGCCAATTGGCTGTGGTTCACCGCGTTCGTCGGCGCCAACCTGCTGCAGAGCAGCTTCACGCGCTTCTGTCCGCTGGATATGGTCCTCAAGCGGCTGGGCGTGCGCGAAGGCTGCTGAGTCCTGCCGAAACCCGTCAGCGCACCCTCACCCGCCTCGCACCTGCTCGGTACCCTCTCCCGCGAGCGGGAGAGGGATGGGGTGAGGGCGGGGTTGGATCAGCCGACGTTCACGGGAACGAAGATCTGCTGTCCGTTGCGCTCGATCAGCAGCGCGACGTGCTTGCCGGCCTTCTCGATCTGATGCTTGAGGCCGTCGACGGTGGTCACCGGTGTCGAGCCGACCCGCACGATGACGTCGCCGGGCTGGATGCCGGCATCGGCCGCGGGCCCGGTCGAGCCCTCGACGACCAGTCCGTCGTGTCCCACTTCCCGCTTCTCGTCGGGCGTCAGCGGACGCACGGCGACGCCGAGCTTGTTGCCCTGGCTCGCATCGCTCGAGCCCGCGCTCGCCACCTTGGTGTGACCGCCCCATGATCCGACGGTCGCCGTCAGGGTCAACGGCTTCTTGTCGCGCCAGATCTCGACGTTGATCTTGGTCCCCGGCGCCATGTTGCCGATGCGGCTGGTCACGTCGGTGCTGTCGGTGACCGCGACATCGTCGATCTTGCGGATGATGTCACCGGTCTTGAACCCCGCCTTGTCGGCCGGGCTGCCTTTCTCGACGTTGCCGACGAGCGCCCCGTTCGAGTCGGGAAGGCCGAAGCTCTCCGCGAGCGACTGGTCGAGCCCCTGGATGCCGATGCCGAGGCGCCCGTGGTTCACGTGCCCGTGTGCCTTCAGTTGCTGCGCGACGTTTTCGGCGACTTTGGCTGGAATCGCGAACGACAGTCCCATGAAGCCACCGGACTGGCTGTAGATCTGCGAATTCACGCCGACGACCTGACCTGCCGCGTTCACCAGCGGGCCGCCCGAATTGCCGGGATTGACGGCGACGTCGGTCTGGATGAACGGCGTCATCTGGCCGCCGGGAAGTGCGCGGTGCACGCCGCTGACGATGCCCGCCGACACGCTGTTCTCGAAACCGAACGGCGATCCGATCGCGATCACCCACTGTCCGGGTTTCACGCCGGGGGGATTCGAGAGATCGACGGCGGGCAGGTTCGTCGCGGCGATCTTGAGCAGTGCGATGTCGGTGCGCTTGTCGGCGCCGACGACCTTGGCGGTGAACTCGCGGCGATCGGTCAGCTTGACCGTGACCTGGTTCGCACCGTCGACGACGTGCGCATTGGTGATGATGTAGCCGTCGGGGCTCACGATGAAGCCCGAGCCTTCACCGCGCATCGGTACGACGCGCGGCTGCATCTGGAAGCCTGGACCGCCGAAGCGTTTGAAGAACTCGTTGAACGGATTGTCGGGACCGAACTGATCGTTGAAGCCCGTGGTCTTGGTCGTTCCCACCGTGGTGATGTTGACCACCGCGGGCCCGACGCGATCGACCAGCCCGGTGAAATCCGGCAGGCGCGCCGCTGCGGTGGCCGCGACCGGCGCGACCACGGCAGGCGGGCTCACCGCCGCGTTCGCCACGCCGAACACATGGGGGTCGAGTCGGTTGAATCCGGCGCCCAGCGCAAGGCCGAAGCCCGCCGCCACGATCGCTACGGTCAGCTGCTTCATCTTCATCTTGAATCTCCTCGGAGTCGGTGGAACCCCATTGAAGGCGGGGTCTGCAGCTTCGACTCTAAGCGTCGGCGCTTAAGGGCACCTTAACGCGCAACGGAAGATTGTCGGAATCACGCTGCCGGCGCGGCAGCGAAGCGCACTGTCACCGCCAGGCCGGTGCCGGTGGCCGGCGCATCGAGCGAGATGCTCGCGCCGTGCGCGTCGGCGATCCGCTTGACGATCGACAGTCCCAGCCCGCTTCCGGGCTCTTCGTTGCCCATGCCGCGATAGAACCTGTCGAAGACGCGCTCGCGGTCCTCGGCGGGGATGCCGGGACCGTTGTCGGCGACGGTCAGCGTTGGAGCACCGTCGGAGTTTCGAACCGCGACGTCGATGCGCCCTCCGACGGGCGCGTAGCGCAGCGCATTGTCGAGGAGGTTCGACAGCAGGATCGAGAGACTCGTGTCGTCGCCCTCGACGACCGCGGGTTCGGCATGCGCGAGTCCGAGATCGATCTCCTTTTGCGCCGCGAGCCCGGCGCGCGCGACGATCGCATCCTTGGCGATCGCGACGAGATCGCAGCGTGTCTTCTGGGTCGCGAGCGCCTCGGGCTCGACGCGCGCGAGGGTCAGGAGCTGTTCGACGAGGTGGGAAGCGCGGTCCACGGCGGCGTCCAGATCGTCGAGCGACGCCGTCGCGCCCTGCGTCGCGCCGTTGCGTCGCGCGAGATCGAGCTGCAGCTTGAGCGCGGCGAGCGGTGTGCGCAGTTCGTGCGCGGCGTCGGCGGTGAAGCGGCGCTGGGCTGACAGCGCGTCGGACAGACGCGCGAGCAGGCCGTTGAGGCTCGCGCCCAGCGGACGCAGCTCCTCGGGCAATCCGCTCTCTCCGATCGGGGACAGCGCATCGGGGCGTCGCTTGCTCACCGCGCGCGACATCGCTGCGAGCGGACGCAGTCCGTGCCCGACGCCGAGCCACATCAGCAGGCCGAACACCGGCATCAGCGCGGCGAAGGGGAGCAGGGTCCGCAGCGCGGTCTGGGTGGCGAGCCTGTCGCGCTCGTCCTGCGGCTGCGCGATCTGCAGCGCGTGCGTTCCGTGCACCATCGTGTAGACCCGCCAGTCCCGGCCGTTGCGGCTCACCGTCGAGTAGCCTTCGCGCGCGGGAACCGGCAGCCCCATTCCGGGCCGCGTCCAGTAGACGAGGACGCCGTCGCGGTCCCAGATCTGGGTGACCAGTTCGGTGATGCCCGTGCCCCGGGGAACGTCGGGGGTGTCGAAGCCGGGGCGCTGCCCGCGAAGCAGGTCGTCCATGCGCGTCGAGTAGGCGAGCTGCTTCAGTTGCAGGTCGAGCAGCGCGCCGATTTCGCGGCGCGCCGCGACATAGGTCGCCGCGCTCGCGGCGAGCCCGATGATGGCGAGGCCGGCGAGCAGCCAGACGAGCAGCGTTCGGCGGATCGAACTCATCGCGCCGATGTCACGCGAGGGCGTAGCCCACGCCGCGCAGCGTCCGGATTGCGTCGACGCCGAGCTTCTTGCGCAGGTTGTGCACGTGGACCTCGATCGCGTTGCTCTCGACTTCCTCGCCCCAACGGTAGATGCGCTCCTCGAGCTGGGCTTTCGACAGGGCCGCGCCGGGGCGCTCGAGCAGCGCGGCGAGCAGCGCGAATTCGCGCGCCGAAACGTCGATCGCGCGGCTGCCCTGCGTCAGGGTGCGCTTCGCGGTGTCGAGTGTCAGGTCGCCGTGGCGCAGCAGGTTGTCTTCGCGGCCGACGTCGCGGCGCAGCAGCGCACGCATCCTCGCCGTCAGTTCGTCGAGGCTGAAGGGCTTGGTCAGGTAGTCGTCGGCGCCCGCATCGAGTCCGGCGACGCGGTCCGCCACCGCGTCGCGCGCGGTGACGATCAGCACCCGCACGCGATTGCCTGCCCGGCGCAATTCCCGCAGCAGGTCGAGCCCGCTCTTGCGGGGCAGGCCGAGGTCCAGCAGGACCAGCGCATAGGCCTCGCCCGCGGTGTCGAGCGCAAGGCGTGCAGCCTCGCCGTCGCCGACACGGTCGACGGCGTAGCCGTCCTGCGTGAGCGCCTGCTGCAGCGTCCTGGCGATCATCGGGTCGTCTTCGACCAGCAGGATGCGCATCGGGTGGCCCTCCCCCTTCTCCTCGCCGCATCGCGGCGTGTTGTCGAACACCGGATTCTAAGGCGGGGACCTTAAGGCCGGCTGAGGCGGTGGCAGACCGCGGATCCGGGGACAGGGACGCGGGTCTCGGCCCCCGGGGTCGGCGTCACGGCGTTGCGGGCTCCGCCGGAAGGTACAATTCGACGATGCGCGTT
This sequence comes from uncultured Pseudomonadota bacterium, assembly GCA_963816415.1. Taxonomy (GTDB): domain Bacteria; phylum Pseudomonadota; class Gammaproteobacteria; order Burkholderiales; family Casimicrobiaceae; genus VBCG01. The sequence goes on from CAWFKR010000002.1 coordinate 514,501, forward strand.
CCCACCCGCAATGCCGTGGCCCTCGCGATGCTGCTGTTCCAGTTGCTGCTGCCGCTCGTCGCCTCCGCGGCGATCCCGGTGTGGCCGGGATTCGGGGACCTTTGCTCGGCACGGGTGCCGCCGGTTTCCGGCGGCACAACCTCGCCGGCACACCACCGAAGCGCACACGACTTTGCGCATTGCCCGATGTGCGCAAGCGGCGTCGCCTGTGCCACCCCCCCTTTTGCCGCCTCGCTGCCTGCCGCCGAGTCCGCGCCACCGCGCGCGCTGCCGGCCCCGTTCGCGGGACGGGTTTCCATTGCGCGGCGCTCGCTCCCCGCCGCGCGCGGACCACCGGCGACCACCTGACCGGCCAGGGCGCCCCCGGTCTTCATTGGCGGGTTGCCCTCGTTCGACGCCCGATCGCCGCGGACCGGACTGCCGTCGACGAGATCGAAATGGGTTCCGCGCGACCGGCACGCCCGCATCGGGCGTGCGGACTGCGCTTCATGATTTGGGGAGACCTCCAATGCAACGCCGCTACACGCCCTTCTGCGCCTTCGCGCTGACTGTTGCGCTGCTCGCCAGCGCTCCCGCAATGGCTCGGGACTACACGCTCAAGAGCCTGACGATCGTCAACCCGAACGCACGCGCCACGCCGCCGGGCGCGCGCACCGGCGGCGCGTACCTGACGATCGAGAACCGCGGCAAGGACAACGACCAGCTGATCCGCGCCGCGTCGCCGGCCGCTGACAGCACCGAACTGCACACGATGCGCATGGAGGGGGATGTCATGCGCATGCGCGCCGTCACCTCGATCGGCATCCCCGCCGGGGCGACGATGTCGCTCGCACCGGGCGGCTATCACGTGATGTTCATCGGCCTGAAGAAGCCGCTGGTGGCCGGCCAATCCGTGCCGCTCAAGCTGACGTTCGCGAAGGCGGGAACGGTCGACGTCGAGGTGACGGTCGCGCCGCTCGACAGTGCGGCATCGCCGCCTCCGATGCACGGGATGGGCATGCCGGCGTCGCCTCCGGCGCACTGACGGGGTCCGCGCGCAGGTGCGTGCGGCGGTCCGCGTCGCACCGCAGACCGCTTCGAACCGATGACAGGCATCCATCCGGCGGGCGGATCCCCGCCGCATAGTAAAATCCGCCAGTGCAAGCCCTCGCCCCATCCGCCCCGGCGCAAGCTGCCCGCGCCATGCCGCGCCCCTCCGACGCGCGACGCTCGGTCGCGAACTGGCTGTTCGTCTGCTGCGCGCTGGTGTTCGCGATGGTCGTCATCGGCGGCGTGACCCGGCTCACGCACTCGGGGTTGTCGATCACCGAATGGCAGCCGATCGTCGGTACGCTCCCGCCGCTGTCGGATTCGGCGTGGAACGACGCGTTCACCAGGTACCAGGCGACGCCCGAATACCGCGACGTCAATCGCGGCATGACGCTCTCCGAGTTCAAGGGCATCTTCTGGTGGGAATATTTCCATCGGCTGCTGGGCCGGGGGATCGGCGTTGCATTCCTCGCGCCCTACCTGTGGTTCCTGATGCGCAGGCGCATCCCGCCCGGTTACGCCAAGCCGCTCGCCGGCATCTTCGTCCTGGGCGGGCTGCAGGGCGCGCTGGGCTGGTTCATGGTGGCGAGCGGGCTCGTCAGCGACCCGCATGTGTCGCAGTTCCGGCTGACGGCGCACCTCGGCGTCGCATTCCTGATCTACGCCGCGATGTTCTGGACCGCGCTGTCGCTGATGTACCCGGAACGCGCGGACCGGCAGCTCCCGGGCGTGCGATCCACGCGCCGGCTGGCGTTCGGCATCGCCGCGCTGGTGTTCGTGATGGTGCTCTCCGGGGGGTTCGTCGCCGGCATCAGGGCCGGCTTCGCCTACAACACGTTCCCGCTGATGCAGGGCCGGTGGATTCCGCCCGAGATCATGATGCTGTCGCCGTGGTGGAAGAATTTCTTCTGGAACATGGCGACCGTGCAGTTCGATCATCGGACCATCGCGTGGCTGCTCGCTTTTTTCATTCCGTACACGTGGTGGCGGGTGCGCAAGTCGCGGGCCCCGCGGCGCACCATGCGCGGTGCGGATGCGCTGCTCGCGGGGCTCGCGATCCAGATCTCTCTTGGCATTGCGACGTTGATCAACGTCGTTCCGGTCCCGCTCGCGGCGATGCATCAGGCGGGTGCACTGATCGTGTTCACGCTCGCGCTCAATGTCGCGCACTCGCTGCGATGATGCGGGACACGATTGAAGGCTCACCGGGAAGGCTGGCGACACATGGCTGATTTGCGCGCACTCGACGAACCGCTGTCCGACGCCGAGCTCGACGAGCTCGAAGCGTTTCTCGCATCGGATGCCGTCCCGCAGGATTGCATGGACCTCGAGATGCTCGACGGCTTCCTGACCGCGATCGTCAGCGGTCCGGAGTCCATCCAGCCGTCCGAATGGCTGCCGCAGGTCTGGAGCGACGGCGGGCGCATGACCAATCCGGCGTTCGCGAACAACGACCAGGCCCAGCGGATCATGGGGCTGATGCTGCGGCATACGGTCGGCATCCAGCGCACGCTCGCCGAATCGCCGACGCGCTTTCGCCCGCTGCTCTACATGCCCGACGAGGGCGCGCGCAACGAAAAGACGCCACCGGAAGCCTCGGCGTGGTGCGAGGGCTACATGGCGGGGGTCAAGCTGCGCGAGGACGAGTGGCAGCCGCTCTACGACTCCCCCGACGCCCGCGACTGGGCGTTCCCGATCGAGGCGCTGGCTTTCGGCGACCAGGACCCCGAGTTCGCCGAATGGATCGACGACAAGGAGAAGCGTGCGAGCCTCGTCGACGAGCTGCCGGTCGCCTCGGTGCTGATCTACCGGTTCTGGCAGGAACGGCGCCGCGGCCAGGAATCGCGCAGCGGTGGGTCGAGGCGCGAGTTGGCCGAATCCGCGTCCGCGCGCAAGGCACGCCAGCGGCTGCATTGACGCAGACGCAGTGCGCACCGCGCTCGACGGCGCGGTTGCGGTTCAGTCGCGTGGCGACGCGACCTGCGCTCCGCTACAGCGCCATCCCTTCAGGCAGCAGCTCCGCCGTTTCCGGATGGCGTCGCATGTAGGTGCGGACGTACGAGCAGACCGGGATGACCGAAAGGCCCCGGTCGCGCGCGTGGGCCAGCGCCGCCGCCACCAGTCTGGCCGCGATGCCGCGTCCCTCCAGGGCCGTGGGAACTTCGGTGTGGACGAGCTGCATCGCATTCCCGTCCAGCCGGTAATCGCAGTGCGCGAGCTCTCCTTCGACGACGGTTTCGAAGCGGTGCAGGCCGACGTTGTGCGCGATCGGCGGCTCGGGCCGCGCAGTCTCGGTCATTGGACCCGGTAGACGCGGTTGTCGACGATCTTCACGCGATCGCCCACGCGCAGTTCGCCCTGGCCGACTTCGCTGACCGCGACCGATCCGCCCGAGTCGAGCCTGACCACGACGCTGTAGCGCGGGGCGGTGTTGGACTTTTCGACCTGATGGCCGACCGCGGCTCCCCCGATCGCGCCGGCGATCGTCGCCACCGTCTGGCCGGTGCCGCTGCCGATCTGGTGGCCGATCACGCCGCCGGCGATGCCGCCGATGATCGCGCCCAGTCCGATCGGCGCGCTCGAGCCGGGCTGGTACATCTGGATCGATTCGACGACCCCGTAGTCGGTGCGCTGGGTGACGACGGGGGCCTGCGAGTACACCGGGTACGCAGGATCGTAGGTGGCGCATCCGCCGGCGAGCGCGCCCGCGGCGAGCAGCGCCAGCCCCCCAATGCGAAATGTCGTGAATTTCATCGATGTCTCCGGTAAATCATGATGTCGTGCCCGGCTCCGATGCGCCTCGGCGGCGGGGGCAGCCCGCGAGCCGAAGCCCGATGCGCGAGAGCGACCGGACAGCGGACCCCGCTCCAGTGCGGGCCGGAGCCTACCTGAATATACATGGGGCCTCGCCTTCGGCGTTCAATCGCCGGCGCAGCGCGAGTCTCGGCCGGTCGGGCCGAACAGGAACGAATCGCGCGACAGCGCCCCGTTCTCGTAGCCATCGACGACCCGTTCGACGGGCGACGCCGATCCGGCGGCACCGTAAGCGACCAGCAGCGGCAGGTAGTGCTCCTCGGTCGGATGCGCGCGCACGGCATTCGGCGCTTCGTCGCGGTAATGGATGAGCGCGTCGTCGTCGTGGGCGTTCAATCGCTGCTCGAGCCAATGCGCGAAATCCACGGCATAGCGCAGCGGCTCCTCGTGGCCGCGGTTGACGATCCAGTCGCGCAGGTTGTGGGTCGCGTGGCCGGACCCGATGATCAGCACCCCGACGTCGCGCAGCGGCTGCAGCGCGCGCCCCAGGGCGAGGTGATGTGCGGGTCCACGCGCGGGGGAAACCGACAGCTCGATCACGGGGATGGTGGCATCGGGATACATCCATCGCAGCGGCACCCACGCACCGTGGTCGAGGCCCCTGCAGCCATCGACGCCCGCGGTGATCCCTGCCTCCTTCAGAAGGCGCACCGCCTGCGTGGCGAGATCCGGATTGCCGCGCGCCGCATACTGGATTTCGTAGAGCGCCTGCGGAAAGCCGCCGAAGTCGTGGATGGTTTCGGGCCTGGCGCTGCCGGTCACCATCGGCACCGCGGTTTCCCAGTGCGCCGAGGCGATCAGCACGGCGTCCGGACGCGGCAGGCGCTGGCCCAGCGCTTTCCACGCGTCGCCGACTTCGCCGGGCGAGATCGCGTTCATCGGTGATCCGTGGGAAAGGAACAGGGTTGGCAGCGGCTTCATCGCAGCTTTGTCGTGAGGGCGATGTGCGGGGCGTGCGAGGAGGCCCCCGGGGCGTGATGCAGCTTCATCGGCTTGCTCCGGTGGTTGATTCGTCGTCGCGGATGCGCATCAGCTCGCGCCGCCGATGTCGTCGCGCGAGCCGTTGCCCAGCAGCGCCGACGCGATCGCCGTCACGGCGAGGAACGCCGGGTATTCCCATCCGCCGCCCTTGGCCGTGAACATCCAGCCATTCGCGAGGTGCGGCCAGGTCGCGCCGATCAGTTCCACGGCCAGTACGGCCGCGACCCAGCGGGTCTTGATGCCCAGGAGGAGCATGATGCCGCCGACCAGTTCGACGGCGAAGATCACGTAGGCGAGCGGCCCGGGCAGGCCCAGCGATTCGAAGAATTTCGCGGTTCCCGGGAGCGTGAAGATGAAGTATTTCTGCATTGCATGCGCAATGAACATGACCCCGAGAGCCGTGCGGAGCAGGATTGCTGCGGCATCGATACGACGGTTGGACGACATGATGGGTTCCATGGTGGTTGCGTCGTGGCGACGCGATACCGGAATGATGGTCCTTGACTGCACGTAGATAAACGGTGTATTTGCCAACAGATATTTGCCAAATACGCAATAATCATTGGATCGATTTCAGGCCATTGCGGCATTTGCCAAGGTCGTCGAGTCCGGAAGTTTTGCCCGGGCGGCCGATCGCCTCGGGGTATCGGTGTCGGCGATGTCGCGCCAGGTTGCCGATCTCGAGGCGCATCTGGGCGCGCGCCTGCTCAACCGCACGACGCGCCGGCTGTCGCTGACCGAAAGCGGAAGCGTGTACTACGAGCGCTGCGTCCAGCTCCTCGCCGACCTCGAGGAAGCCGAAGAAGCCGTCTCGTCGACCGCAGTCGTGCCGCGGGGCACGCTGCGGCTCACCGCATCGATCAGTTTCGGCAGCGGCTATCTCGCCTCCGCCATCGCCGAGTTCGGCGCAAGGTATCCGCAGCTGCGTTTCGACGTCGAGCTGTCGGATCGCGCCGTCGATCTGGTCGACGAAGGACTCGACCTCGCGGTCCGGATCGGGGAGATCGGCAGCCAGGCGCTGATCGGGCGCCGGGTCGGCGTCTCGCAGCTGGTCTGCTGTGCATCGCCGTCGTACGTCGAGCGCAGTGCGCCCTTGCGCAGCCCCGAGGAACTCGCGGGGCACGCCTGCCTGACCTATGAGTATTCGACGATCGGCAACCAGTGGCGCTTCACCGACGCGGCCGGCGCCGCACATGAAGTCAGGGTATCGGGCCCCGTGCACGCGAACAATGGCGCGATGCTCGCCGCGCTCGCGACGGCCGGCGTCGGCGTCATCCTCGAACCTGATTTCATCGTCGCGGCCGACGTCCGCGCGGGCCGCCTTGTCCGGCTGCTGCCCGATTATGCGGCGCCGTCGATCGGCATCCATGTCGCGTACCCGAGCCGCCGGCACCTGTCGGCCAAGGTGCGCGCGTTCGTCGATTTCCTCGCAGCGCGCTTCGCGCGCGACCCGGCGTGGCGCCTGTCGGCGCCGGAGACCCCCCGGCGCTAGGGCAGCTGGATCTTGCCGCCGCCTCCCAGCGGACCTCCGGGCGGCAGCGATGCGCCTGCCGGCGGCAGCACGATCGACGACGACGCCTGGCGGCGCATTTCCTGCAGTTCGCGCATCGCCCGCTCGATCCCGGCTTTGGTCGCCTCGGCGTAACCCTCGACCGCCTCGGCCAGCGTGCGCGCCTCGATGTCGAAGCTGATCGGCAGCGGGCCCATGTTGGTCATCAGCTGCGCTTCGCCCTGGAACAGCGGCGTGCGCGCACCGTCGGGGCTGCCGTCGCTCTTCACGGGGGTCAGCACGCGCAGCGTGCCGATCTTGCGGTCGGTATAGATCTCCTCGCGATATAGCGAGGTTGCGTCCATCGCTGTTTCGGATCCGCGGGTGCCCGGTTCTGGAGTCATTGTCGTTTTCCCTCTGAAACGTCGTCGGCGCCTAGCCTACTGGATGTCGGGACGCTGCGGCAACTTCGTGCGAGATGCGAGGGCGGCCCCGTCGACGATGCGCGCGAGCTGGGCGCGGGCGCAGTCGCAGTCGCAGTCGCCGGCGGCCCTTGCGGCGGAATCATTCTCGTTGACGATTGCGGGTCGCGCAGCCTAGCATCGCGGCCTGGCGAACCCGCCAAGGATACGGAGTCCATCATGCGGATTTTGAAAATTTTACTTTGTGCCGCCGTTGCGGCGCTTGCGTTGCCGGCCATGGCGGACACCTGGCCGTCGCACCCGGTCAAGATCGTCGTGCCGTTCGCGGCAGGCGGACCGGCGGACGTCTATGCGCGCTATCTCGGTCAACGCCTCGAAAAGGCGCTGGGCCAGCCGTTCGTCATCGAGGATCGCCCAGGCGGCGGTTCGGTGGTCGGTACCGAGATCGTCCACCAGAGCGCGCCGGACGGTTACACGCTGCTGATGATGTCGAACACCCACACGGTCAACGAATCGCTGATGCCGAACAAGCCGTTCAAGCTGATGCGCGATTTCGTGCCGGTCGCGCCGGTCAACTATTCCGACCTGGTGCTGGTCGTGAACCCGAAGGTGCCGGTGAAGACGCTCGCCGACCTGATCGCGCTGGCCAAGAAGGAACCCGGCAAGCTCAATTTCGCCTCGTCGGGCCCCGGCACGCCCTATCACATGGCGGGCGAGCTCTTCAACGCGATGGCGCACGTCAACATCGTCCACGTTCCGTACAAGGGAAGCTCGGGCGCGCGCACCGGGGTGATCGGCGGGCAGGTCGAGATGATGTTCGACGCCGTCACGGTGATGAACGAGCAGGTGAAGGCCGGCAGGGTGCGCGCGCTCGCGACGACCGGCAAGGTGCGCTCGGCGGTGATGCCCGACGTGCCGACCGTGTCGGAGGCAGGCGTTCCCGGTTACGAAGCGACGATCTGGCTGGGCATCATGGCGCCGAAGGGGACGCCGGCGGACGTCGTCGACAAGCTGAACAAGGCCATCACCGAGATCGAGTCGCAACCCGACGTCAGGGCCGATTGGGCGAAGCAGGGCGCCACGCCGATGACCATGACGCCCGAGGAGTTCAACAAGTACCTCGAAGGCGACATCGTCAAGTGGGCGCATGTCGTGAAGATCTCCGGCGCACGAGTCGACAGGTGAGCGAGGCGGCTCCCTACGCGCTGCAACTGCTGTCCGCAGGAGCCGCCAAGGGCGTCGTGCAGGCGCTCGCCGCATCGTTCGAACGCGAGACCGGCGCGACGCTCGCCGCGACGTTCGATGCGGCGGGCACGATCCGCGACCTGTTTCTCGGAGGCGCTCCCTGCGACGTGCTGATCCTGCCTGCGCCGATGCTGGATGCGCTGGCTGCACACGGGAAGATCGAGCCGGCCTCGATCGCGCCCCTGGGCGATGTGCCGACCGGCATCGCGGTGCCTTCCGGCGAGGCCACGCCTTCGGTCGCGGGCATCGACCGATTGCGTGAAGTCCTGGCGGGCGCGCCTGCGCTGTACTGCCCCGACGTCGAGCGTGCGACCGCAGGCATCCATTTCGTCGGCGTGCTGAAGAAGCTCGGCATCCACGAGCGCGTGGCCGGGCGGCTCAAGCCCTACGCCAACGGCGCGACCGCGATGGCGGCACTGGCCAAGGCGGAGCCGGTCGGGAACTCGGGAGCCGTCGGCTGCACGCAGGTCACCGAGATCCTGTACACCCCCGGTGTCACGCTGGTTGCGACGCTGCCCGACGAGGTTGCGCTCACGACCACCTATTCGGCAGCCGTCGCGCGTGGCGCCGGCGATGCCGGACTGGCTCGGCGCTTCGCGGCGCTGCTGACCGGCGCGGGGACGCGCGAACTGCGTCGCGCGGGCGGCTTCGAATAGCCGGGAAGGCCCGGGATCGAGACCCGGGACGGCCCCGGTTATCCCGCCTCCTCTCCTGCTTGCGGGAGAGGGCTGGGGCGAGGGGTTTTCGCGGCGCCCGGGCTTCAGCGCGGCGGCGGATTCCCGACCAGTGCCTGCCGGATCGCGCGGAGCTTGGCCTTGACGCGCATTTCGTTGTCGTGGCCCATGCGCACCATGATCTTCTGCCCCGCCGACAGCGACTCGAGTCCCGGATCAGCGAACTTGTAGGCGATCTTCGGTTGCACGAGCGCAATCGGTCCCTTGGGCTCGGGCGCCGCCAGCAGGTGATCGATGACGAAAACCAGTCGGTCGTTGAAGTACTTGCCCGGGTAGCCCAGGTCCTCGTACGCCTTCTGGAACAGCGGGTAGAAGCGCACGTAGGTCGCGACCAGCCGCGTCGTGTCCGCGGCTTCCATCACGCTCACGTAAGGGGTGTAGCGCGACGCATTGTCGGCGGCGAGCACCGCCTGTCCATCGGACTGCGTCGTCACCAGGGTTCCTCCGACCGGCTGCACGGGCATCTTCTGCACGGCGGCCGTCTGCCGCGGAAGGTTGTCGATCGTCGCCACGAAGCGCTGGACGATCTGCTGCAGGTGGAAGATGCGGTCGAGCGGCGCCTTGCCGAAGATCGCAGCCATCGCGTCCTGCATCGCCGGATCGCTGTCGGCCAGCGCGGGCAGCGGTGGTTCCTGCGCGGCGGGTCCCGTGCCGGCCGCCTCGATCGGGTGCTCTGGCCCGGTGGTCGCAGGCGCGGCAGGTGGGGTCGCGGCGGGCGCAGCCGGCGCTGCAGGGGCCGGCGGCGGCGCCGGCGGATACATCTGCCTCCAGAACAGCACGCCCGCAACGATGGCCGCGGCGATCGTGACCAGCGGCCATGCGAGGCTCTTGCGCGGCCCGTTTCCCCCTCCCTTCGGGTTGACGGGGCGTTGCTGCCCCTGCTTGCCTACCGACGGCTCGATTCGTTCCATGAGGGTTTTTCCCGGGAGATTGACAGGGCGCGTTTAGGAAACGTTTAGCAAATTCCTAACAAAGACTTAGCAACGCGAAACCGGCGGCAGCCCGATACTGCATCGGACGCGTGAATCGCCGCCTCGATCCACAGGTCCGGTCGATCGCGCAGGACAATGGGGCTCCGACGGGGCCACGACACGAGGGACTCATCATGACGACGAATGTGCCACCCATGCAACATTCCGCTGCATCCGAACCGCATGTCGACGGATCGCGTCGGCAGACGCGCAACGCGGGCGCCCCGGCGCGCTACGACCCCTATCTGGTCGTGCACAAGGGACTGCGTGCACTGATGACCGACACGCTGCAGCGCGTCGGGCGCATGGACCCCTGGGACGACGAGGACACGGCGCAGGTGCTGGCGCAGCTGCGCGAGCTCGTCTCGCTTGCGCAGTCCCACCTGCATCACGAGGACCTGTTCGTGCATCCGGCGATGGAAGCCCGCGCGCCGGGCTCGACGCGCAGCGCCGAGGCCGGTCACCAGTCGCACCGCGCGGCGCTCGCGGGTCTGCTCGAGGGTTGCGCGAGCGTGGAGCGCAGCACGGGCGAGGTGCGGGCGGCCGCGGCGCTTTCGCTCTACCGCCGCCTCGCACTGTTCGTCGCCGAGGACCTCCTCCACATGCACGTCGAGGAGACGCAGAACAATGCCGTGCTGTGGGCGACCTACACCGACGAGGAGCTCCACGGGATCGTCGACCGGCTGGTCGCGTCGATGCCCCCGGAGACGAACGCGAAAATCGCACGCTGGATGGTGGCCTCGAGCTCGCCGGGTGAACGTGCGACGCTGCTGCGCGGCGTGCGGCAGACGATGCCGGCGCCGGCCTTCGATGCGATGCTCGGCGCGCTCGCGGGAGGGCTCAACGCCAGAGATCGCGTCAAGCTCGAGGCTGCGCTGGCGTGACGCCGTCGCCGGCCTCGACGAGGCGCAGCGGGCGCGTGACCGCGAGTCGGAAGCGGCCGCGCCCGGTCTTCTCGATCCGGATCGAGGCACAGCGTTCCGACAGCCTGCGTTGCAGCAGGATCAGCCGCGCTTCGAGATTCTCCGACAGCTCGGGCAGGCGGATCGCCGGGTCGAGCCGAAGCTCGCGGTTGGTGAACTCGCTGCGCCTGCCGTCGGCGTGTTCGCGCAGCAGCTTCCACAGGATTGCGCCCGCGACGCCCTTGATCAGGTAGTCGTCGTCGACGAACACGCTGTCGTGGCCGGTGTAATGGCGGATCGTCACCTCCGATCCGGCAGGCGAGGGTGAAGGCAGCGACCCGGGCTGTGCCTCGTCGTCGCGCTCGACGCCCTGCTGCAGCAACCTGATCGCCAGCCCGAGGCTCGCTGCGATGGCGACCAGCGCATCCTCGTCGTCGTAGCGAAAGCGCTTCTCGTCGGGGCTCTCGACGTAGAGCACGCCGATCAGCTGGGCGCCGGCGGCGATCGGCACCGCCAGCTGGCTGCCGCTCTCGGCGAGCCCGGGGAAGGGAATCTGCGGCGTCAGGGCGTCGCCCATGCCGCCCGCCTGCGCACCCTCGCGGATCGCGCGGCCATAGCTGTACTCGACGGCGGCGTGGGTGATGCGCACCGGCGTGCGCGCCTGCGCGGCGACGCCGATCACGCCGTCGCCGAACCCGATCTCCGATCCGACACCCGAATGCTCGTAGCCACGGCTCGCCACCGTGTACAGGCGTCCCCCGTCGGCTTCGGTCAGCAGGACCATCGCATGATGGATGCGAAGACTGGCATCGAGCCCGCTCAGGAGCTCGTCGAGAAGCGCCGAGAGATCGGTGCAGCGCCCCAGGCGCTCGATCACCTCGCGCACCGCCGGCAGTAGGCTCGGTCGCGGCGGCAGCGCAAGCTCGCTTCCGGGCACCCGATCGACACCGAGGACGCGGTAGACGTCGGAACCCTGCAGCCTGAACACCCCGCTCATGCCTTCGTGCGAGGCGATGCCGGCAAGCTTGGCTTTCATGCGCTCGAACAGCGGGCCTCGCGTCTCGGTGCGCTGGTACTCGAGGTCGAAACGGTATTGCGCGCCGGTCTCCGGGTGGAGGGCGAGCACCGTCGCGCGGGGATTGGCCAGCACGTTCGCGCGGGTCTTGCTGAAGAACTGGAACGACAGCGCGATGTGCGCCTCGTCGACGTAGTGGAGCTGCGACACGTAGCTGACGTTGGGGGTGCCGTCCGGCGCGCAGGTCGCGACCGTCGCCGGGATCACGCCTTCCATCAGGTCGCGCAGCGCCGAGAGCGCGGGCATGCTCAGCGGCCCGGAAGCGGTGCGCCGGCCCCGGGGCCCGGGGTCTGGGCGAATCCGTCGCTGGGGGTGAATGCAATCGCTGCGAGGTCCTCGGGGCGCGCCCCCAGCACTGCGTGCACGAAAGGTGCGGCGTGCCCTAGCGGCGTCAGCTCGACGACAAAAGAGCCGACGAACGCGGCGACGAGCTGGGCGTCGCCCGGCGCCAGCGGGACCACGCGGGCATCGCTTCCCTTGAACTGCATCGTGCGGTGGGTCGTCGGGCGGCTGAACACCACGGCGATCGCACCGTTCGCCTCGATGTCGCGCAGCAGGGCCGCGGCCTGCGGGCGCGCGACGAAGACCGTCAGCAGGCGACCGTCCGGCGTCACCCTGCAGCCGCAGCCCCGCGCCGACGACGGGACGTTGCCGGTGCTGCGCCCGGCGATGGCCATCGACACGCGGCGCGCGATGAATTCGACGGTCTCGGCGTCGAGCAGCGGTTCGGTGGAAGCCGGGCGGGTCATCCGACAATGATAGCCAACCGCGGCTCGGCCGTGCGCCGGTCTAGCCCTGTACCAGCCGCTGCCCGTGCTCGCGGGTCGCGTGGAAGCCGACCTTCGGCCAGCGCTCCATCGTGACCTGCAGGTTGTACTTGTTGGTCGCGAGGAACACCGGGTTGCCGTCGACGTCGGTGGCGAGCGCAGCCGCCTGCTCGCGCTCGAAGTTGCGCCGCGTGAGGTCGTCGGGAAAGGTCAGCCAGCGCGCCGTGGCGATGCTGGCGTTCTCGTAGATCGCGTCGACCTTGTATTCGCTCGCGAGCCGCTGGGCGACGATCTCGAACTGCAGCGGGCCGACGGCGCCCAGCAGCAGGGTGTTGGTGTGCGACGACGCGAACACCTGGATCGCGCCTTCCTCGCCGAGTTCCTGCAGGCCCTTGGCGAGCGGCTTGGCCTTGAATGGATCGCGCGGCCGCGCGACGCGGAACAGCTCGGGGGCGAAGTACGGAATGCCCTTGAACGCCAGCACCTCGCCCTCGGTGAGCGTGTCACCGATCTGCAGCTGGCCGTGGTTGTGGATGCCGATGATGTCGCCGGCGACCGCATCCTCGCTGGCGACGCGCTCGTTGGCCATGAAGGTCAGCGCGTTGGCGAGCTTCATCTCGCGCCCGAGGCGCAGGTGGCGGACCTTCATCCCCGGCTCGTAGCGCCCCGAGCAGACACGGAAGAAGGCGATGCGGTCGCGGTGGCGCGGATCCATGTTCGCCTGGATCTTGAACACGAATCCCGTGAACGGGGCTTCGGCGGGCTCGACGATGTGCGCGGTCCCGTCGCGAGGCTGCGGCGACGGCGCCCAGTCGATCAGCGCCTGCAGGATCTCCTGCACGCCGAAGTTGTTGATCCCCGAGCCGAAGAACACCGGGGTCTGCTGGCCGGCGAGGAAGGTTGGGAGGTCGAACGGCGGGCTCGCGCTGCGGATCAGGTCGACGTCGTGCCGCAGCGCCCCGATCTCCTCGGGGAACAGCGCGTCGAGCCGCGGATTATCGATGCCCTCGATCAGCTCGGTGTCGGTCGCAACCCGTTCCTCGCCCGCGGTGAACCGCATCAGCCGGTTCCCGAGCAGGTGGAACACGCCGCGGAAACGCTTGCCCATGCCCAGCGGCCAGGTCACCGGCGCGCAGTCGATGCCGAGCACCGACTCGATCTCCTCGAGCAGGGCAAGCGGCTCGCGCACTTCGCGATCGAGCTTGTTGACGAAGGTGATGATCGGCGTGTTGCGCAGCCGGCAGACCTCGAGCAGCTTGATCGTCTGCGCCTCGACGCCCTTGGCCGCGTCGATGACCATCACGGCGGCGTCGACCGCGGTCAGCACCCGGTAGGTGTCCTCGGAGAAATCCTCGTGACCCGGCGTGTCGAGCAGGTTGATGACGTGATCGGCGTACTCGAACTGCATCACCGAGCTCGTCACCGAGATGCCGCGCTGTTTCTCGACCTCCATCCAGTCCGAAGTCGCGTGCCTCGCGCTCTTCCGCGCCTTGACGGTGCCCGCGAACTGGATCGCGCCGCCGTAGAGCAGCAGCTTCTCGGTCAGCGTGGTCTTCCCCGCGTCCGGGTGCGAGATGATCGCGAACGTGCGCCTGCGCGCAACGTCGCGCATCAGATCGGCAGGGTGGCTTGCGTCGGTCATCGTCGTCGGGTCATGGGCGCCGCCGCGGCGGCCGCCCGCACCATCCAGTGCAGAAGTCCCAGCAAAAACAAAAAGCCGCCTGCGGAAAGCGGGCGGCGACAAAGGCGATTATACCAAGCTGCGGGTTCCGCGAGTGACGGAGTGCGCGGCACTGGCGCCGAGACCTCGCGCGGCGCGGCGAGGGACCCGCCGCCTGCCGCGCTATGCTTCGCCCGATGGCACTGCTCACGATCCGCGACGCCGAACTCGCCTACGGCCTGCATCCGCTGCTCGACGGCGCCGGCCTCACGGTCGACGACGGCGAGCGCATCGGGCTCATCGGCCGCAACGGCACCGGCAAATCGTCGCTGCTCAAGGTGATCGCCGGCGAGGAAGCGCTCGACGACGGCGACATCGAGCGGCGCGACGGCCTCACCATCGTGCTGGTCGAGCAGGAGCCTGTGCTGCCGCCCGCGTCGACGCTGCGCGAGAGCCTGGTCCGGCGCGGCGCGCTGGAATCGCACGACGAGCGCGAGCGCTGGCGCGTCGAGGCGCGACTGTCCGAGTTCCTGCACCGTTTCGGGCTGGACGAGGCTCAGGCGCCGGGAAGCGCGTCGGGCGGGGAGCGCAAGCGCGCCGCGCTCGCCCTGGCGCTGGCGATGCAGCCCGACCTGTTGCTGCTGGACGAGCCGACGAACCATCTCGACATCGACGGGATCGCGCTCGCCGAGGACCTGCTGCTCAAGCGGCCGGCATCGATCGTCGTCACCCACGACCGCGCATTCCTCGACCGCGTCGCGACGCGGATCGTCGAGCTGGATCGCGGCATGCTGCGCTCCTACCCGGGCAACTTCGCCGCCTACGAAAGCCGCAAGGCGTCGGAGCTCGCGGCAGAGGCGACCGCCACGCGCAAGTTCGACCAGTTCTGGCGGCAGGAGGAGGTGTGGATCCGCAAGGGCGTCGAGGCGCGGCGCACGCGCAACGAAGGCCGGGTGCGCAGGCTCGAGGCGTTGCGCGAGCAGCGTGCGCAGCGCAGGCAGCGGATGGGCAGCGTGAAGCTCGCCGTCGACGCGGGCGAGCGCTCCGGGGTCCTCGTGGCCGAGCTCGACCAGGTGTGGAAGGCGTTCGGCACACGCACGCTGGTGCGCGATCTTTCGTTGCGCGTCATGCGTGGCGACCGGCTCGCGCTGCTGGGACCCAACGGCGCGGGCAAGTCGACGCTGCTGAAGATCATCCTCGGCCAGGTCGAGCCCGATCGCGGACGCGTGCGGCTGGGCACCCGCCTCGAGGTCGCGTACTTCGACCAGATGCGCGAGCAGCTCGATCCCGAGCGCAGCCTGGCGCAGACGATCAGCCCCGGGTCGGAATGGGTCGAGACTGCGGCGGGCCGCAAGCACGTGCTGTCCTATCTCGGCGATTTCCTGTTCCCGGCGCAGCGCGCGAACGCGCCGGTGAAGACGCTGTCCGGAGGCGAGCGCAACCGGCTGCTGCTCGCGCGTCTGTTCGCGCAGCCGGCCAACCTGCTGGTGCTCGACGAGCCGACGAACGATCTCGACATCGACACCCTCGAGCTGCTCGAGGCGACACTGCAGGCCTACACCGGGACCCTGCTGCTGGTGAGCCACGACCGGGCATTTCTCGACAACATCGCCACGCAGACGCTGGTCGCCGAGGGCAACGGCGTCTGGAAGGAGTACGTCGGCGGCTACAGCGACTGGTTCGCGCAGCGCGCGCCGGTGCCTGGATCGGAACCCGCGGCCGAACGCCGCAAGGTCGCAGCACCGGCGTCGGCGCCCGCGGCGCGCGACGAAGCGACCCCCGCGGCCCGCCGCAGCGCGCGCCCCGAGCGCGTGCGGATGTCGTTCAAGGAGCAGCGGGAACTCGACGCGCTGCCCGCCGAGATCGAAGCGCTGGAGCGCGAGCAGCACGAACTGTCCGACCGCATGTGCGCCCCCGACTATCACCGGCAGGGGGTCGAGCGGCTCAAGGCCGATCGCCGCCGGGCCGAGGAAATCGAACAGCTGCTGCGCGAGCGCTTCGAACGCTGGGGTGCGCTCGACGCCAAGGCGCAGGCGGCGTCCGCCTCCTGACGCCACCCGCACCGCAGGGCGGCCCGCTCGCAGTCCGCGCGCGAAGTCGCGACGGGGCGCGGGCGCAATGGGCTGCGCCCGCGTCCCATCCCGTTGCGCCGGTCAGGCCGCGCTCACCTCGATCTTGCGCGGGCGGAACTCGCGTCGCTTCGGAATCCGCACCGTGAGCACGCCGTCCTTGAGGTTGGCTTCGATCCTGTCGCTGTCGAGTTCGCTGCTCAGGACGAAGCTTCGCGCGTAGCGGGTCGACTGCACGTCGGCATAGATCGCCTCCATGCCTGACGGCATGTCGATCACGGCCTCGCCCTCGATCAGCAGGCTGTTGCGGTCCGCCTGGACGTTCAGGCGGTCCTTCGCCACCCCGGGAAGGTCGGCCAGCAGGGTGATGCCGTCCGCGTTCTCGAAGATGTCGACGGCCGGGCGCAGCACCAGCTCGTCCTCGTGGGCCTTGGTCTGGGCCGGAGCATTCTCGCGGGCCGCGACTTGTTGTCCTTCTGCCATCATCGCCTCCATCGCTTTCAGTTGACCTCGATCTGCCGCGGCCGCGTGGCCTCGCGACGCCGAACGGTGATCTGGAGCACGCCATCGCGATTGGTGGCGTTGACGCGGTCCGGATCGGCATCGTCGGGGAGCGAGATCACGCGCCGGAAATCGCCGTCGTAGCGCTCGCGCCGGTAGTACCCGGCGTTGGCGTCGGCCTCGATCTTGCGGTTTCCCGCAACGGTGAGTAGGTTCTGCTGGATCGAGATGTCCAGCGCCTTCGGGTCGAGACCGGGGGCGAACAGGTAGACGTCGACCTGCTCGGCCGTCGATCCGACGTTGACCGGCGGGAACGTGCCGCGCGGGACGGCGCGGATTCCCGCCGGACGCGTCGAGCGGCCGAAGATCTGGTCCATCTCGCCGTCCAGCCGCCTGAACTCGTCGAACAGGCTGGTATCGAAGCTGCTCCACATGCTGCCGAACATGGCTTTGCCTCCTCTTGTGAACGGAATGGGCAACACCCGAAATAGGTACCGTCGCGGCAAGTTCAAGAGGCTTGCGGCCGGCCAGGATGGCTTTTGGCCTGCCCTGCCCGGGACCGGGGCCGGTCCGGTCAGCGTTCGGGGCCGGCGTCGTGCCCGTGCAGTGCCGCAGCGAGCAGTCGATCCTGGTCTCAGGCAGGCGAATTCATCGCGAGGCGCACCGGCACGCGACGGCGTCCGCGTCGTCCTTCGAACGCGCCCCAGCGGCCCGGAAGCTGCGTGTCGCAGTGACTGCAGCGGCCCTCCGGCGTCAGGTCGTAGCGCAGGATCTCGTGCCAGTCGCGGACGATGACCGCCTCGCCGCAGCCGGGGCAGGAGGTCGTCCCGCCGGTCCGGTCGTGCACGTTGCCGGTGTAGACGTAGCGCAGGCCGGCGCGCAGCGCGATGTCGCGCGCCCGCGTCAGCGTGGCCGCCGGTGTCGCACGCAGATCGGTCATCTTGTAGTCGGGGTGGAAGGCGGTGAAGTGCAGCGGTACGTCGCCGCCGAGTTCGCGTGCGATCCACGCGCACATCGCCTCGAGCTCGGCGTCGGAATCGTTCTTGCCCGGGATCAGCAGCGTCGTGATCTCGAGCCAGACGCCGGTTTCGTGGCGCAGGTAGACCAGGGTGTCGAGCACCGGCTGCAGATGCGCGCCGCAGAGCTTCACGTAGAACTCGTCGGTGAAGCCTTTGAGGTCGACGTTGGCGGCGTCCATCTTGGCGTAAAACTCGCGACGCGCGTCGGCGCCGATGTAGCCTGCGGTCACCGCGACCGTCTCGATACCGCGCGCGTGGCAGGCATCGGCTGCGTCCATCGCATACTCGGCGAAGATCACCGGATCGTTGTAGGTGAACGCGACGCTCCTGCAGCCCGTGCTCGCGGCCGCCTCGGCGATCGCGTCCGGCGACGCGGCGTCCATCAGCGTGTCCATTTCGCGCGACTTCGAGATGTCCCAGTTCTGGCAGAACTTGCAGGCGAGGTTGCAGCCCGCGGTGCCGAACGAGAACACGCTCGAACCGGGGTGGAAGTGGTTGAGCGGCTTCTTCTCGATCGGATCGATGCAGAAGCCCGACGAGCGGCCGTAGGTTGTCAGCACGATCGCGTCGCCCTCGCGCTGGCGCACGAAACAGGCGCCACGCTGGCCTTCTTGCAGGCGGCAATCCCGCGGGCACAGGTCGCACTGGATGCGGCCGTCGTCGAGGCGATGCCACCAGCGGCCGGGATGGTTGCTCATGAGCGTGCTCCGGCGAGGAGCGGGGCGCTCTCCGCCCACTTGGTCACCTGGTAGCGCGATACCGCGATCCGCGGGTGCCAGAAATCTGCAGGCAGCCCGGCCTTGCGTTTCAGCGCGTTCACGAAGTCCTGCGGGTCGGCGAGCTGGTCCCAGACCTGCGGCAGGAAAGTCCCGCGATGGTGACCGTATTCGAGCGTCAGGCCGTCACATCGGGGGCGGATCCGGGCGAGGAGTTCATCCTCGGCCGCGACGTCGAGCGACTCGCTCGCCGACAGCAGCGACACCTCGACCGACGTCGCCTCGAATTCGGCTGCGGTGAGGGGCCTGAAGCGCGGGTCGCGAAACGCGGCCCCGATCGCATTCTCGCGCACGTCCTGGGAGAGCGGGCGGAAAGCCTCGAGCGTTCCGATGCAGCCGCGCAGTTCGTCGTGCATCTTCAGCGTCACGAACGTCGCCGCGAGCCGGGAAAGCTCCGCGTGGCTCGCTCCGGCCGTCCCGCGCAGGCCGAGCGACCCGGCGATCGCCGAGCGCGCGATCGCGAGCAGCGCGCTGCCAAGGTCGTTTGCGGTCATCGTGAATTCCCCGCGAGGGCGAACGACGCATAGCCGACGACGCGCGATCGGTCACCGGCCGTGTCGCCCGAGTTGCACAGGCCGAGCAGTTCCGCCGAGAGCCCGTGCTCCCGCGCGGACAGCATCAGGCCATTGACCGGCGTCGCGCCGCAGGCCTGCTCGTGGTCGAGGCTTGGCCACAGCCCCAGGATCGCGTCGGTGGTCGCACGATCGATGGCCTGCGCGTCGGCGTAGCGATGGTAGTGCGACAGGTCGGAGCTGACGACGATCAGGGTTTCGGGGCCGCCCCAGAGAGCTTCGATGACCTCGGCGACCTCCTCGGCCGTCGCGTCGCCGACGGCGAAGGGAACGATCTCGAAATCGCCCAGGACGCCCTGCAGGAACGGCAGCTGGACCTCGAGCGAGTGTTCGAACGCGTGCACGGCGTCGCTTGCGCACACCTGCGGCAGGTCGAGCGCAGCCTCCGCGGCGCCGCGGTCGATGCCGACGTTCCCCACCGGCGTGGCGAAAGCCGTCGCCGAGGGCAGCGCGAGGCCGCGCACCGGCACGCGGTGGGTCGGGCCGAACAGCACGACGCGGCGGATTTCGTCGCGTGCCGGGGCCAGGCGCGCATAGGCGGCTGCGGCGGTCGTGCCCGAGTAGGCGTACCCGGCATGCGGCACGATCAGCGCCTTGGGCGGGCGGCCGTGCCTGGCAGGCCGCGCAGCCGCGGCGTCGAGACAGGCGTGCACGACGGCGGCGAGCGCCGTCGGCGCTTCGGGGTAGAACGTTCCGGCAACTGCGGCGGGGCGTATGGCAGGCATCCCACCAATATCGGGGGGCGCCCCCGGCGGTTCAATGGGCAGGGAGCCCGCGGCCGGCAGGTCGCCGACCCCGGCAATCCGCCCGGAACTTCAGATCTCGATCCGCGCCCCGAGCTCGACCACCCGGTTGGCCGGAATGTTGAAGAAATCCGTGATGCTGCCGGCGTTGCGCGCCATAGCCGCGAAGATGCCATCGCGCCAGCGCGCGAGCCCTTTTTCGGTCACGCCCGGGACGATCTTCTCGCGCGACAGGAAATAGGACACCTGCATCGGGTCGACCTGCAGGCCCTGGGGCGCGCAGACCTCCAGCGCCAGCGCGACATCGGGTCGCTCCATGAAGCCGTAGCGGGCGACGATGCGCCAGCAGTCACCGGCGAGGCGTTCGCTGACGACGCGCTCCTCGGGCGGGACCCAGGGAACGTCGCGGAACTCGACGTTCAGGAACACGTTCTGCTCGTGCAGCACCTTGTAGTGCTTGAGGCTGTGCAGCAGCGCGTTGGGGGTGGCGTCCGGGCTCGAGGTCAGGAACACCGCGGTGCCCGGCACGCGCTGCGGCGGGTCGAGGAACAGCACCTTCAGGAATCCCGCCAGCGGCGGCGAGGATCCGCGCAGCTGTTCGATCAGCAGTGCGCGGCCGCGGCGCCAGGTCACCATGACGAAGAACACGAACGCACCCAGCGCCAGCGGGAACCATCCGCCTTCGAAGATCTTGTGCATCGCCGCGGCGAAGAAGACCGTGTCGACCAGCATGAAGAAACCCGTGGCGAGGATGCAAAGCCCCAGCGGGTAGCGCCAGTCGTAGCGCAGCACGAAGAACGTCAGCAGCGTCGTCACCAGCATCGTTCCCATCACCGACACCCCGTACGCCGCAGCGAGCCGCGATGAGCTGCCGAATCCGACGACTGCCGCGGCGACGACCACCAGCAGCGTCCAGTTCACGATCGGCACGTAGATCTGGCCCATCGTGCGCTCCGACGTGTGCAGGATGGTCATCCGCGGCAGGTAGCCGAGCTGGACCGCCTGCTGCGTCATCGAATACGCGCCCGAGATCGTGGCCTGCGACGCGATGACCGTTGCCGCCGTCGCCAGCACGACCATCGGATAGAGCGCCCACTGCGGAAAGGCGAGGTAGAACGGGTTCGCAATCGCTTCCGGGTGGACGATCAGCAGCGCGCCCTGCCCGAAATAGTTGAGGATCAGGCCGGGCGCCGCGACGCAGAACCACGCGAGGCGGATCGCGCGCTTGCCGAAATGCCCCATGTCGGCATAGAGCGCCTCGGCGCCGGTGACGGCGAGCAGCACCGACCCCAGGACGATGAACGACGCGTAACCGTGCGCGGTCGCGAAGTGCAGTGCGTGGACGGGGTCGAGCGCGCGCAGGATCACGGGTGCCTTGACGATGTTGTGGATGCCCGAGGCCCCCAGCGCCAGGAACCACAGTATGCAGATCGGACCGAAGAACATGCCGACGACGCCGGTACCGAAGCGCTGGATCGCGAACAGGGCGATCAGGATGCCGGTCGCGATCGGCACGATGTACGGCTGCAGGGCCTGCGTGCCGACCTCGAGCCCCTCGACCGCCGAGAGCACCGAAATGGCGGGCGTCAGTACGGCGTCCCCGTAGAACAGCGATGCGCCGAACACGCCGATCGCGAGCAGGGTCGCACGCGTTCTCGGACGGTCGCGCACCGACGAGGTGGCGAGCGCAAGCAGCGCCATGATGCCGCCCTCGCCGCGGTTGCTCGCACGCAGCACCAGCGTCACGTACTTGAGCGAAACGATGATCGTCAGCGCCCAGAAGATCGCCGACACGCCGCCGATGATGTTGCCGGGCGTGAGCGGGATTCCGTGCTGGGGGCTGAAGGTTTCCTTCGCCGCGTAGAGCGGGCTGGTGCCGATGTCGCCATAGACGACACCCAGTGCGAGCAGGGCGAGCGCTGCAGTCGAGTGCTTGCGGTGGGTCTGGCCGGTCGCCGCCTGCGGCAACCGGGGGTCGACGGTGGCATCCATCGGCGGTCAGCTTATCGGTTTCGCGGTCCGCGGTCGCGGGCAGCCGTGATTCTTTACGGGAAATTTACGCGACCTCTGCGCTAAAGTCACACTATGCTCGCCAGACGGCAGTGGATCGGATACGTGTGGGCCGTGGCCTCGGTGGCCGCGGCCACGCTCGCCGGTTGGTTGATGCATCCGCGCTTCGACCTCGTGAACATCGCGATGGTCTACCTGCTGGCCGTCGTCATCATCGCGCTGCGTTTCTCGCGCGGCCCTGCGGTCGCCGCGTCGATCCTGTGCGTGCTGGCGTTCGACTTCCTGTTCGTTCCGCCGCGCGGCACGTTGACCATCGACGATGCCCAGTACCTGCTGACGTTCGCGATCATGCTCGCGGTGGCGCTGGTCATCTCCCACCTGGTCGACAGCGTGCGCGAACGCGCGGCGTCGCAGGCTGCGCTGGAGATCGAGGCCGAGACCGAGAGGATACGCAGCGCCCTGCTGGCGTCGATTTCCCACGACCTGCGCACGCCGCTCGCGGTCATGGCCGGGGCCTCGTCGAGCCTCGTCGAGAACGGCGAGCGACTCTCGCCCGCCGAGCGCAAGGCGCTGGCCGAGAGCGTGTTCGACCAGGCGCGCGAGATGTCGGAGCACGTCGCCAAGGTGCTGCAGATGACGCGCCTCGAGACGGGTGCGATCAAGGTCGACCGCGACTGGGTGGCGCTTTCCGAGATCGTGGGCTCGGCGCTGTCGCGGCTCGCCGGGCGGATGGCGTCGCACCGGGTCATCGTCGACATGGCCGACGACCTGCCGCTGGTGCGCGTCGATGCGACCCTGATCGAACAGGCGCTGGGCAACTTGCTCGAGAATGCGGCGAGGCACACGCCGCCCGAGACCGTCGTGCGCGTGCGCGCACAGCGCCGGGAAGAGGAAGTCGTCGTCACCGTCGAGGACTACGGCGACGGTCTTTCCGACGCCGACCTCGAGCGCGTGTTCGCGAAGTTCCATCGCGGCTCGGTCGAGGCTGCGGATACCGGCATGGGGCTCGGGCTTGCGATATGCCGTGCAATCGTGCGCCTGCACGGCGGCCGCGCCTGGGCCGAACGCATTTCCGGCGGAGGAACGGCATTCCGCTTCACGCTCCCGGTCGAGGCGCCACCGGCGATGCCCCAGGAACCGGCGTCCGACTGACATGGCCGACGCGCACCCGACGATCCTCGTCGTCGAGGACGAACCCGAGATCCGGCGCTTCCTGCGCGCCACCCTCGGCCTGGAGGGCTATCGCGTCGTCGAATCGGCGACGGGGCGGCGCGGCGCCATCGACGCGGGGACGCACAAGCCTGATCTCGCGATCATCGATCTGGCGCTGCCCGACATCGACGGCATCGAGGTGATTCGCCGGATCCGCGAGTGGTCGCCGATGCCGATCATCGTGCTGTCGGCGCGCGTCCAGGAGCGGTCGAAGATCGACGCGCTCGACGCCGGCGCCGACGACTACGTCACCAAGCCTTTCGGCGTGGGCGAGCTGCTCGCGCGTGTGCGCGCGGCGCTGCGCGGCGCCGTGCGCTCCGGCACGGGGGCGCCGATCCTGCGCTTCGGCAACGCCGTCGTCGACCTCGAGCGGCGCGTCGCGAGCCGGGAGGGCACCGACATCCGGCTGACCCCGACCGAATTCCGCCTGCTTGCGGCGCTTGCGCAACACCTCGGCATGGTCGTCACGCACCGGCAGCTGCTGACCGAGGTGTGGGGACCGACGCACGCGGCCGACACGCATTACCTGCGAATCTACATGAAGCAGCTGCGCGACAAGCTCGAGGCCGACCCGGTCCGGCCGCGGCATCTGCTGACCGAGACCGGCATCGGCTACCGTCTGGTGCCGGACGAATAGCCGGCGTCGTGCCGGCCGCGCGATCCGGCCCGCCGCGTGCCAATCCATCGGGTCCCTTTCCGGTCGGCGCGCGCAGGAGCCGGCGGGACCGCCGCCGCGTGCGACATGGTCACGTAGAATCGCGGGCAATGAGCGCCTATCCGCATCTGCTCGCACCGCTGGACCTGGGGTTCACGACGCTGCCCAATCGCGTGCTGATGGGATCGATGCACACGGGGCTCGAAGAGGCACCCGATGGCTTCGAGCGGCTCGCGGCGTTCTACGCCGCGCGTGCGCGCGGCGGTGTCGGCCTGATCGTCACCGGCGGCATCGCGCCCAACCTTGCGGGACGGCTCGAGCCGCGCGCCTCGCAGCTGAGCTTCTCCTGGCAGGTGGCGAAGCATCGCCGGGTCACCGATGCCGTCCACGCCGCCGGCGGCAGGATCGCACTGCAGATCCTGCACGCGGGCCGCTACGCCTATCACCCGCTGTCGGTCGCACCTTCGGCGCTGCGTTCGCCGATCACGCCGTTCAAGCCGCGGGCGCTGACACGCTGGGGCATCGGACGCACGATCGCGGCCTACGCGCGCTGCGCGCAGCTGGCACAGCGCGCCGGTTACGACGGGGTCGAGATCATGGGCTCCGAGGGCTACCTGATCAACCAGTTCATCGCGCCGAGGACCAATCTGCGCGACGATGACTGGGGCGGATCCTTCGACAACCGCGTCCGCTTCGCGACCGAGGTCGTGCGCCGCACGCGTGCCGCCGTCGGCCCGAGGTTCATCATCATCTACCGCCTGTCGATGCTCGACCTGGTCGACGGCGGAAGCACCTGGGATGAGGTGGTCGAGCTCGCGAGGCGCATCGAAGCCGCGGGCGCCACGCTGATCAACACCGGCATCGGCTGGCACGAGGCGCGGATTCCGACGATCGCGACGATGGTGCCGCGCGCGGCCTTCGGCTGGGTGACGGCGCGGCTGCGCGGGGCCGTGAAACTGCCGCTGATCACCACCAACCGCATCAACGATCCCGCGGTCGCCGAGGCCGTCCTCGCGCGCGGCGATGCCGACATGGTGTCGATGGCGCGCCCGTTCCTCGCCGATGCCGAGTTCGTGGTCAAGGCGGCGCGCGGCGACGCCGCGTCGATCAACACCTGCATCGCCTGCAATCAGGCCTGCCTCGACCACATCTTCGAGCGCAGGATTGCCTCGTGCCTGGTGAATCCCTGGGCCTGCCGGGAGACAGAGGTCGGAATGACGGCGGCGCCGGCGCAGGTGCGAAGGCGCGTCGCGATCGTCGGCGCCGGTCCCGCGGGGCTCGCCTGCGCGACGACCGCGGCCGGACGCGGGCACGAGGTCACGCTGTTCGACGCCGCGGATGCGATCGGCGGCCAGTTCAATCTCGCCCAGCGAATTCCGGGCAAGGAGGAGTTCGCCGAGACGTTGCGCTATTTCGCCAATCGCCTCGCGGCGCTGAATGTCGGCCTGCGGCTCGGTCGCCTCGCCGGCGTCGACGACCTGCGCGGTTTCGACGCGGTGATCCTCGCCACCGGCGTCGTCCCCCGGCAGCCGGCGATCGACGGGCTGTCGCATCGGAAGGTCGCGAGCTATGTCGAGATCGTCGGCGGACAGCGCGGCGCCGGACGCAAGGTGGCGATCATCGGCGCGGGCGGCATCGGTTTCGACGTCGCCGAGTTCCTGACCCATGGCGGGGGTGGCGATGGTCATGCGAGCACCGGCGAGGCCGATGATCCTGCGATCGACGCATTTCGCGCCGAATGGGGCATCGACCAGGCGTACGCCAGCCGCGGGGGCATCAAGCCGGCGCAGGAACCGCCGCCGCCGCGACAGGTGTGGCTGCTGCAGCGCAAGGCGTCGAAAGTCGGCGAAGGCCTCGCCAAGACGACGGGGTGGATACGCAGGACGCTGCTCAAGAAGCGCGGCGTGACCATGCTCTCGGGGGTTGCCTACGATCGCATCGACGATTCGGGACTGCACCTGCGCGTCGACGGGCAGCCGCAGGTTCTCGACGTCGACACGATCGTCGTCTGCGCCGGTCAGGAGCCGCGTCGCGACCTTGCGAAGCAGCTGGCAGTGGCGGGAATCGATTGCACGCTGATCGGCGGCGCGGATGTCGCCGCCGAGCTCGACGCCAAGCGGGCGATCGAACAGGGAACGCGGGTCGCACTCGCGTTGTAAGCGCCTCATCCGGGAAATCCGGGACGCACCACGTTTTCGCGTGCGCCCGCGGTGAAATTGTGCCTTGGGCGGCGCAGCAGGGTGCGTCTGCGCCCGATGCGAAACTCGCCTTGGGCAGCGCGACGGGCGGCGCCCGCGCGCTCGGAGTGCGCAAGCGCCGGCTTAGGGGTCCCGGCGCGACGGCGCTCGAGTACATCGCGAACACAATGCGCCGTGCGGGCTCGCTTGCCGCGCCACCCGTGACAGCCGTCGCGCACACTCGCGCTCGCCGCAGCCCGCCGCGCCGCCCCGGAAACGTCGGCGCCGGTCCGATTCGGATCAGCCCATGCCATTCGTGAGATTTGCGTTCCCGACCGGCGCTGACGCATCGCACGGCGAGCGATGACGGGTGTTCGCTCCGGGCGCCTGTGCCGCAGTCGTCGCAAAGCGGGTGGTGCGGCAAGCGAGCCCGTCTGCCACGTCAGGTCATCGATGTCCTCGAGCGCCGCCGCACCGGGACCCGCTCGACGACGCGCCTTGCGGCACCGAAGCCTGGAGCGAACACCCGTCACCGCGCGCCTCTCCCCCGACGCGCGCATGCCGATGCGCATGCCGATGCGCGTGCCGATGCGCATGCCGATGCGCACGCCGATGCGCACGTCGCGCGTGCGGAACTCAGCGATCGCCGTGCGGCGGCGGGCCGTTGCGCCGTCCGGCCAGCGTGCGTGCGATGCTCGCCGCGATGCGTTGCTGCAACTCGGGCGTCACCACGAGCGGCGCGGCGGCCCTCGCGTGATAACCCGCCTTGGCGGCGACCTGTTCCTTGGCGCCGGTCCCGATCGAGCGGAACCCTGACGCGAAGATGTCCGTGCGGTTGGCCGGATCGGGATTGGTCTGTGCATAGAACGCCGTGAAGGCGCCGCTTGCGCTGGCGACGCCCTGGTAGTCGCCGATGAACAGTCCCCCTTCGGCCACCGGCGCCGAATCGAAATCGAACGGACCCGCGACGTGGACTTCGCTCCAGGCGACACCGTCCGTGGAGGTGGCGAGCCAGGCGTCGACCAGCAGCGTGTTCGGGTCGGGCGTGTCGCTGCGCATGTCGTAGTACAGCACCCCGATCGTTCCGTCGTTGCGCACGGTGACCGAAGGCAGGAACGCCTGTACGCCGGGCACGCGATTCACCTGCACCGGCGCGCTCCAGGTGGCGCCGCCGTCGCGCGAACGCGAGAACGCGATGCCGTCGATGGCGCCGCCCGAAAACCGCGAGTCCTGCCAGACGGCGACGAGTTGCGCACCCGGTCCCGCCGCGAACGAGCCGAGATTCGCACCGTCGCGCAGCGTGCGCGCCGGATTCTGCGGATCGTGGGTGCCGACCGCGTGGGTGTCGGCGATCCGCATTTCCGGGGACCACGTGACCCCGCCGTCCGCGGACCGGACGACGGCGAGACGGGTCGTGACCGCAGCGTTCGCGGTGACGTCGAACTCGGTGAAGAAATCGAACACCCCGTAGGCGCTGCCGGCCCCGGAAGGTGCGACGACGATCTGGTTGTTGAGCGTCTGGTTGCGCCCACCCGGATCGTAGATCTGGCGTGCCGCCTCCCACGTCAGTCCACCATCGGTGGTCCGGGAGAAATAGGCGGGTCCATGACCATTGGGGGCAAGGCGGTCCCACACGGCGTAGGCGGTGCCGGGAGTCTGGGCGTCGGCGGTGATCGATTCCTTGTCGTTGAAGAACGCGCTGCCGTCGACGATCAGGGCCTTCGGCGCACCCCACGTGCGGCCGCCGTCGGTCGACCGGCTCGCGAGCACCGCGCTCGACGAGCCTGCAGCGAAGGTGGTGCCGTTGAACGCGATGGCGACCTGGTAGGCGATGCCATCGGGCCCGATCGTCACCCAGGGATCGCTAGCGCGCGCGTAGTCGGCGCCGTTGGCGGCGCTGCCCCCGGTGCAGTGCGAGAACGACGCCTGGGTCAGCGACCAGCCGAGGCCCCCGTCGAACGAATATCCGGTGCGCAATCCCCGGGCCCCGCCGTCCGACCAGCGGTCCTGCTGGAACACGCCGATCATGTGCGACGGATCCTGAGGGTCGATCGCGATCATCGGCTCGACCTCGGCGCCGGGATAGACCACACCGGTGACCGGCGCATCGTCGCAACCGGGTGCGAACGGCGATGCCGCGGTCACGCGCACCTGCGAATCGGAGATGGCCGCGCGGGGCGTGCACATCGCCACCCCCATCGTGCCGTAACCCTCGGGCACATAGCCGCGCGCGATCATCGCGTTGCGCGTTGCGAGGTCGGCCGTGTAGCGGTGGTTGGAATCGGCGCGATGGTTCCACAGCCGGTACACCGGCAGCGTTCCCGAGGGGCAGGCTCCGGTGGCCGTATCGGGGAGCGCGATGTAGAACGCGGCGGGTGTCTCGTAGACGTAGCCGCTGAAGTTCGGATCGGTGCCGATCTTTGCCAGCACCGCCTGGCATTCGTCGGGCGAGGCCGAGAAAAAATGCGAATCCCCATGCTGCGGCGGGATGTAGAACCGGCATACGGGGTTCACGGAGGCGCCTCCCGCGTCGGCAACCGAAGCGTAGGCGTCGAACACGAGGCCGGTGCGCGTCCAGCCTTCGATCCGCCCGGCGTCGAGCGCGCCGATCTCGGCGGGCAGCGGCGTCATGAAATAGTGGTCGAGCGAGGCGTTGTAGTACTCGACGACCGTGTACGCAAAGGCGGGGGAAGCAAACGCCGTGACGAATGCCGTGGCGAGGGCTGCGAACAGCCCCGACTTGATGCCGCGGCGTACGGGTCGCGGCGCGGCCGCTTTGACCGGAATGCGAGGCATCGGCATGCGCGTCCCTCCGGGAGCCTGATTCTCGCACCGCGGACCGGTGCGGGTCGCGGCGATCTTGCGCTGATCACGCGTCGGCGTTGCGCAGGTGTTGCGTGAATGACGCGTCGGCATCGCGGCAGCGCGACGCGCGCGGTGAATTCGTTGCGAGCGCGAGCGCAGCATCGTTACAATGGAATCACTCGACATTGAACGAGTGCCTGCGTGATCGTTCGCAGGTTTTTCGACTACCGAACCGAAGAGCAGATCGCACGCGCAACAGGCCCATGACCGGACGATTCGACCTCGCCATCCAGCCGACGCAGCGTTGCCCGAAACCGGGCAGTGGCGCCTGCGGTGCGCGCATTGCGCGCGGCGATGCCATGGTCATGGCGATGCAGCGATTCACGCCCGGTGCCGTCCGTCGCGACGGCAATTCGGCGACGTAGTACCTCCCGACCGGACGACGTCCGCCGGGTGGCCGGCGGAAGCGTCGAAAGGTTCTCCAGAAGTCCTTTCGAACGTTGCCCGCCGCAATGGCGAGGTGATTGCACGCACTGCGCGCGCCGCGCGCAGCGGGCATGAGGAAAGGAGCAGGCAACGCATGACCGACATGGCCGACTTCGACACGCAGGCACGCGCGCGGGCGCGTGCAAGGGAGGCGCGTCCCTAGAAGGATGTGCGTCTCCGTTGCAAGCCCGGCGCCGGCAAGGCCCCGGGCTTTTTTGTCGCCCCGGGGCGGCAACGACAACGGAACGAGGCATCCGAAATGGCATACCAAGACGAAGCGTATCGGCAGCCGTACCGGCACGGCGACTATCGCCTGGTCGACACCAGGCATCAGGGCACGTACTGGCAGGCCCGCGACGGCATGGTCGTCCGGCTGGCGAGCGCGGAACGCGAGGAATCGGACGACGGCGAATATTCCGTCGACGTCGATGCGGTGGCCGGTCGATGATCCTGCCCGCGACCGGCATGACACCGCGCAGTGCAGCAGGCGGTAAGACGGCGATTTCGAGTGCTGTGCGCGGCACTCCCAACCGACATTGCGGGATCGCCGCCGCACCGACGGCAGGACGTCGGTGCGGTCAGCAGTCGCGAAGGCCCCGGCGGGAGTCTCCCGCCGGGGCCCGTGACGAATTTTGTCGTCATCCGGAATCTCCCGCCGCGCGTTGATCGTACTGTGCCCCCGGAGGGGGTAGTGCAGGGGTCCGTGCGCGCGACCCGCCGCTGGCATTAGAATCACTCCATGGATCCGCTGGTCCTCACCGTCGACATGGCCGGGCTGCCCCAGGCGTGGGTCGAGCTCGAGGAGGCCATCACCTACCACGCGCGGCAGATGGTCGCGTGGTCGCTGGGCGCGATCGTCCGCGAATTCCGCGGCGGCTGGCAGCGCGACGGGACGCGTTCCCGGATCGCGACCAAGTCGATCCTCGCCATCAAGGGTAGCGCCGGCCATCCGCTCGCGCATACGCCGAGCCTCACCAACCCGATGCTGTTCGTGCGCGACCGGCAGGTGTGCGCGTACTGCGGCGAGCGCCATCAATACCGCGACCTGTCGCGTGATCACATCATTCCGGCATCGCGCGGGGGGCGCGACACGTGGATGAATTCGGTCACCGCCTGCCGCGCGTGCAACACGCGCAAGGGCAACCGCGCGCCGGAGCAGGCGGGCATGCCGCTGCTCTACGTGCCGTACGTGCCCAACCGGCACGAGCACTTCATCCTACGCAATCGGCGCATCCTCGCCGACCAGATGGAATACCTGCTGGCCGGCGTGCCGCGCTCGAGCCGATTGCACCCTTCCTCGCGCGCCGCCTGACGGTTGCCGGATCGGTCGGGCCGGCCGGCTGCGCGGGCCGCGGCTTGCGTTGCGTTCAATCCTTGGAGAATCCGATGCCGGAGGTTCACGTCCTCGACCATCCGCTGATCCAGCACAAGCTCACGCTGATGCGGCGCAAGGAAACCAGCACCTCCAACTTCCGCCGGCTGCTGAACGAGATCGGGGCGCTGATGGCCTACGAGGTGACCCGCGACACACCGATGCAGGAGATCGAGATCGAGACTCCGCTCGAGCCGATGCGCGCGAAGCTGATCGACGGCAAGAAACTCGTCTTCGTCCCGATCCTCCGTGCCGGTACCGGCCTGCTCGACGGATTCCTGGACGTCGTGCCGGGTGCCCGGGTCGGGCACATCGGCCTCTACCGCGATCCGAGGACGCTCGGGGCGGTCGAGTACTACTTCAAGATGCCGGGCGGGATGAGCGAGCGCGACGCGATCGTGCTCGACCCGATGCTCGCGACCGGGAACTCCGCCGTGGCCGCGATCACCCGGCTGAAGCAGACGCGTCCGCGGTCGATCCGGATGGCGTGCCTGGTTGCTGCGCCGGAAGGCATCGCGACGCTGCAGGCGGCGCATCCGGACGTTTCGATCTACGTGGCGGCGATCGACCGCCAGCTGAACGACCACGGCTACATCGTCCCGGGCCTGGGCGATGCCGGCGACCGGATCTTCGGCACCAAGTAGCCCACCCCACGCCGACCCCCGAAAACAGGGTCAGAGCCCATTCCCCCAAAGAATGGGATCAGGGGATGGGGTCTGACCCGCTTTTCGGTGCGCTTTTCGGCGTTTTTCGGGGCGCGGATGGAAGATCCTGCCCGACGGGTGGAGTGAACCCATTCGCGATCCGGCGATCTGATTTCTGGTCTCACCGTCGCCGACACCAACCCCGAACGTGCGATCGCCCCATATTCCGATGGCGCGGCCTTGCCGTCGCCGCTCGAGCCCATGAGCTACGCGATGACGGCCGGCACGGCGCGGGTCCGGGCCTTGCGCGCGATGGGTCGGCGTGCGCTTGCGCTCGGTCCGGTCCTGGTGGCTGCCCTGCCGGTCACCGCGGTCGCCGTGGGTCTCGCGGGTACCGCCCTCCTGGCGTTCGGCTACCCGTTCGACGACCCGTTCGCCGCCGGCGGGCGGGGCCTGAGCCTGCGTCCATGGCACGAGCTCGCGGCGACGCCCGGCATCGCGGCCAGCATCGGCCTGACGCTGTGGACCGGCATCGGTGCGACGGTCGTTTCGGCGGCACTCGCTTTGCTCGCTTGCGCCTGGGCGCAGGGGCGCGGCCTCCGCAGGAAGGCGGCCCGGCTCGCCGCGCCGCTGCTGGCGGCACCCCATTCGGCCCTCGCGCTCGGCGTGGCCTTCCTGATCGCGCCAGGCAGCTGGTTCTTCGGCGCGCTGTCGCCGTGGCTGGACGGACATGCGACGATGGCCACGATCGCGGGCGGCGGCGACAGGTACGGGCTGGCGCTGATCGCGGTGCTGGTGCTGAAGGACACACCTTTCCTGATCCTGGTCGTCGTTGACGCGCTTCGCCGGTTGCCCACGTCGAAGACGATGAGCGTCGCACGCACGCTCGGTTACCCGGGCGCCGTGGTGTTCGCAAAGGTGCTGCTGCCGCAGATCTATCCGCGGATCCGCATCGCCCTGTGGTTGGTGCTCGCGCTGTCGCTGTCGGTCGTCGATGTCGCGCTGGTCGTCGGGCCCGGTGGCGCGAATCATCCGCCGACGCTCGCCGTCCTGGCGCTGCGCCAGTTGACGGAAGCCGGGGGTCGCGCGCGGTTTGCAGGTGCGGCAACGGCCTGCCTGCTGCTCGCGATCGTCGCCGGAGCAATCGCGGCGTGGTGGATGCTCGAGCACGTCGTCGCGGCGCTTGGACGGGCCTGGGTCGAGCGCGGCAGACGCGGCGTGATCGTCGCGATGGCCGCGCGCGTCGCCGCGGTCATCTGCACGCTGGGCTTCGTCGCAGGCGCGCTGTCGCTGGCGAAGCTGATCACCTGGTCGTTCGCGGGATCGTGGCCGACGGGGGCGCCGTGGCCCTCCGACCTGACGCTCGCCCACTGGATCGCGGACGGGCGCGATGCCGGCGTCGCTGCGCTCGCCACGGTGGTCGTCGCGATCACTGCCACGGCGATCGCGTTGCTGCTCGCGGTCGGTGGACTCGAATGCGAAGACCGCAGCGGGGTCCGGGCGCCCGCAGGCTCGCCATGGCTGCTCTGGGTTCCGCTGCTGGTTCCGCAGATCGCATTCCTCGTCGGCATTCGCATTCTGCTCGCCGGCACCCGGTTGGACGGCACCTGGGTCGCGGCGATCGCGACCCATTCGATCGTCGTTGTTCCCTGCCTGATGCTGGCGATCGCGGGTCCGTGGCGCGCGCTCGACCGGCGCTACGCGCGCAGCGCGCGCAGCCTCGGAGTTGCGCCGCGTCGCGCGCTCCTGCGCATCAAGCTGCCGCTGCTCGCAGGTCTGCTGCTGGTCGCCTGCGCGATTGCGGTCACGGCGAGTGCAGACCAGTACCTGCCGTCCCTGTTCGCCGGCAGCCACGGCGTGACCACACTGACCACGCGGGCGGTGGCGCTGGCGTCGGGCGCCGATCGGCATGCGACCGGCGTGTATGCAACGCTGCAATGGCTGGTGCCGCTGCTCCTGTGCGTCGGAGCGCTGGCACTGCCGAACTGGCGCAAGGAGGCCATAGCATGAGTGAAGCGCTGTGCCTGACACGCGTGCGGATCCAGTCCGGAACGCGCACACTGATCGATTCGCTCGACCTCACGATCGGTGAGGGTGAATGCGCAACGGTGATGGGGCCGACCGGCGTGGGCAAGTCCGCGCTGCTCGCCTGGATCGCCGGTACGCTCGACCCCGGATTCCGCGGCCGCGGCCGCGTCTCGATCGGCGGCGACGAGATCGCGACGCTTCCCCCCGAACGGCGGCGAATCGGCATCCAGTTCGCCGACGACCTGCTGTTCCCGCACCTCGACGTCGCCGGCAACCTCGCGTTCGCGCTTCCACCCGGAATTCGCGGTCGCGACGCGCGGCGTGCAATCGCCGAACGCCTGCTGCGCGAAGCAGGGCTCGACGGACTCGGGGACCGCGACCCGGAGGCGCTGTCGGGGGCGCAGCGCGCCAAGGTCGCACTGATGCGAACGCTCGCCGCCGAGCCGCGGGCGCTGCTCCTCGACGATCCCTTCGGCAAGCTCGATCCCCAGCTTCGTGCCGACCTGCGACGGTTCGTCTTCGAGCAGGCCGCGTTGCGCGGATTGCCGACGCTGCTGGTCACCCGCGACGCGGCGGACGCGCGCGCCGCAGGCGGGGCGGTGATCATGCTCTCGGGCGACGCCGTGTCCGCCGCACCCGCACCTGCGGTGGCGGCCCCGGAAGCGGCGGTCGAGGCGCGCCCCCGTGTAAGGTGGGCATGAGCCGGCACGACGTATGATGCGTCGGAGTCCAATGGAGGTGGCCATGCGCGCGTTTCGGATCGGATTGCTCTTCCTGACACTGGCCAGCGGGGCTGCGCAGGCGGCCATTCCCGACTATGCGGGCCCGCAGCCCAAGGCTGCAGGCGGCGCCGCGACAGCCGTGTTCGCCGGTGGCTGCTTCTGGGGCGTCGATGCCGTGTTCAAGCACCTCAAGGGCGTGACGAAGGTCGTCTCCGGCTATTCCGGCGGCAATGCAGCCACCGCCTACTACCCGATCGTCAGCACCGGGACGACCGGGCATGCCGAGTCGGTGCAGGTCACCTACGACACGGCGAAGATCTCCTACCCCGAGCTGCTCAAGGTGTTCTTCGACGTCGCGCACGACCCGACCGAATTGAACCGGCAGGGTCCCGACGTCGGAACTCAGTACCGGTCGGTGATCTTCTACGCGAACGACCAGCAGAAGGAACTCGCGCAGCGCTACATCGCCCAGCTCGACCGGGCGAAGGCGTTCCCGAAGCCGATCGTCACGCAGGTCGTGCCGCTCGAGAAGTTCTACCCGGCCGAGGCCTATCACCAGAACTACCTCGAGCTGCATCCCGACCAGCCGTACATCGTCTACAACGATCTTCCCAAGCTCGCGCACCTGAAGAAGGATTACGCGAGCTGGTACCAGGCCAAGCCGGCGGAATAGTCGTGCAGTCGGGGCTGTTTGCGGTCCCAGAAGGCGGCAACCTGCCGACCCTGGGAGGAACCCATGGCAACGTCATCGACGCGGCGCGTCGCGCGCTCGCTCTGGTTCGTCGCTCTCGCCCTGTTCTCGCTGCAGGCGAAGGCCTCGTTCCATCTCTGGAAGATCGACGAGATCTTTTCCGACGGTACGGGCAGCGTTCAGTTCATCGAGTTGAGCGTATCTTCGTCCGGTGAGCAGTTCCTGAGCGGACACACGATTTCCGTCACCGAAGGCAACAATCCTGCGCACAGCTTCACGTTTCCATCCGACCTTCCGGGCGACACCGCCAACCGGCATTTCCTGATCGCGACGCAGGGCTTCGCGAACCTTCGCATCGTGACGCCCGATTACGTCGTTCCCGACGGGTTTCTCTACGTTCCCGAAGGAACGATCAACTATGCAGGCGTCGATGTCGTGGCCTACCAGGCGCTGCCCAACGACGGCGTGCATTCGGTCGACCGCAACGGGAATGTGATGGTCAATTCCCCAACCAATTTCGCCGGACAGACCGGCACGGTCGGCCCGACGGCAACCGCGCCTGCGAGCGCGCTCGAGAACCCGCAGCCTGCAAGCTTCCAGAGCGGCATCGGCCTCGTCTCCGGCTGGTCGTGCCAGGGACCTGCGGTCGCCGTCTCCATCGACGGGCAACCCCAGGTCGGGGTGCCCTACGGCTCGAGCCGGGACGATACCGCGGGCATCTGTGGCGCCGGGAATACCAACACCGGCTTCGGGCTCCTGATGAATTTCAACCTGATGGGCAACGGAGCGCACACTGCACAGCTGATGGTGAACGGCCAGCCGCAGGGCGCCCCGGTGCAATTCACCGTCACCGCGCCGGCCGGCGAATTCCTGACCGGTGCGACCAGGCAGGTGACGGTGACGGATTTCCCGACGCCAGGCCGGACGACGGTGCTGAGCTGGCAGCAGTCGCAGCAGAACTTCGCGATCCAATCGACCAGTCCCTGATCCCCGCCCCGGCGAATGCCGGGAGGCCGTGCCCCCAGCGGCGGGCTCGGCCCGCGATGCCTAGGGCGCAGCGCGAACGTCGACGGCGATCGCAAAGCGGCCGTCGCGCGATTTGTTCGCGGTCCTCATCATCGGATTCACGCCGAAGACCGCGACGGTGAACGCGTCGGGACCCACATAGCCTGGTTCCGGGAAGTACTCGACGCGGCTGCCGCCGGCCTCGACCCTGCCGTGCTGCGGCGGCTGCTCGACCTTCCAGCTGCTCGGGTCGAACTTGCCGGCGAACCTGAAGTTGAACCCGCAACCCTTGCCGTCATTGACCACGCGCATGTGACCCTGCGCGACGCCCGATTGCACGTAGGGCTGATGCTCGACCTGGCAGTCGGGGGGTTGTGCCCAGGCCATCGTGCTGCTCGCTCCGGCCAACATCACACCGAGCGCGTACTGCCAACTGGAAGGCATGTCGGTCTCCCGTGCGGTTCGGAAACGCCTTTTGAACCCATGCGTCGAGGGTCGGGCGGGCGTGCCGGAAAGTGTGCCACCGCAAAGGCAGAAGTTCCACAACGCGGCGCCGGCGTCCGGGTCGCTGCGTCACCTGGGGCGCAGCAGCCGTGGATGTGCCGCGGAGACCATTCGATGCCGTCCCGGGAGGGCGCGATCGCGAACGCGTTAACATCGCGTCTGCGATGACGAAGTCTGC
Organism: uncultured Pseudomonadota bacterium; assembly: GCA_963816415.1. Taxonomy (GTDB): domain Bacteria; phylum Pseudomonadota; class Gammaproteobacteria; order Burkholderiales; family Casimicrobiaceae; genus VBCG01. The sequence goes on from CAWFKR010000002.1 coordinate 550,759, forward strand.
AAGCAACGGTCGTAATGGCCCCGATGGCCGCAGGGGCATGGCGTGACCGCCACGCGCGAAGCGACGCGCCAGGCATTTCGCCAGGTGTTCCCCGGCGTCATGGTGGCGATGTTCCTCGCGGCCGCCGACCAGACGATCCTCGCCAGTGCGCTGCCGACGATCGCGAGCTCGCTGCACGGCTTCACCGACCTGTCCTGGGTCGTCGTCGCCTACCTCCTCGCCGCGACGATCGCGGCGCCCTTGTACGGACACCTGAGCGATCACTTCGGTCGCCGCCGGATGCTGATGGTGGCGCTGGCCGTGTTCACCTTGGCATCGGCCGCCTGCGCCTTCGCGCCGACGCTGCTCGCGCTGATCGTCGCCCGCGCCGTGCAGGGCCTGGGCGGCGGAGGATTGATGACCCTTGCCCAGGCGCTGATCGGCGAGCACGTGCCGCCGCGCGAGCGCGGGCGTTTCGCCGGCTATTTCGCGGTCCTGTTCACGCTGTCCTCAACCGCGGGACCGATCCTCGGCGCCTACCTGACCGAGCAGTTCGGCTGGCGTGCCATCTTCACGATCAATCTTCCGCTGGGCGTGATCGCCTGGCTGCTCGCGATGCGCATACCTCCGATGCCGGTGGCGCGACGCCCGAAGTCGTTTCGCGTGGACTTCGTCGGTGCGATGCTGTTCGCGGTGGCGACTGCGGCGCTGCTCTATGCGTTGTCGTCGGCCGGCCATCGCTATGGCTGGGGTGACTGGCAATTGCTGGTGCTGATCGGTGTCGCGGGCGCAGGTTACCTCGCGCTCTGGTCGTGGGAGACCCGCTTCGAGCATCCGGTGATCCCCGTGCGCTACCTCGGCTATCCGGCGATCATCCGCTCCGACGTCGTCGTCTTCTGTTTTGCGGCCACGCTGTTCGGCACGATCCTCTACCTGCCGCTCTACCTGCAGCTGGGTCGGGGCGTGGGCATCGGCACCTCGGGGCTGCTGCTCCTGCCGATCACGCTGACGATGGCGCTGGTCTCGTCGCTGGTGGGCAGGGTGATCGCGCACACCGGCAACACGACGCTGTTCCCGCAGGCCGGGCTCGCGCTCGCATCGGTGACGTTCCTGCTGCTCGCGGCCAGTGTCGTCCGCGCGCCGACCTGGGCCGTGATGGCGCTGACCGGGTTCGTCGGCATGGGGCTTTCGATGGTGATGCCGCCGACGCAGGTCGTCGTGCAGCACGCGGCCGGTCGCGAAGCGCTGGGCGCGGCGACGGCGACGATCTCGTTCTCGCGCTCGGTCGGTGGCGCAACGGGCACCGCGATCGTCGGCACGCTGCTGGTGGCGCTGCTCGGTGCCTCCGGGGCCGGACTGCCGGTGAGCCTCGATCGCGCGATCGAGGCCGGCGGCGGCAATGGCGAGGCGCTGTCGCAGGCCGATCGCGAGGCGCTGGTGTCCCGCCTCGATGGGGCGTACCGCGTGATATTCCTCGTGCTCGCGGGCATCGCCGCGACCGGTGCGATCGTCGCGCGCACGGTGCCGCAACCGGACTGGGACGACGAGGATGGGGTTGCCGCAGCTTCGCGACGCGCGGGGAGGTCGGCATGAGGCTCTCGGTTCTCGACCAGTCGACGTCCGCCAAGGGCACGACGCAGGACGTCGCGATCCGCGAGACGCTCGCGCTCGCGCGGCACTGCGACGCGCTGGGTTATCACCGCTACTGGGTGTCCGAGCACCACAACAGCGACAGCATCGTCGGCACCGCCCCCGAGGTCCTGATGGCCGCGATCGCGGCGACGACCTCGCGCATCCGCATCGGCAGCGCGGGGGTCATGCTGCCGCATTACTCGGCGCTCAAGGTCGCCGAGCAGTTCCGCGTGCTGGAGGCGATCGCGCCGGGACGCATCGACCTCGGCGTCGGCCGCGCGCCGGGATCGGACATGCGCACCGCCTACGCGCTGAATCCGCACGCGGACGCCGCGATCGAATTTTCGCAGCAGGTGCAGGACCTGCAGGCCTGGGTCGGCGGTCTGCCGTTGCAGGAAGGCCATCCGTTCGCCGCGATCCGCGCCCACCCGACGGGACCGACGACGCCGCAGATGTGGATCCTCGGCAGCTCCGACTACGGCGCCCAGCTCGCCGCGCATCTCGGCCTGCCCTATGCGTACGCGTATTTCTTCAGCGACGGGCGCGGCGTCGAGCAGGCGCTGGATCTCTATCGCCGCCACTATCGGCCGAGCGCGCGCCATCCGCATCCGCAGGCGACGATATGCGTGTGGGCGCTCGCCGCGGACAGCGAGGCCGAGGCTTGGCGGCTGTTCAGGACGCGGGAGTTCTGGCGGATCGGTTTCGAGCAGGGCGTCCGCAAGCCCCTGGTCACGCCGGAGGAGGCGCAGTCCTGGCCCTACACCGACACCGAGCGCGCGACCATCGAAGCGCTGCGCCGCAAGGCGTTCGTCGGTACACCCGAGGTATTGCACGAACGCCTGACCGGGCTCGCAGCCCGGCTGGGCCTGGACGAGCTGGTCATCGTCACCTGGACCTTTGACGCGGCGCCGCGGCATCGATCCTACGAGCTGCTGGCGCAGGCATTCGGTCTTGCGAAGGGGCAAAGCGATGGAACGCAGGAAGGCGGCTGATTTCGCCCCCGAAGTCCTGAAGCTCTTCGACGGCTACATCCACGGCGCGCTGTCCCGGCGCGAGTTCCTCGACCGGGCGGCCAGGCATTCGGTCGGCGGGTTCACCGCAGCCGCGATGCTGCAGAGCCTCACGCCGAACTACGCGCTCGCCGAGCAGGTGAAGAAGGATGATTCGCGCATCCACGCGGAGTATGCGAGCTACGCATCGCCGCAAGGCTCGGGATCGATGCGCGGCTACCTCGTGCGTCCCGCGAAAGGCGCAGGGCCCTGGCCCTGCGTCGTCGTCGTCCACGAGAACCGCGGGCTCAATCCCTACATCGAGGATGTCGCGCGTCGCCTCGCGGTCGACGGCTACGTGGCGTTCGCGCCCGATGCGCTGACGCCCGTCGGCGGCTATCCCGGCAACGAGGAGAAAGCGATGCAGCTGTTCGCGGCGCTCGACTCGAAGAAGCGCACGGAGGACCTGCTCGCCGCGGTGCCGTTCCTGAAATCGCGTCCCGAATGCAACGGCCGCATCGGCGCCGTCGGATTCTGCTATGGCGGCGGCATCGTCAACCTGATGGCGGTGCACTTTCCCGATCTCGAGGCCGCGGTGCCGTTCTACGGGGTGCAGCCCAGCGCGGCCGACACCGCGAAGATCAGGGCCCCGCTGCTGATCCATTACGCCGGGCTCGACGAGCGGATCGACAGCGGCTGGCCTGCGTGGGAGAAGGCGCTGGACGAGAACCACGTCCGCTACCGGATGCACATGTATCCCGGGGTCAACCACGGATTCCACAACGACACGACGCCTCGCTACGACGAGGCCGCCGCGACGCTCGCGTGGTCGCGGACGATCGCGTTCTTCGACGTGCACCTCAAGCACTGAGCGGAGCGCGCAGGCCGATCAGTCCGCGCCCCATGTGCGCGGCGTCACCGGCCCCCGGCTGCCCTCAGTTTCCCCTCAGTTCCCCCTCAGTTCCCCCTCAGTTCCCCCTCAGTTCCCCCTCAGTTTCCATTGACGCGTTCGTCCAGCGCGATGTCGACCATCATCTCGCTGGCCAGCGCCTGCAGCGTCTGGCGCAGGGCGTCGTTCGACAGCGCGTCGGGGACGACAAGCAGCGCCTTCACCTTGAACAGGTGCTTTTCCGGCGCCGCCGCGCCGACGATCTCGGTCTGCAGATCCTCGATGCTGACGCCGCGCTCGGCGAGGTTCTTCGACAGGTCGCGGACGATCCCGGGGCGGTCGGGCGCGGCCAGTTCGAGGCCGACCACGCGCTGCCCGGCGGGAACGGTCGGCGCGTCGCTCCTCGCAATGACGATGCGCAGCCCTTCGGATTCCAGGCTGCGCAGCGCCGTGGTCAACGCGTTCGCGTTCTCGGCGGCGACCTGGAAATGCACCATGCCGGCGAACTGCCCGGCGATGTTGGTCATCCGGCTGCCCGCCCAGTTGGCGCCGAATCCCTGCGCGCGCTCGGACAGCAGGCTCACGATGCCCGGCCGGTCCTTGCCGATCGCGGTGACGACCAGCGACGTGTCGACCGGCTTGCGCTCGTCGGTCAGCGAGATCGAGCGGCGGATCATCGGTGCGCGGGTGGCGAACTGCTCGTCCTGCTTGAGGGCGGGCAGCGAACCGTGTTCGGCGGCGTACCTGACGACTTGCGCGAGGAGCTTCAGCCCCATCGGCGCCAGCGCGCGCTCCCACAGGTCGCGCGCGGTCTCGCCTTTCTTGACGAAGCACCAATCCTGGGCCGCGATCGCGCCGGCATCCCAGCCGTCGGCGAGGTGATAGACCGATCCGCCCGCGATCGGGTCGCCTTCGAGGACCGTCCACTCGACGGCGGCGATGCCGCGGTGACGGGGCAGGAGCGACGGGTGGTAGCCGATGCCCCGCAGACGCGAGCGCGCGAGCGCCTCGTCGCTGACCCGCGCGTGCGTATGCGCCGCGACGATCAGGTCGGTGCCTTCGGCGATCGCCTCGCCCGGCACGATCTTCGGGTTCTCGAGGATGTGCAGCGGCACGCCGGCGGCGCTGGCGGCGAGTGCCAGTCGGTCGTCGGCGGCAGGCGCGACGACGCGCACGATGTCGGCATCGTCCTTGCGCAGGCCCTCGAACACCGTTGCGCCGAAGTAGCGCGACCCCACCAGCGTGATCTTCATTGCAATCCTCGTGCTTTTCGGAGAGATTCCGGCGCAAGATTACCCTAACGGCGGCGACCGGTGATCCGATCCCTGTCGCCGCGCGGACCGTCACCACCCTCGATGCTCCTGCGTCGCACTCCCGCCTATCTGGTCAACGGCATCGAGGTCGCCATCGGCGTCGGGCTGATCCACGCCACCGTCGCGGCGCTCGCGGGAGCGGAGGCGGGACTGCTCGCCAGCGCCGGCGCGATCTGCGCGAGCCTCGCCGACCTGCCGACCACGGTGAGCCGGGCCTGGCAGCGCGTCGCGTTCGCCGCAACGTTTGCCTGCGCAGCCGCGGTGGTCGTCGCGGCGCTGATCGCCGATCCGCTGGCGCTGGGTTTCGCGATCGCGGCGATCACTTTCGTCGCGTTGCTGACCCTGGGCTGGGGCCCGCGGGCGATGCCGATCTCCTTTGCGCCGATCCTCGCGATCGTGTTCGCGGTCGCCGCGCCGGCCCCTTCGGCGGCCGAAGCGCTGGCGTGGACCGGGACTGGCGCGATCGCCTATCTCGGATGGGCCGTCCTGGCGACGCGGACGCTGCAGGGCTTCTATCGCTGGAATTCGCTCGCCGAGGTGCTAGGCGCGACGTCGCGCCTGCTGCGCTCGCGCGCGAGGCTGCTCGCGGCGCCCCGGCTGCAGGACGCCGACATCGCGACGATGCGCGCGTGGATCACCGACGAGACCGCCCTGGCCGACCGCCTGCAGGCGGCGCGCGATTTCGTGTTCGTCGCACCGGAGGCACGCGGGGCGGCCACCCATGCGGCGATCCTGTTGCGCCTGATCGAATTGCGGGAGGTGCTGCTCGCGAGCCGGCTCGACCTCAACCTGCTGGGCCACGACGATGCGGGTGCGGCCGTTCGCAGGCGCCTGGCTGACGGTCTGATGGCGATCGCCGATGCGCTCGACACCGCGCAGGCCGCGTATCGCGGCAAGCTCGCGGCACTCGATGGACCTGTCGCGGCACCGGAGTTCTCGTGCGCGATGGACGGCGTATCGCTCCCCGACGCCGACCCGCGTGCGCGCCTGTTGCCCGCGCTCACCGACCGCCTTCAGCGCCTCGCCGGCGAGACCCGCGCGATCATCGCGCTGCTGCGCGGCGAAGGCGCGAAACCGGAGCTGCCGCTTTCCCGGCACGAACTGCGCCTGTTCGTCGCACCCGACGGCTGGCCGCTCGCGGCGATCCGCGCGCACCTGACGCTGCGATCACCGGTGCTGCGTCACGCCTTGCGCATGAGCCTCGCGCTCTCCGCCGCATTCTTCATCGCCCACGCGTCGCCCTGGGCGTCGCATCCCGCATGGGTCGTTCTGAGCGTCGCGGTGGTGCTTCGTGGCAGCCTCGAACAGACGCTCGCTCGGCGCAATGCACGTGTGCTGGGCACACTGGTCGGCTGCCTGCTGGTGCTGCTGCTGTTCCAGGTTCCATCGACCGGTATCCTCGCTGCCGTCTTCATCGTCTCGGTCGCGGTCGCACACGCGTTCGTCGGGGTCCAGTACGTCGTCACCGCGATCGCGGCCACGGTGATGGCGCTGATCCAGCAGCATCTCGCTTACCCGGGCGGCAGTTATGCGATCGTCGAGCGCATCGCGGACACCTTCCTCGGCGTGGCACTCGCCTGGGCATTCAGCTACGTGCTGCCGTCGTGGGAGCGGCGCAGCCTGCCGCAACTGGTCGCGCGGGTCATCGACGCGCTGCGGCAATACGCTGCACTGGCGATGGGGGGCGGCGAAGGGGCGCAGGCGGGCGCGATGGTCGAGCAGCGTCTGGCGCGCCGGCGCGCCTACGACGCGCTGGGTGCGCTTGCCGCGGCATTCCAGCGCAGTGCCGCCGAGCCCGAGCGGGTCCGCCTGCCGCTCGTCGAGCTTGCGCTGCTGCTCGATTACGGGCAGCGCCTGATGGCGCATCTGTCGCTGATCCGCCTGACGCTCGCGCACCGCAGCGTCAGGCTCGAAGCCCCGCAGGTGGCGGCGATGCTGCAGCAGGCGCGCGCCGAGATCGACGCGCGCCTGGTGCTCGACGCACGCGGGAACGTCGACGGCGAAGGGCGGGCGGCGGAGATCGTGGGCGAGTTGCCGGCCGCACCGCCGGTCGAGGATCGCCTCGCCTGGCTGTCGCGGCGCCTGCGGGTGACCGTCGTCGATGGCGGACAGGTCGGACGAGCGGCCTTCGACCTGCTCGCGAAGCTCCCAGAGTCGAACGGCAAGGGCCGGCCGTCGGCCGCGTAGAATCGCCGCAGCATGAGCTGCACTTACCCATCGACGGGCGTCGTGATCGGGATGGCGCGATGAGCGGCAGCGCGATCCGCAGCGTTCGCGCGCGCCAGATCCTCGATTCGCGCGGGCGGCCCACGGTCGAAGCCGACGTGCTGCTCGACGACGGCGGCTTCGGCCGGGCGAGCGTGCCCTCGGGGGCATCGACCGGCACGTTCGAGGCGCACGAGTTGCGCGATGGCGATCCCGCCCGTTACGCCGGGCTCGGCGTCCTGAAGGCGGTCGCCAACGTCGACGGCGAGATCGCGCACGCCCTTCGCGGCGCCGATGGCGCGGATCAGCGGGGCATCGACCTGCGCCTGCGCGTGCTCGACGGCACCCCGCGCCTCGAGCGCCTGGGCGCCAACGCGATCCTCGCCGTATCGCTCGCCGTCTGCCGCGCCGTGGCGGCGTCGCGCGGCCAGATGCTCTACCGGCGCATCGCCGATCTCGCGCTCGTGCAGCCGACGCTGCCCCTGCCGATGACCAACATCCTGAGCGGGGGGCTGCACGCGCGATGCGGCATGGACGTGCAGGATTTCCTCGCGATACCGATGCGCGCTTCGTCGATCGCCGAGGCAATCCACCTGATCGCGCGGGTGCGCACGGCGGCCGCCGACCTGTCGGGCGAGCGCGGCCTGCCGACCCTGCTGGCCGACGAGGGCGGCTTGAGTCCGGGGTGCGAGACTGGTCGCGTCGCGCTGCAACTGATGGTCGATTCGATCGAGCGCGCCGGACTCGTTCCCGGCGAGGACGTCGCGATCGCGATCGACGTCGCGGCGACCACGCTGAAGGCGGCCGGCGGCCGGTACCGGCTGGCGCGCGAGCAGCGGGACCTCGACACCACCGCGATGATCGGCATGATCGATTCGTGGGCGCGCCATTTCCCGATCGTCTCGGTCGAGGACGGCCTCGACGAGGAAGACTGGTCCGGATGGAAGCTCCTGACCGACCGGCTCGGCCGCCGGCTGCAGCTCGTCGGCGACGATCTCTTCACGACCAATCCACAACGCCTCGCACGCGGCGTGCGCGAGGGCGTGGCCAACGGCGTGCTGGTCAAGGCCAACCAGAACGGCACGCTGACCGGCACGCTCGAGGTCATCGCGCAGGCGAAGGCCGCCGGCTACGCGACGATCGTGTCGGCACGCTCCGGCGAGACCGAGGACGCGTTCATGTCCGACATCGCCGTGGGCGCCGCGGCGGGGCAGATCAAGATCGGCTCGCTGCGGACGTCCAGCACCGTCGCCAAGTACAACCAGCTGCTGCGGATCGAGGAGCACTCCGGCGCACCTTACGCCGGTGCTGCGGCGCTCGCTTCGCATCGCGCCTGATGCTGCGCGGAGCGAGATCGTCGTGGCGTTGCGCCGACACCCGCGGGGCCGGTCGCCCGGCGACCCGGTGACACCCGTTGCGCATCCGGACGGCGAGCTTCGCGACTTCCTGCGCGCGCAGGGGCTCGTGCGATCCGATGCCGACGCGGCCTGGACGCCGCTCGCCGGTGGCGTGTCGTCGGACATCTGGCGCGTCGACCTGCCCGGCAGGTCGCTTTGCATCAAGCGCGCACTGCCGCAGCTCAAGGTGGCGCAGCCGTGGTTCGCGCCGATCGAGCGCAACGCCTACGAATGGCAGTGGATCGCGTTCGCGGCAGCCCACTGTCCCGATGACGTGCCCGCGCCGGTCGCGAGCGATCCGCGCCGCGGCATCTTCGCGATGGCGTTCCTCGACCCGGACCGCTATCCGGTGTGGAAGCAGCTGCTGCTCGACGGTGTCGTTTCGACGCGGACCGCTGGCGAGGTCGGTGCAATTCTCGCGCGCCTGCACGCGGCGAGCGCCGGCGATGCCGAGGTCGCGCGACGCTTTCCGACCGACGCGATCTTCCACGCGATCCGGCTCGAGCCCTACCTGCTCGCGACCGCGCTGCGGCATCCCGACATCGCGGGCGCGCTGCAGGCCCTCGCGCAGCGCACCGCGCAGACCCGGGTCGCGCTGGTGCATGGCGATGTCAGTCCGAAGAACATCCTCGTCGGTCCGCGCGGACCGGTATTCCTCGATGCCGAATGCGCGTGGTACGGTGATCCCGCATTCGACGCCGCGTTCTGCCTCAATCACTTCCTGGTGAAGTGCATCGCGCGGCCGCAGTGGTCGCAGGCCTACCTCGGCTGCTACCGCGCGTTCCGTGACGTGTATCTCGCGGGCGTCGACTGGGAATCGCAAACGGGTCTGGAAGCCAGGATCGCGAGCCTGCTGCCCGCGCTGACGCTCGCGCGGATCGACGGCAAATCCCCGGTCGAGTACATCGACGACGAGCACGACCGGCAGCGCGTGCGCGGTTTCGCGCGGCCGCTGATCGCGGATGCGCCGGCACGGCTCGACGAGGTGTCGGCGCGATGGCGCGCGATGTTGGCGCTGCCGCCGGATTCTCGATGACGGGCAGGGCGAGCGCCGCATGTCACGGGAATCGACGAACGGGAACCACGCTCGGCCCAGTGGGGTCTGTGCGAATGTCCCGGACCATGAAGCGATGAACATCATCAGGGGAATGAAACTGGCGACGGGCTGGCTCGCGCTGGCGGTTGCGCTGCTGCTGTCGGGGCCGCTGCTGACGCTCGCCACCGGCAGCGCGTCGATGCGCGGCGACTGGCGCACGGCGACGCACCGTTCGGCGGGCCTCGCGCCCGATCCGCTCGCGCACCGCGAAGCGATCGTGCAGGTCTACGCGAGCCGCACCTTCGGATGGCGCGGCGCGTTCGCCGTTCACACCTGGATCGCCGCCAAGCCCGCGGGCGCCGATCGCTACACGCGCTACGAGGTCATCGGCTGGCGTGCGCGCGGCGGCGGCTCGGCGCTGGCGATCTCCGACGACGGCGCACCCGACGCGGAATGGTATGGCGCGAAGCCCGGCGTGATCGGGGAGCTGCGCGGTGACGCCGCAGCCTCGGTGATCGCGAAGCTCCCCGTCGCTGCGACGTCCTATCCCTGGGCGAGGTCGTACACCGCCTGGCCGGGGCCCAACAGCAACACCTTCGTCGCCTGGCTCGGCCGCGCGATTCCCGAGCTGCATCTGACCCTGCCGCCGCTTGCGATCGGCAAGGACTACCTGCCGCCGGGCGACTGGATTGCATCGACACCGAGCGGAACCGGCTGGCAGCTGTCGCTGGCGGGTCTGGTCGGCGTCACCGCGGCCCGCGACGAAGGCTTCGAGATCAACCTCTTCGGGCTGGTCACCGGCATCGACTTCCGTCATCCGGCGATCAAGTTTCCGGGCATCGGGCGCATACCCGGCAGCGTCTGAGCGCGCCAACCTGCCTTGTGCCGGATGGGGGACGCTCCCGCCGCAGATGCCGGTCCGGTCGGGTCCGCTCAGGTCAGGTCGGGTCGAGGCAGGCGCTAGACTGTTGCCACACTCAGACGGAGGTTCAAGTCCATGAGCAAGACCCGCATCGCCGTGGCCGGTGCCGGCTACATCGGCCTCGCCCACATGGCGGTCGCGCAGACGAGTCCCACCTGCACCCTGTCGGCGATCGTCGATCCTGCGCCCGCGGCGGCGGAAGTCGCCGCCCGCGCCGGCGTGCCGGTGTACCCATCGCTGGGCGATCTCATCGCCCGCGATCGCCCCGACGGCGTCATCCTCGCGACTCCCAACCAGCTGCACGTCGAGCACGCCATCACCTGCATCGACGCCTCGCTTCCGATGCTGCTCGAGAAGCCGATCGCGCCGACGGTCGCGGAAGGCGAGCGCCTGGTGAAGATCGCCGACGCTGCGGGTGCGAGGATCCTGATCGGGCACCATCGCGCCCACAGCCCGATCATGGCCAGGGCCTGCGAGATCGTCGCGCGCGGCACGCTGGGATCGCTGGTCGGCGTGGTGGGCAGCGCAGTGTTCTTCAAGCCCGACCAGTATTTCGCCGACGGCCCCTGGCGCCGCGCCCCCGGAGGCGGACCGATCCTACTCAACATGATCCACGAGGTGCACAACCTGCGGATGCTGTGCGGCGACATCGTCGCGGTACAGGCCTTCGCCTCGCACGCGACGCGCCATTTCCCGGTCGAGGACACCGTCGCGATCAACCTGCGCTTCGCGAGCGGCGCGCTCGGCTCGTTCATGCTTTCCGACACCGCCGCCTGCGCGCGCAGCTGGGAGCAGACCTCGCAGGAGAACAAGGCGTATGCGACCTATCCCGACGAAGACTGTTACGTCGTGATGGGCACGTTCGGATCGCTGTCGATCCCGACGATGCGCCTCAAGACCTACGACCGCGCCGAGGAACGCTCGTGGTGGAAGCCCTTCCACACCAGTGTCGCCGAGCTGGTCCGCGACGATCCGCTGGTCCACCAGCTCGAGCATTTCGGTGCCGTCGTGCGCGGCGATGCGCAGCCGCGGGTGTCGGCCCGCGACGGCCTCGCCAACCTGCGCGTCACCGAGGCGATCTCGGAAGCCGCAGCGTCCGGCCGGGTGATCGAGCTGCCCGTCGGCTGAGCTGCGGCCCCGCGGGCAGGACCTGTCAGGGCAGGTCCCGGTACCGACGGGCCACCGACGGGCGGGGGCGTCTCGCGCGGGCGCCCGCGAACCATTCCCCCATGGCGCTGCCTGATGTAGGCCCTGCGTTGCGCAAGAGGCGCGGCCGAGGGGCGTAGTCAGGGAGAATCGCATGGCTGCAAGCTCGTCACTTTCACCGACCTGGACGCCGCGCATCCTGAGCGTGCTGCGGATCGTCGCCGGGTTCCTGTTCATGACCCACGGATCCGCCAAGATCCTGCACATCCCGGAAGTCCCCAACTTCGAGCACTTGCCCCTGTTCTCGCTGATCGGCGGGGCCGGGCTGCTGGAGCTCGTCGGAGGCGCGCTGGTGATGCTCGGCCTGTTCACGCGGCCGGCGGCGTTCGTCCTGTCCGGCGAGATGGCGTTCGCCTACTTCATCGCGCACGCGCCGCACGCTTTCCTGCCGCTGCTCAACAAGGGCGAGTCGGCAGTGCTCTACTGCTTCCTGTTCCTCTACCTGGCATTCGCCGGCGGCGGCCCCTGGGGCGGCGATGCACTGCTGAGACGCATGCGCAAGGCGCCGCGGGCGTAGGCGCCGCAAGGCGGCGCGCCAGCATGCAAAGGGGCCGGCGCATCGCTGCGCCGGCCCGAGGACTGCTGGATGCGGATGCCCCCGTCGCGGGGAGCATCCGTTCAGAACTTCAGCTCGCCGATGCTCGTGAGCGTCACCGAGTTGGAGATGATCGGCGCGTTGGCCAGATGCCAGATGACGTACTGCTCGACGTAGGGCGTGTCCCCGGAAACGGCGTCGACCGGAACGATCACCTTGAACCCCAGCATCGCCGCGGTGCTCGCCGTGTAGATCACCGCGCCGTGCGAGGCGGTACCGGCGATGATGACCGTCTTGATGCCCTTGTCCTTCAAGACCGTGTCAAGATCGGTGTTGCGGAACTTGTCGACGCCTGAGGACACGACGTGCTCGTCCCTGGTCGGCGCGACCTCCTTGGCGATGTCAGACTCGTGGCCGCCTCCGCCGACGCTGTAGGCAACCATGGCGCCGGCAGCGCGAGCTTCCTTCAGGAGCTTCTCGACGACCGGCAGCGACGCGATGCAGCGCGGCCTGCGCTGCATGTTGCAGGTCTGCTTGTTGAAGTCGAGCATCAAGAGCGCGGTGGTCTTCGGGTCGACCGTGACCGCGTGCAATGCTGGCGGCGGCGGGGCCTTGACCGAGGCCCACTCGTCGATGATGGTCGCGGCTTGTGCGGACGGGGCCGCGAGGCACGTTGCAAGCGCCGCGGCAGCCGCCACGGTTCCCAGCGCAGATCGGACTTGCGTCAGCATGGTTCTCCTCCGTTGATGAGCGTCGTTGTTCGACCTTCGGATGTCGTTGCCGGTTCGCGGCAGGGCTGTGCCCGCGCGCCGAAGTGTAACCCCGGCGCGCAGCAAACGACCGGTCAGCGCTGCCTGCGGCGCAAGGCCACGGCCGAACCCAGGGCGAGGAGGGCCGCGAGGATGAGCATTCCCCAGGTCGACAGCGCAGGCACCGGCGCGCCGTTGCCCGAGGCAGTCAGCAGGGGCGCGTTGAAGATCGCGCCATAGTTGCCGGCCCACGGATTGCCGCTCGTGTCGGAGAACGCCACCGTGGCCTTCGTCGCGGCGGAGAGCGCGGTCGGATTGGTGATCGACACGCTCATGCTGGTTGCAGCGCAGGGTGAGGCACAGGACGAGCTCTGGGTCGCGACCTGGGTGTTGCTGGCGTCGTAGAGCGTCAGCGTGATCTGCGAGGCATCAGAAAACCAGCCCGCCGCGTGCGTGATCGTGAAGGCAACCGAGGTCAGAGGTCCCAGATTCGTGGGGAGTGCGATGTTGGATTGGCTGACCGTTGCCGGTATGTACGAGAAGACCACGTTTCCGGATCCGTCGATGCAGGGCTGCGATCCCGAGGCCCCTGCGCAGGTTTGCCACCCGATCGACGACGACCAGTTCGTCGCGCCCGTCGAAAACGTCGGGTCGGTCACCAGGTTGCCCGAAGTCGCCGCGTGCGCGATCAGCGGGACCAAAGCGAATGTCAGCACCAGCGAAATCGAGCGAATGCACCGGATCGTGGTTTGAATGAACGGAATTGCCACGCTTTTCCCTTTATGAATTGTCTATCGATGAAGTGAATGAAGCGGGTGATTATGTCTGTCGTACGACATTGCGATCAATGATCGAGTGGCTGTGCGGCGTTATCGCGCGGCTCGCGCGCCCGGATCGTTGCGCAAAACAGACAGCGGGGGGCGGCCAGCCGCAGGCCCGACGCCTGCCGCCAGCAAGGAGCGCTCGTCACTCGAGCAGGGACCTGTCGTGCGCTGTAGTCGTGCGCTGTACGAACGGGCGCGGTTGGCCTGACTGCCGCCAGGTCATTTCGCGTCGGCCTTTCCCGCGGTCACCCTGGAGAGAACATTGGCCGCATCGGCCGCACTGTCGCCGCGCCATGCGACGATCTGGTCGGGCCTGATCAGCACCAGCGGCTTCTCGTAGAGCGCGAGCAGCTCCGGCGCCGGATGGTCGACGATGGCCAGGTCCATGCCCAACTCGCGGGCGGCATCGGCGAAGTTGCCGGCGTCGGGGGCGCCGGGCCCGAGTTGCAGCAGCGTCCACTCGAAATTGAGCGTGTCGTAGAGCGACCTGCCGTCGGCGAGCCACGCGTGCGGCGGCCGCCCGCCCGGGCAGGCGCTCGGGACGTAGGCGTTGGGGGCATCGGGGGGAGGCGCGCAGCCGTCTCGGACGATGATCGCCGACGCGTCGTAGCGTGCGCCGAAGGTCACGCCCGGGATGTTGAACTCGAGGCGGACGTGCGCGTTCAGGTGCAAGCGGGCGCGCTCGCGCTCGGCCGCGCCCGCGTCGGATTCCTCCTCGAGCAGCGGACGTGGCGGAGAACAGCCCGACCGAATCGGCGAACTGGCGGGCGTACCCTGTGTTCCGCTCGGCGACGGGCTTTCGCTCCTGCTCGTAGCTGTCGAGCAGCGCGACCGGCGCGCCTCCACGGACCACGCTGGCGAGCTTCCAGCCGAGGTTGACTGCGTCCTCGACCGCGGTGTTGTATCCCAGCCCTCCGGTGGGCGTGAACAGGTGCGCGGCGTCGCCGGCGATGAACACGCGGCCGCGCTGGAAGCGCTGCGCCACCAGCGAGTGGCCGGCGAGCCACGTTCCCATCGAGAGCACTTCGATGGGAACTTCCGTGCCCATCGCCTCGTTGAAGATCCGCTGCGCATCCGCGGTCGTCCATGCGTCGGCATCCTCGCCATCGTGCACGGCCGCATGGAAAGCAAACTCGGCGATGCCGTCCACCGTTGCCATGAAGGCACGGCGCCGGGCATTGACCGACACGTACATCCAGGCGCGGTCGTGCGGGAAGGCCCGGTAGAAGCCGGGTGCCCGGAGGTAGACGGCAAACATCTTCCCGCCCATGAACTCGCGGCGCACGCCCGTGGCGCCCGCCCACTCGATGTCCAGCGCTTGCCGGACCATGCTGCGCGGTCCGTCGGCGCCGACGAGGAACTTCGCCGTCACCGCTTGCGGCTCGCCGCCGTCGACCGGCGCAACGGTGGCCAGCACCGCCGTGCCGGTGTCCTGGAATCCGGCCAGCTTCCAGCCGTAGCGGATGTCGTTGGACGGCCACGCCTCGGCATGCCGCCGCAGGATCGCCTCGACGAACTTCTGCGAGATGCGGTGCGGCAGCTCGGCAGCGGACCACGAGCCATCGAGCTGGCGGATCCGCTCGACCGCCTGCGCGGCCGTGGGCAATCGCAGTCGCGCCAGCTCGTGCTGCGAGTAGCGCGTGAAGTAGGCGATGTCGGTCGGATGGTCGGGCGGCAGGCCCTGGGCCCGCACCTCCTGCGCGAAGCCGTGGCGGCGGAAGTGCTCCATCGTCCGCGCCTGCGTGGCATTGGCCTGCGGATTGAACGCGGTGCCCGGCTTGGGATCGACGAGGAGGGCGCGGATGCCGCGTCGCCCCAGTTCGTTCGCGAGCATCAGCCCGCACGGACCGCCGCCGGCGACGAGGATGTCAACTTCCATGACGGGCGTGAAATCCTGCGATGATGATTCTAGAATGGCGATTCTCTCAACAGAGCGTGGAGGACCCCGAATGATCGGCTACGTGACCCTCGGAACCAATGACCTGCCGCGCGCGGCAGCGTTCTATGACGCCCTTCTGGCCGAGATCGGCGCAAAGCGCCTGTGGGATCTTGGCCGGGGCATTGCCTGGGGAGTGGCGAAGGACAAGCCGAGTCTTGCCATCATGAAGCCCTACGATGGCAACCCAGCCACGGTCGGCAATGGTGTCATGGTCGCGCTGGTCGTTGATTCCCGCGAGAAGGTCGACCGCCTCCACAGGAAGGCGCTCGAACTCGGTGGCAAGGACGAAGGCCCGGTCGGTCCGCGCGGCGATGGGTTCTATGCCGGGTACTTCCGCGATCTCGACGGCAACAAGCTGAACGTGTTCTGCACGGGCTAGGATTTCCGACCGCGCCATCGTCCATCACGGTTGCGTTCACCGATTCAGGCGTTTCGGTCCTCCCAGTCCACCCAGTCCACCTGGTAAGTCCTGACGTAGTTGTTCACCGCCTCGCCCACGGTCGGATAGAACATGCCGTCGCCAACCTGCGGGAACAGGCCGAAGCGCCTGAGCTTGTCCTTGACGGGGCCCTTCATCTCGGCAAAGCGGAGCTCGATGCCGGCGCCTTGCAGGGTCTTCTCCAATTCGGCCAGCATGTCGGCGGCGGTGACGTCGACGCTGGTGACCGGCTCCGCCGCAATCACCAGCCGGTTCACCGGCGTGGGTGACGCCGCGACCGAGTCGAGCACACGATTCTGGAACAGTTCGGCATTCGCGAAGAACAAGGGCGCGTCCCAGCGGAACAGCACCAATCCCGGGATCAGGCGAGCCTCGGGATGACGGCTGATGTCGTGATAGCCCTTGACGCCCTCGACCCGGCCGAGGACCGCGAAATAGGGACGCCAGCCGTCCCACACGAATTCGATGACGGCGATCACGATCGCGAGTCCGATGCCGGGGATCACGCCGAGCACCGCGACGCCCGCGAGGCAGCCGATGGACAGCCAGAACTCCCAGCGCTGAATGCGATAGATCCGCCGCAGGTCGGCGACCTCGATCAGGCCGACCGCGGAGGCGATCACGACCGCAGCCAGCGCGGTCGTGGGCAGGTTCGCAAGCAGGTCCGGCGCGATCAGCAGCAGCGCGGCAACCGCAAGTGCGCCGACGACGCCGGTCAGCTGGGTCCGGGCGCCCGCGCTCTCGGCCACCGGGGTGCGCGATGAGCTGCCGCTGATCGGAAAGCCCCGGAAGAATCCTGCCGCCAGGTTGGCCGCGCCCAGCGCCACCATCTCCTGGTTGGGGTCGCCATGGCTGCCTCTGCGCGTTGCGTAGGTGCGCGCGAGCACGCTGGTGTCGGCAAACGACACGAGGGCGACGGCGAAACCGCCGATCAGGACGGGAACGATGTCGTCACGCGTGATCGCCGGAATGGCGAAGCCGGGCAGACCCTGGGGCAGTCCGCCCAGGACCGATATACCTGCCCGCGCTGCCAGGTCGAGCGCGCCGACGAGGATCGTCGCAGCCGCCACCGCGATCAGGACGCCGGGGAAACGCTTGCTGCGCCGGAGCAGAAGGATGACGGCAAGCGTGCCGGTGCCGACCACCAATGCGGTCGGGTTCGTCCTGCCCGCCGACACGCCTTCGATGAATGACCGGGTTCCGTTCAACAGTCCTTCCGAATCGACCGAGAATCCGAACAGCGCGGGCAACTGGCTGATCAGCACGGTCAGGGCAATGCCGTTCATGTAGCCGTAGCGGATCGGCTTGGACAGGAGCTCGGTGACGAAGCCGAGGCGTGCGATGCCGGCGAGGACGCACAGCACGCCGGAAACGATCGCCATCATTCCGGCCAGCGCGATGGCGCGCTGCGGGTCGCCTGCGGACAGCGGCACGACGATCGCGAGAATGAGGGCGGCCAGCGACGAATCCGGTCCCAGCACCAGTACGCGGCTGGGTCCGAAC
Source organism: uncultured Pseudomonadota bacterium (assembly GCA_963816415.1). Lineage (GTDB taxonomy): Bacteria > Pseudomonadota > Gammaproteobacteria > Burkholderiales > Casimicrobiaceae > VBCG01. Next base: position 568,316 of record CAWFKR010000002.1, read on the forward strand.
AACGCATAAGCCAGCAACGCGGCGATGGTCGCATAGAGGCCGCAGACGCCCGTCACGCCCGACGCCACTGCATAGGCGATGCCGACCGGCGCGAGCACCGTCGTCAGCACCAGCCCGGCGGCGATGTCGTGACGCAGCCATGCGATCTCGTAATGGCGCAACGTGTGCAGTCCCGGCAGCCAGCGGACCCAGCCGGCCTGATCGGCGCCTGCACGCGGGCGTGCGATGCGCCCCGGTTGCGGGCGCGAAGAAGGAGGGAGGGGATCGGTCATCCGGCGAGCCTCGCGCGCGCACCGTCAACGAATCCGGCGTGCCGAACCGGATGATGACCGCCCGCGGCCAGGTGCAGCGGGACCCGGCGATCGAAAGGCTTCATTTCGCGTTAGCATCGCAGATCGGGCCGGCCCTGGAAACAGCGGCCGGCAACACCGTCGAACATGCCTACCGAAGTCGAACTCAAGTTCGCCATCGATCCCGAGGTGGCCCGGCGGGTTGCGCGCCTGCCGCTGCTGTCGAGGCTGGCGCCGGAGGGAGCTGCGCGCCGGACCCTGACGTCGGTCTATTTCGACACCCCGGACGCCGATCTGCGCAAATCGCGGCTGACGCTGCGCCTGCGGCGCGCGCAACGGCGATGGACGCAGACGCTGAAGAACGAGGTCGCTGCAGGGGGTGGCTTGCATGTGCGCGACGAGAGCGACCACCCGGTGGCCCCGGGGGGCACGCTCGACCTTGGCAAGATCGATGACAGGCGTTTGCGCAAGCAACTCGGCCGGTGGCAGGCCGCGGGCGATCTTCTGCCACGGTTCGAGACCGTGATTCATCGCACGACGTGGCTGCTGCACGCGGCGGATGGAGCGCTGGTGGAGTGCGTGCTGGATCGAGGCGAAGTGCGTACGCTCGACGGGCATCGCAAGGCTCCGCTGTGCGAAGTGGAGCTCGAGCTCAAGGCCGGCTCGCCCCTCGCGCTGTTCGCCATTGCACGCGACCTGGTCAAGGCGCTCCCGCTGATGCCGGAAAGCTGGAGCAAGGCCGAGCGCGGCTATGCGCTGTGGCGCCACGAGCCGGTGACCCGGCCGAGGCTGGCGGGACCGCTGGTCCTGCATGCCGACGCAACGGCCGCCGAAGCAATGTCGACGATCGTCGGGAGCGGACTCGCGCACCTGCACCGCAATTGGGAAGCGGCGAGAGCGTCATCGCGCTACGACCCCGAGCACGTGCATCAGATGCGGGTCGCGTCCCGTCGCTTGCGCACTGCGTTCACCGTGTTCGGACAGATCGACGATGCGATCAAGGTGCATCCGCTGGTCGCCGAGCTGCGCTGGCTCGCCGGGCTGCTGGGCGAGGCGCGCAACTGGGATGTGCTGCTGGCGGAGACGTTTCCGAAACTCCTCGCCACCTTTCCCGATGAACCCGGTTTGCCCGCATTGGTGCGCCGTGCGGGGATCCAGCGCCGGCGGGCCCGGCGAACGGTGAGCGAGGCGCTGCACTCGGAACGGTACCGGGCGCTGGTGTTGAACCTGAGCGAATTCGTCGTCGCGGTTCGCGAGCGCGCCGAGCTTTCGGTTCCGGCGGCCGTGGTCTCGGCGAGGCTGCTCTCGCAGCGCCATGCGCAGTTGCGCAAACGCGCGAGGCATCTGGCCCGGCTTTCGGGTCCGGAACGACACCTGCTGCGGATCGCCGCGAAGAAACTGCGATACACCGCCGAGTTCTTCGGTTCTCTCTACGCCGGCGGCAAGCTCGACAAGTTCCTGCGGCGCTTCAGCCAATTGCAGAAGGCGCTCGGTACGCTCAATGATCTGGCCACGACACGCGAGCTGATGTCGACGCTGGCTGCAGGCTCAGGTGCGGACGCCCAGCGTGCGCTCGGCCTGTGCACCGGCTGGTCCGCCGGCCTGGAGCAGGGAAGCCTGACCGACCTCGCGCGATGCTGGAAAGCGGTCGAGCGTGCGCAGCAATTCTGGCCCGATGTGGCCGAAGACCCGGACCCCATTCCAGCGGGCACGCCGACCGACGCGACGATGCAGACGCCGAAGTCTGCCGAGGAACCGATTTCGCCCAACCCGAGGAGCAGGACATGACGCGCAACGACGTGACCGAAACCATCATTGCCACCAAGACAAGGAAAGGCTTGAAGTGGGCGGACATCGCCCGGAAGGTGGACCAGAGCAAGGAATGGACGACGGCTGCCTTGCTGGGCCAGATGACGCTCACCAGCAAGCAGGCGGAGACCGTTGGCAAGCTGCTTGGCCTCGACAAGGAGGCGATCGCGCTGCTGCAGGAGGTGCCGTACAAGGGATCGTTGCCGACCACCGTGCCAACCGACCCGTTGATCTATCGCTTCTACGAACTCGTCAACGTCTACGGCACGACGCTCAAGGCGCTGATCCACGAGGAGTTCGGCGACGGCATCATGAGCGCCATCGATTTCAGCATGGATGTGCAGCGCGAGCCGGATCCCAAAGGCGATCGCGTTCGCATCGTGATGAGCGGCAAGTTTCTTCCGTACAGGACGTACTGAGCCCCGCTCCCCGGATCGCCGGGGAGGCCGGGACCGCAGCTGCCGGGCCGCCCGGACCACGACGACGACTCGAATCAGGGGGGTCGCGCAACGCGCGCCGGCATGAGTGGCGCGTTGCCCGAACGGCTTGTATGCTACGGACCCAGCGTACCGCGTGGAGGCAGAACGTGTCGGTGTACAGTGAAAAGAAGCGCTGGAGCGATATGTACGACGTCGTGCAGCCGATCGCGCGACCGGCGCGAGGCGGCGAGGCGACGGCGCCGAACTCGTCGGCATCGACGACCGACTGGTCGAGCATGCGCAAGGCGCAGCCGGCCGACTACCTGCTGCCGCAAAGCGACAAGTGGTTCGGCGCACTTCCACCCGAAGTCTCGCCCCACTCGTTGGCGACGCGTTTTCCGCGAATCGTGAACCTCATCGCCTCGCAATGGAACGACCGGCACGGCGCGCCGAAACTGTTCGAGGAATTGCTCGTCGATCGACGCGGTGGCCGCGCCGGGTTCCCGCCGGCGGTGCGGCACGACCTGTTGAGGCTGCGGGAATTCTGGTACAGCAGCGGCCGCACGCTGCGCTGACCTCACGACTCCGCCCGCAGGCGCGTCTGCCCTCCAGGCGCGTGACTGCCGGGTCCGCTGCAGCCGAGCGCCCTCGCTGGGCGGATGCCGGCGCGAGCCTTCGAGCGGCTGGCGCCGAACGCCCGCCTACTCCCCCAACCGCGCCACCAAGCCCGAATACCGGCGCGTCGGCGAAACGATCGCCTTCTCCACGACCTCGGTCCCGCCGACGATCGTCACCCCCGACCGGGACCGCGTGATCGCGGTGTAGAGCAACTCCCGCGTTGCAACGCGATTCGGCCTGGCGGGGAGCATCAGCATCACCTTGTCGAACTCCGAGCCCTGCGCCTTGTGCACGGTCGTGGCGAACGCGGTCTCGTGCTCGGGAAGGCGCAGCGGCGCCACAACGCGGAAATCGCCATCGCTGCTCGGGAAGAACACCATCGGCGTGCCGGACGTGTCGGGCAGCACGAGGCCGATGTCGCCGTTGAAGAGCCTCTGCACGTAGTCGTTGCGCAGCACCATCACCGGGCGCCCCGGATACCACTCGGAGTGGCCGCCGGGATCGAGTGGATGGTCGAGCAGCCTGCGGAATTGCTGCCCGACGTACTGGTTGATCGCGATCACGCCGCGCGGGCCCTCGCGCTCGGCGCAGAGCACGCGGAAGCGGCCCAGCGCGTCGAACAGCGCGACCCGGTTCCCGAGGTCGGCGCGCGCGGCTTCGATGTAGCCCGCCATTTCGTCGACGACCCGCTGCAGCGTTGTTGCGAGCGGGACCGGATGCGCGTCCTCGATCCACTCCAGCGCCGGGTCGCTGTCGGAGCGCAGGAAGTCGATTGCGGACTGGGAATCTCCGGCATTGACCAGCCCGGCGAGACGGCCGATCCCGGAGTCCTTGGCGAAACGGAAGTTCTCGGTGAGCCACACGACGCTGTCGTGCAGGGGCGTGGGCTTGATCGGCGCGGCGCAGGCAATCCGCGCAGCGGGAATGCCGGTGACTGCGGACAGTCGCTCGACGCAGGCGCGGCTCAAACTCGGATCGGCGGAGAGCTCCGAGAAGACGGCCCCGGACTCGACGGCGGCGAGCTGGTCCTTGTCGCCCAGCAGGATGATGCGCGCTTCACGAGGTACCGCCTCGACCAGCTTGGTCGCGAGCGCCAGGTCGAGCATCGACGCCTCGTCGACGACCAGGAGATCGATCGGCAGCAGGTTGTCCCGGTTGTGGCGGAACTTGCCATCGGGCAGCACGCCCAGCAGCCGGTGGACGGTGAACGACTCCACCGGAAGGCGCCCGCCCAGGCCGGCGGGAAGGTGCGCGGCCGCAGTGCGGATCGCATCGAGCATCCGCGCCGCCGCCTTGCCCGTTGGCGCCGTGAGGCGGATCCGGCAGTCCGGATTTCCGGCGAGGGCGCAGGCCAGCACGTTGACCACGGTGGTCGTCTTGCCGGTGCCGGGGCCGCCGCTGATGATCGTCAGGGGGCGTTCGAGCGCCAGGGCCGTCGCGATCTTCTGCCAGTCAGGGCGCTCACCGAGGCGTCTTTCATTGGCAGCGAACAGCCGGTCGAGCAGGGACCTCACGTTCTCGCCGATGCCAGCCGATGCGGGGGGCGACGGCGCCATCAGCCGCCGCGCCAGCCGGCGCTCGTAGTCGAAGTAGCGGTGCAGGTAGACGCGGCCGTCGTCGTCGAGGATCAACGGCTGCGCACCGGGTGCCTGCGGCGTGCCGACCATTCCGGACGCGAGCAGTGCATTGCGCAATTCGTGCTCGTCGCACCTCCCGTCGGCGGCGGCGATGTCGGCGAGATAGGTGCAGACGTGGCCCGACGCGGTGTCGAGGCTCGCCGCGCGCGCGGCCATCCGCAATGCGTCGAGGGCGTGGTCGGGGGCGTTGCGCTCGCGGGCCCAGCGGACGACGTGGTGGGCAAAGCCCTCGGCGAGCGCCTGATCGGGTGATCCCGCCGGATTCGGGCTCCGGGGCGAGGCTGCCGCACTCATCGCGACACCTTCGCCTGCGCTGGTGCGAACAGCGCGTCGAGGCGCGCGAGTGCGGCGGCCGTCGGCCGATGGTGGAACACCCCGACCGGCGTGCCGTCGGCATTGACCCAACCGGGCCGCACGCCTCGCACGAAGAGGTAGAGCACGCCGCCGAAATGCGTGTCGTACCGGTAGCCCGGCACACGGTGCCTGAGGTAGCGGTCGACGGCGAGCGAGTAGAGCAGGTATTGCAGGTGGTAGCTGTGCTCGGCCATCGTCGCCTGCACGCCGGCCGGGCCGTAGTCCGATGCGGCATAGCCCAGGTGATTCGATTTCCAGTCGAGCACGTAGTAGCGGCCGCCGTGCTCGAAGACGAGGTCGATGAAGCCCCGCAGGTAGCCTTCGAGGTCGCGGAACGCGAGGCGCGGCATGTCGTAGCCGAGGTTCTTCAGTGCGGCGTTCAGCGCATTCGCCGATACGTGCGGCGAAGGCAGGCTGAACTCGAGCTCGACGAGGCGCCGCGTCGTGGAAATGGATCCCAGCACGATGCCGTCCGGCAGCGTCGTGTGCATCACGTCGGCCAGCATCCTTGCCGCCATGTCGACCAGCGACGACCGTTCCGACGCTCGCACGCCGGGACCGAATTGCGGATGCGCGGACAGGCCCTCGGCGATGGCGTCGTGCCAGCCCGCCGGGGCGGCGAAGTCGATGCGCTCGAAGATCGCGTGCAGGCACTCGCCGGCGCCGGGACCGCGCGGAAAGCGAAGGATGTCATCGGGTGCGATGTCAGGTGGCGGCGGGCCGATCCTCTTCGTGCTTTCGTAGATCCGCGCATCGTGGTCGTTCGCCGCGCGCTCGCTCTTCGCATCGCTGGCGAGGCCGCTGAAGCTGCCCAACCGCCACGCGGGCGCAATGGTCTTCGGCGGGGGCATCGCACTGAGCGATTCCGGCGCGGGCCCGGGCAGTGTGACCGGCGTGCCGGCGCCTGCGGGCAGCGGCGCGAGCGCGAGATGGGGTGCCAGCCGCAGGGCGAGCGATTGCCACGCGGCGGCAATGTCGGCCGGCGAGCGCCTGCCTTCGAACCAGGCCTTCGGCGAATCTTGGCCGCCGGCGACCAACCAGTTGAGCAGGCTCTTCGTGCTCTCCGAAGTCGAGGCGTTGCCGAAACTCTTCGTGCCGTACGTGCCGGCGATCAGGTAGCAGCGATGCACGGCGCGCGTCAGCGCGACATAGATCAGGCGCAGCGACTCGGCCGATGCCTCGAGCTTGATCTGGTCGTCGACTTGCGCCTTCTGCGGGCCGAGCTCGTCATCGGCGCGGAAATCGATGAGCGCCGTGCCGTCTGCGTCGTGATATTCGCGTCCTTCCGGTTTCGCGCCGCCGAACTTGGTGTTGCCGTCCCACAGGAACGGACAGAACACGATCGGGAATTCCAGGCCTTTCGCCTTGTAGATGGTGATGATCTGGACGAGGTTGCGGTCGGATTCGAGACGCAGCTGCGCGACTTCGTCGGCGGCGCCGTCGCGGCGCTGCGCCGCCAGCCAGCGCAGCAGGGCGTCCGGCGATTCGTGCGCGGCAGCCGCCTGATGGATCTGCTCGCCCAGGTGCAGCAGGTTGGTGAGCCGGCGCTCACCGTCGTCGCGGCGAAGCATGCGCGCACTGACCCCTTCGTCCGACAGCAGCTTGCGGTACATGACGCCCACGCCCAGGCGCAGCCAGAGGTCGCGGTAGGCGGCGAAGCGCTCGAGGTACTGGGTGAGCTCGCCTTCGCTGGCCGAAATCTCCGCGATTCTGGCCGCGTCGCAGCCCATCATCTCGGTCGCCAGCGCACCGCGCAGCAGGGAGTCGCGTGACGGCTGGTGGATCGCGATCAGCACGCGCTCGACTTCCTCGGCGTCGGGCGACTGGAACACGCTCGCCTGCGACAGCTCGACGCTGCCGATGCGTAGCGCTGCGAGCTGGCGCTTCAGCTCGCCGCCCTGCGCGTGGGTGCGCACCAGAACCGCGATGTCGCCGGGCTGCAGCTTGCGCTCGCCGATGCGGATCCGTCCCTGCGCGCCTTCGGTGACCAGCCGCGCGATTTCTGCGGCGGTGGCTCGCGCGGCGCGCGCCCGTGCCTCGGTCTTGGGGATGGGGTCGCCGTCGGCTGCCTGCGGGAGCATCCACACCTGCAGATCGGCGCGCTCCGCGCCCTCGCCGGTGGTCGCGTCGGTGAAGGGCAGGCGCGGCTTGCCGCCCATCGTGACCGGGTGATAGTCGAGGCCCGGCAGCATGAAGGCGTCGGGCTTGGTCGAGAAGAGGCCGTTCAGCGCCTCGATCAGCCCTTGCGTCGAGCGCTGGTTGGCGCCGAGCGTGCAGACGACGGAGGCGCTCCGACGCACCCGCAGGTAGGTGTGCAGGTCGGCGTGGCGGAAGCTGTAGATCGCCTGCTTGGGGTCGCCGACGAGAAACGCCGGAAGTCTGCCTTTGCGATAGATGCGGTCGAAGATCGCGAACTGCAGCGGATCGGTGTCCTGGAACTCGTCGATCAGCGCCACCGGGAACTTCTCGCGCAGCGACGCCGCAAGTTCGGGGTGCTCGCCGCCCGCCAGCGCGTCGTGGAGGTTCTGGAGCATGTCGTCGAAGGAGATCACGCGGCGCGCGCGCTTGCGCTGTCGCAGGTCCGGGCCGACGGTGTCGATCAGGTCGCGGATCAGGCGCAGGCGGGCGAACTCGAGGTCCTCCGTGACCGCCTTGCGGGCCGCGAACAGGGCGTCTGCGGCGTCGAAGAACGCGTGGCTGGGTGTCGCCTGATTCTTGTTGGTGCGCTTGGTCAGGACGGAAATCGACAGCAGTTCCGGTTTCGCGTCCGCGTCGATCGCGGCGAGTGGCGCGGATTCCCGGAACCAGGCGTCCCAGGCAGTCGCGGCGCGATCGATCGCCGCGTCCTTGTACGAGCCTTTGTTGAGCGCGGGGATCGATGCCTTGACGAGCTCGACGATCGCGTCGCGTTGCGCGACCCAGAGTTTTCCCGCCGCGTCGTAGGCCGCGGTCAGCGCCGTCGTGTCGATCGGGCCCGCCGGTGCGTCGAGGGCCGCCGGCCACACGGGTTCCGCCATCGGCTTGGCGAGGCTGCGCAGCAGCAGCTCTGCGTACTTGTCCGGCGAGTCTTTCTTCTGGAGCAGATAGCGGGCGAGTTCCTGCGGGCAGCCGGCATCGGCGACGCGACGCCGCCAGAAGTCGTGGACGGCCTCCATCGCCATCTCGCGGTCGTCGGAGACGAGCTCGAGCGAGAAAGGCAGGCCCGCGGAAAACGAGGCGTCGGCGAGCGCGCGCTGGCAGAAGCCGTGGATGGTGAAGATCGCGGCTTCGTCGAAGAACTGCAGCGCCTGGTCGAGGCTGCATCCGAGTTGCAAGCGCTCGAGGCGGGCGTTTCGCTCGACCGCCTGCACGAGTTCCGCCACGAACGGGTCTCCGGATGCCGCGGCGGCGTCGCCGTCGCGCAGATAGGCCAGCGTTTCGACGATCCGCGAACGGATGCGCTCGCGCAGCTCCGCGGTGGCTGCGTTGGTGAAGGTCACGACCAGGATCTGCTGGACCTCAAGTCCGCGTTCGAGCAGCAGCCTCAGGTAGAGCCCGCAGATGTTCCAGGTCTTGCCGGTGCCCGCCGACGCCTCGATCAGGTTGATGCCGTCGAGGCTGCAGCCGAAGACGTCGAATTCCGCCGGGGCGTTCATGCGCCGGACTCCAGGCGGTCGTCGGCGACGACGTCGAGGAGCGGCTGGAACACCGCCTTCGCGCATTCGGTGAATTCGTCGTCGAGAGGGTCTTCCACGCCGCGCAGCGCGAGGCGGTAGGCAGGGTCGCCGTCTTCGCCGTGTTCGTTGAAGCGCGTGGTCTGCCACGTGCTCGCGGCCCTGGACAGGTTCCCGCCTTCGCTGACGTACTTCCACGCGGACTTGGGGAAGAAGTGGAGCGGCCGCCGAAGCCCTTCGCGGTAGAGCCCGAGCAGTGCCTGGAGGCGCTCGTGCGCGTCGTCGATCGGAGGCAGGATGTAATGGCCGTCGCGCGAGTACCAGGTCGTCTGCGGGGTGACACCTGGGGGCGCCATGGCGTTGACGAACAGGTGCGCGATCCAGCCGCTCAGGTAATCGCGGGCGCGCGCATCGTCGTAGCGCTCGCGGATCAACCCGCTGCGCCGCAAGTCGCCGAAGCCGCCGGCCAGGCGCCAGGTCTCGCCGTCGAGGGTGAATACGAGGCTCGTGCTGGCCGGAGCGACCGGCGGCTCGGCGAGCGCGGGTGCGACCGCGCGCGCGAACGCATCGAGGCGCTGCAGCTCGCGCTCCAGCTCGATGTCGCCCAGGCGTCCGTCCGGATATTCGATGCCGGCCCGGGCGAATTCGCGGACCTCGGCCACACTCGCACCCGCCAGCAATCGCGGCAGCACCCGCCGTGCCAGGGCGTCGCGAGCGAGCCAATCGGGAAGGAAAGGCTCGTCGTCCTGCAGTTCCTCGTCACCCTGGGGGAGCGCGATGCCCAGGCGCTCGCGCAACAGGTAGCGGCAGGGATTGGCGAAGAAGCGAAGGAGATTGTCCAGCGTGATCTCGCGAAACTCCGGACCGGGGCTGGAAAGCGGAAGCTGGAAGAACTTCTGTTGCGGTTCCGACGCCGCGTTCTCGTCCTCGGCTTCGTCCTCGTCACGGGTCTCGGTCAGGGCCGCGCGTTCTTCGTCGGAGGCGGCCGCCGCGAGGGGTCCTCCGGTCGCGGCCGCCGCATCGCGCCGGGATGCAGGCGCGGTCAACCGCTGTCGCAGCGCCTCGCAGTATTCGTCGTTGAAGCTCCGGCGGCGGGGATCGGCATCCGGCTTGAAGTAGTCGAGCGAGAAGGACTGCAGCGGGTGCTCGACGATGAGCCGTTCCCGTGCGGCGCGCAGCGATTCGGGCGTGAACGGTTCGCGCGCGGTGGCCGCGGCGCAGTAGTCGAGCAATTCCGCGACGAGCACCGACGGCGGCAGCGGCGCGTTGTCGCGCACGCTGCGTCCGGTGTAGCTCAGGTACAGGCGATCTCTTGCCGCGAGCAGCAGGTCGAGGAACACGTTGCGCTCGTCGATGCGACGCTGCCGGTCGCCAAGCTGCGGGTCGCGCGCCAGCAGGTCGAATTCGCGTGGCTGCTGCGTCGAAGGGAAGGCGCCGTCGTTCAATCCCAGCACGCACACGAACCGGTACGGCAGGTTGCGCAGGCTGGACATGGCTGCGAACGTGACCGCGCCGCCGGGCATGCCGCCGCGCGCCGGATCGTCGAGCAGCGCCTGCAACGCGGTGCGGACGACCTCGGGTTCGAGCGCCTGGCTCGTCCCGCCGTGGGCCATGTTGGCGCAAAGGTCGTGGATGGCGGCGACGGTTTCGCGCTGGTCGTCGATCTCGTCGCCCAAGGGCGCGACGAAGTTGTCGATCACGCCCAGCAGCGCTTCCCGCCACTCGGCCGGCGATCTCGGATGCGCGAGCTCGGCGTGCAGGCGCTCGAGCTGGCGGAAGAATTCGCCGAAGCTGCCCAGCGCCAGTGCGCCGGAGCCTTCCGCATCGCCGGCGGCCAGGCGCGCGTTGAGCGGCGCGGTTGCCGAAGCCGGGAGCGCATAACCGAGGAACAGGCGATCGAGGCCGTCATTGAAACTGTGGCGGCCGATCGCCGGCAGGCCGAGCTCGCCGCGATGGCGGCCGTCGATGCCCCAGCGGATGCCCGCTTCGCCGATCCAGGCGTGGATGGCGTCGAGCTCGGCGCCGCCGATTGCGAACCGGCGCGCAATGATCGGCTGCTGCAGCAGCTCGAACACGGCGCTCGCCTGGAACCGCGACGTCGCGACGGCGAGCACCGTCAGCAGAGCCTGCGCGCAGGGATTGAGCACGCTTGCCGGCCTGCCGGTGATCGCGTAGGGAATCTGCCGAGCCTTCGGGGCGTTGCCGAACACCGCGTCGATCAGCGGGGCGGTGGCCTCGAGATCCGGCGTCACCACCAGGATGTCGGACGGTCGCGGTGGATGCTCGGCCGCGAAGACGCCGAGCAGCTGATCCTGCAGCACCTCGAGCTCGCGCGTTGCCGAGTGGCAGACGTGGACTTCGATGCTGCGGTCGTCGTCGGCCAGCTCGATGCCGCGACGGATGCTGCCGCGCGCAGGATCGGTGAGGTCGAGGATCGCGTTCTGCACACGCGCGAGGAGGGTCCTGCTCTCCGCGGGCACGAAATCCGCGTCGTCGACCACCGCCGCGCTGTCGTTCTGCAGCAGCAGGTCGATGTGCGCCTGCGTCTGCTTGCCCCACGCGGCCAGCAGACGGTTGCCGATCTCATGGTGGTCGGCGCGGTCCTTCGCAGCGAGGTACGAAAGGCGCCTCGCGTCGACGATCTCGAACCAGTATTCGCGGCAGGGGTTCAGCACGTACAGGCGCAGGTCGATCCACTGCGCCAGGCGATTCAGGATGTCGAGGTAGAGCGGCGGCGTGGTCGGCAGGCAGAAGACGTGCGCCGAGGCGGGAAGCCCGGCCCGGGCCGGCGCGTCGGGTCCCATCCTGTTCATCGCGTCGAAGAAGACCACCGATGGATGGCGGCTGTCGGTGCCGAGGTCGCGCGCGATGCGCCGCCAGAGTGCGGCCTGCCACCGCTCGTCCTGCTTGCGTGCGGCGTCGATGCCCTTGATGCCGGCCGGCTTGCCCTCGAGCCACGCTGCGAGCCAGCTCGGACGGTAGGTCAGGTAGTGCTCGAGCAGCGTCGCGGCATTGGCGGCGAGCTCGTAGCGCATGACCTCGTCGGCGTGGCGCAGGTAGCCCGCGAGCGGCGGATGCTCGGCGACGAACGCCTTTTCCTGGAATGTCGCGAGCACGCGCCAGGTCAGCACCGATGCGGTGAAAGGCGACATCTCCGACACGGCGACGACGTGCCCGATCTGCCGCCACAGCCACTGGGCGAGAAAGGAAAACCGGACGTTCGAGCAGATCCCGAACCGGTCGGCCGCCGCGAGCTCGACCCGGCGTCTCATCGCTGCGCTGGGCACGATGATCTCCTCGCCCGCGAACGGCGATGGGGGCGGCGTGGCCATCGCGTCGAGCAGGGCATCCTGCAGGCGCTCGAAGCGGTTGGAGAACTTGATGTGCAGCATGCGCGGCGCTACCGGCGGGACCCGACGGCGCTACAGGACAGAGGTCGTCGGTGTGGGCTTGGGGCAGGGCGATACATAGGGGAGTTTGGTAGGGGCGGGCTATGGTAACGCGGGCAGGCGACACGCTGCGTCGCAGATGGGCGCGCCCCCCTTCCAATGTGGAGCGCTTCCGCTGGATCTTGATCCGCAGCGGGAGCACGATCGCGGATAGGCGGGACCGCTGCTCCGACGAACCCGAACCGCCGGAGATGCTCGCGCGATGCTGTGGTGTGGCTCGCCGCGGGTCCGGGGGGACACCCGAGTGTCATCGGCGCCGCAGGCAGCGGAGCTCTACGCGCCCGGTCCTTCGACCCACCGGGCAAGGCGCTCGGCCTCGCCCCTCGGAATCCTTCCTGCGATTCCGATCGCGGGGCGCGCATCCAGCATCTGCGCGAACGCGGCGCGCACCTGCCCTGGCGTGACCGCGGCGATGCCGGCAAGCAACTCCTCGCGCGAGCGCACGCGACCCAAGGCGTAGAGGTCGAGCGCAGCCAGCTCCAGCTGCCGCGACAGCTCTTCGTGCGCGGACAGGATGCGCACACCGGCCTGGTTGCGGGCGCGCTGTAGACCGACGCGATCGGTCGCCCCGACGTGCTGGTGCAGCAGCCGGGTGACCGCGCGGACGTACTCGCGAAGGTGCTCGGGCGCCGTCGACGCCTCGATCACGAACTGGCCATAGGCATCCTTCACGTCGGTCCAGCAGTCCGCGTGGTAGACGAGGCCGCGCCGCTCTCGCAACTGGTCGAGCAGCGGCGAGCTCATGCCTTCGCCGAGCAGGGCTGCGGCGACGACGAAGGCCTGGTGCGCGGCCGGCAGCGCAGGCGTCGGGAAACCCAGGACGACGTGCACCAGGCTCGATCCCGGCAGCGGACGCACGCGGGTCCCGCCGCGCCAGGCGGGCGCTGCGACCCGGTTCTCGCCGCCAGCCGGCATGCCGCCGAACGCGGTTTTCGCCGCCGCGACGATGTCGTCGGGATCGACATTGCCGGCGACGCCGACGATGGTGTTCGCGGCGGTGTACTGCTGCCGCACCCAGGTCACGAGATCGGCGCGGGTGAACCTGCGGATGTTGGCCCGCGTGCCGATCACCGGGCGGGCTGCCGGATGCGCACCGAAGCAGGCCCGGTCGAACTGCTTGAACGCCGTCGCCATCGCGTCGTCCTCGTCGTCGGCGTACTCGTGGAGGATGACGTTGCGCTCGCGCTCGAGCTCGGCCCTTGGAAACGTGCTCTCGCGCACGATGTCGCCCAGCATGCGGACGAATGCCGCGGCGTCCCGCGCCAGGCCGCGCATGTGGAAGGCGGTGTGATCCTTGTCGGTGTGGGCGTTGACCTCGGCGCCCAGGCGCTCGGCGTCGAGGTTGATCTGCTGGCAGTCGCGCGAACGCGTGCCCTTGAAGGCCATGTGCTCGATGACGTGGCCGATGCCGTTCAGGCGTGCGCTCTCATGCTGGCTGCCGCTGCGCACGAACACGCTGACCGCCGCGGTCGCCAGATGCGGAAGAGGAATGACCACCACGCGCGCGCCGTTGGCGAGCGTGGCGGTCAGGGTGTCCGCATCGCCTCCAGCGGTGCCGATGTTCGACATGCAACGATTCAGGACGAGGTCGCCGCGATTTGGCAAGATTCCTGTTGCCGTCAGTGCAATCGCTGCGCCGCGCCGTGGCAGTGCTTGTACTTCTTCCCCGAGCCGCAGGGGCAGGGTTCGTTGCGCCCGACCTTGTCGGGGTTTCGCACGGGCTCGCGTCGGATGACCGGCGTGTTGCCGGCGGCCGCCATCGCCTTGCGCTGGTCAAGGAAGAACGCGTGGATCTTGCGCACCGCGTCGGCAAGCCCGGCAGCGAGCTGCCGATGCTCCTCGAGCGACGGATTGCGCCGCTCGAGTTGCTCCCATCCCTCCTCGGATCCGTAGAGGACGATCGTCGACAGCCATTCGGGATGACCCTCGGTGATCGGCAGCCAGCCTCTGGGGTCGAGGCTCACGCCTTTCATGAAGCCAACGCACCATTCGTCGATGACCGGGACCGGGTCGCCGTCGTTGGGGCTTTCGAGGAGCAGCGGCTCGTACTCGTCGGGGGCTTCCAGCAGGGTCCCGGCGACGTCGTTCATGTGGCGCATCATCAGCCCCATGATGCGCTCGGCGTGGGCCGTGCTCGAGAACACGGGCGTTTCCTCGCCCTTCTCGACATCCCAGACCCAGCGCATCCATTCGCTGGGCAGGATCGTCGTCGGCCCCGACACCAGCGCCGCGAAGTAGCCGTCGAGCATCGCGATGTCCATCGACTCGTCGACGCCCTCGGCCTCGATCAGGAAGCGATCGAGCTCGTCGAGTTCGGCGTCGGTGAGGATGTCAGACGGGATCGGGCTCATGCATCCACTCCGGGATGTCGCGCCGGCCGTGAAGCGCGCGCCAGATGTCGACGTGGTCGGGGCGCTCGACGTAGAACACGATCTGCGGATAGTGTGTCAGTGGCCAGGTGCGCAGCCCTGGGAGGTCAAGCTCGTGGGCGTAGCGCGGCGAGCCGGAAGCGGGGTGGCGCGCGATGTGAAGGTAGGCACGTTCCAACGCATCGACGAAGCCGAGTGCAGCGCTGCCCGAGGGGTCCTCCGCCAGGTAGCAGGCGATGATCGCGTCGACGTCCTGATTCGCCTGCTGGCGCGGGACGACCGGCTTCGCCGTCACCGCCGGGCGCGAGACTTGACCGCGTCCCGTACACCTCTGCGCAGTTTCTCGAATCGGGCGGCATCCGCGGGTACGCCAGGTGCTGTCGCTGCGCCTGCCAGCAGCAAGTTGCGGAGCTGCAGGCGATGATGGTCCTTGCGGATCAGTTCGCGCACATACTCGCTGCTGGTGCCGTAGCCGCGCTTCTCGACCTGTTCGTCGACGAATGCCTTGAGGGCATCCGGCAGGGAGATGTTCATCGTGCTCATCGGACGCAGCTTAGGCCGGATGGCAAAATTTGGCAAGAAACAGCCTCTTCCAACGGCATAGGAGGCTGAAAGGGTGTCCGTGTTTCCAACGGCATATGAGGCTGAAAACGGGGTTTTGGACCGATCATCGGACCATGGTGATCGATATGAACGAAGCACGGCTCGACACGATCGAGCAGATCCGGGAGTTCCTGGCCGGCACCGCCGACGTTGCCTTTACCGTCCCGCCCGAGGAGGCCAAGCTCCGCCAGTTCGTGGTGACCGTGCTGCGGCGCTTTCGCCATTTCGGTCTGGCCAAGGCGCAACGCGGCGTGCTGTTTGCCTACATGCAGCGCCTTACCGGCTACTCACGCCAGCATCTGTCGCGCCTGGTCGCCCAATATCGCGACACCCAGTCGCTGCGGCTGCGCGATCGGGCCAGCCGGACCAGTTTTGCGCGCAAGTACAGCGCCGTAGACGTGGCCTTGCTGGCCGAGCTCGACACCTTGCACGACACGCTGTCCGGGCCGGCGCCGCAAGGTCTGCCTGTACGCAGTCAAGCGCGCCTCCAGCAAGGACTGGTGGGCGAAGTCTTGTCCTCCCCCCGGATGCGCGATGCCTCACTGTCTGGTCCTGGAAGCGTTGGCGCAGGCCGGCGGAGTCCTTATCGCCGATTCGACCGGCGCATGCGGAGCACCTGACGCGATCGGGCTTCTCGTCAGGATTCGTTCCTGTGTCTGTGGCCGCCACGGGGGACAGAGAGCACTTCGTTCTATACAAAGAGGCGCAAACCACTCCGTCCCCTGCTGCACGGGGCGCTTGACGCGGCTCCCTCCCGAGGGGTAGCTTTTGGCGACCCCAAGAGATGATTTGTCCAGAAAGAGGGCCATGGGGAGTCGGGTTCTTGCCGAGAGCGCCGCATTGGCGTGCAGCGCCATCCCATGGCGTCGCGCGGCAGGTCGTCTGGCTTTTCGACTGTCTCGACCGAGACGGTACGCTTCCGGCGGCGATCCCCTCCGATGACGCCCCGGCACTTTGTTCTCACGCTGGCCTGGGCGGCGCTGCTCATCTGCGGCGCGCGCGCGCAATCCCAGGGATTCAGGTTCTCCCAGGAGGACCCCGCCGAACGCCTCGAGCAGCAGGCGAAGAGTGAGCGGATCGCTCAGGAACTTTCGACGCCATGCCTGGCCGCGATCAAGAACCGGAAGATCATGCTTCTGATCGGCGAGCAGCGATCAGATGGCTACATCGCGGCGGTGCAGCAGAATTACGGGCCGCACTTCGCTGCCATCAACAACCGACTTAGGGCTCTGGGCCTGCGCACCTACACGCCCGAAGAGATCAGGCAGCAGGTCGCGCAGGCCGAGATCGACGCGTACTTCCGCAACGATCCTGATGCCATGCTCTCGGCCGCGAAGCGGCTCGGGGCGAGCTTCGTGCTGCGCGGGCTGATCACTTCGCAAGCGGCGCGTAACCCGATCATGAACGTCAATCAGGTATCGGTCGGAATGCAATTCACGCTCTCCGGCAAGGGCCGCGTGATCTCGGAAGCCGAGGCGTACTCGGCGTCCTATGCCGGCGCCGATGTCGCGCGGATGGCGTTGACGCTTGTCAACGAGCAGGCAGACGAAGTGGTGGCAAAGCTGTATGCCGATTATTGCCGCCAGACGAGGCCCGCTTCGGGCAGGTCCTCGCCCTAGCGGACCGAAGTTGTCGATGAACCTCGGGAGGTGTCTCCGATGACTCAAAGCGCATCGTTCGATTATCCGGCCCTTCTGTTCGGAGCTGTCCTGCTCGCCGCGACCTCCGTCGCCTCGGCGCAACCTACGTGGGGGAACCCCTCTCCGACCGCCGGCAGCGAGACATCGCAGAAGGCGAATGCAGCCGCCGACCAGACGATCTATCGGCCGGTGACCTACACCAACGCGGCCAGGAAGGGGCCCGCGGTCATCGTGCTCCCGGGCGAGATCAAGAGCAACAATGCGACATTCCTGCAGAAGTTCACTGCGAACAACATCGCCGACTTCGGCGAGATCGAGCTCAGCAGCGCCAACTTTACGGTGCTCGAGCGCTCGAAACTGGGGCCGCTGCTCAATGAATTCGAGCTCGCATACAACCTGGGCGATCCGGACCAGGCGCGCAAGTTCCTGAAGATCGGCAAGCTCAAGAGCACCAAGTACGTCGTCGAGTTCGATGTCCTCAAGACCGAGCAGGTCGCAGCGGCGCAGCAGGGCTTCGACGGCCGCACGGTCGGGAACATGCTGGGCATCCTCGGTGCATTCGCGGGCTCCCGCGGCGGCGCCGAAGCCGGTGCACTCGGCGGGACCGCCGTGGGCTCGGTGCATTCGAACGAGGCAACGAGCGTCTGGGTGATCGGCATGCGCTACAAGATCATCGACGCGGAGACGACCGAGCAGGTCGCCACCGGCTATACGGAGGAGAAGATGGAGATTGGTGCCGTCTCGTCCGGGGCGCTCGGTGCCCACCAGGCACAGCAAGGAGGCGTGTCCCTTGACACGATGGTGCAGCGGCTCGTCCAGAAGTCGGTGTGGGACATCGATCAGAAGTACAAATGAACATGACGCGCCAGACCGAGGCCCGAATGGCGCGTCGCGGCGCGAGCGGGAGCACGTCTGCATGATCCCGGCGCCCGCCCCCGGTCGGCGTCGTCGTCTCGCGTAGCGTAGCGGCAGATGCCCGACATTGACCGTATCGGCAAGTACGAGATCAGGCGCGAAATCGGTCGCGGCGCGATGGGCGTGGTCTACGAGGCCTACGATCCACTGATCAAGCGCCTCGTCGCGCTGAAGACGATCCGTCCCGACCAGCTCGCCGGCGAGGACGCGGAAGCGATCGTCGCGCGCTTCCGCCGCGAGGCGCAGGCCGCCGGAAGGCTCAACCATCCCAACATCGTCGCCATCTACGATTTCGGCGAGGAGGCGGGCCTGTCCTACATCGCGATGGAGTTCGTTCATGGGCGCGAACTCAAGACCTCCTTCGAGGCCGGCGAGCGCTTCCGCCTCGATGACATCGTGCGGATCATGACGCAGATCCTGTCGGCGCTCGACTGCTCCCACCGCCAGGGCGTGATCCACCGCGACGTCAAGCCGGCGAACATCTTTCTGCTCGACGACGGCACGGTGAAGGTTGCCGATTTCGGCATCGCGCACCTCGAGACCTCGAATCTCACGCAAGTAGGAACAGTACTCGGTACGCCAAGCTACATGTCGCCGGAGCAGATTCTCGGGCTGCCCGTCGACGGCCGCTCCGATGTGTTCTCGGCCGGCGTCATCCTCTATCAGTTCCTGACCGGGGAGCGTCCCTTCGCGGGATCGTCGACGACAACGATGCAGAAGGTTCTGAAGGAGGAACCGCTTGCGCCTTCCACGCTCAACGTTCAGCTGCTGCCGGTGATGGATGCCGTCGTGCGCAAGGCGATGGCGAAGCAGGCCGACTCCCGCTTCCAGACGGCACGGGAATTCGCCGACGCGATCCGCGCGGCCGCCGCCACGGGCCCCGGCAAGCTCATGGTGCAGCCGACGAACGCAGAAGCTGCAGAAGCTGCAGAAGCGACGATCATCGCTTCCCACGATCGTTCACCGGAGCAGAGCCCTGCTGCGGCCAGCACCGGCGCGGCCGCGCGGGCGGCCGTCGCGCCGGCCGTGGCGGCAGTTGGCGTCGCCGCGCTGGTCGTGATGGGTGCCGGCACCTGGTTCATCTGGCAACGCGCCAATACCGCCGCGACCACCGAAGCGCCGTCGTCGCAGGCGGTCGCAGCAGCGGCGTCGAGGGTTTCACTGGCGTCTCCGCCGCCCTCCCCGGCGCAGCCTGTCGCGGCGGCCACCGAGCCGGGTATGCTCGCCATATCAGCCGTCGGCCTGATCGACCCGGGCGACTCCCGCTACAAGGGCGACAAGGCGCTGCAACAGGCGGATGCGCGAGCCGACGCCAAGCGCGAAGTCATTGCCAAGACCCTCGGGCTTCTCCTCGATGCGAATTCACTCAACCGGAACTACGACCTCCTCGAGGACAGGCTCCTCGACAACAGCGGCAGCTACATCGAGCGCGTCGTGCAGGAGGGCGAGCCGCAGGTGGGCCAGGACGGTCTGATGGCGGTGACGACCGAGGCCGTCGTCAACGTCAAGGCGCTGCAGAAATCGCTCAACGAGATGTCACGCGACGAGCGTGTCGAACTCATCCGCGCCAGCGGCGATCCAAAGGTGTCGGTGCAGATTGCGGTCCGTGATGCCGATGCAGCGGAAGCACCGCCGATCCCCTCCCCGGTCGCCGAGAACATCCTCAAGGAGCGCATCAAGTCGTTCGGATTCCGCACGTGGAGGGAAGGGGGCGCCGATGCGGGCAAGGGCGCCGATTTCGCGGTGGCGGGCCAGGCGCAGATCAAGCGACTTTCGATGCGGCTGCCGTCGTCAGGCCTTGTCGTCACCAAATACGCGCTCACCTCGTGGACCGTGAAATGCATCGACCTCGCGACAGGCGAGGAGATCTACCACAACACCACGCTTCCCAAGGGCACGGGCAGCTTTGCGAGCGAGGAGGAGGCGTTGCAGGCGATCGGCACGAAGATGGCGGATGCGTTTTCGCGCGATTTCTTCCTACAGCACGCGAACATCGAAAGCCGCCAGGTCGCGCTCGCCATCGACGGTATGCCGGACGTCGCGAGCGAGGATGCGCTTGGCCGCGATCTCGTCGGCTTGCCCGTGGTCATCGCGGTCACTCCGGGGCCGCCCGAGAAGCCGCGCGTCTTCGAGCTCGAGCTGGGTGGAAATGGCGCCACTGCTGAGCTCGTCGCCGGCGGCGTGCTGAAGCCGCTCAACGCGAAGCTCGGGCAGTCGTGCTTCGCGCTGGGCACGATCGATGGCGACCGGGTGGACGTCGTGTTCGACAAACGGTGCACCGACCGGACGATCGTGTCGCGGCTCGACGCCAACCCGCCCGCTTGGCTCTACGGTGCGTCGCCCGCGCGGCAGAAGCGTGTCATCAAGGATCCGGCGAAGCTCCGGAAGCTCATGATCTAGATTGCTGCGGTGCATCGCCTTCGACGTAGTCGAAGTGCAGTACATCGGTCGGATCCTGCGCGTACGAATGGCCGAAGCTGATGTGGCCCCGGCGGCGCAGCATGAACTCCTCCCGGCGGAGCGCGATCTCGCCCTCGCCCTCGACGGTGACAAATGTCCCGTTGGAACTTTGGTCGACCAGCACGAACTTGTCCCTCCTGCGCTCGATTCGCGCATGCAAGCGCGAGCCCAGCCGATCGGCGATCACGATGTCGTTCTGCGCATCGCGGCCGAGCGTCAGCGTCAAGGTGCCGGGGCCAAGCTCGATCATGCGTGCGCCGTGGCGAAGCTCAAGCCGGGCGATATGAACCTTAGGTCTTGGCGCCAGCGTTGTCAGGTCTCCAGAGTCCTGCCAGACGAGCTCGAGGATTGCGACGTCGCGCTCCTTCCCCTTGACTGTCAGGAAGTCGACTTCGCGCAGGCGCGCGCGGAGCTCCGGCGTGAGTTCGGCGGCCGTCTGGCCGGAGACAATTACCTGCCCACTCTTCGCGAGCCCGACCATCCGCGCCGCGACGTTCACCGAGTCACCGAACACGTCGCCAGCCACCTCAAGCGCGGACCCGCAGTTGATGCCGATGCGGAACGCGACACGGAGGCTGCGCACCCGGGTGAGATCCGCCATGCGCTGCTGGATCTCGCCTGCGGCCGATACCGCGGCCGCCGCGCCGGAAAACACGACCATCGCCTCGTCGCCAATCGTCTTGACGAGACGCCCGCCGTGTCCCTCGGCGGTTGAGGCGACGAGCGCAAGACATTCGCCGATCGCCGCGAGTGCCTGGGCATCGCCAAGTTGTTCGTAGAGCCGCGTGCTGCCCGAGACATCTGCGAACATCACGGCGACATTGCGTTCGTCGGCAGCCATCTGATCCGCACGCGCGATTGGTATTGCCAGTATACGGAAATGACGTGGCCCAGCAGAGGAGAGCCTGTCGCGTCACGAGTGTTTGCCGGCGCCGCGGCTGGGCGGGGGCGTCTGCGGCTCACACTGCGACTCGCGCCGTCGCAGCCGCAGGTCAAGATGTTCCGGAAAGGCTGCGCGCAGCCGGGCCGGCACGGCGACACGGAAATACCAGATGCCATGCCTGCTGCGGGATAGCTACTGATGCACGTCGCAAGTCCCTTCTTGCATCACCTCGATGGACCCCTTCGAGGTGGCGACGGCCGGAAAAGCAAAAAGGCCTTGATTTCTCAAGGCCTTTCGCGATTGTGGTGGAGACGAGGAGGATCGAGACCGTTTATACGCTTCCTGGCATGCGAAGCGCCTCGCGTCCCACATGTACACCGGGCTGTACGCCCGACGACTCGCCAACAATAACAGGGGCGGACGGGCTACGCAACCCACGCCCGACGCAGGATGCCCCTCCAATTTCGTCCTTGAGATTTCCCGAACAATTGGGACGTGACTTGCCCGAGCGCTGACGCATTTCTGGGGGTCTTGAGCTTTCTAGAAGGTTGGGGGGGGCCACGCTTCACGATATCGGCTGAGCCAGCGCCCCGCGCGACGAGTGCGCAAAGGGATAAAACCGGGCCTTTTACTAAGCTCCCCAACCACATTGGAGCTTTGACATGACCCCCCAGTACTGGCGCAGCCTGCAGCGAAATCCCTTGCGCATCTGTGCGCAAATGGCGCTTAGCGATATTTGCCGGGTTACCCGTGCCTTCCAGCAAGGTGGTGACGCGCGCGACGCCTTGCGCGTTATCGAAGCGATTGCGGACGCGTTTCGCAACACGCCCATCGCCCCTCATTCTCGCCTAGAGCTCAAGCTGGCGCTGACAAAGTTGACAGCTCCGGAATCAGAACCGACTGGCTGATGTCTGTCATATATGCGCGGAAGTTGTTGCGTAAGGAGAACGAACGCGAAGCCTCGGCCACGGCAGATAATCAATGAGCTACTTGCGCCGGGATACACGTGAATTCGGTATCCCCTAGACTATCCACTTGGCCCGAGGGCCCCTAGAGGAAACACCAAACCGCGCCCCCTGGGCCACTCGCGCTAGCGGCCGACTCCCTCGACCGGCCTCCTCCTTTGCTGAACACTTGGGACGTGCGCCCGAGAGAATTTGCCAAGCGAATGCAAAAACAAGACCGGCGAGCAAACGCTCGCCGGTCTTTGCGAAAACCTGTCGCTAATGGCTACCAACTCCCCCGTAAGCTTCCCCGTTCGGTAGACAGCGAAAACTGGACTTTTCTGGCAGGATTTTGTGCTGGAGGGAAGTCCGATGAAGAAATCGCGGTTCACCGAATCGCAGGTGGTGGCGATTCTGCAGGAAGGGGAAGCCGGAGTGCCGGTGGCGCAGTTGGCGCGCAAGCACGGGATCAGTCCGGCGACCTACTACCACTGGAAGTCGAAGTACGCCGGCGCTGGGGTGCCGGAACTCAAGCGGCTGCGTGAGCTGGAAGCCGAGAACGCCAAGCTGAAGCGGATGTATGCGGACCTGGCGTTGGAGAACTCGGCGATCAAGGAGGTACTGAACCGAAAACTCTGACGCCGCCGGCCAAGCGCGAGGCGATCCGGATCATGACCGAGGAGAAAGGTCTGTCGGTATCGCGCGCTTGCCAGGTAGCCCGGCTGACGCGGGCGGCGTATTACCGGCCGGGGACCAACTGGGCGGAGCGCGATGCTGCGGTGATCGCGGCCATCAACGCGGCGGTGGCGGAGTCGGCGCGCTGGGGTTTCTGGAAGTGCTTCGACCGCATCCACAATCAGGGGCATCGGTGGAATCACAAGCGGGTGTACCGGGTGTATTGCCAGATGAAGCTCAACCTGCCGCGCCGAGCGAAGCGGCGGGTGCCGCAGCGCGCGCGACAGCCGCTGTGGGTGGTGCCGGAGATGAACGTGGTGTGGGCGCTGGATTTCATGCGCGACACGCTCTACGGTGGCAAAGTGTTCCGGACCTTGAACGTGATCGACGAAGCCAATCGCGGCGCCTTGGGCATCGACATCGCCACCAGCATCCCGGCGGTGCGGGTGACGGCCTTCGTCGCCCAGTTGATCGATCTGCACGGTCGGCCACGGGCGATTCGCTGCGACAATGGCCCAGAGCTAACGAGTCAGACGTTCACCGATTGGTGCAAGGAGCAAGACATCGAGCTGCGCTTCATCCAGCCGGGCAAGCCGGACCAGAACGCCTACATCGAACGCTTCAATCGGACCTACCGCGAGGAAGTGCTGAGCGCCTACCTGTTCGAGTCGCTGGGCCAGGTGCGCGACATCACCGCCGATTGGCTCGACGCAGTACAACGAAATCAGGCCGCACGACGCGCTGGGAAGCCTGCCGCCAGCACGCTACCGCGAGCGACTGCTCGCTGCGGAAACTCCAGTTTAGAACTGTCTACTAGACGGGGGAGCTTACGACTCCGATCCCTACTTGGCGGGCAAATCGAAAAAATTCTCGCTGGAACGGCTGTATCGGGCGCGAACCGTTGCTTGCGATGGCTTACGCTTGCCTCACCTTACTGGAAGGTCTGGCGGGAGGGCGGAGGGAGGCTGCCGCAATGTCTTGGATCGACAAGAACGTGTTGGACCGCTTGGGGGAACTGACGAGTGAGCGTGGAGACTCAAGTACGGTAAGAAAGTTGAAGACCGCGATGCAACCTCTCTCGGCAAGTGAGGCGGCATGGATCGAGGAGACCATCAGACAGATCATCTGGCGTGTGGGGGATCAGCGCCCAGTAAGCGAATGGCCGATGATCGGCATGGCCGACATGCCGCCGCTGTAGCGCTCATGTCCGAATTGCTGATCATGCCTCCGCTCATTCCGGCAGGGGGTAGAGTGGGGTTAGAAATGCGTTGATGTGGCGTCCTAGCCCTGCATTGTGAATCCGCCCTCACGGCTGCTTGCCAACGAGGGACATCGTTGCAGCGCGAGTAAGCGGTTCAGATGAGCGGGTCACTGAACCGCAAATAGTCCGGACTTTCCAGAGCCCCTCGTATCCACTACACCGTCGCTGCGACCTCGCAATTGCGATCTCTTCGTCCCCAAAGATCTCCGCATGCGTCAGCTGCCCACTGGCCGTCGCCAGTAGCGTCTTCAGCACCCGCGCGCCGGCGTCCGCCTTCTCTCGCCCATCAGCATTCCTCAACGTCCACATTGACATTCTCCGCATGCGCTGCGCGGTTCGCGGATTGCCGGTCATCTTGATGGTCGGGGCGACGGGGCAGCCCATGATGTTCATCTGCGGTCGTGAAGACGATCATGTGCGCCGCCCGCGGCGAGTCCGGTCATCGACTCCGCGGCGGGGGCGGGCGTGTCCATCAGGTAGAGACCGCGGCCTGGGCGCGCTCGGCGTAGACCCAGCAATCCTTGAATAGTCTTGTAGCCTTCCCTTGATGATCGCGCCGAGCGATTTTCTCCTCGATGGTGCTGATGCCGCCGCGGATGTTGTCGGGGACGGGATTCGCGCCGCGAATGTCCACACCGCGCGCCTTCGCGTCGTGCTCGATGCGCGGACGGCGGCGCAGATCGCGTCGGCCACTCGTTCACGGCGCGCTGGCGAGAATGTGCTCGGCGCCCATCCATCCGGACGTCTCGATAGGTACACGCGTCCGCCGCGTGGACGACGCGGTGGGCCGCCCAACCGAGCGCGGGGTTGGATGCGATCCCCGGGTGGTATCGGTCCGCCACACTCCACGCCAGCGTAGCTCGGCAAGGGGCACGTCCTCCGGCCGCATCCCCGATGCGGCCTTCACCATCGGCAAAAGCAGGCGCATGCCCGCCGAAATCGCCTCGACGGTCCCACCGGCTTCCTCCACCGAGAAATGCACGAGCCGCTTGCCGGTCTTCGGCGATGCCGGCGGCGACCTTCTGCGCCGAGACCGATTCCAGGTTGATCACCAGCACCGAGGCGATGTCGGCATGCTGGCAAGGCCGATCTGGGTGCCGCGGAAGAG
>CAWFKR010000003.1:0-143309 GCA_963816415.1 uncultured Pseudomonadota bacterium
CATGGGGTGCAGGGGGTCGGAAGTTCGAATCTTCTCGCCCCGACCAAAATCAATGACTTACGGCCGCTCACGCGGCCGTTTGTCCAACAAGTCACCGACTGTCTGACTCGGCACGCCGGAAAGACCCACGCCCACGAGCGAAATTGCACTCGAGGGGCTGCTCTCCGGTGTCGAATCGCCGCCGAAGCCCCCCGCCCTTGGCTATCGTAGAGGGGCAGGTTCCGGCAACGTTCCCGCTCCTCTCGCGCTGAGCGCAGAGGGCGGCCGCCACGTAACCCACGGATCCGGCCGCCGCCGGCGCATGAATCGCCGGCGATTTCACTCAACGAAAAGATGCCGCGTGTCGTTCGACTTGCGCGTGTCGCGCCAAAGCGCAGTTATCCCGAGACGCAGTCGGCGCTCAGAACTTCCGCTCCTTGGCACGCGCACAAGTCCCCCTTCCGAAGGCGGAGACGCGACTGAAGACGCGAACCTTGGTCGCTGAAGTGATGATGGTCCCCGCGTACCGATCAATGGAAATCTGGTATTCGGTTGGCTCGCCATCGGCGACTTCGGACCACTTATATATGATATAGCCGTCGGCAATCTCGGCAGAGTGCCCATTCGCCGTCCGAGTCTGAAAGTCCACCACGATATTCATGTCGGCCGCGATCCGCGGATGGTCATAAACAACGTGGCAAATGAGCGTGAGCGGTGACGTGGGCGTAGAGACGGGCGCGGCCTGAGATTGCGCGCCAGCGGGCGTCGTCAGCAAGACCAGAAACAAGACGGCAATGTGCCCACGCATGACACGCTCCCCTGGACCGTTGGGCGGGAATCGTACTGGATCGTACCGATGGACGAGGATGCGCGCAATCGCGCATCCGCCACTTCGACTCTTGATGGAATGCGTCGCCGGAAGGAACCGAACGTCGTTCCTCGCATTGCTGGAGGAATTGGCCCGCTCCGCCGTGGTTCTCTGCCCGCGGGCAGCGGGGTTCCTCTTTACGTTTCTGACGATAATGGATAGCCCCGATGCACGATCCTCGCGTTTTCTTCGCCGCTGAACGGACGCTCCTCGCGTGGGTGCGCACCGGCCTCACCATCATGGCTTTCGGGTTCGTTGTTGCACGGTTCGGCCTGTTCCTGCGGCTCCTTGCCATTCAAGACGCGAAGTCGGCCGGCTATGCGGGATACCACCACCTGTCAAACGGTGTTGGCATTGCGCTTGTACTGGTGGGCACCGCATGCATGATCCTCGGCGCGTTTCAGCATCGAAGCTATGTGTCGACGCTGCCAGCGGCGGACGTGCCGCGATCGCACGATCCGCGGTACCCGATTGCGCTCGCGCTGTTTCTCGCTGCCCTCGGTCTTGCGCTTGCCGCCTATCTGGTGATGTAGCCCCGGCGATGGGATCGGCCTGTCGATGGCGAGGTTGAAGAGCGGGAGTTCTTGCGCGCCATGAGCCAGTTGCAGTCGAACCCGATTGGCCCAGATCTCCGATTGGCCCAGATCTCTTTCAGCTTCAGTGGAGGCTTCGGGCCGAGCAGCCGGGCAGTCCTCGCGCCGACCTCGGGACGCGGGACGGCCGCAAGCCTGTTCGATTGCCATACGGCGAACGGCAATCCGCCGACCGCGTTCGCCATCAAGTCGGCTTGGACTCTGACCGAAGACCGGGCGCCCGCACCGGGCGGGGAGCAACGACGCCGGGTTCCGCCGGGACCTGCGACCGATGGCGCTCTCGGACGCGAAGCGTCAACGACTCTCGCGCGAGACGATCCGCGATGCGGCGCGCCGCAACTCGATGTCCCCAGCCACGGGTCATTTGCGCGGCTTCGAGGTGAAGGAGGCGAGTCGCGGGCTCACCCTCCCGAAGCCGAGAGAGGCTGTCTGACAGAAAACGATCGATCCTCGCCAGAAACGGCTGCCCACAAGACCGAGGCCCGTTGATTTGCTGGATGGTCTCGTGGATAATCAATTGAATATCAAGAGGATATAACCTTACGCTGCGGCATGGGGTGCCGGGGGTCGGAAGTTCGAATCTTCTCGCCCCGACTACAGATCCCCGCGATTGATTCGGTCCGGATCGGGCCCGGTCTCTCCCTGCCCCCGCCGCTGCGAGCGCCTCTGTAAACTACAGGCAGAGGGCCGCCTGCTTGTCGGTGAGATTTGTAGGCATCCTTCTTGCTCTGTACGAATTCGACGCAAGAGCCGCCGCGCCGGCACAAGGGCCGCGCGCGGATCGTGCTCCGAGAGGAAAGTCATGTCGGCCCAGCTACGACCCGCGCCCGCTGCAACGGGTGTCATTTCGGAACTCGCGTTTGCGCGAGCGCAGCGCAATACCGTGCTGATCGTCGACGACCTCTTTTCGAGCCGCCTGCTGCTCGCCGAGATCGTGCGCCAGATCGACGGCAAGCTGAATCTCGAGCTGTTCGATACCCCCTCTCGCGCGCTCGAATTCGCGCGCAACAACCGCGTCGACATCGTTCTGACCGACTACAAGCTGCCGGAGTTCGATGGCATCGAGCTCGTCAAGCAGCTGCGCGCCCTTCCCCACTGCGTCGACGTCCCGATCGTCGTGATCACCGTCGTCGACGATCGCAAGATCCGCTACGACGCGCTCGAGGCGGGCGCCACCGACTTCCTGATCAAGCCCCTCGACGATCACGAGACGCGCGCGCGCTGCGCGAACCTGCTCGAGCTCCGCCGGCACAAGATCGTGCTGTCCGACCAGGCGCGGGTGCTCCAGTACCAGGTCGACAAATCGGTCGCCGAGATCCTCGAGCGCGAGCTCGAGACGCTCAACAAGCTCGCCAAGGCCGGCGAATTCCGCGACAAGACGACCGGCAACCACCTGATGCGCATGGCCAAGTACTCGGCGCTGATCGGCCAGCACCTGGGACTGGGCACGGAGACCGTGCACGTCCTCGAGGTCGCAGCGCCGATGCACGACATCGGCAAGATCGGCGTCCCCGACTCGGTGCTGCTGAAGGAAGGCCCGCTGACGCCGGACGAGACGCTGGTGATGCGCAATCACCCGCGCATCGGGTACGACATCCTGAAAGGCAGCCCGTCGAAATACCTGTCGATGGGCGCGATCATCGCGCTGGGCCATCACGAGAAATTCGACGGCTCAGGCTATCCCAACGGACTGCATGGCGAAGACATCCCGCTGGTCGCGCGCGTCGTCGCCGTCGCCGACGTGTTCGACGCCCTGGTCTCGGAACGGCCCTACAAGCGCGCCTGGGGACTCGACGAGGGCATCGAGTTCCTCAGGTCGCAGCGCGGCAAGCATTTCGACCCCACCTGCATCGACGCATTCCTCGCCGACCACTCCGCGATCGAGACGGTGATGCGCGAATTCGGCGACTAGCCCGAACGCAGGGCTTCAGGCTGCGGCATCCGGGGCGCTTCGGCGCCCCGCGTCGTCTTGCGGTTCTATCCCATGTTCCTGCGCACGAACGCGTCGAGGCGGCCGATGCCCTCCTCGATAGCCTCGTTCGACGCGGCGTACGACAGGCGAATGTGCTGCCCGTCGCCGGGCACCCGCCGGCCGAAGTGGATGTCGGCCAGCACCGCGATGCCCGCCTCGTGCAGCAGGCGCTTGCGCAACACCTCCGAATCGGCGGCACCGACGAGCCGGCACGCCTCGGTGACGTTGGGCCACGCGTAGAACGCGCCGCCGGGACTCCTGCAGGTGATCCCCGGCACCGCGTTGAGCAGGCGAACGATCAGTTCGCGGCGCTCGGCGAAACGCGCGTGCATTTCGACCACCGAATCCTGCGGTCCGTTGATCGCCTCGACCGCCGCCCACTGCGAGATCTGCGACGCGCAGGATTCGGTATTGGTGATCCAGCGCGTGAACGCCGGTGCGAGCGCGCGGTTGGCGACGTAGCCGACGCGCCAGCCGGTCATCGCCCAGGTCTTCGATGCGCCGTCGGCGATGATCGTGCGCTTCTGCATCCCGGGTCGCCGGGCCAGCGTGTCGAAAGCGCCCGAATAGACCAGGCGCGAGTAGATCTCGTCGGCGTACACCCACACCTGAGGGTGCCGCGCGAGGATCTCGGCGATCGCATCGAGGTCGGCCGC
Organism: uncultured Pseudomonadota bacterium; assembly: GCA_963816415.1. Taxonomy (GTDB): domain Bacteria; phylum Pseudomonadota; class Gammaproteobacteria; order Burkholderiales; family Casimicrobiaceae; genus VBCG01. The sequence goes on from CAWFKR010000003.1 coordinate 4,069, forward strand.
ACCGAGGATTCCGCCCGTGGGGTTCTGGGGCGTGTTGAGGATCAGAAGACGCGTCTTGTCGGTGATCTTCGCCTCGAGTTCCGCAGGATCGAAGGCAAAGTCGCGCGATTCGCGCAGGAAGATCGGCACGGGGACCGCGCCGTTGGCGACGATCTGCGACTCGTAGATCGGGAAGCCGGGGACCGGGTAGATCACCTCCTCCCCCGCGCCGTAGTCGGTGACCGACGCGATCGTGTAGGCGATGAACGGCTTGGCGCCGGCGCCGACGACGACGTCCTCGGGGCGGATGTCGAGTCCGCGCCGCTGTCCGAGGTCGCGGGCGACGGCTTCGCGCAATTCGTCGATCCCCGCCGACGGCGTGTAGCCGTGCTTGCCGCCGCGGATCGCGGCGATCGCCGCTTCCTGGATGTTGCGAGGCGTCGGAAAATCGGGCTGGCCGATGCAGAACGAGACGATATCCTTGCCCTGACGGACCAGCGCGTTCACCTCCGCCAGCACGACGAAGGCGTTCTCGGTGCCCAGCGATTCGCCGCGCCGCGACAGCCGCGGTGTGACATCCGGTCCCAGTGCTGCACTCATGGCGCTCCCTCCCTCAAGGGAAGTTCGACTGCGCCAGCGCGACCGTGCACAGGACGATCAGCTGCTGCGGCAGGATCCCCAGCACGAGCAGCAGCAGGCCGTTGACGGACAGCACCAGCCGGGTGTCTGCGCGCGCAACGATCGGCAGCGTCTCGACGGGGTCGTCGAAGTACATCAGCTTGACGATCCGCAGGTAGTAGAACGCCCCGATCAGCGACGTCAGCACCGCGATCACCGCCAGCCAGACGAAGCCGTCGTTGACCACGGCCTCGATCACCATGAACTTGGCGTAGAAGCCGACGGTCGGGGGCAGGCCGGCCAGCGAGAACATCACCAGCAGCATGATGAACGCCCACCACGGCGAGCGCTTGTTCAGGCCCTTGAAGTCGTCGAGCCGGTCGCTCTCGAATCCCTGGCGCGACAGGAGCATGACGACGCCGAAGGAGGCGAGGCTGGTCAGCGCGTAGGTCACGACGTAGAACATCGCGGCCGAGTAGCCGTAGCGGTTCGCGGTCAGGAACCCGAGCAGCATGTAGCCCATGTTCGCGATCGTCGAGTACGCGAGCATGCGCTTGATGTTGGTCTGCGAGATCGCGATCAGGTTGCCCAGCACCATCGACAGCACCGAGAGCACGATCAGCATGCCCTGCCAGTCGAAGGACGCCCCCTGCAGCCCCGTCGACAGCAGGCGCAGCGCCATCGCGAACGCGGCGATCTTGGGCGCCGTCCCGATCAGCACCGTCACCGGCGTCGGCGCGCCCTCGTAGACGTCGGGCACCCACATGTGGAACGGCACGATGGCGAGCTTGAATGCCAGGCCGGCGATGACGAACACCAGTCCGAGCGTCAGCAGCGCCGGATTGGCGTGCCGGGTGTAGATCGCGTGCGCGACGCGGCCGAGGTCGAGTGACCCGGTCGTCCCGTAGATCATCGACATGCCGTAGAGCAGCATCCCCGACGCGAGCGCGCCGAGGACGAAATACTTCATCGCCGCCTCCGTCGACTCCGCATGGTCGCGGCGGGAGGCCACCAGCGCGTAGAGCGATAGCGACATCAGCTCGAGGCCCAGGTAGAGCGTCAGGAAGTTGTTCCCGGTGATCATCACCTGCATGCCGAGCAGCGCGAACAGCATCAGCACGAACACCTCGCCGCGGAACATGCCGCGGGCGACGAGGTAGCTTCTCGAATAGAACAGGATCAGCGATACCGCGACGAAGCAGCCGATCCGCAGGAAATCGGCCAGCATGTCGTCGACGATGAGGTCGTGGTAAGCCTTGACCGCGTCGAGGCGCAGCATCGTCAGCGTGACGCAGGTGGCGACGAGCAGCGCCAGTTGCGTCAGCCAGTAGGAAACGTGGCGCCGGTCATCGGGCACGAACAGGTCGATCAGCAGGATCGAGGCTGCCGCCGTCAGGACGACGATCTCGGGAAGTGCGGCCAGCGCGTTGAGGTCGGTGGGCATGTCAGAGCTTCGAGCGGGCCACGGTCTGCAGGAGGTCGGCGACCGAGACGTGCATGACGTCGATGAACGGCTTCGGCCAGATCCCCATGCCGAGCACCGCGACGGCGAGCACCATCAGCATCCAGAACTCGCGCCGCCCGATGTCGGTCAGCTTGGCGACGTTGGCGTTGGCAACCGGCCCGAAGATCACGCGCTTGTACATCCAGAGCGTGTACGCGGCGCCCAGGATCAGCGTGACGGCGGCCGCGAAACCCAGCCAGAAGTTCGCCTTCACCGCCGCGAGGATCACCAGGAATTCGCCGACGAAACCCGAGGTTCCCGGCAGCCCGGCATTGGCCATCGCGAACAGCATCATGAACGCCGCGAACTTGGGCATCGTGTTGACGACGCCGCCGTAGTCGGAAATCAGCCGCGAATGCATGCGGTCGTACATGACGCCGACGCACAGGAACATCGCCGCCGACACGAAGCCGTGCGACAGCATCTGCGTGAGCGCACCCTCGACGCCCAGCTGGCTGTAGAGGAAGAAGCCCAGCGTCGCGAATCCCATGTGGGAGATCGACGAATAGGCGATCAGCTTCTTCATGTCCGCCTGCACCAGGGCGACGAAGCCGATGTAGACGACCGCGATCAGCGACAGCGTGATGACGAACCCCGAGAAGTAGCGCGACGCGTCGGGAAGGATCGGCAGGATGAACCGCACGAAACCGTACGCGCCGATCTTCAGCGTGATCGCGGCCAGCACGACCGAGCCGCCCGTCGGCGCCTCGACGTGCGCGTCGGGAAGCCACGTGTGGACCGGCCACATCGGGACCTTGACCGCGAACGCCAGGAAAAACGCGATCCACAGCGGAATCTGCGCGCCCATCTCCAGCGGCACCTTGTACCACTCGAGGATCTCGAAGCTCTCGGACACGCTGTAGAGGTAGATCAGCGCGACCAGCATCAGCAGGGAGCCCACCAGCGTGTACAGGAAGAACTTCATCGCCGCGTAGACGCGGTTCGGCCCGCCCCACACCCCGATGATCAGGTACATCGGGATCAGCATCGCCTCGAAGAACACGTAGAACAGGATGCCGTCGAGCGCGCAGAACACCCCGTTGACCAGCCCCGACATGATCAGGAACGCCGCCATGTACTGGGCGACGCGCGTCGTGATCACCTCCCAGCCGGCCCACACGACGAGCACCGTCATCAGGCTGTTCAGCAGGATGAACAGCACCGAGATCCCGTCGACGCCGAGGTGGTAGTGGATGCCGAAGCGGGGAATCCACGACGAGTACTCGACGAACTGCATCGCCGAGGTCGACGTGTCGAAGCCCGCGTAGAGCGGGATGGTCACCAAAAAGCCGGCGACGGCGCCCGCGAGCGCGATCCAGCGCGCGAACGCGGCGTCGCGGTCGCGCCCGACGCCGAGCACCGCGAGCCCGGCGACGATGGGCACCCAGATCGACAGCGAGAGGTACGGGGTCATCGCAAAGTCCTCACCGGACCCCCCACCAGTACAGCAGGCCGAAGACGCCGACGATCATCATGAATGCATAGTGGTAGACATAGCCCGACTGGATCCGCCTGAACACGCTCGACGCCGCCGCGACGAGCTTCGCCGAGCCGTTGACCACCCACCCATCGATGATCGTGCGGTCGCCCCAGTTCGACGCGAAATTGCCGAGCCGGCGCGCCCCGCCCGCGAAGAACCAGTCGTTGAAGCGGTCGAAGTAATACTTGTTGTCGAGCAGCGTCGTGATCGCGCCAAAGCGCGCGGCGATCCGCGCAGGCATCGCCGGGTTGACGAGGTACAGGTAGGCGGCGGTCGCGATGCCCGCGATCGCCAGCCAGAACGGTGCGCTCGCGAGACCGTGCAGCGCGAACGCCAGCGGCCCCTGCCACTCCGCCTTCATCTCCCCGAGGACCGCGTGCGGCTCGCGAACGAAGATCGAGCTGCCGAACCAGTCGCCGAAGAGCATCGGCTGGATGTACGCCCAGCCGGCGAAGACCGACGGGATGGCGAGCAGGATCAGCGGCACCGTGACGACCCACGGCGATTCCCGCGGAGGCCCGGTGTCGTGGGCGTGGGCATCGGGCTCGGCCCCGGCCGCCGATGACGCATCGTGCGCATGCTCTCCAGCCGCCTCGGCGGCACCGTGCGGCGCGGCATCGGCGTGGAAACGCTCTGCGCCGTGGAAGGCGAGGAACAGCATCCGGAACGAGTAGAACGCCGTCACGAACACGCCCGCCATCACGGCGAAGTACGCATAGCTGTGCCCGCCGACGTGCGACAGCGCCACCGCCTCGATGATCGCGTCCTTCGAGTAGAAGCCGGCGAACGGCGGGATCCCCGCGAGCGCCAGCGAGCCGATGACCGCGGTCACGTAGGTGACCGGCATGTAGCGGCGAAGGCCGCCCATCCGCCTCAGGTCCTGCTCGTGGTGCATCGCGATGATCACCGAGCCCGCACCCAGGAACAGCAGCGCCTTGAAGAACGCGTGGGTCATCAGGTGGAAGATCGCGGCCGAGTACGCCGACACCCCGAGCGCGACCGTCATGTAGCCCAGCTGCGACAGGGTCGAGTATGCGATGACGCGCTTGATGTCGTTCTGGACGATGCCGAGGAACGCCATGAACAGCGCGGTCGTGGCGCCGATCACCGTGACGAACGACAGCGCGGTCTCCGACCACTCGAACAGCGGGCTCATCCGCGCCACCATGAAGATGCCTGCCGTGACCATCGTCGCCGCGTGGATCAGCGCCGAGATTGGCGTCGGGCCTTCCATCGAGTCGGGCAGCCACACGTGCAGCGGAACCTGCGCGCTCTTGCCCATCGCGCCGATGAACAGGCAGATGCAGATCGCGGTCATCAGCGACCACTGCCCGCCGCTCCAGGGTGCGATCGTCGTCCCGGCCATCGAAGAGGCCTTCGCGAACACCGGTGCGTAGTCGAGCGTCCCGAAGTACGCCAGCACGAGACCGATGCCAAGCACGAACCCGAAATCGCCGACGCGGTTGGCGAGGAACGCCTTGAGGTTCGCGTAGATCGCCGTCGGGCGCTCGTACCAGAAGCCGATCAGCAGGTACGAGACCAGCCCCACCGCCTCCCAGCCGAAGAACAGCTGCATGAAGTTGTTGCTCATCACGAGCATCAGCATCGAGAACGTGAAGAGCGAGATGTACGAGAAGAAGCGCGTGTAGCCCGGATCGTCGGCCATGTAGCCGACCGTGTAGATGTGGACCATCAGCGACACGAACGTGACGACGATCAGCATCGTCGCGGTCAGCGGGTCGATCAGGAAGCCGACGGCGAGCCTGAAGCTCCCCGACGCAAGCCACGTGTAGACGTCGCCGTTGAACAGGTGGCCTGCATGGACGTCGCGGGCGATGACGATCGACGCCACGAACGAGACCGCGACGCCGAGGATGCACAGCCAGTGCGACAGGCTGCGGCCCAGCTTCGGACCGAACAGACCGACGATCACCGATGCCGCCAGCGGCGCGAGCGGCACCAGCAGATAGAGTTCGCGCATCGTCATCGACCGGTCATCCCTTGAGGCGCCCGAACTTCTCGACGTCGATCGACCCGGCGTTGCGGAACAGCAGCACGAGGATCGCCAGCCCGATGGCCGACTCGGCGGCGGCAATGGTCAGGATGAAGAACACGAACACCTGCCCCGCCATGTCGCCCAGGTAGTGGGAGAACGCGATGAAGTTCATGTTGACGGCGAGCAGCATCAGCTCGATCGCCATCAGCATGACGATCACGTTGCGCCGGTTGAGGAAGATGCCCGCCATGCTGATGGCGAACAGGATCGCCCCCAGCACGAGGTAGTGCGCGAGTGTCGGTGCGCCTGGCAACGGCATTCCCTGTCTCCCTGCACGACTCGCAGGCCGCAACCTTCGGCGAAGGCGCGCACCGCGGATCGCTCGCTTGCCGGATCAGACCGGCGGTTTCTCCGAAGGCATGCTGACGAGCCGTACCCGATCGCTCGCCCGCACCCTGACCTGCGCCGATGGGTCCTGGTGCTTCATTTCCCTGCGCCTGCGGTGCGTCAGCGCGATCGCCGCGACGATCGCGACCAGCAGCACGACCGCAGCGATCTCGAACGGATACACGTAGTCGACGTACAGCAGCATTCCCAGCGCCTGCGTATTGCTGCCCGCGGGCGCCGCGGGGGCTACGGTCGAGCGCCCGACCGCGCTGCCGACGATGACCAGCGCCATTTCCAGCAGCACCAGCGCGCCGACGGCCGCGCCGACGGGCAGGTAGCTCCTGAAGTGCTGGCGCAGGCTGTCGAAGTTGACGTCGAGCATCATGACTACGAACAGGAACAGCACCATGACCGCCCCGACGTAGACCAGCACCAGCGCGATCGCGAGAAACTCGGCCTGCAGCAGCAGCCAGATCCCGGAGGCGGTGAAGAACGACAGCACGAGCCACAGCGCCGCATGCACCGGATTGCGCGTCGTGATCACGCGCAGCGCCGCGAAGACGAGGATCACCGCGAAGGCGTAGAAGGTGAATGTCTGGAAGGTCATGGAGTGCGCAGTCTCGTGGGCCCGTTCCGGCGGGGGATCAGCGGTATTTCGCGTCCTCGGCGCGATCGGCCGCGATCTGTGCCTCGTAGCGGTCGCCGACCGCGAGCAGCATTTCCTTCGTGTAGTACAGGTCCCCCCGGCGCTCGCCGTGGTACTCGAGGATGCGGGTCTCGACGATCGAATCGACCGGACAGCTCTCCTCGCAGAAGCCGCAGAAGATGCACTTGGTGAGATCGATGTCGTAGCGCGTCGTCCGCCGCGTGCCGTCCTCGCGCTGCGTCGATTCGATCGTGATCGCCAGCGCCGGGCACACCGCTTCGCACAGCTTGCAGGCGATGCAGCGTTCCTCGCCGTTCGGGTACCTGCGCAGCGCGTGCAGCCCGCGGAAGCGCGGGCTCTGCGGCGTCTTCTCTTCGGGGAACTGAACGGTGATCTTGCGGGCGAACATGTACCGCCCGGTGAGCGACATCCCTTTCAGGAGCTCGATCAGGAACCAGGTCCCGAAGAATTCGCGTATGCGCTGGAACAAGGGTCGCCTCCCGGTCCGCCCGCTAGTGGAACAGTCCCGCGTAGCGGGTCTGCATCATGGCGCCGATGAACACGATCCAGACGAGCGTCACCGGGATGAACACTTTCCAGCCCAGCCGCATGATCTGGTCGTAGCGATAACGTGGGAACGTCGCGCGGATCCACAGGAAGATCAGCAGCACGAAGGCCCACTTGACCGCGAGCCACAGCATGCCGTCGCCGAACGGGTGGAAGCCCAGCACGTCGACGTCGTTGAGGATCGGGAACGGCGACAGCCACCCGCCCAGGAAGAAGGTCGAGGTGAGCGCCGCGATCAGGATCATGTTCATGTATTCGGCGAGGAAGAACAGCGCGAAAGTGATCCCCGAATACTCGACGTGGAAGCCGGCGACGATCTCCGACTCGCCTTCCGCCACGTCGAACGGATGGCGGTTGGTCTCGGCGATCCCCGACACGAGATAGACGACGAAAAGCGGGAACAGCGGCCAGACGTACCAGTGGGCGGCCCCGCCCTCCTGGCCCGCGACGATGTCGCTGAGGTTGAGGCTGTTGGCCGCCATCAGCACGCCGACCAGCGCGAAGCCCATCGCAATCTCGTAGGAGACGATCTGGGCGGCCGAGCGCAGGCAGCCGAGGAACGCGTACTTGGAGTTCGAAGCCCAGCCCGCGAGGATGATGCCGTAGACCCCCAGCGAGCTCATCGCGAGCAGGTAGAGCAGGCCGGCGTTGATGTTCGACAGCACCAGCGTGCCGGTGAACGGAATGACCGCCCAGGCCGCGAGCGCCGGCGCGAGCGAGAGCACCGGCGCGACGAAGAACAGCGCGCGGCTCGCCCCCGATGGGACGATGATCTCCTTGAACAGCATCTTGAACGTGTCCGCGAACGGCTGCAGCAGGCCGAGCGGGCCGACGCGGTTGGGGCCGATGCGGACCTGCATCCAGCCGATCACCTTGCGCTCGGCGTAGGTCAGGTAGGCGACGGCGATGATCAGCGGCACCGCGATGACGACGACCTTGACGATGGTCCAGACCGGGAGCCACCAGGCGCCCATCGCAGTCTGCAGCGGTGCGAGCAGCTCGGTCATGGTCAGGCCTCGGCCTCCACGGTCCACCGGGGAACGCATGCATCCTTGCGTCGGCCTCCCGCAATCGCGCGGCGGCAGGCCCTGCGGGCTTTCGCTACGCGCGCCGCGCTCATGCGCGCTCCACCGTGACGGGACCCGACAGCCCCTCGAGGCCGCAGGTCGACGGATGCGCGGCAGCGATGCGCACGACACCCGGCGGCACCCCGGGGTCGACCTGGGTCGCGAGCACGGCCTCGCCGGCGCCCTGCCCGATCTTGATCTGCGCCCCTTCGGCGATCCCGAGGGCATCGAGCAGCGTGCGGCTGACGCGCGCTTTCGGCGGGCGCGCATCGGCGGTTTCCTGCAGCGAAGCCGCGCGGCGGACCAGCGGATCGGCCGAATAGATCGGCACGTCGGCGATGCGCTCGACGCCGGCAGCGGCCGCCGCCGGCGCGGCAATCACCGTGCGTGTCGCGTTAGACAGCTTCGACGTCACGTCACCGGTCTCCGCCAGCACCGCGTCGCGGACCGCTTCCGACGTGTCGAAATCGAAGCCCGGCAGCTTCAGCATCGTTCCCAGCACGCGCAGCAGCTTCCATCCGGGGCGTGTGTCGCCTGCGGGCGCGACGACGCCGTGGAATTCCTGAACGCGGCCCTCGCAATTGACGAACGTCCCTGAAGTCTCGGTGAACGGCGCGATCGGCAGCAGCACGTCGGCATACTGCAGGCCGTGGCGGAACGGACTCATCAAGACAACGAACTCGGCCTTCTGGAGCGCCGCCCGCGCCGCGACCGGGTTGGCGCAATCGAACTCGGGCTCGGCATGCACGACGACGTACGCGCGGCGCGGCTCGGCCCCGTCTGCGCCGAGCATCGTCCGCGCGTTGAGGCCCGCGCGCTGGGGCAGCGCCCCCGCCACGTAACCGCCGACGGTATTGGCCGCCTCGGTGAGCACGCCGAGCGTTGCGCCGGTGATCGAGGCGAGCGCCTGCGCCATCGCGGCGATCTGCGAAGCCTCGGCGTGCTGGACCGCGTAGTTGCCCAGCAGGATCGCGCGCCGCTCGCCCGTCAGCAGGCTCGCGGCGATCACCTCGGCACCCGCCGTCGGCTCGATGCCGGTCAGCGCCTGCGGCAGCTCCCTGCCCGCGCCCTGGGCCGCGGCAACGACGATCTCCGCCAGCATCATCGGCAGCAGCGACGGCGGCACGAGCGCGCGATGAGCGACGGGAATCAGCCAGTCGTCGTCGACCGAATGCAGCGATGCGATCTGCGCTCCCTGTTTCGCCGCCTGGCGCAGTCGGTGGGCCAGCAGCGGATGGTCCTTGCGCAGGAAGCTGCCGATGACCAGCACCCGGTCCAGCCTCTGGACCTCCGCGATCGGCATTCCGAGGAACGGGATGCCATCGCGCGCGGCGTCGTCACGGAAATCTGCCTGCCGCAGGCGGAAGTCGATGTTGTCGCTGCCCAGACCCCGCACGAGCCGCGCGGCCAGCGCCATTTCCTCGAGCGTCGCATGCGGCGAGACCAGCATGCCCAGCGCATCGCCGCCATGCTTCGCGACGATCTCGGACAGGCCGTTGGCGGTGAACTCGAGCGCCGTCGTCCAATCGACCGTCTTCCACTCGCCGCCCTGCTTGAGCATCGGCGAGCGCAGACGCTCGTCGCTGTTCAGCGCCTCGTAGGAGAAGCGATCCTTGTCCGATATCCAGCACTCGTTGACCGCGTCGTTCTCGAGGGGTACGACGCGCAGCACGCGATCGTTCTTGACCTGGATGACGAGGTTGCTGCCATGTCCGTCGTGAGGAGACACGCTCTTGCGGCGCGCGAGCTCCCAGGTCCTCGCCGCGAACCGGAACGGCTTCGAAGTCAGCGCGCCGACCGGACAGATGTCGATCATGTTCCCGGAGAGCTCCGAGTCGACGGTACGCCCGACAAAGGTCACGATCTCCGCATGCTCGGTGCGTCCGATCATGCCGAGCTCCATGATGCCGCCGATCTCCTGCCCGAAGCGGATGCAGCGCGTGCATTGGATGCAGCGGGTCATCTCCTGGGCCGCGACCAACGGCCCCAGGTACTTGTGCACGACGACGCGCTTGGCCTCGTGGTAGCGCGATGCCGAGCCGCCATAGCCGACGGCGAGGTCCTGCAACTGGCATTCGCCGCCCTGGTCACAGATCGGGCAGTCGAGCGGATGATTGATCAGCAGGAACTCCATCACCCCCTGCTGCGCCTTGATCGCCTGCTCCGAGTGCGTCCACGCCTTCATGCCTTCGGTGACCGGCGTCGCGCATGCCGGCAACGGCTTGGGCGCCTTCTCGACCTGGACCAGGCACATCCGGCAATTCGCCGCGATCGACAGCTTCTTGTGATAGCAGAAGTGCGGCACGTAGATGCCGAGCTTGTTCGCGGCATCCATCACCGTGCTGCCCTGGGGCACCTGCACCGCCCTGCCGTCGATTTCGATGTTCAGCATGCTCACAGGTATTTCGGCACCACGCACTCCCGGCGCTCGATGTGATGCTCGAACTCGCTGCGGAAGTGCCTGATGAAGCTCTTGACCGGCAGCGCCGCCGCATCGCCGAGCGCGCAGATCGTCCGGCCCGCGATGTTGTCGGCAACCGACGTCAGGACGTCGAGATCCTCGGGGCGCCCCTTGCCGTGCTCGATGCGGTCGACCATCCGCCACATCCAGCCCGTTCCCTCGCGGCACGGCGTGCACTGCCCGCAGGACTCCTCGAAATAGAAGTACGACAGGCGCAGCAGGCTCTTGACCATGCAGCGCGTGTCGTCGATGACGATGACGGCGCCCGACCCCAGCATCGAGCCCGCCTTGGCGATTGTGTCGTAGTCCATCGTGAGCCCCATCATGACGTCGCCGGGCAGCACCGGCGCCGACGATCCGCCGGGGATCACCGCCTTCAGGGCCCGGCCGCCGCGCACGCCGCCGGCCATTTCCAGCAACTTCGGGAACGGTGTCCCGAGCCTGATCTCGTAGTTGCCGGGACGCTCGACATCGCCGGACACCGAAAAGATCTTGGTGCCGCCGTTGTTCGGGAGGCCCAGGTTCAGGAACCACTCGCCGCCGTTGCGGATGATCCACGGCACGGCAGCGAGGGTCTCGGTGTTGTTGATCGTCGTCGGCTTGCCGTAGAGCCCGAAGCTCGCCGGGAACGGCGGCTTGAAACGCGGCTGGCCCTTCTTGCCCTCGAGCGACTCGAGCAATCCGGTCTCCTCCCCGCAGATGTAGGCGCCGTAGCCGTGGTGATTGAACAGGTGGAAGCTGAATCCGCTGCCCAGGATGTCGTTGCCGAGAAAGCCCGCGGCGTACGCTTCGGCGATCGCCTCCTCGCAGCGCTGGTAGACCTCCCAGATCTCGCCGTGGACGTAGTTGTAGCCGCGCGCGCAGCCCATCGCATAGGCGGCGATCGCCATGCCCTCGAACAGCGCGTGCGGGTTGTAGCGCAGGATGTCGCGATCCTTGAACGTCCCGGGCTCCCCCTCGTCGGAGTTGCAGACGAGGTACTTGTCGCCGGGAAACTGGCGCGGCATGAAGCTCCACTTGAGGCCGGTCGGGAATCCCGCGCCACCGCGACCGCGCAGCGCGGATTTCTTCACCTCGGCGATCACCTGCTCGGGCGGGATCTTCTCGGCGAGGATCTTCCGCAGCGCCTCGTAACCGCCGCGCTGGACGTAATCGGCGAGCCGCCAGTTGCGCCCGTTGAGGCCCGCCATCAGCACGGCGTCGGGGCCGTAATCGATGAACTCGGAGGGCGCGTTCATGATCCTGCGGGCTCCGGGCCACCCGGCGCACCCTCGCCGCGGTCGGCGGCGGCGGCCAGCTCCTCGAGCAGGGCGTCGAGCTTGGCGGGCGACATGAAACCCTCCATGCGCTTGTTGTTGACGATGACCACCGGCGCATCGCCGCAGGCGCCCATGCACTCGCCCTCCTTCAGCGTGAAACGGCCGTCGGCGGTCGTCTCCCCGAATCCGACGCCCAGCCTGCGCTTCAGGTGCTCGGCAGCGGCCGCCGCACCCTGCAGCGCGCAGGGCAGGTTCGTGCATATCGTGAGCTTGAAGCGCCCCGTCGGCTTCAGGTTGTACATCTCGTAGAACGATGCAACCTCGTAGACGGCGATCGGCGGCATGCCGAGGCAGGTCGCGACCTCGTCCATCAGCGGCGTCGACAGCCAGCCGTGCTCGTCCTGGGCGATCGCGAGCGCCGACATCACCGCTGACTGCTTCTGGTCAGCGGGATACTTGGTGACCTCGCGGTCGATCCGGGAGCGTGCGTCTTCAGAGAGAATCATCGATCGATCGACCCGAACACGATGTCCTGGGTTCCGATGATCGCGACGACGTCTGCGATCATGTGGCCCCGCGACATCTCGTCGAGCGCGGACAGGTGGACGTAATCCGGCGTGCGCAGCTTGATCCGGTACGGCTTGTTCGCACCGTCGGAGATCGCGTAGACGCCGAACTCCCCTTTCGGGTGCTCGATCGCCGCGTAGACCTCGCCGGCCGGGACGTGAATGCCCTCGGTGAAGAGCTTGAAGTGGTGGATCAGCTCTTCCATGTTCGTCTTCATCGCCTCGCGCGAAGGCGGCGCCACCTTGAAGCTGTCGACGATCACCGGCCCCGCATGGTCGCGCAGCCACGCGACGCACTGGGCGATGATCCGGTTCGACTGCCGCATCTCGTGCATGCGCACCAGGTAGCGGTCGTAGCAATCGCCGTTGACGCCAACGGGGATGTCGAACTCGACCCGGTCGTAGGCGGCATAGGGCTGCTTCTTGCGCAGGTCCCAGGGAACCCCCGAACCCCGCAGCATCGGCCCGGTGAACCCCAGCGCCATCGCGCGCTCCGCGCTCACGACGCCGATGCCCACCGTCCGCTGCTTCCAGATGCGGTTGTCGGTCAGCAGCGTCTCGTACTCGTCGACGTAGACGGGGAAGCGCCGCGTGAAATCCTCGATGAAGTCGAGCAGAGACCCCTGGCGATTCTGGTTCATCTGCGCCAGCGCCCGCGCGTTGCGCGTCTTCTGCGCCGCGTACTGGGGCATCCGGTCCGGAAGGTCGCGGTAGACGCCGCCGGGCCGGTAGTAGGCCGCGTGCATCCGCGCCCCCGACACGGCCTCGTACATGTCGAAGAGGTCCTCCCTCTCGCGAAACGCGTAGAGGAAGGTGGTCATCGCGCCGACGTCCAGCGAATGCGATCCCAGCCACATCAGGTGATTCATGATGCGTGTGATCTCGTCGAACATCGTGCGGATGTACAGCGCGCGCTCGGGAACCTCGATCCCGAGCAGTCGCTCGATCGCGAGGCAGTAGCCGTGCTCGTTGCACATCATCGAGACGTAGTCCAGCCGGTCCATGTAGGGCAGCGACTGGATCCAGGTCCGCGTCTCGGCGAGCTTCTCGGTCGCGCGGTGCAGCAGGCCGATGTGCGGGTCGGCGCGCGCGATGACCTCGCCGTCGAGCTCGAGCACCAGGCGCAGCACGCCGTGGGCCGCCGGGTGCTGCGGCCCAAAGTTCATGGTGTAGTTACGAATTTCAGCCATGAACTTCGGCGATCGCTAACTTGCGGTGCAAGTTGAGCGAAGCGGCGCCAGCCGCGTAGCGGCGGTCGCTCAACTTCATGGTGTAGTTGCGGATCTCGGCCACGCTACTCGCCTTCCGCGTAGTTCTCTTCGCGGATGATCCGCGGCGTGATCTCGCGCGGCTCGATCGACACCGGCTGGTAGACGACGCGCGCCTGTTCCGGGTCGTAGCGCATCTCGACGTGACCCGATATCGGGAAATCCTTGCGGAACGGATGGCCGACGAAACCGTAGTCGGTGAGCAGCCGCCGCAGGTCGGGATGTCCCGGGAACACGATGCCGAAGAGGTCGAACGCCTCGCGCTCGAACCAGTTGACCGACGGCCAGATGTCGATCACGCTCGGCACGACCGGGAAATCGTCGTCCGGCGCGAACGTGCGGACCCGCAGCCGCCGGTTGTTGGACAGCGACAGCAGGTGGCTGACGACGCCGAAGCGCGAACCCTGGCGCGGGCCGCTGCCGTACTGGGCGTAGTCGACGCCGCAGAGGTCGATCAGCGTCTCGAAGCGCAGCTCCGGACGGTCGCGCAGCGTGCGCATCGCCTCCGAGTAGCGCTCGACCGGAATGAGGACCGTCACTTCGCCGTGCGCAACCGTCGTGCCGGCAAGTGCGCCTTCGAGGGCGCTGCCCAGCGCCGCTACCAGTGTGTCGGTATGGCCGGTCATCAGCGTGCGATCGTGTTGGTCCGCCAGATCTTGTTCTGGAGCTGCAGGATGCCGTAGAGCAGGGCCTCGGCTGTCGGGGGGCAGCCTGGGACGTAGATGTCGACGGGAACGATGCGGTCGCAGCCGCGCACCACCGAATACGAGTAGTGGTAGTAGCCCCCGCCGTTGGCACATGACCCCATCGAGATCACCCACCGCGGCTCGGCCATCTGGTCGTAGACCTTGCGCAGCGCCGGCGCCATCTTGTTGCACAGCGTGCCGGCGACGATCATGACGTCGGACTGCCGCGGGCTCGGCCGGAAGACGATGCCGAAGCGATCGAGGTCGTAGCGCGAGGCCCCGGCGTGCATCATCTCGACGGCGCAGCACGCGAGCCCGAAGGTCACCGGCCACATCGAGCCGTTGCGCGCCCAGTTGATCACGCTGTCGAGCGTCGTCGTGACGAAACCCTTTTCCAGCACGCCTTCAATGGCCATGGCCGACCCTCATTCCCATTCGAGCGCACCCTTCTTCCACTCGTAGACGAAGCCGACGACGAGGATCAGCAGGAAGATCATCATCGCGCCGAAGCCGAACAGGCCGATCCTGGGGAGGACGACCGCCCATGGAAAGAGGAACGCGATCTCGAGATCGAACAGGATGAACAGGATCGCGACGAGGTAGTAGCGGACGTCGAATTTCATCCGCGCATCCTCGAACGCCTCGAATCCGCACTCGTAGGGGGAAAGCTTCTCGGGATCCGGGCGATTGGGCCCCACCAGGAGCCCGATGACGAGCAGCAGCACGCCGATCCCGATGCCAAACAGGATGAAGACGAGGATGGGAAAGTACTGTTCGAGCATCGTGGTCGGCGCCGTGCGCCTGGGTGGTGCTGTACTGCCCGTCGAACTGCGGAACTGCCTGCTGCCGTGCTGCCTGCTGCCGTGAATCGGTGCCGCTAGGTCCTTCCCGCGGGAAATGCCTGCCCGCCTGCTGCGTCAATCTGGTGCCGACGGGGAGACTCGAACTCCCACGGCTTGCGCCACTGCCCCCTCAAGACAGCGTGTCTACCAATTTCACCACGTCGGCCCGCCTGCTCGAAATGCTCCACTCCAGATCTACTTCGGGACTTCGCCCTGCCCGGGTGCCGCCGCCGGCAGGCCGGCCGCCGGTGCGGGCCCCGTGCCTCCGGCGGCATTGCCCGCGGGAGCGTTGCCGGTCGCCGCGCTTCCCGTCGCCGCACCCCCCGCCGCCGGCTGGGGCACGTCGGTGGGCGCTGCAGGCGGAACCACCGTGCGCTCCATCACACCCTTGTCCATGACGCCCTGAGGCGTGCCGTCGCGCGACCCGAACCAGGTCAGCGCGACGCTGGTGAGGAAGAACACCGTCGCCAGTACGGCCGTCGTGCGCGACAGGAAATTCGCGGAACCGGCCGAACCGAACAGGCTGCCCGACGAGCCGCCACCGAATGCAGCGCCCATGTCGGCGCCCTTTCCATGCTGCAGCAGCACGAAGCCGATGACGGCAATCGCCACCAGGACGTGCAACACCAGCACGATTGATTGAATCAGGTTCATGACCGCCTATTCCATCGCCTCATGTCCGTCATCCGTTAGGCACGGGCAATCGTCAAAAATTCATCGGCATCGAGTGAGGCGCCACCCACCAGCGCACCATCGATGTCCTGCATCGCAAACAACGCGGCGGCGTTCGAACCCTTGACGCTGCCGCCGTACAACAGGCTCACCTCGCCCGCTCCCGCGCCCGCGAGCCTGGAGCGGAGCAACGCGTGGACCGCCTGAGCCTGCTCGGGCGATGCCGTCCTGCCCGTGCCGATCGCCCACACCGGCTCGTACGCAATCACGCAGTCGCGCGTTCTCGCACCGAGCGCGGCGATCAGCGCGTCGACCTGCCGGGTCACGACTTCGTCCGTCGCGCCGCGCTCGCGCTCGTCGAGCGTTTCACCCACGCAGGCGATCGGAATCAAGCCGCTGCCCAGCGCGGCGAGCGCCTTCGCGCCTACGGCCCGATCGGTCTCGCCGTGCAATCGGCGGCGCTCCGAATGGCCGACGATCGCGTAACGAGCCCCGAACTCGGCGGCCATGCCCGCAGCGACCTCACCGGTATACGCACCCGGCGCGTGCTCGCTCACATCCTGCACGCCCCACATCACCGCACTCGCCGACAGCGCGGCCTGCGCCTGCGCGAGATACGGTGCAGGCACGCACACGACGAGCTTGCGTGCCTCGCCCGGCGCCCATTCCGACGCGAGGCGCCGAAGCAGGCCGGCATTCACGACCAGCCCACCGTTCATCTTCCAGTTGCCAACGACGAGCTCGTCGCGCATGCCTCATCCTGCACCGGTGGCGCCCGACCCACCGTTGTCGCGCCCGGCGCGCTGCTGCAAAGCCGGAACGGGCCGCCGGCAGGACGACCCCTACAAAACCTTCGAATTTTATCGCGTTACGGGAGGTGGGGTCAAACGCGACCGGGCGGCGACGGCAGAGCCCGGCGACGCCGCGCCCACCATGCACCCGCTTCGCCGACGACCCCGCGGCGAAACGCGAGCACGCAGACGACGAATATCGCGCCGGTGATGACGGTCACCCATTCGCCGAAGCCGGCGAGGTAGTTCTCCAGTCCCACGAGGATGAACGCTCCGACGACCGGCCCGAATATCGTCCCCATGCCGCCCAGGAGCGTCATCAGGACGACCTCGCCCGACATCGTCCAGTGGACGTCGGTGAGGGATGCCAGCTGGAAAACGATCGCCTTGACGGCCCCTGCCAACCCGGCCAGCGTCGCTGACAGCACGAAGGCCAGGAGCTTGTAGCGGTCGGCGTCGTAACCCAGGGAAATCGCGCGGGGCTCGTTCTCGCGAATCGCCTTCAGCACCTGGCCGAACGGCGAGTGGATGATCCGGTAGATCAGCAGGAACGCCGCGATGAACACGACCAGCACCGTGTAGTACATCGCGAGCGAGTGGGAGAGGTCGATCACGCCGAACAGCCTGCCGCGCGGCACCGCCTGGATGCCGTCCTCGCCGTGCGTGAACGGCGCCTGCACGTACAGGAAGTACATCATCTGCGCGATCGCGAGGGTGATCATCGCGAAATAGATGCCCTGCCGCCGGATCGCCAGCGCACCGACGAGCAAGCCGAGCGCGGCGGCGGCCGCGGTCCCGAGCAGGATCGAGATCTCCGGAGGCAGACCCCATCCCTTCGCCGCATACGCGCAGACGTAGCCCGCGGTGCCGAGGAACATCGCGTGCCCGAACGAGAGCAGGCCGCCGAAGCCCAGCAGCAGGTTGAACGCGCATGCGAACAGCGCGAAGCACATCGCTTTCTCGACGATCACCGGGTAGACGTCGAGCAGCGGCGCGACCGCGAGCAGCGCGGCCATGATCGCCGTCGCGACCAGAATGCCGTTGCGCGATGCGCCGCCGGCGGCAACCGGGATCTCGGTCGACAAGATCAGCGCTCCCGCCCGAACAGGCCTGCCGGCTTCACCATCAGCACGACGACCATGATGACGAAGATGACGGTCGTCGACGCCTCGGCGTAGAAATACTTGGTCAGTCCCTCGACGACGCCGAGGCCGAACCCGGTCAGGATCGCGCCCATGATCGAACCCATCCCGCCGATCACGACGACCGCGAACACCACGATGATCAGGTCGGCCCCCATCAGCGGATTGACCTGGTAGATCGGCGCGGCCATCACGCCGGCGAGCGCGGCGAGGCCGACGCCGAAGCCGAAGGTCAGCGTGATCATCAGCGGGACGTTGACCCCGAACGCCTGCACCAGCGTCGGATTCTCGGTGGCCGCGCGCAGGACGCTGCCGAGCTTCGTGCGCTCGACCACGTACCAGGTGGCGACGCATATCACCAGCGACGAGACGATGACCCATGCCCGGTAGATCGGCAGGTACATGAAGCCCAGGTTCACGGCGCCGGTCAGCAGCGACGGGATCTGGTAGGGCAGGCCGGACGAGCCGAATTCGTTGCGGAACAGCCCCTGGATCACCAGCGCGAGCCCGAAGGTCAGCAGCAGGCTGTACAGGTGATCGAGGTTGTAGAGGCGCCTCAGCATCGAGCGCTCGATGACGACGCCGATCGCTCCGACGGCGACCGGAGCGATGACGAGCGACGACCAGTACCCGGGGTGCCAGTCGCCGATGTGGACGTACTGGAGCAGGAACCACGCGCAGAACGCCCCCATCATGTACTGGGCGCCATGGGTGAAGTTGATGATGTTGAGCAGGCCGAAGATGATGGCGAGGCCGAGCGACAGCATCGCGTAGAACGCGCCGTTGATGAGCCCGATCAGCAGCTGGCCGAAGAGCGCCTGCACGGCGATCACCCGTTCATCGCACGCGACCCGGAATCCCTCACCCGCCGCGCGGGCGCGCGGCACCCTCTCCCCGGAGGGGAGAGGGCCGGGATGAGGGTTTCGGCGCGATGGGTCACTTGACGAGGTAGCACCCGCCGTCCTTGAGCGGCCGGAACGCCTCGTCGGCCGGGATCGTCGCGAGGATCTTGTAGTAGTCCCACGGGTACTTCGATTCGGCCGGCGACTTGACCTGGACGAGGTAGGCGGGATGGATCGCGCGCCCGTCGATCCGGATCGAGCCCTTGCCGAACAGCGGGTCGTCGGTCGGCATTGCCTTCATCTTCGCGACGACCTTCGCGCCGTCCGCATCGCTGCCCAGCGCCTCGACCGCCTTGAGGTAGTGAAGCACCGAAGCGTAGACGCCGGCGTGCACCATCGTCGGATAGATGCCTTTGTCCTGCGCGGCGAAGCGCTTGGCGAACGCGCGGGTCTTGTCGTTCATGTCCCAGTAGAACGTCGTCGTCAGCGTCAGGCCCTGCGCGGTCTGCAATCCCATCGCGTGGACGTCGGTGAGGAACACCAGCAGCCCGGCCAGCTGCTGCCCGCCCTTGACGATGCCGAACTCGGCCGCCTGCTTGATCGAGTTCGTCGTGTCGCCGCCCGCGTTGGCGAGGCCGATCACCTTGGCCTTCGACGCCTGTGCCTGCAGCAGAAACGACGAGAAGTCCTGGGTATTGAGCGGAGCCTTCACGTCGCCCAGCACCTTGCCGCCCGCCTTCTCGACCGCCGCCGTCGTGTCGCGCTCGAGCGCCTGCCCGAACGCGTAATCGGCAGCGATGAAGAACCAGGTGTTGCCACCCTGCTTGGTGATCGCGGTACCCGTCCCGTTCGCGAGCATCCAGGTGTCGTATGTGAAATGCACGGTGTTGGGCGTGCAGGCCTTGCCGGTCAGGTCCGACGTGCCGGGACCCGATGCCAGGAACACCTTGTTCTTGTCCTTCGTGATCTGGGAGACCGCGAGGGCGACGCCGGAATTCGGAACGTCGACGATCGCGTCGACGCCTTCCGCGTCGTACCAGCGGCGCGCGATTGCCGAGCCGACGTCCGGCTTGTTCTGGTGATCGGCTGAAACGATCTCGACCTTGATGCCGCGCTTCTCGATGCCCGAGTCCTCGACGGCCATCTTCGCCGCGATGACCGAGCCCTGCCCCGCGAGGTCGGTGTACAGGCTCGACATGTCGGTGAGCACGCCAAGCTTGATCTCGTTTCCAGTGTATTGCGCGTATGCGCTGCCTGCCGACAACGCACCGGCGACGGCCAGCGCGAGCAGACCCCGTTTCATCTTGTTCATCACGATCCTCCTCTGCCTAGGGTTATGACCACCACATCGCGGCGCGTTTCACACGCCGAGGTATCCGTGGAGCTTGGACATGTTCGCCTCCAGCTCGGCGTTGTCGATCACGTCGACGATGCGTCCATGCTCCATCACGCAGTGCCGGTCGGCGACCGTCGCGGCGAAATGGAAGTTCTGCTCGACCAGCAGGATCGTGAACCCCTGCGACTTGAGCCTGACGATCGTGCGGCCGATCTGCTGGACGATGACCGGGGCGAGTCCCTCGGTCGGCTCGTCGAGCAGCAGCAGCCTCGCGCCGGTGCGCAGGATCCGTCCGATCGCGAGCATCTGCTGCTCGCCGCCCGAGAGCTTGGTGCCCTGGCTCCTGCGGCGCTCGGCGAGGTTCGGGAAGAGCTCGTAGATCTGCTCGACCGACAGTCCGCCGTCGCGCACCTTGGGCGGCAGCATCAGGTTCTCCTCGACGTCGAGGCTGGAGAAGATTCCGCGCTCCTCCGGACACCACGCGAGGCCCAGCCTGGCGATGCGGTTGGACGCGAGCCTGATCGTCTCGACGCCCTCGAACACGATCGACCCGACGCGCCGCGGCACGACACCCATGATCGACTTCAGCGTCGTCGTCTTTCCGGCACCGTTGCGGCCGAGCAGCGTCACGACCTCGCCCGGCGCGACGTCGAACGAGACGCCGTGCAGGATGTGCGATTCGCCATACCACGCCTGCAGATCCCGGACGGCAAGCAGCGGCGCGCCGCGGGCGGCCGCTGCGGGACGTTCGCGCTGCGCGGTTTCAGGCACTGCCGCCCCCGAGGTACGCCTCGACGACGGCGGGATTCTTCGACACCGACGCGTAGTCGCCGTCGGCGAGGATTTCGCCACGGGCGAGCACCGTGATGCGGTGCGACAGCGTCGACACGACCGACAGGTTGTGCTCGACCATCAGCACGGTCCGGCTGGCCGCCACCTTCCTGATCAGCCCCGCAATCCGCCCGACGTCTTCGTGCGTCATGCCCGCGGTCGGCTCGTCGAGCAGCAGCATTTCAGGATCGAGGGCCAGCGTGGTCGCGATCTCCAGCGCGCGCTTGCGGCCGTAGGGCAGTTCGACCGCCGTCGTGGCCTCGAACTCCTCGAGCCCCACCGCGTGGAGCAGCTCGCGGGCGCGCGGGTCGTGCTCGCGCAGCACCCGCTCCGAGCGCCAGAAATCCAGCGAGCGGCCACGCTTCCTCTGCAGCGCGACGCGGACATTCTCGAGCGCCGTCAGGTGCGGGAAGACGGCGGAGATCTGGAACGAGCGCACGAGCCCCATCCGCGCGATCGCCGCAGGCCGCGATCCGGTGATCTCGCGACGGTTGTAGAAGATCCGGCCCCGGGTCGGCGCCAGGAAATGGGTGAGCAGGTTGAAGCAGGTCGTCTTGCCGGCGCCGTTGGGCCCGATCAGCGCATGGATCGTCCCGCGCCCGACCGCGAGGTTCACGTCCTTGACCGCGACGAAACCCTTGAACTCCTTGGTGAGCCCCTGCGTCTCGAGAATGATGTCGTCGGCCATCCGCAGCCCAGCGCCGAGGGGGCGCTGGGCGCATGCCCGGCGATCCCCGCTCTTCCGCTTGCCCCTTGCCCGATTATCAGGGTGGGGCGCGTTCTTGGCAACGAACCGGGGCCGGGCCCTCAGGCCGGGGCGCGCCAGTTCGCCGGGCGCTTGCCGACGAAGGCGTCGATCCCCTCGTCGGCATCGGGGTCGTCGAGGTTGCAGCACATTACCTCGCCGGTCATCGCGTACGCATCGTGAAGCGAGGCATCGATCTGCGCGTAGAAAGCGCGCTTGCCAAGCGCGATGACCGACGCGCTGCGGGCACCGATCAGGCCGGTGAAGTGCCCGATCGCCGAGTCGAGCATGTCCCCGGGCACGACCCGGTTGACCAGTCCCCATGCCAGCGCGGTGGCGGCGTCGATCGGCTCACCGGTCAGCAGCATCTCCATCACGCGCTTGCGCGCGACGTTGCGTCCGACGCCCACGGCGGGCGTCGAGCAGAAGATGCCGACATTGACGCCGGGCAATGCGAAGCGCGCCGAATCGGCAGCCACGGCGAGATCGCACATCGACACCAGCTGGCAGCCCGCCGCGGTCGCCATGCCGTGCACCCGCGCGATCGTCGGCTGCGGCAGCTGCGTGAGCTTGATCATGACGCGGTTGCAGAGGTCGAAGAGTCCGCGCCGCCATTCCGGCGAGCGCTGCGCACGCAGCTCCTTCAGGTCGTGGCCGGCGCAGAACCCGCGGCCGGCGCCCGCCAGCACCACGGCGCGGACCCCGGGTTCCGCGGCGACCTCGTCGATCGCCGCCTCGAGCGCGGCGAGCATGTCGTAGGACAGCGGGTTGAAGCGCTCGCCCCGGTTCAGCGTCAGCGTGCGCACGCCGTCGCGGGTTTCGGCGAGTACGAAGGGGGAAACCATCGGTTCGATAGGTGCGTTCATTCGATAGCCGCCGTCGATTGCGCGTGCTTGCGCAGGATGAATTTCTGGATCTTGCCGGTCGAGGTCTTGGGCAACTCACCGAAGACGACGCTCTTGGGCACCTTGAAGCGCGCGAGCTGGTTCCTGCAGTGCTCGATCACCTCGGCCTCGGTCAGCCGGGCCCCAGGCTTCAGCTCGACGAACGCGCAGGGCGTTTCGCCCCACTTGGGGTCGGGCCGGGCGACGACCGCGGCAGCGAGGATCGCCGGGTGGCGGTACAGGACGTCCTCGACCTCGAGCGAACTGATGTTCTCGCCGCCGGAAATGATCACGTCCTTGGACCGGTCCCGGATCTTGACGTAGCCGTCGGGCTGCATGACGCCGAGGTCGCCGGTGTGGAACCATCCGCCGGCGAAAGACTCGTCGGTCGCGCTCGGGTTCTTCAGGTAGCCCTTCATCGTGATGTTGCCCCGGAACATGACCTCGCCCATCGTCTCGCCGTCCCAGGGCACCGGCTGCATCGTCGCCGGGTCCATCACCGTCATGCCTTCCTGGCAGGTGTAGCGCACGCCCTGGCGTCCGTTGCGCTCGGTGCGCGCGCCGATGTCGAGGCTGGCCCATTCCTCCTGCTTGGCGCAGACGGCGGCCGGCCCGTAGGTCTCGGTGAGGCCGTAGACGTGCGTGATCTCGAAGCCCATCCGCTCCATGCCCTCGATCACCGCCGCCGGCGGCGCCGCCGCGGCGACCAGCGCGTGCACCTTGTGCGCGATGTCGCGCTTCAACTCGTCGGGCGCGTTGATCAGCATCGAATGGACGATCGGCGCGCCGCAATAGTGCGTGACGCCGTGCTCGCGGATCGCGTCGAGGATCGCCTTCGCCTCGACCCTGCGCAGGCACACGTTGGTCCCGGCGTTGGCCGCCATCGTCCACGGAAAGCACCAGCCGTTGCAGTGGAACATCGGCAGCGTCCACAGGTACACCGAGTGGCGGGGCATGCCCCAGTCGACGATGTTCGACAGCGCGTTGAGGTAGGCGCCGCGATGGTGGTAGACCACACCCTTCGGATTGCCCGTGGTTCCCGACGTGTAGTTGAGCGAGATCGCCTGCCACTCGTCGGCCGTCGGCTGCCACGCGAAATCGGGGTCGCCCTTGGCGATGAACGTCTCGTAATCGGATTCACCCAGCAGGTCACCGCCCGGGCCCAGCGCGTCGACGACGTCGATCACCAGAGGCTTCTTCGGCAGCCTGGCGAGCGCGGCCGCGATCGCCGGCGAGAACTCGGTGTCGGTGATCACGACCTTCGCCTCGCCGTGCTCGAGCATGAACGCCAGGGTTTCCGCGTCGAGCCGCGTGTTGAGGGTGTTCAGCACGCCACCGGTCATCGGGACGCCGAAATGGCATTCGACCATCTCCGGCGTGTTCGCAAGCATCGCCGCCACGGTGTCGCCGACACCGATGCCGCGGTGCGCGAGCGCCGAGGCGAGCCTGCGCGAACGCGCGTAGGTCTCGCTCCACGTGTAGCGCCTTGCGCCGTGCACGACGGCGATCCGCTGTGGCCACGTGTACGCGGTGCGCGCGATCAGGGAGATCGGCGTCAGCGACGCGTAGTTCGCCGCGTTTGGCCCGAGATGCTGGTCATAGATGCCCTGCGTCGGCATGGCGTACCTCCTGCCCTTTTCTCCTCCGGTGGACAATCCTAGCAAAATCGACGACGATCGTCGGCTACCGCATGGAGATAGATCGACGCACGATGGGACATCGCCTTTCCCGCATTGTCACCCGCACCGGGGATTCAGGAACCACGGGCCTCGGCGACGGCTCGCGCGTGGACAAGGACAGTCTCCGGATCGCCGCCATTGGCGCCGTCGACGAACTCAACTCGAGCGTGGGCGCGCTGCTCGCCGAACCCCTGCCCGATGCGATCGCGACCCTGCTGATCGACATCCAGCACGACCTGTTCGACCTGGGGGGCGAGCTTTCGATCCCGGGTCACGTCGCGGTGACGGCCGGCCACGTGACCCGGCTGGAGCAGGCCGTCGAGGAGATCAACGCGGGACTCTCGCCGCTCAAGGAGTTCATCCTCCCGGGGGGAACGCGGGCCGCCGCGCTCGCGCACGTCGCGCGCACCGTGTGCCGCCGGGCCGAGCGGGCGCTGGTGGCGCTCGCCCGCCACGAACCGGTTTCGCAGGACGGCCGCGTCTACCTGAACCGCCTGTCGGACCTGCTGTTCGTCATCGCGCGCAAGCTCAACCACGCGTCCGGCGTTCCCGACGTTCTCTGGCAGAAAGGCCGCGCGCGCGACGCCACGGGCGGCTAGAGTTCCGCGGCGCCGGCCGCCGCGGCGACCGATCCGCCCGGGTACCGAGCGCAGACTGCGGCGCTGCTATCTCCGCTTCAGCGCGTAGCCGTCAGCGCGGTCTTCCATGTCCCAGCCTTGGTCGCGCAGCAGCGCGCGCAGACGGTCGGCCTCGGCCCAGTTCTTCGCCTTGCGCGCGGCCAGGCGCTCGCGCGCGAGCGCTTCGATGTCGTCGGGAACGGCTTCCTCCTTCGGCCGCCAGGCTTCCAGCCCGAGCCCGAACACCTGGTCGAAGCGTGCGAGGGTTGCTCGCTTCACCGGACCCGGCAGGTCGCCGCGCAGCGTCTCCCACGCGACAGCGAGCGCCCGCGGCAGGTTGAGGTCGTCGTTGACCTGCGCGGTGAATCGCGCGACCAGCCCCTCGTCGGCAGCGACAGGCTCGCCCGGCAGCGCGTGGAAGCCCGAGCGCATTCTCGAGAGGCCCGTCGCGGCAGCATCGAGGGCGTCCCAGGTGAAGTTGAGCTGGCTCCGGTAGTGCCCGGTCAGGCATAGGTAGCGAAACGCGAGCGGGTCGTAGCCGCGGTCGACGAGCGCCTGGACACGCAGGAACTCGCCGGCCGACTTGGCCATCTTGGCGTCGTTGGCGAGCAGGAAGTAGCCGTGCATCCAGAAATTCGCCAGCCGGGTGCCGACGCGTGCCTCGGTCTGCGCGATCTCGTTGGTGTGATGAACCGGAATGTGGTCCTCGCCGCCGCAGTGGATGTCGAAGTAGTCGCCGAGGTAATCCTGCGCCATCGCCGAACATTCGATGTGCCAGCCCGGAAAGCCCCGGCCCCAGGGGCTGTCCCACTCCATCTGCCGCGTGCTGCCCGCGGGCGAGAACTTCCACAGCGCGAAATCGGTGGCGCTGCGCTTGTCGCCCAGGTCCACGCGCCGGCCGCCCTCGAGCCCCGCCTTGTCGAGCCTCGCGAGGTAGCCGTAGTCGGCCTGCCGGCTGGTGTCGAAGTAGATGCCGTCGGCGGTCCGGTAGGTGTAGCCCTTGCGCTCGAGATCGGCGACGAACTCGATCTGCGAGGCAATGTGCTCGGTCGCCCGCGGCAGCACGTCCGGACGCTCGATGTGGAGGGCATCGAGGTCGTCGAGGAACGCCTTGGTGTAGAGCGCCGCGATCTCCCACGCGGTCCTGCCCGTGCGACGGGAGCCCTTTTCCATCTTGTCCTCGCCGGTGTCGGCGTCGGAGGTCAGGTGGCCCACGTCGGTGATGTTCATCACGTGGCGGACGCGGTAGCCGTTCCAG
This sequence comes from uncultured Pseudomonadota bacterium, assembly GCA_963816415.1. Taxonomy (GTDB): domain Bacteria; phylum Pseudomonadota; class Gammaproteobacteria; order Burkholderiales; family Casimicrobiaceae; genus VBCG01. Next base: position 30,192 of record CAWFKR010000003.1, read on the forward strand.
CGCAGCACCCGCTTCAGCGCGTCCTCGAACAGGAAGGTCCGGAAGTTGCCGATGTGCTGGTAGTCGTAGACGGTCGGGCCGCAGGTGTAGATGCCGACTTCGCCTTCGGGGTGGAGCGGCTCGAACTCGCGCAGGCTGCGCGTGAAATTGTCGTAGAGGATCAGCGGCACGGACATGGGCTGGTAGCGGAACGGGGTCGGCGCGGGTGTAGGTGGAACCTGGACGCGATCCGGGAGACTGGGACTGGGACTGGGTCCGGGTGCGCGTGGATGCCGCGATCAGATCTCGCGCAGCATGATGAAGTCCTCCATGACGAAGCCGCGGCCGATGGGGAAATCACCGCTTGCGGCGATCGTGAAACCGCAATGCTGGTAGGCGCGGACCGACGCGGTGTTGCTGCGATTGACGTTGAGGGTCAGCGACCTGCAGCCGGCATAGCGCGCGCGCTCGACCACGTGCTCGATCAGGGCCCGCCCGATGCCCTTGCCGTGGTGCTCGGGCAGTACGTAGAGTTTCTCGAGCTTCATCGCGGCATTCTCGCCGGTCGGGCACCACGCGACGAAGCCGACCGGCGTCCCGTCGATCCAGGCCAGCGCGATCCCGCGGTCGGCTGGCGCCATCCCGCGCCCATCCGGGGCGACGAGCGGGAGCAGCGCGTCCTCCGCGTAGCCCCGTTCCAGCATGTAGTCGATCTGCTCGACCGTGATGATGCCGGGGTAGTGGCGATGCCAGATTTCGCGCGCCAGGCGCTGGACGAGCCCGATGTCGTCGGGGCCTGCCGGCGAGATCGCGAGGGATGAATCGGACTTGGGCATGAGCGGGTAGTGGGGCCGGCGGAGGGGCCCGCCGAAGGCCCGCGTCGAATGTAGCATGCGGCCCGGTGCACAGCGTCACGGTAGAATGCGCTGCCCCGCCTCGCCGGCCCCGCGTCGCCGGCTGGCGCAATTCTCCAGCCACCGAACCCTTGATCGCATCCCTGTCAAGACGCACCTGGATCGCCCTCGCGCTGATCGTGGCGGTCGTGTGGTTCGCGAACCTCGACGTGCGCAAGCTCCAGCATCCCGACGAGGGGCGTTATGCCGAGATCGCGCGCGAGATGGTCGCGACCGGCAACTGGGTGACGCCTCGCGTCAACGGCATCAAGTATTTCGAGAAGCCGGCGCTCCAGTACTGGCTGACGGCGGCGAGCTTCGAGGCGTTCGGCATCAGCGAATGGACGGCGCGCCTGCCGACCGCGCTGGCGGGTTTCCTGACCGTCATCGCCATCGGATGGGCGGGCACCGTCCTCGCGTCGCCCGCCGTCGGCGTGTATTCGGCGGCCGTGCTCGCAAGCTGCATCTGGCACTTCGGCATCTCCCATATCCTGACCCTCGACGCGCTTCTGTCGTTCTGCCTCGCGCTGGCGCTGGTGGGGTTCCTGCTCGCCCAGCGTGCCGATGCGACGCCGCGCGAACGCGAGCGGATGATGCTGCTCGCCTACGTCGCGACGGCGGCCGGGATCCTGACCAAGGGGGTGGTCGCGCTGGCCATTCCGGGAACCACGCTGCTCCTCTATTCGCTGGCGACGCGCGACTTCGCCCCATGGAAGCGCCTCCATCTCGGCAAGGGCCTGCCTCTGCTGCTCGTGCTGACCGCGCCCTGGTTCATCGTCGTGTCGATGCGCAATCCCGAATTCGCGCGCTTCTTCTTCATCCACGAGCACATCGAGCGCTTCCTGACCCCCGAAAGTCGCCGCCCCGGCCCCTGGTGGTATTTCCTGCCGATGCTGGTGGCCGGGCTGCTGCCCTGGACCGGGGTGTTCCTGTGGCGCATCAACGCAAGCTGGCGCGACGCCGCCGTCGATGCCGGCGGCTTCTCGTGGGCGCGTTTCTGCCTGATCTGGTCGGCGTTCATCCTCGTCTTCTTCAGCATCTCGCACTCCAAGCTTCCTTCCTACATCCTGCCGATGTTCCCGGCACTGGCCCTGGTCCTGGGATGGCAACTCGAGGTGATGACGGCGCGATCGCTGTCGGCGCTCGCCGCGCTGCTGGCCGCGACGACCGTCCTGCTCTGGGGGGCCGCGATGCTCGGCTACCCGACGCTCGCGCTCAGGCTCGCCGACCTGAAGACGCCGCTTCCCATCTACGAAGCGCTCGGCCCCTGGGTGGAGCTGGGGCTGGGGATCGCTGCCGCAGGCTACGTCGCCGGCTGGGTCGCGCTTCGACGCGGCAGCACGGCGGGGAGAAGCATCGCCATCGCCGTCATCGCGATTTCGACGATGCTGTCGATGCAGGCATTCTTCAAAGGCTCCGACGTCTTCCGCGCGACGCGCTCGGCCGCCGACCTCGTGACGGTGCTGGAAAACGCCTCCGATCCTCCGTACGATCGCACTGCGCCTTTCTATCAGGTCCGAATGTACGACCAGACGCTGCCTTTCTACCTGCGTCGCACGACGACGCTCGTCGCCTATCGAGACGAGATGGGCATGGGACTCGACATCCAGCCCGAGCTCGCGATCCCGAAAGTGGCGGACTGGATCTCGCGCTGGGAGGCGCTGCCGCAGGGCTACGCGCTGATGTCGCCCGAGACGCGGGCGATGCTGGCGAAGGAAGGCGTGCCGATGCGGGTGGTCGCGAGCGACTCGCGACGCGTGCTGGTCGAACGGCGCTGACACCGGGCGGCCATGGGCATCTCCGCGTTCCTGTTCCTGATCACCGGCGTGCTGCTGAATGCGGCGGCGCAGCTTCTGCTGAAGGCCGGCACCAACCGGCTGGGCGTCATCACCCTGACCGCCCAAAACTGGGTCGGGATGTTCGTCCGGATGGCGACGGAGGGCCATTTCATCGGCGGCGTCGCCCTCTACGTGATCAGCCTGGTCGTGTGGATCCTCGGCCTGTCCCGTGTCCCCGTCTCGGTCGCCTACCCGATGCTTTCGCTGGGCTACGTCGTCAACGCGATCGCCGCGCACTACCTGTTCGGCGAGGCGGTCAGCGTCCAGCGCTGGCTCGGCATCGGATTCATCATCGCCGGCGTCTGGCTGGTCGCGAAGAGCTGAACCTCCCCATGCACGCTGCCCCGAACCTGAAGTTCGCCAGTCCCCTGATCGACGAGGCGACGATCGCCGCCGTGGGCGACGTGCTTCGCTCCGGGCACATCACCAGCGGTCCCTGGGTCGAGCGCTTCGAGGCCGCGCTGTCGGAGTTCTGCGGGGGCCGCCCGGTGCGGGTCGTCACGTCGGCGACTGCCGCGGTCGAGATCGCGCTGCAGCTCGCCGGCATCGGGCCGGGCGACGAGGTGATCACCTGCGCCCAGAGTTTCTTCACGGTCCTCAACATGATCGTGAAGGTCGGCGCGACGCCGGTGTTCGTCGACTGCGATCCGGTGACACGCAACATCGACCTCGGCCAGGTCGAAGCCCGCATCGGGCCGCGCACGCGGGCGATCATCCCGACCCACTGGCCGGGATCGCTGGTCGACATGGACGCGCTCCACGCGCTCGCGCGCAGCCACGGCCTGCGCGTCATCGAGGACGCCGCGCTGGTGATCGGTTCGCGGTGGAAAGGCAAGCCGGTCGGCGCGTTCGGCGACCTCGTGACGTTCAGCTTCCATCCGAACAAGAACATGACGTCGATCGAGGGCGGCGCGCTGGTCTGCAACGACGCCGACGAGGCGCGCCGCGTCGACATCCTGCGTTTCCACGGCATCGAGCGCCTCGAAGACGGGACGCGCGACGTCGGCTTTCCCGGCGGCAAGTTCAACCTTCCCGACGTCAACGCGACGATCGGCGTGGCGCAGCTCGAACGCCTGCCTGTGTTCCTCGAGCAGCGCCGCGCGCTGGTGGTGCGTTACTTCGAGCGCTTCGCGACCGATCCGGCCTGCGTGCTGCCGCCACGGCCGGTCGAGGGCGACGGGCAGTCGTGGAACATGTTCTGCATCCTGCTGCCGCTGGACCGGCTGACCCTGTCGCGCAAGGCGTTCCGCGACGCGCTCGCCGAGATCGGCATCGCCACCGGCGTGTCGTACGAGGCGCTGCACCTGTCGACGCTGGGACGGCGCTACGGCTACCGGCGTGGCGACCTTCCGAACACCGAAAGGATCGCGGAATCCACGGTCACCCTGCCCCTGCACGCCGCAATGAGCGTCGCCGACGTCGACCGCGTCTGCGATGCCTGTGCCGAAATCATCGCCGCCCATCGCGGCGAGCGTCGATGAGAACCGCACCTGCAAGTGCCCGGATCCTCCGTTCCGATCACGGATTGTCCGGATCGATGACCGAGGTGGTCCAATGAGCGCGCCGCGGCTTTCCGTCGTCATTCCCGTCTTCAACGAGGAAGCGGGCCTGCCTCAGCTGTTCGCCCGCCTCTACCCGGCCCTCGATGCGCTCGGCGTGACCTACGAGGTGATCTTCATCAACGACGGCAGCCGCGACCGGTCGGCGGCGATGCTGAAGGACCAGTTCGCGGCGCGACCGGACGTCACACGCGTGATCCTTTTCAACGCGAATTTCGGCCAGCATCTGGCGATCCTCGCTGGATTCGCGCGGGTGCGCGGCGAGCGCATCGTGACCCTGGACGCGGACCTGCAGAACCCGCCGGAGGAGATCGGCAAGCTGCTCGCCGCGATGGACGCCGGCGCCGATTACGTCGGCGGCGTGCGGCGCAACCGCGAGGACGCCTGGTGGAGGCGAATCGCGTCGCGGGCGATGAACCGGCTGCGCGAACGCATCACCCGCATCAAGATGACCGACCAGGGCTGCATGCTTCGCGCCTACAGCCGCGACATCGTCGACGCCGTGGCGGCGGCGCGCGAGGTCAGCGTCTACATACCGGCGCTGGCCTACACGTTCGCGCACCGCCCGACCGAGATCGACGTCGAGCACGAGGAGCGCTCGGCGGGCGAGTCCAAGTACTCGCTCTACCGCCTGATCCGGCTCAACTTCGACCTCGTGACCGGTTTCTCGCTGGTGCCGCTGCAGCTCTTCTCGGTGCTGGGGATGCTGGTCGCCTTCGGTTCGATCGTCCTCTACGCGGTCGTCATGACCGAGCGCACGATCGCCGGCGGACTGCTCGAAGGCATCAAGACGCTGTGGGATCGGGACATCCTCTCGTTCTTCCTGGTCGGCTGGATCATGTTCGGCGTGGGGCTGCTCGGCGAATACGTCGGGCGGATCTACCAGCAGGTGCGAACGCGGCCGAGCTACGTGATCCGCGCCGTGCTGGAGCGCAACATCGAGCGCGATGCGGAGCGCGACGGGGACCCGCGAGGCGAGCGCCGGCCCGAGCCGGCCGACGCCCGCGAGCTCGAGCACGCCCCGCGGGGCGACGACAGTTGAGCCCCGACGGCGCGTCGCAATGACCCGCGCGGTCGTGTTCGCCTATCACAACGTCGGGGCGCGCTGCCTGCGCGTGCTGCGCGCCCACGGCGTCGACGTCCCGCTGGTCGTCACGCACGAGGACGATCCCGCCGAGGCGCAATGGTTCGCCCGCGTCGCCGACGTCGCCGCGGATCTCGAATTGCCGTGGACCGCCCCGGCCGACGCGAACCTCCCGGACGTCGTCGCGACCATCGCTGCCCTCGCGCCGGATTTCATCTTCAGCTTCTATTACCGCCGCATGCTGAAGCCGCCGCTGCTCGGGCTGGCGCCGCGCGGTGCGCTGAACATGCACGGCTCGCTGCTACCGCGGTACCGGGGGCGTGCGCCGGTCAACTGGGCCGTGCTCCACGGCGAGCGGCATACCGGCGCGACGCTGCACTACATGGCGGACAAGCCCGATGCCGGCGACGTCGTCGCGCAGCAGGCAGTACCGATCCTGCCGGACGACACGGCGAAGGACGTCTTCGACAAGGTGACCGTCGCGGCGGAGATCTGCCTCGACGCCGTGCTGCCCGCGCTGCTGATGGGCACCGCGCCGCGACGTCCCAACGACATCGCGCGAGGCTCCTATTTCGGAGGGCGCAGGCCCGAGGACGGCCGGATCGACTGGTCGCAGGCCGCGCAGACCGTCCACAACCTGGTGCGGGCGGTCGCACCGCCCTACCCCGGCGCGTTCACGACGGTTGCCGGGCACCCCGCGCGCGTGCTGCGCACCCGGGTCGTCGCTGCGGCCGGCGCGCCTGCCGCGCCCGCGCTCGCGGCCGGGCGCGGGAGCCTCGTTGCCCATTGCGGCGGCGGCGGCATCCTGCGCATCGACGTTCTGGAGATCGACGGAACAATCCACACGCCGGCGATGGTCGTCGAACGCTTCGGCGACGCCCCGTTGCCGCTCGGGGAAGACCCGGGCGCGCCCGCCGGTTCCAGCGCCTGACGCCGGGTCACGGACCCCGGCACGGTACAATGCGGCCCCCAGGCAGTCGCAGGATCACACCCTGTCCATGAAGCGCATCCTCATCCTCGGCGTCAACGGGTTCATCGGCCACCACCTGTCGCAGGCGATCATCGCCGGCACGGACTGGGAAATCTACGGCATGGACATGCAGACCGACCGGATCGCCGATCTGCTCGGGGAACCCCGTTTCCACTTCTTCGAAGGCGACATCACGATCAACCGCGAGTGGATCGAATACCACGTCAAGAAATGCGACGTGGTGCTGCCGCTGGTCGCGATCGCCACGCCGGCGACCTACGTCCGCGAGCCGCTGCGCGTGTTCGAGCTCGATTTCGAGGCGAACCTGCCGATCGTCAGGGCGGCGGTGCGGTACCACAAGCGCGTCGTGTTCCCGTCGACCTCGGAGGTCTACGGGATGTGCGGCGATGCCGAGTTCGATCCCGAGCGCTCGAACCTGGTGCTGGGGCCGATCAACAAGCCGCGCTGGATCTATTCCTGCGCCAAGCAGCTGATGGACCGCGTGATCCACGGCTACGGCCAGCAGGAAGGCCTCGACTACACGCTGTTCCGGCCGTTCAACTGGATCGGCGCCGGCCTCGATTCGATCAACGCGCCCAAGGAAGGCAGCTCGCGCGTGATCACGCAGTTCCTCGGGCACATCGTCCGCGGCGAGCCGATCAAGCTCGTCGACGGCGGCACGCAGAAGCGCGCGTTCACCTACATCGACGACGGCATCGCCGCGCTGATGAAGATCATCGACAACCCGGGCGGGATCGCGAGCGGCAGGATCTACAACATCGGCAATCCCGCGAACAACTTTTCGGTGCGCGAGCTCGCGCAGATGATGCTTGCAATGGCCGCGCAGTATCCCGAGTACCGCGACAGCGCGGCCGCGGTGCGTATCGTCGACACGACGGCCGCGGCGTACTACGGCGACGGCTACCAGGACGTGCAGAACCGCGTTCCGAAGATCGACAACACCTGCGCCGACCTGCAGTGGCAGCCGCGCGTCTCGATGGAGGATGCGCTGCGGCGCATCTTCGAGGCGTACCGGGGCCACGTCGCGGAGGCGCGCGCGCTGGTCGAATGAGGCTGGGACTCAAGGTCGACGTCGACACGCTGCGCGGCACGCGCGAAGGCGTTCCGCGGCTCCTCGAGATTCTCGGCCGCCACGGGGTCACCGCGACGTTCCTGTTCTCGCTGGGCCCCGACCACACCGGGCGCGCGATCAAGCGCATCTTCCGAGCGGGGTTCTTCGGCAAGGTGCGTCGCACGTCGGTGCTGAAGCACTATGGCCTGCGCACCCTGCTCTACGGGACGCTGCTGCCCGGCCCCGACATCGGCGCCCGCGCCGCCGACGTCATGAAGAGCGTCCGCGACGCGGGGCACGAGACCGGCATCCATTGCTGGGACCACATCCGCTGGCAGGACGGCGTGGCGACCGCGGACGCCGAGTGGACGCGCCGCGAAATGAACAGGGCCTGCGAGCGCTACGCCGAGATCTTCGGCGAACCTCCGACGACCCACGGCGCCGCCGGCTGGCAGATGAACGTGCACGCGCTGCGCCTGACGCAGCAGTTCGGGTTCGACTACTGCTCCGACGGTCGCGGCACGCATCCTCACCTGCCGGTGTGGCGCGGCGAGCTCGTGCGCTGTCCGCAGTTCCCGACGACGCTGCCGACGCTGGATGAACTGATCGGCGTCGACGCGATCACCGAGGACAACGTCGCCGCGCACGTCCTGGAGCGCACGCGCGATCCTCGCGCGTCGGGCCACGTGTACACGCTGCACGCCGAACTCGAGGGCGGGCGTCTCGCCGGCGCGTTCGAACAGCTGCTGACCGGGTGGAAGGCCCAGGGCTGGGCGCCGGGACCGGTGCGGGCACTGCGCGACGCGGTCGAGCCGCTGGCCCTGCCCCGCTGCGAAGTCGGGCCGGGCACGATCGAAGGACGATCCGGGACCCTGCTCGTCCAGGGCGAGGAATTCCTGGCCGATTCCCTGCTTCGCGAAGCCGCCTGACGCCGCGCCATTGAAGGAACCCCCGATGACCGACACGCATGTCGCCGATTTCGAGATCGCTTCGACCGACGGGACTTTCCGCCTGTCCGACCATGCCGGTCACCCGGTCGTGCTCTACTTCTACCCGAAGGACAACACGCCGGGCTGCACGACCGAGGGCATGCAGTTCCGCGACCTGCACGCGAAATTCGCGAAGCTCGGCGCGGTCGTCGCCGGCATCTCGCGCGACTCGCTGAAGTCGCACGCGAACTTCAAGGCGAAGATGGAATTCCCGTTCCCGCTGCTCGCCGACACCGACGAGGCGCTCTGCACGCAGTTCGGCGTCATCAAGATGAAGAACATGTACGGCAAGAAAGTGCGCGGCATCGAGCGCAGCACCTTCGTCATCGACGCCACGGGCAGGCTCGCCCGCGAATGGCGCCGCGTGAAGGTGCCCGGGCATGCGCAGGACGTGCTGGATTTCGTCGAGACCCTCTGAGTAACCGCCGCTTCGCGATCCGGGTTTCCCGCACGCGATGTGCGCTTTCCACCACAAAATCTTGCATCGGCCCGGCGCCTGACCGCTACCTCTTGTAGCGAAGCTTGATCGCGCCTACATTAGGGTCGCAGGGGCCGCATCGGGTCCCGCCTGTCGATGCTCCAGGAGGCCCATGGTCGAACGCAAGCTGCGCCCCGCTCCCTCCACGCTTCATCTCCTGCCTTCCCGCAAGCCGGCCCGCATCGGGTCGTCCCAGTCGACCAAGCTTTTCGTCCTCGACACGAACGTGCTGATGCACGATCCGACCAGTCTGTTCCGCTTCGAGGAACACGACATCTACCTGCCGATCCTGACGCTCGAGGAGCTCGACGCGCACAAGAAAGGCATGACCGAGGTCTCGCGCAACGCGCGCCAGGCGTCGCGCTTCCTCGACGAGCTGGTCACGATGCACGCCGAGCCCGGAACCGAGGGCATCGCGCAGGGAATACCGCTCACGGAGAAATCGGGCGGGGCCGCCACCGGGCGCCTGTTCCTGCAGACGGAGGGGATCGCGACCACGCTGCCGGCGTCGCTCGCCAGCGGCAAGGCGGACAACCAGATCATCGCGGTCGTCATGCACCTGTCGCGCCAGCACCCGAAGCGCAGCGTCATCCTGGTGTCCAAGGACATCAACATGCGCATCAAGGCGCGCGCGCTGGGCATCGCCGCAGAGGACTACTTCAACGACAAGGTCCTCGAGGACACCGAGCTCCTGTATTCAGGCATTCGCGAGCTGCCGGCTGATTTCTGGGAGAAGCACGACAAGGGCATGGAATCGTGGCAGCAGGGCGGCCACACCTACTACCGCCTCAGCGGCCCGCTGGTGCCGTCCCTGCACGTCAACGAATTCCTGTTCCTCGAGCAGTCGGGCGAAACCCCTTTCCACGGGATCGTCAAGGACATCCAGGGCAAGAGCGCCGTGCTGTCGACGCTCAAGGATTACACGCACCAGAAGAACAACGTGTGGGGAATCGTCGCGCGCAACCGCGAGCAGAACTTCGCGCTGAACCTGCTGATGAACCCCGACATCGACTTCGTGACCCTGCTCGGCCAGGCCGGCACCGGCAAGACGCTGCTGACCCTCGCCGCAGGCCTGATGCTGACCCTCGAGTTCAAGGTCTACAACGAGATCATCATGACGCGCGTCACGGTCCCGGTCGGCGAGGACATCGGCTTCCTCCCGGGCACCGAGGAAGAGAAGATGAACCCCTGGATGGGGGCGCTCGAGGACAACCTCGACGTGCTGAACAAGACCGACGACGAGAGCGGCGACTGGGGACGCGCGGCCACCCGCGACCTGATCCGCTCGAGGATCAAGGTGAAGAGCCTCAACTTCATGCGCGGGCGCACGTTCATCAACAAGTTCCTGATCATCGACGAGGCGCAGAACCTGACGCCCAAGCAGATGAAGACGCTGATCACCCGCGCCGGTCCCGGCACCAAGGTCGTCTGCCTGGGCAACATCGCGCAGATCGACACGCCCTACCTGACCGAGGGCAGCTCGGGGCTCACCTACGTCGTCGACCGCTTCAAGGGCTGGACGCACTCCGGACACATCACGCTGCAGCGCGGCGAACGCTCGCGGCTGGCCGACCACGCGGCGGAGGCGCTGTAGCGTGAACACTGCGGTCGGATCGCGCCGCGCGCGATCGGTCCGCGGGCGGTACGTCGCGAATTCGCGTCAAATACTCGCGGCAGCGGCGCTGGACAGCAGCGTCCTGGAATCCGTCACGCGGAAACCCAGCCCCTCCGCGACGAGCGCGTACAGGCGCTCGTACGCGTGGTGCAGCGTTTCGTCGACCTGCCCCACCTCGCGTTCGAAATCCAGCATGGTGTCGGGGACCCGCGCAAGCGGCGCGAGCACTGCGCCGCGCGCCCAGAACATCGTTCCGGCCGGAAAGGCGCCCTCGACCTTGCGTTCGAGCCCGAGACGGCGCAGCGCGGTCTCCACCAGGTCACCGGTCCCGCATTTCCACCGGACCTGGTCGTACAGATGACCCGCGGCGGCCACGAGGCCGACCTGCGGCGAGGCATCGAACGCCGCGAGCAGCTGGCGAACGTGAGCCTCGTCGCCGACGAGTCCCGCGAGGGCGCCCCTGCGCCAATCGTCGCCGCTGCCGAACGGACCGACTTTGAGATCGACGATGTGGATCGACTTCTTGCCGTGGATCTTCAGGACGTACGCGTAGCCGGGCGCCTCGACCGCACGCAGCCATGCCATGAAGGGGAGCACGTCGCGGCCGAGGTTCTGGACACCGTATACCGAAGCCTCGGCAAACCGCTGCCCGACCATGTCCTGCACCGCTGCGAGGACCCGGTAAGGGCAGCTCACGAAGAGGTCGACTGGCTCGGAGATGCACGCGATGGCTGCGGCCAGTTCGTCCCAGAGCTCGGGATAATAGAGGTGCACCACGACGGCGATGCGCGCGCGGGGGGTGATGCGGCCTGGAACGCCTGTGACACCGGGAAAGGCAATACTCGGCCGGTGGGGGGACTCCAGCGTCGTTGCCAACGCGGCGAGCGACTCGGCCTGCCGCGCATCCTGCGGGGAGAACGCAAGGCGCAGGGCCCAGAACGGCACGTTCGCGTGGATTCGGTTCCGCACCTGCCGCCGCGCGGCATCGATCGCGTAGGCGATGCGCAGCGGCGAGATCCCGTTCACGCGCGTTGCTCCGTCGGCCAGATGCGCGTCGCCGGTGGGCGACCACAGTACGCTCGGTGCCAGCATCGCGTTGGCGCCGTGCCGCTTCGCAATGTCGAGCGCGATCGAGCCGTAGTTCTCCCGGCGCACCTCGCCACCCGCATCCGGTGCATCCGCACCGAATGGAGGCCAGTCGAGCGCGAAGTCGAAGACGGACGGAATCGCTATGTAGGGCGAAACGCGACGCAGCCAGCCTACATGCGTGCGGCCGCCGGGCGCTGCAAGGGCCCGGCGGATCGCGGGCACGTCCTCCTCGACGCGACCGCCGGTATCGGCACGACACAGCGCGTAGGGCTCGCCCTTGAACTCGCACAGGACTCCGGCGTCGGCGAGGACGCGCAGCGACGCCGGTAGCGCCTCGCGGGCCCAGTGGCCCGATCCGCGGTCCGCCTCCACGAGCGGAAGGACGGGAATCCTGTGGTGCATCGCCATCGCCACCACGCGGTCCACGGCCGCCGCTTCCGCGCGACCCCACGGCAGGATGAAGGCAGATGCCACCCGTCCGAGTTGACGGGCCATGACGTCCACCGCGGCAAGCCGGTCTTCCAGGGTGACCGGCCCGGCCGGCTCCCACGCGAGGACGATGCGATCCGCGTCGAAACGATCGGTGGTCATCGCCATCGCGTGTCGGCGCGCGAGAGCAGGTCCCAAGGTCCCGTCAGCCGATCCGCACACAGTTTCCGCGCCGTCTGCGCATCGAAGAAGAGCGCGCCGTCGCAGCGTGCGACAACGAGCGGCGCGTAGTCTCCGAAGCCGTCGGCGACAACCGCCAACCCCGCGTCGAGCGCCTCGAACACGAGGCGGTCGTACTGGCGCATGCGCCCCTCCGCCCCCCAGAAGAAGAGTCCGTCGAGGTCCTCCCACCAGCCGTCCCATTCGCCGACGATCCCTGCGAGGTGCTCGTCGACGTTCGCGATGTGGGGGCTGGGCAGCCGGCCGGGATAGAGCACACGCAGGAAGGCTTCCTGCCCACGCAACCAGTCGAGCATCTCCCACCGCGCCTTGTCCTCCCGGCCTCGCACCGGCGGAATGAACACCGCGATCCGTGGCCGCTTCCCCGAAGGTTCGCCGGCCCGTGGAAGTGCCGTCACCGCCCCGAACACCATCGGATCCACCGCACCGGGCACCCCGAGGTCGGCGAGCATCGCCGCGCTGCGCGCCACAAGCCGCACGCGGGCAATCACGGCAGGCGGCAGACGATCGAAGACGTCGACGCAGATCTCGGGATCGTGCACGTCGAGCGCGATCACGATCGACTCGAACCCCGGGGCCGCGTCCGCCAACCAGCCGAGCGTGCGTGGGTTGATCCCGAACACCGCCAGGGTTCCGTCACGCGGAAGCACGCCACCGGCCACATCGATCTCGACCGCGCCGGGGACTTCGGCCCGCGGGATCCGGTCCTGCGGATCGATCCAGAGCGACGTCGCACGGACCGCCGCCAGTTGCCGGACGAGGGCGACGCCGTCCTGGTTGGCGCCGCCGTTGAGAACGTCCCCGGGAACCACGACGTGGACCGTTCCCGAGCCGGAACCGAGGAAGCCTTCCCCCGGGTTCGCCGGAGGCAGCTGACCGGTTGCGCCAAACAGACGCAGCATGTCGACCGCGACGATGGCGCGCAGCGAGTAGATGCCCTCGATGTCGTGCTTGCGCTGCTTCAGCAGTTGCAGGTTCTGCCGGATCGCCTCGACCTGCGGCATCAGGTCGAGCGCGCGCCGCAGCAACGCCTCGGCCGTCTCGAGATCGCCCTCCTGCAGATGGACGACGCCCAGCATATGGATCGCGTCCCCGGTGTAAGGCGCGCGTGCCACGACCTCCTCGTACAGGCCGCGTGCCATGGCGAGCTGACCTTCCTTCTGCGCGGCCAGCGCCGTCTGCATCGTCTGCCAGAGCGCCGCGCGCTCTTCAGCGCGCAGCGCCTCCCATCCTACGTACTGCGGGACCAAGGGCACGGCCGGCGGCGCAGCTTCGAGGCACCCGCAACACCGCTTGTAGCGGAATCCGCTGCCGCAGGGGCAGGGGTCGTTGCGCCCGGGGGGCGACAACGCGGTCAACCGTTCACTCATCGAGGGCAAGAAACGAGAGCTTCCCGGTCATGCGCGCTTCGGGCGGCGACTTCGGGCGCTTCTCGATCGCGACGATGCTGTCGTAGAAACTCAGCGACCAGGCCGAACGGGCGAACGCGCTTCGCTCCACATTCGCCCACTCCCGCACGTGCCAGGCGTTGAGCTGGTCCGCGAGCCGCTTGCTGAACTCGATGAACGATCCCGGTGCGTTCAGGCCGCCGCCGTACTCGGGCCAGTAACTCGTGTGGCAGTCCTCGACCAGGTACACACCATCCGGGGCCACGGCATCGAACATTTCCTCGAACGTGGTGATCTGCTGTTCCATCGAATGCCCGCCGTCGTCGAGCAGGATGTCGATGCGGGGATAGCGCTCGCGCAGTCTTCGCAGGAACGTGCGGTCCGACTGGTCGCCGATGACGATGTCGACCTGCTCGTCCGCGAACTTGCGCGCGCGGGGATTGATATCGACGCCGACCAGGCGCGTCTGCGGCCCGAAGTACGACTTCCACATCCCGAGCGAGCCGCCGTGGTAGACGCCGATCTCGACCATCACGATCTCTCGCCCGCGGAAGCGCGCGAAGTGACGGTCGTACACGTCGAAATAGTGGAACCACTTGTTCAGCAGCGCATCGCGGTTGCGCAGAAAATAGTCTTCGAGCGGGTTCATGGCGGGGGAGACCGGCCGGCGGGAATGGCGGGAACGAAAGGGGATCCTGCCATACGCGCCGACTGCGGCGCCCGGGCCGCTAACAGCGGCGCCCGGGCTCTCCCCTCCCTCGCGTGCCGGCCGATCTGACGCGCGGTCGCGCGCAGCCGTCGCCTTGAAATCCGCCGGCTCCGCTCAATAGCTGCCCGGAGCCGCAAAGCCCTCGAAGCGCGTGTATTCGCCGAGGAAGGTGAGGCGCACCGTGCCGATCGGGCCGTTTCGCTGCTTGCCGATGATGATCTCGGCGGTGCCCTTGTCCTGCGTCTCGGGGTTGTAGACCTCGTCGCGATAGATGAACAGGATCACGTCGGCATCCTGCTCGATGGCGCCCGAATTGTGGCTGACGATCCCGTCGGCGAGCCAGCATGCGGGGCCGGGCACGGTCAGGTCGAAGACTTCCTCCTCTCCGGCGGTCTCAATGGCGACTATCCGATCCCAGTAGAGATCCGATTGCGCCCAGAGCGCCAGCACCGGATCGTCGAGCAGCGTGGCGTAGGACCGCAACGTGTTCCGGCTGGGGGCGAACCGGAAGTGCGAGGTTCCACCGTACGACGTCCCGCGGGCAGCAGCCATCGCGCGCTGCGTGACGCCGCGTCGGCTCATCGACGACTGGACGTCGGCGAAGACCTGCTGCGGCAGGGTATCCGCATTGGTGTTGGCGACCGTGGATTGCAGGTGCTCGCGCAATCGTGCTGCCGGGCCTACGCGCGGGCCGAACGCGCCGACTTCGTCGAGGAACCGACGCTGATCGTCGACGCCGCTGACGTCAACCCCGTAGACAGGCCGGGCGCCCGGCTGCAGCGTCGTCCGCAGACGTGCGACGATCCCCAGCCGCAGCAGCAACGCCATCACGTCGCGAGCCAGCGCCAGGCTGCAGGTGCTGAAATAGACGCGCGGAGCGCCCTTGGCGCCCGGTCGACGAAGCGAAATGCATCCGTCGGTCGCCCAGAGATGCTGCAGCAGGAGTCCCACCTGCCGATCCGACAGGCGGAAAACCTCGGCCGGAAGCCGCTTCTCGTGTGAGCGCTGCCCGAAGACGCACAGCGACTTGAGCCATGCGCCGACGCCTGCGGGGTGCCACCGATCGCCATTGCCCGCGATCAGCAACTGGTGCCACGCACCTCGGCCGGCGTACCTTGTCACCGTGCTCCCCATCGCGATCGCCGCTTCCCGGACCAGTGCGCTGTTCTGCTCGGAAGCCGTGCAGTAGCGCAGAGGTTGGTGCGTCAGGTAGCTGCCATCCCCGACGAGGTGCCCGAGCAGGGCGACCGCATGGTCCGGCCACACGATGGGCACTGCAGGCTCGGGGGTGTGGCGCGCGATCGCCAGGCGGTCGCCGATCGACAGCTGCGACAGTCTGCGCCATCCGTCGTGCGCGAACAGCCGATGCTCGGCGGTCGCTCGGATCGTCCGGCCGCTTGCCAGCGACAGCTTGAAGACGGGCTTGACCCCCTTCGACCATACGAGGTCCGACCGCGCAGCCGTCAGGCGCTGGTCGGCGCCCATGGCGATGACCTCCGGCGTCGTTCCGACGAGTTCCCGGATCGGGATGCGCCGTCCATCGACAAGATTCACCAGCGTATCGCCGGTCACGCACTCGCGCAGGTCCGACATCACCGGCCGCTTGTTCGGGCGCTGCTCGAGCGAGCGGTTGAGCTGGGAAAGCGCGACGACCGGAACGCTCAATTCCTTCGCAAGTGATTTCATTCCGCGCGAGATCTCGGAGATCTCCGTCGCCCGATTCTCGCCCTGCGACGAGGCCTGCATCAGCTGCAGGTAATCGACAATGACCAGTCCGAGCTTGCCGTACTGCTTCGTCAGCCGCCGTGCACGCGAGCGGACCTCGATCACGTTGAGCGCGGGCGTCTCGTCGATCAGGATCGGCGCCTCGTTGAGACGCCCGAGCGCCGCCGACAGCTTGTCCCAGTCCTCGGGAGCGAGCCGGCCGGTGCGAAGCTTATGCTGGTCGAGCCTGCCGACCGAGCCGATCATCCGCATCGCCAGCTGGGCCGCGCCCATTTCCATCGAGAAAACCGCCACCGGCATGCCGGTGGAGAGTGCGACGTTTTCGCCGATGTTGAGCGCCAGCGCAGTGTTGTGGGTGACGACGTAATCGTCGGTCAGGTAGAGCCGGCTCGGGTGGGTGACCGAGATGCATTGCGTCTGCGCGACACGCGTCGGCTCGATCGATGCGAACGTCGGCCGCTTGCAACGCACCGGCTTCTCGAGTGCCCGCGTCCGCTTCTCGGAAAGCAGCACGAGCGACTTCGGGTCCGGATGATGAATCGTCGCGACGAAAGCCTCCTGTCCGTCCCTGCGCTCACCGTTGCAGGTGAATCGCGAACGTTTGCGTCTGACGCTGCACCAGCCGCCAAGCGAACGCACCAGCTCGCCGACATCGCAGGCGAGCCGCGGACTGGCGGTCGAATAGCGGATCGTGCCCCAGCGTTCCACCCAGCCGTCCGTGTCGAGCAGTCCTCGCAGCAGGTCGAGCCGCTGAGCGCGCGATGCATCGAGGAAGGGTCGCGGAATGAACTTCTCGTGGCTCGGGAGGCCCCAGAGTCCCAGCGACCTGATCGCCTGCGTCAGGCCGTTCGGCGTCATGCCGGCGACGCCGTTCTGGTGGCCGCGGCTGCGCTGGACGATCCGCCAGTCGACACCGCCCGCGTGGGCGAGTCCGAGGGAGGCGTCGATGCGCTCCGCCATCCGGTCGCGCATCGCTTCGACCGCCGCGGAGAACCTCACCGTCGTCTCGGTGAGGTTGCCGTCGCCTAGCAGCGCTCCCAGCACCCATGGATCGACTGGCAGCGCTTCCGGCGCGCCAAATTCGCCGTCGGGCATGTCGATCCACAGGCGACCGCGGTAGCGTTTGCGCGCCAGCATCGCGGCGACGCGATCCGTGCGCAGCACCCGAGGTTGCGGCCAGTCCCGGTAGTGAACGCGCCAGAGGTGCTCGGCACAGCACTCGCACGAGCGACCGTCCGAGAAACTCACCCGATAGACCTGGCGCGGGCCCTGCGGGATAAATGCCACTGACAAAGGATGGCGTGCCGTCGACCGACGCGAGCGCATCACCGACCCGCAGATCACCCATCGCCTTCCAGCCGTCCAGCATCCGCACACGCGCATCGAGCGGCTGCGCCTTCCCCATGCTCGGTCTTCCGGCCACGACGACGAGGTCGCCGGGCTGGAAGCCTGAGGTCATCCGGTCGAGGTCGGAGAACCCGGTCGGCACCCCCGTGACGTCCGAGGGATCGTCGCGGTTGTAGAGGGTCTCGATCCGCTCGACGACATTCGCCAGAAGCGTGCCGATCTGCTGGAAGTTCTGGGCGCCGCGCGAACCCTGCTCGGCGATGTGCAGGACCTTCGCCTCGGCCTCGTCGAGCACCGCCTTGGCGTCGCGGCCCAGGGGATTGAACGCCGATTCCGCGATCTCGCTGGCGGTTGCCGCGAGCTGGCGCAGGATCGAGCGCTCGCGAACGATGTTCGCGTAGTGGCGGATGTTCGCCGCGGTGGGAACGTTCTGCGCCAGCGCGCCCAGGTAGGCCAGGCCGCCGACGTAGTCGAGCTTCTGCGCCGATGCGAGTGCCCCGGACACCGTGACGACGTCCGCGGGCTTGCCGTCGCCGATCAGCTGCGTGATGTGGCGATGGATGACGCGGTGCGCGTCGCTGTAGAAATCGGCGGCGGAGACGACGTCGCCGATCCTGTCGGCAGCCTCGTTGTCGAGCAGGAGGCCGCCCAGCACTGACTGCTCCGCTTCGAGCGAGTGCGGAGGAAGCTTCAGCTTGTCTACCGGAAGATCGTCGGGCACGCGGAATGTCGACTCCAAAATGGGGATTTTACCCGCAGCGCCCCGCGCTGCCCATCATGCAAAAGGGGCCGTTGCCGGCCCCTTTTTGGCGCGAACCGCAGCTAGCCGGCTCAGGTGGTCGTATCGCCGATCACCGTCACCGTGATGCTCGCGCTGACATCGGTATGCAGCGCCACCGACACCGGATGGTCTCCGATCTGTTTCAGTGGACCGGTCGGCATGCGGACCATCGCCTTTTCGACTTCGACGCCCTGCGCCTTCAGCGCCTCGACGATGTCGGCGTTGGTGACTGATCCGAACAGGCGGCCGTCGACGCCGGCCTTCTGGGTGATCCGCAGCACGCTGCCTTCGATCTTCTCGGCGAGCGCCTGCGCACCGGCAAGCTTGTCGGCAGCCGCCTTTTCGAGCTCGGCGCGGCGTGCCTCGATCACCTTCAGGTTCTCGGGCGTGGCACGCTTCGCCTTGCCTTGCGGGATCAGGAAATTGCGCGCGTAGCCGTCCTTGACCTTGACGACATCACCGAGGTTGCCGACGTTCGCGATCTTCTCGAGCAGAATGATTTGCATGGCCCGAAGCTCCGTCAGTGCAGGTCGGTGTACGACAGGAGCGCGAGGAAACGCGCGCGCTTGATCGCCGTACCGAGCTGGCGCTGGTAGCGCGCCTTGGTGCCGGTGATGCGTGCCGGCATGATCTTGCCGTTCTCCTGCACGAAGTCCTTCAGCACATCGATGTCCTTGTAATCGATCTGCTTGACCTTCTCGGCGGTGAAGCGGCAGAACTTCTTCCGCTTGAACAGGTTGTTGCCGCGTTCGCGGCGCTTGCCGTCCTTCTTGAACTTGCCTTTCCCTCTTCCCATCGGGCGTGGCATCTTCAGTATCCTTTCCTCAATTTGCTGTCTTCTCGAATCGTGTCAGGTGCAGCGCGACGCTCGTTCCGGTCCGGTAGCGCCGCGCGATGAAGCCTTCGCAGTGCAGCGCAGTTCCACGGTCCACACCAGCCAGTGCCTTGGCGATCTCGCCGAACGCGACGGCGTGCATTTCGCACTCGACATCGCGTTGCCCGTCCGCCTCGGCCTGTCTGGACCGGTGCGAGAGCGTCAGCTCGACCGCAGGAATTCCGGCGGGCGTGTGGCGCAAGTCGCCTCGGTCGACCAACGTTGCATCCAGCGCCAGCCGGTTGACGCCCGGCACGTCGCGGGTTCGCGGTCAGGCCTGCGCGGTGGGCGCGGCCGGCGCCACGTCGGCGGCGGGAGCGGCGGCGGGCGCGGCAGGTCTCTCCGCACGCTCGGGCCGATCGCTGCGCTCGCCTTCCTTGCCGGTCAGCGACTTCGCCTTCTCTTCCTTCATCATCGGCGAAGGCGCGAGGACGGCTTCGGTCATCGCCACGACCAGGTGGCGCAGCACCGCGTCGTTGAACTTGAACGCATGCTCGAGCTCCGTCAGGGTCTCGCGCCCGCATTCGATGTTCATCAGGACGTAGTGGGCCTTGTGGACCTTCTGGATCGGGTAGGCGAGCTGGCGCCGTCCCCAGTCCTCCAGGCGGTGGATCCGGCCGCCGGGGCCGGTCACCATCGTGCGATAGCGCTCGATCATCGCGGGCACCTGCTCGCTCTGATCGGGGTGCACGATGAACACGATTTCATAGTGACGCATCGGTACAGCACTCCTTTCGGTCAATGAAAGCCCGCTTCCGGGACATCCCGGTGCGGGCTGCACGGCCTCCCCCATGTGCGGTCCTTGGATCCACGGCCCTGCGGGCCTCCTGTTCATCAAGGAGGACCACGGGTGCCGGGACCTCCGACATCGCGATTCCGGCGCCAGGCTTCGACGTCGAACCGCTCCGCGGCGGGGTGAGGCAAGGGAGCCGAAGATTATAGCAGGAAAATTCTTTTCGGATCAATTGGCTAATTCGATCCATCCCAGGGAGCGCCAGCCACGGCGGACTCGCGCGCCATGGCGTAGGCGCGACCCCGCTCGGCGGCGGCGTCGAGCACGCCGTCGCGTTCCGATCTCGCCATCGCGGCAATGGCCCGGACGCGTGCATAGAAGCGTGGCAGGTCCCCATCCTCCTCGCGCAGCAACTCGCGGAATGCCGGGATGCGATCGGTATAGATGCCTACCGCGGCGAGGCTCGCATTGTTGGGCGAGTTCGCGAACCAGCGGTCGTAGCCGGCGAGACCCGGCTCCCCCGCCTTGGCGGCATCATAGGCCGCCTCCATCGACGCAAAGGCTTCACGCTTGGCCCGAAGCTTCGCGGCCGGGTCGAGGTCGCTCGCGTAGACCCGCGAAAGCTTTGCCCGCGTCGTGCGCACCAGGTGCCGGAACACCGTCCGCAGCCGGTCGGCCCGTGCCGCCTGGGCGTCGAGGACCGGGTTCTTCTGCGCCGCGAGCCAGCGTTCGAGGCCGACCTCCTCGACCGTCGTCGCGAACGATTCGTTGAACACCGAGTCGTCCTTCACGTAGAGCAACTGGTGCGCGAGTTCGTGGAAGACCAGGCGCGCAACCTCGGTTTCAGGCCACCGGATGAACGTCGACAGCACCGGGTCGTCGAACCACCCCAGCGTCGAATATGCGGGCACCCCGCCGACATAGACGTCGTCGCCTTCGGCCTTCAGTCGCGTCGCCTCGCGGCGCGCCGCGGAGTCGTCGAAATATCCGCGATAGTCGACGCAGCCGGCGATCGGGAAGCACCACTGGCGAGGCTCGAGCGACAGCGCCGGCGTCGCGAACACGCTCCAGGTGACGAAGGGTCGCCCGAGATCCGCGTAGCGCGTGTAGCTGCCATTCTCCGGGAGCCCGAGATCCCGGCTCGCGAACCGGCGAATCGCCTGCACCTGCGCGAGCCGTGCCGCGAGCGCCGGATCGCCCTTGCTCATCGCCTCGGGGATCGGCTCGCTGCGCGCAAGCAGGTCGAACTGCCCGGCGGCGCCCTGCCAGTAGTAATCGATCGAGTCGAGGCTCGCGCACGCCGACAGCATCGCTGCGGCCGCGATGCCGACGGCGACGGTTCGCAGCGACCACCGGCGGCACCGGGGCGCGCCCCGCCCGCGCCGCACCGGCCTCTCGGCGTGCGCGCTAGCGCGCAAGGTAGCGCGCCAGGCGCGCAACGCCGTCCTCGAGCTTGCGCTCGTCGATCGTGTACGCGAGGCGGACGTGCTGCTGCGCGCGATGGCTCCCGAAATCGATGCCCGGCGTGAACGCGACGCCGGCGCCCTGCAGGACGTCGCGGCAGAACGCCTCGCTGTCGTCGGAAAAGCGCGAGCAGTCGGCGTAGACGAAGAAGCCGCCGGTGGGCAGCACCGGAATGCCGAATCCAAGCTGACGCAGCGCGGGCACGAGGAAGTCGCGGCGGGCCTCGAATGCCCGTCGCCGCTGTTCGACCACGTCGATCGTCGCCGGTTCGAAACAGGCGAGCGCCGCGCGCTGCGACAGCGTCGGGGGCGATATGTAGAGATTCTGCGCGAGTTTCTCGAGGTCGCGGACGTAGCGCTCGGGAGCGACGACCCAGCCGAGCCGCCAGCCGGTCATGTTGAAGTACTTCGAGAAACTGGAGATCACGAACGCGTCGGCGGCGAGTTCAAGCACGCTGGCCGCGCGTTCGCCGTAGGTGAGGCCCAGGTAGATTTCGTCGACGATCAGCTGCCCGCCGTGCGCGTCGACCGCTGCCACGATCCTGCGCATCTCGTCGGCGGGAACCGTCGTTCCGGTCGGGTTCGACGGCGACGCGATCAGCACGCCGCGCGTTGCGGGATTCCAGTGCTGCTCGACGAGCTCGGCGGTCAGCTGATAGCGGGATTCGGGCCCGACCGGAATGGCGACCGGCGCCCCCTCCAGCACGCGGACGAAATGGCGATTGCACGGATAGCCGGGATCGGCGAGCAGGATCTGCTGGTCGCGGTCGACGAGCAGCGCCATCACCAGCAGCAGTGCGGCCGACGACCCGGCCGTGACGATCACCCGTCCAGGGTCGACGTCCACCCTGTAGTGGTCCGCGTAGTGGCGGGCGATCGCCTGGCGCAATTCGGGCAGCCCCAGCGCCGACGTGTAGTAGATGCCGCCATCGACCAGGGCGCGCCGGGCCGCATCGAGCACCGGCTGCGGCGTCGGGAAATCGGGCTCGCCGATCTCCATGTGGATGACGCTGCGCCCCGCCGCCTCGAGTGCCCGGGCGGCCGTCTGCACCTCCATCACGTGGAATGGCGCGATGGCGGCGACGCGCGCGGCGAGGCTGTGGCGAGACTCCATCGAAAGGCCTAGTGCGAACCCGATGCGAAAGGCGCTATCGTACCGCCATCGTGTCTGCTGCCCGCTCCGCCGCCACCACCGCGCCCGACACCGTCCGCGCGCGCCCCAGCGCCCGCGCGCGCTTTCGCCGCTCGCGACTTCCCCGCCACGCCGTCCTGCCGGCGCGTCTCGCGTCGGTCGTACGCCGGCTGGCCGGCCTGGTCGCAGGCGCAGCCGTCCTCGCGACCCCGGTCGCCGCCTGGGCGGGCCTCTACAAATGCGCGCTCGACAGCGGCGGCGTCACCTACCAGCAGGATCCCTGCCCGCCGGGCAAGGAGTTGCGCGACTTCGCCCGTGACCCGGCCAACGTCTCGGTCGTGCCGTTCACGTTCATGCCTGGAACCGGGATGCACAGCGCGGCTGCGGCAGTCGACTCGACGGCGCCGCGCGCGAAGACCGAACGCAAGGGCCGCAAGCAAGCCGGGGACAAGGGGAATGCCGCCGAACGCAAGTTCCTGTTCCCGGGCATCAGCGAGGGCGAGGTCGTGGCTCGCGTGGGCAGACCGGACATGTCGACGGGCAGCGGCGGCAAGACCACGCGCTGGACTTACATGCCTGCGCCGGAGGACCCGGCCACGATCACGATGCTGACCTTCAGGTTCGGTCGGTTGATCGAGGTCGAGCGAAAGGTCGTCCCGCCGCGATGAGCCCATTGGCGATTCCCCCGGGATGAGAGCGCTGGCCCAGCGGGTGCGCGAGGCCAGCGTCACCGTCGACGGCCGCGTCGCCGGCGCGATCGCCGTCGGGCTGCTCGTCCTCGCCGGCATCGGCATCGACGACACCGACGACGACCTCCAGTGGGTGGCGCGCAAGCTCGCCGACCTGCGGATATTCGACGACGAGCAGGGCGTCATGAACCGGTCGGTCCGCGACGTCGGTGGCGCGATCCTGGCCGTGTCGCAGTTCACGCTCTACGGATCGACCCACAAGGGCAATCGTCCCTCCTGGTCGGCCGCGGCACCGCCGGAGCTTGCGCGTCCGCGCTTCGATGCCTTCGTGCAGGCGCTCGCCGCACGCATCGGCAAACCGGTCCCCACCGGCGTCTTCGGCGCGCAGATGCAGGTCGCCCTCGTCAACGACGGGCCGGTGACGCTGTGGATCGACTCCCGCAGGCGGGAATGACCGCCTGCTTCCGGAGGCCCGGAAGCCCCGGCCGCGCAAGAGTCCGCGCGCAGCGCGGGCGCCCCGCCCGTGGCCGTGCGGCCGCGCGGCCTAGAGCCTGTACGCGGCTTTTGCCAGGTCGTGCGCCAGCGCCGGCGCGAGCTCGAAAGCCTCGTCCTCGCCGAAGCGATGCTCGACGACACAGGTCGCGAGGAAGCGGCAGGCGACCCGGCGCCACACGTCGTGGCGCGCGGGAATCGACAGGAAAGCCCGCGTGTCGTCGTTGAAGCCGACGGTGTTGTAGAAGCCCGCGGTCTCGATCGCCTGTTCGAGGAAGCGAAGCATTCCCTGGTAGCTGTCGTGGAACCACCACGGGGGTCCGAGCCGCAGCGCAGGGTAATGCCCGGCGAGCGGCGCGAGTTCGCGCGCATAGGTCGTCTCGTCGAGCGTGAACAGGATCAGCGTGAAATCCCGCTCGTTGCCGTACCGGTCGAGGAGCGGCTTCAATGCGCCGACGTAATCGGTGCGCATCGGGATGTCCGCACCCTTGTCGCGACCGAAATGCGCATGCACCCGCGGATTGTGGTTGCGGAAGCTGCCCGGATGGATCTGCATCACCAGGCCGTCGTCGAGGCTCATCCGCGCCATCTCGGTGAGCATCTGGGCGCGGAATGATTCGGCCTCCTCGGCCGTGATGGTTCCCTGCAGCGCGCGATCGAGCAGGCGCTGGCATTCGGCCGTGCCCAGATCGAGCGTGCGCGCCGTCGGATGGCCGTGGTCGGTGGAGGTCGCACCCATCGAGCGGAAGAAGGCGCGACGGGCGCGGTGGGCGGCGAGGTAGCCGTTCCAGGTCGCCGTGTTCTCTCCGGTCAGTGCACCCAGTTGCGCGACGTTGCCGGCAAAGCCCTCGAACTGCGGATCGACCACCGGATCGGGACGGTACGCAGTCACGACCCGACCCTTCCAGCCGCTGTCGTGGATCTTCCGGTGGTGCGACAGCGGGTCGAGGGGCGATTCGGTCGTCGCGATCACCTCGATGTTGAACCGCTCGAACAGCGCACGCGGCCGGAACGCAGGCTCGCGCAGGCACGCCTCGATGCGATCGAAATACCGATCTGCGCTTTCCGCAGTCAGCCGTTCGTCGATGCCGAAGACCGTATGGAACGCGTGGTCGAGCCACAGCCGCGTCGGCGTGCCCCTGAACAGGTGGTAGTGCCCGGCGAATGTTCTCCATATCGCGCGCGCATCGTAGAGCCCCACGTCGGTCGCAGGCGCATCGGGCCGGCGCAAAACGCCAAGCTCCTCTAGCCGCACGCCCTGGCTGTAGAGCATCCTGAACACGTAGTGGTCGGGGACGATGAGCAGCGCGGAGGGGTCCGGGAACGGCGCGTCGTCGGCGAACCACTGCGGGTCGGTGTGCCCGTGCGGACTGACGATCGGAAGGTCCTGCACGGTCGTGTACAGCGATCGCGCGAGGCCGCGCGTGGCCGGGTCGGAAGGAAACAGGCGATCGGGGTGGAGGTCGAGGGGGATCATGGGTCGATATTCGCGTTCGGGATGAATGCTGGCACGTTGCCCGGGCCGAAGCCGCCGGTCGACGGGGTGCCGGTCGCCGTGGCGCTGCGGATCACCGACGGACTGCGCGGGCGACCGTGCTCGCCGCTCCGTCGGCGCAGAGCATGGTCAGCCAGCGAGTGACGGGCCCGGTGAATCGTCCATCGTGCGGCAGGTCGTCGCCGAAGATCGCCGAGATTGCCAGCAGGCCGCGTGCATGGGCCGCCGGATCCCTGCCGGACTCCGCAGCGACCGCCGCAAAGCGCGCTGCCAGCGGATCGGACACGCTTATCGGCTGCCCCTTTTCGTCGTCGCCACGCACGTAGCGCATCCAGCCTGCGACCGCCAGTGCGGCGAGTTCCACCGGTCGGCCGGCGGCGAGGTTGGCGCGCACCGTCGCGAGGATGCGCTGCGGCAGCTTCTGCGAGCCGTCCATCGCGATCTGCTGCGTTCGATGCGGCAGCGCCGGATTCGCGAACCGCTGCACCAGCGCCTCGCGATATGCGGGCAGGTCGACGCCCGCCGGGACGCCGAGCGTAGGCGACGCCTCCTCCGCGGTGAACCGGCGCATGAAGCTCGCGAAATCGGGTTGCGCGGCAACCTGGTAGATGAATTGGTGCCCGGCCAGGAAGCCCAGGTACGCGAATGCCGAATGGCTCGCGTTGAGCAACCTGAGCTTCATCGACTCGAACGGCGCGACGTCATCGGTGAACGTCGCACCCGCGAGCTCCCACGCCGGGCGCGCGGTGGCAAAGCGGTCCTCGATCACCCATTGCACGAACGGCTCGTGGACCACCGGTGCCAGGTCCCCGCAGCCGAGCGCGGCGTCGTTCTGCGCGATGTCGTCGACCGTGGTCGCCGGGACGATGCGATCGACCATCGTCGACGGGAAGGCAATCGTGCCTGCGACCCATTCGGCGAGCGCGGGATCGCGTGCGCGGGCGTAGGCGTCGACCAGTCCGCGCAGCAGCGCACCATTGTGCGGCAGGTTGTCGCAGCAGACGACGGTCAGCGGCTCGCCATGGGTGGCACGGCGCTGTGCGAGCGCCAGGGTCAGCAGGCCCACGACACTGCGCGGCGCATCGGGCCGCGCCAGGTCGTGGACGATGTCCGGATGCGCGAAATCGAGCTTTCCGGTCGCCGGTTCGTGGCAATAGCCTTTCTCGGTCACGGTCAGCGTGACGATCCGCGTTTCGCGCGCCGCGAGCCGGCGATGGACGTCGTCGCGCTGATCGCCGAGGAACAGGACCTCGCGCACGCTGCCGACGATGCGCCTCGCAACACCCGCCGGACTCTTCTCGATCGACGTGTAGAGGCAGTCCTGCGGCGCCATCCGGTCGCGGACATCGGCCGAGCGCAGGCTGACCCCGCAGATTCCCCACGCGCCGCCTGCCCTGGCGACCGCGTCCTCGGTGTAGATCGCCTGATGGGCACGGTGGAACGCACCGATGCCCAGATGGACGATGCCGATGCGAAGCGCTTCCGGCGCGCAGCCCGGGCGGGCGATCGCGTCCGGAAGACGGTCGAGGGTGGCGAGCGAAAGGCGGGGTGCGTTCACAAGTGGACTCGCTGGGTCGTTGATGCGTGCCGATGGCTGGCGCTCACGCGGCGGCCTCCTCGGGTCGCGCTGCCGAATCGTTGCACCTCGCGTCGGCCGCCCGCCGCGATTCGCCATGGCTCGGATCCCCACACGTGGGGCCCCTCCTCGCCGCTCACGCGGCGGCCTCCTCGGGTCGCGCTGCCGAATCGTTGCACCTCGCGTCGGCCGCCCGCCGCGATTCGCCATGGCTCGGATCCCCACACGTGGGGCCCCTCCTCGCCGCTCACGCGGCGGCCTCCTCGGGTCGCGCTGCCGAATCGTTGCACCTCGCGTCGGCCGCCCGCCGCGATTCGCCATGGCTCGGATCCCCACACGTGGGGCCCCTCCTCGCCGCTCACGCGGCGGCCCGTGGATGTTCCTTGACGCGGCTCACGAGCTGCGTCGGGTTGACGAAGCGCAACGCGATCAGCAGCCAGACCAGCGTCACCACCATGTAGATCATCGCCATCGCATCGATGGACTGCGGTGCGCGCACGCCCGCCGCGAACACGGCGTAATACAGCGCGACGACCAGCGTCTGCGAATCGGGCCCGGCAGTCAGGAACGTGAGTTCGAACAGCGCGATCGTGCGCACCAGCACCAGCAGCGAGGCGGCGAGGATCCCCGGGGCGAGCAGCGGGACGAGGATCGAAGTGAACATCCGCCCCGTGCCGGCGCCGAACACGCGCGCGGCGGACTCGAGGTTCGGATCGATCTGCTCGATGAACGGCGTCATGACGAGGATGACGAATGGCGCCGCGGGAATCAGGTTGGCCAGGATCACGCCCCAGATCGTGCCGGCGAGCTGGGCCTTGTAGAGCACGGTCGCGAGCGGGATGCCGTAGGTCATCGGCGGCACCATCAGCGGCAGCAGGAACAGCAGCATCAGCGCGCGCTTGCCGGGAAAATCGCGGCGCGCCAGCGCATACGCGGCCGGCACGCCGATCAGCAGCGACAGGAGGACGACCGCCAGCACGACCTCCATCGTCACCCACAGGATGTCGGCAAGCTGGTAGTCCTTCCACGCCTGGGCGTACCACTGCACCGTCCACCCGTCCGGCAGCCAGGTGCCGAGCCAGCGCCGGGCGAACGAGTTGGTCGCGACGGTGGCGATCAGCATTGCGACATTGACGACGAACACCATCATCGTCCCCCACAGCAGGCCGTTCCAGGCCCGGTCGAGCCAGGACTTCGCGCCGTTCATCCCTTGCCTCCCACGACCGGCCCGCGATAGAACAGGCCGCGCAGGCCCAGCACGATCGCCACGATGATCAGCTGGACGAATCCCATGATCATCGCGATCGCCGAAGCCAGCGAATAGTCGTACTGCTCGAACGCGGCCTCGTAGGCGGCGAGCGAGATCACGCGCGTCGGACCGGCCGGCGCGCCCAGCAGCACCGCCGAGGGGAACACCGAATACGCCTGCACGAAGGCGAGGCAGAAGCACATCGCGAGCCCCGGCGCGAGCAGCGGCAGGTAGATGTGGCGGAATTGCGCTGCCGGGCTCGCGCCCAGCGTCGATGCGGCGCGCGCCAGCACCGGATCGATGCCGGTGATGTAGGACAGGATCAGGAGGAACGCGAACGGGAATCCGGAGATCACCAGCGAGATCAGCACGCCCCAGTAGTTGTGCGTCAGCCGGATCGGTCCCCCGTACAGATGCAGCAGTTCGAACACGTGGGCGAGCCACCCCTTGGGCCCGAAGTAGGTCAGCATTCCGTCGGCGATCAGCACGGTGCCCAGCGTGATCGGCACGACCAGGACCGTCGTGATCAGCCGCTGGTAGCGGCTCTTGATGCGCATCCGGAATGCGATCGGCAGCGCGATGCCGACGTTGATGAGGGTCGCCGGCAGCGCGAGCTTCAGCGTCGTCCAGATCGTCGGCCACAGGTTGTCGGTCGTGAAGAACTTGTGATAGTTCGCGAGCCAGCCTCCCTTCACCGGCTCGAACGACAGCCACAGCCCGTACAGGAACGGATAGACGAACAGCGCGGCCATGAACAGCGTTGCCGGCGCGGCGAGCAGCAGTGTGCGGTCGAACGGCGCGCGGGCGAGCGCGGGGCCGGTGACAGTGGCGTTCATGGGCGTTCCCGGTTCGGCGCGCCGATCACGCCGGCGTCAGCGGGTAGACGAGCGCCCGTTCCGGCGGCACGTGGATCGCGAGCGCATCGCCGCGTGCCGTCGGCTGCGCAGTCCGCAGGTAGAGCGATGTGCCTGTCGCCGTGACCACGCCGACCAGCGAATCGCGACCGCCGTACTCGACGCTCTCGACGCGCACGGCGATGGTGTTGTGCCGCTGCGGGCTTTCCCCGACGACGATCTCCTCGGGACGAATCGCGACCATCGCGCGCGCGCCGGGCGGTGCCTGCATCGACGTGCCGGTCAGACGGATGTCGCGGTCGCGCAGCTCGACCTGGTCGCCGGCCGCGCCCTCGACGTCCATCTCGACGACGTTGCGATAGCCCATGAAGCGCGCCACGTGCAGGTTCGCCGGCCGGGCGTAGATCTGCTGCGGGCTGTCGATCTGCTGGACCACGCCGTCCTTCATCACGACGATCCGGTCGGCCAGCGACAGCGCCTCGTCCTGATCGTGCGTCACGTAGATCGTCGCGCGGCCGAGCTCGTGGTGGATGCGGCGGATCTCGGCGCGCGTCTCGATGCGCAGCTTGGCGTCGAGGTTCGACAGCGGCTCGTCCATCAGGACCAGCGGCGGCTCGATGACGATCGCCCGCGCGATCGCCACGCGTTGCTGTTGCCCTCCGGACAGCTGGCCGGGCAGCTTGTGCTCCTGGCCGGTGAGCTGGACGAGCTTCAGGGCATTGGCGACCCGCGTCACGGTCTCGGCCGCCGGCACCCCGCGCATCCGCAGCCCGAAACCGACGTTGCGCTCGACGCTCATGTGCGGAAACAGCGCGTAGTTCTGGAACACCATCCCGAAACCGCGCTTTTCCGGGGGAAGCGTGTCGATGCGTTGCTCGTCGAGGTTGATCGTGCCGCCTGACAGCGGCAGCAGCCCGGCGATGCAGTTCAGCGCGGTGGACTTTCCGCAACCGGAAGGCCCCAGCAACGCGATGAATTCGCCGCGCTTGATCGTGATCGTCAATTCGTCGAGGGCATTGAACGCGCGCCCGCCGGCCCCGGCGAAGCGTCGCGTGACGCGCTCGAGGCGCAGTTCGGAGAAATCCTGCTTCATGTTCGGCTCATGACCATCGACGCCGGCGCGCCCGGGGTTGCGCGGACGGCGCCTGTACGAGTCGGGACACCGGATCGGTCGCCGGCAACCCCGGCGGTCGATGCGGCGGCTGTTCGTGCCACCGTGCCACGCGCGGCCTGCACGCTGCAGGCCGCGCGCGACGGTTTGACGCTACTTGGTCTTCTGCGCGCCGACCTTCTGGTCCCAGATCTGGAACGCCTTGACCTGCGCATCGGGCGGCAGGGACTGGGTGTGCGGGAACTCCTTCAGCCAGCCATCGTACTCGGGACGCCCGTATTCCTTGATCGACTGCTGGCTCTTCGCCGGCGCCATCGCGAGGGTCACGCCCTTGACCGCCGGGCCCGGGTAGAAATAGCCCTCGTCGTAGGTGTAGGCCTGCGCATGCGGCGTCAGCAGGTAAGCCATCAGGTCGAGGACCACTGCGACCTTGTCAGGCGCGACGCCCTTGGGGATGACCATGTAATGCGCGTCGTTGACCCAGGTCATGCCCTTGAAAGGCGCGACCTTGAAGCTCTTGGGAACGATGCCCAGCGCACGGGGATTCAGGTCCCAGCCGGTCACCGTCGGCGTCATGTCGCGCGAACCTTCGCCGAGTTCCTTCATCACCGCGCCGGTACCCGACGGGTAGTACTCGATGCACGAATTGAGCTCCTGCAGGTAGGCCCAGGTCTTGTCCCAGCCGTGGACCGGATCCTTCGGATCCTTGTCGCCCAGGAGGTAGGGCAGGCCCATCAGGAACGTGCGGCCGGGGCCCGAGTTCGCCGGGCGCGCGTAGATCAGGCGGTTCGGATGCGCCTTGCACCAGGTCAGCAGTTCCTGCGGCGTCGTCGGGACATCCTTCACCGTGGCCGGGTTGTATTCGAGCAGCGGGCCCGCGGGCATGAACGTCACCTCGATGCCGTAATCGCCGGCTAGCTCCTGCATCTTCGCGGCCGCGGGCTGGTAATTCGCCATCAGGTTGGGGAACTTCGACGCGTCGGCCGGGAGGATCTTCATCAGCACGCCCTGCTCGATGCCGGCGGCCAGGAAATCGGTGCCCGTCAGCACCATGTCGATGTCGCTGCGTCCAGCGGCCTGCATCGCCTTCAGCTTGCCGGGCAGTTCCGGCGCCGGGGCCTTGGTGAAGTTGAACTTCGACACCAGGTTCGGATGCGCCTTCTGGTAGGCCTCGATCGCATCCTGGGTCAGCGCGAGGTTGCCCGCGACGTCGACGATGTTGATCGTCACCGGGCTCTTGGGCAGCGCGGGAACCTGCGCCATCGTGGCGGTCGATCCAAGTGCCAGCACCGAAATCGCGGCGCCGGTCATCAGGCGCAGCGCCTGGCGACGCCGCTCGCCCGGGCAATTCTTCTTGTTGCTCATTGCAAGTCCTCCTTCAGTTGTCGACAATCGATCGTCCGCGTGTTTCGGGACGATCGCCGGAACGAACGTGTCCCTCGGGGGCCACGACGATACTCATGCCCGCGGCCTGGCCTGCCGGACAGGCCGCTCGGGTTTCGCGGCGGACGCAGCGGCGGCCGAACGGCCCGCTTCCGCATCGACACCGCGCTGGAAAACGCGCACGACGCGCGAAAGGTGGCGGTGCATCGCCGCACGCGCCGCTTCGGGATCGTGCGCGGCCACCGCCCTGGCGATCGCCGCATGGTCGCGGATGGTCTGCACGGCGAGTTCGCGCGTATGGAAGTGCTGCTGCAGGCGGCCCCACAGGTCGGCACGCTGGTTCCACAGGCCTTCGACGACCAGTTCGAGCGACCCGTTCCCGCTCGCCCGCGCCAGCAGCAGGTGGAATTCACGGTCCTCGGCCTCGCGCGCGTGGAAATCGTCGAGCGTCGCCTCCATGCGTACGACGCTTTCGCGCAGGGCCTCGGCGTCCTCGGCGGTCGCGCCTTTCGCCGCCAGTGCGGCGATCTCGCCCTCGATCATTCTGCGCGCGGCGAGGAGCTCGAAAGGACCCGGGCCCCCGTCGCCTCCCGCACGCATCGCGCCTTCGGGTGGCCGCGTCACGAATATTCCGGTCCCGACGCGGACCTCGACGAGTCCGCTCATCTCGAGGGAAATGATCGCCTCGCGCACCGATGCGCGGCTCACGCCCAGCGACGCCGCGAGCTCGCGCTCCGCCGGCAGGCGCGAGCCCGCCGGAAACTCGCCGCTCGCGATCAGCTGGGCGAGCTGATCGGCGATCTGGCGATAGAGACGCTTGGGTTCGACGACCGTGAGGGGCAACGCAGCTTCCTCCAGCGAGCCTCCGGGGTTCCGGCGATCCGGTCGGGGGACCGGGTCGGGTCGTGCACGGCGGTAGCCGCGACCCTCGTGCGACGCGATGTGGACGCATCATAGCGACGCCGCTATACTGTGGTCAAGTGGTTAGACCACCGGACCTCGACCCGGACCCGGACCCGGAACTCGACACTCACGCGGCGCCGGCGGACAGTCCATCGATCACCTCCGTCCCCGCCATCGTTCCTGCCACGCCCCCGAGCCCACGCGCCATGAAGATCACCGCTGCCCGCGTCATCGTCACCTGCCCAGGCCGCAATTTCGTCACGCTGAAGATCGAGACCGACGAAGGCGTCGCGGGCATCGGCGATGCGACACTGAACGGCCGGGAACTCGCGGTTGCCGCCTACCTGACCGAACACGTGATCCCGGCGCTGATCGGCCGCGATCCGGCGCGCATCGAGGACACGTGGCAGTACTTCTACCGCGGCGCGTACTGGCGACGCGGCCCGGTGACGATGAGCGCGATCGCCGCCGTCGACACGGCGCTGTGGGACATCAAGGGCAAGGTCGCCGGACTGCCCGTCTACGAACTGCTGGGAGGCGCGAGCCGCGACGGCGTCATGGTGTACGGGCACGCGAACGGCAAGGACATCGCCGAGACGCTCGACCAGGTCGCGCACTACATCGAGATGGGCTACAAGGCGATCCGCGCCCAGTGCGGGATCCCGGGGCTCTCTTCGACCTACGGCGTGGCGAAGGACAAGATGTACTACGAGCCTGCGGACGCCGCGATCGCCACCGAGAACACCTGGTCGACGACCCGCTACCTCGACCACGTCCCGAAGCTGTTCGACGCGATCCGCGCGCGCTTCGGCTTCGAGCCCCATCTGCTGCACGACGTGCATCACCGGCTGACGCCGATCGAGGCGGGGCGCCTCGGACGGTCGCTCGAACCCTACCGGCTGTTCTGGATGGAGGACCCCACGCCCGCCGAGAACCAGGGGGCCTTCCGCCTGATCCGCCAGCACACGGTCACGCCGATCGCCGTCGGCGAGGTCTTCAACACGATCTTCGATTGCCAGACGCTGATCGCCGAGCAGCTGATCGACTACATCCGCACCACGGTCGTCCACGCCGGCGGCATCACCCACCTGCGCCGCATCGCGCACCTCGCCGAGCTCCATCACGTGCGTACCGGCTCTCACGGCGCGACCGACCTGTCGCCGGTGTGCATGGGTGCCGCGCTGCATTTCGACACCTGGGTCCACAACTTCGGCATCCAGGAGTACATGCGCCACACGCCGGAGACCGATGCGGTGTTCCCGCATGCGTATCACTTCCGCGACGGCTACCTGTATCCGGGCGACGCGCCGGGGCATGGCGTCGACATCGACGAGGCGCTGGCCGCCCGCTATCCGTACAAGCCCTGCGCGTTGCCTGTGAACCGTCTCGAGGACGGCACGATGTGGGATTGGTGAGGGATCAGCGGCCCCCGCGATCGCGCGAGGACATCGCCCACAGCAGGGCGAGGCACCCGGCGACCATCGCGGCGATGCCTGCGAGCAGCAGCGTTCCCGCCTGGTAGCTTCCGAGCGTGTAGTGGCCGGTGATCCGCGCGATCGAAGCCAGAACGCAGATCGCGACCCCGATCGCACCGACTGCCCTCCCGAACAAGACCAGAGCGCCGTTCATCATCGGTCTCCTTGCCGCCATCCCGCGGCGAAACCATCGGCCGTTCAGTCGGCCCTGTAATGACCCGAGCGCCCGCCGCTCTTCTCGAGCAGGCGCACGCCTTCGATGCGCATGCCGCGATCCGCGGCCTTGCACATGTCGTAAATCGTCAGGAGCCCGGCGGCGACGCCGGTCAACGCCTCCATCTCGACGCCGGTGCGATCGCGCGTCTCGACGGTGACCTCGATCGCGACGGCAGCTGCATCGTCGACGCAGGAAAAATCGACGGCGACACGCGTCAGCATCAGCGGATGCGCAAGCGGAATCAGGTCGGCCGTGCGCTTGGCAGCCTGGATCGCTGCGATGCGCGCGACGCCCAGCACATCGCCTTTCTTCGCCGTTCCCGCGCGGATCAGCGCGAGGGTTTCCGCGCTCATCGTGATGCGACCGCCGGCGCGAGCGACACGTTTGGTGACATCCTTGGCCCCGACATCGACCATGTGCGCCTGCCCGCCCGCGTCGAAGTGGGTAAAATGGGCAGTGATGGCCCCGGCGTCGGCCTCTTTCCGGCGCGCCGACGGGGATTTGCCTGGCGAACCTCCGGGCGCACGCGCGCCCGACGCGCCGCCCGCCTTGGGCTCGGGGCTGCGTCCGGGGGCGGATCGCGGTTTGGATAGGCGCGGCATGAATCCTTCGACGGCAATCGGCTGTCGCGGTGAACTCCCTCGCGAGGGCGGCATCTTAGCATCAACGAACTCCATTTCCCGGCTCGTGCCAGTACGCGCTTCCAGTCGTCGCCGTTCCCGCAGGTGGGCCGCGGCCTGCCTGGTCGCGGCCCTCGCCTGCGCGCCGCTGTCGCCCCTCCCGTACGTGCGGGCGCCGCTTCCCGACGCTCGTGCGCAGACGCTTCCGGACCTGGGCGACGTGGCGCAGGCGAGCCTCTCCCCGGCGCAGGAGCACCAGATCGGTCAAGCGGTCGTCCACCAGCTGCGCTCCGAGGGCGCGTATCTGAACGATCCCGAAGTCAACGACTACCTGAACGAGATCGGTCACCGGCTGATTGCCGCGTCGACCGACGTCAAGACCGATTTCCATTTCTTCGCGGTCAACGACCCGGCGATCAACGCGTTCGCCCTGCCCGGCGGCTACGTCGGCGTCAACACGGGACTGATCCTCCTCACCCAGTCCGAGTCCGAGCTCGCAGCCGTGCTCGCGCACGAAATCACGCACGTGACGCAGCACCACATCGCGCGGGCGATCGCCGCGCAAAAGGATTCGATGCTGATGTCGCTGGCCGGACTCGCCGTGGCAATCCTGGCGGCCCACGGCGGCGGCGCGTCGAGCGGCAACGCCGCGTCCGCCGCGATCGCCGCGACGCAGGCGCTCAACCTGCAGCACCAGATCAATTTCACGCGCCAGACAGGAACGTGAGGCCGATCGGATCGGCTTCCAGCGCCTCGAGGCCGCCGGCTTCGACGTGAACGCGATGGCGACCTTCATGGAACGGCTGCAGCGCGCGACGCGGTTCAGCGGCGGGGCCAACGTCCCTGCCTACCTGCAGGATCACCCGGTCACCTACGAACGCATCGCCGAGGCGCAGGCGCGCGCGGCCAGCGTTCCGTACCACCAGGTCGTCGACTCGCTCGACTACGATCTCGTGCGCGCGCTGCTGCGCAGCTACCAGGGTGAGCCCCAGCAGGCCGTCCGGTATTTCGACGACGCGCTCGCCGAGCACAAGTACAACAACGCGGTCGCGGCACAGTACGGGCTGGTCGCCGCGCTGCTGCGCACCAAGGACCACGCCCGGATGAAGACGGAGCTCGCCAGGCTCGAGAAGATCGCGCCGCCGGACCCGATGATCGACGCCATCGCCGGCCACGTGATGCTCGAGACCGGGCAGCTCGACGCCGCGATACGACACTTCAAGGCGGGCGTCGAACGCTATCCGAACAAGATGCAGATGATCTACGACTACCCCGATGCGCTGCTGAAGGCCGGGCGCAGCAGCCGAGGCCGCCAGATTCGTCGAGCAGGAACTCGACCGCTTCCCCCGTGACGGACCGCTGCAGCTGATCGCCGCGCGGGCTTACGCGGCAGAGAACAAGCAGATGCTCTCGCACCGGCACCAGGCCGAGTATTACGCGTGGCAAGGCAATCTCCCGGCCGCGATCGAACAGCTCGAGATCGCATCCAAGGCCGGCGACGGAAACTTCTACGAAGCTTCCGTCGTCGACTCCCGGCTGCGCACGCTCCGCAGGGAGGCCGCCGAAGAGAAGAAGGCGGGATTCGGCCGCGCGGGCTGATCCGCGCCCCGCGCCGGCCCACCCGCGCCCACCCCGCCCCCATCCCCGGTCCCGTCCCCGGCCCACCCCCAGCCCCCGTCGCTGGCCCGCGCTCCATCGCCCTGTCCGGCTACTGCCGATTTTGGCAGGTGGGTCGCGCACGATCCTCCCGTAGATTGGCGGTACGCGCCGCCCGTCTTCCCGCGGTGCCCCGCTGCCAGGGAGGAATCGATGAAGATACTGGTTGTCGACGACCACCCGCTCATCCAGCAGGCGCTCGCGCAGTCGCTTCCCCAGATCCACGGCGCGGTCGAGGTGCTGGGCGCAATCGACCGCCCCGCAACGCTGGCGGCGCTGGCTCGCCACCCTGACTGCGCGCTCGTATTGCTCGACCTTGCGTTACCCGGCGCCCACGGACTCGATCTGCTGGCCGAACTCACGCGGGACTTTCCGCGGATTCCGGTCGTGGTCCTCTCGGCGACGCACGACCGGGCGACGGTCGGCGCGGCACTCGCCGCAGGTGCTCGCGGCTACATCGCCAAGACCTCGAGCCCGGCGGAATTGCTCGATGCGATCCGCACCGTGCTCGACGGCGGCCGCAGCGTCACCTCGGATCTCGCGCCCGCGCGTCCCGAGATCCCGGGGCTGCCGGGCGACCTCTTCGGGCTCACGCACAGGCAGGCGGACGTGCTGCGGCTCCTGATCCAGGGCAAGCCCAACAAGCTGATATGCCGCGACCTGCATCTGTCCGAGGGGACGGTCAAGGTCCACGTCAGCGCGATCCTCAAGGCCCTGAACGTCCGCTCGCGAGCGCAGGCGATCGCCGAGCTCAGCCGACGCGGCGTGCACGTCGACGCGGTCGCCCCGCGCGCCGACATGCACTGACACGCCGCGCCCGGGCCCATCGTTCCGGATGTACCCGCCCTGCACGATCAGCCCGGCGCTCGTCGCGCGGGCGCGCGCCGATCAGGTGGCGACGCTTTATGCGCACATTCACCTGACCTCGCTGTCGATGGGCCTCGGCGCGCTGATCCTGTGCGCCGCGATGTGGGGCGAGGTCTCGCCCGCCGCCATGCTCGCATGGTGCGGCCTGATTGCCGCAAACCAGGCGTGGCGCACCGCACTCGCGCGCGCCTTCGTCCGCGAGCGACCCGGGGCCGATGCCGCGCCACGCTGGGGCGCCTACTGGGCCGCGGGGTCGACGATCGCGGGCGCGTTGTGGGGCATCGCGGCCGCCGCGATGTTCCCTCCGTCGCCGGCGCTGCAGGCGCTGCTGATCGTGTGCCTGTTCGGCGTGGCGCTGGGCGGGCTCTATCTCACCGCCGTCTACAAGCCGTCGTTCTACGGTTTCGTCGTTCCCGCGCTGCTGCCGCTGATCGTGCGCGTTGCGCTGGTCGGGGATCCCGTGCACCTGTTCCTGGCCGGCGTCATGATCGTGGTCGCCGGCTTCGTGCTGGGTTTCGGGCATCGCCTGAACGACGTTCTGACGCGCTCGCTGGTCATCCGCTACGAGAACATCGACCTGATCGGCGAACTGAAGGAGCGCACCCGCAGTGCGCTCGAGGCCCGCTCGGCCGCGGAGGCCGCCAACCGCGCCAAGAGCCAGCTGCTCGCCGCCGCGAGCCACGACCTGCGCCAGCCACTGCACGCGCTCGGCCTCTATGTCGCCGCCCTGTCGGCACGTGCGCGCAACGCCGAGTGGCGGCCCCTGATCGTCAACGTCGAAACGGCTGCCAACGCGCTCGAGCGGCAGTTCGCACAGTTGATCGACCTCTCGCGACTCGACGCGGGCGCGCTGACGCCCGAGCGCGGCAGCGTCGCGCTCGCCGGACTGTTCGAGCGCATCGCGACCGAATTCGCGCCCGAGGCCGCCGCCCGTGGACTGGCATTCCGCATCGCGCCGAGTTCGCTGTGCGTCGACAGCGACCCGGGCCTGCTCGAGAGGATCGTGGGGAATCTCGTCTCCAATGCCATCCGCTACACCCGCGAGGGCGGCGTGCTGGTCGGTGCGCGCCGACGCGGGGAGCAGGTGGCGATCGAGGTCCTCGACACCGGCGTCGGAATCGCACCCTCGCACCGCGAGAGGATCTTCGATGAGTTCTACCAGATCGGCGACGGCGCGACGGCGCCATCGTCCGCCCGCGGCATGGGCCTCGGCCTCGCGATCGTGCGGCGCTTCGCCGGTCTGCTGGAACACGCGATCGAACTGCAATCCGTCCCCGGGGAGGGCTCGCGGTTTCGCGTGCTCGCCCCACGGGCACGGGGTCCGCGGCGCCTGCCGCGCCCTTCGCGGCCGGCAGACCCG
Organism: uncultured Pseudomonadota bacterium; assembly: GCA_963816415.1. GTDB lineage: Bacteria > Pseudomonadota > Gammaproteobacteria > Burkholderiales > Casimicrobiaceae > VBCG01. Next base: position 68,526 of record CAWFKR010000003.1, read on the forward strand.
CCCGCAGCACTCGCGCGCAGCGAACTGGCCGAGCGCGTCGTCGCGGTCGTCGACGACGACCCTGCCGCGGTCGACGCGATGACGACGCTGTTCGAAACCTGGGGCGCGACCGTCGTCGGGGCGCAGAACCTCGAGGCGTTGATGGCGCGCATCGGCCGGATCGCGCGCTACCCCGATCTCGTCGTCGCGGATCTGCGTCTGGCCGACGGCGATTCCGGGATCCGCGCAGTGAGGAGGCTCCGCGACGAACTTGGCTATCCCGTTCCGGCGATCATCGTCTCGGGCGACACCGGGACGCGCGCCGACCGCGAGGCGCGCGCGGCGGGACTGTTGCTGCTCGGCAAGCCGGTCGTGGCCTCGACGCTGGAGGCGGCCGCCGTGTCGACGATCCGTAGTCGCGCGACGCCGGCGATCGCGCGCATCTGACCCCGGACATGCTCGCCGCTCCCACCCCCTCCGCCTGGGGAAGCGGGCTGGGGTGAGAGGGCGCACCGGAACGCGGTGAGAGCTCAGCCGCCTCGCCCATGTCGCTGCAGCCTCTTCGCGCGCCACCGGTCCATGCGCGCGAGGCGCTGCTCGATCGCCGCCTTCACGACCGCCTTCTGATCGGGCGAGAACGTGCCGTAGAGGTTGAGCCACGCCCCGCGCACCTGGTGGCGCAGCGCGGTGTTCTGCGCCTGCGCGCTGTCGGCAGCGGTGGCTACGGCGGCCAGATCGGGCTCGGGCTTCGCGAGCTCGGTGTTCAGCACACCGCGAACGCTTTGCATGTTCGCGCGGGCGGTCTCGCGCGCCGACTTGCCGGCCGCGACGGCGCTGTCCCACATCGTCTGCTGCGACGCGTTCAGGTTCAGCTGGCTCTTCAGCGCGGCGATCGCCGACACGAAGTCCCCGCCGCCACCGCGCGGCCCGAAATGGGCCGGCTGCGCGTATGCGATGCCTCCAAGCCCGACGACCGCGAAGACGGCGGCCGCGGCAAGACGTGTCTTGAATCGATGGTTCATGGTCGAAGTTCCTTCAGGATGATGGATCGGTTCCCCGCGCCGCCGGTGATTGCCGGAGCTGCGGACACTGCGGTTGGGCCCGCATTGTCATGCCGTGTTCGGTCCGGTGCGCAGTCGATTGCAACCGGACGTTGCGCCCGTCGGCCGGGGATACAATCGGTTACACCCTTCCTGCAGACGTCGCTGCCCCGAACGGCTCTAATCCGACTGCATGGCCGGCAAATCCGCTCCCGCGAAGATCCTCGTCGTCGACGACGACGTGAGGCTGCGCGACCTCCTCACCCGCTACCTTTCCGAGCAGGGGTTCCAGGTCGCCGCCCTCCCCGATGCGACCCAGCTCGACAAGAAGCTGCAGCGTGACCCGCCGCATCTGGTCGTGCTCGACCTGATGCTGCCCGGCGAGGATGGGCTTTCCGTCTGCAGGCGGCTGCGCGGTGCCGGCGAATCCGTGCCGATCATCATGCTGACCGCCAAAGGCGACGACGTCGACCGCATCGTCGGCCTCGAGATGGGCGCCGACGACTACCTGCCCAAGCCATTCAATCCGCGCGAGCTCGTCGCGCGCATCCACGCCGTGCTGCGACGCCACGGCGAGCACGTCGTTCCCGGGGCTCCCAGCGGCGAAGGCCGCGTGCCTTTCGGGCCGCACACCCTCGACCTCTCGGCGCGCACGCTGGAGCGTGACGGCGAAGTCCAGCCCCTCACCACGGGCGAGTTCTCGCTGATCAAGGTATTCGTCCAGCACCCGGGACAGCCGCTGGCACGCGAGAAGCTCATGCTGCTGGCACGCGGCCGTGACCACGAGGTGTTCGATCGCGCGATCGATGTCCAGGTGTCGCGCCTGCGCAAGCTCGTCGAGGCCGACCCCGCGGTGCCGCGCTACATCCAGACCGTGTGGGGATTCGGCTACGTCTACGTGCCCGAAGGCGGGGTGCGAGGCGACGCCGCGGGTGTGACCCCGTCGGCGGACCGGGACCAATCCGCGTGACGCTCCTGCCGCGCTCGCTGTTCGGGCGCCTGATGCTGCTGCTGGTCGCCGTCGTCGCGCTCGTGGTCGCGACGACGATCCTGCTGTTCAACCACGATCGCGCGGCGCTGATCGCCCGCCAGTTCAACGACACCAAGCTGGTGCAGATGAAGGCACTGCGCGCGTCGCTCGAAGGCGTCGACGGACCATTCCGCCGCGACACGCTCGCCCGCCTCGGCCGTGAATACGGCGTGCGGATCATCGCCGAGCGCGACCGCCCGACGATCGGCATCGCGCCGGCGGGACCGACGCTGCGTGGACTCGAGGAGCGACTGCGCGAGGGGCTGGGCGAAGGCACCGAGGTGCGCCTCGCGCCGCGACTGCACGAGATCTTCGTGCGCCTCCAGGCGGGAGGCGATGGCTACTGGATCGGCTTCCCGCTGCCGCCCCCGCGGCAGGACGACGTCCCGACCCGCGCGCTGGCCTGGGCTCTGACGATCGCGGTGCTGCTGCTCGCGGCGGCGTTCGTCTTCGCCCGCTACCTCGCCCGTCCGCTGCGGGAACTCAAGTTCGCGGTCGAGCGCGTCGGCCGCGGCGAGACCCCGCCGGCGCTGCCCGAATCCGGGGCGTCCGAGATCGCCGCAGTCAATCGCGGATTCAACGCCATGATCGCGAGCCTGCGCCAGAGCGAGCGCGATCGCGCGCTGCTGCTCGCCGGCGTCTCGCACGACCTGCGCACGCCGCTCGCCCGGTTGCGGCTCGGCATCGAGCTGCGCGCCGACGACGACCGGACCCGCGAAGGGATGGTCGCCGACATCGAGGAGATGGACCACATCGTCAACCAGTTCCTCGATTTCGCCCGCGACGAAACGGCGACTTCCGGCGAACCGACCGGTGTCGCCGCGACGCTCGCGGCCTGCGTCGACCGCTATCGACAAGCCGGACGCGACGTCACGCTGCTGCCCACGACACCGGTGCTTTCGCGGATCAAGCCGACCTCGCTGTCCAGACTGGTCAACAACCTGATCGACAACGCGCTTGCCTATGGCGCCCCCCCGGTCGAGGTCTCGGCGACCTCGCACGACGGCACCGTCGTCATCGACGTCGCCGACCGCGGACCGGGCATCGCCGCCGTCGACGTCGAACGCCTGAAACAGCCCTTCACCCGGGCGAGCGAGGCGCGGACGCGCGAAGACGGTGTCGCCGGGGCCGGACTCGGCCTCGCGATCGTCGACCGGATCACCCGCCTGCACGGCGGCAGCTTCGACCTGCTGCCGCGACCCGGCGGCGGCACGATCGCACGGGTGACGCTGAAGGCGGCGCAATCCGGCTGAGCGGCGCGCCGCCACCGCCCGTCACGGGCCGGTGCCGTCCTCCATCGCGAACAGGAGCACGCTCGCCAGCGCGGCGATGCCCTCCTCGCGCCCGGTGAAACCGAGCCGCTCGCTTGTCGTCGCCTTCACCGAAACGGACGTGACCTCGCAACCGAGGTCCGAGGCGATGTTGGCGCGCATCGCCGCGACATGGGGGGCGAGTCTCGGCGCCTGCGCGATCACCGTCGTGTCGACGTTGCCGACCTGGTACCGATACTGCGCCGCGAGCCCCACGACCTCGCGCAGCAGCCGCCGGCTGTCCGCCCCTTTCCACCGTGGATCGGTGTCGGGAAAATGCGTGCCGATGTCGCCCAGCGCCAAGGCGCCCAGCACGGCATCGGCGATCGCATGCAGCAGCACATCGGCATCCGAATGCCCGAGGAGCCCGCGGTCGTGGGGAATGGTCACGCCCCCGATCACCAGCGCCCGCCCGGCGGCGAACGCGTGCACGTCGAATCCGGTGCCGATGCGCATCGAGGTCATGTTCCACCTTGCATTTCGAGTATCTTGACGGCGAGCGCCAGGTCGTCCGGCCAGGTCACCTTGACGTTCAGCGGACTTCCCGCCACGAGTCTGGGCATCGCGCAGGCTCCCGTCGCGGCCAGCGCCTCGACGGCCTGCGCCTCGTCGGTCGCTTCGCCTGCCCCGTCTCGCACGAGCGCCTCCACGAGGATCCGGTAGCGGAACATCTGCGGCGTCTGCGCGAGCCACAGCGACCGGCGATCCTCGGTCCGCAGCACGCGCGGTGCATCGACCGACGCGTCGGAACGCTTCAACGTGTCGGCGAGCGGAAGTGCGAGCAGGCCGCCGACCGGATCGCTCCCGATCGTGTCGACGAGGCGCCGCAGTGCGTCGCGCGGCACGCAGGGCCGCGCCGCATCGTGGACCAGGATCCAGTCGTCGCTGCCGACCGCGCCTGGCGAGCGCCGTCAGCGCGTTGCGCACGGTCGCCGCGCGCGTCTCGCCGCCGCAGCGCAGTGCCTCGACCCCGGGTTGCGCCGGCACCACCCGCTCGAACTCGGCATCACCGGGCGCGAGCGCGACGACGATCGCCGCGGCGCCCAGCGTCGCCAGGCGTTCGAGCGTGCGCTGGATCATCGGCGCTCCGGCGAGATCCGCGTACTGCTTCGGCCGCGACCCGCCAAAGCGCGACGCGGTGCCGGCCGCGGGGACGACAATCCACATCCCCGGCATCAGTTCGCCCGCGCGCCGAGGTATTTCGCCAGGAACTGCTCCATCGCCTCGTAGAACTCGAACTGGTTCTCCTCGTTGCGGAAGCCGTGGCCCTCGTTGTCCTTGACGATGTACGGCACGTCGATGCCTCGCGCCTTCAGTGCCGCGACCATCTGGTCCGATTCGTCCTTGTTGACCCGCGGGTCGCGCGCGCCCTGCGCGATCAGCAGCGGTGCCTTGATCCGGTCCGCGTTGAGCGCCGGCGAGCCTGCCGTCAGCAGCGCCTTGTCCTTCTCCGGGTCGCCGACCATCTCGTGGAGCATCGCGAGATAAGGCTTCCAGTAGGGCGGAATCGTGTTCATGAACGTGAACAGGTTCGACACGCCCACGTAATCGACGCCGCAGGCATAGAGATCGGGGGTCCGCACCAGTCCCGCGAGCGTCGCGTAGCCGCCGTAGCTTCCGCCGTAGATGCAGATGCGTTTCGGGTCGGCGATGCCCTCCTTCACCAGCCACGCCACCCCATCGGTGATGTCGTCCTGCATCCTGAAACCCCATTGCTTGAACGAGGCTTCCCAGAACTTCCGGCCGTACCCGGTCGAGCCACGGTAGTTCATCTGCAGCACCGCGTAGCCACGACTCGCGAGGAACTGCACTTCGGGATTGAAGCCCCAGCCGTCACGGGCCCACGGTCCGCCATGCGGATTGACGACGACCGGCAGTCTCTTCGGCGCGATGCCGTTGGGCAGCGTCAGGTAGCCGTGGACCGTCAGACCGTCGCGTGTCGTGTAGGTGATCGGTTTCATCGCCGCCATCTTCGCTTCCGGCAGCCACGGCGTGACGTCCCCCAGGTTCGTCAGCGTGTCCGTCTTCCGGTCGTAGATGTAGCGCGACCCCTGCGTGCGATCGCTCACCGCCGCGACGATCATCCTCGACTCGTCGTCGGTCGTCGACTGGACGACGAGTTCGTAGCCCGGAAGCTTCTTCTCCAGGCCCTCGAACAACGCCTTGGCATCCGGATCCAGGTAGTGGCGCTGCGGCTTCCAGGTCTGGTAGCCGACGTACGCGGCACGCTTGCGCTCGCGCGACCAGACGACACCGTCGACGTCGACGTCGTCGCGCCCGTAGACGACCTGCGCTTCGCTGGCGGTCGCGGGGTCGACGAGAACGATCGCGACCTTGTCGCGGCCGATGTTCGACGCGACGTACAGCTTCTTGTTGTCCGCGGTGAAGAACTGCGGCGCGAACTGCTCGCGGAAGTTCGTCGTCAGCACCGGCTTGAACTTGCCGTCGCCCGATTCCCGATAGAGATAGGTGTTGTTGACGCCGTCGGTCGAGATCGCGTAACGGATCTGCCCGGCGTGGTCGGCGCCCCAGACGGTGATGTCGCCCGGATTCTCCGCGACCAGGGTCAGCTTGCCGGTGGAAAGCTCGAGGTCGTAGACGTCGAACACTTCCTTGACGCGCTTGTTGAGGCCGATCAGCAGGCGATCCGGAAACTCGGGCAGCGCGTCGACGATCTGCGCCTTCACGCCTGGAAACGGCGTCACGTCCTTCGGCGCCCCGCCATGGCGGTCGACGACGACGACGTGGTCGTTCTCGTCTCCGCCGATGTCCTTCAGGTAGACGACGCGATCGGGCCCCTTCCAGAAGTAGTCGGCGATGTCACGGTCCTGCTCCGCGGTGATGCGCGCGGGCTCCGCAGTGCTGCCGATCGGCTGCACATAGATGTTCATCCGGCGTTCCCAAGGTTGCATGAACGACAGGGTCCTGCCGTCGGCGGATATCCGGTAGAAGGCTCGATCGGGGTGACGGAAGAATTCGCGCAGCGGGATGACGTCCGCGGCCTGCGCGGGCCCCGGAGGTGCCACGATGCCCAGGGTCAGGATGCCGGCAAATGAAATCCACGTCTTCATGTACATGTCCTCGAAATCGGAACTGGCACCGGTGCGATGCGCCGGAGGGGCCGGAGGCGACCGGTGGATTCTAGACGAGCAGCGATATGCGCTCCTCGTCCAGCGGACGGAAGCCCAGGCGCTCGTAGAATCGCCATGCACCGGCGTTGGCGCGATGGCAGGCGGTGTCGATTCGGGTGACGCCCCCCGCCCGGAGGTGATCGGCCAGGGCGCGAAGCATCGCGCTGCCCACACCTTTCCCCTGCCAGCGCGCATCGATCGTGACGTCGTCGAGCTTCGCGACGATCGACCCGCGCGAAGTCGAGATCGCGTAGCAGGCGACGCAGGCCCCGACGATGTCGCCATCGACGCTGCGCGCGAGCCAGACGAAGCCGATCTCGGGCCGGGCGAGGAACAGGTCGAGCGCGCGTTCCAGCGCAGGCAGGCCACCGTCGCCATAGTTGCCCGCCGACGCCAGGTAATGCGCGTCCTCGAGCAGGAACGCGGCCAGCAGGCGCTGCGCCGCGCCGCGGGTCGCGGCGGTCATCGGCATGCAGTCGATGCGCTCCGGCGCCGGAGCCGCGCCGACGGTCAACGCGACGGCTCCGCGAGCACGCAAAGCGGCCGCAGCGCATCGCGGATCGAATCCGGCACGCCGACCGGCCGGCGCGTCGCGCGGTCGACCCACACGTGGACGAAGCGCCCGGTCGCTGCCGCATCGTCGTCGCCGGTGCGGAACAGCGCGATCTCGTACGCGACCGATGAATGGCCGAGGCGAACGACGCGCAAACCGGCTGCGATCGTTTCCGGAAACGTCAGCGACTTGTGGAAACGGCATGCCGTCTCGACGACGATCCCGATCGCCGGGCCGGCGAGGATGTCGAGGTGCCCGGCGTCGATCAGGTGGCCGTTGACCGCGGTGTCGAAGTACGAGTAGTAGACGACGTTGTTGACGTGGCCGTAGATGTCGTTGTCCATCCACCGCGTCGGTATCGCGACGAAATTCGGATACGCCTGGCGGAACGCCGGCGCGAGCGGTGTCGTCATGCCGGACGCCCGCGCCCTGCCGGATGCCCCGGCGTGCTGCGCATGTCGATCAGCTCGATCCAGTGCCGGACGGCGAGTGTCGTGCCGGATTGCAGGTGCGTCATGCAGCCGATGTTCGCCGTCGCGACGAGTTCGGGACCGTGTGCCTCCAGCGCCTGCAGCTTGTTCGCCTTGAGCCTGCGGGAGAGCTCCGGCTGCAGCACCGAATAGGTTCCGGCCGAGCCGCAGCACAGATGCGAGTCGGCGACCGGCAGCAGTGCATAGCCGGACTCGGCGAGCAGGCGCTCGATCGCACCGCGAATCTGCATGCCGTGCTGCAGCGTGCACGGCGGATGGAAGGCGAGCTTCTGCGCCGTCCCGGGCTGTGCGAGCAGCGGCTGCAGCTTCGCCCATTCCGCCGCGACGATCTCGACCGGATCGCGCGCGAGCGATGCGATCTTCTGCGCCTTTTGCGCATACGCCGGATCCTGCCCCAGCAGGTGCCCGTAGTCGCGGACCATGACGCCGCAGCCGCTCGCGGTCACGACGATCGCTTCGACGCCCTGCTCGACGTGCGGCCACCAGGCGTCGACGTTGCGTCGCGCGATCGCGCGCGCCTCGTCGTGCTCCGACAGGTGATAGGACAACGCGCCGCAGCATCCGCCGCCCGCGATCGCGATCGCCGAAATGCCGGCCCGGTCGAGCACGCGCGCGGTCGCCGCATCGATGTTGGGGGCGAGCGAGGGTTGCACGCAACCCAGCGGGATCAGGACGCGCCGCGCGTGTCTCGCCGTCGGCCACGCGCCTGCCGCGGGGGCGTCCGGGATCGCTGCGGCCAATCCCGCGGGCAACAGGGGTTTGGCGAGCCTGCCGAGCGCCAGCGCGCCGCCGAACAGCGATTTCGACAGCAGTCCGCGCCGCAGCGCGTTGCGCCGCACCGCAGCGAGCGGCGAGCGGCCGACATGGTCGTCGACGATCTTGCGGCCGATGTCGACCAGCCGGCCATAGCGCACCCCGGACGGACAGGTTGTTTCGCAGCTGCGGCAGGTCAGGCAGCGGTCGAGGTGCAGCTGGGTCTTCGCCGACGGCGCCGCGCCTTCGAGCACCTGCTTGATCAGGTAGATGCGCCCGCGCGGACCGTCGAGCTCGTCGCCCAGCAGCTGGTAGGTCGGGCAGGTCGCCGTGCAGAAGCCGCAATGGACGCAGGCGCGCAGGATCGTCTCGGCCTCCCGACCCTCGGGGGTGTTCGCGTACTCCGCAGTGAGGTTCGTTTCCATCAGAAGTCGGCGTACAGGCGACCGCGGTTGAGGATGCCCTGCGGATCGAACACCGCCTTCAGCCGCTGGTGGACGCCCAGCATCGCAGGCGGCAGCGGATGGAATGCGCCTGCCGACTTGTCGGGCCCGCGGAACATCGTCGCGTGCCCGCCGTTCGCGGCCGCCCAGGCACGCAGTCCCTGCGCATCGACCGGCGCGCGCGCGACCAGCCAGCGCAGCGCCCCGCCCCATTCGACGAGCGTGTCGCCGCCGAAATCCTTCCACGGCGCCGTCGAGGACACCGACAGCCGCCACAGCGTCGCGCCGCCGTCGCCTGCGGCTGCGAAGAAATCGTGGGTCTGGTCGCGCAGGCCCGCCCACGGCCCCGCGCCGTCGACGACGCTTCCGCCGATCGCGCCGCCCGCGCTCTCGACCGCCGCGCCGGCACCCGACAGGCGCACCCACAGTCGTCCTGCGTGGTGGCAGGTGGCCGAGACCGGCAGCGGCTTACCGCCCCATTCGTTGACCCTGCGTATCGCATCGGCGGGGTCGCAGTCGAGGACCCGCGTGATCTCGACCTTGGGCCGCGGCACGCATTTCATCGACACCTCGGTCAGCACCCCGAGCGTTCCCAGCGCGCCGCACATCAGGCGCGAGACGTCGAAGCCGGCGACGTTCTTGATCACCTGCCCGCCGAAAGCGAGCGCCTCGCCGCTGCCGTCGACGATGCGCACGCCCAGCACGAAATCCCGTGCAGCGCCCGCGTAGGCTCGCCGCGGTCCGGAGAACCCCGCGGCGACGACGCCGCCCAGCGTCGTGCCGGGGCCATGGCGCGGGGGCTCGAATGCCAGCATCTGGCCGCGGGCGGCGAGCGCGTCGTCGATCTCGGCAAGCGGCGTCCCGGCGCGCGCGGTGACCACGAGTTCGGTCGGCTCATAGGAAACGATCCCCGCAAGCTCCCGCGTGTCGAGCACTTCGCCCTCGAGCGCCTGCCCGTAGAAATCCTTGGTCCCGCCGCCGCGGATGCGCAGGGGACGCCGATCGGCAGCGGCGGCGCGGATGCGCTGCTGCAGGTCGGCGATGGACGCGTCAGTCATCGGAGGCCGCTCCGGGCTGCGCGAGCTTGTCGCGATAGAGGATCCGCGGCTCGTCGGCCTCGATCACCGCGGCCTCGGCGAGCGCCGCCGCTTCCCATTCGCGCAGCCACGGATGCGCGAGCAGCGCCTCGACGTAGGCGCCCGAGCTGCCGGCAGGCGACACCGCGTAGGTCCTGAAGCGGAACGCGACCGGGGCGTAGAAGCAATCGGCGATCGAGAACTCTCCGCACAGGAAATCACCGCCGTTCGCGAAGCGCCGGCGGGTGTCGTCGAAGATGCCCGAGATCCGCGCGATGTCTGCGGACAGCGCCGCCGACCACGGGCGCACGTCGACCCGCTCGCGTATGCACATCGCCATCTCGCTGCAAAGCGTCGGGAACCCCGAATGCATCTCGGCGGCGATCGAGCGCGCCCAGGCGCGCGCTGCAGGATCGGCGGGCCACATGCCCGGGTGCCGCTCCGCCAGGTGGTCGGCAATCGCGTACGAATCCCAGACGACGGCTTCACCGTCGTGCAGGCAGGGAACGAGTCCCGATGGCGAGAAAGCGGTGTTCGCTGGATTGGGACCCTTGCCGGCCAGTGTTACCTCGACTTCCTCGAAAGGCTCGCCCGAGAGCTTCGCCGCAAGCCAGCCGCGCAGCGACCACGACGAATAGTTCCTGTTGCCGATGTACAGGCGCATCTGTCGCCGCTTCTTCTACCGGTTCCCCGACAACGGAACCGTCTTGCCGGGATTCATGATGTTGTTGGGGTCGAGCGCGTGCTTGATGGTCTGCATCAGCGTCACGGCCTCGCCGTGCTCGGCGACCAGCGCATCGAGCTTGTGGACGCCGACGCCGTGCTCGCCGGTGCAGGTGCCGCCCATCGCGATCGCGCGCAGGCTCACGCGCCTGGCGAGGTCCTCGGCTTTCCCGCGCTCGTCGGCGTCGGCGGGGTCGAACAGGATGGTCAGGTGGAAATTGCCGTCGCCGACGTGGCCGACGATCGGCGCGACGAGCCCGGTGGCCGCGACGTCGGCACGGGTCTCCATCACGCAGTCGGTCAGCCTGGAGATCGGAACGCAGGCGTCGGTCGCGAAGGCCTGCTTGCCGGGTGCCAACGCCAGCGTCGCGTAATAGGCGTTGTGCCGGGCCTTCCACAGTCTGGAGCGGTCCTCGGGCGCCGTCGCCCACTGGAACGCGCTGCCTCCGTGGTCCGCTGCGAGCGACTGGATGGTCGCGGCCTGTTCGCGCACGCCGGCGTCAGTCCCGTGGAACTCGAAGAACAGCGTCGGCTTGACCGCGAACCCCTCGAGCTTCGAATAGCGGATGCAGGCGTCCATCTGGGCGTCGTCGAGGAGCTCGATCCGCGCGACCGGGATGCCGAGCTGCGTGGCCACGATCACCGTGTCGACTGCGCTCTTGAGATCGGGAAACTGGCACACTGCCGCCGAGATCGCCTCGGGGACGCCGTACAGGCGAAGCTGCACCTCGGTGATGATGCCGAGCGTGCCCTCGGAGCCAACGTACAGGCGGGTCAGGTCGTAGCCTGCGCTCGACTTGCGCGCGCGGCCGCCGGTGTGCACGATCCGGCCTTCGGCGGTGACGACGGTGAGCCCCAGCACGTTGTCGCGCATCGTCCCGTAGCGAACCGCGTTGGTTCCCGACGCGCGGGTTGCCGCCATGCCGCCCAGCGTCGCGTTCGCGCCCGGGTCGATCGGAAAGAAGAGCCCCGTCCCCTTGAGCTCGGCGTTCAGCTGCTCGCGGGTGACACCCGCCTGCACCCGGCAATCGAGGTCCTCGGCATTGACCTCGAGCACACGGTTCATCTGCGACAGGTCGAGGCACACGCCGCCGTAGAGCGCGGCGACGTGGCCTTCCAGCGACGTGCCGACGCCGAAGGCGATGACGGGAATGCGGGCCGCATTGCACAGCCGGACGATCGCGGCCACCTCGTCGTTGGCGTGCGGAAACACGACGACGTCGGGCAATGCCGGATCGGCCATGCCCTCGCCGTGGCCGTGCTGCTCGCGGACCGCCTGGCCGGTGACCACGCGCTCGCCGTAATCGGCGCGCAGCCGGTCGGTGAGCGCGGCGACGTCGACGGGTGCGGGGCGGCTGCGAACTTCGTTCGCGGAGGTCGTCATCACAACTCCTAGAAGCGCGGCAACTCGGGATGCGGGAAGCCGTCCTGCGTGCACGTGCATGGCCCCGAATTCGGCGCAGCGCGCGAGCGTCGGCACGCCCTTGCCGGGATTGAGCAGGCCGCGCTCGTCGAACGCGCGCTTGACGCCCAGGAAGCGCTCGAGCGCGGCCGGCGCGAACTGCGCGCACATGCCGCGGATCTTCTCGATGCCCACGCCGTGCTCGCCGGTCACCGTGCCGCCGACGTCGATGCACAGCTCGAGGATGCGGTCGCCGAATTCGACGGTGCGCTCCTTGTCACCGGGCTTGTTGGCATCGAACAGGATCAGCGGATGCAGGTTGCCGTCACCTGCATGGAACACGTTCGCGCACGGCAACCCGTATTCGCGCGACCAGGTCTCGATCTGCGCGAGCACGCGCGGAAGCGCGCCGCGCGGGATCGTTCCGTCGATGCAGTAGTAATCGGGCGAGATGCGTCCGACCGCGGGAAAGGCCGCCTTGCGCCCCGACCAGTAGAGCAGGCGCTGGGCTTCACTTTCGGAAACGCGGATCTCCGTCGCCCCGCTTGCGGTCAGCACCGCGCGGATTTCCGCCATCTCGGCGGCGACTTCCTCGGGCGTGCCGTCCGCCTCGACCAGCAACACCGCCGCGGCATCGAGCGGGTAATCGGCATGCACGAACTGCTCGACCGCCCGCGTCGCGGGCTGGTCCATCATCTCGAGCCCGCCTGGAATGATGCCGGCGCCGATGATCGCGCCCACGGCGGCACCCGCCTTCTCCACATCGTCGAACGCCGCCAGCGCGACTTGCGCGAGCTGGGGTTTGGGCAGGAGCTTGACGGTGATCCGGGTGATGACGGCGAGCAGGCCCTCGCTGCCGGTGATCAGCGCGAGGAGGTCGTAGCCGGGCGCATCGAGCGCATCGGCGCCGAATTCGACGACCTCGCCGGTGACGAGCACCGCCCGGACCTTGCGCACGTTGTGCACGGTGAGCCCGTACTTCAGGCAATGGACTCCGCCGGCGTTCTCGGCGACATTGCCGCCGATCGAGCAGGCGATCTGCGAGGAGGGATCGGGCGCGTAGAACAGCCCGTACGCACTCGCCGCCTCGGAGATCGCGAGATTGCGCACGCCCGGCTCGACGACCGCGGTGCGTGCGAGCGGATCGATGGCGACGATGCGGCGGAACTTGGCGAGCGACAGTACGATGCCGTCGGCCACGGGCAGGGAGCCGCCGGAAAGGCTGGTTCCCGCCCCGCGCGCCACCACCGGCACGCGCGCCGCGTGGCACAGCTGCAGGATGCGGACGACCTGATCCTCGGTCTCGGGCAGCACCACTGCGGAAGGCAGCTCGCGATAGAGCGTCAGGCCGTCGCATTCGTAGGGACGCGTGTCCTCCCGCGCCGTCAGCAGCGACGAGGCGGGGACCAGGACGGCAAGTGCGGCGGTGAACGCGGGGTCGAGCATCGATTCTCTTCGGTGATCACGGGCGCGGTTCCCCCTCGGGGCAGTCGCCCGGCCTGCACGCCGTGCTCTCCGGCCGGCGGCTGCGCCGGCTTGCCGTGCGCATCTGCCGGATTATTTCACAACCGTCCTGCCCGGCCGCCCCTGCTAGAATCCGCCGCCGGTCACGTCCGAGGCCCCGTAGGTCACGGCCGCCCGTTCGAGGAGGCCTTTTGATGCTGATGCGTCGTTTCCGATTCCTGCTCGCCGCCGCGCTTGCATGCGCAGCACTTCCCGCGGTTCCGGCCACCGCACAGACGACGCTGAAGATGAACATCCCGCTCGCCAGGGATTCGAGCTACGGGGTGGCGGTCGACACGTTCGCTCGGCAGATCGAGAAGCGCACGAACGGGCGCTACCACATCCAGAACTTCTATTCCGCGGCGCTGGGGTCCGAACGGGACTCCATCGAGGCGCTGCAGCTCGGCACGCTCGACCTGACGATGACCTCCACCGGTCCGGTGCCCAATTTCGTACCGGAGGTCGCGATCTTCGACATTCCGTTCCTGTTCCGCGATTACGCCCAGGCACGGGCCGTCCTCGACGGTCCGATCGGCCAGGAGATGCTGACGAAATTCGAGCCCAAGGGCATCGAGGCGCTGGCGTGGGGCGAGAACGGTTTCCGCAACATGACCAACAACAGGCATCCGATCAGGACCCCGGAGGACCTGAAAGGCTTGAAGATGCGGACCATGGAGAACCCGATCCACATCGAGGCGTATCGCGCGCTGGGCATCCTGCCCACGCCGATGGCGTTCACCGAGGTGTTCACGGCCCTGCAGCAGGGCACCGTCGACGGCCAGGAGAATCCGCTGTCGGTCATCATGTCGGCAAAGCTCTACCAGGTCCAGAAATACCTGACGCTGACCGGACACGTCTATTCGCCGGCACTGATCCTGATGAGCAAGGCGAAATGGGACGACCTGTCCGCGGCGGACAGGCAGGCATTCCACGAGGCGGCGATCGAGGCGGTCAAGGTCAATCGTGCGCGCATCGACGAAGACGAGAAGAACGCCGTTGCGGAACTGCGAGCCCACGGCATGCAGGTCGTCGAGCACGTCGACAAGGCGGCGTTCCAGGCAGCGCTCGCCCCGACCTTCGCCGATTTCGGCAGGAAGTTCGGGCAGGCGAACATCGACCGGATCCGCAACTACAAGTAGCCCGGCGCCAGCGTCGGCGATCGGCGTCCGATCGGCGATCGAAACCCCCACTCGGCGCGTAAACGGCGAGCAGGGTACGTCTGCCGCGCTCGGAGTGCGCAAACGCCGGCTTACGGGTCCCGGCGCGGCATCGCTCGAGGACATCCTGCCGTAGGTGGTTCTATCGGGCTCGCTCGCCGCGCCACCCGTGACAGCCGTCGCGCACACTCGCGCTCGACGTGCCCTGCCCGCCGTCTCCGGACGCCTGTGCCGATCCGCGGCAACTTCGTCGACCATGCGTAATTCGCCGACCATTCGCAACGTGGGTCGGGCTTCGGGCGCCACGATTCGCCGCCGGATCGCGGGCGCTGCGCCCTGCCGGGCACGGACGCCTGTGACGCAGTCGTCGCAAAGCGGGTGGCGCGGCGAGGGAGCCGTGGGTTGGCGACCGAAGCCGCGCCGGGACCCGCGCGACGACGCGGGTTGCGTCACCGAAGTCCGCGCGCGGCAGGGCGCAGCACCCGCGGCTGACGTGGCATCAGCGGCTCACCGGTACCCGAACACTCCCGGCAGCCACGACGACAAACCCGGAACGAGCGACAGCAGCGCCAGCACGGCGAGCTGCGCCCACAGGAATGGCCAGAGCTCCCGCACCAGTCGGGCGAGCGGCACCCTCGCAACGATCGACGTCACGAACAGCAACCCACCCACCGGCGGAGTGATCATGCCCATCGTCAGATTGACGATCACGATGATGCCGAACTGCAGGTCGTCGATGCCGAGCGCGTGCGCGATCGGCGCGAGGATCGGCACCAGGACGACGATGCCGGGAAGCGGCTCGATGAAGATGCCGAAGGCGAGCAGCAGCAGGTTCACGGCGAGCAGGAACGCCAGCGGAGGCAGCTGCATGCCGACGATCAAGTCGGTCAGGTGCTGCGGCACGCGCGATACCGTCAGCACCCACGCGAACGCGGCCGACATGCCGACGACGATCAGCACCGACGCCGTCATCAGCGCGGAACGCGCGAGGATCCCCGGCAGCATCTTCCATTCGAGCGTCCGGTAGATCACCCGTCCCGCGAACAGCGCGTAGAACACGGCGACGACGGAAGCCTCGGTCGGCGTGAACGCGCCCGACGCGATGCCGCCGAGAATCAGGACCGGAAGGATCAGCGCCGGAACCGCCCGCCAGGTGTTGCGCAGGTAGTCGGCGAGCGCGAGCGACTGCGCCTGGCCGCGGTAGTTGCGGCGGATCGACGTCGCGTGATTGACGGCCGCCATCGCGGCTGCAATCACTATCCCGGGGACCACGCCTGCGATCAGCAGGCCGACCAGGTTCACGTCGGGATAGGCGAGCGCGTAGACGATGATGCTGATCGACGGCGGAATGATCGGACCGAGGATCGACGTCGCAGCGGTCAGTGCCCCGGCATAGCCGGGATCGTAACCGTCCTCGCGCATCATGCGGATCATGATCGCGCCCGGTCCGGCGGCGTCGGCGAGCGCCGAACCCGAGATTCCGGAAAAGAACGTCAGCGTCAGGATGCTCGTGTGCCCGAGGCCTCCCCGAAAGCGTCCGACGAACTGCGACGCGAAGCGCAGCAGGACATCCGAGAGCGCGCCGCCGGTCATCAGCTCGGCGGTCAGGATGAAGAACGGTACGGCTTCGAGCGCGAACAGGTCGACGCCGGAGAACAGGTATTTCGGCAGCGCCACCAGCGGAACATGCCCGGCGAGCATCGCCGCGAGCGTCGCGCCTCCGAGCGCAAAGGCGACGGGAACGCCCACGACCAGCAGCGCAACTGCAGCGACGAAGAGCACGGCGACCATCGAGGCCGTGCGCCTAGAGCTTCGCCGAGTCGGCGTCGAACTCGCCGCCGCCGAGGTACGCGCCTCGGCGCAGCCAGCTTCGGGCCATCAGCAGCAGATGGACGATCATCAGCGCAAACCCGATCGGCATTGCGAGGTACACGGCGCCGATCGGGATTTGCAGCACCGGCGTGGTCTGCGCCCAGGTGAGGACCGAATAGCGCAGGCCGACGACCGCCATCACGCCGAAGAAACCCAGCAGGACCGCGAATATCCCGACGCGGATCGCGGCGGCGTGACGCGGCAGCTTCTGCTGCAGTGTGTCGATGCCGATGTGCCCGCCGTAGCGCAGCACCAGTCCGGCGCCGATGAAGGTCAGCCAGATCATCGTGTAGCGCGACGCCTCCTCGACCCACAGGATCGACCTGTCCGTGAAGAAGCGCAGCGCGACGTTGGCGAACACCATGCAGGCCATCGCGGCGAGCATGACGACGATGCACCACCGGTTGACGGCGCTAAATCGCCGATCGAAGGTCGCGAGCATCAGACCGGCCTCGTCTGCGGTTCGCGCGATGCATCGTTCCGGACGATCAGGCATCGGCCGCGGATGCTGCCGCGATGCATCGACCTCGCTGTAGCGAATTCGTTGTTCACTACTGCAAGAACCCTGGCACTATAATTGCTGTACGTTCGTCCATGATGGATGCCAGCTACGTCGACACGGTGCCGATGGACCCTTCCGAAATCTATGCGAAGACCGAACTCGGCCTGCGGGAACTCAAGGAGCGCACGCTCAACCTCCCGTTGACCCTGCGCAGTCTGCTGATCCTGATCGACGGCAGCTGTACCGTCGCACAGGTGCTTGTCAAGGCGCGCGCACTGAAGCTCGACGAGCGCGCGATGAAGGCGCTGGAGCGCGGCGGCCTCATCGCCAAGCGCTTTTCGGCGCCTTCGGTCTCGAGTCACCCGGGCCACCCGGGCGTCCAGGAGACCGCTGCGCCGCGCTCGCAGGACGAAGTCGAGCGCTTCCTGCAGGCACAGCAGATGATGAGCGACGCGATCAATGCGCATCTCGGCTTGCGTGGCTACGGCATGATGATGCGGCTGCAGAAGACCGCCAACGTGCGCGATCTCCACGACCTGCTTCCCGAGTTCGCCAAAGGGCTGGTGAAGCGCCTGGGCATCGAGCCCGCAACGCCGATCGTATCGTCGATCGAGCGCCTTCTCACCGCACCCTGACCTCCATCCCGGCGGCGATCCGCCCGGTACCCGCGCAGGCGCCGCCCGCGCACGCTCGAGCTGCGAACGCACGCTAGCCAGGGGCGATCCGAACGCGCTTCGCGAGCCTGAGGCTCAGGAAGGTTCCCAGCGCAGCGACGGCTATCGTCAATGCCATCGGGCGCGCGCTGCCGTCGAACGTCAGTCCGACGATCAGGGCAGCGGTCGACGCGACGGCCAGCTGCACGAAAAACATCAGCGACGACGCGCTGCCGGCGATGTCGGGGAATGGCGTCAACGCCGCCGCGACCGCGCCGGGCATGGTCATCATCAGTGCCGCCATGAACACGAACATCGGCGCGACCACCGCAAGCGGGTGATCGACGCGAAGCACGGCGAGCCCTGCCAGCGCCGCCCCGGCGGCCAGCATCAGCATCGTCCCGGTCCCGATCAGCCGGTCGACGCCTGTGCGCCTGCCAGCCGAACCAGACGTGCAGGTGGCTGCCGATGATCGGCGCGACGATCGGCGCGATGCCCAGCACCATCCCCATCAGCGACAGCAGGTGCGCAGCTTCCTCCCCCGTGTAGAGATCGCGGGCGATCGCGCGCGGCACGATCGCGATCGGCGCCATCGTCAGGCCCTGCACGAGCCTGCCGCCGATCAGCGTCCACACGTTCTGCGAGAGCGCGCAGACGACCGAGGCGACGACGAAGATCCCGAGTCCCCCCAACAGGGCAGGCCGGCGCCCGAGGCGGTCCGACAGCGGTCCGGCAGCGAGCTGGGCGCAGCCCCAGGCGTACATGTAGACCGACAGCGTGAGCTGCACCTGGTCGGGTGTCGCCGACAGCGACTGCGCCATCGAGGGCATCGACGCGAGGTAGATGTCCATGGTCAGCGGCGCAATCGCGATCAGCGCGCCCAGCAGCAGCGTCAGCGCGCCCGCACCGGGCTTCAGCATCCGGTATCGCGCGCGTTCCGCTTCGGGACGTCGAGCTGCGGCGTCATCACCCCGGCGATGATCTTCGCGAGCCTGCGCTGGCTGGTCTCCGAAGGATGGAGCCCGTCGTCGGTGAACATCTCCGGTCTTGGCGAGAACCTGACCGGGATGTGCAGGGTGTCGGGAACGCGTTCGAGAGCCTCGCGCGCGACCTGATCGAAGCGCCGTACGCGCAGTCCGACGATCCAGCGCAGCGGCCGCTTGAGCTTCGGAAACTCGTCGAGCGGCGGGAGGCCGAGGCAGGCGATCACCGCATCGGGCGAATGCCTGCGAAGCTCGCGCAGCAGCTTGAGCAGCTGGCGGCGATAGCGGCCGCTGCGCTCGAACTTCAGCACGTCGTTGACCCCCACCGACACCAGGATCGCGTCGAACGCCTGTGCAGGCAGCCCGGGAAGGACGTCGACGCGCACCCCCCGCGCGCTCGCCCCGATCTTCCCCGCGGCGTGCCAGTTGATCTCGCGCGAGAGCCGACCCGACATGAAGCGCGCCACGTGGCCCACCGTCGACTGCTCGATGCGTCGTGCGCCCACGCCGGCGACGATCGAATCGCCGATTGCCAGGAAACGTAGCGGTTCGCCGCGCCCGATCCTGCCCTCCGAGGCCCCGACCGGTGGAACGAAGTTCATCGCGCGTCGGCGCAGCGTGAACGCCTGCGAGAACACGACCGGAAACAGCGAATAGATGAACAGCCGCCCGACCAGCTTGCGCACCACTTGCGCAACCGTGAGTGATCCGCCGGAGTCGTCGCCCTGCGGTTCGCGCGCGTCAGCCATGGTGCGAAGCGGACCTCCATGCGGGGCAGCGAAGTGCGGGGGCGTTCATCGTCGACGGTGTCCGGGCGGGGACCTGGGGAGTCAAATGGGGGCAGCGCAGCCAAGCATAGCGCAGCCGGCGGATGTAACAAATTGCTGCGGCCGCGACGCGGCGTCAACGCCCGTCGCCGGCGCCCCGTTGATGGTCGTGATACACCGGGCAACAGGATGTGGCCGCTGTGTGGCCCGCTGTGTGGCCCGTTCCACGCAGCCAAGCTCGGCACCCACGAGGAGAACGATCATGCTAGGACGCCTCTTGCAATCCACCATCGCCGCGGCATTGGCCGCATCCACCCTGTCCGTCGCTCCGGTCGCGCATGCCGACCCGGTCGGTTTCAGCGTCGCGATCGGCGGACCGGGTTACGCCCTCGCGTTCGGCAACGCGCCATACTGGGGAGCCCCCGCATGGCATGCCTACGGCTACCGTCGCGACGACGACCGGCCGCGCTACGTTCGACCGCGTTGGGCTCCCGTCTACGCAGCGCCTCCTGCCGGCTACGTCGTCTCCGGCTACGGCGCGCCGTCCGTGTACGCACCGCCCGTCGGCTATGTCGTCTCGACCTACCCTGCGCCGGTCGTCTACGCCCCCCGCCTGGCCTACGCGGGCCCGATGCTCCACCGCGGGCGCCATGCCGAGCACCCGCACGCCGACCGGTATCGCGAGCACCGATTCGATCGCGATTGAGGGCAGCCTCGCCCGCGGCGCCGTTGGCGGCACGGGGTGCGAAGCGTCGGCGCGGTCGTGCTTCGACGACGTCGGTGATATCCTGACGTTCCATGCGGAACGGGACGTCATCATGAACGCGCCTGCCGAGCTTCGCGACCTATCCCTGCCCTCGACGATCGGCCCCGGCGACATCCGGGGGCTCGAGATGATCCGCCGCCTCGTCGCGTTCGCGACGGTGAGCCGCGATTCGAACCTCGCGCTGATCAACTGGATCCGGACCTACCTCGAAGGTCACGGCGCGACGACGACGCTGACCTACAACGACGACCGGACCAAGGCGAACCTGTTCGCCACCCTCGCTGCGCGCAACGGCAATGCGATCCATGACGGCATCGTCCTGTCCGGCCACACCGACGTCGTGCCGGTCGACGGCCAGCCGTGGACGACCGACCCCTTCGTCGCGACGCTGAAAGGCGACCGGCTGTACGGGCGCGGGGTCGCGGACATGAAGAGCTTCTCGGCGATCGGACTCGCCTTCGTGCCCGAATTCCTGCGCCGCGGCCTCGAGCGGCCGCTGCATTTCGCGCTGTCCTACGACGAGGAAGTCGGCTGCATCGGCGTGCGTCGCCTGATCGGCGACGTCGTAGCGAAAGGCTGGAAACCCGCGGGCTGCATCGTCGGCGAGCCGACCGGGATGCGGCTCGTCGTCGCGCACAAGGGCAGGACGACTTGGCGCTGCCGCGTCCGTGGCCACGAGGCGCATTCGTCGCTGACGCCCCACGGCGTCAACGCCGTCCAGATCGCCTGCGAGATCGTCGCGTACATCGCGGACCAGGCCCGGCGCTTCCGCGACCGCGGCCGCCGCGACGACGCCTACGACGTGCCATACACGACACTGCACGTCGGCACGATCCGGGGCGGTACGGCGCTCAACATCGTCGCGCGTGACTGCGCGTTCGACTTCGAGATGCGGCACCTGCCGTTCGACGACCCGCAGGCGTTCTACGCCGACCTGCGGCAGTACGCCGACACGTTCCTGCCCGCGATGCACGCGGTCGCCCCTGACACCTACATCGAATTCGATCCGCTGACGTCGGCTGCCGGATTCGACGCGGGCGAGCGAAGCCCGATCGCGGTGCTCGGCCAGCATTGCAATGGCGGATCCGACTGCGGCAAGGTGTCGTTCGGCAGCGAGGCGTCGCTGTTCCACGCAGCAAACATCCCCACCGTGCTCTGCGGGCCCGGCCACATCGCGCAGGCGCACCAGCCCGACGAATGGATCAGTCTCGACCAGCTCGCGCGCTGCGAGGCTTTCATGCAGCGCCTCGCAGACCGCCTGTGCGCGGGCTGATGTCGGATCGTCCGGGACCGCTGGCCCGACGATGAAGGCCCCCGGTGCGGCACCCACGATCGATGTCGCACTCCCGGACATCGCGCGCTGGGCCGAGGGCAACGCCGGCGTGCCCTATGTCTGGCGTCATGCCGGCGAGCGGGCCGGGCCGCGCGTCACGATCCAGGCGTTGACCCACGGCAACGAGGTCTGCGGCGCGATCGCGCTGGACTGGCTGCTGGCCCAAGGATTCCGGCCCACGCGTGGAACGCTGACGCTGATCTTCGCCAATGTCGAGGCCTACGCCAG
Source organism: uncultured Pseudomonadota bacterium (assembly GCA_963816415.1). Classification (GTDB taxonomy): domain Bacteria; phylum Pseudomonadota; class Gammaproteobacteria; order Burkholderiales; family Casimicrobiaceae; genus VBCG01. Next base: position 90,221 of record CAWFKR010000003.1, read on the forward strand.
CTTCGATCGCAGCGATCCGTTCGCGTCGCGCTGCCTCGACGAGGACTTCAACCGGGTGTGGGACGCATCGGTGCTCGACGGCCCGCGCCGCACGCGCGAGCTCGCGCGTGCGCGCGAACTGCGCCGCTGCTACGACGAAACCGACTTCCTGCTGGACCTGCACTCGATGACCGACCCCTGTCCCCCGCTCGCACTCACCGGCCGCCAGCGCAAGGGCGTCGAACTTGCCCGTGCCGTCGGCATGCCCGAATACGTGATCGTCGACGCAGGCCACCGGGCCGGGCGCAGGCTGCGCGATTATGCGCAATTCGACGACCCCGACGACCCGCGCAGCGCGCTGCTCGTCGAATGCGGACAGCACTGGGAGTCCATGGCCCCCGCGGTTGCCCGACAGGCGACGCTGCGCTTCCTGCGGCATTTCGGAATGGCCGATCCCGGATTCCTCGATGCGCATCTCGACGCAGGCAAGCTCCCCCCGCAACGCACGATCGAGGTCACCGACGTCGTGACGATCGGCAGCCCCGATTTCGCTTTTGCCTTTCCGGTGAACGGCATGGCAACCATCGCCGAGGGCGGAACCCTCATCGCGCGCGACGGCGAGCGCGAGATCCGTTCGCCTTACGACGACTGCGTGATGATCATGCCGACGCGGCGGCCGAAACAGGACGAGACCGCCGTGCGGCTGGGGCGCTACGTCGGCTGAGTGCCCTTGCCACCCGGAGTGGCACAGGAGCGGCCGGGAATGTCATACCAGTAGCGCCGCCTGCGGTCGCGCTCGGCGATCGTCGCGATCGCCTTCCCGGGGACGAGCAGCACGGTGATGCTGCCTTCGAGGTCGGTCCGCGGGCATCCGGCGCCGGCGCGGACGTAATGCGCGAGGATCTCGCCGCGCGGATGCCCGAAGCGATTGCGATAGCCTGCGGCAACGACGGCGGTGCGCGGCGAAACCGCGGCGATGAAAGCCGGTGTCGACGACGTGCGCGAACCGTGATGCGGGACGACGAGGACATCGGCAGCAAGTGCCGACGCATCGCGCGCCAGCAGCTCGTGTTCCGACGCGGCCTCGATGTCGCCGGTCAGCAGCACGCTGCCTCCCTTCGACACGATGCGCAGGACGCAGGACAGGTCGTTGCTCTTGCGCGCCGCGTCCGAGTACGCGGAACGGGCCGGGTGCAGGACCTCGAATGCGACGCCATCCCACTGCCACCGGTCGCCCGCCACACAGGGGATCGCTGCCGTCGCAACGGCTGACGACGATTCGACCCTGCTTCGGTCGTTCGCGATCGCCCCGCTCCGGGCTGCCACGGTCGACTTCGTGCCCGTCACCGCGGCGACGAGCGGGTGGCTGGCGGGCAGCGACGACATCATCGACGCGACGGGAACCGCCTTCAGAACCGAGAGCGCACCGCCCGAGTGATCGGTGTCGGCATGGCTCACGACCAGGAGGTCGAGCTTCGCGACGCCTGCAGCGCGCAGGAACGGGGTGACGATGCGTCCGCCGGCATCGACGCTGTCGGTGAACCGGGGCCCGGCGTCGTAGAGCAGCGCATGACGCGCCGTCGACACGAGGACGGCCAGCCCCTGACCCACGTCGAGCACGACGATCGTTGCCCCGCCTTCCGGCACGCCGGGAGGCGGCAACAGCAGCATCGGAAGCGCGCACAGCATGCCGAGCGGCCGGCCCGGCACGCCCCGCGGCGCGAACAGCCACAGCACCCCCGCGATCGCGGCGGCAAGCGTCCACCCAACCGGAGCGTGCGAGGCCCACGCGGCGAGCGGCGACGCGGCGAGTCCTTCCAGCCATCGCATCAGTGCCTCGAGAACCGCGTGCGCCAGACGCCACGGAAGGTCCAGAGGCAGCACGATGCCGGTCAGAGCAAGCGGAACGATCATGAGCGTGACCACCGGAATCGCGACCGCATTGGCGAGCACCGATGCGATCGACACCTGCTGGAACAGCGCGAGGGTTCCCGGGACGAGCCCGACGGTGACCACCCACTGCGCATGCGTGGCTTCGCGAAGGACCGTGGCGGCGCGCGCGCGCCAGCCCGCTGCCGGCGTGGTCCGCAACCGCCCACTGCCGGCGTACAGCAACAGCCCGACGGCCCCGAACGACAGCCAGAACCCCGGCGACAGGCCCGCCCACGGGTCCCATGCCAGCACCGCGCACAGCGACCACAGCCAGACGAGGGCCGCGGTGCCCGGCCGCCCCAGCCACAGGCCCGCGGCTGCGACCAGCAGCATCAGCAGCGTGCGCAGCGCCGGCACTTCGGCGCCGGCAAGCAGCACATAGCCACCCGCCGCCACCGCGCCGAAGAGGGTCGCGACCTTGCGCGCCGGGATGCGTGAAGTCAGGGCCGTGCTGCGGCGCGCGACCCCGAGCACGCAGGCGCCTGCGAGCGTGGCGAAGACCGTGACGTGCAGGCCGGAGATCGACACCAGGTGCGTGATTCCGGTGCGGTTGAACACGCTCCACTGGACCTCGGGAATGGCCCGCTGGTCGCCGATCGCGAGCGCGGCGAGAACGCCGCGATAGGGTTCGTCCGCCAGCGCGGCGTCGATCCGGTCGCGGATCCTCTCGCGGGCCCGCTCGACGTGGTCGCCCGGCCGGGCCGCGAAAGCGGCCTCGCGGGCATTCGCCGGATCGTCGCGCACGTAACCGGTCGCGCGGAAGTTGCGCTCGAGCAGCCAGGCTTCGAGGTCGAATCCGTGCGGGTTGACGTTGCCGTGCGGGCGCTTGAGGCGCAGCGTGAGCGTCCAGCGCTCACCCGCATGCACCGCAGGGGGCGTTGGACGCACTGCGTCGTCCTTCGCGCGCGGCGCAAACCACGCGAGCGAGACGCGCTGCGGGACGACCGCCCCCGGCGTGCGGACGCGCTCGATCGCGAACGCAAACCGGGCGCCGTTCTCGCCGTTGTGCGGCAGATCGTCGACGACGCCGGTAACGCGCAGGTCGCGATCCTCCCACGCGGCGGGCAAGGCATCGGCGAGACGGGACTCCGCGCGTCCTGCCGCATAGCCGTAGCCGAGCCAGGCCGAGGCGCAGACCGCCAGTGCCATCGACAGGTGCCGTCCCGGCGTCCGGCGCGCGCAGCGGGCGACCAGGGCGAGCGACGCGATGGTCGCGCACAGGGCGACGACGGCGCTGGGCCATGGTGCCCAAGGCAGTCGCGCACATGCCTGCAACGCCGTGGCACCGGCCGCGAATCCCGCGAGGACCCAGGCGACCGGAAATGACATGCGGAAGCACCCTCGCGATCGGTACCGCCATGCTGCGGGACCGCAGCGACTCGGCGCGATCGTCCGTTCGGCCGATGCGCGCCGCGTGCGGCTGATTCCTTCAGCAGGAGCCGTTCAGCGGAATGATTCGAGGTTCGGCGACGTACGAGGTCACGGGCCTGTCAGCGCGACGGACAGAGCACCCGCTGCGCACCGCGAAAGCGCGCGATCGCCGTGAAGTGCACGGCGTCAGGCCGCGGCCAGTGCCCTGCCCAGATCGGCGATGAACCGGTCCACGGCCTCGGCCGGGGTATCCCACGCGCACATCAGGCGCACACCGGTCTCCCCGACGAACGGGTAGAAATGCCAGCCTTTCGCATGCAGCGCGTCGATCGCGGGTCGGGGCAGGTCGACGAAGACCCCGTTCGCCTCGACGGGGGCGAGCAGGCGCGCCTCGCGAAATGCTGCGAGCGCACCGGCAAGGCGCTGCGCCATCGCGTTGGCGTGCGCTGCGTGCCGCAGCCATGCGCGATCCCCGAGGATGCCGAGCCACGGCGCCGCAAGGAAACGCATCTTGGAAGCGAGTTGCCCTGCCTGCTTGCGGCGCCGCGCGAATTCGTCCGCGAGATCGCGATCGAAGAACAGGATCGCCTCGCTGCCCGGCAATCCGTTCTTGGTTCCGCCGAGGCACAGCACGTCGACACCGGCGCGCCAGCTGATGTCGGCCGGGGCGCAGCCGAGCGAGGCGACGGCGTTGGCGAAACGCGCGCCATCCATGTGCACGCGCATGCGCCGCGCATGGGCCGCTTCGGCGAGCGCCGCGATCTCGGTCGGCGAGTAGACGGTGCCGAGCTCCGTCGCCTGGGTGAGCGAGAGCGCCCGCGGGCGTGACGAATGCTCGTCGTGCGGTGTCACCGCGGCACCGACGACCGCGTCGGGCGTCAGCTTCGCGCCGGGAAGGTCGACGGTCAGCAGCGTCGCGCCGCCGCTCATGAAGCCGGGCGCACCGCACTCGTCGACGTTGATGTGCGCCATCGCGTGGCAGACGATCGCGTCGCTGCTGCGGCAGATCGACGCCAGCGCGAGCGAGTTCGCCGCCGTCCCGTTGAACACGAAGTAGACGTCGCAGTCGGTCTCGAACGCGGCACGGATCGCGTCGCTGGCTTCGCGCGTCCAGTCGTCGGCGCCGTAGCCCGATGCGTGGCCCCGGTTCGCGGTTTCCAGGGCGCGCCAGGCCTCGGGGCAGATCCCCGCGTTGTTGTCGCTCGCGAACTGCGGCGCCATGGCTCCCATCATCGACCCTTCACACGACCCCCACCCTCGCCCGCTCGACGCCTGCGCGTCTCGCAGCCTCTCCCGTGCGCGGAAGAGGACCGGGGCGAGGGGAACATCACAGCCGCTCCCCGACCCAGGCAGGAACCGATTTCAGCGCCTGCGGCAGCGCCGCGGGGTCGGTGCCGCCGGCTTGCGCCATGTCGGGCCGTCCGCCGCCCTTGCCGCCGACCTGCTGCGCGACGTGATTGACCAGCTCGCCCGCCTTCACCTTCGAGGTGAGGTCGGCGGTGACGCCCGCAATGAGCGTCACCTTGCCGTCGGCGACGCTGGCGAGCACGATCGCCGCGCGCTTCAGCTTGTCCTTCAGCTTGTCGACGGTGTCGCGCAGCACCTTCGCATCGCCGCCTTCGATCGTCGCCGCGACCACCTTCGCGCCGTTGACGTCGACCGCGGTTGCCGCGAGGTCGTCGCCCGCGCTCGCGGCGGCCTTGGCCTTCAGCCGCGCGAGCTCGCGTTCGGCGGCGCGCGCGGACTCCTGCAGCTGCGCGATCCGCGTCTCGATTTCCGTGACCGGAGCCTTCAGCGCCTGCGCTGCCGCGAAGAGCTGGGCCTCCTGCTTCTGGACGTGGACCAGAGCGCCTTTGCCGGTGACGGCCTCGACGCGGCGGATGCCGGCGGCGACGCCGGACTCGCCGAGAATCTTGAACAATCCGATGTCGCCGGTGCGCGAAACGTGCGTGCCGCCGCAGAGCTCGCGCGACGTTCCGATGTCCAGCACCCGCACCTCGTCGCCATACTTCTCGCCGAACAGCATCATCGCGCCGATCTTCTGTGCATCGGCGATCGGCATCGTCCTCGCCTGGGTCGCCGCATTGTCGATGATCTCGGCGTTGACCAGCGCCTCGACCCGGCGGATCTCGTCGTCGGTCATCGGGGCGTTGTGGGCGAAATCGAAGCGCGTCTTGTCCGGGTCGACCAGCGAGCCTTTCTGCTGGACGTGCGCGCCGAGCACCTCGCGCAGCGCCTTGTGCATCAGGTGCGTCGCCGAGTGGTTGCGCATCGTGCGCCCGCGCGCCTCGTGGTCGACGTTCGCGGCGACGGTGTCCCCGACGCGCAGCTCGCCGGTCTTCACCTCGCCGACGTGGCCGGACACGTCGGGCTGGATCTTCTGCGTGTCGGTCACCGCGAACAGCGTGAGGCAGGTCCCGCCTTTCGACAGCTCGCCACGGTCGCCGACCTGCCCGCCCGACTCGGCGTAGAACGGCGTGCGATCGAGCACGACGGCGCCGCGCTCCCCGGTCGCGAGCGATTCGACCCGCACGCCCTCCCGGTACAGCGCGACGATGCGGCCTTCATCGGACAGTGTCTCGTAGCCGCGGAAGCGCGTCTTGGGTCCTTCGTAGGCGAGCGTCTCGCCCGACTTGAACTGGGAGGCGGCACGCGCCCGCTCGCGCTGTGCGTTCATCGCGCGGTCGAAGCCCGCTTCGTCGACGGCGACGCCGCGCTCCCGGCAGACGTCGGCGGTCAGATCGAGCGGAAAGCCGTAGGTGTCGTAGAGCGTGAAAGCGGTCTCGCCGTCGAGAACCTTGACGCCGCCGGACAGTGCCTGGTCGAGCATCTTCATGCCGTGCTCGAGGGTTTCCCCGAAGCGCTCCTCCTCGGTCTTCAGGACCTGCGCGACGCGTGCCTTGTCGCGCGTCAGTTCCGGATAGGCGTCGCCCATCTGCCGATCGAGGTCCTCGACCAGGCGGTGGAAGAACGGGCGCTTCTGGCCGAGCTGGTATCCGTGGCGTATCGCGCGCCGGATGATCCGGCGCAGCACGTAACCGCGTCCCTCGTTGCCGGGGATCACGCCGTCGACCACCAGGAATGCGCAGGCGCGAATGTGGTCGGCGATCACCTTGAGCGACGGGTTGTCGCGATCCTTCACACCCGCCTCGCGCGCCGCCGCGTCGATCAGCGCGACGAAGAGGTCGATCTCGTAGTTCGAATGGACGTGCTGCAGCACGGCAGCGAGCCGCTCGAGGCCCATGCCGGTGTCGACGCAGGGCTTCGGGAGCGGGGTCATCGTGAAGCCGTCCGCGCCCTTCTGGCGATCGAACTGCATGAACACCAGGTTCCAGATCTCGATGTAGCGATCGCCGTCGGCATCGGGAGATCCCGGCGGACCGCCGAAGACGTCCGGACCGTGGTCGTAGAAGATCTCCGAGCACGGCCCGCAGGGGCCGGTGTCGGCCATCTGCCAGAAATTGTCGCTCGCGTATTTCGCGCCCTTGTTGTCGCCGATCCTGATGCAGCGTTCGGGAGGGATGCCGATCTCGCGCGTCCAGATGTCGTAGGCCTCGTCGTCGTCGATGTAGACGGTGGCCCACAGACGCTCGGCTGGCAGCCGGAAGTGCACGGTCAGGAGCTCCCAGGCGTAGCGGATCGCGTCGCGCTTGAAGTAATCGCCGAAGCTGAAGTTGCCGAGCATCTCGAAGAACGTGTGATGCCGCGCCGTGTAGCCGACGTTCTCGAGGTCGTTGTGCTTGCCGCCGGCACGCACCGAGCGCTGCGACGTCGTCGCGCGCGTGTAGGGCCGCGTCTCGGCCCCGGTGAACACGTCCTTGAACTGCACCATGCCGGAATTGGTGAACAGCAGCGTCGGGTCGTTCGCGGGAACGAGCGGCGAACTCGGGACGTGGGTGTGGCCCTTCGATACGAAGTAATCGATGAACGTGCGGCGAATGTCGGCGACTTTCATGCGGATCCGTTGGGTGCGTCGGCCGACGCAGGTTGCGCGGGTCGACCGTCGAGAAATCAAAAGCTTACATTTTATCCCGAACCCGCCTGCTCGCGGGACCAGCCGCACTTGGCGGTCCCGCGCGGGTACCGCTGCGACCGCGCGCAATGCCGCGACACCAGGCCCGGCAATCCTTGGTTACACTTGAGGGCGCGACACGAGCCCCGAAGGGGTGGTCCACTGTCGCGAGGCTTCGCTTGGAGCCCAATTTGGAACCATCGAAGCAAGTCACCGACCTCCCGCACGTGCACCTCGTCAACCCGCTTTGGGATCCCAGCGGCGGGGCCGACTGGCGCACGATCGACACCTGGCGGCTGCTGGGCCGGCACGCCCACGTGGAGCTGTGGACCGAGTATCGGCCGTCGGCCGTGTTCACGCGCGACTACCCGGTCCAGCGCATCCGTCCGATTTCGCTTCAGATCCCGCGTGGCGGGACGCTGGCCTTCATCGGCACCTATTTCCGGATCGGGCACTGGACGCGCCTCGCCTCGTTCGATCGTGTCCTGATCCTCTACAACACCGATCAGCCGGATCGGCTGGCGAAGAACATGCAGCGCCTCGCCCGCGCCGGGCACGACGTCGAGGTCGTGTACACGTCGAAAGCCCTGCAGCAACTCCACGGCGGCCACGGCGCAGTTCTCGAAAGCCCGATCGACGTGCAGCGGTTCCATCCCGCGCGGGCGCCGCGGCCCGCGCGCCCCTTCACCGTCGGCCGCCTGTCGCGCGACCTGCGATCCAAGCACCACGAGGACGACCCGCGGCTGTGGCGGGCACTGGCACAAGCGGGTTGTCGGGTCAGGCTGATGGGCGCGACCTGCTTCGCCGAGGAGCTCGCCGGCCATCCGGGAATCGAGTTGCTGCCGGCAGGCGCTGAAGATCCGGCGCTGTTCCTGCGCTCGCTCGACTGCTTCGTCTATCGCACCAGCACGGGCTGGTTCGAGGCCTACGGCCGGGTCGTCATGGAAGCGATGGCGACCGGACTGGCCGTCGTGGTCGGGGATCGCGGCGGGTACGTCGAGCAGCTGCGCGACGGGGAGACCGGCCATGTCGTGTCGTCGACCGACGAGGCGATCGCGCGCGTGCTGGCGCTCGCGGGCGATCCGGACCGGGCCGCGGCACTCGGCAACGCTGCGCGCCGCCGCGCGTTCACGCTCAACACCGAGGACCTGCCCCGCCGCACCGTGGAGTTGCTCTCAGGTCGCAAGGGTGCGATCGATTCGCACTCCGACCCCACGGGGATCGCGACCGCCATGGGTTGATCCGGCGGGGACGATGCCCCCGCCCCGCGATCATTCAGGATCGCCGTCGATGTTCGCGCCGGCCACGCGCAGTACCTTGAACGCGATTGCGGCGCTGTAGCCGCGTGACATCAGGAAGCGCACCTGCCGGCCCTTTTCGCGCTCGTCCTGCGGGGGCTGCCCGAAGCGCCGCGACCACAGCGCAGTCGCGTCGGCCAGCTCGTCGCGCGACTCGAGCGCCCCGAGGGCCTCCTTGGCGATCGAAGGCGCGACCTTCCTCTCCTGCAGATCGCGGGCGATCGCCCGCTTGCCGTAGCGACCTGCGCGCTGGGCGACGACACCCTGCGCATAGCGGGTGTCCGACAGGTAGCCGAGGCGCTCGAACTCGTCGAGGGTCTCGGCGATGCTGGCCTCCGCGATGCCGCGGGCGCGAAGGCGTTGCTGAAGTTCGGCCCGGCTCAGGTCGCGCCGTGCCAGCATCCTGATCGCCGCGGCGCGAGCCGATGGCGGCGGCTTGTCACGCACGCCGCGCATGATCGTCCCGCAGGGACGGCCGAGCCATCGGGAGGGCGACGGCGATTGGCCTCGCGCGCCCGAGAGCCACGGCGTCGATGCCCTCCGTCTCAGTCCTCCGCGTCCTCGGCGCTACCCTTGATGCGCCCCGGCGTCGGAACGCCGACAGCCTCGCGGATCTTGGCTTCGATTTCCGCCGCCATTTCCGGATGCTCCCTCAGGAACTCGCGGGCATTGTCCTTGCCCTGGCCGATCTTTTCTCCACCGTAGGCGTACCACGCGCCGGATTTCTCGATGATCCGGTGATTGACACCCAGCTCGATAATCTCGCCTTCGCGGCTGATGCCCTCGCCGTAGAGGATGTCGAACAGCGCCTCGCGAAACGGAGGCGCCACCTTGTTCTTGACGACCTTGACGCGGGTCTCGTTGCCGACGACCTCCTCGCCGCGCTTGATCGCGCCGATGCGACGGATGTCGAGCCGAACCGACGCGTAGAACTTGAGCGCGTTGCCGCCGGTCGTCGTCTCGGGATTGCCGAACATGACGCCGATCTTCATCCGGATCTGGTTGATGAAGATGACCAGCACGTTCGCCCGCTTGATGTTCGACGTCAGCTTGCGCAGCGCCTGGCTCATCAGGCGCGCCTGCAGGCCCGGCAGTTGGTCGCCCATCTCACCTTCGATTTCGGCCTTGGGCACCAGCGCCGCGACCGAATCGATGACGATGACGTCGACGCCGCCGGAGCGCACCAGCATGTCGGCGATTTCCAGCCCCTGCTCGCCGGTGTCGGGCTGCGAGATCAGCAACTCGCCGACATTGACGCCCAGCTTCCCTGCGTAGACCGGATCGAGCGCATTTTCCGCGTCGATGTAGGCGGCAGTGCCGCCGGCCTTCTGGACCTGGGCGACGACCTGCAGGCACAGCGTGGTCTTGCCCGAGGATTCGGGACCGTAGATCTCGACGACCCGCCCCCGCGGCAGGCCGCCGACGCCCAGCGCGATGTCGAGCCCGAGCGACCCGGTCGACACCACCTGCAGGTCGTTCTGGATCTGGGCATCGCCCATTTTCATGATCGAGCCCTTGCCGAACTGCTTTTCGATCTGCGCCAGTGCGGCGGCGAGTGCCTTGCCTTTGTTGTCGTCCATTTGGGTACCGGGTGTGGGGAATCGGGGCGATGACGGATGAGGAATCGCGGCGATTATTGCATGGAACGATCGTTCGATGGAAGCCGTCCGACGGCCTAGACCGTCCGGGGAATTGCGGCCCGGACGCGTCCTAGGGTGCCCTGCCGGGGCCGACGGCCACGATCAGGCCCTCGAGTGCGATGCGCACCGACGCTTCCCGCACGGCCGCCCGGTTGCCCGCGAGTTGCTCGGTGCGCACCGAAGGCGGTCCGTTCCCCCGGCGGGCCCAGGCGAAACAGACGGTGCCGACCGGCTTGGCAGGCGTCCCGCCGCCCGGCCCGGCAATACCGGTGATGGCCAGGGCGAGGTCGGCGCGACTGCGTGCAAGGGCCCCCGCCGCCATTGCGGCAGCGACGGGCTCCGAAACCGCGCCGTGGCCCTCGATCAGTGCCCGTGCCACGCCGAGGAGCTCGATCTTGGCCTCGTTCGAGTAGGTGACGAAACCGCGATCGAACCAGTCCGAGCTCCCGGCGACCGAGGTGATCGCGCCGGCGAGAAGCCCCCCGGTACAGGATTCCGCGGTCGCCACGTGCAGGCCGCCGGCGAGCAGGAGGCTCCCGAGCTTCGCCGCCAGCGCCTCGCTGTCGGTCCGGGTCACTGGGCGACCTTCGGGCTCATCGGCACTCCCCCGGGCGCGCGCGGTAGTGATACGCATACGCGGTCGCAAAGCCGAACTTGCGGTAGACGGCGAGCGCCGGGGCGTTCCCGGCGTCGACCTGCAGGTATGCGTGCGTCGCCGACTGGCCTCGGCCCCAGGACAGGAGCTCGGCGACGATCCGCGTCGCCAGTCCGCGGCCGCGCGCGGCTCCGTCGGTCAGCATGTCGAAGATTCCGGCCAGCTCGCCATCGAGCATAGTCTGGCCGCAGGCGACGACCCTGCCATCCTCGCGCGCGACGATCGTCCGCGCAGCAAGCGGCGTTGCCGCGAGACGCTCGAGGTGCGCAGTACGCTGCGCGTCGGTCGATCCACGCAGTGCGGCGACCTCGCGCACGAATTCGTCGACCGGCACTGCAGCGAGCTCGGTCAGCGGGGAGCCTGGCAATTCGCGTTCGGCAGAGGGCAAAGGATCGGTTGGCGAGCCTGGCCCACCACGAAGAGACGCGACCTGGACCAGCGTCGGGTCGAACGCCAGATAGCCGCGGCGCTCGAGCGCTTCGTCGAGCCCCGGAGGCTGGACGAACGGGGTCATCCGGAACAGCGTCGGCAGTCCATGCGCTGCATAGAGGCGCTCGCAGCGCGCGATCTTGGCGTCCAGCGGAAGCGTCGAGCCGAAATGGGCGTTGATGCTGCGCGCGCGCCGGGCCTTTCCCGGCGACAGGCGCAGCAGCCAGCCATCGTAGAAGAGCTGCCGCTGCGTCTGCAGCGCATTGAGGCCCGCTTCCTCGACGCGCGCCGCTGCGATGCCGTCGATCTCGCGGACGGTCGCGACGCCGTCCATCACGCGCTCCCGGCGATGCGCACGACCATGGCGAGTACGATCAGCGCGTAGCCCGCGGCGACGAAGTCGTCGAGCATCACGCCGAAGCCGTTCTTGATCGCGGCGTCGAGCTGGCGTATCGGCGGCGGCTTCACGATGTCGAAGAAGCGGAACAGGGCGAACGCGGCGAGCTGCCGCATGGCGTCGCCGCCGGCGAAGAACAGCACGAGCAGGAACGCCGCGATCTCGTCGACGACGATGCTGCCGTGGTCGGGCCTGCCGAGGTCCGTGCCCGTCACCTGCGCGGACCACACGCCGATCGCGGTGAAGGCGCCGATCGCGACCATCCACCCGGCGACGCCGGCATGTGCCTGCAGCCACCAGGCGATCGGGAACGCGACCAGCGTGCCGAAGGTTCCCGGCATCACCGGGGCGAGTCCCGCCCCGAAACCCAGTGCGATGAAATGCGCCGGATGGCGGATCAGGAATGCGAACGTCGGGGATTGCCTCTTCACCCGGCGCCGCTCATCGGAAGTGGTCGAACGCCTGGGGCAGCCGGGAAAGTGGTTGCCCCTGCTCGTCGCGAATCCGCAGCCCCGCCTCGGCGTCGATCGACCCGATCATCGACAGCGGCAGCCGCAGCGCGAGTGCCAAGGCATCGATGCGCTCGCGCATCGCCGGCGGCGCGGTGAAGCAGAGTTCGTAGTCGTCGCCGCCCGCAAGAAGGCACGCCAGCGCCAGGTCGCGCTCGCCGCCCTCGAGCCGGGCGCGCAGCGCGGGCGAGCAAGGCACCGACGCGAGATCGACGGTCGCGCCGACGCGCGATTCGGTCAGGATGTGGCCGAGATCGCCGATCAGCCCGTCGGAGACGTCGATCGCACCCGAGGCGATGCCCCGCAGGACGACGCCCAGCGCAACGCGAGGCTCGGGCGCGTCGAGCCGCAGTGCGAGCGCTGCGCGCCACTGCGGATCGACGTCGGTGCGTCCGCCTGCGACGGCCAGCGCCAGCGCCGCGTCGCCGAGCGCGCCGGACACGTAGATCGCGTCCCCCGGCCTGGCGCCGCTGCGCAGCAGCGCCGAACCCGCCGGCAATTCGCCGATCGCGGTGACGCAGAGGTTGCGCGGACCGCGCGTCGTGTCGCCGCCGATCAGCTCGACGTCATGCCGACGGGCGAGCGCGTCGAAGCCGCGCATGAATGCTGCGACCCACGCCGGATCGGCGTCGGGCAGCGCCACCGCCAGCAGCACGTAACGCGGCAGCGCGCCCATCGCAGCCAGGTCGGAGAGGTTGACCGCGAGCGTCTTGTGACCCAGGCGCTCGGGATCGGTGCCCGTGACGAAGTGGCGCCCTTCGACCAGCATGTCGACGGTCAGGACGTACTCCATCCCGGGCGACGGCGCGACGACCGCGCCGTCGTCGCCGATGCCCACCCGCACGTCGGGATGCTGCGGCGGGCGCCGAAAGTAGCGTTCGATCAGCTCGAATTCGTTCATCCGCGATTCGCGGCCGCGCGGATCTCGTCGGCGCGCAGTTCCGGCGCGAGCTTGTCGAGGACGCCGTTGACGAACTTGTGGGCGTCGGTGCCGCCATAGGACTTGGCGAGCTCGATCGCCTCGTTGATCACCGCGCGATAGGGGATGTCCAGCCGCCGGGTGAGCTCCCAGGTGCCGATGACGAGCAGCGCCCGCTCGATGGGCGCGAGGTCGGCGGCTTTCCGGTCGAGCTTCGGCGTGACCGCGGCGAGCAGATCATCGTACTCGCGCGTCACCCCGTTCCACAGCTCGCCGAAGTACACCGGGTCCGCCCGGGCGTAGCCGGGGCTCGCGACCAGGTCCGCCTCGATCTGATCGTCGGCATTGCCGGCGACCTGTCGCTGGTAGAGCCCTTGCAGCGCAAGCTCCCGCGCACGCCGACGTGCCGTCGCCGTGCTCATCGATGGCAGACCATGCTCATCGCTCCCCGATCGCGTCGATCAGGTTGGCGAGTTCGAGCGCGGCAAGCGCGGCTTCGTGGCCCTTGGCATCCATCCGCGCCTCGGCCTGCGCATCGGTGTCGCAGGTGAGGATGCCGTTGCCGATCGGGATTCCATATTCGAGCGCAACGCTCGACACGCCTGCAGCGGATTCGTTGGAGACGATCTCGAAGTGGTAGGTGTCGCCGCGGATCACGGCACCGAGCGCGACCAGCGCATCGTACGCGCCGCTTTGCGCAAGCCGCTGCAGCGCCAGCGGCGTTTCCAGAGCGCCCGGGACCGTGACGACCGTCACGGCGGCGTCGGCGACCCCCGCCTCCTTCAGCGCGCGCAGCGCGCCGCCCAGCAGGCCTTCGCCGACGCGAGCGTTGAAGCGCGACAGCACGATGGCGACGCGACGCGCCTCGCCGCGGTGATCGGGGTCGATGCGCGCGATCGGCATGCTAGGAGGCCTGGCGCGCGGGCGGCGCCTCGTCGTAGCCGGTGACCTCGAGGTCGAAGCCGGCCATGCTCGGCATCTTCCGCTGACGGGCGAGCAGACGCATCCTGCCCACGTGCAGGTCGCGCAGGATCTGCGCGCCGATGCCGTAGTTGCGCAGGTCCACCTTGGCCGGCGGCTGCGGCTCGGTCCCGATCGCACGCCGGCGCAGCTCCTGCGGGCTTTCGGTCCTGTGCAGCAGCACGATCACGCCGCGGCCCGCGGCCGCGATCGCACGTTGCGCCTCGAGCACGCTCCACGAGTGCGACGTGCTGTCGGCCTCGAGCAGGTCGATGACCGACAGCGGCTCGTGCACGCGCACCAGGGTCTCGACGTCGGGTGCGATCGGCCCGCGGACCAGCGCGAGGTGCGTGGCGTCCGAGAGCTTGTCGCGATAGACGACCAGCCGGAATGCACCGGCAGGCGTCATCAGGGCTCGCTCCGCGATGCGTTCGACCAGGCGTTCGGTGCGGCTGCGATGGTGGATCAGGTCGACGATCGAACCGATCTTCAATCCGTGCTCGCGCGCGAAGATCTCGAGATCGGGCAGGCGCGCCATCGTGCCGTCGTCCTTCATGATCTCGCACAGCACGGCGGAAGGCGAAAGGCCGGCGAGGCGCGCCAGATCGCAGCAGGCCTCGGTGTGGCCCGCGCGCGCGAGCACGCCCCCGGGTTGCGCGACCAGCGGAAACACGTGGCCCGGCTGGACGACATCCTCGGGCTTCGCGTCCGGCGCGGCCGCAACGCGGATCGTGTGCGCGCGATCGGCGGCCGAAATGCCGGTGGTCACGCCCTCGGCGGCTTCGATCGACACGGTGAAATTGGTCCCGTGCATCGACCGGTTCACCTGCGCCATCGGCGCGAGATTGAGGCGCCGGGCGCGCTCCTCGGTGACCGGCATGCAGATCAGGCCGCGGCCGAAACGCGCCATGAAGTTGATCGCTTCCGGGGTCACGCAATCCGCGGCGAGCACGAGGTCGCCTTCGTTCTCGCGATCCTCCTCGTCGACGAGGACGACCATCCGTCCCGCCTTCATTTCGGCGATGATCTCGGTGATCGGGGAAATCGGCATCGGCGGGGATCTCGCAGGAGAAACGGCGATTCGGGAGGGGCGAATTCTACCGCAACGCCCTCACGCGACCGGCGCGCGGCTTTCACCCTTGCGCGGATGCAGACGCGGCCCGATCGCGCCTTCCCACAGGGCACGCAACGCGCGCGCGAGCTCCCGCGGGTACTCGAACGGTCGACCGACACAGGCCTCGCCGGCCAGTCCCGATGGCACCCCGTTGGTCGAGCACATCTGCCACAGGCCGAGGATCAGCGCGTAGGTGTGCCGCAGCAGCGCGACGCCGTCGCCTTGCGCCAGCTCGGGAAAGTGGCGCTCCAGCCCCGCCCCCGCTGCGGCCAGACGCTCGCTCATCCTGGCCTTGAACGCCGTCGCCGTCTCGCGGGGCACCTCGGTTTCGACGATCCCGAGGCAGCGCGTGGCCAGCGAGAGAAATGCCGGCTTCGCCGCGAGATGCGCCAGCGTGATCTCGAGCAGGTCATCGATCGAGACCGATGGCGAACGCTCGAGGAATCCGATCAGCGCGCTGAAATAGCCGTCGACGTGTCGCTCGTGCAGCGCGAGCAGCAGCTCGTCCTTGCTCGGGAAGTAGAGGTAGACAGTGCCCTTGGCGAGCCCCGCCTCGTCGGCCACCTCCGCGACACTCGCGATCCGATCGGGCGCGCGCGTGAGCAGGCGCTCGGCGGCGTCCAGGATCGCGTGCCGCCGCTCCTCCTTCCCCTCGAGGTCCACCGCCCGCTGTCGAATCGCCATCGCCTCACCCGCGCCATCGCCGGCAAGGTCAAATGACTGCCGGTCACTTGTGGCGTAGCGTGAATGACCCGGGGTCAGTTGTCAACAGGGCCCTGGTGACTCGCGCGAGTTCGCTCGCCGGGTCCGCGAAATCGAGCGCGACGCTGAAGTGATTGCGATCGCGGATGAGCAGGGGACCGTCGGCATCCGCCGGCCGGTTGCCGGGCCAGGCGTCATGGATGAGTTGCGACTGCCGGATGAACTCGGAGGTCTCGTCGGCGCCGACCGCGACGAACATCGGCGCGTCGACGCGCGGCGCGAGATGCACCGGCGACATCCGCCTCGCCTCTTCGACGTCCAGCCGCAGATCGGCGTTCATCGACGAAACGACCAGCGGTTCGAGGTCGAACACGCCGGACAGCGCGACGCCCGCGACGAACGGGCTGCGCGCCAGACCCTGCGCCTGCCAGTCCGTCGCGAACATCATCGCCACCAGGTGTCCGCCCGCCGAATGTCCGCCGATGACGACCGGCCCGACCGCGCCGTGCTGCGGACCGTAGCGCTCGATCCAGCGCAGGGCGTGCCGGCACTGCTCGACGATGGTCGAGATCGTCACGCCGGGGCAGAGGTCGTAGTTGATGATCGCGACCGCGAATCCGGCAGCGACGAACGGCGGCGCGACGAACCCATGGTCGGCCTTGTCGAGGGTCCGCCAGTAGCCGCCGTGGATGAAGACGAAGGTCCCTCGGGCGGGGGCGGCGGGCAGGTAGAGGTCGAGCGTCTCCTTGTCGCCCGCGCCGTAGCGCAGGTCAAGCGCGGGCTTGAGGTCCTCGAAGGCGCGCTGCGAGCGCGATGCGAACTGCGCGAGCCACACCGGGTGGTCGGGGACCGCCGCACGATTGTTGTAGCCGCGCTCGACCTCCTCCGGCGTCATGTCCATCGACATCGTCATGCGCCTCGCTGCATCACGCCGCCGGCGCGACGATTTCGATCGACAGCGGCGTGAGTCCGGCGACGCGGCCGTCGAGCCGGTCGCCGGCCTTCACCGCACCGACGCCCGATGGCGTGCCGGTGAAGATCAGGTCGCCCGGCTCGAGGCGGTACATCTGCGACAGGAACGCGATCATGTTCGGCACGTCCCAGATCATGTCGGACAGATCGCCGCGCTGGCGCGGCGCACCGTTGACGTCGAGCTCGATCGCGCCGCGCGACAGGACGCCGGTCGCCGTCACCGGATGGATCGGGGCGATCGGCGCGGCCTGCGCGAAGGACTTGCCGATGTCCCAGGGCCGCTTCTTCTCCCGCATGTCGTTCTGCAGGTCGCGGCGCGTCATGTCGAGGCCGACCGCGTAGCCCCAGACGATCGACTGCGCCTCGCCCGGGGCGAGCTTCACGCCGCTCCTGCCGATCGCGACGACCAGCTCGATCTCGTGGTGGTAGTTCGACGTCGCCAGCGGATAGTCGATGCGGCCCACGGCCGGCGGCACGACGGGCACGATCGCATCGGCCGACTTCATGAAGAAGAACGGCGGCTCCTTGGAGGCGTCGCCCCCCATCTCCTTCGCGTGTTCGGCGTAGTTGCGGCCGACGCAGTAGATGTGACGAACCGGGAAGCGCTGGTCGCTTCCGGCGATCGGGACGGACGGGAGCTCCCACGCGGGGATCGCGTATTGCATGGACGGGTTTCCTCGAAGTGAGTTGTGGTGTGGGACTTCGGAAAGGTCCGGCGAAGCTGCCGCAGCAATGGACCGGCTACTCGGCGTCGGGCTGCCTCGATGGCGCGGCATCGGCGAAAGCGGGCAGCGCGTTGCAGGCAGCCTCGATGCGCGTCAGCGTCGGGTAAGGCGAGAGGTCGATCGCGAAGCGGCGCGCGTTGGCGAGCTGCGGCACGAGGCAGACGTCGGCGAGCGTCGGCGTGTCGCCATGGCAGAAGCGGCCGGTCTCGGGGTTGCGTGCGAGTTCCTTCTCGAGCGCCTCGAAGCCGACGTCGATCCAGTAGCGATACCAGCCGTCCTTCTGCTCCGTCGACACGCCCATGGTCCCGGTCAGGTAGTTCAGCACGCGCAGGTTGTTGAGCGGATGGATCTCGCAGGCGATCTGCAGGGCGATTGCACGGACGCGGGCACGCGCGACCGGGTCCGCGGGCAGCAGCGGCGGTTCCGGATGCGTCTCGTCCAGGTACTCGACGATCGCCAGCGACTGCGTCAGCACGTGGCCGTCGTCCAGCGCCAGCGCGGGCACGAGACCCTGCGGGTTGAGCGCCAGGTAATCCTGGGCGCGCTGGTTTCCCATGCGCAGGTGCACGAACGTGCGCTCGTCGGGCTTGATGCCCTTGAGGTTCAGCGCAATGCGCACGCGATACGCGGCCGACGAACGGAAGTAATCGTAGAGTTTCATCGCTTCAACAGGCATGGAGCGCGGGCAGGCCCGCGCCGGACTGGCACGTGTGGGAGTTCGCCTTCAGAACGCCGAGATCCCGGTCTGCGCGCGGCCGAGTATCAGCGCATGGATGTCATGGGTGCCCTCGTAGGTGTTGACCGTCTCGAGGTTGAGCACGTGGCGGATCACGTGGAATTCGTCGACGATGCCGTTGCCGCCGTGCATGTCCCGCGCCATGCGCGCGATCTCGAGCGCCTTGCCGCAGCTGTTGCGCTTCATGATCGAGGTGATCTCCGGCGCAGCCCGCCCTTCGTCCTTGAGCCGCCCCAGACGCAGGCAACCCTGCAGCCCCAGCGCAATTTCCGTCTGCATGTCGGCGAGCTTCTTCTGGATCAGCTGGTTGCCCGCGAGGGGGCGTCCGAACTGCTTGCGGTCGAGCGTGTATTGCCGCGCCGCCTGCCAGCAGAACTCGGCCGCCCCCAGCGCACCCCAGGCGATGCCGTAGCGCGCGCTGTTGAGGCAACCCATCGGGCCCTTCAGGCCCTGCACGTTCGGCAGCAGATTCTCCGCAGGGACGAAGACGTCGTCCATCACGATCTCGCCGGTGACCGACGCCCGCAGCGAGAACTTGCCTTCGATCTTCGGGGCGGTGAGACCCTTCATTCCCTTCTCGAGGATGAAGCCGCGCACGACGCCATCGAGCTTGGCCCAGACGACGAACACGTCGGCGATCGGCGCATTCGAGATCCACGTCTTCGATCCCCGCAGACGGTACCCGCCGTCGACGCCGATCGCGCGTGTCTCCATCGATCCGGGGTCCGACCCGTGGTTGGGCTCGGTGAGGCCGAAACAGCCGATCAGCTCGCCGGTGGCGAGCCTCGGCAGGTATTGCTTCCTCTGCGCCTCGCTGCCGTACTCGTGGATCGGGAACATGACGAGCGAACTTTGGACGCTCATCATCGACCGGTAGCCCGAGTCGACGCGCTCGACCTCGCGCGCGATCAGCCCGTAGCAGACGTAGTTGAGGCCCGACCCGCCGTAATCCGGCGGCAGCGTCGCCCCGAGCAGGCCGAGCTCGCCCATCTCGCGGAAGATCGAAGGATCGGTCGTCTCGTTGCGAAACGCGTCGCGGACGCGCGGCATCAGCTTGTCCTGCGCGTACGCGTGCGCGGCATTCATCACCAGCCGCTCGTCCTCGGACAGCTGGTCGAACAGCAACAGCGGATCCTGCCAGTTGAACGATGGCTTGGTGCCGGCAGGGCGATCGGGGGCGTTCATGTCGGGACTCCGGGGATGGGGCCGAACCTCGGCCGCTGCGCTGATGACGTGCGCCACCGTTGCGCGCCCGGACCAGTCGCCCGGGCGGGCGCGCCGCGACCGCGATTATCGCGGCTCCCTCCGCGAACGTGCAATCCCGAACGCTTGATCGCGATCAGGGGAATCGCTCGTCGCCGCGCTCATCGCCCCCGGGCGACGGCCGTTTCGATTCGGGCGACCAGGGCCGCCTTGAGCTGGCCGAGGGATTCGTGGAGCGCTTCGCGTTCCTTTCGGGGAAGTCCCGCAAGCAGATCGACGATCACGCGCTCGTGTGCCGCCGACATCATGTCGAACTGACGCTTGCCCTTGGCCGTGAGCCGGACCTCGTAGACGCGCCGGTCCTCGGATGAGTCGCGCCGCACGACCAGGCCCTCGCCGACCAGTTGGTCGACGAGTCCCGTGACGTTGCCCCCGGTGACCATCAGGCGCCTCGACAGGTCGCTCATCTTGAGGCCATTGGGCGCGCGGTCGAGCTGCGCCATCAGGTCGAACCTCGGCAGCGTGATCGCGAAGGACTCACGCAGCTGCTCGCGCACCCGATGCTCGATCATCGTCGAGCACGTCAGGAGCCGCAGCCACAGATGCAGCGAAAGATGATCGCGAGCAGACAGCTGGGATTCGCGATCGAGGCGCGGCGCCATTCGCTCCGCTTTCAGGGATTCCCGCTCCGGTCGTCGAGGTTCGAGGGCGCGTGTCATCGTGTCAATCCTTGGCGGAAGCCGCGAATGCCTGCCACCGCATGCTGCCGGCGATGCCGCGCGTGCGCGAGTGAGGCGACAGCGCGCGCCGCGCGCCGGTGGTGACCGTCTGCCAGTGGAACGAGCCCGGCGCAGGCCGCGCCGCAAAGCCGAATCGACATTCTTCCCCCTTCGCCGTCGACCGTCGTCCCGCGGCAGGCCGCCGCGGAATCGCAGTCCCGATCGTGAATGCGGGATTCAGCTTAAACCTCAAGCGATCGGCGTCAAGAGGCCCGCGATCCGTGACCCGACCCGCCCGACCCGCATTCGTTCCTGCCCATCGGACGTTCGGACTAGGCCGAAGCGCCAATCGTTCCCCACCGGCGCCCGGCCTTAGATTCCGCAGCTACCACCCTCCGGCGTCCAGACCCCCATGCATTCGACCGCCACGTCGTTCGCCCATCGCCGCGCCAGGCGCCCGGTCCCCCTCGGCGCCCGCCCCGCGGGCACGCCTTGCACGCTGTCCGCGTGGACCTCTGCCGCAGGGCCGCACCCGGAACGGGGCGTGACGCTGATCGAGCTGCTCGTCGCGCTGGCGATCGTCGGCGTGGTCCTCTCCTCGAGCCTGCCGAACTGGGGCGAGTTCCTGGCCGAGCGGCAGCAACGCGATCTCGCCGATGCCCTGATGCAAACGCTGATGCTGGCGCGCAGCGAGGCGATCAAGCGCGGCACCCGGGTCGGGGTGTGCCCGGCAGCGGGCGATGGCTGTTCCGCCGGGCCCGCGGGCTGGGAGACCGGGTGGATCATATTTGCGGACACCGACCACAATGGCAACCTGGGTATCGCGGAGCCGGTGATCGCGCGCGAACCCGCGGCATCCCAGCGTGTCACCGTTCGCGGCAATCGTCCGGTCGCCGACTACGTCTCCTACACCAGCCTCGGACAGGCGCGGCGCATCGACGGCGCGCTGCAGATGGGAACCTTCACGGTCTGCCGCCCGGGCGCCTCCGCGCGGAAGGTCGTCCTCGCCAGCGGCGGACGCGTCAGGATCGCCGACGCGACGGAGACCTGTCCATGACCTCCCGGACCGCGCAAGGCTTCTCGTTGATCGAGGTGCTGACCGTGGCGTCGATCGTCGCGATCCTCGCCGCGATCGCCCTTCCGCCTTACCGTGCGTACGTTCAGCGCAGCCGCCTCGTCGACGCGATCACCCGGCTCGCCGACACGCGCTCGCGGATGGAGCAGTATTTCCTCGATCGCCGCTCCTACGTCGACGATGCCGGTCGCTGCGGTGTCGCCCCGCCCGCCGCCACCAGCGCGGATGCATTCGAACTCCGCTGCGACGCAACGGCGTCGACCTACACATACACGGCAACCGGTCTTGCCACCCACGGCATGGCCGGATTCGCCTACACGATCGACCAGTCGGGGATCAAGGCGACGGTGTCGGTCCCTTCCGGATGGTGGGCGCACGCCGACTGCTGGACCATCCGCAGCGACGGATTGTGCGTATGAATCCGAAAGGCCGCCCCACGGGCGAATGCCGGAGTGCGCAGCACGAAGGTCGTCCCGCCAGCGCGCGGGATACCCGTCCGGCACCGCGATGGCCGCAGCGGCTGGGGCCCCGCATCGGCGGCGCGAGGTTCGCTCGCAAGGCGACACGCGGACGGGCACGCGATCGAGACCGGCGGCCATGCCGCGGCATCGTCCTGCTCGAAGCGTTGATCGCGGTACTCGTCCTGAGCCTGGGAACGCTGGCCCTCCTGGGGCTCGCCACCCGCGCGCTGCACGACGCCGGCAACGCGCACTGGCGCGGCCAAGCGGCGAACCTTGCCGAATCGACGCTGGCACGGATGTGGGCCGAGAATCCCGCGACACTCGCCGATCGATACGATTCCGCCACCGGCGGACCGGGGTTCCTCGATATCGTGGCCGCGGCAGCGAAGCTTCCCGGGGTCACGCCCACCCGAAACGTTCCGGTGGTGTCGGTGGCGAACGCGGCGGCAGGCGCCAGCCCGCGCGTCACGTTGACGCTGTTCTGGCAATCCCCGGAGGATGCCTTGCCTCATCGCTACGCGACCGAGCAGGTGATCGCGTCGCGATGACGACGAACATGGCGCCGCACCGCAGCCTGCGACACGACCTTGCCGCCGAAACCGGCCTGACCCTCGTCGACGTCCTCACCGGCATCACGGTCGGGCTGATCGCGATCGTCCTCGCCCATCAAGCTTTCGCGGCAATCGGCGAGCTGCGCCGCAGCGCATCGGCGCGCGCCGATGCCGAACAGACGGGCAGCATCGCCGCATCCATTCTGGCGACGGCCGCGGGCAGCGCCGGCGCCGGCATCGGTGCCGCGGCGCGCTGGCTCGACGCCTGTCCTCCCACATCGGACCTCGCCGCCACCCAGCGCCCGATCCCTGCCGTGGTGATCGACGGCGGCGGGATCAACAGGCCGGATGGCCTGGTCGTCCGTCAGGCGCAGCAGTCGCGACTGGCCGCCCCTGCGGCCTTCGCCGCTGCGGCGCCCGCAGGGGCGAACTTTCGCGTCCAGAGCCCCGACGGATTTGCCACCGGTGACCGCATCGTGGCGATCAGCCGCACCGGCATCTGCGCGACGGCCGAGGTGACCGGCGTGAGCCCGGTCGCGGCCGGGATCATCGAGATCGCCCACACGCCGGTCGGCGTCGATCTCCCGATCACGTCGCTACTCCTGAACCTCGGACCCGCGAGCCGCGCATCGACCGTCCGATTCGACGTGGCAGCGGGCGCGCTGCGCAGCACCGACGTCGTGAACGGGGATGCGCCCGTGCCGCTGGTTTCGAACATCGTCAATCTGAAGCTCCAGTACGGTGTCGACCGCGATGACGACGGTGTGCTCGACGACTGGATCGGGGCGACGGTCGCCGAAGGTCTCGACGCCGCCTCGCTGCTCGTTGCGCCGCGCGCGGCGCTCGACCGCATTGTCGCGCTGCGCATCGGTGTCATTGCGCGCAGCGAAGCGTTCGACCCGCGGGCAACGGGCGCCTTCCACTGGGTGTTGTTCGATTGCGAACTCCCCGACCGCACTGCGTGCCCGGGCCGGCTCGAGGGAACGATCGCCGGATCCGCCGCCGGCGGATTTCGTTACGCCGGCCAGGAGATCATCGTCCCCTTGCGCAACACGCTTTGGAATCGCGGTACGTGAGCATGATCCGGAGGCCCGGCCGGACGGGTGCCTTGCGCATCGGCGGCACGGTCCTGTTCGTGACCATGATCGCGACGATCGCGATGGCTTTCGCCGCCATGTCGCTGGTCCGGGGAGCGTTCATCGCGATGGCCGTGGGGGGAAACCTGACGGCGCGACAGAATGCGACGCTGGCCGCATTCGCCGCAATCGAGCGCGATGTCGCCGCGCTGTACGGGAGCCCGGCAATCTCCGACCTGGACGCCGACGACCTCGCCAACAACTACTACGCGACGCGCCGGGCAGGCGAAGATGCACGCGGCGTTCCCGCCGCGCTGCAGCACACGGCCGGCTATCCGGCGGAGGCGGGATTGCTGGAGGCCACGGGGGCGCTGACCATCCGCCACATCATCGAGCGGCTGTGCGCGACACCCGGTCCCGCGACCGTCGACAACTGCACGCTCTCGCCGCCCAGCGTCACAGCGGCACTGGGCTCGCCGGACCCGGCCGAGCCACCGCGCACACCCTACTACCGCGTGACCGTTCGGGTCGATGGTCCTGGGGGGGTTGCAGGCTTCGCACAGGCGATGCTCGGCGCCCAACCCGCAGGACATCGTCTGTCGTGGCGCGTGCTCGATGAATGACCGGACGCCAAGGCGCATGGCGATCGCACAGAGGCGCGTGGTGATCGCACAGAGGCGCGTGGTGACGGGCTCCCGCGCAGGGCTTCGGCGTCGCACCCGCGTCGTCGAGCGGGTCCCGGTGCGGCGGCGCTCGAGGACATCCGGAACTCCACGAGGCGGCCGGGCTCGCTGGCCGCACCACCCGCTTCACGACGACTGCGCCGCAGGCGCCCTGCGCGGGAGCCCGTCACCGCGCGCCATTCGCGGCATCGGCGGGAACCGAAAGCGTACGAATCGGATCGGCCCGCCTCGGCTTCGCACGGATGCGTCAGGGCGGCGGGACGGGTGCGGCGAGCGCGAGCGTGCGCGACGGCCGTCGCGGGTGGCGCGGCAAGCGAGCCCGATCGCTACGGCTGCTGGACGATGTCCTCGAGCGACGCCGCGCCGGGACCCGCCGGCCGGCGTTTGCGCACTCCGAGCGCGCAGACGCATCCGGCCCGCCGCCCGAGCGACCCCCGCCGAGCCAGCACACAGTCGCACCCGGCGGCCGCCCTGGACTGAACGCCGGCGCGCGCGAGCGCCCGCGTCAGCCCATCACGGGCATGTGGAACCCAGGCGCGGCGCTGCCGTCGTTCGGCCAGCGCGACGTCACGGTCTTGAGTCGCGTGTAGAAACGCACGCCATCGACCCCGTGGACATTGAGGTCGCCGAACAGTGAATTGCGCCAGCCGCCGAACGAGTAGAACGCCATCGGCACCGGGATCGGCACGTTGATCCCTGCCATGCCGACCTCGGCCTCGCGCTGGAAGCGGCGTGCCGCATAGCCCGAACGCGTGAACAGCGCGGCGCCGTTGGCATACGGATTGGCGTTGATCAGGCCGATCGCGTCCTCGAGCGAAGGCACGCGCAGCATTCCGAGCACCGGGCCGAAGATCTCCTCGCGGTAGATCGTCATCGACGGCGTCACGTGGTCGAACAGCGTCGGGCCAACGAAGAATCCCTTGGCGTGTCCGGGGATCGTCGGCCGGCGGCCGTCGACGAGCAGCGACGCGCCTTCGCTGACACCACGGTCGATGAGCCCCGTGATCCGGTCCCGCGCCGCGCTGGTGATGACCGGCCCCATCTCCACGTCGGCGCCGTCGCCGGGGCCCGTCGTCACGCGTCGCGCCCGCTCGGCGAGCTTCGCGGCGAATGCATCGGCGACCTCGCCGACCGCGACGACCGCCGAGATCGCCATGCAGCGCTCCCCGGCCGAGCCGTACCCTGCGCCGATGATCGCTTCGGTCGCGAAATCGAGATCGGCATCGGGCATGACGATCGCGTGGTTCTTGGCACCACCCAGCGCCTGCACACGCTTGCCGTGCCGCGCCGAGGTCTCGTAGATGTAGCGCGCGATCGGGGTCGACCCGACGAAGGAGATGGCGCGCACGCCCGGATGCTCGAGCAGCGCATCGACCGCCTCCTTGTCGCCGTGGACCACGTTGAACACGCCGTCGGGCAGGCCCGCTTCCTGCAGCAATTCGGCAAGGCGCAGCGACAGCGTCGGTACACGCTCGGACGGCTTCAGCACGAAGGTGTTGCCGCAGGCGATGGACACCGGGAACATCCACATCGGGACCATCGCCGGGAAGTTGAACGGCGTGATTCCCGCGCAGACCCCCAGTGGCATGCGCATCGACCAGCTGTCGACGTCGGTGCCGACGCTGTCGTTGTGCTCGCCTTTCAGCAGATGCGGAATGCCGGTCGCGAATTCGACGACCTCGAGGCCGCGCACGATCGAGCCTTCGGCATCGGCGAGCGTCTTGCCGTGCTCCTGCGTGACGATGCGCGCCAGCTCCTTGCGATGCCGGTCGAGCAGGTCGCGAAACCGCATCAGCACGCGCGCGCGGCGCAGCGGCGGGCTCGCGGCCCAAAGCGGAAACGCGGCTGCCGCCGCCTGCACGGCGGCATCGACGTCTCCGGCGTTGCCGTAGGGAACGTGCCGGATGACTTCGCCGGTCGCGGGGTTGGTCACCTCGCCATAGCGCGTGGTCGTCGGCGAATGGGGACGTCCGCCCACCCACATCGGCAGGCGTTCCAGGGTCGTGAGATCCATGATTTCTTCCTCTTAGCGTGGCGCCTCGTTGAGGCGCTCGACATAACGTGCGACGAGGTCGACCTCCAGGTTGACCGCAGCGCCGACGGTCAGTTTTCCCAGCGTCGTCACGGCCAGTGTATGCGGGATCAGATTGACGGTAAACCGCGTACCGGTCACCACATTGGTGGTGAGGCTGACGCCGTCGACCGCGATCGATCCCTTGGTTGCGATGAAGCGAGCGATCGCCGTCGGCACCTCGACTTCCAGGCGCCAGCTGCCGTCCCGATCCGCGGTGGCCGGCTCGAAGGCGGTCACGATGCCGACGCCGTCGACGTGGCCGCTCATCAGGTGTCCACCGAGGCGATCGGCCAAACGCAGCGCCTTCTCGAGATTGACGCTGCCCCCTGCCGCGAATCCGGTCGTGCACCGAAGCGTCTCGGCCGACACGTCGAAGTCGAGCAGCTCGCCCGCGATGGCGACGACCGTCAGGCA
The DNA here is from genome assembly GCA_963816415.1 of uncultured Pseudomonadota bacterium. Taxonomy (GTDB): domain Bacteria; phylum Pseudomonadota; class Gammaproteobacteria; order Burkholderiales; family Casimicrobiaceae; genus VBCG01. Next base: position 116,827 of record CAWFKR010000003.1, read on the forward strand.
GCAGCCGCTGACGGCGACGCTGTCTCCGACGCGCACGTCGGCGAGGTCGAGTCCGGCCGCAGCAACGCGCAGCCGCGCGCCGTCAGAGGCAGGCTCCAGTGCCGCGATCCGGCCGACGGCCTCGACGATGCCGGTGAACATCAGACGTCGTCCTTGCCTGCGACCCGTGCGACGATTCGCAGGTCGTCGCCGATGCGGTCGATCGATGTCCATTGCAGCCGGGTACGCGCCGCGAGCGTCGGCAGCGGTTCCGGAAGCTCGAACATCCCGCGCGCAGGATCCCCGATCAGGGTCCCGGCAACGTAGACCAGCAGCTCGTCGATCAGCCCCGCCCGCATCAGCGCCCCGTTGAGCTTGGCCCCCGCCTCGACGTGGACCTCGTTGGTGCCGCGCGCAGCCAGCGCGCGCATCAGCGCATGGAGGTCGACGCGTGCGTTCGGGTCCGGCAGCGCGAGGACGTCGACTTTGGCGGGCCACGCCGGATTGCGCGCGCCGGCAGTCACGACCAGCGATGGCCCGCCCTCGAGGATCTTCGCGCGTGGCGGCACTTCGCCATTGCGATCGACGATCACCTTCAACGGCTGTCGCGTCGTCGCGACCGCGCGCACGTTGAGCTGCGGATCGTCGTGCAGGACGGTGCCGACGCCGGTCAGGATCGCGCAGGCTCGCGCGCGCCACGCGTGGCCGTCGTCGCGCGCAGCGCTGCCGGTGATCCACTGGCTCTCGCCGCTCGCGAGTGCGGTGCGTCCGTCGAGGCTCGCCGCGATCTTGCTGCGCACCCACGGCCGTCCGCGGGTGATGCGCGAGACGAAACCCGGATTGAGCTCGCGCGCCTCCGCCTCGAGCAGCCCGACGTCGACGGCGATGCCGGCGGCGGCCAGTCGCGCCAGGCCGTCGGCCTGCGCGGCACCGGGGTCGCGCATCGCCGCCACGACACGTGCGATGCCCGCCGGGATGATCGCGTCGACGCAGGGCGGCGTGCGCCCGTGGGTGTTGCAGGGGGAGAGCGTCACGTAGAGCGTCGCGCCGCGGACATCGTGCCCACCGGCCCGGGCGTCCGCCAGCGCGGCGACTTCGGCGTGGGCCTCGCCGGCACGGACGTGCCAGCCCTCGCCGAGGATCTGGCCGTCGCGCGCGATGACGCAGCCGACGCGTGGATTGGGGGTGGTCGTGTAGAGCCCGCGCGCGGCCACCACAAGTGCGCGCGCCATGAAGGCGCGGTCGGCGCCGGAGAATCGCGTATCGCCCGCATCCTCCACCGCATTCCCCATCGTCGCCGCGATCGTACCCGCCACCGCGCTGGCTGCCGCCGTGGGCGTCACGCCGGCCGGCGCGCGGGCTTGCGCGGGACCGGCACCGATTCGACCTCCTTCAGCGCGTCGCGGAAATCGGAAGCGTCCTGGAACGACCGATAGACCGATGCGAAGCGTATGTAGGCGACCTTGTCGAGCTTGTAGAGCTCTTCCATCACCATCTCGCCGAGGTGCCGCGACGGAATCTCGCGCTCGCCCAGCGACAGGACCTTCTGCACGATGCGCTCGATCGCGGCATCGACGTACTCGGTGGGAACCGGCCGCTTGTGCAGCGCGCGCGCGAATCCGACCCGCAGGCGGTTGCGGTCGAAGTCCGCGCGATTGCCGTTGGTCTTGACGACCTGCGGCAGCCGCAGCTCCGCGGTCTCGTAGGTGGTGAAGCGCTTCTGGCACCCCGTGCAGCGGCGACGCCGGCGTATCGAGTCGCCGCCTTCGGAGACCCGGGAGTCGATCACCTGGGTTTCATCGCTGCCGCAGAAGGGGCACTTCATGGGAATGCCGGCCCGATCCCGGTCAGTCGCGGTCCGGTCCCCTGCAGTCGCGACCCCGTTCCGCGGGTCACGGCCGATAGACCGGGAACCTGCGGGTCAGCGCCGCGAGGGCGCCGCGGACCCGGGCAGCGACCGCATCGTCGCCGGGCGCGTCGAGCACGTCGGCGATCAGGTGACCGAGTTCCTCGCATTCGATCTCGCCGAAACCCCGGGTGGTGACCGCCGGACTGCCGATGCGGATGCCCGAGGTTACGAAAGGCTTCTCGGGATCGTTGGGGATCGCGTTCTTGTTGACGGTGATGTGCGCCCGCGACAACGCGGCCTCGGCATCCTTGCCCGTCACCTTCTTGGCGCGCAGGTCGACGAGGAACAGGTGCGAATCGGTGCCGCCGGAAACGATGCGCAACCCGCGCTCCTGCAGCACCTTGGCGAGCACGCGTGCGTTCTCGAGCACGCGCTCCTGGTAGATCTTGAACTCGTGGCTCAGCGCCTCCCCGAAAGCGACGGCCTTGGCTGCGATCACGTGCATCAGCGGCCCGCCCTGCAGTCCCGGGAATACCGCAGAATTGATCGCCTTGGCATGGGCTTCGTGGGTCAGCACGAAGCCGCCGCGCGGCCCGCGCAGGGTCTTGTGCGTCGTGCTGGTCACGTAATCGGCGATGCCGACCGGGCTCGGGTAGACCCCCGCGGCGATCAACCCGGCGTAATGCGCCATGTCGACCATCAGCTGTGCCCCGACGTTGTCGGCGATGGCGCGAAAGCGCTTCCAGTCGATGACGCGCGAATAGGCCGACGCCCCGGCGATGATCAGCTTCGGGCGATGCTCGTCGGCAAGCCGCTCGGCCGCGTCGTAGTCGATCAGCTCGGTGTCCGGCGCGAGGCCGTACGCGGCAACCTTGAACCACTTGCCGGACATGTTGACCGGCGAGCCGTGCGTCAGGTGCCCGCCATGCGGCAGGCTCATGCCCAGGATCGTGTCGCCAGGCGACAGCGCGGCGAAGAAGACCGCCTGATTGGCCTGGGCACCGGAATGGGGCTGCACGTTGGCCGCCTCGGCGTGAAACAGCTTCTTGACCCGGTCGATCGCGAGCTGCTCGGCGATGTCGACGAACTCGCAGCCGCCGTAATAGCGCTTGCCCGGATAGCCCTCGGCGTACTTGTTGGTAAGTTGCGAACCCTGCGCCGCCATGACGGCAGGGCTCGCATAGTTCTCGGAGGCGATGAGCTCGATGTGCTCTTCCTGGCGCCGGTTCTCGCCGACGATCGCCTGCCAGAGTTCCGGATCCGACTGTGCCAATACGGTTGAGCGACTGAACATGGCGGGGGAATCGTAAAAAGTCATCATCTTAGCATCCTGCCCCCCCGATCCCCCGGGCCCGGCCATTCCGCCGCGCCCCGACTTCCGGCGGCGCGAAGCCGCGTCCGATCGCGCCGCCCCGGGGACGTTCGCGCCCGGCGCGATCGCCTATAATTCGCCGTCCGTCGCCGGGGGGATGCCCGCAGCGCGACCGAGGACGTCAGGCTCCGGAGGCCCAGTGCGAGGCACCGGACACCGTTGGGAGGAATCTTGAACGCCCTGCTCGCCCTGTCCCGGGCGATCGACGCCGTCACCGAACGCGTCGGACGCCTTGTCTACTGGCTGATCCTTGTCGTCGTGCTGATCAGCGCTGCGAACGCCACCGTGCGCAAGCTGTTCGACTACAGCTCGAACGCCTACCTCGAGATCCAGTGGTACCTGTTCTCCGCCGTCTTCCTGTTCGGCGCCGGCTACACGCTGCTGCGCAACGAGCACGTGCGGATCGACATCATCGCGGGAAGGCTCTCCCGGCGCACCCAGAACTGGATCGACGTCTTCGGCATCATCCTGTTCCTGTTCCCGATGTCGTTCATCATCATGTGGCTGGGCTGGCCCCTGTTCGCGCGCTCGTACGCCGAGCACGAGGTCTCGACCAATGCCGGCGGACTGATCGTCTGGCCGGCGCGCCTGATGGTGCCGGTGGGATTTGCACTCCTGATCGTGCAGGGCGTCTCCGAGCTGATCAAGCGCATCGGTTTCCTGGCCGGACGCATTCCGGATCCGCTCGAGAAGCACGGCGCCAAGTCCGCCGAGGAGGAGCTCGCCGAGGAGATCGCGCGCCAGCGCAGTGACAACCTGCCCGTCGACGGCAAGGAGACCTCGGCATGACGGCCTGGATCACCGCCAACATCGCCCCGCTGATGTTCGGCGGGCTGATCGTCGCGCTGCTGCTCGGCTTCCCGGTCGCGTTCTCGCTGGGCGCGGTCGGCATCTTCTTCGGCCTCGTCGGCATCAAGCTCGGCCTGCTCGATGCAACGCTGTTCCAGGCGCTGCCCGACCGCATCTTCGGCGTGATGTCCAACGACACGCTGCTCGCGGTGCCGTTCTTCACGTTCATGGGTCTGATCCTCGAGCGATCGGGGATGGCCGAGGACCTGCTCGACACGATCGGCCAGCTCTTCGGACCCGTCCGCGGCGGCCTCGCCTACGCGGTGATCTTCGTCGGTGCGCTGCTCGCCGCGACCACCGGCGTCGTCGCGGCAAGCGTGATCTCGATGGGCCTCATCTCGCTGCCGATCATGCTGCGCTACGGCTACGACCGCCGGCTCGCGACCGGCGTCATCGTGGCATCGGGCACGCTGGCCCAGATCATCCCGCCCTCGCTGGTGCTGATCATCATGGCCGACCAGCTCGGCCGCTCGGTCGGCGACATGTACGCCGGCGCGTTCATTCCGGGGCTGGTGCTGGCCGGCCTCTACGCGGTGTACACGTTCGGCGCGTCGATGCTGAAGCCCGACTGGGCGCCCGCACTTCCACCCGAAGCGCGCACGCTGCGCCAGCCCGACGGCGGCAGCGGCGTGCGCTCGCTGGTCGTGCTGGTCATCGTTGCCCTCCTGTCGGCCGTGGCCTACGCGAAGCTGCGGATGGCCGACCGGGCCCTCGACGAGACGCTGGTCGTCTCGACGTCGATGGGAACCGCCGTCGCGTTCTTCGCCGCGGTGATCAACCGGTTACTGAAGTTCAACCTGCTGTCGCGGATCGCCGAGCGCGTCGTGTTCGTGCTGATCCCGCCATTGGCGCTGATCTTCCTCGTGCTCGGCACGATCTTCCTCGGTGTCGCGACGCCGACCGAAGGCGGCGCGATGGGCGCGACCGGTGCGCTGATCATGGCGTTCGCCCGCCGCCGCCTGTCGTTCAAGCTGCTGACCCAGGCGATGGACACGACGGCGAAACTCTCGACGTTCGTGGTCTTCATCCTGGTCGGCGCGCGGGTGTTCAGCCTGACGTTCTACGGCGTCAACGGTCACGTCTGGGTCGAGAACCTGCTGACGAGCCTTCCCGGAGGCCAGCTCGGCTTCCTGATCGTCGTCAACATCCTGATATTCTTCCTCGCCTTCTTCCTCGATTTCTTCGAGCTGTCGTTCATCGTCATTCCGCTGGTCGGTCCGGTGGCCGACAAGCTGGGCATCGACCTGATCTGGTTCGGCGTGCTGCTTGGCGTCAACATGCAGACGTCGTTCATGCATCCGCCGTTCGGGTTCTCGCTGTTCTACCTGCGCAGCGTCGCCCCGGCCAAGGACTACGTCGACCGGGTCACCCGGAAGATCACCAAGGGGATCACCACCGGGCAGATCTACTGGGGCGCGATACCGTTCGTGCTGATCCAGATCGTGATGATCGGGCTGGTGATCACGTTCCCGCAGATGGTGATGGTCTACAAGTCCGGCGAGAAGACGTTCGACATCAACAAGGTCCAGATCATCGTTCCCGAAGAGGGCAAGATCGTCCTGCCTGGCGCCAAGGGCGGCACCCCGGGCGCCGAGAGCGAGCAGGAGCGCGCGCAGAAGGCGCTCGAGGAAGCGTTCGGCGGCGGCAAGTCGCCGAGCGCACCGGCCCCGTCGGGCGCCGCGCCGGGAGCAGACGGAGCATCGCCCGCACCCCAGGAGGCACCGGCGTCCGGATCGAGCGAGCAGGACGACGCCACCAAGGCGCTCGAGAAGGCGATGGGCGACCAGAAGCCCGACGGCGGCAAATAGGGTCGCCGCGTCGTCCTTCCTCTGCCCGCTCGCGCGCCTGCCGGGTGAGCGCCCCCCAGCAAAAAGCCCCGCCGAAGCGGGGCTTTTTGTTGCCGGCGCATCGCGCCGACCGTGACGATCACTTCTTCGGCTGCGACAGGCGGGCGGCCGCGATCATGAAGTTGTCGAAGCGGTTCTCCGCGACCTGGAACCACGAGACCTCCTCGGCGAGGAAAGCCTTCCACGGCTCGTAGACCTTCTTGAACTTGGCGTTCTTGGTCGCGATGTCGTCGTAGACTTCCCGCGTCGCCTTGTAGCAGGCCGCCATGATCTCGTTGGAGAACGGTCGCAGCTGCACGCCGGCGCCGATCAGGCGCTTGAGCGCCGGGGGATTGAACGCGTCGTACTTGGCGAGCATGTCGACGTTGGCTTCATAGCACGCGGCTTCCAGAACCGCCTGGTAGTCCTTCGGCAGCTCGTCCCACGCCTTGGTATTGACGAAGAGGTCGAGCTCGGGACCGCCCTCCCACCAGCCCGGGTAGTAGTAGTACTTGGCGACCTTGTACAGGCCGAGCTTCTCGTCGTCGTAGGGGCCGACCCACTCCGCCGCGTCGATCGTGCCCTTTTCAAGCGCCGGGTAGATGTCGCCGCCGGGGATCTGCTGCGGGATGACGCCCAGCTTCTGCAGCGGCAGGCCGCCGGTGCCCCCGATGCGCATCTTCAGGCCCTTGAAGTCGGCGACGGTGTTGATCGGCTTGCGGAAGAAGCCGCCCATCTGCGCGCCCGTGTTGCCGGCCGGGAAGTTGATGATGTTGTAGTCCTTGAAGAACTCGCGCATCAGCTGCAGGCCGCCGCCGTGGTACATCCAGGCGTTCTGCTGACGCGCGTTCATGCCGAACGGCAGCGCGCAGGCGATCGCGAACGTCGGGTCCTTGCCGAAGAAGTAGTACGGCGCGGTGTGCGCGCACTGGACCGTCGCGTTCTGCACCGCGTCGACGACGCCGAACGGCGGGACGATCTCGCCACCCGCGAAGACCTGGATCTGGAACTTGTTGTTGGTCGCGGCAGCGACGCGCTTGCTGATGACCTCGGCAGCGCCGAAGATCGTGTCCAGGCTGCGCGGGAAGCTCGACGCGAGGCGCCACTTCACCTCGGGCGAACTTTGCGCGAAGGCCGGGGCGGACCCCGCTGCCAGTATGCCGGCCATCCCGGCATTCTTGATGAACGAACGACGCTCCATCCTGAATCTCCTCACGTTGTTTAACGACGGCTTGGCCGGCGATGATGCGAGATCACGGACGGCAGCTGTTGCGTCCGGCTCCCCTTCTTCTCCCTGATGGTCCGCCCTGTCGCTCGCATCGAGCCGGCGCCAACCAGCGGGGCATTCTAGCAGGCGGTGGGGCTCCCGTCAGAGGCGGCTCGCCGGCGGGCCTGCCCGCTTTTCCGCGGCAGCTCCCCACGCGATCGACCGCACGGGGAACCCGGTCGCGGTGGCGCCGCTAGGCCCCGCCGAGCTTGCGGACGGCATTGAAGCTCGTCCAGGTCCAGCCGGTCTGGCGCTCGCGCGTCTGGGTCAGGCGTATCAGGTAGCGCGCACTGCCGGTGTCGAGCTCGACCATGGCACCCGGCGCGAAGCGGTCGTCGGGACCGAGCAGGCTGCGCTGCGACGCCTGCCGGTTCTCGGGCACGGCGGGCAGGTAGATGCCGAAGAAAGGCCGATCGTGGACGCCACGCGATGCTTCCGAAGGTGCCGACCAGCTCCGCATCAGCACCCGGACCATCCGGCGCGCAATGATTTCGACCCCGACAGTCATCTCGTCGACCTGTTGGCGCTGCATGCGCCGTACGACGCCGAGGGTCCAGTACTCGTCGTCCTTGACCGCGAGCAGCTCGCCGAGCCTCGCCGGTGCCTCCTTCGCGGGCGCCATCAGCCGGAAACCCGATTCGCTGCGGTCGACCATCTTCCAGCGCGAGCCACGCACGCGGCGCTCGATCGACGCCGGGTTGATTCCCGGATTGACCAGCGTCGCCTCGTCGTAGCTCGCCGCCACGCCGGGCGTCCGCGCGGCGTCGGGCAGGCGGTCGATCTCGGCAATCGCCCGCACCAGCGCGTGCAGGCCGCTGACGACGCGCACGTGCTCGTCGGCCGCATAGCGCGTCGCGCGCGGGGCCTGGGCGATCGCATCGGGCCCGTACAGCGAAGCGAGCCGCATCAGCAGCAGGCGCTGCTCGCGCGGTGGCAGCTCCCCGGCGGGGGTGGTGATTTCGTCGCGCTCGGGCAGCCAGCGCAACCGCTCGACGATCCGCGCGTAGAGCGGACCCGCGTCGACGTACAGCGCCTGCCCCCCGACCGGCCGCTTTTCGCGCCGGCGCAAGCCCTGCGAGCTCGTGACGTCGACGAAGAATCCGGCGTTTTCTCCCGGCGTCGGGGTCAACGCCAGCGACGGCGCCCATTCCTCGAGCTGTTTCGCCACCCATTCGACCTGGTCGGGCGTGAAGTTGCCGGAGTCGAGGCGCATCAGCAACAGCGCGTTCAGGTAGACCTGCTCCAGGAACATGCCGGAGTTCGAGAAGCGCCCCGGACCCAGCGCGAGCTGCTCGTGCTGCCATCCGCGGCCCCGCGCCAGCTCGTAGATCTCGTGGAATTCCTTCCACTGCGCCGGTATCCAGTGACTGTAGCGAAACAGCCGGAACTTCCCGTCCAGGCCCTTGTAGTGCGCAAGGCGCAGCATCGCCCACGGCAGAACGGCCCGCCAGCGCCGGTTCTCGGCGTGGGGGAAGCCGGCGGTCAGCGCATGGTGGTACGCAGCGACGAATCCCTTGACGAGGTCGAAGACCGCGTGCCAGAGCCGCGATTCGACGGCCGAGCTCTTCTGGTAGTTGACCGTGTACTGCCGCGTGAGGTCGGCGATGACCGGCTCGATCCGCGCATCGAGCTTCAGCAGCGCCTCGACCTGGGTGACGGTCGCCTCCCTGCGACGCCCGGGAAAATTCCCGACGAGCTCGAGCGCCTGCCGCTGGATCTCGAGCACATCGCCGCGCGGAAGCTTCGCGATCCAGCGCCGCGCGACCTTGGCGTTGCGCAGGGGGTCGTTGAGATGGCGTAACCAGTCGAAGAGAGGCTCGATCATCGCGAGGTGAACGCCGCCCGTCGTGGAAGTCCGGTCAGCTGCCGGCGATGGTCATGCGTCCGACGAGCATCGAGCCCATATGCCGCGAGCCGCGCGTGTCGATGTCGTTGCCCAGGGCGACGATGTCGCGGAACATCTCCTTCAGGTTGCCTGCGATCGTGATTTCCTCGACCGGGAACGCGATCTCGCCATTTTCCACCCAGAAACCCGCGGCCCCGCGCGAATAGTCGCCGGTGACCGGGTTGATGCCCTGGCCGAGCTGCTCGGTGACGAACAGCCCCCGTCCCATGCGACGCAGCAGTGCCGGCAGGTCCTCGCTGCCGGGAACCACGAGGTTGTGGGCGCCGCCGGCATTGCCGGTCGACTGCAGTCCGAGCTTGCGAGCGGAATAGCTGCCGAGGAAATAGCCCTGCAGCACGCCGTCGGCGATCACCTGGCGCGGCGCGGTCGCCACGCCCTCGTTGTCGAAAGGCGCGCTCCCCCGCGCGCGCGGGAGGTGCGGCTCCTCGCGGATGTTCACCAGCGGGGCGAACACCTGCGTTCCGATGGAATCGAGCAGGAACGAGGACTTGCGATAGAGGCTCCCGCCGGACACCGCGTGCACGAAGGCGCCGAGCAGATCGGCCGCCTCGGGCGCCTCGAACAGGACCGGGCACTCGACCGTGCCCAGCTGCCGCGCGCCGAGCCTGCGCACGGTCCGCTCGCCGGCGATCCGCCCGACGTCGGCGACCGGCATCAGGTCCTCGGGCGCGCGCGCGGCGGTGTACCAGTAATCGCGCTGCATCGCACCGTCGGCCTCCCCGATCACCGAACAGTCCACGTGGTGCCGCGAGCTCTTGTAGCCGCCGAGGAAATCCAGCGTGTTGGCGTAGACGAACTCGGACTCCCCGCGGGAAACCGTCGCCCCGTCGGTGTTGGTGATGCGCCTGTCGACAGCGAGCGCCGCGGCCTCGGTCGCGCGTCCGAGGTCGATCGCCGCGTCGACGTCCAGATCCCAAGGGTGATAGAGGTCGAGGCCAGGCCACGAACGTGCGAGCCGGCCGGGGTCCGCCAGCCCGGCGGCCGGATCCTCCGCCGTGTAGCGTGCGATCGCCAGCGCTTTCTCCACCGCGGCGTGCAGCGCTTCGTCGGCGAAATCCGCGGTGCTCGCGTGACCGCGCCGCGTTCCGACGTACACCGTCACCCCGACCCCCTTGTCACGGTGATAGGCGATCGTCTCGACCGATCCCTTGCGCACCGTAACGCTCTGGCCGACCGCCTGCGACACCTCGGTCTCCGCCGCCGTCGCTCCGGCCTTGCGCGCGGCGGCCAGCACGGTCCGCGCGATCCGCTCGAGGGTCGCGGTCGACACGGGGAAGTGCGAACCATGTCCATGCTGCGCGGCGCGCGGCGCCACCACTTTGGAATCGACTGCCGGCATCGATGCGATCATCACGAAATCGGAAAAGGGGCATGCGGCGAACGCGCGCCGGCAATTCGCTTAGGGCGCGACCGCATGCGATATGAGCGTCGGCTATCATAGCAAAGGCCCCCCGAATCTCGCGAAATATCGGGGCGGACGGTGTTTTGGCGCTTTCCTGCCCAAGCCGCCCTCGTCCCCAAGACCGTCTCCCAAACCGACCACGTGGCCCGCAACCCGCCGAGCTCCCCTTCCCCGGCCAGCCCCGCTCACGCCGACGACCTGCGCGAAGGGCCGTCCAAGACGCGGCGCAAGCTCGACATGCACGCGTTGCAGGATCTGGGGCTCGCCCTCGCCGAACTCGATCCCAGGCGGCTCGCGACGCTCGAGCTCCCCGAGCGCCTGGTCGACGCGATCGCGCTGCTGCGCAAGATCACCAAGCACGAGGCGAGGCGGCGGCAGGTCCAGTACATCGGCCGCCTGATGCGCGACATCGACCCCGCCCCGCTGCGCGAGGCCATGGCCGTGTGGGAACAGGGCAGCGATCGCGAGCGGGTGCGCTTCGCGGCCGTCGAGGGGTGGCGCGATCGCCTGCTCGACGATCCGGAGGGCCTCGACGCATTCGTCGCGACCCATGCAGGGGCGGCGCGCGACGTCCTCGTCGGACTGATCGCAGACGCGCGTGCCGAGCGCGCGCGCGGCGCGCCGCCACGAAAGTTCCGCGCGCTGTTCCGCGAGATCAAGCGCATCGTCGACACCGCACAGGATTGAAGGTCCACACCCATGAAGGAAGACTCGCTGCTGATCGGTCTCGTCTCGATTTCGGATCGCGCCTCGTCGGGCGTCTACGTCGATCAGGGGCTTCCCGGCCTCACCGCCTGGTTCCAGGCCGCGCTGAAGACGCCGTGGCGGGTCGAATCGCGCCTCATTCCCGACGAGCAGCCGGTGATCGAGCGCACGCTGGTCGAACTCGTCGACGTCGTGCGCTGCGACCTCGTCCTGACGACGGGCGGCACCGGCCCGGCACCGCGCGACGTCACGCCCGAGGCCACGCTGGCCGTCGCGCACAAGGTGCTGCCGGGTTTCGGCGAACAGATGCGCCAGGTGAGCCTGCGCTACGTGCCGACGGCGATCCTGTCACGACAGGTGGGGGTGATCCGCGGAAACGCGCTGATCCTGAACCTGCCGGGCCAGCCCAAGGCGATCAAGGAGACGCTCGACGGCGTGTTCCCGGCCGTTCCCTACTGCCTCGACCTGATCGGCGGTCCCTACGTCGAGACCCACGACGACGTGTGCAAGGTTTTCCGTCCGAAGTCGGCGATCCGGGCTGCCGCGACGCCGGCGCAGTGACCGGGCAAGCGCGGTCCACGGTGCCGACCGCAGCGAGACGCCAACCCGACGACCCGCGCACCTCGACCGCCCCGGCGACCCCGACGACTCCGACGACCCCGGCCACCCCGACGGACCCGGCCGGCGCCGGCAAGCAGGCGCGCGTCGCGGGCATCGTCTTCATCGTCGGCTCGGCGCTGGCCTTCGGCGCGATGGCGATCTTCGCGCGCATCGCCTACGCGTCGGGGATCGACACCTTCACCCTGCTGGCGCTGCGCTTCACGATTGCGGCCGTGGTCCTGGCCGCGATCGCGCGCCTGCGCGGCATCCCGATGCCGGTGGGACGCGACGTCGCGTTGCTGGCGCTGATGGGGGCTGCAGGCTACGCGGGCCAGGCCTGGACGTTCTTCACCGCCCTGACGATGGCCCCGGCGGGCCTCGTTGCGCTGCTGTTGTACCTCTACCCTGCGCTGGTCGCCGTGCTGGCGACGATCTTCCTGCGCGAGCGGCTGACGCCCGCACGCATCGCGGCGCTCGCAGTCGCGCTCGGGGGCACGGCGCTGACCGTCGTTCCGTCGCTCGGGGGCGCCAGCCGCGCGCAACCGGCAGGCATCGCCCTGGCGCTCGCCGCCGCGATGATCTATGCGACCTACATCGTCGTCGGCACGCGCGTCAGCGAGCGCGTCTCGCCCTGGGCAACGGCCTCGATCGTCTGCTCGGCCGCCGGCGCGGTGTTCGTCGCCATCGTGGCCTCGCGCGGCGCGCACTGGCCGCAGACGGCTCCGGGATGGCTCGCGATCGGCGCGATCGCGCTGGTGTCGACCGTCGCCGCCATCACCCTGTTCTTCGCGGGGCTCGCCCGCATCGGCGCCACCCGCGCGTCGACGCTCTCGACGGTCGAGCCGCTGTTCACCGTCCTGCTCGCGGCGCTGGTCCTGCACGAGAGCATCGCGCCGATCCAGCTCACGGGCGGCGCGTTGATCCTCGCCGCGGTCTGGATGCTCGCGCGCCCGCCGCGCGGTTGAACCGGCGCCCGTTCCCGCTCCCGGTCCCGGCCGCGGTGCCTGTCATCCGATCGCCCGGATCCTGCCGGTAGAACTGCGAGAACTCGCGGTAGACCTCAGGGTACGTGCGCTGCAGCAGCGACGGTTCGGTGAAGAACACCTCCGACAGCACGGCGAAGAATTCGCCCGGGCTCTCGGCTGCATACGGATCGATCGCCGTGTCCTCGCCCCGATCCACCCGCCGGCTGAAATCGGCGTAGGCCGCCTGCATCACCTTGCGCCAGGCCTCGCGCGACGCGGCATCGGGCAGCGGCGGGCAGCCGTTGGCGTCGCCGTCGTTCATGTCGATCTTGTGCGCGAACTCGTGGATGACCAGGTTCATCTTCGCGTCGTTCCCGTCGACCGACGCTTCGATGTCGGGCCACGACAGCACGACCGGGCCGCCGGGCATCGCCTCGCCGGCGAGCGGCGCGTCGTTGCGATGCACGACCCCGGCTTCGTCCTCCCATTCCCAGTCGGGGACGAACTCGTCGGGATAGACGATGACGTTCTCGAAACCGTCGTACCAGGCGAGATCGAGGTTCAGGATCGGAACGCAGGCCTGGATCGCGATGATCGTCCGCTGCAGCGGGGTCACCTCGTGGCCCTGCGCACCGACGATGCCCTTGGCGTCGAGGAACAGGACGCAGAGGTCGCGCAACCGCGCCATGTCCTCCTGCGTGTAGCCGGCGAGGAAAGGCAGCGAACCGCAGGCGTCGCTCCAGAGCGCATCGGGCAGCGCGGCCTTGCGCAGCACGCGCTGGCGCCGGAATCGCTTCAGTGCTTCGAACACGGTCGCATCCGGTGACGTGGGCTCACCGGGCTGCCTTCGTGCCGCGCACTCCGGCATCTGCCGCCGGGGTGGCCCCCCGTGCGCCGATGACCGGACAGGCGAATGCGGCGAGACTCAACGGCCCGGCGACCGGTCGAGCGCGGGGACGTCCGCATCGTCGTCGAGATCGATGACGCGACCGGGGTCGCCGGTCAGCAGCCGGTCGGCCTCGCTTTCCGGCAGGGCCTCGACGTCGCGCAGCTTGCGCGCGATCGTCGTGCTCTTGCGGCTGGCGTCGTCGAGCGTCCTGCCGACCTGATCGAGCTTGTCCTTGGTCTTGGCGAGGATGTCGCCGAAGCGCCCGAACTCGGTCTTGACCGCGCCCAGCACCCGCCACACCTCGGTCGAGCGCTTTTCGATCGCCAGCGTCCTGAAGCCGAGCTGCAGGCTGTTCAGCATCGCGGCGAGATTGGCGGGGCCGACCAGCGTCACGCGAAAGTCGCGCTGCAGCGTGTCGGCAAGCCCGGGGCGCGCGACCGCTTCGGCGAACAGCCCTTCGGTGGGAACGAACAGGATCGCGAAATCGGTCGTGTGCGGCGGCTCGACGTACTTGTCGCGGATCATCCTCGCCTGGACCTTGAAGAACTGGTCGAGCGCCTTGCGGCTCGCCTCCACGGCGACAGGATCGGCATTCTCGATCGCGTCCTGCAGCCGCTGCCAGTCCTCCAGCGGGAACTTGGCGTCGATCGGCAGCCAGCACGGTGCGCCGTCGTCGCTGCTCCCGGGAAGCTTCACCGCGAACTCGACGCGCTCGCTCGAACCCGGACGCGTCGCGATGTTCTGCGCGTACTGCGAAGGCGTCAGAAGGTCTCCGAGCAGCGCGCCGAGCTGGACTTCGCCCCAGGTGCCGCGCGATTTCACGTTGGTCAGCACGCGCTTGAGATCGCCGACGCCCGCGGCGAGCGTTTGCATCTCGCCCAGGCCCCGGTGGACCAGCTCGAGCCGCTCGGAGACGTGCTTGAACGATGCTCCGAGGCGCTGCTCGAGTGTCGTCTGCAGCTTCTCGTCGACGGTCGCGCGCATCTGCTCGAGCTTGTGCGCGTTCTCCTGGCGCAGGAGATCGAGTCGCTCCTCGAGGGTGTTGCGCAGGGCTTCGAGCCGCGCTTCGGAGGATTGCGTGAGCTGCGCGATGCGCTCGCCGAAGGCCTTCAGCTGCTCGAGCTGCTGGCTGCCCGTCGCCGCGAGCTGCTGGGTCATGCTCTGCTGCTGCTGCGCGAGGTTCTGCTGCTGGCGTGCGAGGGCTGCGGCGATCTCCTCGCGCAGCCGCGCGCCGGCCGCTGCGTTCTCGTCGCGCGCCGTTGCGAGGTCGCTGCGGACGTCGCGCTCGTGATCGGCGACATTACGCGCGAAAGCCTCGAACTGGTCGCGCAGCGCGGCCGCGTCGCGCCCGGAAGCGTCGCGCTCGCGCGCGATCGCATTGACGCGCGTCAGCGTCAGCAGGCCGAGCACGATGGCGGCCAGCAGCGCGACCAGTGCAACGACGGCGAGAAAGAGCGGCAATCCGGTCATGGGCGCCGAGTTTAGCAGCGTGTCAGGCGTGGCCGGTGTGCCGTCGCGGCTTCCTTGCGCGCGGTGCCTGCAATCCGCGCCATGCCGACGTCGGCCGGAGTGCTACGCGCCGGGCGCGCGCGCTTCCAGCGCGAGCAGCGCGAAGCTCGCGAGCCAGTGGGCACCGACGTAGTCGTCGCTCGCGAGGCCCTGCCAGCCGGCCGCGAGATGGGCGTCCGCCGATTCCCGCAGCACCCGGATGCGCGCATCCCCGGCGGGGAGCGCCGCCGCGATTTCGGCGAAACACCATGCCCGCGACAGGTTGAGGCCGTCGAGGTGGACGATCTGCGGATCGCCACGATCGGCGACCGACACCGGTACCGTCAGCGAATGGGGCTCGCCGGCGGCGAGCCCGGGCAGGAACGCGTCGAGCCAGCGGACGAACGCGGGCCCATCCAATGCGCGACGCACCAACGCCGCTTCCATCAGGCAGGGCGACAGGAAGTCGGCACCGGAAGGCTCCCACCGGGCAGGCGCATCGCGATCGTCGCCGAACCACGCCAGCGCAGTGGCCGTGCACTGCCGGGCGAGGTCATCGCGGCCGGCGGCGCGCGCGTAGTCGAGGGCAAACGCGAGGCCGAACGCGCTGTTGGCGTGCATGCCGTGGCGGATCGCATAGCCTGCGCGCGGAAGGTAGGTCAGGTAGCGCTGTACGAACGCGTCGGCAAGGGGCTGCAGCGCCTGCGCGTGCCGACGCCAGGCGGGATCTTCGTGCCGCGCCAGCTCGACGGCGAGCTTCAGCAGCCAGGCCCAGCCGTAGGTGCGTTCGAACGACTGGCTGTGCGGACGGGCGAGGTAGGCGACTTCCGCTGCGATCGCAGCCGGTGCCAGGCGCCCACCGAAGTGGGCATCGATGTCGCTCCGGCAGGCGAGGTCGGGAAAGCCCCGCCGGATGCGCGCGAGCAGCCAGTGCATGTGCACGCAGGAATGCCAGTCGAAGCTGCCGTGGAACGCAGGGTGCAGCACCGACGGCGCAACGGCGTCGTGCCCGGAGGCGAGGACGTGGTCGAGCTTGGCCGGGTACTCGGTCGCGATGTTCGCGAGCGCGATTGCGGCGAAGCGGCGGGCGTGATCGGCGGTGAGCATTGGGCGCTGCGCTGTTTGGATCGCCTGCGCGGCATTGTCACCCGGCGCCACGCGCGCGACCACGGACCGGTCAGGTCATGCGATGCGACCGCGAGAAGGCACCGTCACCCAATTCAGGCTGCCGCCGCCTCGCGGCTCGCGCGCTTGCGCTCGTGTTCCTTCAGGTGGCGCTTGCGGATGCGGATCGACTTCGGCGTCACCTCGACCAGCTCGTCGTCGGCGATGAACTCGACCGCGTATTCGAGCGTCAGCGCGATCGGTGGCGTCAGCATGATCGCGTCGTCCTTGCCCGAGGCGCGGACGTTGGTGAGCTGCTTGCCCTTGATCGGATTGACGACCAGATCGTTGTCGCGGCTGTGGATGCCTATGACCATGCCTTCGTAGAGCTTGTCGCCGGGGGAGACGAACATCCGCCCGCGCTCCTGCAGCTTCCACAATGCGTAGGCGACCGCGTCGCCGTCCTCCTGCGAAATCAGCACGCCGTTGCGGCGCTCGGGGATGTCGCCCTTGACCGGCGCGTAGCTCTCGAACACGTGGCTCATCAGGCCGGTGCCGCGCGTCAGGTTCATGAACTCGCCCTGGAAGCCGATCAATCCCCGCGCGGGGATCCGGTACTCGAGCCGCGTGCGGCCCTGCGCGTCGGATTCCATGTTCGCGAGTTCCCCGCGCCGCACGCCGAGGGCTTCCATCACGGCACCCTGGTGCTGCTCCTCGACGTCGACCGACAGCGCTTCCCAGGGCTCGCAGATCTCGCCGTCGATCTCGCGGGTCACCACGCGCGGACGCGACACCGCGAGCTCGTAGCCTTCGCGACGCATGTTCTCGATCAGGATCGTCAGGTGCAGCTCGCCGCGTCCCGACACCAGGAACGCATCGGTGTCGCCGGTGTCCTCGACGCGCAGCGCCATGTTGGTGAGGAGCTCGCGCGCGAGGCGATCGCGCAGGTTGCGCGAGGTTACGTACTTGCCTTCGCGTCCCGCGAGCGGCGACGTGTTCACCTGGAAGTACATCGACAGCGTCGGCTCGTCGACGGCGATCGGTGGCAGCGCATCGGGCTGCTCGACCGCGGCGAGCGTCGTGCCGATCTTGAGATCCTCGATCCCGGTGACGAGCACGATGTCGCCGGCGGCTGCACTGTCGACCGGCACGCGGTTCAATCCTTCGAACATGAAGATCTGCCCGACGCGCGCCTTGGTCGGCATCGCGCCCTCGGCAAGCGGGCCGTCGAGCACGGCGACTTCCTGGCCCGGGGCCAGGCTGCCGCGGCGGATGCGCCCGATCCCAAGGCGCCCGACGTAGCTCGAGTAGTCGAGGGCGCTGACCTGGAACTGCAGCGGTGCGTCGACCTCCCCCGCCGGGGCCGGCACGTGGGCGAGGATGGTTTCGAACAGCGGTCGCATGTCGGGCCCCGCACCCACGGCCGCGCCACCCCCCTCTCCCGCGGGCGGGACGACGGCCTGAGGCGACTTCGCGACGTTCACGTCGAGGGTCGACCAGCCGTTCAGCGCCGACGCGTAGACGACGGGAAAATCGAGCTGCTCGTCGCTGGCGCCCAGCCGGTCGAACAGATCGAAGGTCTGGTTGACGACCCATTCGGGACGCGCGCCCGGACGGTCGACCTTGTTGACCACGACGATCGGGCGCAGGCCCAGCGCCAATGCCTTCAGCGTGACGAACCTGGTCTGCGGCATCGGCCCTTCGACCGCGTCGACCAGCAGCAGCACGCCGTCGACCATCCCCAGCACGCGCTCGACCTCGCCGCCGAAATCGGCGTGGCCCGGGGTGTCGACGATGTTGATGTGCGTGATCGTGTCGCCGCTCGCGTAGCGGATCGCGCAGTTCTTGGCGAAAATCGTGATCCCGCGCTCGCGCTCGATGTCGTTGTTGTCCATCATCCGCTCGGCGACGTGCTGGTGGCGGGCGAAGGTGCCCGCCTGGACCAGCAGCTTGTCGACGAGGGTCGTCTTGCCGTGGTCGACGTGGGCGATGATTGCGATGTTGCGCAGGTCGAGGCGTTGCTTGGTCATGGTGGGGTGCCGCTGGTCGGGTGCCGCGGGAATGACCCCGCTGGGGCGCCGTCCAAAGACGGGGCCGCGAAAAACCGTCCATTATAGTCGGTTATTCGCCCATTCGGCGACAATATTTTGAAGAATCCGTAACTTAAGCTATACTTGGCGCTCGGGCGGCCGTTCCGGTCACCGCCCATTCCGCACGACGCGACGCCCATTCCGCAGCAACTGGATCTGGCGAGCGCCGACCGCGATCCCAAGCAACGTACTTTCGCTGCCTGGACCGGAAACCGCTCCATAGCGGTAGGCCGCGTACCAGGAGCATTCATGCATGCAACGAGCTTCGCCGAGCTCGGCCTGCGCCCGGAGATATTGCGGGCCATTGCCGAAGCCGGATACACGATCCCCACCCCCATTCAGGCACAGGCGATTCCCGAGGTGCTGGCCGGCCACGACATCATGGGCGGCGCCCAGACCGGGACCGGCAAGACGGCCGGTTTCGGCCTGCCGATCCTCGAGAAGCTGTCCGCGTACGCGAACGCCAGCCCCTCCCCGGCGCGCCACCCGGTGCGCGCGCTGATCCTCGCACCGACCCGCGAGCTCGCGATCCAGGTCGAGGAGGCGATCCGCGAATACGGCAAGCACACCAACCTGCGCTCGACCTGCGTCTACGGCGGCGTCGACATCCGCCAGCAGCTGCCGATCGTGCGCGCCGGCGTCGAGATCCTGGTGGCGACCCCGGGGCGCCTGCTCGACCACATCGAGCAGAAGAGCGTCAACCTCGGGCAGGTCGAGATCTTCGTGCTCGACGAGGCGGACCGCATGCTCGACATGGGGTTCATCCCCGACATCAAGCGCATCATGGCGCTGCTGCCGGCCAAGCGGCAGAACCTGCTGTTCTCCGCGACGTTCTCGAACGACATCAAGAGGCTCGCCGACGAGCTCCTCAACGCACCGCGACTCATCGAGGTCGCGCGCCGCAACACCGCGGCCGAGTCGGTCACCCAGAGCGCCTACCGCCTGCCTCAGGACGCCAAGCGCGCTTTCGTCACGCACCTCGTGAAATCGCGCAACGTGTGGCAGGTGCTCTGCTTCGTTCGCACCAAGCACGGCGCGTCGCGGCTGGCCCGCCAGCTCGAGCGCGACGGGCTCGCCACCTCGGCGATCCACGGCGACAAGACCCAGGTGGCGCGGCTCGAAGCGCTGTCCGACTTCAAGGAAGGCAAGCTGCAGGTGCTGGTCGCGACCGACGTCGCGGCTCGCGGCCTCGACATCGACGACCTGCCGCTGGTCATCAACTACGAGATGCCCCACGTTCCCGAGGACTACATTCACCGGATTGGCCGCACCGGACGTGCCGGCGCGACCGGCGAGGCAATTTCGCTGGTCGCCCCCGAAGAGGAAAAGCACCTCGCCGAGATCGAGAAGCTGCTGAAGAAGAAGATCGTGGTGTCCACGCCTGAAGGCTTCGACGCCACCGCGGTAGCCTCCGCGCGCCCGGCACGCGGCGAAGCCTCCGCGGCCGGTCCGCGCAGGCGGCAGGAGCCCCGCGCGCACGGCAGCACCCGCGAACGCAGTGGCGATGGCGAAGCGCGACGGGAACCGCGCGCGCGCGACAGCGACGATGCGCGGCGCGAACCTCGCGAGCCGCGTGTCCCGCGCGGGGAAGCGCCGAGCCACGGCGATGCAAGGCGCGCCGAGCGCGAAGCCGCCTACGCGAAGAACCCCGACCAGCCTATCGTCAAGCGCCCGGACGACGCAGGCGCGGGCACGGGCCACCACGCCCACATCCACTCGGCGCGCAAGGCGCGTCCGGTGCCTGCGTTGCTGCAGAAGCGGCAGGTGCCTGAGGCCGAGAAGGTGTAGGCGGTTCATCCGTCCCGAAGCGCGAGCCCCGTTCGTGGCCGCGCGTTGCCGCCGCACAGGCGGTCCTCGATAATGCGGGGCTCCGTGCCCCGCACTGTCTCCCCTTGATCCAAGACGGCCCCGACGCTTCCGTGCTGCAAGTCGACGGCCTGACCGTCGAGTTCGCGACGACTGATCGCACCGTCAGCGCGGTGCGCAACCTGTCCTTCGGTATCGGCCGCGGCGAAACCGTCGCCGTCGTCGGTGAATCGGGCTCGGGAAAATCGGTCACCGCGCTGTCGATCATGCGTCTGGTCGAGCACGGCGGCGGCAGGATCGCAGGCGGCCGCATGCTCTTCGCACGACCGGGCGGTACGCAGGTCGATCTCGCCCGCGCCGACAACGCGACGCTGCGCGCCATCCGCGGCGCCGAGATCGCGATGATCTTCCAGGAGCCGATGACCTCGCTGAACCCGGTGTTCCCGGTCGGGGAGCAGATCGCCGAGTCGATCCGCCTGCATCAGCGCAAGGACGCTTCCGGCGCGCGCACCGAAGCGCTGCGGATGCTGGAGCACGTGCGCATCCCCGAAGCGCGCTCGGTCCTCGATCGCTATCCACATCAGCTCTCCGGCGGCATGCGTCAGCGCGTGATGATCGCGATGGCGCTCGCCTGCAAGCCGACGCTGCTGATCGCCGACGAGCCGACGACCGCGCTCGACGTGACGATCCAGGCGCAGATCCTGACGCTGATCCGGATGCTGCAGGACGAGATGCACATGGCGGTGATGTTCATCACCCACGACATGGGCGTCGTCGCCGAGGTCGCCGATCGCGTCGTCGTCATGTATCAGGGCGAGAAGGTCGAGGAAGGCGCGACCG
This sequence comes from uncultured Pseudomonadota bacterium, assembly GCA_963816415.1. Lineage (GTDB taxonomy): Bacteria > Pseudomonadota > Gammaproteobacteria > Burkholderiales > Casimicrobiaceae > VBCG01. The sequence goes on from CAWFKR010000003.1 coordinate 137,764, forward strand.
AGTCGGTGTTCGCTGCACCGGCCAACCCATATACGCGAGCGCTGCTCGCCGCGGTGCCGCGCCTCGGTGCGCTGCAGGGCGAGGATGCGCCGCGCAGGTTTCCGGTCGCGCGCGACATCGCGGGGCCGCCACCGTCCGGTGCGCCCGCAGCGACCGCCGCAGCGTCGCCCGGATCTTCCGGCGACATCGTCGTGGGGAACAAGCCCGCCCCCCGGGCAGAGGCACCGGGCCGTCCGCCGCTGCTGCGCGTGCAGGGGCTCACGACCCGATTCGACGTCCGGTCGGGATTCCTCGGACGGGTGCGGCGCCGGGTCCACGCCGTCGAGCAGGTGAGCTTCGATCTCGCCGCAGGCGAAACCCTCGCGCTGGTCGGCGAGTCGGGATGCGGCAAGTCGACGACGGGGCGCTCGCTGCTGCGGCTGGTGGACATCACCTCGGGCGAGGTGCTGTTCGACGGCCGCGACATCGCGAAGCTTTCCGGTGCGGACCTGCGCCCGCTGCGACGCAACATGCAGATGATATTCCAGGATCCGTTCGCGTCGCTCGACCCGCGGCTGACGGTCGGGTTCTCGATCGCCGAGCCGCTGTACATCCATGGCATCGCCAGCGGCCACGAAGCCGAGGACCGCGTCGCCCGGCTGCTCGAGCGCGTTGGGCTCGCCCCCGACCATGCGCGCCGCTATCCGCATGAATTCTCCGGAGGCCAGCGCCAGCGGATCGCGATCGCACGCGCACTCGCCCTCGAGCCCCGGATCATCGTCGCCGACGAGGCGGTTTCGGCGCTCGACGTGTCGATCCAGGCGCAGATCGTCAACCTGCTCCTCGACCTGCAGGCCGAGTTCGGCGTCTCGTTCCTGTTCATCTCCCACGACATGGCGGTGGTCGAGCGCATGAGCCACCGGGTCGCCGTCATGTACCTCGGGCAGATCGTCGAGATCGGCCCGCGCCGTGCCGTGTTCGGCGACCCGCAGCATCCCTACACCCGGCGCCTGATGGCGGCGGTCCCGGTTGCAGACCCCGCGAAGCGCCGACGCGAACGGGCGCTATCATCGGAGGAAATCCCGAGTCCGATTCGCGACGTTGGCGACGAGCCCCGGGTCGCGCCGCTCACCGAGATCGCGCCGGGACACTTCGTCGCGACCCATCGTGTGGGTGGGGCGTATTGAATGTCCCGAACCCCGGAAAATCCGGGACGGACCACGTTTTCGAGTTTGAAAGCGTGGTCCGTCCCGGATTTTTGCCGCCCCGTTCCTGAACCTGCCCCGACCCCGGGAGTGCCCATGATCAGACTGTTCCTTCGCTCCATCGCCGCTTTCGCGCTCGCGCTGCTCGCCGTCGCCGCCACGCCGGCGCAGGCTTCCAAGGATGTCGTCTTCGCCGTCGCCTCGACGTTCACGACCACCGACCCCTACGACGCGAACGACACGTTGTCGCAGGCGATGGCGAAGTCGTTCTACGAGGGCCTGTTCGGCTTCGACAAGGACATGAAACTGATCCCGGTGCTTGCGGACAGCTACACGGTCAGCAAGGACGGTCTGGTCTACACGATCAAGCTGAAGAAAGGCATCAAGTTCCAGGACGGCACCGACTTCAACGCCGAGGCGGTCAAGGTGAACTTCGACCGCGTGACCAACCCGGACAACCACCTGAAGCGCTACGGCCTCTACAGCATCATCGCCAGGACCGAGGTCGTCGACCCCTACACGGCACGGATCACGCTGAAGGAGCCGTTCTCCGCGTTCATCAACGACCTCGCCCACCCGTCGGGCGTGATGATCAGCCCGGCGGCGCTCGCCAAGTGGGGAAGCAAGGGCATCGCTTTCCATCCGGTGGGTACCGGCCCCTTCAAGTTCGTCGAATGGAAGCAGCCCGACTACCTGAAGGTGGCGAAGTTCGACGGCTACTGGCGCAAGGGCTACCCGAAGGTCGATTCGATCACCTGGCGTTCGGTCGTCGACAACAACTCGCGCGCCGCGCTGATGCAGACCGGTGAAGCCCAGTTCACGTTCCCCGTGCCCTACGAGCTCGCGGGCGTGCTGAAGTCGAAGCCCGGCATCGACGTCGTCGCAGCGCCTTCGATCGTGCTGCGCTACCTGTCGATGAACACGCTGCAGAAGCCTTTCGACAACCCGAAAGTCCGCGAGGCCATCGCCTATGCGATCAACAAGGAGGCGCTGGCCAAGGTCGCCTTCAACGGCTACGCGACGCCTGCCGACGGCGTCGTTCCCGACGCCGTCGAATACAGCGTCAAGCTCGGCCCCTGGCCCTACGACGTCGCAAAGGCGAAGAAGCTGCTCGCCGAAGCCGGCTATCCGAACGGATTCGAGACCGAGCTGTGGTCGGCCTACAACTACAGCACCGCGCAGAAGGTTTCCGAATTCCTGCAGCAGCAGCTCGCTCAAGTCGGCATCAAGGCGAAGATCACCCTGCTCGAAGCCGGACAGCGGGTCGAGAAGGTCGAGAGCTGGCAGGACCCGAAGACCGCACCGGTGCGCCTGTACTATGTCGGATGGTCGTCGTCGACCGGCGAGGCCGACTGGGCGCTGCGTCCGCTGCTGTACGGAGAATCGTGGCCGCCGAAGCTGTTCAACACCGCGTACTACCGGAACGACGAGGTCGACGCCGACATCAAGGGGGCGCTCGCGACGACCGACAAGGCGCAGAAGGCGAAGCTCTATCGCGATGCGCAGCAGCGAATCTGGAAGGACGCCCCGTGGGCGCCGCTGGTCACCGAGAAGCTGCTGTCGGCACACAGCAAGAACCTCTCGGGGGTGTACGTGATGCCCGACGCGTCGTTCAACTTCACCGACATCGACCTGAAGTGATGCGTCCCCTCACCCCATCCCTCTCCCACTGCGTGGGAGAGGGAGCAACACCGCAATGCACGGCCCGCCCCTCTCCCACCGCGTCGGAGAGGGAGCCGAGCGTGACCGAGGCGGGTGAGGGGTCGGGGTGAGGGGATTCTGAAGCGGCGATGACCCAGTACGTCGTCAAGCGACTGCTCGGCCTGCTGCCGACGCTGCTGCTGGTCGCCCTGCTCGTCTTCCTGTTCGTGCACCTGCTGCCGGGCGATCCGGCGCGACTTGCGGCGGGACCCGACGCGACGCCGGAAACCGTGCAACTGGTGCGCAAGGACCTGGGGCTCGACAAGCCGCTGCCCCGACAGTTCGCCCGCTTCGTCGGCGGTGCGCTCCGCCTGGATTTCGGCAGGTCGCTGCGCACCAAGCGCCCGGTTGCGACCGAGATCGCCGAACGCTTCATGCCGACGTTCTGGCTGACACTCTGGAGCATGCTGTGGTCGGTCACCATCGGCATGGCGATCGGCGTCGTGTCCGCCGTGTGGCGCAACCGCTGGCCGGACCGCCTCGGCATGACGCTCGCGGTGTCGGGAATCTCGTTCCCCGCGTTCGCGCTGGGCATGGTGCTGATGCAGGTGTTCGCGGTGCAGCTCGACTGGCTGCCTGCGATCGGGAACGACAGCTGGCGCAGCTACATCCTGCCTTCGCTGACGCTGGGCGCCGCCGTCGCCGCGATCATGGCGCGATTCACGCGGTCGGCCTTCGTCGACATCCTGGGCGAGGATTTCATCCGCACCGCGCGTGCCAAGGGACTCTCCGAGCGCAGCATCGTCGTCCGCCACGCGCTGCGCAACGCGCTGATCCCGGTCGTGACGATGATGGGCCTGCAGTTCGGGTTCCTGCTCGGCGGCTCGATCGTGGTCGAGAAGGTGTTCAACTGGCCCGGGCTCGGCAGACTGCTGGTCGACGCGGTCGACATGCGCGACTACCCGGTGATCCAGGCGCTGGTGCTGCTGTTCTCGCTGGAGTTCATCCTGATCAACCTGGTCGTCGACGTGCTCTACGGCCTGATCAACCCGACGATCCGCTACCGCTGATGCAAGCCAGCTCCGCGCCGATACCCGCGAACGATCGAGTGCGCACGCCGTGGTCGGAATTCTGGCGCAAGTTCCGGCGCCAGAAAGTCGCGCTGGTCGCAGGCGCATTCGTGCTGCTGCTGGTCGTCGTCGCGATCGCGGCGCCGTGGATCGTCCCCTACGACGCCGAGAACTACTTCGATTACGACGCGCTCAACGCGTCCCCGTCGCTTGCGCACCTGTTCGGCGTCGATTCGCTTGGGCGCGACATCTTCAGCCGCATCCTCATGGGCGCGCGCATCTCGCTCGCAGCGGGCTTCCTGTCGGTCGCTGCGGGATCGGTCGTGGGAACGGTGCTGGGCCTGGTGGCCGGCTACTACGAAGGCTGGTGGGACCGGATCATCATGCGCCTCTGCGACGTGCTGTTCGCCTTCCCGGGCATCCTGCTCGCGATCGGCATCGTCGCGATCCTGGGCGGCGGCATGGCCAACGTCGTCGCCGCCGTCGCGATCTTCAGCATCCCGACCTTCGCCCGGCTGGTGCGCGGCAACACGCTGGCGCAAAAGCACCTGACCTACGTCGAGGCTGCGAAGAGCCTCGGCGCGTCCGACCGCACGATCATCCTGCGCCACATCTTTCCGGGCACGATCTCGGCGGTCGTCGTCTATTTCTCGCTGCGCATCGGCACGTCGATCATCACCGCGGCGAGCCTGTCTTTCCTCGGCATGGGCGCCCAGCCGCCGACCCCGGAATGGGGTGCAATGCTCGACGCCGCCCGCTCCGACATGCTGGTGGCGCCCCACGAGGCGATCTTTCCCGCGCTCGCGATCTTCCTCACCGTGCTGGCCTTCAACCTGCTGGGCGACGGACTGCGCGACGCGCTCGACCCCAAGATAGAGAGGCGATGAGCCCATGAAGATCCTGGTCTCGGTGGACATCGAAGGCGTCGCCGGCGTCGTCGACCCCGAGCAGACGCGCCCGGGCAATGCCGAGTACGAGCGCGCGCGCAGGCTGATGACCGGCGAAGCGAACGCAGCGGTCCGCGGCGCCTTCGAAGGCGGCGCGACGGCGGTGCTGGTCAACGATTCGCACGGCAACTTCCGCAACCTGATCGCCGAGGATCTCGATCCGCGAGCGGAACTGCTGCAGGGCAAGCCGCGCGAGCTCGCCATGATGGCCGGTGTCGACCAGGATTGCGCAGCGGTGTTCCTGGTCGGCTGGCACTCGAAGGCCCGGGCGCCCGGCACGCTCGCCCACACGATCAACGGATTCGCCTTCGCGCGCATCGTCGTCAACGGCGCGGAGACCGGCGAGGCCGGCATCTATGGCGCGGTCGCTGCGGAATACAACGCACCGGTGGCGCTCTACACCGGCGACGACGCCTTCGTCGCCGAGACCGCCCCGCTCTTTCCGGGCGCGGTCGGCGTCGCGGTCAAGCGCACGCTGGGCCATCGGGCGGCATCCAGTCTTTCCCCGCAGGCCGCCGTGGCCGCGATCGCTGCCGGCGCGAAGGATGCCGCGGGGCACTGCCGCGACTTGAGACTGCGGCCTGCGCAGACACCGGCAACGGTGCGCGTCGAGGCGACCGGGATCGCGCTGGCGGAGCTCTTCGCGACGCTGCCAATCGTGCGCCGCGTCGACGCGCTGACGGTGGAATTCACGTCACCGACGA
>CAWFKR010000004.1:0-147543 GCA_963816415.1 uncultured Pseudomonadota bacterium
CGGCTGTCAACGGACGCCTTGGGCGCTTATGGGACTATCTGCAGGGGGTTTTCATAGGGAAACCGGCGGGGGAATCGGACTTTGCCGGACGTTGCTGGAAGCGAGACTGGCGGAGAGGGCGGGATTCGAACCCGCGTTAGGGGATTACCCTAAACACGCTTTCCAGGCGTGCGACTTAAACCGCTCATCCACCTCTCCGGTGGTGCTGCAAACTGGCTGCCCCGATTTTACCGCGAATGCCCCGTCCCGCAGCCGAGCAGGCGGCCAGCGGCGATCCGACGCCGCTGCCCCGCTGCGCATCGCCTAGATCGCGAACGACGCGACCATCGCGACCACGGCGACCGCCATCAGCGAGGTCGCGAACCAGCCCAGCCGCTTCAGCCGCCGCTTGATCACGAACGCCCCCATTATCTCGGGACGCACTGCCATGCGCATCATCACGATCATGATCGGCACCGCAACGATGCCGTTCAGCACCGCCGACCAGATCAGGGCCCTGATCGGGTCGACCGACGTGAAATCGATGCCGGCACCGAGCAGCGTGGCAAGGATGATGATGCCGTAGAAACCCTTGGCCTCCATCGGCTGCAGACCGTGGCCGATCGGCCATTCCATCGCCTCGGCCACGGCGTAGGCGCCAGATCCCGCAAGAACCGGGACCGCGAGGAGACCGGTGCCGACGATACCGGCGGCGAACAGCAGGAACGCGAGATCGCCGGCGAGCGGGCGCAGCGCCTGCGCCGCCTGGGCCGACGTCTCGATGTTGGTGATCCCGGCGTCGTGCAGCGTCACCGCGGTCGTCAGCATGATCGCGAACGCGATCGCGTTCGAGAATGCCATTCCCAGCCAGGTGTCGAACTTGATGCGCTGCAGGTGCTTGCGCGCCCCTTCAATCGCCTGGCGCAGCGGCATCTCGCCCGCGACCATCCGTTGCTCCTCGACCTCCTGCGACGCCTGCCAGAAGAAGAGGTAGGGGCTGATCGTCGTGCCCAGGACGCCGACCAGCAGCATCAGGTATTCGCGTGTCAGCTTGACCGGCGGGACGATCGTGGCCGCAACCAGCTGTCCCCATGGGATGCGCACGGTAAAGAGCACCGCGACGTAGGCGAACAGGAACAGCGTCAGCCACTTGAGCAGCGGCGCGAGCCTCCGGTACGGGACGAAGAGCTGCATCAGCACAACGACGACGCCGAACATCAGCGCATAGCCGTGCGAAGGCCCGCCGACGACGAGCTGCAGCGCCTCGCCCATCGCGCCCAGGTCGGCCGCGATGTTCAGCGTATTGGCAACGAGCAGCAGCGAGACGATGAAGCCGAGCAGCGGCCGCGAATAATGGTCGCGGATGTTGCGGGCGATGCCGTGGCCGGTGACGCGGCCGATGCGCGCGCTCACGACCTGGATCCCGACCATCAGCGGCGTCGTCAGCAGCACGCTCCACAGCATGCCGAGGCCGAACTGGGCCCCGGCCTGCGAGTAGGTCGCAATGCCGCTCGGATCGTCGTCGGCGGCGCCGGTGATGAGGCCCGGGCCGAGACGCTCGAAAAAGCGATGGGCGCGCTGGATCATGGGAGGACCCCATGACCGATCGGCTGGCCTGGCTCAGGCCATCAACGTTCCGGGGCGCCGGAGTATAGCAGCGGCGCGGCCGCTTTTGGGCGAAAGATCCGGATTGTTGCGAACGGTTATGCCTGCCGGTCGATCGTGCAGTCGACCACGGTCAGCGCCGTCATGTTGACGATCCGGCGCACGGTCGCCGACGGGGTCAGGATGTGCACCGGCTTGGCCACGCCCAGCAGCATCGGTCCCAGCGTCACGCCCGCGCCAGACGCGACTTTCAGGAGGTTGAACGAGATGTTCGCCGCATCGAGCGTGGGCATGATCAGCAGGTTCGCCTCGCCCGCCAGCCGGGAATTGGGAAACACCGCCTGGCGCACCGATTCGTTCAGCGCGGCATCGCCGTGCATCTCGCCGTCGATCTCGAGGTCGGGCGCCCGTTCGTTGATCAGCGCGAGCGCGTCGCGCATCTTCTTCGCCGACGGGTGATCGCTGGTGCCGAACGACGAGTGCGACAGCAGGGCCGCCTTGGGCGTGATGCCGAAGCGGCGAATCTCGGCCGCGCAGAGGATCGCGATCTCGGCGAGCTGCTCGGCGGTGGGGTCGGGGTTGACGTAGGTGTCGGCGATGAACACCGTCCTTCCGGGCATCAGCACCGCATTCATTGCCGCGTAGGTCCTGACACCCTTGCGCAGGCCGATCACCTGGTCGATGTAATGCCGGTGCAGCGCATGCGTGCCGAACGTGCCGCACAGCATGCCGTCGGCGTCGCCCTGGTGGATCATCATCGCGCCGATCAGCGTCAGGCGCCGGCGCATCTCGATCTGGGCGTACTGCTGCGACACGCCCTTGCGCTGGGTGAGCCGGAAGTACTCGGTCCAGTAGCTCCGATAGCGCGGATCGGAGTCGGGGTTGATCGTCCGGAAATCGATGTCTGGCCTGAGGCGCAGTCCGAATCGCTCGATGCGGCGCGCCAGCACCGCGGGCCGGCCGACCAGGATCGGCTGCGCGAGCCCCTCGTCGACGACGACCTGCACGGCGCGCAGCACGCGCTCGTCCTCGCCCTCGGCGTAGACGATCCGCTTGGGCGACTGCTTGGCCAGCGTGAAGATCGGCTTCATCAGCAGGCCCGAGTGGTAGACGAAGCTCGTGAGCCTGGCGCGGTAGGCGTCGAAATCCTCGATCGGCCGCGTCGCCACCCCGGAGTCCATCGCGGCCTTGGCCACGGCCGGCGCGATCATCACGATCAGACGCGGGTCGAAGGGCCTGGGAATCAGGTAGTCGGGCCCGAAGCGCAGGTTCTCATGCAGGTTGTATGCGGTCGCGACGATGTCCGACTGCTCGACGGTCGCGAGATCGGCGAGCGCGTGCACCGCGGCGAGCTTCATCGCCTCGTTGATCGTCGTCGCGCCGACGTCGAGCGCGCCGCGGAAGATGAACGGAAAGCACAGCACGTTGTTGACCTGGTTCGGAAAATCCGAACGCCCGGTCGCGATGATCGCGTCGGGTCGCGCGGACTTCGCGACGTCGGGCAGGATCTCGGGCTCGGGATTGGCGAGCGCCAGGATCAGGGGCCTTTCGGCCATCATCGGCAGCCATTCGGGCTTCAGCACTTTCCCTGCCGACAGCCCGAGGAACACGTCGGCCCCCGGGAGGATCTCGGCGAGCGTGCGAGCGGCGGTCGGCTGCGCATAGCGCGCCTTGTTGTCGTCCATCTCCTCGGTGCGCCCCTGCCAGACGACGCCCTTGATGTCCGACACGAAGATGTTCTCGCGGCGCAGGCCGAGCTCGACCAAGAGGTCGAGACAGGCGAGCGCCGCGGCGCCCGCACCCGAGCAGACCAGCTTGACGGTCGCGAAGTCCTTCCCGACGACGCGAAGCCCGTTGAGCACCGCGGCGCCGACGATGATCGCCGTGCCGTGCTGGTCATCGTGAAAGACGGGGATCTTCATCCGCTCGCGGCATTTGCGCTCGATGTAGAAGCACTCGGGCGCCTTGATGTCCTCGAGGTTGATGCCGCCGAACGTCGGCTCGAGGGCGCAGATCATGTCGACGAGCTTGTCGGGATCACGCTCGGCCAGCTCGATGTCGAAGCAGTCGAGGCCGGCGAACTTCTTGAACAGGACCGCCTTGCCTTCCATCACCGGCTTCGCGGCGAGCGGGCCGATCGCCCCCAACCCCAGCACGGCCGTGCCGTTGGTGACGACGCCGACCAGGTTGCCGCGCGCGGTGAGCGTCGACACCTCGCGGGGATCGCGCACGATTTCCTCGCAGGCTGCCGCCACGCCGGGCGAATACGCGAGCGCCAGATCGCGCTGGTTGGTGAGCTGCTTGGTCGGCAGCAGGGCGATCTTGCCTGCAGGGGCGCGGCGATGGTACGCGAGCGCTTCGTCGCGGATGTTGGTTTCCTGATCGGCCATGACAGGCGCTCCGGTAGCGGTTGGCATTGCGAGGGAGAATCATAACGCCGCCATGAAATCCCACGCGGCGGGGGCGATGCAGCAGTGCGGCCACGACGCCCGGCGGGTCGCCGCTATAATGCGGGGCCGCTGACGATTCTCAACGGAACGCCTCCCCCTTCATGCCCATCGCCCCGATGTTCTGGATTGTTGCGCTGTTGCTCGTCGCCGCCGTGGTGGCCGCGATCGTCTGGCCGCTGTTGCGCAAGGCGACCGGCGACAGGAGCGGGGGCGAGGCAGCCGCGGCGACGTCGGTGTACCGCGACCAGAAGCGCCAGCTCGACGATGAATTCGCTGCCGGCGCGATCAGTGCCGAAGAACGCGATGCGGCGATCGAAGAACTCGCCGCGCGCCTTTCCGCCGAGCTCGACGCTGCGCCTTCGCCCGCCGAGAATGCGGGGCCCGCCGCATCGTCGCGTGCGCGCATCGTCTGGGCCGTCGCACTGGTGTTCACGCTCCCGGTGGCGGCCGGCGTGCTCTACGCGACGCTGGGTAATCCCGACGCGATGCAAGCCATGCCGGGCGGGCCGGGGGCACAGGCACCGGCGTCCCCTGCGCAAATCAACGCGATGGTCGACCAGCTCGCCGCGCGCATGAAGTCGAATCCGAACGATCCGAACGGCTGGATATTGCTCGGCCGCTCCTATGCAGTGCTCGGGCGGTTTCAGGAGTCCGCCGACGCTTATCGCCACGCGGCCGCGCTTTCACCGTCGGACGCCGGGATCCTCGCCGACTGGGCCGATTCCCTCGCCATGGCGAACGGTCAGAATCTCGAGGGCGAGCCAACGAGACTGATCGAGCGTTCGCTGGCGATCGACCCGAACAACCCGAAGGCACTCGCCCTCTCCGGGAGTGCTGCCGCCGAGCGGCGGGACTATGCGGCCGCGATCGCCGCCTGGCGCAAGCTCAAGGCGCAACTCACGCCGGGTACCGAGCCGGACAAGGAAGTCGACCAGATGATCGCCGAGGCCGAGACCGCGCAAGCCGGGGGTGCGCCTCCGGCGGGCGCCAGCGCCCCTGCCGGTCCCGCCGACGTTCCGGACAAAGCTGGCGCGCCGCCGGCACCTGCCAGCGCCCCTCCGTCGCAGGCCGACCTCGCGGCAAGCGCGATCACCGGTCGCGTGAGCCTCGATCCCAAGCTCGCAGGCCGCGTCAGCGCGGGCGATACGCTCTACATTTTTGCGCGGGCCGCGAACGGGCCGAGGATGCCGCTGGCCGTGATCAAGGAGAGCGCCGATGCGCTCCCGCGCGACTTCACCCTCGACGATTCGATGGCAATGGCGCCTTCCGCGCGCCTGTCGACGGCGGGTCCGGTGATCGTCGAGGCACGGATCTCGAAATCGGGCGCGGCCACCCCTTCGGCAGGCGACCTGCGCGGCGTCAGCGGGCCGGTCAAGCCGGGTACGCACGGCGTGGACATCGTCATCGGCGAGGTCGTGCGCTAGCGGCCGTCGACCGAGTCTGCGCACCCTCGATGCCCGCGTCGACACCCATGCTCGAAGCCCGTTCGCTCGCAGCCCGACGCGGATTCGCGACGCTTTTCCAGGGTCTCGAATTCTCCCTCGCCGCAGGTGAGGCGCTGGTCGTCTCGGGCCCCAATGGCAGCGGCAAGACGACCCTCCTGCGAATGCTCGCCGGGCTTGCCGCGCCCGCCGAAGGCGAGATCCGCTGGGAGGGCGCCCCGGTGCAGCCATTCGACGCGCGGCTGCGCGACGCCGTCGCGTTCAACGGCCACCTGCCCGCGCTGAAGGACGAGCTCACCGCCTTCGAGAACCTCGCGGCATGGGCGACCCTCGAGAACGAGCGTGCCGACGGACAGGCGATCGGCCGGGCGCTGGACCGCGTCGCCCTCGGGCGACGCGGGCGCATTGCCGCCCGCGCCCTCTCCCAGGGCCAGCGCCGGCGCATCGGACTCGCCCGGCTCGCATTGTCGCGGCGGCGCCTGTGGATCCTCGACGAGCCGCTGACGGCACTCGACAGCGATGGCGTCGCCCTGCTCGAGACGCTTCTTGCGGCCCAGCTGGGCGGTGGCGGACTGGTCGTCGCCGCCTCGCACCAGCCGCTGCCCGTCCCGGCGGCACAGCTGCGCCCGCTCGATCTCGCGGCCACGCCGGGGCGATGAGCCGGATGCCCGCTGCCGCGACCGCCACCCGGCCCGATGCGTCGTCGGTGTCGGCCGCATTCGCATGGGCGCTGGCGCGGGACCTGCGGATCGCGCTGCGCTCCAAGGCGGAACTTGGCGTCCAGCTGATGTTCTATGTGATCGTCGTGTCGCTTTTCCCGCTCGCGAGCTCGCCGTCGCGCGAGGTGCTGGCAACGCTCGGACCCGGCGTACTGTGGACCGCGGCGCTGCTCGCGTCGCTGCTGTCGCTGCCCCGGCTGTTTTCGGCGGATTACGGCGACGGGACGCTCGAGCAGATCGCGTTGTCGCCGCGGCCGCTGTCCGCCCTGGTGTCCGGTAAAATGGCGGCTCACTGGCTCACCACCGGCCTTCCCGTGGCCGTGCTGGCGCCGATTCTGGGCGAGCAGTACTCGATGGACGTCATGGAACTCGGAATCCTGGCGGTGGCGCTGTTGCTGGGGACGCCGATCCTTTCGCTGCTGGGCGCGATCGGCGCGGCGCTGACACTGGGTGCGCGCGGGGGCGGCAGCCTGCTCGCGCTGCTGGTCCTGCCGCTGTACGTCCCGGTGCTGATCTTCGGTGCGGGCGCCGTCGATGCGGTGCGCACCGGGCTGTCGGCGAGTCCGCAGCTTTCGCTGCTGGCCGCAGGGTTGCTGCTGGCGCTGGTCGCAGCGCCGTTCGCGGTCGCGGCGGCGGTGCGCATTGCGCTCGATTGATCGATGATCGTCAACTGGTTCCGCTACTCGTCGCCGATTTCCTTCTACCCGCTGGCGGGGCGCCTGTCGCGGGTGTTCGGCGTGCTCGCCGTGATCTTCACGCTTGCGGGCCTCTACATCGGCCTCGTCGTCGCGCCGACCGACGCGACCCAGGGCGATGCCTACCGGATCATCTTCCTGCACGTCCCGACGGCGTGGATGGCGATGTTCATCTATCTCGTCATGGCGTTCTGGAGCGCGCTCGCGCTGGGGTTCAACGCGCGGCTTTCGGCGATGATGGCGCAGGCGCTCGCTCCCACCGGCGCGCTGATGGCGGCGCTCGCGCTTTGGTCGGGCGCGTTCTGGGGCCGCCCGACCTGGGGCACCTACTGGGCGTGGGATGCGCGGATGACGTCGACGCTGATCCTGCTGTTCCTCTACCTCGGCATCATCGCCCTGCGCAGCGCGATCGACGATCCACGGCGTGCCGATCGCGCCTGCGCGCTGCTCGCTCTCGTCGGCGCGGTCAACGTGCCGATCATCTACTTCTCGGTGCAGTGGTGGAACACGCTGCACCAGGGCTCGTCGATCAGCCTCACCGCCGCGCCGAAAATGGCGATGACGATGCTCGAGGGCCTGCTGGTGATGACCGCAGGCGCCTGGTCGTACTGCATCGCGGTGACGCTCGCCCGCGTGCGGACGATCATCGTGGAGCGCGAGCGCAATGCCGGCTGGGTCGCCTCGCTGATGGCGCTGCAGGGGACGCGATGAGCGAATTCTTCACGATGGGCGGCTACGCGTGGTACGTCTGGATGTCGTACGGCGCGGCCGCGGTCGCGGTCATCGTCGAGGTCGCCGCCCTGCGCATGCGCCGGCGGCACGCACTCGACGACGCAAGGATGGCGCAGGACAGCGACGCCGCGGACACCCGGTCGCGACCGCTGGCCGATCTTCGGAGCAATCGATGAAAGCGCGTTATCGCCGTTTCACCTGGATCGGGGTCGGGCTCGTCGCGGTCGGCATCGCCGTCGCGCTGGTGCTGTCGGCATTCCGATCGAACCTCGTCTTCTTCTTCACACCGTCGCAGGTCGTAGCCCACGAGGTGCCGCAGTCGCGGCCATTCCGCGTCGGCGGTCTCGTCGAGAAGGGCAGCCTGACGCGCGACCCCGACTCGCTGACCGTGCATTTCAAGGTCACCGACACGGCCAAGACGATCCTGGTCACCTACACCGGACTGCTGCCCGACCTGTTCAAGGAGGGCAAGGGCGTCGTCGCGCAGGGCCGGATGGGACCCGACGGCACGTTCCATGCGACCGAGGTGCTCGCCAAGCACGACGAGAACTACATGCCGCCCGAAGCCAAATCGGCGATCGAGCAGGCACAAAGGGGCCCGGAATCGATGCCGAGCCTCCGCGAAGCGCAAGCGAGGTGAAGCGATGATCCCTGAAATTGGACACTTTGCGCTGATCGTCGCGCTGCTCGTCGCGATCGTCCAGGGCGTGCTGCCGATGATCGGCGCCGCGCGCCGCGATAGCGCGCTGATGGCGGTCGCCGTCCCCGCCGCGCGCGCGCAGTTCGTGCTGGTCGCGCTGGCTTTCGGCTGCCTCGCCTGGAGCTTCGTCACCAGCGACTTCTCGGTCGCGAACGTCGCCCAGAACTCGAACTCGCAGCTGCCGCTGCATTACCGCTTCGCGGCGACCTGGGGCTCGCACGAAGGATCGCTGCTGCTGTGGGCGCTGATGCTGGGCGGCTGGGGCTTTGCCGTCAGCCTGTTCTCGCGCAATCTTCCAGACGTGCTCCGCGCGCGCGTCCTCGCCGTCATGGGCCTGGTCGCGATCGGCTTCCTGCTGTTCATGCTCACCACGTCCGATCCTTTCGTGCGCCTGTCTCCGCCTCCGGTGGAAGGCCGCGACCTCAACGCGCTGCTGCAGGATCCCGGCATGGTCGCGCATCCGCCGATGCTCTACATGGGCTACGTCGGCTTTTCCGTTGCGTTCGCGTTCGCGATCGCCGCGCTGATCGGCGGCCGGCTCGACGCGTCGTGGGCGCGCTGGTCGCGGCCATGGACGACGGTCGCGTGGTCGTTCCTGACCATCGGCATCGCGCTCGGCAGCATCTGGGCCTATTACACGCTGGGCTGGGGCGGCTGGTGGTTCTGGGATCCGGTCGAGAACGCGTCGTTCATGCCCTGGCTCGCCGGCACCGCGTTGATCCACTCGCTCGCCGTGACCGAGAAGCGCGGGGCATTCCGCAGCTGGACGGTGCTGCTCGCGATCCTGGCGTTCTCGATGTCCCTGATCGGCACGTTCCTGGTCCGCTCCGGCGTGCTGACTTCGGTCCACGCCTTCGCGACCGATCCGGCGCGCGGCGTGTTCATCCTGGCCTTCCTCGCGGTGATCATCGGCGGCTCGCTCACCCTCTATGCGATACGCGCGGGCGCAGTCGGCGCAGGGGGTGATTTCTCGCCGGTGTCGCGCGAATCGATGCTGCTGGGCAACAACATCCTGCTGGTCATCGCGCTGGCGAGCGTGTTGCTGGGCACCCTCTATCCGCTGTTCATCGATGCGTTGCACCTCGGCAAGATCTCGGTCGGCCCGCCCTACTTCGACGCGGTGTTCTATCCGGTGATGGCGCCGATGATCTTTCTGATGGGCGTGGGTCCGATCGCGTCGTGGCGCAAGGCGCGCATCCCCGACCTGTGGACGCGGCTGCAGTGGGCCGTCTACGTGGCATTGGCGGCGGGTGCGCTGCTGCCCTTCGCGATGGGCCAGTGGAAGCCGCTGGTCGCGCTCGGGCTCCTGCTCGCGGCGTGGGTCGCCGCCGCGACGGTGGCCGCGCTGCTCCAGCGTCTCAAGTCCGCGCCGCAGCACGGCATCGTCGCCAGGCTTCGTGCCAATTCACCGGCGTGGTACGGCATGCTGCTCGCACACCTCGGCGTTGCCGCGTTCATCGTGGGCGTCACGCTGGTCAAGGGCTACGAGATCGAGCGCGACGTGCGCCTCGACGTCGGCCAGGGCGTCGAGGTCGCGGGCGACACCTACACCTTCCGCGGCATCGTGCCGGAGTCCGGCCCGAACTACGATGCGCTGGTCGGCACCGTCGAGGTCACGCGCGATGGCCACCACGTCACGACGCTCAAGCCCCAGAAGCGCACGTACCGGGCATCGGGTGAAGTGATGACCGAGGCATCGATCGAGAGCGGAATCACCGGCGACCACTACGTGTCGCTGGGCGAACCGGTGAGTGCGAAGGGTGTCTCGGGTGCATGGGCCGTGCGCATCTACGTCAAGCCTTTCGTCGACTGGATCTGGTTCGGCTGCCTGCTGATGGCGCTGGGCGGATTCACCGCAATCGCCGATCGACGCTACCGGCTCGCGCTCAAGCAGAAATTCGCCGGCGCGCTCGGCGCCGCGGCCGGCAGCGCGGCGTGACAACGCGATGAAGTTCCTGCGCTGGTCCCTGCCGCTCGCGATCTTCCTGGTCGTCGCGGGGTTCCTCTACGTCGGCCTCTACCGCGATCCGCACGAAGTCCCGTCGCCGCTGATCGGCAAGCCCGCGCCGGCGTTCTCGCTCGCCGAGTTGCACCACCCTGACCGGAAGCTCGCGACCGGCGACATGCGCGGCCAGGTCTGGCTGCTCAATGTCTGGGCTTCGTGGTGCGTGTCCTGCCGCGAGGAGCATCCGCTGCTCGTCGCGCTGTCCAAGGCAAACGTCGTTCCGATCATCGGCCTCGACTACAAGGACAAGTCCGAGGATGGCCTTGCCTGGCTTGCGAGCAATGGCAACCCGTACACCAAGTCGGTCATGGATCTCGACGGACGGGTGGGGATCAACTGGGGCGTCTACGGCGTGCCCGAGACCTTCGTCGTCGACAAGGCGGGCGTCATCCGCTACAAGCAGATCGGCCCGGTCACCGAGGATGCACTGAAGCGGAAGATCCTGCCGCTGGTGCGGGAGCTGCAGAAATCATGAGGACCTCCGTCATGCGCGGTCTCGCCGTCGTGCTCGCCGCCGCGCTTTGTGCAATCGCGACATCGGCGATCGCCGATCTCGCACTGGATACGCGGTTGAAGAAGCTCGAGAGCGAGCTCCGCTGCCTCGTCTGCCAGAACCAGACGCTGGCCGACAGCAACGCCGACCTCGCCGCCGACCTGCGCAAGGAGGTCCGCGAACTCGCGCTGTCGGGCAAGACCAACGACCAGATCAAGCAGTACCTCGTCGCCCGCTACGGCGATTTCGTCCTCTACAAGCCGCCGGTCAAGCCGGTGACCTGGCTGCTCTGGTTTGGTCCGTTCGGAATGCTCGCAGCCGGCGCGCTCGTATGGTGGGGCGTCATGCGCAGGCGCGCGCGCGCGAATGCCGGAGGCGCGCCCGGGACCGGACCGGTGGCCGCCGGTTCGCCGGCGAGCGCCGCATCGGCACGGGCGCGCGCGCTGCTCGACGGCTGACCCGGCACCATCGCGACGGCCCTCAGGTCAGCGCCGTCCCGCAGTTCCAGCACAGATCGAAGCTGCCGGGCGACTGCTCGCCGCAGGCGCGGCAGTAGCGCGGGGTCGTGCGCGAGGCGTCGCGCTCCATTTCGCGCAGCAGCGCACGGGCGCGCGCCTCGTCGCGGTCGTCGGCGATCCACACCTGCGGTTGCGCGACGTCGGGCGGCACGTCACCGGCGATGCTCGACATGTGCTGGTTGAACACATGGGCGCGGATGCCCACCTGGTTCAGGCGATCGGCGACCAGAAAGGCGTCGTAGCGCTGGCGCGCGACGTAGACACGGATCATCGTACGGGCATTCTGTCGGTTCCCCTCACCCCACCCTCTCCCCGAAGCCGGGCGGAGAGAGGGGGATGCCATTCGGACAGCGCGACGACCAGGCGCTCCAACGTCTGCACGACCGGTGCCGCGTGCTGCGCATCGTAGCGTCAGGGCGGCGCCTCGTCCATGCAGCAGGCCTGAAGCATCTCGCGCCGCAGCGCACCCATTCCCTTGCCCCGCTGCCCGCAGTGACGCGTCACCGGTCACACATCACCGTCGGATGCGACGGAACCGGGCAGCGGACGCGAACTCGGCGAAGCAAGCGGAGCCGGGACGGCGGCCCTGCTGCGGGCAATCAGTAGCGACCGCCATTGCGCTGCCATCGCCACGCGTCCGCGCATATCGCGTCGATGCCGCGCGTCGCCCGCCAGTCGAGCACGGCCCCCGCGCGCGCCGGATCTGCGCAGCTTCGCGCAAGGTCGCCCGGCCGACGCGGCCCGACCACGCGGGGAATGGGCCGGCCGCAGACCCGCTCGAAGGCCGCGACGACCTCGAGCACCGAATGGCAGACGCCGCTGCCGAGGTTCACCGTCAGTGCGCCGTCGTATCGTGACGCGACATGGCGCAGCGCGCGCACGAAGGCGTCGGCCAGATCCTGCACGTGGACGTAGTCGCGGACGCAGGTTCCGTCGGGCGTGTCCCAGTCGTCGCCGCAGAGGGCCAGCTCGGGCGCCTCGCCCGCGGCCACGCGCGCGAGCTGGGGCAACAGGTGGGTCGCCGCACCCCGCGGCGCCTCGCCCATCATCCCCGACGAGTGCGCTCCCGACGGATTGAATCCCCTCAGCACCGCGATGCGCCAGTTCGCGTTCGCCTGCGCGAGGTCGCGCAGGAAGTTCTCGACGACGAGCTTGGTGCGCCCGTGAACGCTGCAAGGGTGCGGGGGCACGTCCTCGTCGACCCGCGCTTCACCGGCATCACCGTAGACGCTGGCGGAGGAGCTGTACACCAGCGTCGCCACGCCCGCCTCGCCCATCACCTGCACCAGCGCCAGCGTGCCGCCGACGTTGACGTCGTAATACCCGAGCGGCCGCGACTGCGACTCGGCGACCTTCTTGAGCCCCGCGCAATGAACGACCGCGGTGATCGGGTAGTCGTGAAACGCCGTGCGCAGCGCATCGACGTTGCGGATGTCGAACGTGATGAACGGGATGGGGATCCCGGCGACCGCCTCGAGGCGCGAGCGGATCGCAGGCGTGCTGTTGGAGAAATCGTCGAGCACGACCGGCTTGTAGCCGTTCCGGGCCAGCTCGACGACGACATGCGAGCCGACGAACCCGGCACCACCCGTGACAAGAATGCGTTCAGGCATGAAGCGATGCTACACGTTTCGGGGCTCGTTCGTGCCGGCGCAACGCCCACAACGCCTCCGCGGAATGCCGGTCGGCTGGCGTTGCGCCGAGGCCGCCGGGAAGTCCGTACGTCCGACCCTTAGCCAGGATCGGCACAGGGCATGATCCGAACGATCGCCATCGCAGGACGCCGCGCCGGGACGCCTTCCCGAATTTCGGGAACCCGCGAAAAAAGAGCCGGACCTTGCGGCCCGGCTCGATCGACAGCGATCAACGGATTCGCTATGCCGATTGTGCCGCCTCGTCCTTCGGGGCGCCGGACCGGTCGACGAGTTCGACCAGCGCCATCGGCGCCGCGTCGCCCTGCCGGAACCCGAACTTGAGGATGCGCAGGTAACCGCCCGGGCGCGCTGCGAACCGCGGGCCGAGGTCGTTGAAGAGCTTGGTCACGACGTCGCGATCGCGCAGCCTGGCGAACGCCAGCCGGCGGTTGGCGACGGTCGGGTTCTTCCCGAGCGTGATCAGCGGCTCGGCAACCCGGCGCAGCTCCTTCGCCTTGGGCAGCGTCGTGCGGATCGCCTCGTGCGTGAACAGCGAGTTGGTCATGTTGCGCAGCATCGCGAGGCGATGGGCGCTGGTGCGGTTCAGCTTCCGCAGTCCGTGACGGTGACGCATGGTGTCTTCCTTGGCGTTACGGCCGGTCCAGCCCTGCCGGCGGCCAGTTCTCGAGCTTCATTCCCAGCGACAGTCCGCGGGATGCCAGCACTTCCTTGATCTCGTTCAGCGACTTGCGGCCCAGATTCGGCGTCTTCAGCAACTCGGTCTCCGAGCGCTGGATCAGGTCGCCGATGTAGTAGATGTTCTCGGCCTTCAGGCAATTCGCCGAACGGACCGTCAGTTCGAGGTCGT
The DNA here is from genome assembly GCA_963816415.1 of uncultured Pseudomonadota bacterium. Taxonomy (GTDB): domain Bacteria; phylum Pseudomonadota; class Gammaproteobacteria; order Burkholderiales; family Casimicrobiaceae; genus VBCG01. The sequence continues at coordinate 13,841 of CAWFKR010000004.1, forward strand.
CGACCGGACGCAGCAGGATCGGATCGACCTGCGGCGAGGCGCGCTCGGCCGACGGCTGATCCGTGCCCTTGAGGTCGGCGAACACCGAGAGCTGCTCGACCAGGACGCTCGCCGCGTAGCGAACCGCCTGCTCGGGCTCGACGACACCGTTCGTCTCGATGTCGAGGACCAGCTTGTCGAGGTCGGTACGCTGCTCGACGCGCGCCGATTCGACGGCGTAACTGACGCGCCGCACCGGCGAGAACGAGGCGTCGAGCAGGATGCTGCCGATCGTGCGGCCGCCCTCGGGCTTGCTGCGCGCGGTCGCCGGCTGGTAGCCTCGGCCCTTCTCGACCTTGATCTCCATCTCGATCTTGCCGCCGGCCGTCAGGTGCGCGATCACGTGCTCGGGATTGATGATCTCGACGTCGTGGTTCGGTTCGATGTCGGCCGCCGTCACCGGACCTTCACCGCTCTTCGAGAGCTTGAGCGTCACGTGGTCGCGGTTGTGCAGCTTGAGGACGACGCCCTTCAGGTTGAGCAGGACGTCGACGACGTCCTCCTGCACGCCGTCGAGCGCGGAATACTCGTGCAACACCCCGGTGATCTTCACCTCGGTGGGCGCATAGCCCGGCATCGACGAAAGCAGGACGCGCCGCAGCGCGTTGCCCAGCGTGTGCCCGTACCCGCGTTCGAACGGCTCCATCACAACCTTGGCGTGGAACGGCGACATGCTCTGCACGTCGATGATGCGCGGCTTCAACAGAACATTGCTCTGCATGCGGAACCTTTATACGAGTCGGGACGGATGACGAGGGGCCTGCAGCATGCCGCCGATCACTTCGAATACAGCTCGACGACGAGGCTTTCGTTGATGTCCTGCCCGAACTCCGAGCGGTCGGGCGCGCCCTTGAACGTACCGGTCATCTTCTTCGGGTCGACCGAGACCCACGACGGGAAGCCGACCTTCTCGGCGAGCTGCAGCGCATCCTGGATGCGCAGCTGCGACTTCGCCTTTTCGGTCGTGGCGACGACGTCGCCGGCCTTGAGCAGCGCCGACGGCACGTTGAGGACCTTGCCGTTGACGGTGATCGCGCAGTGCGAAACCAGCTGCCGCGCCTCGGCGCGGGTCGAGCCCAGTCCCATCCGGTAGACGACGTTGTCGAGCCGCGATTCGAGCAGCTGCAGCAGGTTCGTCCCCGTCGAGCTCTTGCCCTTCGTCGCCTCGGCGAAATAGCGGCGGAACTGTCGCTCGAGGACGCCGTAGATCCGGCGCAGCTTCTGCTTCTCGCGCAGCTGGTGGCCGTAATCCGACGTGCGCGCGCCCGACTTCACGCCGTGCTGGCCGGGCTTGGTGTCGAGCTTGCACTTGGAGTCGAGCGATCGCCGCGCGCTCTTCAGGAAAAGGTCGGTGCCTTCCCGTCGCGCCAGCTTGCATTTGGGTCCGGTGTATCGAGCCATTGCGCTATCCCGTGTATCGGTTAAATCCGGCGCCGCTTCGGCGGACGGCAGCCGTTGTGCGGAACCGGCGTCACGTCCGAGATGCTGCTGATCTTGAGTCCCAGCGCGTTGAGCGCGCGCACGGCCGATTCACGGCCGGGACCGGGTCCCTTGATCCGGACTTCGAGGTTCTTCACGCCGCATTCCTGAGCGGCGCGTCCTGCCGACTCCGCGGCGACCTGGGCCGCGAACGGGGTCGACTTGCGCGAGCCCTTGAAGCCCGCGCCGCCGGAGGTCGCCCACGAAAGCGCGTTGCCCTGCCGGTCGGTGATCGTGATGATCGTGTTGTTGAAGGACGCGTGGATGTGCGCAATGCCTTCCGACACGTTCTTCTTCACCTTCTTGCGCGTACGCGCCGACGCGGCCTTCTGCGAGGGTTGCTGTGCCATCGATGATCCTTGCTGGTGTTTCGTTCGTTACGCGCCGGCGCTTACTTGGTCACGCCCTTGGACAGCGCGACGGTGCGGCCCTTCTTCGGCCCCTTGCGCGTGCGGGCGTTGGTCCTCGTGCGCTGCCCGCGAACGGGCAGGCCCTTGCGGTGCCGGACGCCGCGGTAGCAGCCGAGGTCCATCAGGCGCTTGATGCTCATCGTCACTTCCCGGCGGAGGTCTCCCTCGACGGTGAACTTGCCGATGTGCTCGCGCAGCTTGTCCATCTGCGTGTCGGTCAGGTCCTTGACCTTCGTCGTGGGGGCGATGCCCGCCGCGGCACAGATCGCCTTGGCGCGCGGCCGGCCGATGCCGTAGATCGCCGTCAGCGCGATTTCCGCGTGCTGATGGTTCGGAATGTTGACGCCTGCAATACGGGCCATGATTTACCTGTCTGTCGTTTCCAAGTTCGCGCGACGGCGCGCTGTCAGCCTTGCCGCTGCTTGTGCCGCGGATCGGTGCAGATCACGCGCACGACACCGCTGCGCCGGATGATCTTGCAGTTGCGGCAGATTTTCTTGACCGATGCCAGTACCTTCATTTCGTTCTCCAGTATCACTTCGCGCGGAACGTGATCCGCGCGCGGGACAGGTCGTAAGGCGTCAACTCGACGGTGACCTTGTCGCCCGGGAGGATCTTGATGTAGTGCATCCTCATCTTTCCCGAGATATGCGCCAGCACCACGTGTCCGTTCTCGAGCTTCACGCGAAACGTTGCATTGGGCAGCATCTCGGCCACCTCGCCCTGCATCGCTATCGTCTCTTCCTTCGCCATTCGCAAGCCAGTCGCCGCGCGACTCACTCCGGTTCCCCTCGCCCGCTTGCGGGAGAGGGGGAAGGGGTGAGGGCTACCGCGTGGGGATGCCTCCCTTGAAGTTCGCCTTCCGCAGCAGGCTCTCGTATTGCTGCGACATCATGTACGCCTGCACCTGGGTCATGAAGTCCATCGTCACGACGACGATGATCAGCAGCGAGGTCCCGCCGAAATAGAACGGCACGTTCTTCCATGCAATCAGGAAGTTCGGCACGAAGCACACGACGACCAGGTAGAGCGAGCCGATCAGCGTCAGACGCAGCGTGATCTTCTCCAGGTACTTCGCGGTCTGGTCGCCCGGCCGGTAGCCCGGAATGAAGGCGCCGCTCTTCTTCAGGTTGTCCGCCGTCTCCTTCGGGTTGTACTGCAGCGCCGTGTAGAAGAAGCAGAAGAAGATGATCGCCGCCGCGTACAGGATCTCGTGGATCGGCTGGCCCGGCGCCAGCGTCGATGCGAGGTCGCGCAGCCAGATCGTGTTCTCGCCCGTGCCCGCCCACTGCGCGAGCGTCGCCGGGAACAGGATGATCGACGAGGCGAAGATCGGCGGGATCACCCCGGCCATGTTGATCTTGAGCGGCAGGTGCGAGCTCTGGCCCTGGTACACCTTGTTGCCGACCTGGCGCTTCGCGTAATTGACCAGGATCTTGCGCAGCGCGCGCTCCATGAACACGACGAACCCGGTCACCACGACGACCAGCCCCGCGATGCCGATGATCAGCAGCCACGAGTACGCGCCGGTGCGTCCCTGCTCCAGCGTCTGCCCGATCGCGCGCGGCAACCCCGCAGCGATGCCCGCGAAGATGATCAGCGAGATGCCGTTGCCGAGGCCCCGCTCGGTGATCTGCTCGCCCAGCCACATCAGGAACATCGTGCCCGTCACCAGCGTCACCGCCGACACGAGCTTGAATGACAGGCCCGGGGCGATGACCAGCCCGGCCTGCGCCTCGAGCGCCGCGGAGATCGCGAAGGCCTGGAAGAACGACAGGCCGACGGTCGCGTAGCGGGTGTACTGGGTGATCTTGCGCTGGCCGGCCTGGCCTTCCTTCTTCAGCGCCTCCAGCGAGGGGATGATCACCGTGCACAGCTGCATGATGATCGACGCCGAGATGTAGGGCATGATGCCCAGCGCGAAGATCGAGAAGCGCGCGAGCGCGCCGCCCGAGAACACGTTGAGCAGGCCGAGCAGGCCGCCTTGCTGGCCGCGGAACAGCTCGTCCAGCACCTGGGCATTGATGCCCGGCACCGGAATGTGCGTTCCGATCCGGTAGACGACGAGCGCGCCCAGCAGGAACCACAAGCGGCGCTTCAGGTCGCCGTACTTGTCGCCGCTCTTCAGGGCCGGATTTGCCGTTGCCACAGAATGTCCCAGATTGCGTTGAATGCGCGCCGATTCAAGCGACGCTGCCGCCCGCGGCTTCGATCGCCGCCTTGGCGCCCTGCGTCGCGGCCACGCCGGAGAGCCTGACCGCCTTTTCGAGCTTGCCGGTCTTGATCACCTTCGCTGTCTTCGCGAACGACGGGACGAGTCCCGCCGCCTTCAGGGCGAGCAGATCGACGTCGGCGACCGGCAGCTTCGCGAGATCCGCCAGTCGGACCTGCGCGGTGTCGAAACGACTGCGCGACACGAAGCCGCGCTTCGGCAGGCGCCGCTGCAGGGGCATCTGGCCGCCTTCGAAGCCGACCTTGTGGAAGCCACCCGAACGCGACTTCTGGCCCTTGTGTCCGCGGCCAGCCGTCTTGCCCAGTCCCGAGCCGATTCCGCGGCCGACGCGGCGCTTCGCCTTGTTGCTGCCCGCGGCGGGCTTCATCGTATTCAGACGCATCGCGTGCTCCAGAATTTCACTCGCCCGCCACCGAAACGAGGTAGCTGACCTTGTTGATCATGCCGCGGATCTCCCTGGTGTCCGCGAGTTCGACGGTATGCCGGATCCGCTTGAGGCCCAGGCCGCGCACCGTCGCGCGATGGTCCTCGCGGCAGCGGGCGACGCCCTTGACCAGCGTGACCTTGATCTTCTTCTCCGCCGACATCGTCATGCCTCCAGGATCTCTTCGACCGTCTTCCCGCGCTTGGCGGCGATGTCGGCCGGGGCGTTGATCTGCTCGAGGCCGTTCAGCGTCGCGCGTACGACGTTGTACGGGTTGGTCGAGCCGTGGCACTTGGCGAGGATGTTCGTCACGCCGACGACGTCGAACACCGCGCGCATCGCGCCGCCGGCGATGACGCCGGTACCGTCGGACGCCGGCTGCATGAACACGCGCGTCGCGCCGTGACGGCCCTCGACCGCGTGATGCAGCGTGCCCTTCTTCAGGCGCACCTTCACCATGTTGCGACGCGCCTGTTCCATCGCCTTCTGCACGGCGACCGGCACTTCCTTGGCCTTGCCCTTGCCCATTCCGATGCGGCCGTCGCCGTCGCCGACGACGGTCAGCGCCGCGAAGCCGAGAATGCGCCCGCCCTTCACCACTTTGGTGACGCGGTTGATCGAGATCATCTTCTCGCGCAGGCCGTCGCCGCGGTCATCCTGCTGCTGCGACTGACGAGGGTTGGATCGTTGCTGTGCCATGTAGAACCCCTGCTCAGAACTTCAGGCCGCCCTCGCGGGCCGCATCGGCCAGCGCCTTCACGCGGCCATGGAATCGGAATCCCGCACGGTCGAACGCGACCGACTCGATCCCGAGCGCCTTCGCGCGCTCGGCGATCCTCGCGCCGATCATCGTCGCGGCGGCCTTGTTGCCCCCGTTCTTCAGGTCCTTGCGCAGGTCGACCTCGAGCGTCGATGCGCTCGCGAGCACCTTGTCGCCCGTCGGCGTGATGATCTGCGCGTAGATGTGGCAGTTCGACCGGCCAACGACCAGGCGGGTTGCGCGCTGCTCGGCAATGCGCACCCGGGTTTTGCGGGCGCGGCGGACTCGAGCTTCCTTCTTGTTCATCTGGACTCCTCGTCGAAGAAGGATTACTTCTTCTTCGTTTCCTTGATCACGACCCGCTCGTCGAAGTAGCGCACGCCCTTGCCCTTGTACGGCTCGGGCGGACGGTACGCGCGGATCTCGGCGGCGACCTGACCGACCTGCTGCTTGTCGATGCCCTTGACGACGATCTCCGTCTGCTGCGGGGTCTCGACCTTGACGCCCTTGGGCATCGCGTGCACGACCGGGTGCGAGAAACCGAGCGACAGGTTGAGCTTGTCGCCGGCGGCCTGGGCGCGATAGCCGACGCCGACCAGCGTCAGCTTCTTCTCGAAGCCCTGCGTCACGCCCTTGACCATGTTGGCGACCAGCGCCCGCAGCGTTCCCTGCAGCGCACGCGCGTCGTCGTCCGCAGCCTTGAAAACGAGCTCCTGGCCGTTCTTCTCGATGGTGACCTGCGGCCCGAACGTCCTGGACAGCGTGCCGAGCGGCCCCTTGACCGAGATCTCGCCGGTGGCGAGCGTCACTTCGATCTTCTCCGGGACCCGGACCGGGTTGTTGCCGATGCGCGACATCTTGTCTCTCCCGTCAGGCCACGATGCAGAGGACTTCGCCGCCGACACCGGTGGCGCGCGCCTTGCGGTCCGTCATCACGCCCTGCGACGTCGAGACAATGGCGATGCCAAGCCCGTTCATGACGCGGGGAATGTCGTCCTTGCTCTTGTAGATGCGAAGGCCTGGCTTCGACACGCGCTCGATCTTCTCGATCACCGGACGGCCGGCGTAGTAGCGCAGCGCGATCTCGAGCTGCGGCTTCGCCACTTCTTCGCCGGAGATCTTGAATCCGTCGATGTAGCCTTCGTCCTTGAGGACACGGGCGATCGCGACCTTGACCTTCGACGAGGGCATCGCCACGACCGTGCGCTCCCTCATCTGCGCATTGCGGATGCGGGTCAGCATGTCGGCGATGGGATCAGTCATGCTCATCTCGTCACCTCACCTTTACCAGCTGGCCTTGACGATGCCGGGGATTTCCCCGCGCATCGCGTACTCGCGCAGCTTGTTGCGCCCGAGACCGAACTTGCTGAAGACGCCACGCGGCCGTCCCGTGATCAGGCAACGGTTGCGCAGCCGCGTAGGATTGGCGTTGCGCGGCAGCGCCTGCAGCTTGAGCCGCGCCGCGTAGCGGTCCTCTTCCGATGCCCGCATGTCCGCGACGATCGCCTCGAGGGCCGCGCGCTTCTTCGCGTACTTCGCGACCAGCTTCTCGCGCTTGTATTGACGGTTGATCAGTGCCAGTTTCGACATGGCGTAATCCTTAGTTCCTGAACGGAAACTTGAACGCGGTGAGCAGCGCCTTCGCTTCGGCGTCGGTCTTCGCGGTCGTCGTGATCGTGATGTTCATCCCCCGGATCGCATCGATCTTGTCGTACTCGATCTCCGGGAAGATGATCTGTTCCTTGACGCCCATGTTGTAGTTGCCGCGCCCGTCGAAGCCGCGGGCCGATATGCCGCGGAAGTCGCGAACGCGGGGCAGCGCCACCGAGACCAGGCGATCGAGGAACTCGTACATCCTCTCGTCGCGCAGCGTCACCATGCAGCCGATCGGGTAGCCTTCGCGGATCTTGAAGCCCGCGATCGCCTTGCGTGCCTTCGTGACCACCGGCTTCTGCCCGGCAATCTTGGTCATGTCGCCGACGGCGTTGTCCAGGATCTTCTTGTCGCTGACCGCTTCGCCGACACCCATGTTCAGCACGATCTTGGTGATCCGCGGCACCTGCATCGGCGTCCTGTAGCCGAACTGCTTCGTCAGCGCGGGCGCGATCTCGTTGCGATAGACGCCTTTCAGGCGCGCCGGCTGGTGCGGTTCGTCAGCGACGTGCGCGGCCGCCGGCTGGGCAGCCTTGTCCGCCTTGGCGGCCTTGGCGGCCTTCTTATCGGCCTTCGGGGCCTTCGCTTCCGGGCGCTTGTCTTCAGCCATTGATCTGCTCGCCGTTGGACTTGTAGAAACGGACCTTCCGGCCGTCGTCGAGGACGCGGAAGCCGATCCGGTCGGCCTTGTGGCTCACCGGGTTCCAGATCGCGACGTTCGACACGTGGATCGGCAACTCGACCGTGACGATCCCGCCCGGCTGGTTCTTCATCGGGTTGGGCTTCGTGTGCTTGCGCACCTGGTTCACCCCGTTCACGACGACATGCATGTCGTCGACGACGCGTGAAACGTCGCCCCGCTTGCCCTTGTCGCGGCCGGCGATCACGACGACGTTGTCGCCCTTCTTGATCTTGCGCATGTTTGGTCTCTTCGAATGCGGCTGGTCGGAAAGGTCAGAGCACTTCCGGCGCCAGCGAGACGATCTTCATGAACCGCTCGGTACGCAGTTCGCGCGTGACGGGCCCGAAGATCCGGGTGCCGATCGGCTCGAGCTTGGCGTTGAGCAGCACCGCGGCATTGGTGTCGAAGCGGACCCGCGCGCCGTCGTCACGCCGCACACCCTGGCGCGTGCGCACGACGACCGCGTTGTAGATCTCGCCCTTCTTGACGCGCCCGCGCGGCGCGGCGTCCTTCACGGTCACCTTGATCACGTCGCCGATGTGGGCATAGCGCCGCTTGCTGCCGCCCAGCACCTTGATGCACATGACTGCGCGCGCGCCCGTGTTGTCGGCGACGTCGAGTACCGTCTGCATTTGAATCATGACGACTTCTCTCCAACTTGATCCGCCTTCGGCGCGGGTCGTTTCGGACCCGCGGACCCGCCTGCTGCAGGCGGCGGCCAGTTTTGGAACCCGTACGGGTGCACTGCTGCATTGCACCCGGGTGGGACAGGCCGCGGAGCCTGCGCTTTCACAAAACGTCCCGACGTCCGCGGCGGGAAAACGGAAATTATGACAGCTTCAGGGATTTCCTGCAATACCCTGTCGAACCAGCCTCACCCGACCCTCACCTGCCTCGCTCACGCGCGGCACCCTCTCCCGCGAGCGGGAGAGGGCTGGGGTGAGGGCGAGGCGGGAGAGGGTCGGGGTGAGGGCAAGCCTCAGACTTCCTTTGCCTTCTCGACCACGCGCAGCACGCGCCACGCCTTGGTCTTCGAGAGCTTGCGCGTCGCCTGGATCTCGACCAGGTCGCCCGCCTTGCACTCGTTGTTCTCGTCGTGCGCGTGGTACTTGTTCGACTTGGTGACGACCTTGCCGTAGAGCGCGTGCTTGACGCGGCGCTCGACGAGCACGGTGACCGTCTTGTTCATCTTGTCGCTGACGACGCGGCCGGTCACCGTCTGGACCAGTGTCTTGCGTGCCGCAGCTTCCTGCGCCGGCGCCGTGGCGCCCTCGGTCTGTCCGCTCATGCGCGGGCTCCTTGTTGGCCCTTGGCCGCAGGTGCGCGGCCACCGGCCGCCGCCTGCGCCAGCAGCGTGCGGACGCGCGCGATGCCGCGGCGCACGTCCTTCAGCTTGGCCGTGTTCGTGATCTGCTGGGTGGCGACCTGCATCCGCAGGCCGAACTGCTCCTTCAGCAGCGCTTCGAGTTCCGTCTGCAGCTCGGCGGGAGTCTTGCCCGCCAGTGCCTTCTTCGCTTCGGTGCGTTTCATGTTCGTCTCCGTCAGCCCACCAGGCGGTGGACGAACGTGGTCTTGAGCGGCAGCTTCGCCGCCGCGAGCGCGAACGCTTCGCGGGCGAGTGCCTCCTCGACGCCGTCCATTTCGTAGAGCACCTTGCCGGGCTGGATCTCCGCGACGTAGTACTCCGGGTTGCCCTTGCCGTTGCCCATCCGGACCTCGGCGGGCTTCTTCGACACCGGCTTGTCCGGGAAGATGCGGATCCAGATCCGGCCGCCGCGCTTGATGTGGCGCGTCATCGCGCGCCGCGCCGCCTCGATCTGGCGCGACGTCAGGCGGCCGCGCGCGATCGCCTTGAGGCCGTACTCGCCGAAGCTGACCTTGTTGCCGACGGTCGCGACGCCCTTGTTGCGGCCCTTCTGTTCCTTCCGGTATTTCCTTCTAGCTGGCTGCAGCATTCTTCGCTCCTGGTCCTGCCCGACGCGGCCGCACGGGCGCCGGGACCGGCGCCGGCGCCGCTGCCGGCTCCGCGTTGTGCGCCATCACCTCGCCCTTGAAGACCCACACCTTGATGCCGATGACGCCGTAGGTGGTGCGCGCCTCGGAGAATCCGTAGTCGATGTCCGCGCGCAGCGTATGCAGCGGCACGCGGCCTTCGCGATACCACTCGCGACGGGCGATCTCGACACCGTTGAGCCGGCCCGAGCTCATCACCTTGATGCCCTGGGCGCCGAGGCGCATCGCGTTCTGCATCGCCCGCTTCATCGCGCGGCGGAACATGATCCGCTTCTCGAGCTGCTGGGCGATCGAGTCGGCGACGAGCTGTGCGTCGATCTCCGGCTTGCGGATCTCCTCGATGTTGAGACCGACGTCGCCGCCCATCATCCGGCGCAGGTCGGCGCGCAGCGTCTCGATGTCCTCGCCCTTCTTGCCGATGACCACGCCGGGGCGGGCGCTGTGGATCGTGATGCGCGCGTTCTTCGCCGGCCGCTCGATCGTCACCCTGGCGACGGACGCGTGCGCGAGCTTCTTCTTCAGGTACTCGCGGACCTTGAGGTCCTCGGCCAGCGTCGCGCCGAAATGCTTGGTGTTCGCGAACCAGCGCGACGACCAGTTGCGGGTGACCGCGAGGCGGAACCCGGTCGGATGAATCTTCTGTCCCATGTCGGTTCCTTATTTCCCGTCGCCGACGACGACGTGGATGTGGCAGCTCTGCTTGCCGATCACGTTGCCGCGGCCCTTGGCGCGCGCGGTGAAGCGGCGCAGCGTATCGGCCTTGTCGACGTAGATGGTCTTCACCTTGAGCTCGTCGATGTCGGCGCCTTCGTTGTGCTCGGCGTTGGCGATCGCCGACTCGAGCACCTTCTTCAGGATCCGCGCGCCCTTCTTCGGGCTGAACGCGAGGATGTTGAGCGCGCGGTCGACCGGCAGGCCGCGGATCTGGTCGGCGACCAGCCGGCCTTTCTGGGCCGACAGGCGTACGCCGCGCAGCGTGGCAGTGGTTTCCATCATGTCCTCACTTGCGCTTGGCCGCAGGGGCAGCGACCTTCTTGTCCGACGAGTGACCCTTGAACGTGCGGGTCAGCGCGAACTCGCCGAGCTTGTGGCCGACCATGTTCTCGGACACGTAGACGGGGATGTGCTGCTTGCCGTTGTGCACCGCGATCGTCAGGCCGACGAATTCCGGCGTGATCGTCGAGCGGCGCGACCAGGTCTTGATCGGCTTCTTGTCGTTGACGGCGCGCGCGGCGTCGACCTTCTTGACCAGATGGTCGTCGACGAACGGGCCCTTCTTGATTGAGCGTGCCATGTTCCGTTATCCCTTGGTCGCGTTGCGGCGGCGCACGATCATCACGTCGGTGCGCTTGTTGCGACGCGTCTTGTAGCCCTTGGTCGGGGTGCCCCACGGCGACACCGGATGCATGCCGCCGTTGGTGCGACCACCGTGCGGATGGTCGACCGGGTTCATCGCGATGCCGCGGACCGTCGGACGGATGCCGCGCCAGCGCTGCGCACCCGCCTTGCCGATCGATCTCAGGCTGTGTTCCTCGTTGCCCACTTCGCCGATCGTCGCGCGGCAGTCGACGTGCACCTTGCGGATCTCGCCGGAGCGAAGCCGCACCTGCGCGTAGATTCCTTCACGCGCGAGCAGCTGCACCCCCGCACCGGCCGAGCGCGCGATCTGCGCACCCTTGCCCGGCTGCATCTCGATGCAGTGGATCGTCGTGCCGACCGGGATGTTGCGCAGCGGCAGCGTGTTGCCGGGCTTGATCGCGGCCTCGCTGCCCGACATCAGCTGCGTGCCCACCGCGACGCCGCGCGGCGCGATGATGTAGCGGCGCTCGCCGTCGGTGTACAGCAGCAGGGCGAGATGGGCGCTGCGGTTGGGGTCGTACTCCAGCCTCTCGACCTTCGCCGGGATGCCGTCCTTGTTGCGCTTGAAGTCGACGATCCGGTAGTGGTGCTTGTGGCCGCCGCCCTTGTGGCGCGTCGTGATGTGGCCGAGGTTGTTGCGCCCCGAGCCGCGCTTCTGGCTCTCGACGAGCGAAGCGACCGGCGCCCCCTTGTGCAGGGCCGGGTTGACCACCTTGACCAGCGAACGACGGCCGTTCGATGTCGGTTTGACTTTGACCAGTGCCATGTCAGGCCTCCGCCGCGAAGTTGATCTGCTGGCCCGGCTTCAGGCACACGTAGGCCTTCTTCCAGTTCCGGCGCCGGCCCATGAAGCGGCCGAAGCGCTTCTCCTTGCCCTTGACGTTGGAGATCTGCACCGACTCGACCTGGACCTTGAACATCAGCTCGACCGCGGCCTTCACCTCGGGCTTGGTCGCGTTCTGCGTCACGCGGAAGATCACCTGCTCGTGCTTGTCCGCGATGAACGTGGCCTTTTCCGACACGACCGGCGCGAGCAGCACCGTCATCAGGCGCTCGGAGTTGTATTTGACGGGCGCGTTCATCCCAGCATCTCCTCGAATTGCGCCACGGCAGCCTTGGTCAGCAGCACGTGGTTGAAACGGACGAGGCTGACGGGGTCGACTTCGCGCGTCTCGAGCACCAGCACGTTCGGCAGGTTGCGCGAGGACAGGAACACGTTGTCGTCGAGCTTGTCGGTCACGACGAGCACGGTACCCTCGAGCCCGTAGCCCTTGATCTTCTGCGCGAACAGCTTGGTCTTCGGCGATTCCATCGCAAGCGCCTCGATCACCGACAGGCGGCTCTCGCGCACCAGCTGCGACAGGATCGACGCGATCCCCGCGCGATACATCTTCCGGTTGACCTTCTGCGAGAAGTTCTCGTCGGGCGAGCTCGGGAAGATCTTGCCGCCGCCGCGCCACAGCGGGCTGTTGGCCTGGCCGGCGCGTGCACGGCCGGTGCCCTTCTGCGCCCACGGCTTGCGATGCGACTTGTTGACGTCGCTGCGGCCCTTCTGCGCGCGCGTCCCCTGGCGTGCATTCGCCTGGTAGGCCGTCACGACCTGGTGGATCAGCGCCTCGTTGTAGGCGTGCCCGAACAGCGCGTCGGATGCCGCGACCGTCGAGGCCTTCTGGCCCTTGTCATCGATCAGATTGAGGTCCATCGTCACGCCCCCTTCTTCGCCGGCGTCTTCACCGACGGGCGTACGACGATGTGGCCGCCGTCGGCGCCGGGCACCGAGCCCTTCACCAGCAGCAGGCCGCGTTCCTTGTCGACGCGAACCACCGGCAGCGTCTGCACGGTGCGCGTCACGTTGCCGTACTGGCCGGCCATGCGCTTGCCCGGAAACACGCGGCCCGGGTCCTGCGCCATCGAGATCGAGCCCGGCGTGTTGTGCGAGCGCGAGTTGCCGTGCGATGCGCGGTTCGAGCTGAAGTTGTGGCGGACGATCACGCCCGTGAAGCCGCGGCCCTTGGTCGTGCCCGTGACGTCGACCAGCTGGCCGACCTCGAACGAATCCACGCCGACGACGTCGCCCGGCTTGAACTTCGAAAGCTCGTCCTCGCCGACGCGGAATTCCTTCAGCACCTGCCCCGCCTCGACACCCGCCTTCGCCAGATGCCCGGCCTGCGGCTTGGCGACGCGCGACGCGCGGCGCTTGCCCCAGGTGACCTGCACGGCGGCGTAGCCGTCGGCGTCGGGCGTCTTGACCTGCGTGACGCGGTTGTTCGCCACGTCGAGCACCGTCACCGGCACTGCGCTGCCGTCATCGGTGAAGACGCGGGTCATGCCGACCTTGCGACCTACCAATCCAAGACTCATGATCATCTCTCTTCTAGGTTCCCGGATCGCTCCGGTGCCGGCTGCAATTGGCCGGACTGTTCACACTTGTTACTGCAGCTTGATCTCCACGTCCACGCCGGCGGGCAGATCGAGCTTCATCAACTGGTCGACGGTCTTGTCGGTCGGGTCGATGATGTCCATCAGCCGCAGGTGCGTGCGGATCTCGAACTGGTCGCGCGACGTCTTGTTGACGTGCGGCGAACGCAGGACGTCGTAGCGCTCGATCTTCGTCGGCAGCGGCACCGGGCCCTTGACGACGGCGCCCGAACGCTTCGCCGTGTCGACGATTTCCTGTGCCGACTGGTCGATCAGCTTGTAATCGAACGCCTTCAGTCGGATCCGAATTTTCTGGTTTTGCATCACGTCACCTCTTGCACAACCCGGCGCTCACGCGCTCGGCCGTGCGTTGCAGTTTCCCCACGAAAGGCGCAGGGCCCCCGAGCCTTTCGTGCCGGTTCGCCTCGCCCGCGCAGACCATCGTGCGAGCCTCACTTTGGCAAATGAGGAGCGAAACCTTGCGCGAATTATTCAATGACCTTGGAGACGACGCCGGCACCGACCGTGCGTCCGCCTTCCCGAATCGCGAACCGCAAACCCTCTTCCATCGCGATCGGCGCAATCAGCGTCACCGTCATCGCAACGTTGTCCCCAGGCATCACCATCTCCGTCCCCTCCGGCAGCACGCAGCTCCCCGTCACGTCCGTCGTCCGGAAATAGAACTGCGGCCGGTAGCCGTTGAAGAACGGCGTGTGCCGCCCACCCTCCTCCTTCGACAGCACGTACACCTCGCAGCTGAACTTCGTGTGCGGCGTGATCGACCCCGGCTTCGCCAGCACCTGACCACGCTCCACTTCCTCCCGCTTCGTTCCCCGCAGCAGCACCCCGATGTTGTCCCCGGCCTGACCCTGGTCCAGCAGCTTCCGGAACATCTCCACACCCGTGCACACCGTCTTCAGCGTCGGCTTGAGCCCCACGATCTCCAGCTCCTCGCCCACCTTCACCACCCCGCGCTCCACCCGGCCCGTCACCACCGTCCCCCGACCCGAAATCGAGAACACGTCTTCCACCGGCATCAAAAACGCACCGTCGATCAGCCGCTTCGGCGTCGGAATGTAGCTGTCCAGCGCCTCCGCCAGCTTCAGGATCGAGCCCTCCCCCAGCTCCCCCTTGTCCCCTTCCAGCGCCAGCTTCGCCGACCCAATCACGATCGGCGTCGTGTCCCCCGGAAACTGGTACTTCGACAACAGCTCCCGCACCTCCATCTCCACCAGCTCCAACAGCTCCTTGTCGTCCACCATGTCCGCCTTGTTCAGGTAGACCACGATGTACGGCACCCCAACCTGCCGCGCCAGCAGAATGTGCTCCCGCGTCTGCGGCATCGGACCGTCCGCCGCACTCACCACCAGAATCGCCCCGTCCATCTGCGCCGCGCCCGTGATCATGTTCTTCACGTAGTCCGCGTGACCAGGACAGTCCACGTGCGCATAGTGACGGTTCGCCGTCTCGTACTCCACGTGCGCCGTGTTGATCGTGATCCCCCGCGCCTTCTCCTCCGGCGCATTGTCGATCTGGTCGTACGCCTTCGCCTCTCCGCCAAACTTCTTCGACAGCACCGACGTGATCGCCGCCGTCAGCGTCGTCTTCCCGTGATCCACGTGCCCAATCGTCCCCACGTTCACGTGCGGCTTCGTACGCTCGAATTTGCCCTTGGCCATGATTCGGATCCCTTAAACGCTTAGCCCTTCTTGTTGATGACCGCCTCGGCGACGTTCTTCGGCGCCTCGGTGTAATGCTTGAATTCCATCGTGTACGTCGCGCGCCCCTGCGACAGCGAGCGCAGCGTCGTCGAGTAGCCGAACATCTCCGCGAGTGGAACCTCGGCCTTGATCACCTTGCCGGTGGGGTTGTCGTCCATCCCCTGCACGATGCCGCGGCGCGACGACAGGTCGCCCATCACGTTGCCCATGAAATCCTCGGGCGTCTCGACCTCGACCGCCATCATCGGCTCGAGCAGCACGGGATTCGCCTTGCGCATCCCGTCCTTGAACGCCATCGACGCGGCCATCTTGAACGCGTTCTCGTTCGAGTCGACGTCGTGATAGCTGCCGTCGAACAGCGTGACCTTGACGTCGACGACCGGGAACCCGGCGAGCACGCCGTTGGGCAGCGTCTCGACCAGGCCCTTGTTGACGGCCGGGATGTACTCGCGCGGCACGGTGCCGCCCTTGATCGCGTCGACGAACTCGAAACCCTTGCCCGCCTCGTTGGGCTCCATCTTGATCCAGACGTGCCCGTACTGGCCGCGGCCGCCCGATTGCTTGATGAACTTGCCTTCGACCTCGACCTGCTTGCGGATCGCCTCGCGATACGCGACCTGCGGCGCGCCGACGTTCGCATCGACGCCGAATTCGCGCTTCATCCGGTCGACGAGGATCTCGAGGTGCAATTCGCCCATGCCGGAGATGATCGTCTGGCCCGACTCCTCGTCGGTGCGCACGCGGAACGACGGATCCTCCTGCGCGAGGCGGTTCAGCGCGATGCCCATCTTCTCCTGGTCGGCCTTGGTCTTGGGCTCGACGGCGACGTGGATCACGGGCTCGGGGAAGATCATCTTCTCGAGGGTGATGACCTTGTCGGGCGCGCACAGCGTGTCGCCGGTCGTCGCTTCCTTCAGGCCGACCGCAGCGGCGATGTCGCCGGCCCGCACTTCCTTGATGTCCTCGCGCTGGTTGGCGTGCATCTGCAGGATGCGGCCGATCCGCTCCTTGCGGCCCTTGATCGGGTTGTAGATCGTGTCGCCCGAGTTCACCACGCCCGAATAGACGCGGAAGAACACGAGCTGCCCGACGAACGGGTCGGTCATGATCTTGAACGCCAGGCCTGCGAACGGCTCGTCGTCGGACGCCTTGCGCGCGCCTTCGGAGCCGTTCTCCAGCTCGCCCCGGACCGGCGGGATGTCGGTGGGCGCCGGCATGTAGTCGATGACCGCATCGAGCATCGCCTGCACGCCCTTGTTCTTGAACGCCGAGCCGCACAGCATCGGCACGATCTCGCCGGCGATCGCGCGCAGCCGCAGCCCCTTCTTGATCTCGTCGACCGAGAGGTCGCCTTCCTCGAGGTAGCGGTTCATCAGCTCCTCGTTGGCCTCGGCAGCGCTCTCGACCATCTTCTCGTGCCACTCGGTGCAGATGTCGGCGAGCTCCGCGGGGATGTCGCGCATGTCGTACTTCATCCCCTGCGTCGAATCGTCCCAGTAGATCGCCTTCATCTTCACCAGGTCGACGACGCCCTCGAACTTGTCCTCGGCGCCGATCGGCACCTGGATGGGCACCGGGTTGGCCTTCAGGCGCGTCTTCATCTGGTCGTAGACCTTGAAGAAGTTCGCGCCGACGCGGTCCATCTTGTTGACGAACGCAAGCCGCGGGACCTTGTACTTGTTGGCCTGCCGCCACACGGTTTCCGACTGCGGCTGCACGCCGCCGACCGAGTCGTAGACCATGCACGCGCCGTCGAGCACGCGCATCGAGCGCTCGACCTCGATGGTGAAGTCGACGTGGCCGGGCGTGTCGATGATGTTGATCCGGTGCTCGGGATAGCTCGCGTCCATCCCCTTCCAGAAGCAGGTCGTCGCGGCCGACGTGATCGTGATGCCGCGCTCGCGCTCCTGCTCCATCCAGTCCATGACGGCAGCGCCGTCGTGCACCTCGCCCATCTTGTGCGAGACGCCGGTGTAGAAGAGGATGCGTTCGGTGGTCGTGGTCTTGCCGGCATCGATGTGCGCGCTGATGCCGATGTTGCGATACCGTTCGATGGGGGTAATTCGGGGCACGTTGTCTTCAGCCAGGAAAACGCCGCTGCCCGATCGATGCTGGGCCGCGCGCGGAATCCGTCCTGTCCTGTCGCTGTCTCGGTTGTCGGGTCTCTCGGGTGCTCAGAAGCGGAAATGCGAGAACGCCTTGTTGGCTTCCGCCATGCGATGCACTTCCTCGCGCTTCTTCACGGCGCCGCCGCGGCCTTCGGAGGCCTCGAGCAGCTCGGCCGCGAGGCGCTGGCCCATCGATTTCTCGCCGCGCTTGCGCGCAGCTTCGCGCAGCCAGCGCATCGCGAGCGCCATCCGGCGGATCGGACGCACCTCGACCGGAACCTGGAAGTTCGCGCCGCCGACGCGGCGGCTCTTGACCTCGACCATCGGCCGCGAGTTGGCGAGCGCCTGGTTGAAGACCTCGAGCGGGTCCTTCCCGCCCTTCTTCGAGATCTGCTCGAATGCGCCGTAGATGATGCGTTCCGCCACCGACTTCTTGCCGCCGGTCATCAGCACGTTGATGAACTTGGCGACGTCGACGTTCGTGTACTTGGGATCCGGAAGGATCTCGCGCTTGGGGACTTCTCTGCGTCTGGGCATCGTGGACTCCGTCAGCGTCAGGACTTGGGCTTCTTCGCGCCGTACTTCGACCGCGCCTGCTTGCGGTCCTTGACGCCGGCCGTGTCGAGTGCGCCGCGCACCATGTGATAGCGGACGCCGGGCAGGTCCTTGACGCGACCGCCGCGGATCAGCACGACCGAGTGCTCCTGCAGGTTGTGCCCTTCGCCGCCGATGTAGCTGATCACCTCGAAGCCGTTGGTCAGCCGTACCTTGGCGACCTTGCGCAGAGCGGAATTGGGCTTCTTGGGTGTGGTCGTGTAGACGCGCGTGCATACGCCGCGCTTCTGCGGGCTTTGCTGCAGCGCCGGGACCTTGCTTTTCGAAACGGCGGGCTCACGGCCCTTCCGCACGAGCTGATTGATGGTTGGCATCTAAGTTGTTCCGCTCTGGTTTTCCTGAGTGTGCGGCAGCCGTCGCTCGCGCTCCGGGCCGCAGGGCTCATGCCTCACAAATCAAAGTGGCCCAGGCAACCCGCCCCGCGATGTCCGCGAGGCGCCGGCCCAGGCCACCTTCGTGCGCCGCGGGCCGTGTCGTGGGACGCGATCCGGGTACGCACACCCCAACGCGCCGGTGGTTCAGGGCAGCCGGTGGGGAAAGACCGCGATTATAGGCCGATTCCGGCGGGATAGTCAACGCGTTGTCCGGGCCGCGCTCTGCCGTCGCCCTGTCGCGGCAAGGCCGCAACGTCCGGTCCCAGCAACGCCGAGATCCGATCGGCACCCCCTTCGATGGCAGGGGACGCTCGATGGAAACTGGAACAAGCGCGGAACAAAAGCCGCGGTCGACCGGCGATGCCGGACGACCGCGGGAATACCCCGAAGCGTATTGGAAGGGAGGTGCTTCCAGCGCCGGGGTCAGGACAGTTGACGAGGGTCACCGCAACTCAGTCGCCGCCCGGAACGGTGGTGAGGTAGATGCCCGCCCAGCCAGCGCTCGTTTCCGGTTGAAGCATGCTGGCCGTGATCGCCAGATTGCGTTCGCGGAATCCGTCGCGCTCGATTCCCAGTGCCGTGACGGTCGAACCCGCAGGCGCCAGCGGATCGATCGCCGTTCCGCTCGATCCGATCTCGACCACGGTAGCGAGTGGCACGGCACCCGGAGCCTTGCGCAGATAGATGCCGTCGACACCGGACCGTGCGGCCTTGAACGCAACGCGGTAGGCAGTCCCGCCCTTTCCCGAGACTGCGGCGAAGGCCGACGAGCGCCAGCGGGGAGGCTCGCCCTCGCCTTCATCGCCCCCGCCGGTTCCCGGAGGCTGGCCCGAAAACACCCAGTAGAGGAAACCCTGCATGCCGTCCTGCCCGGTCTTCGCCACCACCGCCAGCGACCCCTTTTTGGTGTCGTACGCGAAAATGCCCTGGTGAACGGGAATCTCGACGACGTACCCGGACGGATGGGCCGCGTTGCAGTAGTCGATCAGGTCCTGGTTGCCATCCGTGGGACACAGCAGTGTCCTGGTCGTGAACTCTGTCCCCCAAGCGCCCCAGAACGCGACGTAGCGGCCGTCGGAGGACACCGACAGGGACTCCCCGAACTTGTTGAACGTCGTGCCCGCGGCTTCTCCGGGAACCCGCGTCCCAAGGTCCCCCTCGGTATCGATTCCCACCAGCGTCTGCAGCACCGCCGGCTGCGCCATCCGCGCTCGATAGATGCCGCCGAGCTTCGGTTCGTCCTCGTTGTCGAAACCGGCGAAAAACATGTACCCATCGGCGGCGCTGGGCGGGGCCGTCGATCCGAACTTCACGCTCCCCACCGCGGGCTGGTTCGGAATCCGGGTCGCGCTGTTGGCGATCAGGTACGTCCACGACATGACCCCCGCTGGCGACCACGTCGCGATAGTAGACGCCGGTCATGCCGAGTGCGGTGACCGGGTCGGTGTAGTTGCCCTTGAACGCGATCGTCGTTCCCCCGGTCACCGCAGCCGATCCGGGGAACTGGTCGAAGCGCGTCCCCGCGGGCGCCCCGGGCACCTGGAACCACGGGAAGACCAGTGCGTTGTTGGGGTAGGCCACGGCGCCGAGCAGGCTCGCCCCGGTCATCAGCACCCCGCCCGGGTTCGCATAGACGCCGGCCGTCCCCACGCGTGTCTCCGAGCCATCGGCGAGCAGGTAGGTCCAGACCGGCTGCGACTGGCCGCGCGTCGCGATCGTGGGCGAGAGCGCGTCGATGCGCGGAAAGGCCGGAAACTCGTTGAACTGGGCGAGGTCGCCGTTGTAGTAGGTGTTGTTCGGCTGCGGCACCGCCAAGCCGACGCTGGTGACCCGGATCAGCGGCCCGCTCACGCGCATGTCGCGCTCGTAGATGCCGCGCACCGGCCCGCCGCCTCCACCGCCGCCTCCACCGCCGCCTCCACCGCCGCCACCACCACCGCCGCCACCGCCGCTACCCTCGCTGCCCTTGCTGCGCGCGCGGAACACGACCATTCCACTCGCATTGACCGAAGGCTGGTTGTAGCTGTTGAACAACGAGGTGGAACCGGGCATCGTGTACCCGTTGTTGACCACCGTCTTCCAGTTGAACGGCTGCGCCTGCGCTGTCGCGAGCGCGCCGCAAAGCCCAAGGCCGATTGCCAATGTCAGCCCGGCCTGAGATCGGGTGTTCATGAACTGTCTCCGCTCTGTGGTTCTTAGATGTGAGTGCTGGCGGACTTCCGGTCCGCCGGTCCGCAGCCGCGCGATCGCGCATGCCGCGGTACCGATACCATCATAGTGAGCACAGCGAGACGGCCTTTGAGCCCGGTCAAGGATTGACCAACGATTGCCGACGGACGGCGGCCCCGGGCAACCCGTATGGAAAATTGACCGATTGCGACAGGGACCGACCGGGCGGCGCATCGGATCACGACATTTGGCGCCGCCGGAACGACTGGCGCGCGCGCGGGCGATCATTTGTTCTAAAATCGCCCAACCATCACGAGTGGAGTGCGATTCGATGCCAAAAGCGATTTCCTTCCTCGCCGGCGCCGTGCTGGCGCTTGCGGCCGCCGCAGCGCCGGCCCAACCGAGCGAGAGTGCCGACCAAGCATCCCGGTCGATCAATCCCTACGTCTACATGAGCGACGCGCACGGCGACAAGGTGCTGGTCTCGACGACGTTCTGGCGCAACGACCAGGAGTACGACGTGCGCTCGCTGCGACGGCTCTATGCGGTCATGTCCGATCTCGAGAAGCTGGGCTTCAAGAAGAACGACCAGGCGACGATCGACTGGAACAAGAAGGAGAACGTCGTCCGCTGCGCGATCTACCTGGAGAGCCGCCAAGCCGGGCGGGGCGGGAAGACCGGCACGCGGGTGTGGTGCGACCAGAGCGGCCTGGGCGAATTCACCGTGAGCCCGTCCGACGAGCCCAAGCACGTCGACCTCGTCATGAAGCGCTTCGACACGCAATTCGCAGGCGCGAAGCGCAACCTGGGCAAGTGACGCAGCGAAGGGGGCCTGCGACGGACCGCCGGCCCCCTCGAACAGCGCGATCAGAAGGTGGGGATCGGCTCTCCTGACTGGGGAGCGTTCATCTCGTTGGCCTCGAACTTGCGCGGGAAGTAGTAGGTCTTCGCCTGCTCCCACTTGGCCGGGTCGCTGTTCGGATCGACGTACTTGACGTCGAACGGGCCCGTGCCGTAGATCTCGACGACCGTCTTCTTCTTGGTGAACGTGTACTGCCGGGCGCTCGCGGGCAGGTACAGGAACCCCCCCGGCTTCACGGCGAGCGCGTACTTCCTGTTGTAGGTCGCGTCGTTGGCGACGAAGAGCTCGCCCGAGAGCACCGTCAATTGCTCGGGCTCGGTGTGCCAGTGGAACGGGACCTTGTACTTGGCGGGCAGCAGCATGCGCATGACGAAGGGGCCGGATGCGCCGGGGTCCCCGTAGAGGACGGCGACCTTGGCGCCCTTGGGCAGCGACGGAGGAGCCTCGCTCCAGCGGATGCTCCTGGCGTTGATCAGCACCTGCTCGGGCGGTTGCGCGGCCTCGGCGAAGGCGAGCGCCGGCAGGGCGAGCGCGATGAGCCCCGAAGCCAACAACGGAAAGTTACGGCGTCGAAACGGCATGACCACCTCCTCGTCCCGGCAGATCGTTCGGAGGCCTCCATCCAGGCCCCGGATCCTGGCGGATCCGATTCGGGAACGTGCAATTAGCATATAGGCCCGCCCGACCGACTGCAACGGCTCGGCGCCCCGGGCAGCGGGCACTTGCCGACGTTCCGGCCGCGGACGTCACGGTCGGCCGAGGTACAGATAGGCGCTCCGATTGCCGTCCGCAGCGCGCCCGTAGCCGAAGTACAGCGGCCCGAGCAGGCTGTCGAAGCCGAGGAACACCGAAGCCGACTTGAGCAGCCCCGTCGGGCTGCCCGGCACGAGGGGTTGCTCCATGCGTCCCGCCTCGAGCGACGCACCCGCGTAGAGACCGTCGAACAGCAGTTGCGGGTTCAGGAGCCGGTACGTGTAGACGAGGCGACCGTAGGTCAGCTGCCGCCCCACCAGTGCGCCCTGCGGATAGCCCGATTGCTGCAGGAATCCGCCCCACTGGAACAAGTCGTACGTCGGCAGCGCGCCGTTGCCCAGCGTGCCGCCCGCCCGGAATCCCGCCTGGAGCGTGTGCCGGCCGATCGAGTAGACACCGATCAGGTTCGCGTCCCATCGGGTGTAATCGTCCTGCGCCCCGACGGCTGCCCGCGACGCGAACACGTTCGCAGCCGCCAGGTAACCGGAGCGCGGGAAGTTCGCGCTGTCGAGCTGGTCGATGAGGGCGCGGGTGACGAAGCCGGCCTGCGGAGTGCTTCCCTCGGGCGGCGCCAGCGCCTCCGGACCGGTGTCGAGCTTGGCGTTCACGTTGCCCGCCAGGTACCCGACGCGAATCGCGCCGTAGCGCTGCAGGTTGAGGCCGAGGTCGAGTTCTCCCTGCAGGGTCCGCAGGTCGTAGCGGGCGACGCGCTGCGAACCCTGGTACAGGTCGAATGCCTTGCGCTCCACCTTCGCGTTGGGCGCGACGAACCACGTGCCTTCGACCGAGAGCGGCTGATAGAACTCGGTCGCGAGGCGCGACGTTCGCCCCATCTGCACGTCGGTGCGCCATTCGGCGCCGAGACTGTTCAACCAGGTCTTCTTGTAGCTCGCGGCGAGATTGAAGAACGCGTCGCCCTGCAGGTCCGTTCCCAGGCCGAGGCCGAAGCGCAGGTAGTCGGGGCCCCACGATTTCTCGACGGCATCGATGTCGAGCACCCGCCGCCCGGCGTCGTCGAGAAGGTGGTAGTTGACGTGCTCGAAATCGCCGCTCCCCTGCAGTCGCAGCATGTCGCGGTCCAGCACGTCCTGCCGGACCGGCTCGCCGACCTTCGTGTGCATCTCGTGCCTCACGACCTCCGGGTTCACGCGCGCCATCGGCTCGAACCTGATCTCGTCGACAGGATGCTCGTCCGGCGGCAGCTCCAGGCTCTGACGCGCGCGCAGCGCGGCGTACTGCTCGGGCGGAAGCGACAGCGCCTCGAGCTTCGCCTCGACCTTGCGCGCCGCAGCTTCGCCGATCGGCACCGCCTTGGGCAGGTCGTCGAAATCGGCGGCCGAGAAGCCGCCCAGCGCAGGCTCGATCAGGATGTCGCCGGGTCTCAGCGACGCGAGCGACTTGCGCACGTTCTGCTCGGTGAGGATGTTGATCATCTGCCCGGTGACGCCGACGATCGACTGCAGCTCCTCGCGCGTCATCAGCGGCGTGCCGAGGTTGACGGCGATGACGACGTCGGCACCCATCGCGCGCGCGACATCGATCGGCAGGTTGTCGGTCAACCCGCCGTCGACGAGTATCCTGCCGTCAATCGCCGCGGGCGCGATCGCGCCGGGGACGGACATCGACGCGCGCATCGCGTTCGCGAGACTGCCGTGATCGAAGACCACCGGCGTTCCGGTGACCAGATCGGTCGCCACGGCCCGGTAGGGGATCGGCAGGTCGTCGAAGTTCCTCTCGCCGGGCGCGTGAACCAGCCTGCGCAGGACCGTCTCGAGCTGCACGCCGCTCACCAGCCCTTTCTGCAGCTTCAGTTCGCCGTCCTTGAGTCCCAGCTCGAAACCGAACAGGATCGAACGATCGTCGATCTTGCGACGGATCGTCTGCTCCTGGCGCGGCGGCTTTTCATGGAACAGCAGCTTGGTCGACATGCCACGCAGGAGCTGCTCCATGTCGGCGATCGACATGCCGCTCGCGTACGCCCCGCCGACCAGCGCGCCCATGCTGGTGCCGGCAATGCAGTCGATCGGCACCCGGAGCTCCTCGAGCACCTTCAGCACGCCGACGTGCGCAGCGCCGCGCGCGCCGCCTCCGGACAGCACCAGGCACACGCGGGGTCGAGCGTCGGCAGGCGCCACAGCCAGCAGACCCAGCAGCAGCGCGGTGCACGCGCCCGCGGCGCGCACGCGGCACATGAACATCGACATAGGATTCACCCGAAGGAACCGACCCGAACGTCGGCAGATGTTACGCGCAGTGCGCGCCCATCGCGGACGATCGAAGGCGTCCGAACGGACGAAGCGAATCGGGTAGGGGACCGGGTCACCCCGGCCGCCCTCCCACACCACCGTACGTGCGGTTCCGCATACGGCGGTTCATGAAATACGCTGGAGGCGCTGCACCGTATCGAGCAGCGACACCAGCCCCAGATGGTCGAACCAAGACTTCGGGAAGGCCACGTGCATGTGCGACGCGCCCGCATTCCACCAGGGGCCGCGCCCGTTGGTGGCCGAGCGCCATGCCCGATCTTCCGTCAGTCCCCGTTGCATCAAGTTGCGTGCACGCGCATAGGACCGCTGCCATTGTCGCCACAGGATGCAGCGTAACTTGTGCCGTATCCATCCGTCGCGCTCTTCCAACGCCCGCTTGGTGTCGGTCAGCTGGAAGTACGCTGCCCAACCACGCAGGAGCGGGTTGAGGGTCTGGAGCGTGGCGCCAAGGCTGCGCCCGCGCGCCCCGCGCAACAGTACTTTCACCTTGTCCGTCAGTCGCTCGATACTCGACGCCGCAATGCGCAGCTTCGGCGTCCGATGCGACGTCAGACTGTAGCCCAGAAACTTCCGCTGCCATGGCCGCGCCACCGCGCTCTTGGCCGCATTCACCTTGAGCTTGAGCCGCTCAATCAGAAACCCGGTCAGACTTTGCAGCAGCCCCACGCCAGCCCGTTCGCTCGCGACATAGATGTTGCAGTCGTCCGCGTAGCGGCAGAACGCGTGGCCCCGTCGTTCCAGTTCCCGATCGAGGTCCGTGAGCAGGATGTTGGACAATAGCGGCGACAGCGGCCCGCCTTGCGGCGTGCCCTCCGTGCGCAGCGTTACCACCCCGTCCGTCATCATGCCCGCTTCGAGGTACCGCCGGATCAGTGTAAGCACCCGCGCGTCACCCACCTTCGCCGCCAGCTTGCCCATCAACAGATCGTGGTTGACCCGGTCGAAGAACTTCTCCAGGTCCAGGTCCACTACCCAGCGCTTGCCCTGCGCCACATACTGGCGCGCCTGACGCAGTGCCTGATGCGCATTGCGCCCCGGCCGAAAGCCGTAGCTCGCGTCCGAGAAGGTCGGCTCGAAGATCGGTTGCAGCACTTGATGCACCGCCTGCTGGATCAGTCGATCCACCACCGTCGGAATGCCGAGTGTGCGGACCCCGCCTTGCGGCTTGGCAATGTCCACCCGGCGCACCGGCTGCGGTTGATACTCGCCCGCCAGCAGTCTGGCCCGAATCGTCGGCCAGTGTCGTTTCAGGTGGTCTTTGAGTTCGGCCACCGCGAGTTGATCTACCCCCGCCGCGCCCTTGTTCTCGACCACCCGCCGATACGCGAGCCAGAGGTTGCCGCGTTCCACTACGGCGTCCATCAAGCTCGTTGTCGCCACCTCCGCTTTCGTCCGCGTTCGGGTCGCCATGTCCGCCTCGGCGCAGGTCACCGCGGCCACCGAATTCCGTCCGGTCTCCGCCGCACCCGCCTGATCTGCCCGATCAGCTTCTGCCTTCATCGGCTTCCTTGAGAGTCCCGCCGCCTACTCGCGGCACTTCATGTTCGGCCCTTCGGTTCGTGCTGACCCCTACTATGGCCTCGGCTGACTTCTGACGACGCATCCCGGCACCTCTCGATGCCGGTAGCACAAGGCACCTCGCCAGATCTCCCCGGGTATTGCGCACGCACCTTCCCGCTTATGCCTGTCGGATATACGTCGCAGCGTTCCGTGCAAGTATTGGGCTTTGCAGATATTGGCCTGCTCACCCCGCCGCGCCGCCTCGATCCGCTTCCTGTACGTCAGGCCAGCGCTTTGCCTACAGCTTCCTTCAGATTCCGAATCGCTCCGGACACCCTTGCCGTTCGGCTAACACTTCCCCTTGCCGGGTGTGTAGAGGACTTCCACCTCCAAGTACGTGCACCCTGCCGGGCGCACCAAAAAAAGACCGGCGATCGCTCGCCGGTCTCGATTTGCTGCAATCGCGTCGGTCAGGCCGCGTCGGCGGACACCTCCGACGCGGGTGCGGCAGGCGCTTCCTCGCCGGTGCCCAGCAGTGCCGCATCGGGCCCGAGCAGCTTCTGGCGCCGGCGCGCGTTGTGGTACGCGAGACCGGTGCCGGCGGGGATCAACCGACCGACGATCACGTTCTCCTTCAGGCCGCGCAGGTCGTCCCGCTTGCCCATGATCGCGGCTTCCGTCAGCACGCGCGTGGTCTCCTGGAACGACGCGGCCGAGATGAACGAGTCGGTCGACAGCGACGCCTTGGTGATGCCGAGCAGCATGTGCTCGTAGGTCGCCTGCTGCTTGGTCTCGTCGTTCTTCATCCGGTCGTTCTCGTCCAGCAGGTCCGAGCGCTCGACCTGCTCGCCCTGGATGAAGCGCGAGTCGCCGGCATCGCTGACCTGCACGCGGCGCAGCATCTGCCGCACGATCACCTCGATGTGCTTGTCGTTGATCTTCACGCCCTGCAGCCGGTAGACGTCCTGCACCTCGTCGGTGATGTAGCGCGCGAGCGCCTCGACCCCGAGAAGACGCAGGATGTCGTGCGGATCCGCCGGACCGTCGACGATCATCTCGCCCTTGTTGACGACCTGGCCGTCGTGGGCCGTGACGTGCTTGTCCTTCGGAATCAGGTACTCGTGGGCGACGCCGTCCAGGTCGGTGATGACCAGCCGCTGCTTGCCCTTCGTGTCCTTGCCGAACGAGACGGTGCCCGTGACTTCCGCCAGCGTTCCGGCGTCCTTCGGCGCGCGCGCCTCGAACAGCTCGGCCACGCGCGGCAGGCCGCCCGTGATGTCGCGCGTCTTCGAGGTCTCCTGCGGAATCCGCGCCAGAACCTCGCCGACGGCGACCTGCTGGCCGTCCTTCACCGTGATGATCGATCCCAGCTGGAACGTGATGTTGACCGGCAGGTCGGAGCCCGCGAGGTGGATCTCGTTGCCTTCGGCATCGAGCAGCTTCACCTGCGGACGCACGCCCTTGGCGGTCGAGCCGGCACGCCGCTTCGGATCGATGACGACCAGCGTCGACAGGCCGGTCACTTCGTCGACCTGCTTCGCCACCGTCACGCCGTCCTCGACGTTCTCGAACTTCACCGTGCCCGCGTACTCGGTGATGATCGGCCGCGCCGTCGCGTCCCACTGCGCCAGCACCTTGCCCGCCTTCACCGTGTCGCCGTCCTTCACCTGCAGCGTCGCGCCGTACGGAACCTTGTGGCGCTCGCGCTCGCGGCCGTTGTCGTCGTGGATCATCACTTCGCCCGAGCGCGCGATGACGACAAGGTCGCCCTTGGCGCTGGTGACGTAGCGCATCAGCGCCGAGAAGCGCACCGTGCCCGCCGACTTCGATTCGACCTGCGACGCCGCCGCAGTACGCGATGCCGCGCCGCCGATGTGGAACGTGCGCATCGTCAGCTGCGTGCCGGGCTCGCCGATCGACTGGGCGGCGATGACGCCAACCGCCTCGCCGACGTTGACCAGATGCCCGCGGCCCAGGTCGCGGCCGTAGCACGCGGCGCACAGGCCATAGCGCGTGTCGCAGGTGAGCGGCGTGCGCACCTTGACCTCGTCGATGCCGAGGAGCTCGATCTGCTCGACCTCGTCCTCGCCCAGCAGCGTTCCCGCCGGATAGAGGGTTTCCTGCGTCTCGGGGTTGACGACGTCGGAAGCCGCGACGCGGCCGAGGATGCGCTCGCGCAGCGGCTCGATGACCTCGCCGCCCTCGACCAGCGCCTTCATCGCCACGCCGTTGCGCGTCTCGCAATCATGCTCGGTCACGACGAGGTCCTGCGTCACGTCGACCAGGCGGCGCGTCAGGTAGCCGGAGTTCGCCGTCTTCAGCGCCGTGTCGGCCAGGCCCTTGCGCGCACCGTGCGTGCTGATGAAGTACTGCAGCACGTTCAGGCCTTCGCGGAAGTTCGCGGTGATCGGCGTCTCGATGATCGATCCGTCCGGCTTGGCCATCAGGCCGCGCATGCCGGCGAGCTGCCGGATCTGCGCCGCCGAGCCGCGCGCGCCCGAGTCCGCCATCATGAAGATGGAATTGAACGAATCCTGCTTCACCATCTTGCCGTCGGCATCGGCGACTTCCATCGTGCCGAGCTGGGCCATCATCGCCTTGGCGATATCGTCCCCGGCGCGGCCCCAGATGTCGACGACCTTGTTGTAGCGCTCACCCTGCGTGACGAGACCCGACGTGTACTGCGCCTCGATCTCCTTCACCTGGGCCTCGGAGTCGGCGATGATCTTGTGCTTCTCGGCCGGGACCAGCATGTCGTCGGCGGCGAACGAGATCCCTCCGCGCGTGGCCAGTCCGTAGCCCGCCTGCATCAGCTTGTCGGCGAAGATCACCGTCTCGCGCAGGCCGCAGCGGCGGAAGCTCGCGTTGATGATGCGCGAGATCTCCTTCTTCTTGAGCGGCTTGTTGATGTACGAGAACGGCAATCCCGGCGGAAGGATCTCGGAGAGCAGCGCACGCCCGATCGTCGTGTCGTAGCGCGTGACCTTCTCGATCCGCTCGGCGTGGCCGTCCGGACCGGCCTTCAGCTCCACTTCCTTGATGCGCACCTTGACCCGCGCGTGCAGCTCGGCCTGCCGCGACTCGTAGGCACGGGCCGCTTCGGCAACGTCGGCGAACGCCGCGCCGTCGCCCAGGGCGCCGACCTTCTCGCGCGTCGCGTAATAGAGTCCCAGCACGATGTCCTGCGACGGCACGATGCAGGGCTCGCCGTTCGAGGGCAGCAGCACGTTGTTCGAAGCGAGCATCAGCGTGCGCGCCTCCATCTGCGCTTCCAGCGACAGCGGGACGTGGACGGCCATCTGGTCGCCGTCGAAGTCGGCGTTGAACGCCGTGCAGACCAGCGGGTGCAGCTGGATCGCCTTGCCTTCGATCAGCACCGGCTCGAACGCCTGGATCCCCAGCCGATGCAGCGTCGGCGCGCGGTTCAGCAGCACCGGATGCTCGCGGATGACGTCTTCCAGGATGTCCCAGACGACCGGCTCCTGGCTCTCCACCATCTTCTTCGCGGCCTTGATCGTCGTGGCCAGGCCCATCGTCTCCAGCTTGTTGAAGATGAAGGGCTTGAACAGCTCGAGCGCCATCAGCTTCGGCAGGCCGCACTGGTGCAGCTTGAGCTGCGGTCCGACGACGATGACCGAGCGCCCCGAGTAGTCGACGCGCTTGCCGAGCAGGTTCTGGCGGAACCGGCCGCCCTTGCCCTTGATCATGTCGGCGAGCGACTTCAGCGGCCGCTTGTTGGCGCCGGTCATCGCCTTGCCGCGGCGCCCGTTGTCGAGCAGCGAATCGACGGCCTCCTGCAGCATCCGCTTCTCGTTGCGGACGATGATGTCGGGGGCCTTGAGCTCGAGCAGGCGCTTCAGCCGGTTGTTGCGGTTGATGACGCGCCGGTACAGGTCGTTGAGGTCGGAGGTCGCGAAGCGTCCGCCGTCCAGCGGAACCAGCGGACGCAGCTCGGGCGGCAGCACCGGCAGCACCTCGAGGATCATCCACTCGGGCTTGATTCCCGACTTGTGGAAAGCCTCGAGAACCTTGAGCCGCTTGGCGATCTTCTTGATCTTGGTGTCCGATCCGGTAGCCTCGAGTTCCTTGCGGAGCTTGTCGATCTCGCGCACGACCTCGAGGCTCTTCAGGAGCTCGCGAATGCCCTCGGCGCCCATCGTCGCCGAGAAGTCATCGCCGTACTGCTCGAGCTTGGCGAGGTAATCGTCCTCGGTCAGCAGCTGGCCGCGGTTGAGCGGCGTGAGCCCCGGGTCCGTCACCACGAATGCCTCGAAGTACAGGACCCGCTCGATGTCGCGCAGCGTCATGTCGAGCACCATCCCCATGCGCGAGGGCAGGCTCTTCAGGAACCAGATGTGCGCGACCGGGCTCGCGAGCTCGATGTGGCCCATCCGCTCGCGGCGGACCTTGGCGAGCGTCACCTCGACGCCGCACTTCTCGCAGATGACGCCGCGGTGCTTCAGGCGCTTGTACTTGCCGCACAGGCACTCGTAGTCCTTGACCGGGCCGAAGATCTTGGCGCAGAACAGGCCGTCGCGCTCGGGCTTGAAGGTCCGGTAGTTGATCGTCTCCGGCTTCTTGACCTCGCCGTACGACCACGACCGGACCTTCTCCGGCGACGCGAGGCCGATCTTGATCGCGTCGAATTCCTCTTCCTGCGTAACCTGCTTGAACAGATCGAGCAATGCTTTCATGTGTGATTCCTCAGTCGCGATCCATGTCGATGTCGATGGCCAGCGAGCGAATTTCCTTCACCAGCACATTGAACGACTCGGGCATCCCGGCCTCGATCCGGTGCTCGCCCTTGACGATGTTCTCGTACACCTTGGTCCGGCCGTTCACGTCGTCTGACTTGACGGTCAGCATCTCCTGCAGCGTGTACGCCGCGCCGTAGGCCTCGAGTGCCCACACTTCCATTTCGCCGAAGCGCTGGCCGCCGAACTGCGCCTTGCCGCCCAGCGGCTGCTGGGTGACGAGGCTGTACGGCCCGGTCGAGCGCGCGTGCATCTTGTCGTCGACCAGGTGGTGCAGCTTCAGCACGTGCATGTAGCCGACCGTGACTGGGCGGTCGAACGCCTCGCCGGTGCGACCGTCGTGGAGCGTGATCTGGCCGCTCTTCGGCAGGCCCGCGAGCTCGAGCATGCCCTTGATCTCCTCCTCGGTCGCGCCGTCGAACACCGGGGTCGCGAACGGCACGCCGCCGGTCAGGTTCTGCGCCAGCGTCAGGATCTCGCCGTCCTCGAACGATCCGAGATCCTCGTGACGCCCGGTGCCGTTGTAGACCTTCTCGAGGAACTTGCGCACGTCGGCCGCCTTGGCCTGCGCCTTCAGCATCTCGGCGATGCGGTTGCCGATGCCCTTGGCCGCCCATCCCAGGTGGACCTCGAGGATCTGCCCGACGTTCATCCGCGACGGCACGCCGAGCGGATTCAGCACGATGTCCACCGGCGTGCCGTCGGCCATGTAGGGCATGTCCTCGACCGGCACGATCTTGGAGACGACACCCTTGTTGCCGTGCCGTCCCGCCATCTTGTCGCCGGGCTGCAGGCGGCGCTTGACCGCCACGTACACCTTGACCATCTTCTGCACGCCCGGCGGCAGCTCGTCGCCCTGGGTCAGCTTGCGCTTCTTCTGCTCGAACATCTGGTCGAACTGCACGCGCAGCTGCGCCAGCGAATCCTTCATCGCCTCGAGCTGGCGCGCCGATTCCTCGTCGGCGAGCCGGATGTCGAACCAGTCGTGGCGCGCGACGCCGTCCAGGTACTCCTTGGTGACCTTCGCGCCCTTGGCGAGCCGCTTCGGCCCGCCGTTGGCGACCTTGCCTGCCAGGAGCTTCTCGATCCGCGCGTAGGCGTCGTTCTCGACGATGCGAAGCTGGTCGTTCAGGTCCTTGCGGTAGCCCCGGAGCTCGTCGTCGATGATCTGCGCGGCGCGCTTGTCGCGCTCGATGCCCTCGCGGGTGAACACCTGCACGTCGATCACCGTGCCCGAGATGCCCGACGGCACGCGCAGCGACGTGTCTTTCACGTCGGAGGCCTTCTCGCCGAAGATCGCGCGCAGCAGCTTCTCCTCGGGCGTCAGCTGGGTTTCGCCCTTCGGCGTCACCTTGCCGACCAGCACGTCGCCCGCCTCGACCTCGGCACCGATGTAGACGATGCCGGCGTCGTCGAGGCGGCCCAGCTGGGCTTCCCCGAGCGAGCTGATGTCGCGGGTGATCTCCTCGGCGCCGAGCTTGGTGTCGCGCGCGACGACGGAGAGCTCCTCGATGTGGATCGACGTGTAGCGGTCGTCGCCGACGACACGCTCGCTGATCAGGATCGAGTCCTCGTAGTTGTAGCCGTTCCAGGGCATGAACGCGACCAGCATGTTCTGGCCGAGTGCCAGCTCGCCCATGTCGGTCGACGCGCCGTCGGCGATGACGTCGCCGCGGGCGATGACGTCACCGATCCGCACGAGAGGCCGCTGGTTGATGTTCGTGTTCTGGTTCGACCGCTTGTACTTGGTCAGGTTGTAGATGTCGACGCCGATCTCGCCCGCCGCCGTCTCCGTGTCGTTGACGCGGACGACGATCCGGCTGGCGTCGACGTAGTCGACCTTGCCGCCCCGGCGCGCCATCACCGCCGTGCCGCTGTCGACGGCGGCGGTGCGCTCGACGCCGGTGCCGACGACCGGCTTCTCCGGACGAAGGCAGGGCACCGCCTGGCGCTGCATGTTGGAACCCATCAGCGCGCGGTTCGCGTCATCGTGCTCGAGGAACGGGATCAGCGACGCTGCCACCGACACGATCTGCGAGGGCGCGACGTCCATGTATTGGATCTTGTCGGGCGCCGACAGCATGAACTCGTTGCGGTTGCGCGAGGACACGAGCTCGTCCGCGAGCTTGCCCTTGGCATCGACCTTGGCGTTCGCCTGGGCGATCACGTACTGGCCTTCCTCGATCGCCGACAGGTAATGGATCTCGTCGGTCACCTTGCCGTCGACGACCTTGCGGTACGGCGTCTCGAGGAAGCCGTACTCGTTGGTGCGCGCGTACAGGGCGAGCGAGTTGATCAGGCCGATGTTCGGGCCTTCTGGCGTCTCGATCGGGCACACGCGGCCGTAGTGGGTCGGGTGCACGTCGCGAACCTCGAAGCCGGCGCGTTCGCGCGTCAGGCCGCCCGGGCCCAGCGCCGACACGCGGCGCTTGTGGGTGATCTCCGAAAGCGGGTTCGTCTGGTCCATGAACTGCGACAGCTGCGAGCTGCCGAAGAACTCCTTGATCGCCGCGGAGATCGGCTTGGCGTTGATCAGGTCGTGCGGCAGCAGGTTCTCGCTCTCGGCCTGTCCGAGCCGCTCGCGCACGGCGCGCTCGACCCGCACGAGTCCCGAGCGGAACTGGTTCTCGGCGAGCTCGCCCACCGAGCGCACGCGCCGGTTGCCGAGGTGGTCGATGTCGTCGACCTCGCCACGGCCGTTGCGCAGCTCGACCAGGATCTTGATGACGGCGATGATGTCGTCGTTGGTCAGGGTGCCCGGACCCTTCAGCTCCTCGCGGCCGACGCGGCGGTTGAACTTCATCCGGCCGACGGCCGACAGGTCGTAGCGCTCCTCGGCGAAGAACAGGCCGTGGAACAGCGCCTCGACGGCGTCCTCGGTCGGAGGTTCGCCGGGACGCATCATCCGGTAGATCGCGACCTTGGCCGCGTACTGGTCCGGCGTGTCGTCGGTCCGCAGCGTCTGCGAGATGAACGGCCCCATGTCGAGGTCGTTGGTGTAGATCGTCCGGATCTCGCCGATGCCGGCGGCGGAGAGCTTCGCGAGCAGGTCCTCGGTGATCTCGTCGTTGGCCTTGGCGAGGAGCTCGCCGGTCGACTTGTCGACGACGTTGGTCGCGAGCGACCGGCCGACGACGTAGTCCTCCGGCACCGCGATGCGCTTGACGCCGGCTTCGGTAAGCTCGCGCAGGTGGCGCGCGGTGATCCGCTTGTCCTTCTGCACGATGACCTTGCCGTCCTTGCCGGCGACGTCGAATCGCGCCATCTCGCCGCGCAGCCGGTCGGGAACGAACTCGAGCTCGGCGCCCTTGCTCGACAGGTGGAACGCGTCGAAGACGAAGAACTCGCGCAGGATGTCCTCGTTGGACAGCCCGATCGCCTTCAGCAGCGTCGTCACCGGCATCTTGCGGCGGCGGTCGACACGGAAGAACAGGAAGTCCTTCGGGTCGAATTCGAAGTCGAGCCACGACCCGCGGTACGGAATGACGCGCGCCGAGAACAGCAGCTTGCCGGACGAGTGGGTCTTGCCGCGATCGTGCTCGAAGAACACGCCCGGCGAGCGATGGAGCTGCGACACGATGACGCGCTCGGTGCCGTTGATGATGAACGACCCGTTTTCGGTCATCAGGGGCATTTCGCCCATGTAGACCTCCTGCTCCTTCACTTCCTTGATCGTGTCCTTCGGCGCCTCGCGGTCCATGATGACCAGGCGCACCTTCGCCCGCAGCGCCGAGCAGTAGGTGAGGCCGCGCTGCTGGCACTCGACGACGTCGAACGCCGGCGGCAGCAGCGAATAGCCGACGAATTCGAGCCGCGCGTTGCCCGAGTGGCTGGCGATCGGGAAGATCGACGTGAACGCGGCCTGCAGGCCCTCGTTCTTGCGCTCGGTCGACTGGGCTGCGGCCTGCAGGAAGGCCCGGTACGAGGCGAGCTGGGTTTCGAGCAGGAACGGCACCTGCAGGACGCTCGCGCGCTTCGCGAAGCTCTTGCGGATGCGCTTCTTTTCGGTAAACGAATAGGTCGTAGCGTGAGTGGTCGCCATGGTGTGGATCGTCCGATCTCCGGGTCGATGATGCTCAAGATGCGGTCGGCGGTCCCCGGTCTCATCGCGCGTTCTTGCGCGACGTGCGTTCCGGGCCGCCCGACTGTCCGG
Organism: uncultured Pseudomonadota bacterium; assembly: GCA_963816415.1. Lineage (GTDB taxonomy): Bacteria > Pseudomonadota > Gammaproteobacteria > Burkholderiales > Casimicrobiaceae > VBCG01. The sequence goes on from CAWFKR010000004.1 coordinate 48,587, forward strand.
GGGCATTGCGCCCCTGGCCTGGTGGCTGGCCGCTACCAGCCGCTGGCGGACGACGTCACCATTGCGGGCGACGTCCGACCAAACCTCGCTTCTGCAGTCGATTCAGAAGACGAAGCGAAACGGACCCGGACCGGAACCGCTTCGCTTCGGCGTCTGCGCCGGAGCGTCCCCCCCCGCCCCGCTTTCGCCAGGGCACCCTCTCCCGCAAGCGGGAGAGGGTGGGGGTGAGGAGCGCTGTTACTTGACCTCGACCTTCGCGCCGGCTTCTTCCAGCTTCTTCTTCGCGGCTTCCGCGTCGGCCTTGGAGACGCCTTCCTTGACCGGCTTCGGCGCACCGTCGACCAGGTCCTTCGCTTCCTTGAGGCCGAGGCCGGTAAGTTCGCGAACGGCCTTGATGACGTTGACCTTGTTGTCGCCGAAGGTGGCCAGGACGACGGTGAACTCCGTCTGCTCCTCGGCGGCGGCGGCGGCGGCGCCACCGGCGGCCGGCGCGGCGACCGCCACGGCGGCGGCGGCGGAAACCCCGAACTTCTCTTCCATCGCCTTGATGAGCTCGGAGAGCTCGAGGACGGTCATCGACGAGATCTTGTCGAGAATTTCAGTCTGGACTGCGGACATCGTGTGCTCCTGATCGTAACAAGTTGAGATGGGTATTCGCGGTCGAAAATTCAAGTCGCCCGGCGAGGGCTGCTACGCGGCCTTCTGGTCGCGCACGGCGGCGAGCGCGCGGACGAACTTCGCCGGCACCTCGTTCATCGTGCGCACGAGCTTCGCGACCGGCGCCTGCATCGTGCCCATCAGCTTGGCCAGCAATTCCTCGCGCGACGGCAGCGCGGCGAGCGCTGCAATCTGCTTCGGGGACATCACCTGACCCGGCATGGCACCGCCGGTGATCACGAACTTCTCGTTGCCTTTCGCGAAGTCGTTCAGGACCTTCGCGACCGCGACAGGATCGCTGCCGATGCCGTACGCCAGCGGACCGACCATGCTGTCGGCCAGCGAAGCGAACGGCGTGTCGGCGACGGCACGGCGCACCAGCGTGTTCTTGACGACCCTGAAATACACGCCCGAGGCACGCGCCTTCGCACGCAGCTGCGTCATGGCGGCGACCGGCAGACCCCGGTTCTCCGCCATGACGATCGCCTGCGCGTCGGCGACCACCTTTGCGACTTCCGCGACTACCGCCTGCTTTTGCTCAAGATTGAGACTCATAGTCACCCTTGATTTCACGCGGGACCGCGCGAGGCGGCAATGCCGCGCACGTACCCGCCTGTCTCGCGACGCCGGCGCTTGCCGCCCCGGTGCCGCGTGCTGCCGGTGACCTCACGTCCAGGAACGTCCTGTCCGAGGGCACCATCTGCGCTGGATCGGAGGTCGGCGGCCAGGTCGCGGGGAACCGCGAACCTGTCCTGCCCTCCGTTTTGAGCACTTGCTCCAGCGGTCTTTGACGGTCCGCCGCGATGTCGCCACCACGGCGTTCCCTCAAAACTTCATCATTCGATCCGACGCCGGCATGATGCCGGCGCCACCATCAGTTCTCAGTTGCCGGCCGACGCCTGGCTCGCAAATCCCGTCGTGTCGACCCGCACGCCCGCGCCCATCGTGCTCGAGACGCTGATCTTGCGCAGATAGACGCCCTTGACCCCTTGCGGCCGCGCCTTGTTGAGCGCTTCGATCAGCGCCGACAGGTTGGTCTTCAGCTGCTCGGGGGTGAACGACGCGCGACCGATCGTGCACTGCACGATGCCCGCCTTGTCGGTCCGGTACTGCACCTGGCCGGCCTTCGCGTTCGTCACCGCCTGGACGACATCGGCCGAGACGGTCCCGACCTTCGGATTGGGCATCAGGCCACGGGGACCCAGGATCTGGCCGAGCTGGCCGACGACGCGCATCGCATCCGGGGTCGCGATGACCACGTCGAAATCCATGAAGCCTTCCTTGATCTTCGCCGCCAGATCGTCGAAACCGACGACGTCGGCACCTGCGTCCTCGGCGGCCTTCGCCTTGTCGCCCTGCGCGAACACGGCGACGCGGACCTTCTTTCCGGTTCCCGCCGGCAGCACGACCGACCCGCGCACCGTCTGGTCCGACTTCTTGGCGTCGACGCCGAGGTTGACGGCCACGTCGACCGATTCGTCGAACTTGGCGACCGCGGTTTCCTTGACGAGCTTCAGCGCTTCGTCGATCGGGTAGCTCTTCGAGCGGTCGACCTTGCCACGTACTGCCGTCATGCGCTTGGTCAGGCGCGGAGCTTTCTGTTCGGCCATGATCACTTCACTCCTTCGACGGTGATGCCCATGCTGCGCGCGCTGCCGGCGATCGTGCGCACTGCAGCGTCGAGGTCCGCGGCGGTCAGGTCGGGCTGCTTGACCTTCGCGATCTCCTCGGCCTGGGCCCGGGTCAGCTTGCCCACCTTGTCGGTGTGCGGCTTGCTGCTGCCCTTGTCGACCTTCGCCGCCTTCTTGATCAGGACCGTGGCCGGCGGCGTCTTCATGACGAAGGTGAAGCTCTTGTCGGCGTAGGCGGTGATGATCACCGGAATCGGCAGCCCGGGCTCGACGCCCTGGGTCTGCGCGTTGAACGCCTTGCAGAACTCCATGATGTTCAGACCGCGCTGGCCGAGCGCGGGACCGATCGGGGGGCTGGGATTCGCCTTCCCCGCCGGCACTTGCAGCTTGATGTAGCCGACGACTTTCTTTGCCATCTCAATCTCCTAGGTGGGTCCAAGCGGGCACCGAAGCGCCCTCCCCGTTAAACGCGATCCACCACAACGTTTGCCAGCACCGTCCGAGTTGAGCGTCGCCATCGGCGACGCTCGAACGAGGACAGATATTCCGTCACTGCAGGCGACCGAATATCAAGCCTTCTCGACCTGCGAAAAATCCAGTTCCACCGGCGTCGAGCGTCCGAAGATCGTCACCGACACCCGCAGCTTGCTCTTCTCGTAGTTCACGTCCTCGACGTTGCCGTGGAAGTCCGTGAACGGGCCTTCCTTGATCCGCACCGCCTCGCCGAGTTCGAACAGCACCTTCGGCCTCGGCTTCTCGACGCCTTCCTGCACCTGCCGCAGGATCGCGTCGACTTCCTTCTGCGAGATCGGCGTCGGGCGGTTGGCAGTGCCACCGACGAATCCGGTCACCTTGGGCGTGCTCTTGACCAGATGCCAGCTGTCGTCGGTCATCTCCATCTCGACGAGCACGTACCCGGGGAAGAACTTGCGCTCGGAGATCGCCTTCTGGCCGCTCTTCATCTCGACCACCTCCTCGACCGGAACGAGGATCTTGCCGAACTGGTCCTGCAGCTCCGAGCGCTTGATCCGCTCGGCCAGCGTGCGCTGGACGCTCTTCTCGAAGCCCGAATACGCGTGCACGACGTACCACTTCTTTTCCGCCATCACTCGACCCGCCCCGTCAGCAGCTTGACCAGCCAAGCCAGCGTCGAATCCACGGCGAACAGGAACAGCGCCATGACGACGACGAACGCGAACACGACCGCCGTCGTCTGGACCGTCTCCTTGCGCGTGGGCCAGGCCACGCGGCCGGCTTCCTGCCAGGAATCCTGCGCGAACGCGAAGAATTCCTTGCCGGGCGCCGACGTCCAGGCGACGAAACCGCCGGCAACGAGTCCGCCGACGACCATCAGGAAACGCAGCACCAGCGCCGTGTGGGAGAAGTAGTAGTACCCCCAGACGCCCAGCACGACGCAGGCAATTGCCAGCAGGATTTTCAGTTTTTCCATCTCGTGCTTCTTCTGCCAACTTCAGTGGCAGGCCAGGAGGGAATCGAACCCCCAACCTGCGGTTTTGGAGACCGCCGCTCTGCCAATTGAGCTACTGGCCTGAACCCTTCTCATCAATTTCCCGCCACTGCATCCCTTGCGGGTGCTCGATCGCGATCGCATCCCCGCCGGCGCGGGGCCCCTGCTCCGCGCTCCCTTCGCACTACTCTATGACCTTGGAGACGACGCCGGCACCGACCGTGCGTCCGCCTTCCCGAATCGCGAACCGCAAACCCTCTTCCATCGCGATCGGCGCAATCAGCGTCACCGTCATCGCAACGTTGTCCCCAGGCATCACCATCTCCGTCCCCTCCGGCAGCACGCAGCTCCCCGTCACGTCCGTCGTCCGGAAATAGAACTGCGGCCGGTAGCCGTTGAAGAACGGCGTGTGCCGCCCACCCTCCTCCTTCGACAGCACGTACACCTCGCAGCTGAACTTCGTGTGCGGCGTGATCGACCCCGGCTTCGCCAGCACCTGACCACGCTCCACTTCCTCCCGCTTCGTTCCCCGCAGCAGCACCCCGATGTTGTCCCCGGCCTGACCCTGGTCCAGCAGCTTCCGGAACATCTCCACACCCGTGCACACCGTCTTCAGCGTCGGCTTGAGCCCCACGATCTCCAGCTCCTCGCCCACCTTCACCACCCCGCGCTCCACCCGGCCCGTCACCACCGTCCCCCGACCCGAAATCGAGAACACGTCTTCCACCGGCATCAAAAACGCACCGTCGATCAGCCGCTTCGGCGTCGGAATGTAGCTGTCCAGCGCCTCCGCCAGCTTCAGGATCGAGCCCTCCCCCAGCTCCCCCTTGTCCCCTTCCAGCGCCAGCTTCGCCGACCCAATCACGATCGGCGTCGTGTCCCCCGGAAACTGGTACTTCGACAACAGCTCCCGCACCTCCATCTCCACCAGCTCCAACAGCTCCTTGTCGTCCACCATGTCCGCCTTGTTCAGGTAGACCACGATGTACGGCACCCCAACCTGCCGCGCCAGCAGAATGTGCTCCCGCGTCTGCGGCATCGGACCGTCCGCCGCACTCACCACCAGAATCGCCCCGTCCATCTGCGCCGCGCCCGTGATCATGTTCTTCACGTAGTCCGCGTGACCAGGACAGTCCACGTGCGCATAGTGACGGTTCGCCGTCTCGTACTCCACGTGCGCCGTGTTGATCGTGATCCCCCGCGCCTTCTCCTCCGGCGCATTGTCGATCTGGTCGTACGCCTTCGCCTCTCCGCCAAACTTCTTCGACAGCACCGACGTGATCGCCGCCGTCAGCGTCGTCTTCCCGTGATCCACGTGCCCAATCGTCCCCACGTTCACGTGCGGCTTCGTACGCTCGAATTTGCCCTTGGCCATGTCGTTCGACTCCTAGCGGTTCAGCTTCTGCCTTGCGGCGGGTTGAGGGTTGCGGTCGGCCGCAGCGGCCGTCTTGTCGATTCCGGTCGATTCGTGTCAACGAGTTCCTGGTGCCCATGGCGCGGATTGAACGCGCGACCTCTCCCTTACCAAGGGAGTGCTCTACCACTGAGCTACATGGGCGCTAAATCCGTGCGATTCCTGCCAAATCCTGTCAGTTCCGGCGATTCTGGAGCGGGTGAAGGGAATCGAACCCTCGTCGTAAGCTTGGAAGGCTTCTGCTCTACCATTGAGCTACACCCGCGAGTCAGGTGACAGAGGTCAGGCAACAGGCAACAGTTCACCACCTCGTCGCGGGCGTGGAGCTGTCGACTGTGTCCTGTCCCCTGTTCCCTGACTCCTGATTGGTGGAGGGGGAAGGATTCGAACCTTCGAAGGCAGAGCCGGCAGATTTACAGTCTGCTCCCTTTGACCGCTCGGGAACCCCTCCGTCGAAACGTGCGATTCTAGCAGTTGCCGGGCCAAGGGGTCAAACCGCGCCCTTGCGGCAGGCGCAATCCCGGGGAATGTTCGACCCGGTCCTTTACAATCAACAGCCTGGATTGCCAACCCTGCGCGAAACCTGGCGCTCGCCCCGCCGCACTCCCATGTCCGGATCCGAAACGAGTTTCGACTACGTCATCGTCGGTGCCGGCTCGGCCGGATGCGTGCTGGCCAACCGCCTTTCGGCGGATGGCCGCCACCGGGTGCTGCTGCTGGAGGCCGGCCCGCCGGATTCGTACCCCTGGATCCACATCCCGATCGGCTACGCCAAGACGATGTTCCACCCGGTGCTGAACTGGGGCTTCTACACCGAGCCGGACCCCGGGATGAACGGCCGCAAGATCTACTGGCCGCGCGGCCGCACGCTGGGCGGAAGCTCCGCCATCAACGGCCTGATCTCGATCCGCGGGCAGCGCGAGGACTACGACGGCTGGGCGGCGCAGGGCAATCCCGGCTGGGCTTGGGCCGACGTGCTGCCGTGGTTCCGCAGGCTGGAACACAACGTGCGCGGCGAAAGCGAATACCACGGCGCCGAGGGCCCGCTGTGGGCCTCCGACATCGGCGCGGAGCATCCGCTGGTCGAGGCGATGATCGCCGGGGCGGGCGAACTCGGGATCCCGCGCAACGACGATTTCAACGGCGCCCGTCAGGAAGGCGCCGGCTACTACCAGCTGACGACCCGGCACGGCCGGCGCTGCTCGACGGCGGTCGCGTACCTCCGGCCGGCGCGCGGCCGCCCGAACCTGCGCATCGAGACCGAAGCGCACGCGACGCGCGTGCGGTTCGACGGCACGCGCGCAACGGGCGTGCGCTACCGTCAGGGCGGCGCCGACCGCAGCGCCGCGGCGCGCCGCGAGGTGATCCTGGCCGCCGGCGCGCTGCAATCCCCGCAGCTGCTGCAACTGTCGGGGGTCGGCCCCGCGTCGCTGCTGCAGGAATTCGGCATCCCGGTGGTCCGGGCGCTCCCGGGCGTCGGCGCCAACCTGCAGGATCACCTGCAGGCCCGGGTGATCTTCCGCTGCACGCAGCCGATCACGACCAACGACGCGCTTTCCAGCTGGCACGGAAAGCTCGCGCTCGGCCTCCAGTACGTGCTGGCGCGCCGCGGTCCGATGGCCGTCGGCATCAACCAGGGCGGGATCTTCGCGCGCGCCATGCCCGATGCGACGCGCCCGGACATCCAATTCCACTTCGCGACGCTCTCGTCGGACATGGCCGGCTCGCCGGTGCACTCGTTCTCCGGGTTCACGATGTCGGTGTGCCAGTTGCGCCCCTCTTCGCGCGGCACCGTGCAGATCCGGTCCACCGACCCGTTCGAAGCGCCGGCGATGCGGGCCAACTACCTGTCGACCCCCGAGGACCGGGCAACGCTGGTCGCGGGCATCCGCCTTGCGCGAAGCCTCGCCGCGACCCGCGCGATGCGCCCTTTCGTCGCGGGGGAATACCGTCCCGGTCCCGGGGTCGCGACCGATGACGAACTGCTCGAATTCGCGAAGGACACCGGCGGGACCATCTTCCACCCCAGCGGCACGACCCGGATGGGACCGGCGGCCGACCCGCTGGCCGTCGTCGACGCACAGCTGCGGGTGCACGGCATCGCCGGTCTGCGCGTGGTCGACTGCGGCATCATGCCGACGCTGGTCTCGGGCAATACCAACGTCCCCGTGGTGATGGTCGCGGAGAAGGTCGCCGCGACGATCCTCGGCGCATCGCATGACTGAGCGCGCGGGGCACCGCCCCCGGGAATTCGCAATCAAGGAGTCGACGCATGGCCTGTTGTCACGCTGATTTCGCGGCACTCGAGGGCAGCGACCGGGGATTCACCCTCGGCATGCCCACCTTCACCTTCGGTCCCGGCGTGCTCGCCGAGGCCGGCGACAACGCGGCCGAACTCGGCCTCAAGCGGGTCGCGCTGTTCACGGATCGCCGTCTCGCCTCGGGCGAGCACGTCGCGAAGGTCAAAGCATCGCTTGCGGCGGCGAAGGTCGATTTCGCCGTCTACGACGAAGTCGAGATCGAGCCCAACGATCGCTCGCTGCAGGACGCGGCGCGCTTCGCACGCGAGGCGAACGTCGACGGTTACGTTTCGGTCGGCGGCGGCTCGGTGATGGACACCTGCAAGTCGGCGAACCTGTACGCGACCCATCCAGCCGGGTTCATGACCTACGTCAACGCGCCGATCGGCGCGGGAGCGCGGGTTCCCGGCCCGGTGAAGCCGCACATCGCCTGCCCGACGACCTCGGGCACCGGATCGGAGACCACCGGCATCGCGATCTTCACGCTGTCCTCGATCAACGCCAAGACCGGCATCATCTCGCGGCGTCTGATCCCGACGATCGCGCTGGTCGACCCCGACGTCACCCGTTCGCTGCCTGCCAACGTCGTCGCGGCGACCGGGTTCGACTGCATGAGCCATGCGCTGGAATCGATCACCGCGCGCCTCTACCCGCGCCGCCTCAACAAGGCCCAGGGCATCCTGCGCCCGGTGTCGCAGGGCGCCAACCCGTTCTCCGACGCGCTGGCCGTGCAGGCGCTGGACAGCGTCGGCAAGTACCTGGTTCGCGCCGTGCGCGACCCTTCCGACACCGAAGCTCGCAGCGAGATGATGTATGCGGCGATGCTCGCCGGAATCGCGTTCAACGCGGCCGGCTGCCACCTGCCGCACGGCCTGTCGTACGCGGTGTCGGGACTGGTCAGGGACTGGCACGTCGCCGGGTACCCGGAAGGCAAGACGCTGATCCCGCACGGCATGGCCGTCGTGCTCAACAATCCGTCGGTGTGGCGGCACACCGCGCCTGCGCATCCCGAGCGCCACCTGCGCTGCGCCTGCGCGCTGGGCGCCGACACCCGAGGTGCAACCGATGCCGACGCCGGCGAGGTCCTCGCCGGGCGCGTGATCGATCTGATGAAGGCGGCGGGGATGCCCAACGGCCTCGACGCGCTGGGATTCGGCGAGGATCAGCTCGACGCGCTCGCGACGGGTGCCGAGCCGCAATACCGCGTGATCAAGAACGCGCCGGTCGACGTCGGGCGCGACGAGATCAAGGCGCTGTTCCGCGCTGCGCTTCGGTACTGGTAGACGCGCCGCTCCCGGGCACGCGGGCCGCGGTCTCCCGGTCGCCGGGTCCGGCCGCTGCGTGGTCGCCGGTATCGGGCGCCCGCTGGACCCGCCGCGCGGGCAGGCGGATGGCGAACCTGCTTCCCTTGCCGCGTTCGCTGTCGATCTCGAGCTGTGCCTGGTGGCGCAGCACGACGTGCTTGACGATCGCGAGTCCGAGCCCGGTCCCGCCGGTGGCGCGCGAACGGCTGCGGTCGACCCGGTAGAAGCGTTCGGTCAGCCGCGGCAGGTATTCCGGGGCGATGCCGATCCCTGTGTCGCGCACCTCGAACACGCCGCTGCCGTCGGCGTCGACGCGCCACGAGAGCGTGATCGTCCCGCCGGCGGGCGTGTACCGGATCGCGTTGCTGACCAGGTTGCCGAATGCGCTGGCGAGCTCGTCGCGGCTGCCCTGGACGGTCGCGGCGTCGCCGATGTCGAGTTCCACCTGGTGCTGTCCCCGCGACAGCGCCTTCGCGTCCGCCGACAGTTCGAGGAGCAGCGGCGCGATCGCGAAGCGCTCGTCGGCAAGCGGATTGTGCTCGCTCTCCAGCGCCGACAGCGTGAGGAGGTCGGCCACCAGGCGCTGCATGTTGCGGGCCTGTTCCTGCATCAGCTGCAGGAACCGCGTCCGCTGGGCCTCGTCGAGGTCCAGGTCCTGCAGCGTCTCGATGAATCCGCTCACCACGGTGAGCGGCGTCTTCAGCTCGTGCGAAACGTTCGCGATGAAATCGCGGCGCATGCGCGCCACGGCCTCCATCTCGGTGACGTCGCGCGACATCAGGAGCTTCTGGTCGGCGGCGAAAGGCACGAGCTGCAGCGCGAGCATGCGGCCCGCGTCGCGGCTCGACCCCACGACGATCGACTCGCCGTAATCGCCGGTCTCGAGATAGCGGACGAATTCGGGCTGCCTCACCAGATTCACGATCGGCTGCCCGTGGTCGCGGCCGAGGTCGAGGCCGAGCTGCGCCTGCGCGCGGGGATTGGCCCAGTCGATCCGGTTGCTCGCGTCGAGGACGACGATGCCGTCGGGCATCGCCGCGGCCACCTGCTGGAACCGCTCGATCACCTGCCGCAGGTCGCGCTCGTGCGCCGCACGCTGGCGCACGCGACGATGGATCGCGGCGAACGTCGTCACCCAGGCGCCGCGCCCGTGCGGCACCTGCGCATCGAATGCCCCGCCTGCCCACTGCGTGATCTGGTCGAGGTGCCTGAGGTGATGCGCAACGATCACGACGGCACCGACGGCGAGGACGGCGAGCGCCACCCCGCTGCCTCCGAGAACGAGCGCCACGAGCGTCAGCGCGGCGACGACGCCCGGCGCGACCAGACCCTGCCGGACGACCGACCTCATCGTCGCGCAGAGGTGCTCACTGGACCGCCTTCGTGCTGCGCACTCCGGCGTTCGCCCTCGGGGCGGCCCATCGGGCTCACGCGCGGATCCGCGCCGTCATCGCGGCACCGCCAGCCGGTAGCCGCTGCCGCGTACGGTCTCGATCAGCTTGTCCGCGCCGAAAGGCTCGAGCGCGACGCGCAGCCTGCGGATGTGGACGTCGACGGTGCGCTCCTCGATGTAGACGTGGTCGCCCCACACCATGTCGAGCAGCTGCGCGCGGCTGTGCACGCGCTCGGGCCGCGCGAGCATGAACCGCAGCAGCCGGAATTCGGTGGGCCCGAGCGGCACCTCGCGGCCCGCGACGCTCACGCGCTGGGTCACCGGGTCGAGCCTGAGGCTGCCGGCCTCGAGAGGCTCCTGCGCCGCCTCGGGTGCCCGCCTGCGCAGCACCGACTTGATGCGTGCCTTCAGCTCGCGCGGGCTGAACGGCTTGGTCACGTAATCGTCGACCCAGGCTTCCAGACCGGCGATCTTGTCCGATTCACCGGAACGCGCGGTGACCATGATGATCGGCAGCTCGCGCGTGCGGGCATTGGCGCGCAATTCCTTCGCCAGCGCGAGGCCCGACTGCCCCGGCAGCATCCAGTCGAGCAGCACCAGATCGGGCAGCGCCTGCTTCAGCGCCGCCTGCGCAGCTTCCGCATCGGCCGCGGTCTTCACACCGTACCCGGCGTCGGCGAGGTTGACTTTCAGAAGCTCGACGATCGCGGGCTCGTCCTCGACGACCAGGATCGTCGGCATCATGGCTGCGCGATCTCCGCGCGGATCTCCGTCGCCGACGCATGCCGCACGTCCTTGCCTTTCACGACCTGGACCACGGCCTCCGCGATGTTCTTCGCATGATCTCCGATGCGCTCGATCGACTTGGCGATGAACACGATCTCGAGCGCCGGGGTGATCGTGCGCGGGTCTTCCATCATGTAGCTGATCAGCTGGCGCAGGATCGACGCGAATGCCGCGTCGATCGCGGTGTCGCGGTCGATGACCTCGGCGGCGGCCTCGACGTCGAGCCGCGCGAATGCGTCAAGCGCGAGCCTCAGCATCGACATCGCGTTGGCCAGCGCCTGCGTCGCATCGTAGTAGCGCACGCGCGCGAGCCGCGCGTTGCCGTAGGTCTCCGGTGCCTTGTACGCGACCTTCTTCACCTCGTCGCCGATGCGCTCGAGGTCGTTGACGATCTTGCTGACCGTCAGGATCATCCGCAGGTCGACGGCGGCCGGCTGGCGCTTCGCGATGATCTGCGCGCATTGCTGGTCGATCGTGATCTGCAGGTTGTTGATCACCGCCTCGTTCTCGCCGACCGCGTCGAGCAGCTGCGCGTCTTCCTCCTTTTCCAGCGCGGCGATCGCGCGGGTCAGCTGCTGCTCGACGACGCCGCCCATCGAAAGGACGCCCGAGCGGATCGACTCCATCTCGGCGTCGAACTGCTTGTTGGTGTGGTCACTCATCTGGTTGCTCCGTTCCGGGCCGCGCGGGCCCCGCATCGTTTCGCCTCAGCCGAACCGCCCGGTGATGTAATCCTCGGTCTCCTTGCGCGCCGGGCGAAGGAAGATCTGGTCGGTCTCGCCGAACTCGATCATCTCCCCAAGATACATGTAGGCGGTGCGGTCCGACACGCGGGCCGCCTGCTGCATGTTGTGGGTGACGATCGCGATCGTGTAATCGGCCTTGAGCTCGGAGATCAGCTCCTCGATCTTGGCCGTCGAGATCGGGTCGAGTGCCGATGTCGGTTCGTCGAGCAGCAGCACCTCCGGCTTCACGGCGACGGCGCGCGCGATGCAGAGCCGCTGCTGCTGGCCGCCCGAGAGGGCCATGCCGCTCTGCTTCAGCTTGTCCTTCGCCTCGCCCCACATTGCCGCCTTGGTGAGCGCCCATTCGACGCGCTCGTCCATGTCGCGCTGCGACAGCCGCTCGTAGAGCCGCACCCCGAAAGCGATGTTGTCGTAGATCGACATCGGGAACGGCGTCGGCTTCTGGAACACCATCCCGACCTTGGCCCGCAGCAGGTTGAGGTCGGTTCCCGGATCGAGGAGGTTCTCCCCGTTGAACAGTATCTCGCCGGTCGCGCGCTGGTTCGGATAGAGCGAATACATCCGGTTGAGCGTTCGCAGCAGCGTCGACTTGCCACAGCCCGAGGGACCGATGAAAGCCGTCACGTCGCGCTCGGCGATGTCGAAGTTGACGCCTTTCAGTGCCTGGAAACCGCCGTAGTGGAAATCCAGGTTGCGGATCGACATCTTGGGTGGCGCGTCGGCCCGCGGAGCGGCGGCCGCCCGGTCGGCGGCGGTGTCGAGGGCGGGCATTGCGATCTGAAGGTTCATGGCGGTCCGGGTCGCGTGTCAGCGTACCGAGGGCTGGCGGAAAACCGTTCGGGCGAGGATGTTCAATACCAGCACCGTCAGCGTGATCAGCAGCGCCGCTGCCCACGCCAGGGCCTTCCAGTCCTCGAACGGGCTCATCGCGAACTGGAAGATCACCACCGGCAGATTCGCCATCGGCCCGTTCATGTCGGTGCTCCAGAACTGGTTGTTGAGGGCGGTGAACAGCAGCGGGGCGGTCTCGCCCGAAATGCGCGCAACCGCCAGCAGCACGCCGGTGATCACGCCGCCGCGCACGGCCTTGAGCGTCACCATCAGGATCACCTTCCACATCGGCGCGCCCAGCGCGACGGCAGCCTCCCGCAGGCTGTGGGGGACGAGCCGCAGCATGTTCTCGGTGGTGCGGACGACGACCGGGATCGCGATCAGCGCCAGCGCCATCGAGCCGGCCCAGCCGGAGAAATGGCCCACGTACACTACGTAGACCGTGTAGACGAACAGGCCGAGGATGATCGACGGTGCCGACAGCAGGATGTCGTTGATGAAGCGCGTCGTCTCCGCCAGGGCGCTGTTGCGTCCGTACTCGGCCAGGTAGATGCCGGCCAGTATCCCGATCGGCGTGCTGATGAAGGTCGCACTCGCGACGATCAGCACGCTGCCGTAGATCGCGTTCATCAGCCCCCCGGCCGACCCCGGCGGCGGCGTCATCTGGGTGAACAGCTTCGGCGAGAGCGCGCTCACGCCGTTGGCGAACAGCACGGCGAGGATCCACAGCAGGAACACCATGCCGACGGCCATTGCCGCGAGCGACATCGCGAGGTTGATGCGATTGACCCACAGTCGCCTGCGGTAGAGATGTGATGTGCCGCCGCTCATGTCTTCGCCCCTTCGCCGCGCGCCAGGTGCGCGATCAGCCAGCGCGACGCTGCCAGCACCACCAGTGTCAGCACGAACAGCACGAGTCCCAGCGCGATCAGCGACGCGCGGTGCACCGGGTCCGAGGCCTCGTTGAACTCGTTCGCCAGCGCCGAGGCGATCGAGTTCCCCGGTTCGTAGAGCGATGCGCGGATCCGGTAGGCGTTGCCGATGACGAACGTCACCGCCATCGTCTCGCCCAGCGCCCGCCCCAGCCCCAGCATGACGCCGCCGATGACGCCGACCCGTGTGTAGGGAAGCACGATGTTGCGCACGACCTCCCAGGTCGTGCAACCCAGGCCGTACGCCGACTCCTTCAGCACCGGCGGGACGACCTCGAACACGTCGCGCATCACCGATGCGATGAACGGGATGATCATGATCGACAGGATCACGCCGGCCGCCAGCATGCCGATCCCGGTCGGCGCGCCCTGGAACAGGGCTCCAATCCCCCACAGCTGCCCCAGCGTGGCGGTCAGAAACGGCTGCACGTAGTCCCCGAAGAACGGCGCGAACACGAACAGCCCCCACATGCCGTAGATGACCGACGGAATGGCCGCCAGCAGCTCGACCGCCGTGCCGAGCGGCCGGCGCAGCACGGCCGGACACATTTCGGTGAGGAACAGTGCGATGCCGAAGCTCACCGGAACGCCGATGACGAGTGCGATCGCCGAGGTGACCAGCGTGCCGTAGATCGGCGCCAGCGCACCGAACTTGAGCGTCACCGGGTTCCAGACGTCGGTGACGAAGAAACCGAACCCGAACTTGCGCAGCGCGGGCGCCGCCGCCCAGGTGAGCGCGACGATGATGCAGGCGAGCAGCACGAGCACCAGCACGGCGAACAGTCGCGTCGTGTGCTCGAACAGCGGGTCCTGCCAACGGGGGGGCGACACCCGCTTCGCCCGTGGCGGCTCGGCGTGCCGCGCCGTGGCATCGTTCATCGGCATCGGGGTCAACTGGGCCTCGGAGGCCGACATCATAGCGTTCCTTCGGGACCGGGCGAGACAATCCCGTCCGGCGCCGGATCGGCGCGGGACGGGACCGGAGGGGTGTTGCGGGGACTGCGCGTTGCCTGGGTCAGTTCCAGATCGCCTTGCCGGAGGGGTCCTTGACCTCCGAGTGCCACGCGCTGGCGATCATCTTGACGACGTTCGGGGGCAGCGGGACGTAGTCCAGCGATTCGGCCGCCTTCTGGCCGTGGTTGAAGGACCAGTCGAAGAACTTCATCACCTGCTCCGCGTTCGCAGGCTTGTCCTGCGTCTTCTGCAGCAGGACGAAGGTCGCGCCGGCGATCGGCCAGGTCGTCTTTCCCGGCTGGTCGGTGATGATCACGTAGAAGCCCGGGGCCGACTTCCAGTCGGCGTAGGCGGCCGCGGCCTGGAACGACGCGATGTCCGGCTGGACGTAGGCGCCTTCCTTGTTCTGGACCAGCGCATAGGTCATCGCATTCTTCTTCGCGTAGGCGTACTCGACGTAGCCGATCGAACCCTTGATCCGCTGGGTATAGGCCGCGACGCCTTCGTTGCCCTTGCCGCCCACGCCTTCCGGCCAGGCCACCGCGGTGCTCGATCCGACCTTGTCCTTCCACTCGGGGCTGACCTTGGACAGGTAGTTCGTCCAGATGAAGGTCGTACCCGAACCGTCGGAGCGGCGCACGACGGTGATCGGCTCGGCGGCGAGCTTCAGGCCGGGGTTGAGCTTCGCGATCGCCGGGTCGTTCCACGACTTGATCTTGCCGAGGTAGATGTCGGCCAGCACCGGGCCGGTCAGCTTCATCGCTCCCGGCTTCACGCCTTCCAGATTCACGACCGGAACGACCCCGCCCATGATCGCCGGAAACTGCATCAGGCCGGCCTTGTCGAGGTCGGCGACGGTGAGAGGCATGTCCGACGCGCCGAAATCGACGGTCTTCGCCTTGACCTGGGCGATGCCGCCGCCCGAGCCGATCGACTGGTAATTCATGCCAATGCCGGCATCCTTCTTGTACGTATCCGCCCACTTGGCGAAGATCGGATAGGCGAAGGTCGAGCCCGCCCCGGTGAAATCGGCGGCAGTTGCGCTGCAAGCGGCCGCGAAGGCAGCCGCGGCAACCAGTACGCGAGTGGTCTTGAACATTGTCGGATTCTCCTGTTGTAGGTGCGGTCCGTGAAAGGATCGAGCGGATTGTGACGACCGCAGATGACAGCCTGATGACGGCGGCGTGACCGTTGATGACACCCGCCGCCGGGTTCGACGAGCTCGACGAGTTGCGAACCCGCCTCGTCGATCTCTATGGCGAGAAAGCGCAACTGTCGATCGGCACCGCGACGATGAGTCGGCGCACGATCGCGCTGGAGATACCGGCCGAGATGAACGAGCCCGCGACTGCCACCGGCGCATAGCGGAGGCCGGATGGCGCTGCAACAGGGCTCAGCGCCGGTCCGCCGCTGCCTGCTAAAATGGACGCTCGCTTCCAGAGCGCCCTGCCGTGAGCAATCCCATCCCCGATTTCACCGAAACCGAACTGACCGCGGCGGCCGGCGTGCTGGCGCGGCGCTATGGCGAGCAAGTCGACCTGCAACTGGCCGACAGCGAATTGAAGCTCGACGCCGGCGACGCCGAAGTGGCGGTGTGCCCGACGCTCTACTGGACACGCCGCGGCGCGCAGTTCGTCGTGTTCAAGGTCGGCGTCGAACGCTATCGCTGCCAGTTCTTCTATTCGGACGCGGACCATTACGCGACCGGCCGTCCCGAGTACGACGACATCGAGGACTGCGTGCTGACGCTGTTGCGGGTCCAGTCGGACCACGAGCGGCGCAGTTCCGGCATCTCCTCGGGCGCGACGGCCGCCGACCTTTCCGACGACGATTACCAGGGCCCGGCGATCCTATGACGATCGTCAAGGCGCGCGAGCTGCTGCAGGCGCAGGTCGCCTTCGGCGGCGGCTACAACCGGCACGGCGCGCGGCTGATCCTCGACGCGGTCGCCCGCGAGCACGGCCAGGGCGCAGCCGACCGCCTGATCCGCGAGTTCGCGCTCGATCGGGTCTTCGGCATCGCGCCCGGCACGCCGCCGGAATCGGCGTCCTGACCGGGCGTCGAGCGTTCCAGCGTGAAGATCTGCATCGTCTCGGACAGTCACGACCGCACGCCGATGCTCGCCGCCGCCGTGAAGGAAGCCAAGTCCGCCGGCGCCGAGGCCGTCGTGCACTGCGGCGACCTGATCGGTGCGAATACGCTGCGGCCGCTCCTCGCACTGGGGCTGCCCGTGCACCTGGTCCACGGCAACAACCTCGGCGACCCGCCCGCGCTGTTCAAGCTGTCGATCGCTTCCGGCGGGCTCGTCACCTACCATGGCGCCGACGCCGAACTGACCCTCGCGGGGCGAAGAATGATCGCGACCCATTACCCACATTACGGGCGGGGTCTTGCCTGCACGGGCGACTACGACGTCGTCTGCTGCGGCCATTCGCACCACGCGAGCGTCGTCCAGCAGGACAATGTGCAAGGCGGCCGGACCTGGCTCGTCAATCCGGGCACCGTCGCGGGACTGGGCGCGCCGGCAACGTGGATCATGGCGGATCTCGCTGCTCTCGCCTTCGAGATCCGGCCCACGCCGCCTTCTACCCCATCCGGGGAATAGCCTTCAGGGGGATGATTGATGTCTGATGCTGGTCAGCTTTCGCGCCGGTCCACCGCGCCGGCGCGGTCACCTTGTCCCCGCGCCGGCGCAGCGGCGGGGACCCAATCCGTGGAGACCCCATGACGGCACCCGTCGCGACCAGCCAGACCATTCTCGTGGTCGGTGGTGGAATCAGCGGCATGACCGCAGCGCTCGAGGCCGCCGAGTGCGGCAGCGAGGTCGTGCTGGTCGAGCGTGATGCAACGCTCGGCGGCCGGACGGCCCTGCTGTACCGGTACTTCCCCAAGATGTGCCACCCGACCTGCGGCCTCGAGATCAACCTGCGGCGGCTCAAGGCGAACCCCAACGTGCGGGTGCTGACGATGACCGAGGTGACCGCGGTCACCGGCACGCCCGGCGATTACCGCGTCACGCTGAAGGTCCGGCCGCGTTTCGTCAACGAGCGCTGCACCGCCTGTGGCGAATGCGGCCGGGCGGTGACCGCGGAGATTCCCGATCCCTGGAACTACGGTCTCGGCCGGACGCGCGCGGCGTACCTGCCGCACGCGATGGCCTACCCGCAGCGCTACGTGATCGACCCCTCGATCGTCGGCACCGCCGACGCGGAAGCGGCGAAGGCCGCGTGCAAGTACGGCGCCGTCGACCTCGACATGAAGGAGGAGACGGTCGAGCTCCACGTCGGCGCCGTGGTGTGGGCGACCGGGTGGAAGCCCTACGACGCGGCGAAAATCCAGCCCTATGGCTACGGGCGCGTGCCCGACGTCATCACCAGCGTCGAGTTCGAGCGCCTGGCCGACCCCGCGGGTCCGACCGGAGGCAAGCTGCTGCGGCCCTCCGACGGCAGCGAGGCGAAGGACATCGCGTTCATCCAGTGCGCAGGCTCGCGCGACGAGAACCACCTGCGCCACTGCTCGCGCATCTGCTGCATGGCATCGCTCAAGCAGACCCAGTACGTGCGCGAGGCTTTCGGCGACGACGCGCGCTCCACCGTCTACTACATCGACATCCGCGCGATCGACCGGCTCGAGGATTTCTACCGCGGCGTCCAGCGCGACAAGACGGTCAAGTTCGTCAAGTCCAAGCCGGCGAAGATCGTGTTCGACGATAAGGCCGGCAAGCCGGTGATCCACGGCGTCGACACCGAGGGCTACCACCGCTACGCGACCGCGCACGATCTCGTCGTGCTGGCGATCGGCATGGAACCCGAGACGCGCGGCATCACGCTGCCCGCCGGCATCGTGACCGACTCGTCGGGATTCATCGAGGGCTCGATCGACGGGGGCCAGTGCGCGGCCGGCGCGGCATCGAGCCCGCTCGACGTCAACCGGGCGGTACAGAACGCAACGGCGGCGGCGCTGCGCGCGATCAAGGTCACGCGCCGTTCCGCCGCAGCTGAGGAGCAGGCATGAGCGAAGTCAAGACGGCCGCGTATCTTTGCGCCGGCTGCGGTCTGGGCGATGCGCTCGACATCGGGCAGCTCGAGAAGATCGCGCAGAAGGAAGGCAAGATGCACGTGGTCAAGCGCCACGAATTCCTCTGCAGCGCCGAGGGCGTGCAGACGATCCGCGACGACATCGAGAAGGATGGCGTCACGCACGTGATGATCGGCGCCTGCTCGCGCCGCGCCAAGACCGAGGCGTTCCAGTTCCCGACGGTGGCGATGGCGCGCGCCAACCTGCGCGAAGGCGTGCTGTGGGCCGTCGCGCCCGGCAGCGAGCACGACGAGGTCCGGCAGGACATGGCCGACGACTACGTGCGCATGGGTTGCGCCGAGGTCAAGAAGATGAAGGTGCCGGCGGGCAATCCGAATGCCGCGACCAATCGCCGCATCCTCGTCGTCGGCGGCGGCATGGCAGGCCTCACCGCCGCGCTCGAAGCCGCGGAGACCGGCTACGAGGCCGTCATCGTCGAGAAGACCGGCGCACTCGGCGGCTGGGCCGCGAAGATGTGGAAGCGGATGCCTTTCAAGGCGCCGTATGCCGAGCCGCAGGATACCGGCATCGCCGAGCTCGTCGCGAAGGTCGCCGCGCATCCGAAGATCCGCGTCCACCTCGGCTCGACGATCGCCGAGACCGCCGGTGCCCCGGGTCGCTTCAAGGCGAAGGTCGCGCAGGAGAGCGGCGCGATCACCGAGGAAGAGATCGGGGCGATCATCCAGGCGAACGGATTCTCGACCTACGACATCGCGAAGCTCCCCGAACTCGGCGGTGGCGCGCCCAACGTCGTCGACCAGGCGGGGCTCGAGGCGCTCGCGCAGGCGGCCAACGGCGGTCCGATCAGGCGCAGCGACGGCAAGGAAGTGAAGAGCGTCGTGTTCGTCCAGTGCGCCGGACAGCGCGACGACTCCGGCACCCACCTGCCCTACTGCTCGGGACACTGCTGCGGGACCAGCATCAAGCAGGCGCAGTACTTCAAGAATGCGAATCCGGAGGTCGACGCGGTCGTCGTCTACACCGACCTGCGGGTGCCCGGAATGGGCGAGGACTTCTACCGCAGCGCGCAGGACAAGGGCGTCGTGTTCACCAAGGGCAAGGTCGCGAAGGTCGATGCAACCGGCGCCGGCTGCACGGTGCGCTTCCGCGACCTGATCCTCGACGAGGATGCGACCATCGACGCCGACCTCGTCGTGCTCGCGACCGGCCAGGTTCCGGCGAGCGGCGTCAACATCGAGCTGCCGGAGGACGACCCTGTCCGTACCCAGCAGGTGTCGGTCCTCAACCTCAACTACCGCCAGGGCAAGGACCTGCCGATCCTGCGCCACGGCTTCAACGATTCGCATTTCATCTGCTTCCCCTACGAGACCCGCCGCACGGGCATCTACGCCGCCGGACCGGTGCGGCGCCCGATGGACATGTTCCAGGCGACCGAGGACGCGACCGGCGCGGCGCTGAAGGCGATCCAGGCGATCGAGAACGCGTCGCGCGGCCGCGCTGCGCACCCGCGGGCCGGCGACCTCTCGTACCCGATCGTCCGCCTCGAGGGCTGCACGCAGTGCAAGCGCTGCACCGTCGAGTGCCCGTTCGGGGCCATCGACGAGGACGAGAAGCGCTTCCCGGTGTTCAACGAGTCGCGCTGCCGGCGCTGCGGTACCTGCATGGGCGCCTGCCCGGTGCGCGTGATCTCGTTCGAGAACTATTCGGTCGACACCGTAGGCTCGCAGATCAAGGCCGTCGACATTCCCGACGAGTTCTCGGAGAAGCCGCGCATCCTGCTGCTCGCCTGCGAGAACGACGCCTATCCGGCGCTCGACATGGCGGCGGTGTCGCGGACCGCATATTCGGCGTTCGTCCGCGCGATCCCGGTGCGCTGCCTCGGGTCGGTGAACACGATCTGGATCACCGACGCGTTGAATTCCGGCTACGACGGCGTGATGATGATGGGCTGCAAGAAGGGCGACGAGTACCAGTGCCACTTCGTCAAGGGCTCGGAGCTCGCCTACTACCGGATGAGCAAGATCGACGACACGCTGAAGCAGCTCGGGCTCGAACCCGAGCGCGTGGTGTCCCACGAGGTGGCGATCACCGACAGCAAGCGTGTCGCGAAGCTGATCAACGACTACGCGGCGCAGATCAAGGAGATCGGCATGTCGCCGATGAAGGGGTTCGGCTGATGGCGACGCAGACGGCAGAGAAGGCGATGGGCGACCCGAACGAGTCCGCGCTCGCCCGCTATCGCAACAACTTCCTGCGCGAGGTCGAGGACCGCGTCGAGGAAGGCGAGTGGGTCAAGATGTGCATGCAGTGCGGCGTCTGCGCGGGTTCGTGCCCGTTCGGCCCGGACTGGGAGCACTCGCCCCAGAAGATCTTCATGATGATCCGCGCCGGCAAGCGCGACGAGGTGCTGCGCTCCGACTCGATGTTCATGTGCACGTCGTGCTACAACTGCGTCGTGCGCTGCCCGCGCAAGCTTCCGATCACCCACATCATGCACGGGCTCGCGAACTACGCGCACCGGCTCGGCATCGCCCCCAAGGGCCAGCCGACACGCGAATTCGCCACCCTGTTCTGGAACAACCTGGTCAAGAAGGGCCGCGTCAACGAGCTCAAGCTGACGCTGGGGCACTACTTCAAGGACGGGTTCTCCTCGGGCGTCAGGACGGCCATGGCGATGAAGGACATCGGCCTCGGCCTGCTGAAGGCGAAGCGGTTGAACCCGCTGGAGATCGCAGGCGGGCACGGCATCAAGGACGTCAAGGGTTTCCACGCGATCATCGCCAAGGCGCGCGAGATCGAGGATCGCAAGCAGGGCCTGCGGAACGACTGAAGGGATTGGCGGAGGCGAACATGGCAAAGAAGGAATACGCGTTCTACCCGGGCTGCTCGTCGCAGCTCAAGGCGTCGGCGTCGAACTACCTGACCTCGGTCAATTCGATGTGCAAGACGCTCGACGTCAAGCTGACCGAAATTCCCGACTGGAACTGCTGCGGCGCATCGGTCGGCTACTGCGAAGGCGGCGAGCTGCCGCGGCTCGCGATCAATGCGCGCAACTTCGCACTGTCGGAGCAGCACCTCCCCGGACAGGACATCGTCGCGACCTGCGCCGCATGCTGGCTCGGCGCGCGCGAGTCGAAGGAGCGCCTCGACGGCAGCGCGCAGCTGATGAAGGAGACCAACGAGGCGCTGGCCGCCGCAGGACTGCACTACAGCGGCAAGGCGGAAGTCCGGCACATGGTCGAGGTGCTGATCGAGGACTTCGGCTACGACGAACTCAAGAAGCCGGTCGTGAAATCGCTCGAGGGCGTCAAGTTCGCCGGCTACGTCGGCTGCCAGACCAATCGCCCGTTCGGCATCGACGGCGAGTCGTTCGAGAACCCGATGTACCTCGACAAGATGGTCGAGACCGTCGGCGGCGAAGCGCTCACCAAGTACGACCAGAAGGTCACCTGCTGCGGCGGTGCGCTGGCCTTCTCCGAGACCGAGAAGAGCCAGAAGCAGATCCGCGACATCGTCGAGTCGGCGTACGACCACGGGGCCGAGATGATCGTGACGCCCTGCCCGCTGTGCCAGGCGAACGTCGAGGTCTACCAGTCGGAGATCAACAAGAAGCAGGGCACCAAGTTCGCGATGCCGGTGCTCTACTACTCGCAGCTGATGACCATCGCCTACGGCGGCAGCGCCAAGGACGCGGGCCTCGACGGTCAGCTGATCCGCGCGACCAAGCTCGAGGAAATTGCCGCCAAGCCGGTGAAGTAGCGACGGGTTGATTCGCCCGCGGTCCGCGCGGTCGATGCGCGCAGCCGTCGGCCTGCGGGGTCACGATCGCGGTCAGCCGCAGCAGGTGCGCCGTTCCTGTATCGGCGGACACTTCACAGACCCGTACGAGCAGAAGACGCAGCAGTCGCCCGGCTTGGGGCGCAGCAGCGTCCTGCACTGGCTGCACTCGTAGTAGAAGAGGCAGGCATCCGTCTGCATCGTCTCCTGCGAGGCAAAGCCGCAGTGCGGGCAGGTCAGCACCGATTCGAGCATGACCGCGTTCATCGGGGGCTCAATGGTTCGAGCGCCGTGAGGTTGCCGATCCACGCGCCCCCAATGCCGAGCACGAGCAGCAGCAGCGGCCCCACGCAGCACACGGACGCGGCTATGGCGGACATCACCCCGGCCACCAGCGAGCCCTTGGCATTCAGTGCAGCCACGACGATTCCTCGCAGATTCCATTGGCCGGCGTAGCATCCACTCCGTACCATGGTACGGAATCAAGGGGGTGGCGATGAACGAGGACCTGACCATCGGGCGCCTCGCCAGGGCAGCGGGCGTGAACGTCGAGACCATCCGCTACTACCAGCGTCGCGGCCTCGTGGATGAACCCGCCAAGCCCCTCGGCGGGCACCGGCGTTACGCCCCATCGGCGGTATCGAGGGTGCGGTTCGTCAAACGCGCGCAGCAACTCGGCTTCGCGCTGGACGAGGTCACCGGCCTGTTGCGGCTGGAAGACGGTCAGAACTGTCGCGAGACGCGACTGCTCGCCGAGCGCAAGCTGGCGTTGATCGAGGCGCGGATCGCCGACCTGACGCGCATGCGCCGCATGCTCAAGGGGTTGATCACCGAGTGTGCAGCGGGTCAGGGACCGCGCTCGTGCCCCATCATCGCGACACTGTCGGCCGGCTCGGAGTGAACAACCGCAACGAGCAATGCGGCAGCCGGCGATCGGTGTTGCCGGCGATGTTCGAGGCTGCCCTGCCCGTTTCTCGTGCTCGATGCGCTGCCCCGGCATTGCGCGATTTCTCGTTGACACAGGCAGCGCCGCGGCGTTATCGTCCGGCCCGTCGTGATTCGAGGGAGACCTCGTTGGACGCAGCCAGTAATCGTAGATCCGCCAAGGCCAGCCCGTAACCGCGCTGTAATGCAGTCCCTTCAGACTGCTTTCGACGCACCCGGCTGACCAACGCATGCCGGGAAGTCGGAGCAGCCACCGCCGCAGCGTCCTGCTGCGGACCGCAGCCCCTGCTTCATCGCCTCGCCCTGCTGTAACCATTGCCATGCCGTGCGCCCGCAACGCCGGGGTCGCGCACCGTGCGTGGGGAGACTTCGATGGAGCTCAAGCTTACGTTGTTCGGCATCGACATTCTTGGTCGCAAAGCGGCGACCAGTGCGCCCAGAGCCGGCCCCAATCCTTCGAGCGGAGCCGAGTTGCTGGAAATCGGGCGGCTTGCGCCCGAAGCGGCGCTCGCTCGGCTCGACTCGTCGGCCGAGGGCCTGCTCGAGGGGGACGCGGACGAGCGGCTCCAGCGCTATGGCAGAAACGAGGTCGCCCACGAGCGCCGCAAGGGCCCCGCCCGCCGCCTTGCGGAACTGTTCCTCACGCCGTTGTCCGTACTCCTCCTGGGGCTCGCGGTCGTCAATTACGTCACTGGCGAGACCAAAGGTGCGGTCGTCATCGCGCTGATGGTGATGCTGTCGGTGCTGTTGTCGTTCGTTCAGGAATTCCGGTCCAGCAAGGCTGCCGAGCGGCTGCGTGCCATGGTGAGCACGACGGCCACGGTCCTGCGCAGGGACGTGCCGCTCGGCATTCCCGAGGAGACCCAGCAGTCTTACCCGATCGCCCTGCAGCCGAGACCTGCTGCGCGCAGGGAGATCCCGCTGTCGCACGTCGTTCCCGGCGACATCATCCACTTGTCGGCCGGCGACATCGTCCCGGCCGACGTGCGCATCCTCTCGGCGCGCGACCTGTTCGTCAATCAGGCATCGCTGACCGGTGAATCGTTGCCGGTGGAGAAGTACGCGGTCCAGGCGCCGGCGAGCGTCAAGTCCGCCCTCGACCTCGGCAATGTGGCGTTCATGGGAACCAACGTCGTGAGCGGCACGGCCAGCGCCGTGGTGGTGGTGACCGGCCCGCGGACCCATTTCGGCAGCATCGCGGGCCAGATTGCGGGGCAGCGGGTGCTGACGAGCTTCGACCGGGGCGTCAACAAGTTCATCTGGCTCATCATCAGGTTCATGGCGGTGATGGTCCCGCTTGTCTTCCTGGTCAATGGGTTGACCAAGGGCAACTGGCTGGAAGCCTTCCTGTTCGCGGTGGCGGTCGCCGTCGGCCTCACGCCGGAAATGCTGCCGATGATCGTGACGATCAACCTCGCCAAGGGCGCGCTGGCAATGTCGCGCAAGAAGGTCATCGTCAAGCGGCTGAACTCGATCCAGAACCTCGGCGCCATGGACGTGCTGTGCACCGACAAGACCGGCACGCTGACCCAGGACAAGGTCATCCTGGAAAAGCACGTCGACGTGTTCGGCGAGGAGTCGGAGCGGGTACTCGAGTACGCCTACCTCAACAGCTTCTACCAGACGGGGCTCAAGAACCTGCTCGATGTCGCGGTGCTCGACCACGTCGAGGTGCGCGAGCACCTCAAGGCCGACAGCCGATTCGCCAAGGTCGACGAGATTCCCTTCGACTTCCAGCGTCGGCGCATGTCGGTGGTCGTCGCCGAGCAGGACGGCCCGCACCTCCTGATCTGCAAGGGCGCGGTCGAGGAAGTCTTCGCGGTCTGCAATCGCGCCGAGCAGCATGGCGAGGTCGTCGCCCTCGAGGAGGAGCACTATCACGAACTGCAGACCGTGACGCGGGCGTTCAACGAGGATGGCTTCCGGGTCATCGCCGTCGCCTACAAGGAGCTGGCGCGCGGCCAGACGACATACTCGGTTGCCGATGAGGACGGCCTGGTCCTGGCCGGCTACATCGCATTCCTCGACCCGCCGAAGGAAAGTGCGGCGGCGGCGATTCGCACGCTGCAGGAGCACGGCGTCGCCGTGAAGGTGCTGACCGGCGACAACGAAGCGGTGACGCGCAACATCTGCCGGCAGGTCGGCCTTCCGGTCGATCAGGTTGTACTCGGAAGCGAGATCGACGCGCTCCCGGCCGAGGAGCTGGCCGCACGGATCGACGGCGTCAGCGTGCTCGCGAAGCTCTCGCCAGCGCAGAAGGCGCGCGTGATCAAGGCGCTGCACACGCGGGGCCACGTCGTCGGCTTTCTGGGCGATGGAATCAACGATGGTCCGGCCCTCAAGGCAGCCGACGTCGGTATCTCCGTGGACACCGCAGTCGACATTGCCAAGGAGTCCGCCGACATCATCCTGCTGGAAAAGAACCTGCTCGTGCTCGAAGAAGGCGTGGTCGAGGGTCGAAAGGTGTTCGGCAACATCAGCAAGTACATCAAGATGGGGGCCAGCTCCAACTTCGGCAACATGTTCAGCGTGCTCGGCGCCAGTGCGTTCCTGCCGTTCCTGCCGATGGCGCCCGTGCAGATCCTGGTCAACAATCTGCTCTATGACTTCTCGCAAACGACGGTCGCCACCGATAATGTCGACGACGATTATCTGAAGAGGCCGCGGCAATGGGACATTGGCAATATCGGCCGCTTCATGCTGTTCGTCGGCCCGATCAGCTCGCTGTTCGACTACGTGACGTTCGGGACGCTGATCTACTTCTTTGGCGGGTGGACGAACGAAACGCTGTTCCAGACGGGTTGGTTCGTGGAATCGCTCTTGTCGCAGACGCTGATCGTCCACGTCATTCGCACCGGCAAGATTCCCCTCCTCCAGAGCAAGCCGAGCTTTCCGCTCCTGGTGACCACACTTGGCGTCTGCCTGTTGGGTCTGTGGCTGCCGACGTCGCCATTCGCCGACGCGCTGGGCCTGACGCCACTGCCTCACGCCTTCGGGCTCGCTCTGCTCGGCATTCTGGGTGGATACATGCTGCTGACCCAGTTGATGAAGACCTGGCTCATCCGCCGGTTCGGGCTCAGCTGACCGATCCCGGCCAATCCGCGAGGACCACGGTCGGAACGGCCCGCCAGATGATTGCTGTGGCGTCAGCGATTCCAGCCGCCGCCGCGAGCCGGGACCCGCTCGACTGCGCGGGCCGACCGGCCAGCTACAGGTCAGGCGCTTCGTCGATCATGCCTTCGTCGCGCGCGCGGCGCTCGGCCGCCTCGCGTTCGAGGCGCTCGACCTTCTCCCGATAGCTCGCGCGGCGGCGTTCTGCAGCCTCGGCGCGCACCGGAATCGATTCCTCGCCGAACAGCACCTGGCGCAGGAACCTGAAGCCGAACAGCATCAGCTTCGCGTCGTCGGCGAGCGTGGCCTCGAGCTCGTCGGCGGGAAGGTCGTACATCCCGCGGAAACCCTCGCTCGCGACGAATTCCCGGAAGCGGTCGACGTCGTAGCAGGTCATGAAGAACAGCTGCAGGCTGCGCTTCGACGGCTTGCCGATCGTCGGGCCGGACGACTTCTTCTTGAGGATCAGCTGGCGCCAGCCGCGGGCGAGCTCGTCGTACTCGGGCAGCCCCTGCTCGGTGCGGTATTCGTCGATCGTCTGGCGGTTGGGCTCGTTGTGGCCAAGGCAGTGCGCCTCCTTGACCAGCGCGTAGGCCGCGCGATCGATCGACTCGTCCTGGCGGCGCATCGACAGCAGTGCCACCGGGTAGTAGCGGCAGGCCGTGGGACGGTCCTCGTAGACCCCGCAGCCGTCGGGGTTCATGAACCGGCAGGCGGACCCGCCCTCGACCGGCCGCAGCTTGACGCCCGCGACGCCGTCCTTCTCCATCTCGTAGGGCAGCGTGTAGCGCTCGAGGAACTCGGTCGAGGTGAGCCCGAGCCGGCGCTTCAATCGCAGGATGTCGTAGGGCGTCAGCGAGATGTCGATGTTGCTGCAGCACGCGTTCCAGCACGCGATGCCGCGGTGGCAGCGGAACTGGATCGTGGCGCTGCCGTCGAGCATCGCCGGCAGCACCGGGCTCTCCGGGAACGGCAGTGTCTGGGGATCGGGCGTCGTCGTCATCGTCGGTGTTCCTGAAAAGACACCGGGCGCCCCAGCGGGCGCCCGGCCATTGCATCACGAACCCGGGCGGGGCGCGATCGCCGCGCGACGCCCGGTACGCAAGCCGCGCAGTCTTCAGTGCGGTGCGGCAGCCTTGAACAGCTTCGACTTGTCGACCAGGTCGACGTGCTTGCGCTTGAAGCAGGTCCACTTCTTCGACGACTTGTCGTAGACCGAGTTGACGAAGCAGTGCCAGTTCTCCTCGTCGATGAAGTTCTTGTCGGTCCGGTAGTAGAACCCCGGATAACGCGACTCCTCGCGGAACTGGATGTGCTTCATGTGGGCTTCCGCAGTGATGATGCGGTGGTAGTTCTCCCAGGCACGCAGCAGCTCGTGGAGGTCCTTCGCCCGCATCTTGAGGGCATCCTCCTTCAGCATCTCGAGCTTTTCCTCGGCAACCGCGAGCATCTTGTCGTTGGTGTTGTAGTACGTCGCACACCCGGCGACATATTCGTCCATGACCTTCTGCAGGCGGAACTGCAGCATCTTGGGCGTGATGTAGTGCGGGTTGATGTCGATCGCCGTCGTGTAGTCCTTGTGCTCGAGGAAGTTGCGCACCGGCTTGTAGATCTCCTCGGCGAGCTGCTCCGGCGTCGTGTCGAGCTCGGGCTTCCAGTCCTTGTTGTCGAGTGCGAACTTGATCATCGCCTTGGCGGCGAGCCGCCCTTCGGCGTGCGAGCCCGACGAGAACTTGTGGCCGGAGGCGCCTACGCCGTCACCGGCGGTAAACAGCCCCTTGACCGTCGTCATCGAGCGGTAGCCCCAGTTCCACCCACGCGGCAGGTGACCCGGCACGCCATCGTATTCGCCTTCGTCGGCGGTCGGTGCGCCGAGATCCTCGGGACCCGACACCCAGATGCCGCAGCAGCCCGAATGCGAGCCGAGCAAATACGGCTCGGTCGGCATCAGTTCGGAATTGCGCTTCTCGGGCTCGACGTTCTCGCCGGCCCAGATGCCGCACTGGCCGATGCACATGTCGAGGAAGTCCTCCCACGCCTCGGATTCGAGGTGCTTCACTTCCTTGGGCGTCAGCGATTCGCGGAGCTTGCCAAGCGCGGTGACCGTGTCCATCCAGATCGGGCCGCGGCCTTCCTTCATTTCCTTCAGCATCAGGTGGTTGCGCAGGCACGACGCCGGGACGGCCGCCTGGCCGTACGGCGGGTAGTCGTCGAGCAGGGCCTTGTTCTTCACCATGTAGTCTTCGCCATAGGCGTTGGTCGCCTTGGCCTTGAACAGCAGGAACCACGCGCCGACCGGGCCGTAGCCGTCCTTGAAGCGTGCCGGGACGAAGCGGTTTTCCATCATCGTCATCTCGGCGCCGGCCTCGGCTGCCATCGCGTAGGTCGAGCCGGCGTTCCACACCGGGTACCACGCGCGACCCGTGCCTTCGCCGACGGACCGGGGACGGAACAGGTTGACGCAACCGCCCGCGGCGAGCAGCACGGCCTTCGCGCGATAGACGAAGATCGTGTTGTCGCGCACCGAGAAGCCGACGGCGCCGGCAACGCGGTTGGGATCGTTCTTGTCGTTGACCAGCTTGACGATGAACGTGCGCTCCTGGATCCGCTCGAGACCCAGCGCCTTCTTCGCCGCTTCGGCGACGATCCACTTGTAGGATTCGCCGTTGATCATGATCTGCCACTTGCCCGAGCGCACCGGCTTGCCGCCGTCCTTCAGGGCGGGCAGGCCCTCGCGCTGCGACTCGGCGCCGTCGTGGCGCACGCCGTCGGCGTCGGTCTTCCAGATCGGAAGGCCCCATTCCTCGAACAGGTGCACCGACTCGTCGACGTGGCGGCCGAGGTCGTAGGCGAGGTCGTCGCGGGTGATGCCCATCAGGTCGTTGCTGACCATCCGCGCGTAGTCGGCGGGGTCCATGTCCGGACCGATGTAGGTGTTGATCGCCGACAGGCCCTGCGCGACGGCGCCGGAGCGGTCCATCGCCGCCTTGTCGATCAGCTTGATCTTGAGGTCCGTGCCGGTCTCCGCCTTCACTGCCTCGGCCCAGCGCATGATTTCGTATCCGGCGCCGCAGCACGCCATGCCGCCGCCGATCAACAGGATGTCCAGGTCCTCCTGGACGATTTTGGGATTGCCGAATGTTCCTTCAGACATTGCATTCATCCTTGCTTGTCAGATTCGTTGTTCGCGCGACCGGTCACTTGCGCCGGATCAGCTCGTCGGCCTTGCCGGCGCGGAAACCGCCTGCCTGCGTGAAGAAGCCAGGCTTGGTGATGTCGGCGAGCTTGGGCATCGCCTTGCCGCCGTAGGGGTCGATCGAGCCTTCCGCGGTCGTGCGCGTCGGGAACTTGAAACGCTTGATGGTGCCGTTGCGGAACTTGATCGTCCACATGATCGAATCGGAGCCGCGCAGCGGCTGCACCGAGCCGCCGAGGGGAACGATGTCGGCGTAGTGCCGGACCTCGATCGCGTTCTGCGGGCAGATCTTGACGCACGAATAGCACTCCCAGCACTGCTCGGGTTCCTGGTTGTAGGCCTTCATCGCGTGGCCGGTCGCCGAGCCGTCCTTGTCGAGCATCATCAGGTCGTGCGGGCAGATGTACATGCAGGCCGTCTTGTCCTGGCCCTTGCAGCCGTCGCATTTGTCGGTACGTACGTAGGTCGGCATCAGCTTCCTCCTTTGCGGAAATGATTGACGGTCGCGCCACCGGCCGCCAGCAAACGAAATCCAGTTCAACGGGCCGAATGGCCGGCCAGCTTGACTTCCACTTTTTGCGATGCGTCGAGGCCCGAATAATACTCGCGGAGTACCTCGAGCACCTCGGGTCGGCTGAACTCGGGCGGGACTTCGCTGCCTTCGGACAGCCACTTGCGAAGCTTGGTCCCCGAGAC
Organism: uncultured Pseudomonadota bacterium; assembly: GCA_963816415.1. Classification (GTDB taxonomy): domain Bacteria; phylum Pseudomonadota; class Gammaproteobacteria; order Burkholderiales; family Casimicrobiaceae; genus VBCG01. Next base: position 78,766 of record CAWFKR010000004.1, read on the forward strand.
CAGCAGCCGGTCGGCGTCGCCGTGGGGGCAGGTGCGCGCCGACGCCATGCCCCCGCAGGTATAGCACCAGAACGTCCAGTCGATCTTGAGCGGCTGGGTCTCGAGCGCGTCCTTCGGGATCTCGTCGAAGATGTGGTGGGCGTCGAACGGCCCGTAGTAGCTGCCCACGCCCGCGTGATCCCGCCCCACGATCTGGTGCGAGCAGCCGTAATTCTGCCGGAACACCGCGTGCAGCAGTGCCTCGCGCGGACCGGCGTAACGCATGTCCAGCGGATAGCCGGCCTGCACCACGGTCTTCTTCACGAAATACTTGTCGGCAAGCACCGAGATCGCCTTGGTGCGCACATCGGCAGGAATGTCGCCCGGCTTGAGCGCGCCGAGCAGCGAATGCACGAGCACGCCGTCGCAGACCTCGATGGCGACCTTGGCCAGGTACTCGTGCGAACGGTGCATCGGATTGCGCGTCTGGAACGCGGCGATCTTCGACCAGCCCAGCGACGTGAACAGCGCCCGCGTATCCGCCGGCGTCATGAACAGTTCGCCGTACTTGGTCGCGAAGTCGCCGGTGGAGAGGACCTTGATCGGGCCTGCAAGATTGACCTCGCCTTGCCCCATCACCAGCTTGACGCCCGGGTGCTCGACGTCGGTGGTCTTGAAGACCGTCGCGCATTCGTGCGCCTTGTCGATCGCGTATTTCTCGGTGACCTTCATCGTCGCGAGCACGCCGCCGTCGTCGGGATCGACGAGGGCGATGTCGCCGCCGGTGCGAACCCCGTCGGCAAGCGCCTTGTCGGCAGACAGCGTGATCGGGATGGGCCAGAACAGCCCGCTCGCGGTCTTCATGCCGTCGCAAACGCCTTCCCAGTCGGCATGGGTCATGAAGCCTTCGAGCGGCGTGAACCCGCCGATGCCCAGCATGATGATGTCGCCCTTCTCGCGCGAGCTGACGACGAGCTTCGGCAGCGTAGCGGCGCGCCGCTGCTCGGCGGCGAGCGCCTCGCCTTGCAGCAGCAGCGGCCGCAGCCCGCCGCCGCCGTGTGGATTGACCAGCGACATGATGTTCGTTTCCTCCTCGGTGTGACCCGCCCCGGCACGCGTCCCGGCGCGCTATCTCCCTGGGCGCGGCGACGTGCCTGCGAATCCGGGTTTGTCAGTCTAGTGGTTCAGCAACCCGTCAATATTGATTTTCGGCAAGGCTTCGGCACGAACCGCGACATTCCGCTTCGCGCCATCATCCGATCGCCTGGTAATAGAGGTTCTGGGGATGGTTCGCCTCGGCGAAGAAGAACCAACGTTCGGCCAGGAGCCCCGCGTACTGGACGACCGCCGCGACCGGCAGCAGCACCGCCGCAGCCCCCGCGACGAACGCGGCGAGCAGTGCCGCCGGGATTGCGAACGCCGCCACTGGAAACAGCCAGCGCATCGAGCGGACGAACTGCCGCGAACGGCCGTGGAAGAACTCGCGCGTATTGAACGAGCCGCCGAGGAATCCCTGGGATTTCTGGACGATGTTCGGGTGCTTGATCCCGATCGCCGTCTGCAGTGTCGACTTCGGGCGCAGCCTGGCATTGCGGACCAGCGACGCGAGGCGCCCGGCGAGGGCGAGCATCGTGAGGATCAGCGCCCATCCGGCCAGAAACGACGTCAGCACCGGCGCCACCCGGGCCGCGAACGCGGCGGCGACCGTGAAACCCGACGCTCCGCCCATCAGCGTGAAATTGACGACCGTGAGCGGGCTTGCCCATTCGCGCAGGAACGGCAGGCCGGCGTAGATCATCCCAGTGCAGAGGAACAGCGCGAACGCGAGCACCGTGCCGACCAGCCCCAGCACGACCGTCGCGTCGATCGGAATGTTCGACGGCAGTTCGGCGAGTACCGGGGTGTAGCCCAGGAAATGGGCCGCACCGTACAGGAACACGACACCGATGAACGCGGGCAGCACGATCACCTCGCGCGACAGCCACGAGGTCCGCCATTTGGCCGCGGCCCGCCACGCCCGCTCCGGCCGGCCGAGGTGGAAGAACGACGCCGCGAGCCCGGCAACCAGAAGCACGACGGCGATCGCGCTCCCGGGCGCGAAGAACGTCCTGCCGTCCTGCGCCGGCAGCAGCCCGAACAGCGCGTAGACCTGCACCGTGACCAGCGCGAGGTAGAGGCCCTGGCCGGCGCCGATCAGCGTCGTGAGCAGCAGGACCGAAAGGTCGGGTCTCATCCGGCCGCTACCACGAGGTGACGTCGTCCAGCGACGGCTCGCCCTTCGCCGGCTTGGGCAGCAGCCCGTCGATCTTCAGCGGATTGTCGGAGCGCACGAGTTCGTCCTCGTGGATACGCACCGCCGTCTTGCGCCGCGGCAGGTAGTGGTTCGACGGTTTCGTCCCCCATTCCGGCATCAGCGGGTAGCCGGCGTTCTCGCGGATCGCCTCCGACACGACCGACGCCGGATCGTGGATGTCGCCGAACAGCCGCGCGCTGGTCGGGCAGGCGAGCACGCAGGCCGGCTTGCGTTCGGCCTCGGGCAGCGCGGTGTCGTAGATCCGGTCGACGCACAGCGTGCACTTGGTCATCACCTTGCGCTCTTCGTCGAGCTCGCGCACCCCGTAGGGGCAGGCCCAGGAGCAGTACTTGCACCCGATGCACTTGTCGTAATCGACCAGCACGATGCCGTCCTCGGCGCGCTTGTAGCTCGCCCCGGTCGGGCACACCGGAACGCAGGGCGGGTCCTCGCAATGCAGGCAGGACTTGGGGAAATGCACGGTCTGCGTGTTCGGGAACTCGCCGACCTCGAAAGTCTGCACGCGGTTGAAGAAGGTCCCGGTCGGGTCGGCGCCGTACGGATTGAAGTCGGCCAGCGGCCCGGCGGATCCCGACGTGTTCCATTGCTTGCAGCTGGTCACGCAGGCGTGGCAGCCGACGCAGACGTTGAGGTCGATGACCAACGCGAGCTGGGTCACCGCGAGCCCCCTTCCACATCCGCGAGCTGGGTCACCGCGAGCCCCCCTTGCGCATCCCCCGACCCGCGAACCAGGCGAGCCAGGGCGGCGTGGACGGTGCGGTCCCGGGTGCCGCCGGCATTACATCGAAGCGCGGCGAGGTTTCCTTCGGCTCGGAATCCTCGGCCCGGTAGATCCGCACCCGCACGTCGTACCAGGCCGCCTGGCCCGTGACCGGATCGGAGTTCGAGATCCGCGCGCCACCCCCGGTGCCGGGCAGCTCGTCGGCAATCACGTGGTTGAGCAGGAAACCGCGCCGCGACTCGTTGGCGTCGGGCGCGAGGCGCCACGCGCCCGGCGCCTTGCCGATCGCGTTCCAAGTCCAGACGGTTCCGGGCTCGACCGCTTCCGAATAGCTGCACATGCAGCGGACCTTGCCCCACGGCGACTCGACCCACATCCAGCCGCCGTCCTCGATCCCGGCTGCGCGCGCAACCTGCGGATTGACGTACATGTGGTTGTGCGCGTGGATCTGGCGCAGCCACGCGTTCTGCGAATCCCACGAGTGGTACATCGCCATCGGCCGCTGGGTCACCGCCGCGAGCGGGAACTTCGCGAGATCCGACTGCTGCCGCTCGAGCGGCTCGTAGTAGAACGGCAACGGGTCGAAATACGTCTCGATGCGCTGCCGCAGGTGTTCGGGGGGGCGTCGCGACGTCCCCTTGCCCTGCGCCGCCCGGCGGAATTTCTGCAGCACCTCCGAGTAGACGTGGATCAGGATCGGCTCGGCGTAGCGCTGGATGCGGACGCGCTGCGACCATTCGAGGTAACCGCGGTTCCAGTTGCGCATGTACTGGTACGACGGCGGCAGCCGGTAGTGGTACACGCAGTTGTTCTGCGCGTACATCTCCCATTGCCGCGGATTGGGCTCCCCGCGCATGAACTTCTCGCCGCCCTTGCCGCGCCAGCCGGCGAGGAATCCGATGCCCGAGCCGGGCTCGGTCTCGTAGTTGACGATGAAATCCGGATAGTCACGGAACTTGCGGCTCCCGTCCTTGCGCACAAAGGCGGGCAACTTCAGGCGCCCGCCCAGCTCGATCAGCACTTCCTGGAACGGCTTGCACTGCCCGGTCGGCGGCACGACCGGGATGCGCACCGCATCGACCGGGCCGTCGAACTCGGAGATCGGGCGGTCGAGCATCGACATCACGTCGTGCCGCTCGAGGTAGGTCGTGTCCGGAAGCACCAGGTCCGCGAACGCGGTCATCTCGGACTGGAAGGCGTCGCACACGACGAGGAAGGGAATCCTGTATTCGCCGTCCTCGCGCTTGTCGTTCAGCATCCGCCGGACGTCGCCGACGCTCATCGTCGAGTTCCAGGCCATGTTGGCCATGAAGATGAGCAGCGTGTCGATCGGATACGGGTCCCCGCGCCATGCGTTGGTGATGACGTTGTGCATCATGCCGTGCACGGCAAGCGGGTATTCCCATGAGAACGCCTTGTCGATGCGCACCGGCGTCCCGTCGTCGTTGACGAAGAGGTCGTCGGGCGCCGCCGGCCAGCCGAGGGCCAGTCCGTCGAGCGGGTGGTTCGGCTGGATCGCGAGGGGCGTGTTGGGCGTCTTGGCGCAAGGCGGGATCGGGCGCGGGAACGGCGCCTTGTGGCGGAACCCGCCCGGGCGGTCGATCGTGCCCAGCACCGTCATCAGGATCGCCAGCGCGCGGATCGTGTGGAAGCCGTTCGAATGCGCGGCGAGCCCGCGCATCGCGTGGAACGCGACCGGGTTGCCGGTCACCGTGTCGTGCTCGTGCCCCCACATGTCGGTCCAGGCGATCGGCAACTCGATCTTCTGGTCGCGGGCGGTGATGCCCATTTCGTGCGCCAGCCGGCGTATCGTCGCCGCCGGTATTCCGGTGATGCCCGACGCCCATTCGGGCGTGTAGGCCTCGACGCGCTCCTTCAGCAGCTGGAACGACGGCTTGACGCGCATGCCGTCGTCGAGCGTGAACTCGCCGAGCAGGTACGGATCCGCGTTCTCGGCGTGGGTGACGACGGCACGGTTGGTCGTGCGGTCCCACCACAGCTTGTTCTGCGGATCGAAGCACTCGTCCTCGTCCGGCACCGAGGTGCGCACGAACATGCCGAAATCGTCGTGTGCCTCGTCGATGTTCACGAGCTCGCCGGCATTGGTGTAGCGGACCAGGAACTCGCGATCGTAGAGCCCCAGCGCGATCAGCTCGTGGATCAGGGCGAGGAGCAGCGCGCCGTCGGTACCCGGCCGGATCGGAAGCCATTCGTCGGCGATCGCCGAATAGCCGGTGCGCACCGGGTTGATCGAGATGAACCGCCCGCCCTCGCGCTTGAATTTGGAGATCGCGATCTTAAGCGGATTCGAATGATGGTCCTCGGCGGTGCCGATCATCACGAACAGGCGCGCGCGATCGAGGTCGGGCCCGCCGAATTCCCAGAACGAGCCGCCGATCGTGTAGATCATCCCGGCGGCCATGTTCACCGAGCAGAAGCCGCCATGCGCGGCGTAGTTCGGGGTCCCGAACTGGCGCGCGAACAACCCGGTCAGCGCCTGCATCTGGTCCCGGCCGGTGAACAGCGCGAAACGCTTCGGGTCGGTCGCGCGGATTTTCGCCAGGCGCTCTTCCAGCATCGAGAACGCCTGCTCCCAGCTCACTTCGACGAATTCGCCGGCTCCGCGCTCGGTGCCGGGCTTGCGCATCAGCGGCCGTGTCAGGCGCGCCGGCGAGTACTGCTTCATGATGCCCGACGAACCCTTGGCGCAGATCACGCCCTGGTTCAGCGGGTGGTCGGGATTGCCTTCGATGAACCGGACTTCCCCGTTGCGCAGGTGCACGCGAATCCCGCAACGGCAGGCGCACATGTAGCACGTCGTGTTGCGCGTTTCGGTGGTCGCGCCCGGTAGCGGAGGCGCGGTCGGATCGTGGATGGGAGTCGTAGCCATGGGCGCTGTGCCTTCAGCCATGCAGGGGGCGAGCGACACCCCGGGATGGCCCGCCTCCCGCAATGCAGCACAGTTTATAATTACGGCAAAGGAGAAGCCCCCTGTCTATAGCCTCATCGGGGGGGCGGGATAGCCCGGATGGGTTAGCGGGGGGCACAGGCGCGCAGGACGCGACGCTGCCCCGCAAACCCGGGACCGGGTCCGTAGATCGATCCTTGCCCCTGCCGGGGGCAGGTCGCATAATTTTCCTTCGACCGGAAGGGTAGCCGTGGATCCGGCACCACGCGGCTACCCAGGCGACGGCCCACGCAGGGCCGCCAAGGAGGAGTTCGGACAATGCCGCAACAGTGGATAGTCCCCCGCAGCCGGCCGCAAGGCAAGGCTGCTGCGTCAGGCGAATCGCAGGCCGCCGGCAGTGCCCCGGGCGGGGCGGGAGCCGTTCGGGACGTCGAATTCGGGAGCAGCGAATTCGGGCTCGAGGACGCGGTTCGGCCGATGCTCGAGGCCGTCGTGCGCATGGCGGGCGCCACCGCGGGGACGCTGCGCGTGCTGGCCGGCGATCGGCAGCGACTGGAGCCCCGCGTGGCCGTGGGCATCCCGCAGGGCATGGACCCCGCCGGGCGCGGCGCGCTCGCGTCCTGGTGCCGGCAATGTTCCGAATCGCGGAATCCCGACAGCGACTGCGTCCGCAATCGCCTGTGCGGTGCCGAGGACCGGTTCTCCCTCGACCTGTCGGGCCAGGCCTGCAGGCATGTCGTCGCGGTGCCCCTGCGGCATCGGAATGTCCCGGTCGGGACCCTGAGCCTCCATTTCGACGAACCCTGCGCCCTGCCTTCCGAGACGATGCCGCTGCTGCGCGCCACGGGCGAGCTGATCGGCGTTGCACTGGAGAACGCGAGGCTCACCCGCGAAAACCTGCGGGCGAGTCTCGTCAGCGAGCGGCAGCTGATGGCCAATGAAGTCCACGACTCGCTGGCCCAGGGACTCACCTACATGCGCATGCGCATGAGCCTGCTGCGCGATGCCGTCAAGCGAGGCGACGAACTTCGCGCGTTCAAGTACTGGAGCGACGTCGACGAATCACTGACCGGTGCCCATGGCCGGCTGCGCGAGCTGATCACCCACTTCCGCAGCCGGATGGATCCGCAGGGACTGCAGCACGCGCTCGCCGAGGCCGTCCAGAGCTTTTCCGAGCGCACCGGCATCGCGCTTGAATTGACCAACAATGCCCCCGCGCTGCGCCTGTCCGTCGCGAGCGAACTGCAGGTGTTCCACATCGTGCAGGAGGCGCTGGCCAACATCTGCAAGCACGCGAACGCGAGGCACGTGCGGGTTTCGCTGTCCGCCGAGAACGGCAGCTGCGAATTGATCGTGGAGGACGACGGCATAGGCATCGCCGACCCCGGCGCGACGGAAGGCGCCGACCCAGGACACTACGGCATCGCCATCATGCGCGAGCGCGCTGCCGGGCTCGGCGGCGAATTGACCTTCGAGTACTCAGCCGGAGGCGGAACGCGGGTGCGCCTGCGTTTCCCCGAGGCGCAACTTTCAGGCGGGAATGACCGATGAACAACCAGATCAGCGTCGTACTGATCGACGACCATGGCCTGTGCCGCCGCGGGCTCGCCGAACTCCTCGAGCAGCGCGCCGGCATCCGGGTTCTGGGCAATACCGGCAAGCCGGATGAGGCCGTGCGTCTGCTGCGCGAGATGCAGCCCGACGTCGCGGTCATGGACCTGCGAATGGCGCCGACCGACGGCTTCACGCTGATCGCGCGCCTGCGCGCCGAAGGCATCGGTACGCCGATCGTCGTGCTCACGATGAGCGATTCGCACGAAGACCTGGCGCGTGCCTTCCAGGCGGGCGTGCGCGGCTACCTGCTGAAGGACATGGACCCGGACGAGGTGATCGACGCCATCCGTCGCACCGCGCGCGGCGAAGTGGTCGTCGCGCCGGTGATGGCGATCAAGCTGGTCGACATGCTGCTGCCGGGCGAGCCGAAGAAATCGCGCGAGAGCTACATGAAGCAGTTGACGCAGCGCGAGCGCGAGATCCTGCACCACCTGTCGAGCGGCAAGAGCAACAAGGCGATCGCACAGGCACTGTCGATCAGCCACGACACGGTGAAGCTGCACGTCCGCCACATCCTGTCGAAGCTGGGGCTCGCGTCCCGGGTCGAGGCCGCGGTGTTCGCGGTCGAGCACCGCGTCGCGCAGTCAGGCGGCTCGCACCGCGCGTCGGGCTGAGGTCCGGCGGCCGCGGCGGCGATCCGTGCGGCGGGCAGCAGGAGCGGGGCGGGCAGCCGCGCCCGAAGTCCGTGAACGCCGGCCTGCGGGGCCCGGTGCGGTATCGCTCGAGGACATCCTGCAGGATGTGCCGCAATCGGGCTCGCTCGCCGCACCACCCGCGACGGCCGGCACGCCCACGGGCGCTCGCCCGCCCCGCCCCGCCGCCCCCGGACCGGTCTGTGCCGACTCGGTCTGTGCCGACCCGAAACCGTGGTCCGTCCCGGATGTTTCGTTCGACCGGCGCTGCCGCAGCGCCAGGCGCGCGGCGACGGGCGCTCGCCCAAGGCGCCTGCGGCGCAGTCGTCGTAAGCGGGTGGGGCGGCAAGCGAGCCCGTCTGCCGCGTCGGGTTCCGGATGTCCTCGAGCGCCGCCGCACCGGGACCCGCTCGACGACGCGATTTGCGACGCCGAAGCCTTGGGCGAGCGCCCGTCGCCGCGCGCCACACGCTGCAGCAGGCACGCCGAAGCGGGCACGCAAGGGAGCTGTCGCTACGCGATCAATGTCGCCGGATCGTGCCAGGGGTACCCCAGCGCGTCGGCGACTGGCCGGCAGGTCACCTTGCCTTCGGCGACATTGAGCCCCTGCAGCAGATGCCGGTCGTCGGCGAGCGCGCGCTTCCATCCCTTGTCCGCAAGCGCGGCCACGAACGGGAGCGTCGCGTTGTTCAGCGCATACGCCGACGTACGCGGCACCGCTCCGGGCATGTTCGCGACGCAGTAGTGAACGACGCCATCGACGACGAACGTCGGATCGGCATGCGTCGTCGGCCGCGAGGTTTCGATGCAGCCGCCCTGGTCGATGGCGACGTCGACGACGACCGACCCTGGCTGCATCGCCGCGATCATCGTTCTCGATACCAGCCTCGGCGCGGCTGCCCCGGCGACCAGCACGCCGCCGATCACCAGGTCGGCAGCGATCACATGGCGCTCGATCGCCTCGGCCGTCGAGTACACCGTCTGCAATGCAGGACCGTAATGCGTCCATAGCCGGGTCAGGACGTCGGCGTTGCGATCGAGCACGGTGACACGCGCGCCCATGCCGAGCGCGATTTCGATCGCGTGCGTCCCGACGACGCCGCCGCCGAGGACGACGACCTGCGCGGGCGCGACGCCCGGCACGCCACCGAGCAGCACACCTTTGCCGCCGTGCGGCTCCTCGAGGTGATGCGCGCCCACCTGGACGGCCAGCCGACCGGCAACCTCGGACATCGGCGCGAGCAGCGGCAGGCCGCCCGACGCCGACGTCACGGTCTCGTAGCCGATGCAGATCGCGCCGCTGTCGACCAGATCGCGCGTCTGCCCGGGATCGGGGGCAAGATGCAGGTAGGTGAACAGCACCTGTCCGGGCCGCAGCTGCCTGCGCTCGCCCGCCTGGGGTTCCTTGACCTTCACGATCATGTCGGAGGCGGCGTACACCTCGGCGGCCGTGGCGGCCACGGTCGCGCCTTCGCGCTCGTAGCGCTCGTCGTCGATGCCGATGCCAATCCCCGCATCGTGCTCGACCAGGACGCGATGCCCGCGTTGCGCCAGCTCGCGCACCGACCCCGGCGTCAGCCCGACGCGGTTCTCGAAAACCTTGATTTCCTTCGGGACGCCAATGCGCATGAGCGTGTTCCCTGTCGCCGGTTTCAGCGAATCCGGCTGCGATGGGTGCGCGTCTGCTCGTGAGCGATCGCCAGCGCCGCGATCCCCGGCTCGATGGCCGCGACGTCGATCGACGCGAAGCCGAGTCGCACGTAATTGCCGGGAACGGCGCTGCCGGCCGTTTCGGCGAAGAACACGTCACCGGGCTCGATCAGCACGCCCTGCCGCGCCGCGACCCCGGCGAGCGCGCGCGCGTCGACATCCGGCTCGAAGCGCAGCCAGAACGACGACGCGCCGGCGCTGGTCGTGAACTCGACGCCGGGGAGGTGCTGTGCGAGCGCCGCGACGACCGCACGCGAGCGTTCTGCATGGGCCTGCCGCAGGCGCCGCAACAGCGCATCGTGGTAGCCCATCGCGAGGAACAGCCCGACCGAACGCTCGTTGTTGGCCGCCGGATGTCGCAGCATCAAGCGCCGCAGCGCGCGCAGCTCGCTGACCAGCTCGCGACTGCCGACGATGAAGCCGATGCGTATCCCGGGCGCGAGCGTCTTGGACAGGCTGCTGACGTAGATGACGCGCCCGCTGCGATCGAGGCTCTGCAGCGCGGGCTGCGCTCCGCCCTCGCAACCCAGTTCGATCTCGTAATCGTCCTCGATCAGGATCCGGTCGTTCACCTGTGCCCATGCGAGGAGCGCCTCGCGCCGCGCCAGCGGCATCGTGACGTTGGTCGGGCACTGGTGCGACGGCGTCACGTACACGTATTCGCAGGCGTCGAGCGCGGGGGTCGGAGCGAGCCCGCTGCCGTCGAGTGGAAGCGAAACAATGCGCGAGGTCCGCGCAGCGAAGATGTTGCGCGCATCGGGATAACCAGGGTTCTCGATGCCCACGGTCGTCCCTGCGTCGACGAGCAGCGTCGCGATCAGGAACAGGGCGTGCTGTGCACCGACGGTCACCAGGATCTCCTCGGGAGACGCGAATACGCCCCGCCGTGCCAGCAGGCGCGTCTGGATCTGCTCGATCAGCAGCGGATCATCCCCGTCGACCAGGTCGCCAGCCCAGCCGCGGACCTCCGCTGCGGAGGCCGCCTGCACGCTGCATTCCCGCCAGCCGGGAATCGGCAGCTGCGACGGATCGCTCTGGCCGTAGAGAAACGGATATGGGTAGCGCTGCCAGTCCCGCGGTTTCACGATGTTGCGCTGCGACGAGACGGCGCCGCGCAGGCGCGGCCCCCACGCTGCTGCGGGTGGCTCTGCGCCGCGCCGGCGCGGCTGTGCGCGGCCGACGCGCCCGGCCAGGATCTCGGGATTGACGAAATGCCCGCTGCGACTGCGCGTCAGCAGGTAGCCCTCCTCGACGAGCAGCTCATAGGCCAGCGCGACGGTCTTGCGTGCGACGCCGAGCTCGCCCGCCAGCACGCGCGTCGACGGCAGCGCAACGCCGACGGGGATGTTGCCGTCGAGGATGGCCGCGACGAGCATCTCCCGGATCTGCGCCTGCAGCGAAACCTTGCTGCGGAATGTGAGATGGATCAGCTGATTCCACATGCTGGCCTACCGCCTGGGGTCCGTCTGGCCCCTTGTACGGATGCCACGCGAACGCTACAAGAGCATATTATCGAATCTTTGTGCGGCCGGCGCCATTCGCGGGTCGCGCTACCGGAGATGACGATGGGTCACGCCGAATTCACGCTACGCAACCAACCCTCGCAGCCCGCGATCTCGCTGGACGAGCTGTGGATGCCTTTCACGCCGAATCGCGACTTCAAGGCCGACCCGCGGATCGTCGTGCGCGCCGAGGGCATGTACTACTGGAACGACCGCGGCGAGAAGATCATCGACGCATCGTCCGGCTTGTTCTGCGTGGCGGCAGGGCACGGCCGCCGGGAAATCGCCGAGGCCGTGCACCGCCAGCTCTCCGAACTCGATTTCGTCGCTCCGTTCCTGCGCGCACATCCGAAGAGCTTCGAGCTCGCGTCGCGCGTCGCCGAGCTGACACCGGGCGACCTCAACCGCATCTTCTTCGTGAATTCGGGATCGGAATCGGTCGACACCGCGATGAAGGTGGCGCTCGCCTACCACCAGGCGCGCGGGCAGTCGGGCCGCACGATGTTCATATCCCGCGAGCGCGCCTATCACGGCGTCAATTTCGGCGGCGTCGCGCTGTCGGGGATCGTCAACAACCGCCGCAGGTTCGGGCTTGGCGTGCCTGGCGTGGCCCACATGCGCCACACCCACCTGAAGGAGAACCTGTTCACCCCCGGCGAGGGCGCGCATGGCGCCGACCTCGCCGATGACCTCACGCGATTCGTCAATCTCTACGGCGCCGAGAACATCGCCGCCTGCGTCGTCGAGCCGATCGCCGGCTCGACCGGCTGCCTGGTGCCGCCGAAGGGATACCTCGGGCGGCTGCGCGAAATCTGCGATACCCACGGGATCCTCCTGGTGTTCGACGAGGTGATCACCGGTTTCGGACGCACCGGAGCGCCGTTCGCGGGCCAGGCCTTCGGCGTCGTGCCCGACATCATGACCATGGCCAAGGCGCTCACCAACGCAGCCCAGCCGATGGGGGCCGTCGCCGTGTCCGAGCGCGTCCACGACACGATCATGGGCGCGGCGCAGGAAGGCGCGATCGAGTTCTTCCACGGCTACACGTACTCCGGGCACCCTGCCGCATGCGCCGCAGGCCTCGCGACCCTCGACATCTATCGCGACGAAGGCCTGTTCGAGCGCGCACGGGCGCTTGCGCCCTATTTCCAGGAGGCGATGTTCTCGCTGCGCGGTGCGCCGCACGTCACCGACATCCGGGGCTACGGCATGTTCGCGGCGTTCGACGTCGCCTCCGACGGCGTCCCGGGCCATCGGGGCCACATCCTGCAGAAGAAGCTTTTCGACAACGGCCTCAATCTCAAGACCACCGGCGACTGTGCGCTCGTCGCGCCTCCGCTGATCGCCGAACGGCAGCACATCGACGTCATCGTCGATACCTTGCGCAAGACGGTTTCATCACTCTGATCCGGCGCCGTTTTCCCGGGTCGTCACGCATCATCACTTCGAAAGGGGCAGCATGAAGCGCGTATGGGCAGTGTGGACATCGGCGGTGGCGCTCGCACTTTGCGCGGTCACGCCAGCTTGGGCGCAGAAGACCGTGACCTTCGCCTACCAGGACATGATGAACCCCTGGCGCTGGGTGCAGCAGACCGGGGAGATCGAGAAGGAAACCGGCTACAAGATCAATTTCCGCCAGATCCCCGGCGGCGGCGACGTCGTTCGCGCGATGGCTTCCGGCGACGTGCAGCTGGGCGAACTCGGCTCCACCGGAATCGCGACCGCGATCAGCCAGGGGATGGACATCGACCTCTTCTGGATCCTCGAAGACATCGCTTCGGCCGAAGCGCTGGTCGTGCGCAACGGCAGCGGCATCAACTCGATCGCGGACCTCAAGGGCAAGAAGGTCGGCACGCCGTTCGTCTCCACGTCGCACTTCCAGCTCCTCTACGCCCTGAACAAGGCGGGGCTGAAGCCTGGCGACGTGCAGGTGCTGAACATGCGCCCGCCGGAAATCGCCGCCGCGTGGACGCGTGGCGACATCGATGCGACGTTCATCTGGGACCCGGCGCTGTCGACGGTCAAGAAAACCGGCAAGGTGCTGATGACCTCGGGTGACGTCTGCAAGGAAGGCGCCTGCACGTTCGACGGCCTGGTCGTCGAGCACAAGTGGGCGCAGGCGAACCCGGCGTTCATGGTCGCGCTGGTGAAGGCGATCGCCAAGGCCGACGCGGACTACCGCGCGCATCCCGAAACCTGGGGCGTGGATTCCGACAAGGCCAGGGCCGTCGCCAAGTGGTCGAAAGGCAAGCTCGAGGACGTTCCGGCGGCGATGAAGCTCTACGGCTTCCCCGACCTCAAGGAACAGGATTCGCCGAAATGGCTGGGCGGCGGTGCGAACGGCGCGGCGGCCAAGGCGTTGCTGCAGCAGGCGGACTTCCTGAAGGCGCAGGGACGCCTGCAATCGGTGCTCCACGACTATTCGGGGCACGTCACCACGGAATGGATCGCGAAAGCGATGAAGTGACGACGCGGCGGCGACCGGATGCCGGCCGCCGCCCTTGTACATCGATCCCGCGCAGGTACGCCGCGTGACCGCGCTCGACATTCGCCACCTCGAACCGTGACCAAGCTCGACATCCGCCATCTCGGTGTGCGCTACGCGGCCAAGGGCGGCACGGTCGACGCGCTCGCCGACGTCAACCTGACGATCGAGGACGGCGAGTTCGTCGTCGCGATCGGGGCGTCGGGTTGCGGCAAGACGACCCTGCTGAGCTGCATCGCAGGGTTCCTCCCCGCCACCGAAGGCAGCATCGAGCTCGACGGCCGGCCGGTGACGGGCCCCGGCGCCGATCGCGGCGTCGTTTTCCAGAAGCACGCACTGATGCCGTGGCTCAACGTGGCGGCCAACGTCGAATTCGGTCTGCGGATGCGCGGGATGCCGGCTGCAAAGCGACGGAGCATCGCTCTCGAGAAGCTGCGCCTCGTCGGCATCGGCGATTTCGCCGACCGCGCGATCTACGAGCTGTCGGGCGGCATGCAGCAGCGCGTGGGAATTGCGCGGGCACTTGCCTCCGATCCGCGGCTGATGCTGATGGACGAGCCGCTCGGAGCACTCGACGCGCTGACCCGCGAGTCGATACAGGAGCTGATCCTCGACGTCTGGCATCGCACCGGCAAGATGATGTTCTTCATCACGCACTCGGTCGAGGAAGCGCTGTTCCTCGCGACGCACCTGATCGTCATGACGCCGAGACCGGGGCGCATCTCGCACGAATACCGCCTCGAATTCGGGCGCCAGTTCATCGCGACGCGCGATGCGCGCGCGGTCAAGTCCTCGCCCGAGTTCATCCGCGTGCGCGAGGAAGTCCTCGCCGTCATCCAGCGACGCGACCCGGCCCCCGCTGCCTCCTCTGCCCCCGAAGCCGCCTCGCCAGCGGCCGCGGCATGAGTCCGACGGGCGGCCCCGAGGGCGAATACCGGAGTGCGCAACACGAAGGCAGTCCAGTGAGCGGGGACGCCACGCCCCGCGCCGTCCCGGCCGCCGGCGCCGCGTCGCCACTGCGGGCGGCTTCGACCTCCCGCAAGGGACCGAAGACCTCCCGCTTCACGACGCCCGGGGAAGGGCCCTCGACGCTGATCAGCGTCGTGACGGTCATCGGCCTCATCGGGCTGTGGTGGCTGGCGAGCCACCTGCGCTGGGTGCCCCCGCTGTTCCTGCCCACCCCCGAGACCGTCCTTCGCGTCCTGTACCAGTCGGCCACCGGCAAGCTGCCCGACGCGCCGCTGGCCGACCAGTTCGGCTGGTCGATGTTCCGCGTCTTCACGGCGTTCTTCGCGGCCTGCCTGACCGCGATCCCGATCGGCGTCGCGATGGGGGTCTCGCGCGTCGCACGCGGGATCTTCGATCCGCCGATCGAGTTCTACCGCCCGCTGCCGCCGCTCGCCTACCTGCCGCTGATCGTCATCTGGTTCGGCATCGACGAGCTGTCGAAGATCATCCTGATCTATCTCGCCTGCTTCGCTCCGCTCGCGATGAGCGCGCGCGCAGGCGTGCGCTCGGTGTCGCAGGAGCAGATCCACGCCGCGTACTCGATGGGTGCGACCAAGGGGCAGGTCATCTGGCACGTCATCGTTCCCGCGGCGATGCCCGAGATCCTGACGGCGATGCGCATCGCGATCGGGTTCGGCTGGACGACGCTGGTCGCCGCCGAGATGGTCGCCGCCAACACCGGGCTGGGCCAGATGGTGCTGAATGCGTCGAACTTCCTGCGCACCGACATCGTGATCATGGGCATCGTCGTCATCGGCGTCGTCGCCTACGCTTTCGACCTGCTGATGCGCTACATCGAGCACGTCGTGGTCCCCTGGAAAGGCAAGGTCTAGGGGCGGCCTGACGCCGCGCACGATCTGATAAGCTGCTGCGCGTCCCGATCCTTCTGGAGCGGCCGCCGCAGCGCGCAGGGCCCACATGCCGGCGCGGACGGCCGCCGAGGTCATGCCGACGTGTCCCCGCTTGCGCTGAAGATCTTCCCGTTCCTGTCGTGGCGCCATCGCGTCGATCGCCAGACGCTGCGCGCCGACGTCATCGCAGGGCTCGTCTCGGCGGTGATGGTGCTGCCGCAGGGAGTCGCGTTCGCGACGCTCGCCGGCATGCCACCCGAGTACGGCCTCTACGGCGCGATGCTTCCCGCGATCATTGGCGCGCTGTGGGGATCGTCCTGGCACCTCGTCTCGGGTCCCACCAACGCGACGTCGCTGATGGTGTTCGCGACCGTCGGCAGCCTCGCGGCGCCGTTCACCCCGACCTACGTGTCGCTGGTGCTGACGCTCAACCTGATGGTCGGGCTGACCAAGCTCGGGCTGGGCGTCGCCCGCCTGGGGTCGATGGTCAATTTCATCTCGACCGCGGTGGTGATCGGCTTCACCGCCGGCGCCGGATTCCTGATCATCGGCGCGCAACTGCGCAATTTCTTCGGCATCGACGTGCCGCAGGAGCCCAGCTTCTTCGTCGGCGTCGCGGCCTTCCTCGGCCACCTGCGCGACACCGATCCTGCGGCGCTTGCGGTCGGGGTGTTCACGCTCGTCGCCGCGCTGGCCGGCAAGCGCTGGTTCCCGCGGGTGCCCTACATGATGACCGGCATCGTCGCCGGAGCCCTGTTCGCGCTGCTGCTCGCCCGGCTGGGATGGGCGAGCGTCGCGACGATCGGGTCGCTGCCCTCGGCAATCCCCCCGGGGTCGATGCCCGATTTCACCTGGGAGACCTGGCAGACGCTGGCGCCGCTCGCGCTCGGGCTGACGGTCATCGGGCTGTCCGAGGCGATTTCGAGCGCGCGTGCCGTCGCGCTGCGGTCAGGGCAGCGCATCGACGGCAACCAGGAATTCATCGGCCAGGGGCTGGCCAACATCGCAGGCGCGTTCACGTCGAGCTATCCGACATCGGGATCTTTCAATCGCACTGGCGCGAACTTCGAGGCAGGCGCGCGCACGCCACTGGCCTGCGTCTTCTCGGCAGGGATGCTGCTCGTGATCCTGCTGCTCGTGAAACCGCTCGCCGCCTACCTGCCGGTCGCCTCGATGGCGGCCGTGCTGTTCATCGTCGCCCGCGGACTGATCGACACCGACGCGATGCGCCGGGTCTGGAAGACCAGCCGGGGCGACACGCTGACGCTCGTCGTCGCCTTCGTCGCGACGCTGACGATCCGCCTGGAAGTCGCGATCCTGGTCGGCGTCCTCGTCTCGCTGCTGGTCTACCTCAACCGCACGACGCACCCGCAGCTGGCGCGAGTGCTTCCCGACCGCGAGTCGGTGGCCCGCCGCTTCATGCGGGTTGCCGCCGGCGCGCCGCTGTGCCCGCAGCTCGACGTGCTGCGCGTCGACGGCTCGCTGTTCTTCGGTGCCGTCGAGCACCTGCGCGACGAGCTCGAGGCCGCGCGCCGGGAGCGCTCGGGAATCCGTCACCTGCTGCTCGTCGGCAGCGGCATCAACTTCATCGATGCAGCCGGCGCCGACCTGCTGGTCCACGAGGCGCGCACGATGCGCGACGCAGGGATCACGCTGCACCTGTGCAGCCTGAAGCCGCAGGTGCGCGAGGTGCTTGCACAGGGCGGGCAGCTCGACGAGATCGGCCACGACAACGTCCACCGGGCCAAGGCCGACGCGCTGCACGCGATCTATGCGCGCCTCGATTCCGGCACCTGCGCGACCTGCACGGCGCGGGTGTTCGAGGAGTGCCAGGTGACGCTGCCCGACGGCAGCCCGCGCGACCGGCCGCGCCCCGAGTTCGCGCTGCAGGGGCGCTGAGCGCCACACCGGCGCCGGCCGCCTGCAATCGGCGGCGGCCCGGCCGCCGGCCCCTGCATCGCGGCACCGACCCCGGGTTCGGGGTTCAGCTTCCCTTCCTGACGCTGCGCACGCGCAGCGACGGCATCGCGGCGATCACCTTCGCGCCAGCGACGCAGTCGACGAAATAGCGCTTGCGCCCGCCGATGTCCTCCTCGACCAGCCCGTGGATGTCGGTGTCGAAGCCGGGAAAGCGCTCGTTGAAATCGCGCGCGAACTGCAGGTACTTGACGATCTGCCGGTTGAAGCGCTCGCCGGGAATCAGCAGCGGAATTCCCGGAGGATACGGCGTCAGCAGCACGCTGGTGACCCGCCCCTCGAGTTCGTCGATCTCGACCCGCTCGATCTCGCGATGCGCCATCCGCGCGAACGCGTCGGCAGGCTTCATCGCGGGCTCGAGGTTCGACAGGTACATCTCGGTGGTCACGCGCCCGATGTCGTTCGCCTTGAAGATGCCGTGGATGCTGTCGCAGAGGTCGCGCAGGCCGATCTTCTCGTAGCGCGGGTGCGCCTGCACGAACTCGGGAAGCACCTTCCACAGCGGCAGGTTGCCGTCGTAATCCGACTTGAACTGCTGCAATGCGGTGACCAGCGTGTTCCAGCGGCCCTTGGTGATGCCGATCGTGAACATGATGAAGAACGAGTAGAGCCCTGTCTTCTCGACGATGACGCCGTGCTCGGCGAGGTACTTGGTCACGATCGCCGCGGGAATGCCCTGGTCGGAGAAGTCGCCCGACACGTCGAGTCCGGGCGTCAGCACCGTCGCCTTGATCGGATCGAGCATGTTGAAACCGGGCGCAATGTTGCCGAAGCCGTGCCAGGTGTCCTCGGCGCGGATCATCCAGTCTTCGCGATCCCCCGGGCCTTCCTCGGCGAGACGATCGGGTCCCCACACCTTGAACCACCACGAATCGCCGTATTCGTCGTCGACCTTGCGCATCGCGCGACGGAAGTCGAGCGCCTCCATGATCGATTCCTCGACCAGCGCGGTGCCTCCCGGGGGCTCCATCATCGCCGCGGCGACGTCGCAGGACGCGATGATCGCGTACTGCGGCGACGTCGACGTGTGCATCATGTACGCCTCGTTGAAGCGGTAGCGGTCGAGCTGGCGCGTGTCGCTGTGCTGGACCAGGATCTGCGAAGCCTGCGACAGACCGGCGAGCAGCTTGTGCGTCGACTGCGTGGAAAAGATCAGGGCGTCCTTCGAGCGCGGCCGATCCTTGCCGATCGCGTGCATGCCGCGGTAGAAATCGTGGAACGCCGCGTGCGGCAGCCACGCCTCGTCGAAGTGCAGCGTGTCGATCTTCGTCGACAGCAGGTCCTTGATCGTGTCGACGTGGTACATCACGCCGTCGTAGGTGCTCTGCGTCATCGTCAGGATGCGCGGCTTGGTCTTCACGTGGCGCGCGAACGGGTGCTCGCGGATCTTCTTCTCGATGTTCTCCCAGCGGAACTCCTCCATCGGGATCGGCCCGATCAGGCCCATGTTGTTGCGCGTCGGCGTCAGGAACACCGGGATCGCACCGGTCATCGTGATCGCGTGCAGCACCGACTTGTGGCAGTTGCGGTCGACGACGACGATGTCGCCGGGCGCGACCGTCGCGTGCCAGACGATCTTGTTCGACGTCGACGTGCCGTTGGTGACGAAGAACAGCTCGTCGGTGCTGAAGATCCGTGCCGCATTGCGCTCGGAGGCCGCGACCGGTCCCGTGTGGTCGAGCAGCTGGCCGAGCTCGTCGACCGAGTTGCAGACGTCGGCGCGCAGCAGGTTCTCGCCGAAGAACTGGTGGAACATCTGCCCCACCGGGCTCTTGAGGAACGCGACACCGCCCGAATGGCCCGGGCAGTGCCACGAATACGAGCCGTCGCTCGCGTAGTGGACCAGCGCGCGGAAGAAAGGCGGGGCGAGGCTGTCGAGGTAGGTGCGCGCCTCGCGCAGGATGTAGCGCGCGACGAACTCCGGCGTATCCTCGTTCATGTGGATGAAGCCGTTGAGATGCCGCAGGATGTCGTTCGGGATGTGCCGCGAGGTCTTCGTCTCGCCGAACAGGAACACGGGGATCTCGGCGTTGCGGAAACGGATCTCGTCGACGAACTCGCGCAGCTTGGCGAGCGCGTCCTGGGTCTGCTCCTGCGGGCCGGCGAACTCCTCGTCGTCGATCGACAGGATGAACGCCGAGGCGCGGCTCTGCTGCTGGGCGAGCCGCGACACGTCGCTGTAGCTGGTGACGCCCAGCACGTCGGCGCCCTCGTCCTCCATCGCCTTGCCCAGCGCGCGGATGCCCAGGCCGCTCGCGTTCTCGGAACGATAGTCCTCGTCGATGATGACCACCGGAAAGCGAAATTTCATTCCTGTCTCCGTCGGCACCGGCACCGCGGTGCTGAAGTAATGTCAGACTGGCGCGCGCGTCAAAGTTCCGCCACCGGCGCCCGCGCGGACGCCACGGCCCGCGCACGGCGCGCATTTTGCGCCAACTTTCCCGGCATGCGCGATATTTTTCGCCGTCACCCATTGGCGACAGGGATATCTGCCCCCGCGCAAGCAGCGAAACGCCGGTCGGCAGGCGCAAACGCGCTTCCCGGGTCGGGCGCCGGACGGTGACGGCCGGGTGCGCTGCTCAGCGGCGGCCGCCGGCAAGGCGGACCGACTCCGGCCGAGCCCGCAGACGCGCCATCGCCCACACCCCGACCACCGGGCCGATCGCAAGCGGCATGAACGCGTAGCGCCACCCGACGGCCGCGACCAGCCGCGGCATCAGGTGGATGGTCGCCAGCGTCAGCGTGAACCCCAGCGCCGTCTGCACCGTCAGCATGGTTCCTACCCGCTCGCGGTCGGCGAGCTCGGCGATCGACGCGGAGAACTGCGCCGAGTCGGCGACGATGCTGACGCCCCAGACGAGGCAGACCAGGACCAGCGGCGCCGGTGGGCCGCCGTGGAGCAGCCCGATCGTCGCAGCGCAGGTGCCGGAGATCGCCATTGCGACGATGGTGAGCGTCGTGCGCCCGAGCCGGTCGGCCAGCAGCCCCGCGCCGACGGCGCCGATCGCCCCCGACCCGATCGTCGCGAACGCCGCAAGCTTGGCGTCGAATGCCGCCGATGCCGCCGGCATCGTCTGCGCGAAACTCGCGTTCAGGAAGACGCCGATCCACGCCCACATCGCGTAGAGCTCCCACATGTGACCGAGATAGCCGAGGTTCGCGAGCCGCAGGGGCACGTCGCGCCAGGCCGACAGCACCGCCCGCGGGTCGATCCGCGGCGACGGCGCGCGATTGGGGCCGATTCGCGCAAACCCGATGACGATGGCCGCGACGAACGCGGCCGCCGACGCGCTCGCGACCGGAACACGCCAGGTGGTGCCCCAGAGGGCGTTGAACAGGTGCGGCGACGCCGATCCGAGCGTGAGCGCCCCGACCAGGATGCCCACCATCAGGCCCATGTCGCCCCGGGCCCAGGTCGAAGCGAGCTTCATGCCGACCGGATAGATGCCGGCCATGGAGATGCCCGTGACCGCTCGCAGCGCGAGACCGAAACCGGACGCGGGGTGAACGACCAGCAGCAGCGCGTTCGCGCAGGCGGCGACCCCAGCCGACAGCGCGAAGAAGCGGCGGGGATCGACCCGATCGGCGAGACCCAGCATCGCGCTCACGATGCAGCCGATGACGAAGCCCAACTGCACCGCACTGGTCAGCGCTGCCTGCGCGAACGCGGAAAGGTCGAACTCCGCGGCGAGCGCCGGGAGCACCGCCGATGCGGAGAACCACAGCGACATCGCGGCGACCTGGCAGCCGGCGATGATGGCGATGGAGGTGACCCTGCCGTGGAATGCGTCGGAATGCGCGTCCATCGCGTCGCCAACCTCCCCCTGCTCCACCCGGAGCGCCACGAGCCGCCTGCGCCGGCCTGCGCCGGTCGCGGCCCGGTGGCGGCGCGATTGTGACGCGCGTTGTGGCGCCGCCCGCTACGCGCCCGCCGCCGATTGGATCTGCATCAGGAGGTCGGTCTTGGACACGGCCCCGATGAAGCGCGGCCGCTCCACGCTCTCGACGACGGGCAGGCGCTCGCCCTTGTGGGTGAAGAACTTCTGCAGCGCGTCGCCGAGCTTCATCTGTGGCGTCAGCAGCTGCAGGTCGGTGCGCAGCAACTCGGCGGCGCCGGGCTCGCCGGGCGGTCCGCCACCGAGGAGCCGCTGGTTCACGTCGTGGAGCGAGATCACGCCGCGGTAGATCCCCTCGCCGTCCAAGACGTACAGGTAGCGCACCGGGTGCTCGACGAACGCGCGCCGGATGTCGGCGAATCGCGCATCGATGCCGACACAGGGCTGGTCCGCCTTGATCAGCTGCGCGATCTCGAGCGACTGCCAGGCGCTCTCGGTGCCGGTGCCCTTCTCGCGGTGGGACACCGCCGAGTACATCGGCAAGCCGCCGGTGGTCCGCGCCACGAAATAGGCGACGACGCAGGAAAGCATCAGCGGCAGCACGACCTCGTAGGAGAGGGTCATCTCGAAGATCATCAGGATCGCCATCAGCGGCGCCCGCGTCCCTGCGGCGAGCAGCGCGCCCATGCCGACGATCGCGTAGGCGAAAGGCTGCGAGGTCACCGCGGGCCACGCAGCGTGCGCGGCCTGGCCGAACAGCAGTCCGAACGCGGCGCCGAAGAACAGCGTCGGTGTGAAGATGCCGCCGACGGCGCCCGAGCCCATCGTCGCCGCGGTGGCGACGACCTTCGCGAGAAGGAGGATCAGCACCGCAGGCCACAGCCAATCGTGGTGCAGCAGCGAGTTGACGACGCTGTAGCCGTTGCCCCAGACCTCGGGAACGTACACCGAAATGCCGCCGGTGATCAGCCCGCCGATGCCCATGCGCAGGGTGAGCGGCAGCGGGATGCGGGCGAACGCCCGCTTGGCGTTGTCCATGAAACCGAGGAACAGGGGCGCGACCATGCCGGCGACCGCCCCCAGCCCGAGGAACAGCCACAGCTCGCGCCCGGCGATCACCGGGAACGGCGGCATCTGGTAGGGCGCGCCGTAGTCGGTCAGCGCACGCATCGAGACGTTGGCGACGACGGCGGACACGAGCAGCGGCCCGAAGGTGTCCATCGCGATCGAGCCCAGCACGATCTCCGAGATGAACAGCGCGCCGGCGATCGGCGCGCTGTACGCCGCCGTGATGCCCGCCGCGGCACCGCAGGCGACGAGCAGCCGCAGCTGCGGAGCGCTCTGCGCCCAGGGGCGACCGAGCACCGACGCGGTCACCGCCGCGAGCTGCACCATCGAGCCTTCGCGACCGATCGATCCGCCCGAGGCGACCGAGAAGAGCGACGAGACGCTGCGGGCGATGCTTTCCCGCACCGGAATGCGGCCGTCGCCGAGGACGATCGCTTCCATGTAATCCGATGCCTCGTGCGCCCCGATGAAGCGGCGCGCGGCCTGCAGGATCGCGCCCGCGACGATGCCGCCACCGGCGGGCAGGATCAGGCGCTGCCACCACGAGAGCGAGCGTGCGGTCTCGACGAGGCTCTTGCTGTGCTCGGAGAACATCAGCTGGACGAGGTGGATTCCCTCGCGGAAGGCGATCGTCGCGAGCGCGCCGGTGAAACCCAGGACGGCGGCCCACACCAGGTTGACGTGCGTCCCCTCGACGCCGTAGCGCTCGATGCCCAGCAGCCACCAGCGCTGCAGGCGTGCACGCAGCCCGGGCTTGTCGGGCGCTGCCTGGTGCGGTTCCGGCATGGTCGAGCGGGTCGCCGTCGGCAGGTCAGCGGCTGCGCGCGGCGGCGGTCAGATCTTCGGCAGCGTGACGCCCTGCTGCCCCTGGTACTTGCCGCCGCGGTCCTTGTACGAGGTCTCGCAGACCTCGTCGGACTCGAAGAAGATCACCTGCGCGACGCCCTCGTTGGCGTAGATCTTCGCCGGCAGCGGCGTCGTGTTCGAGAACTCGAGGGTCACGTGGCCTTCCCATTCGGGCTCGAGCGGCGTCACGTTGACGATGATGCCGCAGCGCGCGTAGGTCGACTTGCCGAGGCAGACGACCAGCACGTTGCGCGGAATCCGGAAATACTCGACGGTGCGGGCCAGCGCGAACGAATTGGGCGGGATGATGCAGACGTCGCCCTTGAAATCGACGAACGACCCGGCGTCGAAGGCCTTGGGATCGACGATCGTCGAGTTGATGTTGGTGAAGATCTTGAATTCGTCCGAGCAGCGGATGTCGTAGCCGTAGCTCGACGTGCCGTAGGAGACGATCCGGCGCCCATCGACTTCCCGCACCTGGCCGGGCTCGAAAGGCTCGATCATGCGCGTCGTTTCCGCCATGCGGCGGATCCATCGGTCGGATCGGATGGACACGGGCTTCACTCCGGGCTGGGGTGGGGCCGGGGCGGCGCGATGGCGCGCCGCGCCGGTCATGTGTTCTGGACGACGATGCTCGGGAATTTCGCCGAGAAGTCCTCGGCTTTCTGGGCGACGGCGACGGCCACCTTGCGCGCGATCGCCTTGTAGGCATCGGCCACCGGACCATCCGGGTCGGAAACCACCGACGGACGACCTGAGTCGGCCTGCTCGCGGATGTGGATGTCGAGCGGCAGCGACCCCAGGAACGGCACGTTGAAGTCGCTGCACATCTTCTGCGCGCCGCCTTCGCCGAAGATGTGCTCGGCGTGCCCGCAGTTCGAGCAGATGTGGATCGACATGTTCTCGACGATTCCGACGATCGGCACCCCGACCTTCTCGAACATCTTGAGGCCCTTGCGCGCGTCGATCAGCGCGATGTCCTGCGGCGTCGTCACGATGACGGCCCCGGTGACCGGCACCTTCTGCGCAAGCGTCAGCTGGATGTCGCCGGTGCCCGGTGGCATGTCGACGATGAGGTAGTCCACCTCGCGCCAGTTCGTGTCCTTCAGCAGCTGCTCGAGCGCCTGCGTGACCATCGGACCGCGCCAGACCATCGGGGTATCGGTGTCGATCAGGAAGCCGATCGACATCGCCTGCACGCCATAGGCTTCGAGCGGCTCGAGCGTCTTGCCGTCGCGCGACTCGGGCCGCCCGGCGATGCCCAGCATCATCGGCTGCGAAGGTCCGTAGATGTCGGCGTCGAGGATGCCGACGGTCGCGCCCTCGGCGGCCAGCGCCAGCGCGAGGTTGACCGCCGTCGTCGACTTGCCCACGCCGCCCTTGCCGCTCGCCACCGCGACGATGTTCTTGACCCCGGGTACGAGCTTGACGCCGCGCTGCACCGCATGGGACGTCGTCTTCTGCGTCAGGTTGACCGTGACCCGCGAGACTCCCGGCAGCGCCGCGACGGCATCCTGCACCATCCGGCGCAGAATGTCGTGCTGGCTCTTGGCCGGATAGCCGATCTGCATGTCCACGACGACGTCACCACCCTGGACCTGGATCTTCCGGATCGACTTGCCGGCGACGAAGTCCCGGCCGGTATTGGGATCAACGACGGCTCGCAGGCACGTCTCGACGTCCGCTTGGGTCACTGCCATCTGGAATTCGCTCCGGGGAAATGGGGGGTCGGAAACCGCATCCGATCCAGCCCGCTATTCTAGCCGATCCGCCCCGGCGCGCCCGAAGGCCCGCGCGCGCGTTTGCTAGAATCCGGTGCCTTCCCTCCTTCTCCGCCCACCGACCGATCCCCGATGTCCGTCCCGGCCCGCACGCTGTTCGTCACCACCGCGCTTCCGTACGCGAACGGGCCGTTCCACATCGGCCACATCATGGAGTACATCCAGGCCGACATCTGGGTGCGCTTCCAGCGGATGCAGGGCAACGCCGTGCATTTCGTCTGCGCCGACGACACCCACGGTGCCCCGATCATGCTGAAGGCCGAGGACGAGGGCATCACCCCCGAGGCCCTGATCGCGCGCGTCGGCGAATCGCACCGCGCGGACTGGAAGCGCTATCACATCAGCTTCGACACGACGCACACCACCCATTCGCCGGAGAACGTCGAGCTCGCGCAGTCGATCTACCGCGCGCTCGCCGCGCGCGGACTGATCGCCACGAGGACGATCGAGCAGTTCTACGACCCGGTCAAGGGCATGTTCCTGCCCGACCGCTACATCAAGGGCGCCTGCCCGAAATGCGGCGCCAAGGACCAGTACGGCGACGCGTGCGAGGTCTGCGGCTCGACCTACGCCCCGACCGACCTGATCGAGCCCTACTCGACGCTGACCGGCGCCCGGCCGGAAATGCGCGAATCCGAGCACCTGTTCTTCCGGCTGTCCGCCCCCGAGGTGGCCGACTGGCTGCAGCGCTGGACGGCGGCGCCGGCACCGGGGCAGGCGCTGCAGTCCGAAGTCTTCAACAAGGTGCAGGAGTGGCTGGGCGACGGGGGCAAGAAGCTCTCGGACTGGGACATTTCCCGCGACCCGCCGTATTTCGGCATCGAGATTCCCGACCAGCCGGCAGGCGCGCCGCCCAAGTATTTCTACGTCTGGCTCGACGCGCCGATCGGCTACCTGGCGGCGCTGAAGAGGCATTTCGACTCGGGCGCGGCGCGGGCGCTGGGCGAGCCCCGCACATTCGATGCGTTCCTGGCAGACCCCGCGGTCGAGCAATACCATTTCATCGGCAAGGACATCGTCTACTTCCACACGCTGTTCTGGCCGGCGATGCTGCACTTCGCCGGACGCAAGACGCCGAACAACATCTTCGTGCACGGCTTCATCACCGCCTCCGGCGAGAAGATGTCGAAGTCGCGCGGCACCGGCATCTCGCCCCAGCGCTACATCGAGCTCGGTCTCGATCCCGAGTGGCTGCGCTACTACATCGCGGCCAAGCTCAACTCGCATGTCGAGGACATCGATTTCGGGCCTGACGATTTCGTCGCGCGCGTCAACAGCGACCTGATCGGCAAGTACGTCAACATCGCGAGCCGTGCGGCGACCTTCATCTCGCGCCACTTCGACGGCGCGCTCGCGACGCCGACTGAGTCCGAGAACGACCACGCGAACCGCCTGACGATCTCGCAGATGGACGCCGAGGCGGCACGGGCGAACTACGAGGCGCGCGAGTTCGGCAAGGTGCTGCGCGACGCGATGAAGATCGCCGACCGCATCAACGAGGCCTTCGACGCGGCGCAGCCCTGGGTGCTGGCCAAGGATCCCGCGCAACGCGACCGGCTGCAGACGGCCTGCTCGCAGGCGCTGCAGGGCTTCCAGCTGCTTTCGGTCATGCTCTCGCCGGTGCTGCCGCAGGTCGCCTCGCGCGTCGCGCGCGAGCTGTTCGGCCTCGGCCGCGATTTCGTCTGGAAGGACGCGTGGTCCGAGCCCGCGCGCATCGGCACCTATCGCCACCTGATGACCCGCGTCGATCCGAAACAGGTCGATGCGCTGCTGGAAGCGGCGCCCCTCACCCCCGGCCCCTCTCCCGCGAGCGGGCGAGGGGAGACCAAGGCCCTCACCCCCACTCCCCCTCCCGTCAGCGGGAAAGGAGAGGAAGGCAAGGGCCCGGCGCACATCACGATCGACGATTTCGCCAAGGTCGACCTGCGCATCGCGCGCATCGTCGCTGCGGAAGCGGTCGAAGGCGCGGACAAGCTCGTCCGGCTGACGCTCGACGTCGGCGAGGCGAAGCCGCGAACGGTGTTTGCCGGCATCAAGTCGGCGTATGGCCCGGAAGCGCTGGTCGGACGGCTCACCCCGATGGTCGCAAACCTCGCGCCGCGCAAGATGCGTTTCGGCGTCTCCGAGGGCATGGTGCTCGCCGCGTCCGGCGAGGGCCCCGGCATTTTCCTGCTGGCACCCGATGCAGGGGCCGCGCCAGGCATGCGCGTCAAATGAGCGACGACGAGTCCGTGAGCGAAGAAGAGCCTGCACGGCGCCGGGGCTGAAGGACGCGCCGGTGCCCACCTCCCCGCTTGCATTGATCGGTACCGCAGCCGCGGCGTGGCTGGCGATCGGTGCGGCGGGGCTCATCAGGCCGCGCAGCCTGCGCGCGGTCCGCACGTTGTTCCCGCTCGGTGCCGTGGTCGGGGTGGCGATCGCCATCGCCGCCTGCTTCGCCCTCGCCCGCCCGCCGGAATCGGCGGTGCTGCCGCTCGGGTTGCCCGACCTGCCGTTCCACCTGCGCGTCGACGCGCTGTCCGCCTTCTTCCTCGTGCTGCTGGGCAGCGCGACCGCCGCGATCTCGCTGTTCTCGGCCGGCTATTTCCGCACCGGCTCGGGGACGGCACCGGGGCTGATCTGCTTCCAGTACCACGCGTTCGTCGCCGCGATGGTGCTGGTGCTGCTCGCCGACGACGCCTACGTGTTCATGGTCGCGTGGGAGACGATGGCGCTCGCGTCGTATTTCCTGGTCACGACCGACCACCGGATTCCCGAGATCCGGCGCGCGGGCTTCCTCTACCTGCTGATCGCCCACGTCGGCGCGATCGCGATCCTGCTCTGCTTCGGCGTGCTGCAGGGCGGCCACGGCGACTACACCTTTGCGGCGATGCGCGCGATCTCGCTGCCGGGCTGGTGGGGGAGCGCGGCGTTCTTCCTGGCGCTGATGGGTTTCGGCGCCAAGGCGGGGCTCTTGCCCCTGCACATCTGGCTGCCTGAAGCCCATCCGGCCGCGCCGTCGCCGGTGTCGGCGCTGATGAGCGGCGTGATGCTCAAGACCGCGATCTACGGCCTGCTGCGCGTGACCTTCGACCTGCTCGGCGCGCAGCTGTGGTGGTGGGGCGCGATCGCGCTGGCGCTGGGCCTGCTGAGCGCCCTGTTCGGCGTCGTCTTCGCGGCGGCGCAGACCGACATGAAGCGCCTGCTCGCCTACTCGTCGATCGAGAACATCGGCATCCTGGTCGCGGCGCTGGGGCTCGCCATCCTGTTCAAGACCAACGGCAAGACGCTGCTCGCGGCGATCGCGCTCGCCGCGCTGCTCTACCACGCGCTGAACCACGCGATGTTCAAGAGCCTGCTGTTCCTCGCGACCGGCTCGGTCCTGCACGCGACCAAGGAGCGCAGCCTCGGCAAGCTGGGAGGACTCATCCACCGCATGCCGTGGGTCGCGTGGCTCGCACTCGCCGGAACCCTCGCGAGCGCGGGGCTGCCCCCGTTGAACGGCTTCGTGTCCGAATGGCTGCTGCTGCAGGCATTCCTGTTCACGCCGACGCTGCCGCAGTCGTTCATCAACATGCTGGTGCCGCTGGCCGCGGCGGCGCTGGTGCTGGCCGTGGCGCTTGCCGGCTACGTGATGGTCAAGTTCTACGGCGTGATCTTCCTCGGCCGCCCGCGCGAGCCGAGCCTCGCCTACGCGCACGACGCCGGGGGTTTCGAGCGCGCCGGGCTCGTCGCGCTGGCCGCCGCCTGCGTACTGCTGGGGATCTTCCCCGCGACGGTCCTCGGCGCCATCGACCACGTCACCTCGCTGCTGGTCGGCTCGCAGGCGAGCGGCGGCGACACGAGCTGGCTGCTGCTGGCGCCGCTGGGCGCCGAACGCTCGAGCTACAGCCCGCTGATCGTGCTCGTCGCGATCGTGGGCGCGGTGTTCGTCACCATCCAGGTCGTTCACCGGCTGTGGCACGGCCGCGTCCGCCGCGCACCGGCATGGGACTGCGGCTTCCCGCTGCAGACGCCGCGGATGCAGGACACGGCGGAGGGCTTCGGCCAGCCGATCCGCCAGGTCTTCGAGCCTTTCTTCCGGATCGAGCGCCACCTGCCCTCGCCTTTCGACACCAAGCCGCGCTATTCGATGACCGCGACCGATCACTGGTGGCACTGGCTGTACCTGCCGATCGCGCGCGCCGCCGAAGCGGTCGCGCGCCTGTTCGGCCTGATCCAGCGCGGCCGCATCGGGGTCTACCTGACCTACAGCTTCGTCACGCTGCTGGCGCTGCTGCTCTTCGTCCTGTGAAGCTCACCGGCCTCCTGTTCCAGCTGCTGCAGATCGTCGTCGCGCTCGCGCTCGCGCCGCTCCTGATCGGCTGGGTCAACCGGTGCCGCGCATGGCTTTCGAACCGGAGTGCGCCGCCGATCACCCTCCCCTACCGGACGATCCGCAAGCTGTTCACCAAGGATGCGGTCGTCGCCGAGAACGCATCGCCGATCTTCCGGATCACGCCCTACATCGTGTTCGGCGCGATGTGCTGCGCGGCGGCGATCGTGCCGTCGCTCGCCACCGCGCTGCCGTTCGCGCGCGCTGCCGACGCGATCGCACTGGTCGGCCTGTTCGCGCTGGCGCGCGTGTTCATCGCCCTGGCCGCAATGGACGTCGGCACGTCGTTCGGCTCGCTCGGCGCCCGCCGCGAGATGTTCATCGGCTTCCTGGCCGAGCCGGCGCTCTTGATGGTGCTGTTCACCGCGTCGCTGATCTCGGGCTCGACGTCGCTCGCGACCATCGTCGACACCTTCGCGCACCGCGAGCTCGGAATCTATCCCAGCCTCGCGTTCGCCGGGGTCGCGTTCACGATGGTGTCGCTCGCCGAGAACGCGCGCATCCCGATCGACAACCCGGCGACGCACCTCGAGCTCACGATGATCCACGAGGCGATGGTGCTCGAATACTCGGCCCGGCACCTCGCGCTGCTCGAATGGGCCTCGTGGCTCAAGCTGTTCAACTATTCGTGCATCGGGCTCGCGCTGTTCGTCCCGTTCGGCATCGCGTCGGGCGACGACTGGACGGCGCTGGCAACCGCGGCGCTGGCGCTCGTCGGCAAGCTCGCGATCGGCGGCGCGCTGCTCGCGCTGATCGAGACGCTGTCGGCCAAGCTGCGCGTGTTCCGCGCGCCGGAATTCCTCGGCACCGCGTTCATGCTCGCGGTGCTGGCGATGCTCGTCAACCTGCTGCTGGGAAGCTGAGGCCGCGATCGTGAATGCGATTCCCCTTTCCTCCCAGCTGATCAACCTGTTCGCATCGGTGCTGCTGCTGCTCGCCTTCGCGATGCTCGCGCAGCGTCGGGTCGTTTCGCTGATCGACCTGTTCGCGGCGCAGGGTTTCGTGCTGGCGCTGTCGACCGCCGTCGTCGCCTGGAGCACGTCGCAGCCCCACCTCTACGAATCGGCCGGGCTCACGCTGCTGCTCAAGGTGATCGTGCTGCCCTGGCTGCTTTACCGGCTGGTGAAGAAGCTCGACGTGCGCTGGGAGTTCGAAGGCCTGATCAACATCCCGACGACGATGCTGATCGGCATCGTGCTGGTGGTGTTCTCCTTCAACCTCGCGCTGCCGATCTCCCAGCTCGCGAGCACCGTCACGCGCTCGACGCTCGGCATCGCGATGGCGAGCGTCATGCTGTCGTT
This sequence comes from uncultured Pseudomonadota bacterium, assembly GCA_963816415.1. GTDB lineage: Bacteria > Pseudomonadota > Gammaproteobacteria > Burkholderiales > Casimicrobiaceae > VBCG01. The sequence goes on from CAWFKR010000004.1 coordinate 109,653, forward strand.
CCTGATGATGATCACGCGCCGCAAGGCGATCCCGCAGGTCATCGGCTTCCTCGCAATGGAGAACGGCCTGTTCTTCGCCGCGACCAGCGCGACCTACGGCATGCCGATGGTCGTCGAGCTGGGCATCGCCCTCGACGTGCTGGTGGGCATGCTGATCCTCGGCGTGTTCTTCTTCCAGATCCGCGAGCAGTTCGACAGCCTCGACCTGAAGCACCTTGAAAAGCTCAAAGAGGAGTCCGGCGAGTGATCGAGGTCGCCTTCATCCTCGCGCTGCCCGTCGCCGGCGCACTGCTGCTGGCACTCGTCGGCCACCGCCCCGTCGCGCCAACGGTCAACGCGATCGTCAGCTTCTGCACGCTGGTCGCCGCTTCGGCACTGACCGTGCGGGTCATCGAGGGGGGACCGTTGCTGGTGTTCCACGAGAACTTCCTCGTCGATCCGTTCAACGTGTTCCTGGTGGCGCTGACGGCGTTCGTCGGCTTCACGACGTCGGTGTTCTCGCGCCCTTACATGCGCATCGAGGAGCAGCACGGAAGGCTGACGCCCGCGCGCCTGCGCCTCTACCACAGCATGTACCAGCTGTTCTGCTTCACGATGCTGCTGGCGCTCACGACCAACAACGTGGGCATCCTGTGGGTCGCGATGGAAGCCGCGACGCTGACCACCGTGCTGCTGGTCTCGCTGTACCGGACGCCGGCAAGCCTCGAAGCCGCATGGAAATACTTCATCCTGTGCGGCGTGGGCATCGCGCAGGCGCTGTTCGGGACGATCCTGCTGTATTTCGCCGCAGAGAAGGTCCTAGGTCCAGGCGGAGGCGCACTGCTGTGGACGCAGCTCGATGCGGTGCGCGGCCAGCTCGAGCCGACGGTGCTGGCGCTGGCATTCGTGTTCCTGCTCGTCGGCTACGGCACCAAGGTCGGGTTCGTCCCGCTGCACAACTGGCTGCCGGACGCGCATGCCGAAGGCCCGACCCCGGTGTCGGCGGTGCTGTCGGGGTTGCTGCTCAACGTCGCGCTCTATGCCGTCGTCCGCTGCAAGGTGCTGGTCGACGGCGCGCTGCCGGGCGCCTTCGCCAAGAACCTGATGATGGGTTTCGGCCTGCTGTCGGTCGTCGTTGCCGCCTTCCTGCTCGCGCGCCAGCGCGACATCAAGCGCCTGTTCGCCTATTCGTCGATCGAGCACATGGGGATCGTCACGTTTGCCTTCGGCGTCGGCGGCCCGATCGCGAGCTTCGCCGGCCTCCTGCACATGACCGTGCATTCGCTGACCAAGTCGGCCATCTTCTTCGCGGTCGGCCACGCGACGCAGAAGACCGGGACGCAGATCATCGACGACATCCGCGGCCTGGTCACGATCAGCCCGATGATCGGCTGGGGCCTGATGCTCGGTACGCTGGCGATCCTCGGCATGCCGCCTTTCGGCGTGTTCGCGAGCGAGTTCCTGATTTTGACCACGGCGATGCGCGAGCAGCCTTGGGCGACGCCTTTGCTGCTCACCGCGCTGGGCGTCGCCTTCGCCGCGGTATTCTCGAAAGTCCAGCCGATGGTGTTCGGCGAAACCACCGCGAGCCGGCTTCCGCTGCGTCCGGCGATGCTTCCGGTGTTCACGCACCTCGCGCTGGTGCTGATGCTGGGACTGTGGATTCCTCCCTACCTCGCCGAGTGGTACCGGCAGGCGGCGAGGCTGATCGGATGAAGGCTCGCTCATGAACGTCGCGCCGCTCGGACTCGCCGCAGCACGCCTGGCCGCAGGCGTCCCCGCGCAGCGCGCGCAGGTGAGCTCGGGGCAATTCCTCACCGCGTGCCGCCTCGCCTGGGAACAGGGTGCGCAGCTCGTCGCGCTGTGGGCCTCGGATGAGCGCGACCGGCGGCGCGGTTTCTGCGTGCGCGTCGCGCTCGAGGACCGCGACGGCCTGACCATCCTCGAGCACTGGCTGCCCACCGACGATTCGCGCTACCCCGACCTGACGCCGATCTTCCCCGCGGCCAACCGCATGCAGCGGACGACCTACGACCTGATGGGCATCGGCGCCGAAGCGGACGACCAGCGGCCGTGGCTGTGGATGGCGAGCTGGCCGATCGACCGCTTCCCGCTGCGGCGCGATTTCGAGGCGTCGCCCAAGTGGGAGCCCGGCCAGGAGGAATACGACTTCGTCAGGGTCGAAGGCGACGGCGTCCACGAGATCCCGGTCGGACCCGTGCACGCCGGCATCATCGAGCCCGGGCATTTTCGTTTCCAGGTCGTCGGCGAGAAGGTGCTGCGTCTCGAGGAGCGGCTGGGCTACAAGCACAAGGGCGTCGAGAAGCGCTTCGAGTCGATGACCATCGTCGAAGGGGCGAAGCTCGCCGGACGCATCTCCGGAGACAGCACGGTGGCCTATGCCTGGGCCTACGCGCAGGCGGCCGAGAGCATCGCCGAAGTCGTCGCCCCGCCGCGGGCCGCCTGGCTGCGCGCGCTGTGCCTCGAGCGCGAGCGGCTCGCCAATCACCTGGGCGACCTGGGTGCATTGGGCAACGACGCCGGCTTCGCCTTCGGTCTCGCGCAATTCTCGCGGCTGCGCGAGGACGTGCTGCGCATCAATCAGGCGGCGTTCGGTCAGCGAATGCTCATGGATGTCGTCGTGCCCGGCGGCGTCGCGCGGGACCTCGAGACCCGGCACGCGCTGGCGGTGCGCGACCAGGCAAACCAGATGCGCGCCGAGATCGTCGAGCTGCGCGGCATCTACGACGAGCATGCGGGCGTGCAGGACCGCTTCCGCAACTGCGGCGCGGTCGGCGCCGAGCTCGCGGCAAAGCTTGGCATGCAGGGCCTTGCCGCAAGGGCGAGTGGAATCGGGCACGACCTGCGCTGCGACTTTCCCTGCGCGCCTTACGACACGCTGGCGGTGAAGATCGCCACCGGCGCGAACGGCGACGTCGCCGCCCGCGTGGCCGTTCGTTTCGACGAGGCGCTGGAGTCGCTGCGGCTGATCGATGCGATCGTCACGAGACTGCTCGACCCGGCGCTCGCCCGTGACACATGCGTGCCACTCCCCGATCTTCCTGCCGAGCGCTTGGGAATCGGCTACGTCGAGGGCTGGCGCGGGCCGGTGCTCATCGCGCTCGAATCGGGCGCGGGCGGCACGATCCGGCGCTGCCATCCGCACGACCCGTCGTGGGCGAACTGGCCCGCGATCGAGCACGCGGTGATCGGCAACATCGTTCCGGATTTTCCGCTGATCAACAAGTCGTTCAACCTGTCCTACAGCGGGCACGATCTGTAGGCGCTGCGTTCCCGCCCTCCTCCAACCACGTTCTCCGCCAAGCAGGCCCACCGCCGTCCTCGCCCAGCCCCACCGACCACACGCCCCCGAACATGTATCACGTCCTGCGACAGATCCTGCGCACCGGCATCCGCACCGAAGCGAGCCCCGAGCCCGCGCCGGAGGACGTCGTCGCGAGGCGGCTGCACGAGGACATCCTGCGCATCCTCGGTCGGGCGCTCACCATCCGCTACGTCGACGCCGGCTCGTGCAACGCCTGCGAGCTCGAAGCGCAGGCGCTCGGCAATCCGTACTACAACGTCGAGGGCTTGGGCATCCGCTTCGTCGCAAGTCCACGCCACGCCGATGCGCTGATGGTCAGCGGACCGGTGTCCAAGCACATGGCGATCGCGTTGAAGCGCACCTACGACGCGACGCCAGAGCCGAAACTGGTCATTGCCATCGGCGAATGCGCCTGCGGGCGCGGCATCTACACCGAGAACTACGCGACGATCGCCCGGGTGTCGGGTGTCATCCCGGTCGACGTCGAGATCCCCGGTTGCCCCCCATCGCCGACCGCCCTGCTGCAGGGGATCCTCGCCGCGATCCGCTGATCGGGGCATGCCCATTTGGGCTTGCCCGCCTGTAGACTAGGACCCGGTTCCGCCTGGCCCTGCCGGCGCGGTGAATTCACAGCAGAACGCTGGATTTCCAGGCACGCATGGCTCCTTCAGAGAAAAGGCCGGCAAGCCGTCGCCGGACCGCCGTACGGACTGCACCGGGTGCACCCGGCCCGACCGCCCAGCAGATCGGAGACCTGGCGTGGGCGGGGCAGCATGCGAAAGCCATCGAGCTCGCCACTTCGGCGCTCGCCGCCGCGGGGCTGCCGACGGCCCGGAAGCTCGATCTGCTCGACCTTCGCTCCGAGAGTTTCATCGCGCTGGGGGACCTCGATCGCGCCGCCGCGGACGCCACGGCGATGTGCGAGCTCGCTGACGCCGCCGGGAAGCCGACGCTGAAGGCGCAGGCCGGCAGCCGCATGGCGCTGATCCAGATGCGCCGCGGCGACCCCGAGGTGGCGGTGGTCACCGCGACGGCCGCACTGAAGGCGGCGCGCGCGAGCCGGCAGCCGCGACTGGAAGCGATGGCGCTGTTCCGCCTCGCCGAGGCGCACTCCCGCGTCGCCAAGGTCGACGAGCGGGCCGTGACCGACGCCTTGCACGCCCGCAAGCTCTTTGCGTCGCTCGGCGATCGCGCCGGCGAGGGCCGCGCGATGTGGGTGGTGTCGATGTCGCGCAGCCATCAGGGGCGGGCCGCGGAAGCGGACCGGGCCGCGGAGGAGGCGCTGGCGCTCTGCCGCGCTGCGGGCGACCCCTATGGTGTAGGCAACGCGCTCAACATGCTGATGTTCAACGAGGCGGACATCGGCACCAATCTGCGTTTGCTGAAACAGGCGCTCGCAGCATTCGAGGCGGCGGGCTACCTCGAACGCCAGGCGATGATCACGTACAACCTCGGCGTCGCCTACATGAACCTTGGCCTGTACCGGCGAGCACGTCGGACCCTGCGTCAAGCCGGTGACATCTACCGTCGCTCGGGCACGGCGATCGGCGCCGAAGGCAGCAAGTGGCTGCTGGCCGTCATCGAAGCCGAAATGGGGCATTTCGACCGCGCGCGCGAGCGCCTGGCCGAAGTCGTCGCCACGCCAGGGGGCCGCGACGCCGCGAGGCGCTTCCCGGGGTTCGAGCCGATGCTGCGCGGCCGGCTTGCATTCCGCGAGGACGACGCGCCATCGGCAGTTGCCCATTACGAGCGCGCGGTGACGCTTTCGCGTAGCGCGAAGCAGGACGCCGTTCAATGCAACGCCCTGGCCGAACTCGCCCACGCACTGCTGGCGACAGGCGACGCGGTCGCGGCGCTGAAGGCCACCCGGCGCGCGGTCGCCATCCACCGAAGCCACGATCTCGCGCCGATCCAGGGCCTCACTCCGGCGATGGTCTGGTGGGAGCACAGCCGGGCGCTCGCCGCCAACGGCGAGCGCAAGGAAGCGCACGAAGCGCTGGAGACGGCCTACGACTTCATGCGCAAAGGCATCGCCGGGCTCGGTGACGAGGGACTGCGCCGCAACTACCTGAACAAGATTCGCTGGCACCGCGAGATCATCACTGCCTGGCTCGCGGATGCGCGCAAGCGCAAGCTCTCGCCCGCACGCCGCAGCGCGCACCTCCAGGGCGAGGCCAACCTGCGCGAGCCTTTCGAGCGCCTGGTCGACACCGGTCTGCGCCTCAACGAGCTGCGCGAGAGCGCCGAGCTGCACGAATTTTTGATCGACGAGGCGACCGAACTCTCGGGCGCCGAGCGCGTGCTGCTGGCGCTCGACATGCCCGACGGATTGCAGATCGTGGGCTCGCTGGTGCCGCAAGGCGAGGAAGCGCAGACGCTGATGCGGCAGATCGCCCCGCTGCTGTCCGAGGTGCGCCGTACACGCGCGGTCACCCTGGTTCACGACCCCGACGGCGCCGAAGAACTGGCGCAGCGCTCGCGGATCGTCGCACCGCTGATCGCCCAGCGTGAGTTGCTGGGCTATCTGTACGTCGACATCGACGGCCCCTTTGGTCGCTTCCGCGAGGCCGACCGCGACCTCCTCGGTATGCTTGCCGCGCAGGCTGCGGTGGCGCTGGACAACGCGCAGTGGTCGCAGGGACTGGAGCGCAAGGTCGACCAGCGCACGGCAGAGCTCGACGAGCGCGTGCGCGAACTCGAGGTGATCAACGCGATCCAACGCGGCCTTGCGTCCGAACTGGATTTCCAGGCGATCGTCGACCTGGTCGGCGAGAAGCTGCGCGCGGTGTTCAGCGCCGACGTCGCCGGCATCGCATTGCTCGACCGCGACCGTGACCTGCTGTCCTATCCGTACCTGATCGACCACGGCGAACGCTATCGCCCCTCACCGCAGCCGCGGGGAACCCAGGTTGGCATCGGCGGGTACGTGATGCGCACGAAGCAACCCGTCGTTATCCACACGACAGCCGAACTCGACGCGCTTGTCGAGCACATCCCGGGCGCCGGCAGATCGCTGGGTGGCTCGACCGTGGACAACTCGTTCGTCTATGCGCCGCTGCTGGTCAGTGACCAGTCGATCGGTCTGATCTGCATCGGCAAGCAGCCCGAGCACGCATTCAGCGACAGTGACGTCAACCTGATCACGACCGTGGCGGCGAGCCTGAGTCTCGCGTTGCAGAACGCGCGGAGCTTCGAGGCCGAGCGCCAGCGCAGCGCGGAGCTGGCGATCATCAACGCCGTGCAGCAGGCCTTGGCCGGCGAGCTCGAGCTGCAGGGCGTCTACGACGCCGTCGGCGACAAGCTGTGCGAGGTATTCGACGAAACCATCGTCGGCATCCGCATCTACGATCCCGAGGCGGACCTGCTGCACTACGTCTACCAGTCGCTTGGCCCCGGCCAGCGGATTCATCCGCCTTCCAGCCGCCCGACCGGCTTCGGGGCCCATGTCCTTGAAACGGGACAGACCCTGCTCATCAACGAGGACATGGAGCAGGCGGTCCAGCGACACGCCAGCTCGTCGCTCGCGCCCCCGGGCGATACGCGCTCACCCAAGGCGCAACTGATGGTGCCACTGCGGGTGGGCGACCAGGTGCGCGGCATGCTGACGCTCAGCAATCTCGAGCGCGAGCACGCCTACGGAGAGGCCGAGGTGCGCCTGCTCGAAACGCTGGCCGGCAGCATGAGCGTCGCGCTGGAGAACGCCCGCCTGTTCGACGAGACCCAGCGTCTCCTGAAGGAGACCGAGCGCCGCAGCTCCGAGCTCGCGGTGATCAACAGCATCCAGCAGGGCATGGCCGCCGAGCTGAGCTTCCAGGGCATCGTCGACGTCGTGGGCGACAAGCTTCGCGAGCTGTTCCGCAGCGACGATATCAGTATCCGCTGGCGTGACGAGAAGACCGATCTCGTGCACAACCTGTACACCTACGAGCACGGGCAAACGGCTCTAGCTGCCGGCATTTCCGTACAACCCAGAGCGAAAGCTCATCAAGGCATTGGAGAGCTGGGTCGAACCGTCGTCGTGAAGGACCGTGCGGAATGGATGCGCTGGGCATCCAGACGACGCCGGGCACGGATACCTCACTTGTCCGCCGTCTTCGTACCGGTGCTGATCGGCGGCAAGCTGCGCGCCTCCATCGCGCTCGAGAGCTTCGAGCGCGAGGACGCTTTCGACGAAGCGGCCGTGCACCTCCTGACCACGGTGGCGGCTTCGATGGGCGTCGCGCTGCAGAACGCACGCCTCTTCGACGAGACGCAGCGGCACGGGCGCGAGACCGCGGCACTGGCGGAGGTCGGCCGCGACCTGTCGTCGTCGCTCGACCTCGCCACGGTGATGGACCGCATCGCCCACCACGCCAGGGACCTGCTGCAGGCGGGCAGCAGCGCGATCTTCCTGCCCGAGGCGGGCGGCGCGACCTACCGCGCGATCGTCGCCACCGGGGAGATTGCCGGCGCGATCAAGGCGACCGTCATCGAGGGTGGGGTCGGCATCATCGGCAGCCTGGTTCAGAGCGGCAAGGCGGAATTCATCAACGACGCCCAGGCCGACCCGCGTGCCGTGCGGATCCCCGGCACCGGCGAGGAGGAGGACGAGCGGCTGATGGTCGTGCCGCTGGTGGCCGACGACGCGGTCGAGGGCGCGATGGCGGTCTGGCGCTCGGGCGGCCAGCCGTTCGACCACCGCGACCTCGATTTCCTGGTCGGCCTGTCGCGGCAGGCGATGGTCGCGCTGCGCAATGCCCACCTGTTCGACGAGACGCGCAATGCGCTCGAGCAGCAAACCGCCACCGCCGAGGTCCTGCAGGTGATCAGCAGCTCGGTGGCCGACACCGCCCCGGTGTTCGAGAAGATCCTCGACAGCTGCGGGCGGCTGTTCGTCACGGAGCACCTGGGGATCGTCGTTGTCGGCGACGATGCCATGGTCCGGCCGGCCGCCGTCCGCGGCTCGATCGTCCGGACCATGACCCGCAGCCTCCCGACGCCCGTCGATCAGAGCACGACCGGAAGGGCGATCCGCGACCGGCGCATCGTGCGCATCCGCGACCTCGCGGAAATGGCCGAATCCAACGACTGGGCACGGGGCACGCTGGCGCAGGTCGGCAACGTCTCGGCTGCCTGGGTGCCGATGCTGTGGGAGAACCGCGGAATCGGGTCGATCATGGTCGTGCGTCAGCCGCCGGCACCGTTCACCGACAAGGACGAGGCGCTGCTTCGCACCTTCGCGGACCAGGCCGTGATCGCGATCCAGAACGCGCGACTGTTCAACGAGACCCGCGAGGCGCTGGAGCGCCAGACAGCGACGGCCGAGGTCCTGCAGGTCATCGGCAGCTCGGTCGCGGACACCGCGCCGGCGTTCGATGTCATCGTCTCGAGCTGCCAGCGGCTGTTCCGCGGAAAGGCCGTGGCGCTGGTGCTGCCGAAGGACGGGATACTCGAAAGCGTCGCCTTCGCCAACGACGGGACGATCGCCAACGCCTCGGGCGGATTCCTGAAGCCGTGGCCCCTGGACCGTGGCAGCGGCGCGGGGACCTGCATCCTCGAGGGTCGCGTCATCGCCGTGGCCGACACTGCCGAGGCAGCATCGCGCTTTCCGCGCATGCACGACCTGGCGCTCGCCCTCGGCTACCGGTCGGCCCTGTTCGTGCCCCTGCTGCGGGACGGCACGGCGCTGGGCTGCATCGCCATCCTGCGCGCGCCCGTCGGCGAGTTCGACGCCAAGGAGATCGCGCTGGCCCAGACCTTCGCCGACCAGGCGGTGATCGCGATCCAGAACGCGCGGCTGTTCAACGAGACGCGCGAGGCGCTCGAGCAGCAACGGGCGTCGGGCGAGGTCCTCACCGCGATCTCGAGCTCGATCGCGGACCCGCAGCCGGTGTTCGACCGGATCCTCGAGAGCTGCGTGGGACTGTTCGCCGGCCGGGCGATCACGATCAACCTGGTTGGCGAGGACGGCCTGGTGGACATCGTCGCCTATCACGGACCGGGGCGCGAGGAACTGCAGCAGTTCCTAACGCGCAAGCCGCTGGCCATGGACACTGCCTCCGGCGTGGCAATCACCGAGGGTCGGGTCGTGGAGCTTCCCGACGTCCTTCACGGCAAGGACGTTCCGCCCGGCACCCAGCGCGCCTGCGCGTTGATTGGCGTGAAGTCGATGATCCTCGCGCCGATGCTGTGGGAAGGCCGCGGCATCGGCTCGATCGGCGTCGGGCGCGAGGTCGCCGGGCCTTTCTCGGACAAGGAGCTTGCGCTGCTTCGCACCTTCGCGGACCAGGCCGTGATCGCGATCCAGAACGCGCGGCTGTTCAACGAGACCAAGGAGGCGCTCGAACGGCAGACCGCGACTGCCGAAGTGCTGCGCGTCATCAGCGAATCGCCAACCGACGTCCGACCGGTCTTCGACGCCGTCGCGAAGCGAGCCGGCCTGCTTTGCCGCGCTGACGGCAGCCGCGTGTGGCGGCTGGTCGACGGCGAACTGCGCGCCATGACGAGCTATGGCCAGGCGTTCGCGGGGCACACGGCCGAAGCGTTGCCGCTGCGCCCGACTTCGGTCGGCGCCCGCGCAGTCCTGGAGCGCCGAACCATTCACGTCGACGATGTCGTTCCGCTGATCGCCACGGAATACCCCGACATCGCCGAGTTGCAGCGCCGGTACGGCTTCCGCACGGTGCTCAACGTACCGCTGCTGCGTGAAGGTAACGCGCTCGGCGTGATCTCGCTGTTCCGGAACGAGGTGCGACCGTTTGCGCCCGCGGAAGTCGCGCTCCTGCAGACCTTCGCCGATCAGGCGGTCATCGCCATCGAAAACGTGCGCCTGTTCAAGGAGGCGCAGGAAGCGCGCGCGGCGGCCGAGGCCGCCAACGAGGCGAAGAGCGCATTCCTGGCGACGATGAGCCACGAGATCCGCACACCGATGAACGCGGTGATCGGCATGAGCGGCCTCTTGCTCGACACCGAGCTCGATGCCGAGCAGCACGACTACGCGGCGACGATCCGCGACTCCGGCGACGCGCTGCTCACGATCATCAACGACATCCTCGACTTCTCGAAGATCGAGGCCGGGCGGATGGACATCGAGGCGCAGCCTTTCGACCTGCGCGAGTGCGTCGAGTCGGCGCTCGACCTCGTCACCGCGCGGGCGGTCGAGAAGCACCTCGACACCGCCTACGTGTTCGAGGGCGAGGTCCCCGCCGCGGTGGTCAGCGACCTGACCCGGCTGCGGCAGATCCTGCTCAACCTGCTTTCCAACGCGGTGAAGTTCACCGAGCAGGGCGAGGTCGTGCTGACCGTGGCATCGCACGCGCTCGCCAACGGCAAGGTCGAGCTCACCTTCGCGGTGCGCGATACGGGCATCGGCCTGACGGCCGAGGGCATGAGCCGCCTGTTCCAGTCGTTCTCGCAGGCCGATTCGTCGACGACGCGCAAATACGGCGGCACGGGACTTGGACTCGCGATCAGCCGGCGCCTCGCCGAGCTGATGGGCGGGCGCATGTGGGCGGAAAGTGACGGCGAAGGCAACGGTTCGACGTTCTTCTTCAAGATCGTCGCACCGGTCGGCGAGCTGCCGCCGGCGAGACAGCGCGATTTCGTCGGTGTCCAGCCGGCGCTGCAGGGCAAGCGGGTGCTGATCGTCGACGACAACGCGACGAACCGTCGCGTGCTCGAGCTGCAGACGTCGAAGTGGGGCATGGGCTCGCGGGCCGCCGAATCGCCACAGGAGGCGTTGCGCTGGCTCGGGCAGGGGGAAACCTTCGATCTCGCGATCCTCGACATGCACATGCCGGAGATGGACGGCGTCGCATTGGCGACGGCAATTCGTGGCACGCAGCCGAAGCTTCCGCTGGTGCTGTTCAGCTCGCTCGGACGGCGCGAAGCCGGCGACAACGACAAGCTGTTCGACGCGTTCCTCGCCAAGCCGGTTCGCCAGTCGCAGCTCTTCGACACGCTGGTCGGACTCGTGGCCCACGACGCCGCGCCCAAGATCGTCGCCGCGGCGCCCACGGCGCCGCGCATCGATCCGGACATGGCCGCGCGCCACCCGCTGCGCATCCTGCTGGCGGAGGACAACGTCGTCAACCAGAAGCTCGCGATGCGCATTCTGCAGCAGATGGGCTATCGCGCAGACCTCGCGTCCAACGGCCTCGAAGCGGTCGAATCGGTCGGACGCCAGACCTACGACGTCGTGCTGATGGACGTGCAGATGCCCGAGATGGACGGCCTCGACGCGTCCCGGGAGATCTGCGCCCGCTGGGGTCCGCAGGCGCGGCCGCGGATCGTCGCGATGACGGCCAACGCCATGCAGGGCGACCGCGACATGTGCCTCGCCGCGGGCATGGACGACTATCTGACCAAGCCGATCCGCGTCGAGCGGCTGGTCGAAGCACTGTCCCAGGTGCCGGGACGAGGAAGCCGCTGACATGGGCAACGCCACCATCGACGTCGCTACCTTCGAGGAGCTCAAGGCCACCGCCGGGGCCGACTTCGTTGGGGAACTGGTCGACACGTTTCTCGGCGAGGCGCCGGCGATGCTCGCGGACCTTCGCACCGCATTCGCCGCGGGCGACGCGGATCGCTTCCGGCGTGCCGCCCACTCGCTCAAGTCGAACAGCAACACCTTCGGCGCGCTGACGCTGGGCGCGATGGCGCGGGAGCTGGAACTCGGCGGGCTGGGACCGGTGCAGGGAGCCAACGGCGAGCCGCTGGCCGCGCTCGCGCAGGAATACGGACGCGTCGCCCAGGCGCTGGGGGAACTGAAGCTTGCGTGATCGCGGATACGGCGGGGCCCGGCTGCTGCTCGTCGACGACAACAAGGTCAACCGGCTGCTGCTCGCGCGCAACCTCGAGCTCCAGGGCCACCGGGTCGCAGCCGCCGAGAACGGCCGGGTTGCGCTGGACATGCTGCGGCGCGAGGCTTTCGACCTGCTGCTGCTCGACATCGAGATGCCGGAGATGAACGGCTTCCAGGTGCTCGAGCAGCTCAAGGGCGACCTGCAGCTGCGCGACATTCCGGTCATCGTCACCTCGTCGCTGGAGGGCCTCGACAACGTCGTGCGCTGCATCGAGCTCGGTGCCGAGGACTACCTGCAGAAGCCGGTCAACCCGGTGCTGCTCAAGGCGCGCCTCGGCGCGAGCCTCGAGAAGAAACGCCTGCGCGACCAGCAGAAGGAGTTGGTGCGCCGCTTCGCCACGCCGGAGGTGGCGCAGGACATGCAGGAATCCGGCTTCGCGCTGGGCGGCAAGCGCGTGGAAGGCTCGGTGATGTTCACCGACATCCGGGGCTTCACGTCGCTCGCCGAATCGCAGCCTCCGGAGGAGACGATCGAGCTCCTCAACACCTGGTACACGCTGATGTTCGACGCCATCAGCGGCCACGGCGGCATCGTGAGCCAGATCGCCGGCGACGGGCTGATGGCCCTGTTCGGGGCACCGCTGCCGCTGCCCGACCACTGCGATGCCGCGGTGCGCGCGGCGCTGGAGATGCTCGAGATGATCGAGCTGTTCAACGTCGAGCAGGCCGGTGCGGGCAAGCCGCAGATCCGGATCGGCATCGGCATCGCATCGGGCGACATGGTGGCGGGCTACACCGGCACCAACGATCGCGCCACCTACACGTGCATCGGCGACACCGTGAACCTCGCCTCGCGCCTCGAGGCACACACCAAGGTCGCAGGGCGCGCGATCCTGATCGACGCCGCCACGCGCGCCGGAATGGGCGGCTCGATCGAGGTCGAGGCGCTGGGCCCGGTGAACATCCGCGGCAAGGCGCAACCCGTCGACGTGTACGCTCCGAAAACCTGAAAGCCGAGCCGGGCCCCTGAACAGAAGAGCCGGGGCGGCGCCTGAATCGGTCGCCGAGATTCGGCCGGCGATGGCCGCGCGGCCCCACCCACGAACGATACTTGCGGAGATGTGCCCCCATGAGCGAACCATCGTCACCTGCAGCCAACGAAGAAGCGAAAAAGCGCCTGCGCGAGAAGGTGGACAAGCTGCTCGCCCGCGAGCCCGCCCGGAGCGAGTCGAGCATCGTCCTCAACGGCCATACGATGAGCTACCGCGCCGTCGCCGAGTTCGTTCCGGTTGCGGCCGCGGGTGTCGACGACAAGCGTGGCGAGCCCGAGGCGGCCATCTTCACGACGTCGTACCTGCTCGATTCAGTCGACCCCTCGACCCGGCCCGTGTGCTTCGTGTTCAACGGCGGACCGGGGTCGGCGTCGATCTGGCTGCACCTCGGCGCGCTCGGACCCAAGCGCGTGGTGATCCGCGAGGACGGGACGATGCCCCCGCCCCCGTACACGGTGACCGACAACCGCGAGTCGTGGTTCGAGCACTTCGACCTCGTGTTCATCGATCCCCCGCACACCGGCTACTCGATCACCGCCAGCGAGGACGCGCGCCGGACGATGCTCTCGGTGGACGGCGACGTCGACGCGCTCGCCGAATGCATCCGCACCTGGCTCGGGCGCCATCAGCGCTGGCGCTCGCCGGTGTTCGTCGCCGGCGAAAGCTACGGCACGACGCGCGGCGCCGCGCTGGCCGACAAGCTGCAGGACATCGGGGTCGCGCTCTCCGGGCTCGTTCTGGTCTCCTGCGCGATGGACCTGCAGAGCATCGTCTTCGCGCCGCGCAACGACCTGCCGTATGCACTGTTCCTGCCCGCGTTCGCCTGCGTCGCGCAGTACCACGGCAAGCTGAAAGGCGACCTCGCCGCATCGCCGGCGGCAGCGCGCGCGGCGGCCGAGCAGTTCGTCAGCGACGAGTACCTCGCCGCGCTGCACGCCGGATCGCGGCTCTCCCGGGATGCGCGCCGGCGCATCGTCAAGCGCATTGCCGAGCTGACGGGTCTCGCGCCGGCGCTGGTCGACGAGAAGAACCTGCGCATCAGCGACCAGACGTTCTTCGTCGAGCTGCTGCGCGAACGGGGACAGATCGTCGGCCGCCTCGAGGCACGCGTCACCGGGCCGATGGCCGCGAGCCGATCGCACACCTGGGAGTTCGACCCCGGCGTCGAGGCGATCGTCGCGCCCTACACGATGGCGGCCCATGCGTACATGAGCGAGAGCCTGGGCATCGACACGCAGGCGCGCTACGAGATCCTGTCGAGCGACGTGCACAAGGCGTGGAACTGGGGCCGCGGCGAGGAGAAAGGCAACAGCTTCGCCTGCACCAGCCCCGACCTGTCACGCGCGCTGCGGCGCAATCCTCACCTGCGCGTGCTGGTCGCGAGCGGGCATTACGATCTGGGGACTCCGTACAGCGCGTCGGACTGGTCGCTCGCGCAGCTCGACGTGCCGCCGGACGTACGCGCGCGCGTCGAGCACCACTACTACGACGCCGGGCACATGATGTACACGCGCGAGGCGGACATGATGAAGCTCAAGCGCGACCTCGCCGCGTGGCTTTCGGCGTAGGCGCGGTCCGCTCGAGCACCGGTTTCAGGTAGCGGCCGGTGTAGCTCGCCGCGACGGCGGTGACCTGCGCCGGCGTCCCCTGCGCGATGATCGTTCCGCCGCCGGCGCCGCCTTCCGGACCGAGGTCGATGATCCAGTCGGCGGTCTTGATGACGTCGAGGTTGTGCTCGATGACGACCACGGTATTGCCGTGGTCGCGCAACCGGTGCAGCACGGTGAGCAGCAGCTCGATGTCGTGGAAGTGCAGGCCCGTCGTCGGCTCGTCGAGGATGTAGAGCGTGCGTCCGGTATCGCGCTTCGAAAGCTCCAGCGCCAGCTTGACGCGTTGCGCCTCGCCACCGGACAGCGTCGTCGCCGACTGGCCGAGCGTGATGTAGCCCAGACCCACGTCGAGCAGCGTCTGCAGCTTGCGCGCCACCGAGGGCACCGGCTCGAAGAACGCGAACGCCTGCTCGACCGTCATCGCGAGGACTTCGTGGATGTTCCGGTCCTTGTAGCGGATCTCCAGGGTCTCGCGGTTGTAGCGCTGGCCGTGGCAGATGTCGCAGGGCACGTAGATGTCGGGCAGGAAGTGCATCTCGACCTTGATCAGGCCGTCGCCCTGGCAGGCCTCGCAGCGCCCGCCCTTGACGTTGAAGGAAAAGCGGCCGGGGCCGTAGCCGCGCTCGCGCGCTTCCTTGACCTGCGAGAAGAGCTCGCGGATCGGCGTGAACAGCCCCGTGTAGGTCGCGGGATTGCTGCGCGGCGTGCGACCGATCGGGCTCTGGTCGACGCTGATCACCTTGTCGAAATGCTCGAGACCGTCGATCTCCCGGTACGGTGCGGGTTCGGCCGCCGAGTCGTACAGGTGCCGGGCGACCGCGTGGTAGAGCGTGTCGTTGATCAGCGTCGACTTGCCCGAACCTGAAACGCCGGTGACGCAGACGAACAGCCCGACCGGCAACTCGAGCGTGACGTCGCGCAGGTTGTTGCCGGAGGCACCGGCGATCGTCAGCATCCGCCCGGGGTCCGCTGCCTGCCGGCGCGCGGGCACCGGAATCTCGCGATGGCCGGCGAGGTACTGGCCGGTGAGGGAGTGCGCCGCGTGCTTGATGTCCTCGGGCGTGCCCTGCGCGACGACCTGTCCGCCGTGCTCGCCCGCGCCGGGGCCCATGTCGACGACGTAGTCGGCCGACAGGATCGCATCCTGGTCGTGCTCGACGACGATCACGCTGTTGCCGAGGTCGCGCAGGTGCTTGAGCGTCGCGAGCAGGCGGTCGTTGTCGCGCTGGTGCAGGCCGATCGAGGGCTCGTCGAGGACGTACATGACCCCGGTCAGCCCCGAGCCGATCTGCGACGCGAGCCGGATGCGCTGCGCCTCGCCGCCCGACAGCGTTTCCGCCGAACGGTCGAGCGACAGGTAGTCGAGGCCGACGTTGTTCAGGAAATTGAGCCGCGACACGATCTCCTTGATGATCCTGTCGGCGATCGCGGCCTTGTGGCCCGGTAGCGTCAGATGCCCGAAGTAGCGCATCGACTCCTTCAGCGGCCACGCCGAGATCTCGAAGATCGCGCGGGCATCCTCGCCCTCCCCGACCTTGACGTTGCGTGCCTCGCGCTTCAGGCGCGTTCCTTCGCATTCTGGACAGGGCTTGTTGTTCAGGTATTTCGCCAGCTCCTCGCGCACCATGACGCTGTCGGTCTCGCGATAGCGGCGCTCGAGGTTGGGGACGATGCCTTCGAACACGTGCTCGCGGGTCGTCGGCTTGCCGCGGTCGGACAGGTAGGTGAACGGAATCTTCTCGTCGCCCGAGCCGTAGAGCACGATGTTCTGCACGCGCTCGGGCAGCTTCGCGAAAGGCCTGTCGACGTCGAAGCCCAGGTGCTTCGCGAGCCCCTGCAGCATCTGGAAATAGAACTGGTTGCGCCGGTCCCAGCCGCGGATCGCGCCCGACGCGAGCGACAGCTGCGGAAACGCGACGACGCGCTTGGGGTCGAAGAAGTTGATCGAGCCCAGACCGTCGCAGCGCGGGCAGGCGCCGACCGGGTTGTTGAACGAAAAGAGGCGTGGCTCGAGCTCGGACAGCGAGTAGTTGCAGATCGAGCATGCGAACTTGGCCGAGAACAGGTGCTCGGTTCCCGTGTCCATCTCGACGGCGATCGCGCGCCCGTCGCCGTGGCGCAGCGCCGTCTCGTACGACTCTGCGAGCCGCTGCTTGAATTCGGCGCGGACCTTCAGCCGGTCGACGACGACCTCGACCGTGTGCTTGGAGTTCTTCGCGAGCTTCGGCACCGCGTCGATCTCGTGGACCTTGCCGTCCACGCGCACGCGGACGAAACCCTTGGCGCGCAACTCGGCGAACAGATCGAGCTGCTCGCCCTTGCGGTTCACCACCGCAGGCGACAGGATCATCAGCCTCGTATCCTCATCTGCGTCACCCCGCATCGCGAGCGTCGCATCGACCATCTGCGAGATCGTCATCGACGCGAGCCTCTGCTCGGGATGGTTGACGCAATAGGGGTCGCCGACACGGGCGTAGAGCAGCCGCAGGTAGTCGTGGATCTCGGTGACCGTGCCGACGGTCGAGCGCGGATTGTGGGACGTCGCCTTCTGTTCGATCGAGATCGCCGGGGACAGCCCCTCGATCAGGTCGACGTCGGGCTTCTCCATCAGCTGCAGGAACTGCCGCGCGTAGGCGGACAGCGACTCGACGTAGCGTCGCTGCCCTTCCGCGTACAGCGTATCGAACGCGAGCGAGCTCTTGCCCGACCCCGACAGCCCGGTGATGACGATCAGCCGGTGCCGCGGGAGGTCGAGGTTGAGGTTCTTGAGATTGTGGGTACGCGCGCCGCGGATGCGGATCTGTTCCATGCGAGCTCTGTCCAATTCGCGGTCGGTTCGAGCGGGACGAAGGGCCGCCCGCCCGTTCACGTCGAGCCTCGTCCGAAGGGCCTAAGGCGACGAAGGCAACCTGCTAGTATATTGCGTTTCGCGAGTTCGTTTCCCGCGGCTGTACCGGACGAAATGCCGCGCCGCCGGGAAACCATGCGAACCTGGAACTGCGCGCCGCGCCGGCATTGGGTGACCCTCCCATCGCAGGCCGCGTCCGCCGTAGATGGGGGCGCCCACTCGCACGATCAATCCGCGCGATCAATCACCCGTTTCGTTCAAGGAAAAAGGCAATGGCCTCGGTCAACAAAGTGATTCTTCTGGGCAATCTCGGCCGCGATCCCGAGACGCGCTACACGACGGACGGCGGAGCAGTCACCACCCTGAACATCGCGACGTCCGAGCAGTGGAAGGACAAGAGCGGCGAGAAGCAGGAACGCACCGAGTGGCACCGCGTCGTGCTGTTCGGGCGCACGGCCGAGATCGCCGGCGAATACCTGAAGAAAGGCCGCTCCGTCTACATCGAGGGCCGGCTCCAGACGCGCAAGTACACCGACAAGGACGGCGTCGAGAAATACTCGACCGAGATCGTCGGCGACCGCATGCAGCTGATCGGCGGCGCGCGCGAAGGGGGTGGCGGGGGCGACGTCGAGTTCAGTTCCGGTGGAAGTTCCGGTGGAGCTTCGGGTGGGGGTTCGGGCGGCGGCAGCCGACGCGGACCGTCGGGCGGAGGCTCGGGCGGCTCGGGCGGCTCGGGCGGCTCGGGCGGCTCGGGTGGCTCGGGTGGCGGCGGGGGCAAGGGCGGCGGCACGAAGTCCGAGGACTTCGACGACGACATTCCGTTCTAGACGACGGACGGCAACGCCCTGGCACGCCGGGATCCCGGGTCCCGGCACTCCTGGCCTGCGCTCACTTCGCCTGGGCCAGGTCCTCTGCGGCGGCAGCCGATGCCGCAGCCGGCGTTCCGATGCCCGCCACCTCGGCCCCGGCCGCGGCTTCGGCCACCGTCATGCCGGTACCCGGCGCCTCGATGACGCCACCGCCCAAGCACGTGTCCCCGTCGTAGAGCACCAGGTACTGCCCCGGCGTCGGCGCCCACTGGGGCGCGTCGAAGCTCGCCCGCACGCGCGAACCGCCTGCACCCTTCGCGGCGTCGATCGCGCGCAGGCTGCAGGTCGCATCGGGCATCCGGTAGCGCGTCTTCGCCGCATACCGCGCCGGCAGCGCCGGCGCCTTCCCCGAAATCCAGTGCAGGTCCGACGCATCGACGTCGCTCCGGTAGAGCAGCGGATGGTCGTGTCCCTGCACGGCGATCAGGGCGTTGCGCGCGATGTCCTTGCCGGCGACGAACCAGGGCTCGCGCGCGCCGTCGCGCAGGCCGCCGATGCCCAGTCCCTGGCGCTGGCCCAGCGTGTAATACGCGAGGCCATCGTGGCGGCCGACCTGCGCGCCCTCGGGGGTGACGATCGGTCCGGGCGTGCGCGGCAGGTAGCGCGCCAGGAAATCGCGGAATGGCCGCTCGCCGATGAAGCAGATGCCGGTGGAATCGCGCTTGGCCCACGTCGGAATGCCCTCGCGCTTCGCGATTTCGCGCACCTCGCGCTTGGTGATCTCGCCCAGCGGGAAGAGTGCGGGCTTGAGCTGCGCCTGGGTCAGCCGATGCAGGAAATAGGTCTGGTCCTTCGACGCGTCGACGGCCTTGAGAAGCTCGGTGGCGCCTGATGCATCGCGCCGCACGCGTGCGTAATGGCCGGTCGCGATCCAGTCGGCGTGAAGCGCGAGCGCATGATCGAGGAACGCGCGGAACTTGATCTCGCTGTTGCACAGGACGTCGGGGTTGGGCGTGCGGCCGGCCGCGTAATCGCGCAGGAACAGCGCGAACACCCGCTCGCGGTACTCGGCGGCGAAGTTCACCGCCTCGAGCTCGATGCCGAGGACGTCGGCCACCGCAGCCGCATCGACCAGATCCTCGCGCGACGTGCAGTACTCGTCGGTGTCGTCGTCTTCCCAGTTCTTCATGAAAACGCCGACGACCTCGTAGCCCTGACGCTTGAGCAGCCACGCGGCGACCGAGGAGTCCACGCCCCCCGACATGCCGATGACCACGCGCTCGCGCCGCGGCATCAAAGGCTCGCGATCAGGCCCAGCGGCCAGCGCCGGCCGGCGCGGTAGTCGTCGACCGAGCGCAGCACCAGCGGGCTGCGATGCTGCTCGACGCGGGCGGCGATGTCGTCATAGGGGAGCCACAGCGCGCGCACGATGCCTGCGTCGAGCGGCCGCGCAGGTTCGTGCTCGCGCGCCGTCGCGGCGAACGTGAAACGCACGAAGGTTTCGCCGCTTTCGGTGGACTGCCATTGGTAGACGCCGACGAGCGCCGTGGGCTCGACCCGCCACGCCGACTCTTCGAGGGTCTCGCGCGCGGCGGCGGCGACGATCGATTCACCCGCTTCGACGTGTCCGGCGGGCTGGTTGAGCCGCAGGCCTGCGCGGGTCTCCTCCTCGACGATCAGGTAGCGCCCGTCGCGCTCGACGACAGCGGCGACGGTGACGGCGGGTCGGACGGCGGTTCGGCTCATCGCGCGGGATTGCGGCAAAGCGCAATGATAAGGGACCGCGAGGCGAGGTCCCCAGCGTCACCCACACGGCGCACCCGAATCCCGCTGCCAGCGCACGGCACCGGCAGCGGGAGGGACTGCGGGAACTTACTTGGCCGGCGCTTCTGCGGGCTTCTCGGCGGGAGCCGACTTCGCCGGTTCCTTCTTCGCCGGTTCCTTCTTGGTCGTCTTGTGTTTCGTGGACTTCTTCTGCTCGTGCTTCGTGGTCTTCTTCTTTTCGTGCTTGGTGGTCTTCTTCTGCTCGTGCTTGGTGGTCTTTTCGACCTTCTTCTCGGGCTCGGCCTTCATCGGCTCGGCAGGCTTCGCCGGGGCCATGGCGGGCGCAGGGGCCGGCGTGGCCGCAGGCGCGGGTGCCGCGCCCTGGGCCCACGCAGTGGCGGCAAAGGTGCCGGCAACCAGGGCGATCAGCAGTTTGTTCATGTGCACAGTCCTTCTCGACAGTGGAAAGTTTTGAAATGACGCGGTATCGATGCGTCGAGGCCAATAACGCGACGAAAGGCAACCCGGTTGACACATCTGCGCGACATCAACGCGACGTGATCGCGGCAAAACCAACCGACAATCAAGTGACTGGGCGATCGACTGACGTCGCTGCGCGACGACAGGCCTGCCGTACTTCCCCTGGATTTCCGCAGCGCAAACGAGAAAGCCGCGGTTTCCCGTTCCTATGGTGATTCAGGGCCTGTAGGACAGGAAGTGGTCAGAGTCGCCGATATTTCCCGACAAGCGACCGGCGCGCTTGGAGGAAATCGCCCCGCCTGAAGGGTGCCTGAAGGGTGCCTGAAGGGTGCCGTCTGGCCTGAAGACAATCGCGAAGCCGGAACGGAATCGCCCGACCTGGAGGAACTCGCCGGGCCTGGAACAGGCTGGCGGGATCAGAGCTTCAGGTCGCGCTGCAGCCACTCGCGCAGCAGCGCGACGGTCACGACCCGCCGCGTCGCCAGCGAATGGCGGTCCAGCGCGGCGAGGGTGGCAACCAGCGACCGCATGTCCCGCCGCCCGTGCGCGAGCAGGTAACCGACGACGTCGTCGCCGAGCCGGAACCCGCGCTCCCGCGCATAGGCCGCGAGCGCCTGCGGCTTCTCGTCGTCGGACAGCGGCACGACCTCGAATACCAATCCCAGCGCGAGCCGGGTGCGCAGATCGTCGCGCAGGGCCATGCGCGCAGGCGGCCCGTGAGCGGCGACCACCCACTGGCCCCCATGGGCGGTGAGTGCGTTGCACAGCGTGAACATGCGCGCCTGCTCTTCGGCCGCTGCCCGGTCCACGCCGTCGATCACGACCAGCGACGCCGCAGGCAGGCGATCGGGTTCCGAGGGCACGTCTGCCGGACGCGCACAGAGGAATGCGGGGCGCAGTGACGCGGCCGCGGCGACGACCCCGTGCAGCAGGTGCGTCTTGCCGACGCCTTCGGCGCCCCACAGCACGATGCCGACCTCGGGCAGCGCCCCCTCGGCAAGCCGACGCAGTGCGGCGACAGCTTCGAGATTGGCTCCCGGGACGAAGTTGCGAAACGTGGGAGGCTCGACCCTCGCGAGATCCAGAACCAGCTGTTCGGCCATCCTTCGCTGCGGTGAATCAGTCTTCGCGGTAGACCGGCGATGCCGCGTAGGCTTCCCGCAGGTGCCGCAGGCCCACGAGCAGCATCGCGGACACCGGAAGCGCCATCAATACGCCGACGAATCCGAACAGCTGGCCGAAGGCCAGCAAGGCGAAGATCACCGCCAGCGGATGCAGGCCGATGCGATCGCCGACGAGGAACGGAACGAGCACGTAGGCTTCGAGCAACTGACCGATGCCATAGACGACCAGGACGGCGGCAAAGCCCGGCCATCCGTGCCATTCGAGCAGCGCCGCGATCAGGCCCAGCACCAGGCCCAATCCGAACCCGACGTACGGAATGAACACCAACACCCCGGTGAGGATGCCGATCGCGAGTCCGCGCTCGAGACCGGCGATCGACAGTCCGATCGCGTAGTACACGGCGAGGCCGACCATCACCAGCATCTGGCCATGCAGGAACTCGCCCAGCACACCGTCGACCTGCTGGCTTACCGTGCGCACCTTCGCCTGCCAGCGCCGCGGAAGGAGGTCGTCGATGCGCGCGATGATCATGTTCCAGTCGCGCAGCAGATAGAACATCACGACCGGGATCAGCGCGAGGTTGAGCAGCACCGAGACGACGATCAGCCCGCCGGTCTTGACGCCGGACAGGAGCGTCATCGACAGGTTCTTCGCTTCCTGCGCATTTTCCGAGACGAATGCGCGCATCGAGTCGAAGTCGAGCGACAGGGTGATGCCGAAGCGCTGCTGCAGCCAGGGCGCGACGTGGCTGGTGAACTGCGAAAAGAGATCCGGCAGGCGCGCCATCGCGGTGGCGACCTCGGACTGGACCAGCGGCACGAGGACGAGGAACAGCGCCGCGAGCAGCACGCCCATGAAGAGGATCACGACCAGCGTCGCCACCGAGCGCGGTACGCCGCGCGCCTCGGCGCGATCGACCGCCGGCGTGCCGAGGTAGGCGAGGATCGCGCCGATCAGGAAAGGCGTCAGCACCGGACCCAGCCAGTGCAACGCGGCGAGCAGAACCACCGCCGCGCCGACGATCCACAGGTACTGCCGCGCGGCGAGCGGCCGCGATACATGCACAGGCTGCGCCGCATCGGCGCGCGGCGCAACGCCGGCCTCGGCGGCGACCGGATCGCGCGCGCGTTCCCCGGGAGTCGTAGCGGGGTCCTCGGGCGGCTGCGGGCGTGATGGACTCATTTCAGAGTAAAATCGCGGTACAAAAGTGCTGCACTTTACCTTATTGCCGCCCGTTCCAGCGGGTCGGCGCGACGGCCCGGCGCGGCCGCACCCCATGGCTCCCACCCCCACGCCCTCCAAACCCCTGTCCTACCGCGACGCCGGCGTCGACATCGACGCAGGCGACGCGCTGGTCGAACGCATCAAGCCCTTCGCCAGGCGCACGATGCGTCCGGAGGTCCTCGCCGGCATCGGCGGCTTCGGCGGGCTGATCGAGATCGGCAAGCGCTTCCGCGAGCCGGTGCTGGTCGCCGGGACCGACGGCGTGGGCACGAAGCTCAGTCTCGCCCTGCGCCTCGGGCGCCACGACACGATCGGCATCGACCTGGTCGCGATGAGCGTCAACGACATCCTCGTGCAGGGTGCCGAACCGCTGTTCTTCCTCGACTATTTCGTCTGCGAGCGCCTCGACGTCGACGTCGCCGCGAAAGTCGTCGAAGGCATCGCCAAAGGCTGCGAAATGGCGGGATGCGCGCTGATCGGTGGCGAGACCGCCGAGCATCCCGGGACCTTTCCCAAGGGCGAGTACGACCTCGCGGGGTTTGCGGTGGGCGTCGTGGAGAAGAGCGCGATCATCGACGGTCGCGGCATCGCGCCGGGCGACCGCCTGATCGGGCTCGCATCCAGCGGGCTGCACTCGAACGGCTATTCGCTGGTCCGGAAGATCATCGCTGTCGCCAATGCCGACCTGCATGCCCCGATCCCCAGCGACGCAACCGCGATCGACGCGCGGGCGCCGTCGGCGCCCCCGCCGCGATTGCGCACGCTGGGCGATGCGCTGCTCGCGCCGACGCGGATCTACGTCAAGCCGGTGCTCGCGCTCGCCGCCCGGCTCCCGATCAAGGGCATGGCGCACATCACCGGCGGCGGTCTCGTCGAGAACGTGCCGCGGATGCTGCCCGACGGCCTCCAGGCGCGACTCGATCCCACGAAGTGGCCCCACCCTGCCATCTTCGCCTGGCTGCAGGAACACGGCAATGTCTCCGACGACGAGATGCACCGCGTGTTCAACTGCGGCATCGGCATGGTGCTCGCGATCGCGCCGGCCGATGCGAGTGCCGCGATCGCGATGCTGAACGGCGCAGGCGAGCGCGCCTACGACATCGGCGAGGTCGTCCCGCGCCCCGAAGGCGAAGCGGCCGCGATCGTCGCCTGACGGGCGATCGTCTCCTCGCCGTCGCAATCATGGCGCCTGCGCGCATCACCGTTCTCATCTCCGGACGCGGCTCGAACCTGGTGGCGCTGATCGACGCGGTCGCCGCCGGGAAGATCGCAGGCGCGATCACCCAGGTGATCAGCAACCGGCCCGGCGCCCCCGGGCTCGCCCACGCGCAGAAAGCGGGCATCCCGACCAAGGTCGTCGACCACAAGGCCTACGCCTCGCGCGACGCGTTCGAGGCCGCGCTCGCCGCCGCGATCGACGACGGCAAGCCCGATCTCGTCGTGCTCGCCGGCTTCATGCGGGTGCTGGGCGCGGATTTCGTGCGACGCTACGAAGGCCGCATGCTGAACATCCATCCCTCGTTGCTGCCCGCCTATCCGGGACTCGACACCCACCGGCGCGCACTCGCCGACCGCGCGAAGCGCCATGGCTGCACCGTGCATTTCGTGACCGCAACCGTCGATGGCGGCCCGATCGTCGCGCAGGCGGAGGTTCCGGTGCTGCCCGGGGACGTCGAAGCGGCGCTCGCGGCGCGGGTGCTCGAGGCCGAGCACCGGCTGCTGCCCGACGTCGTCGCCCGGTACTGCGCGGGGCGCCTCGTCCTCGAAGGCGGCCGCGTGCGCGTCGTCGACGCGGTCCCTGCCTCCGGCAGATCCTAGCGTTGCGCGCAGGCGCAGCAACGCCAGAACTCCCCGCGCAGCGCCGGGTCCCTCCCGTGATGGCTACCCTCAACTCGCCACGAGCGCGTCGCTCCGCATCGGCGGATGCTGCCAACGACCGCGACATCTCCGGACCGCAGAACCCGCAAAACCCGGGGCAAAACCCGGGACGCACCACGTTTTTACAGGCTCCGCGCGATGGGGAAAAACGTGGTGCGTCCCGGGTTTTGCGTCGATTTTTCCGACGATTTTTCCGAATCCGGTCCGCACTGTGGGTCGCGCTCGTGCTGTCGATCGCGCTGCACGCCTTGTGGTCGCTTTGGCCCGCCGGAGATGTCTCGGTCCCCGAGGCCCCCGCGCTGACGGCGACATTGAAGGAAATGCCGCCGCCACCACCCCCGGCGGCACCCGCACCCAAGCCACCCCCCGCGAAGCCGGTCCCGCAGCGTCCGGCGCCGGCGGCGCGTCACACCCCGACGATCGAATCGCGTGCTCCGTCGAGCGTCGTGGCACCCCCGCCGGTCGATTCCGCGTCGACCGAAGCGCAGGGCACTGCGCCATCCGCCGCGCAAAATGAATCGGCGACCTCCGGCGCAGGAACCGACGTCGCGGAAGCCGCCGAAGCGCCGGCCACGCCGCCGGTTGCGCTGCCGCCTCGTGTCGACCTCGCCTACAAGGTGTATCTGGGCACGCAGGGTTTCATGATCGGTGACGCCACCTACCGCTTCGAGCACGACGGTGACCGTTACCGGATCTCGACGGTCGGCCAGGCGCGGGGCCTGGCGGCGCTGATCGTGCACGGTACCGGCAGGGTCGAGAGCCGCGGCATCATCACCCCCACGGGACTGAAGCCCATCGAATTCGCGATCCAGCGCGGCAGCGCCGATCGACGCGAGGTCGCCTACTTCGACTGGGACGGGCAGACGGTATCGCTCAACGATGGCCAGACCGCGGACCTGACCGCGCCCGCATTCGATCCGCTGACGATCCTGTGGCAGCCGTATTTCTCGCCGCCGAAGGAAGGCACGCGCGAGATGACGTTCAGCATTGCGACGACACGCAAGGTGACGCGCTACACGCTGTCCCGCGAAGCCGACGAGACGCTCTCCTGGTCGCAAGGCGAGATCCGGACCGAGCGCTGGCACCGCAGGAGCGACGACGGCAAGACCGAAGCGTGGTTCTGGCTCGCACCGTCGCTGCATTACATCCCGGTCAAGATGCGGGTCACGCAGACCGCGCGCGGAACGCTCGAGGCCCGCCTCGAGTCGATCCGCGTCGACGAAAACTATGCGGGATTTCACGAAGACCCGGAAGGCGTGAAGCCGCCCCCTCCACCGCTTGTGCAACCCCGCAGCCCCTTCAACGACATGACCGGATCATGACCCTGCGTCGCAACCAGCTCACGGCGCTCGCCGCGGCGATCCAGCGCCTCGCGCGCCTCGACGCCCCCGCAGACGCCACGATGACCGCGTTCTTTCGCGATCATCGCGAGATGGGTTCGCACGATCGCCCGTGGATCGCCGACGGCGCGTTCGCCTACCTTCGCCGCAAGCGCTCGCTCGAGGCCCTCGCGCAGACCGACGATCCGCTGCTCCTCGCGCTCGCCACCCTCGTTCGTGAATTCCGGCATTCGGTGCGCGATCTGGACGATGCACTGAAGGCGTCCGAACGCGAATGGCTCGCGGCGTTCAAGGGGCGAATGCACGAGCCACTGCCCGACGCGGTTGCGGCCGACCTCCCCGACTGGCTCTGGGAGCGGCTGGGCACGGCGCTCGGGGCCGAGGATCGCGCGGCGCTCGCGCGCGCATGGCAGGCGCCGGCGTCGCTCGACCTGCGTGTCAATGCGATGAAGTCGACGCGCGACGCTGCGCTGGCCGCGCTGTCGGCAGAGGGACTGCCGGTGACCGCGACGCCATTTGCGCCCTACGGCCTGCGAATCGCCGGCCGGCCGTCGCTGGTGCGCAACCCGTGGCTCGTCGACGGACGCATCGAGGTCCAGGACGAAGGCAGCCAGCTCGTCGGCGTGCTGGTGGCGCCGCGACGCAGCGACATGGTCGTCGATTTCTGCGCGGGTGCCGGCGGCAAGACCCTGCTGCTGGGCGCGATGATGCGTTCGCAGGGGCGGCTCTACGCTTTCGACACCTCCGCCAAACGCCTCTCCCGGTTGACGCCGCGGCTTGCGCGCTCGGGCCTTTCCAACGTGCATCCGCAGGTGATCGCCCACGAGCGCGACGCCAAGGTGAAGCGCCTTGCGGGCAAGATCGACCGCGTGCTGGTCGACGCACCGTGCACCGGATTCGGCACGCTGCGTCGCAACCCCGACCTCAAGTGGCGCCAGTCGGAGGACGACCTGCGCGAGCTGACGGAAAAGCAGGCGCGCATCCTGGCGGCCGCAGCAACGCTGGTGAAGCCCGGCGGACGGCTGGTCTACGCGACCTGCAGCGTGCTGCCCGAGGAGAACGACGCGATCGTCGACGCGTTCCTCGCCGCCCACCCGGCGTATTCGCAGAAGGACGCTTCGGCCATTCTCGCGCAGGCGGGCATCGCACTTGACACCGGTGCGCGCCTGCGGCTTTATCCGCACCGCCACGGCTGCGACGGCTTCTTCGCCGCCGTGCTCGAGCGCGCGCAATGACCTTCCGGCCATGATCCTCCCCGTCGACTTCGACCGCCTGCAGGACGCGCTGGCCTCGCCGCGCGGCCGCGTCGAACTCGCGATCACCCTGCTGTGCCTGCTCGTCGCCTGGGCGATCGACCGACGGATCGACCGCGCGCGCGCCGCCCGCGGCGATGCGTCGCGCCTGGCCGCGAGCGTCGTGCGGGTCGCCTTCCCGCTGACCGCGCTGGTCCTGATCTTCGTCGCCACCATCCTCTGGCGGCGTCACGTCGGCCCGCCATTCTTCCTCGCGATCACTGCGCCGCTGCTGGTCGCGCTGGTCGTGATCCGCCTGCTGATCTACGGCCTGCGGCGGCTGTTCCCGGTGCAGCACTGGCTCCCGATCTCCGAGCTCGCCATCGCCTCGATCGTCCTGGGCGTGCTCGTCCTCTACTTCTTCGGCGTGCTGCCGGAGATCGCGACGACGCTCGACGAAATCGTCATCCCAATCGGCAAGGCGCAGATCTCGGTGCTGTCGGTCCTGACCGGCGTGGTCGTGATCGTCGTGACGCTGATCGTGGCGCTGTGGGTGTCGAGCTTCCTCGAGCGGCGGCTGATGGGCGCGACCCAGGTCGACGCCAACCTGCGCATGGTGCTGGCGAAGACGGTGCGCGCGGTGGTCATCGTCCTCGCCGGCCTGATCGCGCTGCAGCAGATCGGCTTCGACCTGACGCTGCTCAGCGTCTTCGGTGGTGCGCTGGGCGTGGGGATCGGGCTGGGGCTGCAGAAGCTCGCATCGAACTACATCGCGGGCTTCACCATCCTCCTCGACCGCTCGATCCGGATGGGCGACCTGATCACGCTGGAGGGGCGCACCGGCACGGTGGTGAAGGTGACGTCGCGCTACGCGGTCGTGCGCAGCCTCGACGGGGTCGAGGCGATCGTTCCCAACGAAACGCTGGTCACGACGACGGTGCTGAACCAGTCGTATACCTCGCGGGAGGTGCGGGTCGCCCTGCAGCTGCAGATCAGCTACGACAGCGACGTCGAGGCCGCGCTGGCGCTGATGGTCGAACTCGCGAACCGCCAGCCGCGGGCGCTGCGCGGCGATCGCGCGCCCGCGGCGTTCCTGGTCGGCTTCGCCGACAACGGCATCCTGCTCGAACTCGGCTTGTGGATCGCCGATCCGGAGAATGGCCAGCTGAACCTCAAGAGCGACCTCAACCGGGCGATCCTCATCGAGTTCGGCGCGCGCGGCATCAAGTTCCCCTTTCCGCAGCGCGAGATCCGGATTGTCGGAAGCCCCGGGGCCGTATCGGGCCTCGCGGCGGCCGACCGCGCAGATCCCTCCGTCTGACCCCACTTGCCTCAGGGCTTTGCCGGCGTCATATTGTGTTCTGCAGCGGTCGCGTACAATGACGATCGCGTCTTGGGCCGCCACGTGGCACCGTCACGGGGCTTCGATGCTTCTACATGGATAATCAATGAGTTACAGCTTGCTGTCTTTCGCGGCGCATGGGCTGATCCAGCTCCCGTGGTGGGGCTACGTCGCCGTCGCCTTGGGCCTGACCCACATCACCATCGCCGCAGTGACGATCTTCCTGCACCGCGGCCAGGCGCACCGGGGCCTGGACCTGCACCCGCTGCCGTCGCACTTCTTCCGGTTGTGGCTGTGGCTGACGACCGGGATGGTGACCAAGGAGTGGGTCGCGATCCACCGCAAGCACCACGCGAAGGTCGAGACCGTCGACGACCCGCACAGCCCGCAGACGCGCGGCATCAAGACCGTGCTGCTGCGCGGCGCCGAGCTCTATCGCGCCGAGTCGAAGAACGCCGAAACGATGGCCAAGTACGGCCACGGCACCCCCGACGACTGGATCGAGCGCAACCTCTATACGCCGTACTCCTGGCAGGGCGTGGGCGTGATGCTCGTCATCGACGCGCTGCTGTTCGGGCCGGTCGGCATCACGATCTGGGCCGTGCAGATGATGTGGATCCCGATCACCGCGGCCGGCATCATCAACGGCATCGGGCACTACTGGGGCTACCGCAATTTCGCGAGCAACGACACGTCGACGAACATCGTCCCGTGGGGGATCATCATCGGCGGCGAGGAGTTGCACAACAACCACCACGCGTACGGCACGTCGGCCAAGCTGTCGTCGCGCTGGTACGAGTTCGACATCGGCTGGATGTACATACGCATCATGGAGATGCTGGGCCTCGCGAAGGTCCGCAAGGTCGCGCCGAAGGTCCGCTACGACCGCGCCAAGTCGGCGCCCGACCTCGCGACGCTGCACGCGATCATCACCCACCGCTACGCCGTCGCCACCGCCTACGCCCGGACGCTGAAGACCGCCTGCGCCGCGGAAATCAGCGCGCTGCGCGAGCGTCATCGCGGACACGTCGACCTGCCCAGCCTCGGCCGCTTCAAGCACTGGCTCGCGGCCGATGCCAACGCCCTGCCCGAGACCGAGCACGAGCGGATCGCGCATGCGCTCGAGAAGAGCAACGTCCTGCAGCAGATCTACGCGATGCGGCAGGAACTCGCGCAGCTGTGGAACCGCTCGACCGAATCGTCCGAGCAGCTGCTCGCGCGGCTGCAGGACTGGTGCCGTCGCGCCGAGTCCTCGGGCATCGCGCCGCTCGCCCAGTTCTCGCTGCAGCTCAAGCACTACGCGTGAGCGCTTTCGGCTGAAGCACGCTCGGAGGGCGGACGCAGCTCAGGCCCGCCGCCGACAAAAAAGCCCGCGAAATTCGCGGGCTTTTTTGTCGGGAACGAGGGGCAGCGGTTACTTGAGCTTCGTTTCCTTGTACTTGACGTGCTTGCGGGCGACGGGATCGAATTTGGTGATCTCCATCTTGTCCGGCATGTTCTTCTTGTTCTTGGTCGTCGTGTAGAAGTGGCCGGTGCCCGCCGACGACTCGAGCTTGATCTTTTCGCGCATGATGCTGCTCCTTTAGACCTGCTCGCCGCGGGCGCGCATGTCGGCCAGTACGGCATCGATGCCGTTCTTGTCGATCGTGCGCAGACCGGCGTTGGTCAGCCGCAGGTTGATCCAGCGGTTCTCGCTCTCGACCCAGAACCGGCGACGCTGCAGGTTGGGCATGAAACGCCGCTTGGTCTTGTTGTTGGCGTGTGAAACGTTGTTGCCCACCATCGGGGCTTTTCCGGTGACCTGACAGACTCGAGCCATCGCTCGCTCCTGGAAATGTTGTGTGGGTGCCGTGGCAAAGCCCGCTTGCGCGGGTGTCGTGGCAAGCCCGCCATTATCCTCGAAAACGCCGCACGGATCAAGCGGTTAGGTGGCGTACCTGGGCAAACCCCCGCGCCCCCGTCGCGTTGACACCTGACGTAACGGGAAATGCGTCAGCCGCCCTGCTTCGGAAGTGCGCGGCGCGGCTCCCGCGCGGCTTTGGCGATCTCTGCATAGGTCTCGATGCGCACCAGCCGCCGATCGATCTCATGGACCGTCCGGTGCAGTTCGACGACACGCTCGGCCAACCGCTCGACCCGGTGGCCCGTGTCCTGCAGCTTCTCCTTGACGACCTCGATGCCGGAGAGACGATCCAGGATCTCGGCGATGACACTCACATCGAGTCCCTTGGGGTTCGCTTGCTACCCATGCGATCGAGGACGTCGAACGCCGCGTCGAGGCGCGCATTGACGCGGTCGAGTTCCGCGACCATCTCGGAGAGATGCCGTCCTGCCCGGCGCGTTCCCGCGTCGAGGAGGGCCAGGTCCTCGGGCGACACCCCTGCCAGATAGGCGTCGACGGCGCGGCGCACCTCCTCGGCCACCTTGGTACCGCGCGCTTTCGCGCGGGCCTGCAGTGCCTTCTTCTGCCCGCGTTCGAGGTAGACCTGCGTCAGTTGCAGCGTTGCCATCGCAGCTGCGTCCGAATGATATGTATCGTATATATATCAACTCATGTCAGATCCGGCAAGCGCTGCGCCGCCCCCTCCGGGCGCCGTCTCACAGCAGCCCACGTTCCGCGAACGACACGACCCGATGCCCGGCAACGACGAAATGGTCCAGCGTCCGGATGTCGACCAGCGCCAGCGCCTGCTTCAGGGCCTGCGTCAGCAGCTCGTCGGCGCGGGAGGGCTCGGCGACACCCGATGGATGGTTGTGCGCGAAGATGACGGCGGCCGCGTTGTGGGCGAGCGCCGCCTTGACGATCTCCCGCGGATAGACGCTGGTCTGGGCGAGCGTGCCGCGAAAGAGCTCGTCGGCGGCGAGCAGCCGGTGCTGGCTGTCGAGGAACAGCACGACGAAGGCTTCGTGCGGCAATGCGGCGAGCGTGAGCCGCAGGTAGTCACGCACCGCTTCGGGCGAGGTCAGCGCGCTGCCGTGCGTGACTTCCTCGCGCAGCAGGCGGCGAGCGAGCTCGATGCCGGCCTTGATCTTGGCGACCTTCGTGGCGCCAAGGCCCTTCACGCCGGCGAGCCGGTCGGCAGGTTCGGCCAGCAGCCCCGACAGGCCGCGATGCCGGCCGAGCAGGTCGCGGGCGACGTCGAGCGATGAGACCCCGGCGGCGCCGGTGCCGAGGACGACCGCAAGCAGCTCCGCATCGGTCAGCGCTCCGGCACCGTGCGCGATCAGCCGCTCGCGCGGGCGCTCGCTCGCCGGCCAGTCGGCGATGCGGGTCATGTGTCGAGATCTCGGGACATCATGCCGCCGAGTGTGGCCCGACCGTGCCCGGTGCGCACTCGGACGGATGGCTGACCGCGTGGGCGACGGTCGGATCACCGCCTCGGAGAATCGCGGCGCGTCGCGAGTCACACCCCGCTTGAGCCGGGCCCGGAAATGTGGCAGAGTAAGGAATCATTACATTCGGAAATCAGGATTTTACGTGCTCGCCAAGATCACCGCCAAGAACCAGCTGACGCTGCCCAAGGCTGTCACCAAGGCCATAGGACCCGTCGAATACTTCGATGTCCAGGCGAAAGGGGGGCAGATCATCCTGACGCCGGTACGTATCCAGCGCGCAGACGCGGTCCGGGCCAAGCTGGCGGAGCTCGACCTCCGAGAGCAGGACATCGCCGATGCCGTGGGCTGGGCGCGCAAGCCGGTCCGCAAGCCTGGGCAATGAGGCCCGCACCACGGGTGGTGCTCGATACGAACGTCGTACTGTCGGCACTGCTGTTCGCGCAGGGACGGCTTGCGCGCCTTCGCGCGGCCTGGCAACAGGAAAGCTTTCACCCGCTGGCATCGACTTCGACGATCGGGGAGCTGATGCGGGCGCTGACCTACCCCAAGTTCAAGCTCACCGTCGAGGATCAACAGGAACTCCTCGGAGACTACCTTCCCTGGTGCACGACCGTCTCCATGCCGGGCAAGCTGCCCAGGACGCCGGCGTGCCGAGACCCCTTCGACGTGCCTTTCCTGCAGCTGGCAATCGTCGGGAAGGCGCGCTATCTCGTTACCGGCGACGAAGACCTGCTCGGCCTCGCAGCCCGGATCCGTTGCCAGATCGTGACCCCCCATGCGTTCCTGAGCCTGCTCGAGACGCCCTGACGCAGGGAGCGCGTTCCCCGGATTCGAACATCGCGTCAATGCTGCAAAACTTACGCGGGCTCGTATCGCCTCACCTTGATCGCAGCCTCCCGCTCCCGCTGCCTGGCGAGATCGAACGCGAGTTGCATCCGCATCAGGTGATCCATCTTCGGCCCGAATGCTTTCTCGATGCGCAGCGCCATTTCGGAGGACAGGTCGGTCCGCTCGTTGAGCAGCAGCGACAGTGCCTGGCGCGTGACGCCGAGGGCCGCAGCAGCGGCCGATACCGTCAGACCGAGTGGCTCGATGACTTCCCGGCGGATGAGCCCCCCCGGGTGAGGCGGATGTTTCATGGGCATCTGATGCTCCGTTCGGCCCTGCGGAAAGTACCCGGACTCAGTGGTAATCGACGAGATCCAGATCGAAGGCGTCCCCGTGCTCGAATCGGAAGAGCAACCTCCAGTTCCCGCTGACGCTCACGCTCCAGAACCCGGTGAGCTCCCCTTTGAGGGGGTGCATACGCCAGCCTGGAAACATCGCGACGTCCGAAGGTTGCTCTGCGGAATCGACCGCAGCAAGGATGTCGGCGACCTTCTGCAAGTAGCCCGATGGCAGCCCGGCCGGATCACCGGCTTCGAAGAAGCGCTTCAGCTTCTTGTTTCTGAATGTCCTGATCACGAATAGTGCAACGCGAGTGTAATTCGTCAAATGACGGGTTGCAATCTCGATTCAAGTGTCGGCCGAAGCGACAGTCCGCAGGTCGCAGCTGGCCTGGATCGCCCGCATCCATTCGCTCCGGTGAGGCCGGTCGCCCCAGTGTAAGATTTGCGCCAACACGCACGCATCGACCGAATTGCCGACCCCATGCCCGCCCCGCTCCTCCCCGAACCGAAGCCGCTCACGCGGATCGTGCTCGGCGTCACCGGCGGCATCGCCGCCTACAAGGCTGCGGAGTTGGTGCGGTTGCTGGTCAAGGACGGCATCACCGTCGACGTCGTGCTGACCGAGGGCGGCGCACGCTTCGTCACCGCGACGACCTTCCAGGCGCTCTCGGGCCGGCCGGTTCTTTCCGACCTGTGGCAGTCGGGCGCCGACGATGCGATGGGCCACATCGCGATCTCGCGCGGCGCCGACGCGATCGTCGTCGCGCCGGCCACCGCCGATTTTCTCGCCAAGCTCGCGCACGGCGCCGCCGACGACCTGCTCTCCACGCTGTGCCTCGCGCGCGAGTGTCCGCTGCTCGTCGCACCCGCGATGAACCGCCAGATGTGGTCGAATCCGGCGACCCAGCGCAACGTCGCGCAGCCTGCGCGAGGACGGCATCGCGATCCTCGGCCCCGACACCGGCGAGATGGCCTGCCGGGAGAACGGCGAAGGCCGGATGCTCGAAGCGGCCGCCATCCATGCGGCGCTGATTGCATCGCGCCAGCCCAAGGTGCTCACGGGCAAACGCGTGCTGCTGACCGCGGGTCCCACGTTCGAGGCGATCGACCCTGTTCGCGGCATCACCAATTCGAGCTCGGGCAAGATGGGTTTCGCGCTCGCCCAGGCTGCGGCCGAGGCCGGTGCCAGCGTCACGATGGTCGCCGGTCCGACCTCGCTCGCCACCCCCGCCAACGTCGCGCGCATCGACGTGCGCAGCACGGCACAGATGGCCGACGCGGTTTCTGCACACGTGGCCGACTGCGACATCTTCATCGGCGTCGCCGCCGCGGCCGACTACACGCCCGCCGAGGTTCGCGACCAGAAGATCAAGAAATCCGGCGACGCCCTGACGATTGCGCTCAAGCCCACGACCGACATTCTCGCGAGCGTCGCCGCGCGCCCGAGGCCCCCCTACTGCGTCGGCTTCGCGGCCGAGAGCCACGACGTGGTCAAGCTCGCCGAGGAAAAGCGGCGCCGCAAGAAGCTGCCGCTGGTCGTGGCCAACCGGGCACAGGACGCGCTGGGCAACGACGCCAACGAGGTCACCCTGCTCGACGATGCGGGGGCGCATCCGCTGCCACGGATGGACAAGCTGGCGCTGGCGCGCAGGCTGGTGGCGGAGATCGCGTCGCGGTTGGCATAGGCTGAACGGCGTAGTGCCGCGTTGCGGCGCATCGCGCGAGAATGCGGGCAAGGCCGCGCTTTACCCCACCCATCTATGTACATATAATGTCCATGTACATTGACGCATCGGGAACGCCATGGCTACCGCAATCGCACGGATCGTCGTCCAGGCAACGGCACAGGACAAGAAGGCGATCGCCGCCAAGGCCAAGCGACTCAAATTGCCGATCTCCGAACTGATGCGGCGCGGGGCGTTTGCCTACGAACCGAACGAGGCCGACGAGGAACTCGGTGCCCTGGCCGATTCGGCCAAGGCCGCAGCCGACCGTGCCGGACGCGCCATCGACAATGCGCTGGACTTCATCGAGGCGAGCGACAGGCGCATCGAAGCGATGGAGGCCGAGGCGCGCAAGGCATCTGCGCGAAAGAATCGCCGATGAGCATCACCGACCGGGTCTGGGGCGCGCTGACCTCCATGGTCAAGCTGGAGGACAAGGTGGACCGCCAGGCCGAAGCCATGAAGGTCCAGCAACAGCGGATCGAGGACCTGACCGGCCGCGTCATCAGGCTGGAGGCCCAGTTGGAGCTGCTCACCGGGGCGGCGCTGGTCAAGCGACTCAAAGGCGATTGACGGCGCATGACATCTTGACATTATGACGTCACAACGTCAGAATGCCGCCATGGATCAACCCAAGCGCTCGACCATCTATTTCGACCCGGCGCTGCACCACGCCTTGCGCCTGAAGGCAGCCGCGACCGACCGCTCGATCTCGGACATGGTCAACGATGCCGTCCGGGCCGCCCTCGCCGAGGATGCCGAGGACCTCGCCGCAGTCGAGGAAAGGATTAACGAGCCCAGCGTCTCGTTCGAATCCGTGGTCCGGGACCTCAGGAAGCGTGGCCGCATATAGGCTATCGATCAAGGCGTCCGCGGTGAAGGAACTCGACGCCATCAGTCCCAAACGGGATCGTGTGCGCATCGTCAGTCGAATCCAGACTCTCGCATCGGATCCGCGCCCGCCAGGATGCGAGAAGCTTGCCGGGCGTGCTCGACTGTTCCGCATTCGCCAGGGTCACTATCGCGTCATCTACGCCATTGATGACGCCGAGCGGAACGTCGACATCGTGAAGATCGGGCACCGACGCGAGGTTTATCGCGATTCGACTGGGTAGATGGCCACCATCCTCCTCACCGACGGCCTCAGAACTCGTCAAGGGACTCAAAGGCGATTGAGGGCGTAGTGACACCCGTTTCCGCCTTGACATCAACGCATCACTGTCATTATGCTTTGATGCGTGCGCACGACGATCACCTTGGATGACGATGTCGCGGCCGCGGTCGAGCGGCTGCGGAAGACGAAGAATCAATCCCTGAAGGACGTCATCAACGACACCCTGCGCGAAGGCCTCAAGCACGCGTCTTCGCCGCCAGGAAAGCGGCCCGTCCCGTCGACCCGCTCGGTCGATCTCGGGCGCTGCCTGCTTGACGGCATCGACGACATCGCGGAAGTGCTTGCAGTCGCCGAGAGCGAGTCCTTCAAGTGATTCTGCTCGACGCCAACCTCCTCATCTATTCGCACGTCGCATCGTTTCGTCAGCATGCACCAGCAAAGGCATGGCTGGACGCGCAGCTCGCCGCAGGCGGTCGCGTGGGGATGCCCTGGGCGAGCCTGCTGGCGTTCCTGCGCATCGTCACGAACCCCCGCGTCTTCGAGCGGCCCGAGCCGATGGCAGACGCATGGCGACAGGTCCAGGCCTGGTTGGATGTGGATACCGTCTGGATTCCGGAGGCCACCGACCGCCACCGCGTCGTCGTCGGCTCGCTGCTCGAGGCAACGGTGACGCGCGCCAACCTGGTCCCCGATGCACACCTGGCAGCGATCGCGATCGAGCACGGGCTGGTGCTTTGTTCCACCGATGGCGACTTCGCCCGGTTCCCCGGGCTGCGGTGGGAAAACCCGCTGCGGGGGGCGTAGATGGCCACCATCCTCCTCACCGGCGGCACCGGGTACATCGGATCGCACACCTGCGTCGAGCTGATCGGCGCCGGCTACGACACCGTCCTCCTCGACAATCTCTGCAACAGTTCGCCGGTCGTCGTCGACCGGATCGCGAAGATCACCGGCACGCGCCCCGCCTTCGTCGAGGGCGACGTCCGGGATCGCGCCCTGCTCGACCGCGTGTTTGCCGAGCACCCGATCGATGCGGTCATCCACTTCGCAGGGCTGAAGGCCGTCGGGGAATCGGTCGCGCACCCGCTCGACTATTACGTGAACAATGTCAGCGGCTCGGCGACGCTGCTCCAGGCGATGGAGGCGCGCGGGGTCCGCCGCCTCGTGTTCAGCTCGTCAGCGACCGTCTACGGCATGGCGACCCGGATGCCGCTGACCGAGTCCTCCCCCACCGGGCCGGTCAACCCCTACGGCCACAGCAAGCTGATGGTCGAGCAGCTGCTGCAGGATCTCGCAGCCTCCGACCCTCGCTGGCGCGTGTTGTGCTTGCGTTATTTCAATCCGGTGGGAGCCCACGAGAGCGGCATGATCGGCGAAGACCCGCGCAATGTCCCCAACAACCTGATGCCTTTCGTGGCGCAGGTGGCGGTCGGCCGGCTGCCCCGGCTGCGGGTGTTCGGGAACGACTATCCGACGCCCGACGGCACCGGCGTGCGCGACTACATCCACGTGATGGACCTCGCGTCGGGGCACGTCGCGGCGCTCGCCAGGATGATGGGGGGCGGCCCCCTGGAGCACACGGTGGTGAACCTCGGCACCGGGCGCGGACAGAGCGTGCTCGAGGTCGTGCGGGCGTTCGAGGCGGCGAGCGGCCGTTCGATTCCCTACGACGTGGTCGAACGGCGGGCCGGCGACGTCGCGGTGTCGTATGCCGATGCCGGGCTGGCGCAGCGCTACCTGGGCTGGAAGGCGAAGCGC
>CAWFKR010000005.1:0-285423 GCA_963816415.1 uncultured Pseudomonadota bacterium
CAGCGATCCCCACGACAGCCAGCCCACCGGCGAGTACAGGCTCGACAGGTGGTAGCTGCGCACACGCGAGGCCGGGTTCTCGGCGATCCACTCGCCGCCGGCGAGGAACTCCGGCTTCTGGTGCTCGAAGATGAGGCCGCCGCAGTGGCCGCAGGCGTAGGCGGCCGCGCCGCTCTCCAGCCGCTGCAGGCGCTCCCACACCAGGCGCTGATGCTCGCCGCAGTGCGGGCACGGCACGTGGAAGTAGAAGCGGGTGCCTTCGGCGAAGGCCTTGGCGATGCGGCTCTGCCCCTTCGGTCGCTTCGGCGAGCTCGAGATCAGGCGCTTGCGCCGGCGGAAGGTGTCCTGCCGCGCGCGGGCGATCGCCATCGGCTCGCCCTGGCCGTCGACGTCGTCGGGGTAGTCGTCGACCTCGTCGAAGTGGATCAGCCGCGCCGGCATCGAGGCGAGGCCTGCCGCGCTGTTCGCCCCGGTGATGATGAGCATGCCGCCCGGGAACTCCTTCATCATCGTGGTGTTCGCCGCGTCGCGCGAGCGTCCCTCATGCACTTTCTCGCGCAGCGCCGGCGAGTTCTGGATCATCGGGCCCACCCGTTGCCGGCTGTAGCGCTTGCCGTTGTCGATCGTCGCCTGCACGATCAGCATCGGGCCCGGGTCCTGGTCGATCGCCCAACCGATCCAGTTGAGGCCAGCCTCGCTCTTCACGAGCTGGGTGGCGCACATCAGCACCACATCCTCGCAGGCCGAGTCGTAGGACAGGTCGCGGTAGATCTGCAGCGCGTAGGGCGTGCGATCGAGCCGGAACGGCCCCGGCTCGGACGACGTCTCGCGCGGCAGCACCCGGTTGGCCTCGGCCCACTCGTCGACGTGATCGCGCCGGTGCGGCACGAAGTACGCCTCCCACAGGCGCTCGACCAGGGCGCCGGCGTCGACCGAGCGGGCGCGCGTTCGCGTCATCGCCTACGCAACCTCCACCTTCGGCGCCAGGTGCAGCATCGCCGAGCGGATCTCCTCGGCCAGCATCGCGTGCGCGCGTTCGGCGTCGGAGGTGGCGGCGAGCTTCGCCGCCAACCGATCCGGGATCGCCTCCAGCGCCTCGCGCGCCGCGACCAGCTTCGACGCGTAGATGCGCTCGACCTCGGAGACGCGCACCAGAGTGCCGAGGCGCTCCTCGAGCTCGAGCTCGAGCAGCGCGGCTCTGAATTGCTCGGAAGTTGTTTTTGCGTCGACGAGCATGGCCGACTCGCTGGAGGTCTGCGCGTCATCTCCGGGCGGCGCAGCCGGTGCATCAACGCCGGCCAGCAGGTCGCCGCCGCCTCGCAGGGCCTGCTCGGCGCGCCGCTGCGTGACCGCGAACTGGTCGGGGGCGCCGCGCTGCTGCTGGTCCACGTCGGTGTTGCGCGCCCACTCAATGTCTGCGAGCTCGGCGTCGATCATCACGCGGCCGCCGCGCACCACGCCAGAGATCCTCCGCGCGACGATCGCTTTGTGCACGGCCGCCGGCGACACGCCGCGGCGCCGCGCATACTCGGCCTGGGTGATGAGATCCTGGGCCATTTCAACCCCTCCGTGCGATGAACGCCGTCATAAACCCCCCGGAAAAACAGTCCACTAGCGTGGAAACGCGGTTTGAATTACCCCCGTTTCCTCTTGCTTCCAAGGACCCGCGGCCATCCATGCGAGCCCGCGCGGTGCCGCTCGCGAGTGCACACGTCTGCATTGCGCTGGCTCTGACCAGAGTCACGCGGCGAGCGACGCCGAGACTGGATGCGCATCGCAGCGCCTGGCCGTGCGTGGATCGCGAGCAATCGCGGTGGGCGATCGGGAACGCCGGTCGCTCCGGGCCCGCGACGCGCCGGCCTGGGCGCGTCGCATTGATGTCGCCTGGATGATTCGATGCCGGCCCTCCTACGCCGCCGGACCGTCCTAGCGACGGCAGGCCTTCTCGGTGGCGGCAGACTGGATCCATGCCCCGGGACGTGTGGAGACGCATCCATCGCGCAGCGCTTCGTCGGTGTGGTCGGCTGACGGGTGCTGACGGGTTGTACATTTCACACGTATATGCGCGCGTACCCGCGCACGCGCTAACGCTTGAAATGGAAGACCCGTCAGGATCCGTCAGGCGGCTCGATTTCATACCGGCAGGTCCTGTCGATCCCGCGCCTCGGCAGCAGGCATGCCGGCCTCCGTTGCTGCCGCCGCGGCAGGGTGCGTTGCGGTCGGTGCTGGCTTGAGCCTCAGGCCGTAGAAAACCTTGCCTAACTCGGTCGCCCGCTTGTCGAAGCCGGCGGCGCGGAGGTCCTCGGAGAGCGATTTGTTGCTCTTCGGTCGAAGTCCTTGGCCTTCACACCAAACCGCGTAGTCCCTATGCAGGTCGCTGGATCGCTCGCTGGCGTCCGCCGCGCGCTCGCAGCGCTCATCGATCCACGCGCCCAACGTGTCCTGTTGGTCGATGTAGTCGTCGGTGATCTCGCGCACGCATTGCGGGGGCGCCGTCCCCATGGCTCGCCACTCGGCCGCACCGGCGATGATCCAGGCTAGGACGGCAGGGAGCGCGCCGGCCTTCAGGCGCTCGCGCATGCCCTTCGCCTGATTCGTTCGCGAACGTGGCGCGAAACGGCACCACCTGCATGCGTCGTCTGATCGCGCGGCTGACCGTCGCCAGGCGCGGCAGGTGATTGCCGGCGATCATCAGCTTGTGGGAACGACGAAACACGAACGGATCACCCCGCATCACTCGCGCGGAGATCTCCGCGCTGCCGGTCTGCTCTGTTAACCGCGAATCGTTCCAGGCCGCGTTCGAGTTCGGCTCGTTCGATATCGCCATTCGCTTGCCACGGAATTGGGCGAGTTCGGTCGGGTGTCTTTCCCCTCGGCTCTCCATCAGCACTTCGGGCGAGAACGTGAGCGCGTAGTCCCCGAGCGCAGCGCTCTGGGCCTCGAGGAACGAGCTCTTTCCATTGCCGCCGACACCCCACAGGTACGCGAGCAGGTCCTCGCTCGTCACGCCTGTCGCGCAATATCCGGCGAGCCGTTGCAGATAGGCCTCGAGGTCGCAGATACCTTGGGTGATGTCCCGCAGGAAACCTGCCAGGAGGGCACCCCCATGCTCGGGATCTACCTCTGAGCCCGCGAGCATCGTCATGAGTTGCCGCGGGTCGTGGGGCGTGATGACGCCCGTGCGAAGGTCGACGACGCCGCTGTGCGTATTCAGCAGCCACGGGTCGGCGTCGAGTTGCTCCGGCACCACAACAACGCGCTGATCGTGGCGCACCAGGCGCTCGACGCCGGCCACGAAGGCGGCGCTCGCTGTTGCCCCGTTCGGACTTCGAGCCGCGCACCTTCAACACGACGATGCGGCGAATCGCATCGAAGACGGACAACGTCGTGTCGTGCACCCAGCGGCGGCCGTCCCAAGCGTGCCAGCGATTCCAGTTCGCGACGAACCGAAAGCCGGGGCAGCCCGACGTGATTGACGAACAGGCTGGCAACGCCATCTTCGGACGGTTGGTCAGCCAACTCGCCCAGGGCGGCCATCAACTCCGGGTCGGCGCGCAGCTCGGCTTCCAGGTTGTGGCGCCGATCGCTGGCCGTTGACTCGTCGATCTCCACGCGCTCACGGTTGGCGGCGGCCGCAAACGCCGGCGGCCGCAGATGATCCTTGATGAAACTGCGCAGCAACTGCTCGGCGCTCCAGCCCT
Organism: uncultured Pseudomonadota bacterium; assembly: GCA_963816415.1. Classification (GTDB taxonomy): domain Bacteria; phylum Pseudomonadota; class Gammaproteobacteria; order Burkholderiales; family Casimicrobiaceae; genus VBCG01. The sequence continues at coordinate 3,702 of CAWFKR010000005.1, forward strand.
CGGCGATCGCGTCGACAATGTCCCAACCCGACGGCTTGGCGCCAGGCGCTGGAATTGCGACGATGCGCACCTGGCAATCGAGCTTCGCCAGCGCGAGCGCGATGCGCTCCATGGCCCGGATGCCAGGCTGCGCGGCTTCCGGCAGCAGCTCGCCATCCTTGCCGGTCTGAGCGTCGCAATCCGGCCACAGGATGACCTTCCGGCGGCGCAGCGGCAGCCAGTCGGCCTTGTAGGCGGCCTTGCAGCCGCCCGGCCAGGTGACGATCGCCAGCGCATCGCCGAGGTACGCTCTTGCAGCGTCGGCGCACTTTTCGCCCTCGACCACCAGCACCGGCGCATCCGGCTTCGCCGCCAGGAGGTCTGGACCATACAGCGGTCGCGGCTCCGGAAATGCGAGCCAGCGCCATTCGCGCGCGGCGCTCTCGCGGTGCTCGGCGTAGCAGCAAGGCAGCACTTCCTTGCCGCCATCGGAAGTCGTGAATCGGTAGACTGCGCCCAGCGGCTTGCCGGCGGCGTCGCGATAGATCCACACGCCTGCAGGGCGCCCCCGCTTGATGTGCGCCTTCGGCCATTCTCCGGCATCGTCCAGCACAGGCAGGATCGGCACCCACTTCGCTGCGCGATTTCAGCGGCTTCGCCCTGGCGGCGTCGGACTCGCCAGCCGGGACGGACTTTGCGATGGAAGGCCCATGAGTCCGCGTAGGCCCTTGCGATCGGCGACCGTCGTCGCCTTCAGGAATTCCAGAAGCCGCTCGGCGATCGCGCGTGCGGCCGGCAGCTGGTGGAGGAACACATGAGGTAGGCATACAGCGAGACCAGGTCGCCGCCGGCATCACTGGTCGCGAAGTAGCCCCAGGCGCCGGTGTTGAGGTTGATCGAGAACGAGCCGACGCGCGAATCGGCGCGGGTCGGGTTGAGCGACTTCCACTCGTGGCCTTCGCGGTGACCGTGCGGCAGCCATTCCCGCAGCAGCGATTCTGCTGCCTGGAGCGCGGCGGCAGCCACCGCCGCGAAGTCGATACGCGAACGCGGCTGCTTATCGGTCACCAGCGAACCCAGGGCACGATTGTGTCAATTCGCGCCTCGATGTTCTGGGCGAGAAGCGCTGTGAGCTCGTCGCGCGCGTCCGATTCGGTTAGGTGCCGGCTGTAAATCCAGCAGGCGCCGTGCAACCGCACCAGCACGCCAAAACGGACCCGATCTCGGACGAGCGAAAAGTGGACGCGTCGGCAGCCGCATCTGCTCATGGCTCGATCGACTGATCCTGCACGATCGCGGCCAGCCCGCGTTGACGCAGTCTCGATGCAACTTCCGCCGCGGCCTCGAGCGTTGCGAAGCACCCCCATCGCCCTCGACTCGGACCGGCGGTGATGACCACGGCAAATGGGCGCGCAGCCTCCGAGGTTCCGACCCCTGGGCGGCTGCGACCGCCACTATGGGACGCCGGCCGCGAGCTCACGGGCGGGCCCCACGGCGCGCACCAGCTCCCTCGGTCTCTCCGGCGGCGCGCGGCGCGACGTTCTTGCGGGCAGGCTGCCCCGCGCTCATGCCGCGCGCCCCTGCTCGCTGCTCCGGTTCGACGCGAGCCGGGCGAGATACTCGGCAGGAGGCTCGACGATTAGCCTAACGCACCTACCTGACGCACCGCGGCTGCAGGTCAAGAGGAAGGCTGTGATATTTCGATCGTCCGAAGCCGACGTCCCTGAGCATCGTTCAGGCGCCAGCCGGCCTTTGTGGGAGAAGCTGCTCGCATGTCCGCCCTCCGTACTTGGCGGACCGGCCTCGCGCTTCGTGTCCGCCTTTGCGCAAAAATGCGCGCGGGCGGATGCAATCGTATCGCGCGATTTAGAGCGAATTGAGGATTTAAATCGGTGCTTTAGATCCGCGCGTTACTGGGCGAGCGAGCCTGTCGGCAAAGCGCGCTTTCGCGGACGATCGCGGGAACCATGAGAGATAGGAAGTGACCTGATCGGATTTCCAGCGACGTACATTCGCGGCCAGCTTGGCAAGAGGCTCGCCCCACGCGACGCACCACTGGCGCCAACCTTTCTCGATGCTGCTTTTGCGCAGGGGTTTAAGCGCCGCATCACCGAGGGCCTGCGGTTCCGACTGAAGCGGGGTGTCGATCAGTCTGCGGCTTCTGCCGGCTTTGCGCCCAGCGTCACGAGCGTTTGCACGTGCTCAGCGAGAAAGAGGTCTCGTTTAAGGCGCAGCAGTTGCTTCTGATCGGGATCGTCGCCGCGGCCGCGTGCGAGCCCGAGTGCGGCCTCGAGGGTAATCTCGGGTCCACGAGCCCATTCGTCTCGCCAGCGCCGCAGGCCGGCAACAAGCCATCGGTAGGCAGGAGCCGGCGAGAAATAGCCCATGTCCTCGGCGGCAATGATGCTCTCCAGGGCAAGGGCGTTATTGCCGTGCTCCAGCGCCGCGAACCAGATCAGAGTGGGGTCGCGATCGGCCTCGGCAATACCAACCTTGGTCCCTCACCGTGCTTGAGCGTATCGACCCATCCGTCGAAATCGGCGTCGTCGGCCCACGGAGGCCTTTTGACCAGCGCGAAAAAATGCCCAGGGAGGGGTGGCAACACCTGCATGTCATCCGCAGTGCCTTCCGCGGCCTTCTCGGCCGCGGTCTTGTGGGTTCCACGTTTCATTTGAGTCGGTATCTATTGGTCGCAGCGAATAGGGTCGTCGGGCAGGACGGATCGCGCCCCGTTAGGTAAGAGGCCTCGGCGCGCGAGCTCGCGGCGGCCGCTGCCTTGCCATGACGGATCGCGCCAGCGCGTCCTCCTCCGGCGTCGACGTCAGCCTTCCAGCTTGCGCCACGGATCGGATTCGTCGTGCCTGCGTTCGTCCTCGTCGGCCTTGCGGTGGGTCGCGTACAGCACGCAGCCACTTGGCGCGAAGTACGCGCGCCAGTTGTAGCGCCATCGGGTGTTGCCCTTCGTCCAATGCTTGCGACGCAGCACGTGAGTTGCCGGCGCGATCCCGGCGTCGATCAGGTCCTGCGGCGCACCCCAAAACGCGAGGCGATCCACGGGTGCATGAGGTCGTCGTCAGGCAGGTGCATCTTCTCGATGCGGCCCGCGCCAGGCTCTCGACGGCGACCGGCAAATCCCAGGAACTGCGCCAGGCCGCCCAGCTCGACATCGCCGTGCCGGCCGACAGGTCGACGAAGAATCCGCCGCCATCGGCGCTGAGCCGGACCTCGCCACTCGCGCCGCGGCCCGCGCGATCTCGACGAGCTCGCGCACAACGCCGAGCTCGCGCACTCGGGCGATGGTGGTTGTAGGGTGCTCGCCATAATGCGTGCCTCCCGTCGATTGCGTCGCGGCCAGGCCGGCGCCGATTTGTCCGCTCGTCGTCGGCCGCTTTGCCTGATTCCGTCAGGCCCGGTTTCGGTCCTTTCGACCGTCAATCGAGTGTACGGTGGCTCCGTCGCGCCCGCTAGAAGTGTCTGCTCGTACCAGGCGAGCAGCGTGCGCCGCAGCTCGAGGCGCGCGGCCCGGTCATAAGCCGCCGCAACGGGGTTCCCGACAACGTGATCGAGCTGCGCCTCGACGCTGTCGGAATGTTTACCCGCGTCGCGGCAGATCGTCGAGAACGCAGAACGCCAAGAATGCGGCGAGTGCTTGCCTCCGAGCTTCAGTGCGTCCCTATAATGCTTCTCTACCGCCTCAGGAGTGATATGGCGTTTCGGGTCGCGCGGCGCGGGGCATACGTAGATCACGCCCTTACCGTCCGTCTCGCGCCATTCGCGCAGCGCTGCGAGCAGCCGTGGCGGCAGCGGAACAACATGAGGGCCCCGGGCCGCATCCTTGCGCTTCATCCGCTCGCGGGGGACGTTCCAGTTGCCCGCATTCATATCCCGCCGCTTGCGATGGCCATCGCCAATAGCAACATCAACGCCGTCGAGGTCGAATTCTTCCCATCGGGCGCCGACGACTTCGGAGACCCGCAAGGCCGTAAACGCGAGCAACTGGTGGGCGCGCTGAATGCCCTTGCAGGGGTCTGCTGCCCGCGCGTCCCGCAGGATCGCCCCGACGCCTCCGAGGCTCGTTACCGCAGGAAAGTGCTTGCGCTCGGCCTTGCGCCCGCGCCGCGTCGCGGGCAGCGGGTTGCCGGGTATCGCGCCAGTCTCGACCGCATAGTCGAGGATCGCGTTGAGGCGCCGCCGGACCTTTTCTAGCATCATCGGCGCCTTGTTCTCGACGGCGCGAAGCAGGGGTGCCATCGTCGGCGCGGTGATCTTCGCGACCGGCATGTCGTCTAGCGCCGCTAGGTGATTGCGGATGCTCGACTCGACCTCAACGACGTAATCGGGGGTCCATTTCTGTGCACGGCGTTCCCGTGCAACCCAATCGTCTGCGATAGCCTTGAAAGTGTTGCTGCGCTCGGCCTTCCGGCGGAGCTTCTCGACGCGCTTGACCGTGGTCAGGTGTTCGCCTGCCGCCGCGAGCTTGCGCTGCTTGTCCGCTTCGATCCGAGCATCGGCAATGACAGGCGGGAGAGTTTCCTAGCGTAAGCGTCTGATCTTTGCCATCGAGCCGGTAGCGGAACTGCCAGGACTTCACGCCGGTCGGCGACACCCATAGCGCCAGTCCTTCGCCATCAAACAGGCGGTAGGGCTTGTCCTTTGGCTTCGCGTTCTGGATAGCCTTGTCGGATAGCAGCTTGGTCGCCATTCGGTCCACTCCGGGGTAACGGATTCCTGGATTCTGGATCGCGCCTCAGGGTAACGGACGGCATTCCCTTACCCCGTTACCCTCAGAATAGCCGGATACCGGCGGACATGCAAGGACAGGCGCGAACGGTTACGCACTATGAAAGAGGCTATTTTTCAGACGTGCGGTCGGGAGTTTCATAGAGGATGCTTGGAGGCGGAGGTCGGAATCGAACCGGCGTAGACGGCTTTGCAGGCCGCTGCATGACCACTCTGCCACCCCGCCCGGGATGGACGCGGCCGGCGCAGGCATCGACTGCGCTGTCACGGCCGGACATACGAAAAATCAGACGAAACACCAAACGAAAAGGGAGAGCCGCGTCTACGAACTACAGGCTCTCCCCGGGAAAACTGGAGCGGGAAACGAGTCTCGAACTCGCGACCTCAACCTTGGCAAGGTTGCGCTCTACCAACTGAGCTATTCCCGCACGGGATGCGCATTATACCATCGCCGCGCGTCCGCTCAAGACGTGCGCGCGGCGAATGGCGTCACGACAGGACGACGGCGATCGCGTCGGCGACGTAGTCGACGTTCCTGCTGTTCAGCGCAGCCACGCAGATGCGGCCGGTCTCGATCGCGTAGACCGAGAATTCCTCGCGCAGGCGCTTGACCTGGGCCTTGTCGAGTCCCGAATACGAGAACATACCGCGCTGGTCGCGCACGAAACCGAAATCGTGTTTCGGGACGCGCTCGGCGAGCTTCGCGACCAGCGTTGCCCGGATCGACCGGATGCGATCGCGCATCGTGCCGAGTTCCGCTTCCCAGAGCTTGCGCAGCTCGGGATGGGTCAGCACCAGCGCGACGATCTGGCCGCCGTGCGTCGGGGGATTCGAGTAGTTGGTGCGCACGACGCGCTTGAGTTGCGACAGCACGCGCGTGGCCTCGTCCTTGTCGGCGGTGACGACGGTCAGCGCGCCGACCCGCTCCCCGTAGAGGGAAAACGACTTGGAGAACGAGTTCGAGATGAACACGGGGCCGGGGGTGGCGACGAACTTGTGCACGACCTCGCCGTCGGCCTCGATGCCCGCGCCGAAACCCTGGTAGGCGAGGTCGAGGAACGGCACCAGTCCGCGCGCGCGGACCGCAGCGATGATCTCGTCCCACTGGGCGGACGTCGGGTCGACGCCGGTGGGGTTGTGGCAGCAAGCGTGCAGCACGACGATGCTGCCGGCGGGCATCGCGTCGAGCGACGCGCGCATCGCCTTGAAATCGAGGCCGTGCGTAGCCGCGTCGTAGTACGGATAGGCGTTGACGGTGAAGCCGGCGCCCTCGAACAGTGCCCGGTGGTTCTCCCAGCTCGGATCGCTGATCCAGACCTGCGAAGCGGGGGAGAAGCGCTTGAGGAAATCGGCGCCGACCTTGAGGCCGCCGGTGCCGCCGAGTGCCTGCACGGTGACGGAGCGCCCGCTGGCGATGACCTCGCTGCCTTCGCCGAAAAGCAGTGCCTGCACCGCCTTGTCGTAGGCCGGGATGCCGTCGATCGGGAGATACACCCGCGGCGCCGCCTTGTTCGTGATCTCGTGCTCGGCGCGACGCACGCACTCGAGCAGCGGAACCTTGCCGTTGTCGTCGGAGTAGACCCCTACGCCGAGGTTGACCTTGCGGGGATTGGTGTCGGCGTTGTAGGCCTCGGTGATGCCGAGGATCGGGTCGCGTGGCGCGAGATCCACGGCGCCGAACAGCGAAGCGGGGAGGGGAGCATTCATGTCGAATCCGGCGGGTTCCAAAACGCGCTATTGTACCGCGCGGCAGCCCCGCATCGCTTGACGCGGCGGTGCGCCGCCCCAATCTGCACGACGCCCGATTGCGTCGGGCCCCCGGCTCCCGCCTCGACCCCAGCCCAAGCACGCATTCCCATGGCCCGCACCAACACCCGCCTCGAACCCGCCCCGAAGATACCCCCCGTCACCGCACTTAAGACGCTCGCCCGCATCGGGCGCTTCCTGCGTCCCTACCGCCGCAAGATCGTGCTGGCGGCCATCGGGCTGGTCATCGCGGCGTCCGCGGTCCTGGCGGTCGGGCAGGGGCTCAAGTACGTCGTCGACCGGGGCTTCGCCGCGTCGAATCCGCACGAGCTCGATCGCACGCTGGCGCTGATGCTGGGCATCGTGGTCGTGATGGCGGCAGGCACGTACATGCGCTTCTATTACGTTTCATGGCTGGGCGAGCGTGTCACCGCCGACCTGCGCCGCACCGTCTACGACCATCTGCTCGACCTCCCGCCGGCATTCTTCGAGCAGACCCGGACCGGCGAGGTGATCTCGCGCCTGATCAATGACACGACGATGCTGGAGACGGTGATCGGGTCGAGCGCCTCGATGGCGATCCGGAATTTCCTGCTGATGGTCGGCGGCCTCGTGATGCTGGTGCTGACCAGCCCCAAGCTCACCGTCCTGGTGCTTGCGGGCGTGCCGCTGGTGGTCATCCCGATCATCCTGTTCGGCCGCCGCGTGCGGAAGTTCGCCCGCGCCACGCAGGACCGGGTCGGCGACGTCGGCGCGTTCCTCGACGAATCGCTGCACGAGATCCGCACCGTGCAGGCCTATGGCCACGAAGACGACGACCGGCGCGATTTCGCCTCGCGCGTCGAGGCGACGTTCGGCACGGCGGTGCGGCGCATCCGCCAGCGGGCCATCCTGACCGCGGCGGTCATCCTGCTGGTGTTCGGCGCGGTGGGCGTCATCCTCTGGATAGGTGGCCACGACGTGGTCGCAGGACGCCTGTCCGCCGGTCAGCTGTCGGCCTTCGTGTTCTATGCGGTCATCGTCGCGGGTGCGGTCGGAACGATCAGCGAAGTGATCGGCGACCTGCAACGGGCCGCCGGCGCGACGGAGCGGCTGTTCGAGCTGCTCGGCGTCGAATCGACGATTCCCACGCCGGCGAATCCAGTGCCGATTCCCGCAAGGGGCCGCGGCACCGTCGAGTTCGAGAACGTCACATTCCGCTATCCGTCGCGCCCGGACGCTCCTGCGCTCGACGCCTTCACGCTCGACGTGCGCGAAAGCGAGAAGGTTGCGCTGGTGGGACCCTCCGGAGCGGGCAAGACGACGGTCTTCCAGCTGCTGCTGCGCTTCTATGATCCGCAGTCGGGGATCGTGCGCATCGGCGGCGTCGACCTGCAGGCAGCCGACCCGCGCGACGTGCGGCGCCAGCTCGCGGTGGTGCCGCAGGAACCGGTGATCTTCGCGGCTTCGGTCATTGACAATGTCCGCTACGGCCGTCCCTCGGCGAGCGATGCGGAGGTCAAGGCCGCCTGCGAGGCGGCCTATGCGAGCGAGTTCATCGAACGGCTTCCGGGCGGCTACCAGGGCCTGCTGGGCGAGCGCGGCGTGCGACTGTCCGGAGGGCAGCGCCAGCGCCTCGCGATCGCCCGGGCGATCCTTGCCGACCGGCCGATCCTGCTGCTCGACGAGGCGACGAGCGCGCTCGATGCCGAGAGCGAGCAGATCGTGCAGCGCGCGCTGGAGCGCCTGATGGCAGGGCGCACGGTATTGATGATCGCGCATCGCCTGGCGACCGTGCGGCACGCCGACCGCATCGCGGTGATGGAGACGGGGAGCATCGTCGCCCAGGGCACGCACGACGCGCTGGTCCGCGACAACGCGCTGTACGCGAGGCTCGCTGCGCTGCAATTCGCTTCCCCGGCGCAGCACGACGCCGCGGAGAGCGTCGCCGGGCTGCAATGATGGCCGGCGCGAGGCGAACGCCGGGTCCGCGGGACGGCGCATTCCGGTCATTCCCCGATGAACCTACAATGACGGGTTCCCCTGCCGCAATCCCGACCGCATGATCGTCACCTTCCCGAACAGCCCCTACGCGCTGAACCAGCCGTTCGAGCCCGCGGGCGACCAGCCCGAGGCGATCGACAGCCTCGTCGAGGGACTGGCCGACGGCCTCTCGTTCCAGACGCTGCTCGGCGTCACCGGCTCGGGCAAGACCTACACGATGGCGAACGTCATCGCGCGCACAGGCCGACCGGCCCTGGTGCTGGCCCCAAACAAGACCCTCGCGGCCCAGCTCTACTCGGAGTTCCGCGAGTTCTTCCCGAGCAATGCGGTCGAGTATTTCGTCTCGTATTACGACTACTACCAGCCCGAGGCCTACGTTCCTTCGCGCGATCTCTACATCGAGAAGGACAGCTCGATCAACGAGCACATCGAGCAGATGCGGCTGTCCGCGACCAAGGCGATCCTGGAGCGGCCCGACTGCGTGATCGTCGGCACCGTGTCGGCGATCTACGGCATCGGCGACCCGTCCGAGTACCACAGCATGATCCTGCACGTGCGCCAGGGCGAGCGCCTCGCCCAGCGCGACGCGATCAAGCGCCTGGCCGAGATGCAGTACCAGCGCGCCGAGCTCGAATTCAAGCGCGGGACGTTCCGCGTTCGCGGCGACGTCCTCGACATCTTCCCGGCGGAGAATGCCGAGAGCGCGATCCGCATCTCGCTGTTCGATGACGAGATCGAGTCGCTGCAGCTGTTCGACCCGCTCACCGGGCACCTGCGGCACAAGCTGGCGCGCTACACGGTGTTCCCCTCGTCGCACTACGTGACCGGGCGCCAGAAGGTGCTCGATGCGATCGAGGCGATCAAGGTCGAGCTCGCGCAGCAGAAGGAATTCTTCGTCTCGCAGATGAAGCTGGTCGAGGCGCAGCGCATCGAGCAGCGGACGCGCTTCGACCTCGAGATGATGACCGAGATCGGCTTCTGCAAGGGCATCGAGAACTATTCGCGGCACCTGTCGGGCCGCAAGCCCGGCGAGCCACCGCCGACCCTGATCGACTACCTGCCGCCGACGTCGCTGATGTTCATCGACGAGAGCCACGTGACGATTCCGCAGGTCGGTGGCATGTACAAGGGCGATCGCGCACGCAAGGAGAACCTGGTCAATTACGGTTTCCGGCTGCCGTCGGCGCTCGACAACCGGCCGCTGCGTTTCGACGAGTTCGAGCGCCTGCTGCCGCAGACGGTGTTCGTGTCGGCCACGCCCGCCGACTACGAGCACAGGCACGCGGGGCAGGTGGTCGAGCAGGTCGTGCGACCGACCGGTCTCGTCGACCCGCAGCTCGAGGTGCGGCCTGCCGCGACGCAGGTCGACGACCTGCTGTCCGAGATCAACCTGCGCGTTGCGCGCAACGAGCGCGTGCTGGTGACGACGCTGACCAAGCGGATGGCGGAGGACCTGACCGACTACCTCGGCGAGCATGGCGTTCGCGTTCGCTACCTGCACAGCGACATCGACACCGTCGAGCGGGTCGAGATCATCCGCGACCTGCGCCTGGGCGAGTTCGACGCGCTGGTCGGGATCAACCTGCTGCGCGAGGGCCTCGACATTCCCGAGGTGTCGCTGGTGGCCATCCTCGACGCCGACAAGGAGGGCTTCCTGCGCTCCGAGCGCTCGCTGATCCAGACGATCGGCCGCGCGGCGCGCCACCTCAACGGGACTGCGATCCTCTACGCCGACCGCATGACCGACTCGATGAAAGGGGCGATCGGCGAGACCGAGCGGCGGCGTGCCAAGCAGCTCGAGTGGAACCGGAAGATGGGCATCACGCCCAAGGGCGTCGAGAAGCGCATCCGCGACATGATCGACGGCGTCTACGACATCGACGAGGCACGCAAGGACCTGAAGGCAGCGCAGGAGAAGGCGCATTACGCCGGGATGGCGGAAAAGGACCTCGAGAAGGAACTGCGCCAGGTCGAGAAAGAGATGCAGGAGGCGGCACGCAACCTCGAGTTCGAGCGCGCCGCCGAGCTGCGCGACCGCCTCTACAAGCTGCGCGAGACGCTGATCGGCGCGGCGCTGCCGACCGAGACCTGATTAGCGCTTCACCGCTTTCAGCGCCGCGTCACGCTTTGCCAGGTCGATATTCAGGTATTTCCAGGAGAAGCCGAAGTCGGACGGGTAGTAGCCGAGGACCCACGGTTGCACGAAGGCATCGCCAATCTGGTAGACCTGGACGAACCACGGGGCGTAGGCGTCGACGATCTCCGACATGCGCCGGGCGAGCGCAGTCCGCGCGGGCCCGTCGGGCGTGCGCAGGAACTCCTCGTAGGCGGCGTCGTAGTCCTTGTTCCGGAAGCGGGCGAGGTTGGTGTCCGCGGTCGACTTGCCGTAGAGCTGCGACAGGATCTGCCAGCCGGTCGGCTCGAGCGATCGAGCGCCGAGGTTGAACATCATCAGCTGCCCGGCCCGCGCCTGCTTGATCAGGTCGGCGAACGGAGCCTGCCGCACCTCGAAGCGGATGCCGATCGCCGTCATGTTCTTCTTCCAGAGGGTATCCGCCTCGCGGTTCAGCGAGTCGGGCGTCGACACGCCGACGAGCACCAGCGGCTTGCCCTCCGGCGTCTCGCGGTAGCCGTCGCCGTTGCGGTCCTTGTAGCCGAAGCGTTCGAGCAGCGCCCGGGCGGCAGCCGGGTCGTAGCGCGATCGCGCCGGCAGCGAGTTGTCGTGGCCGCGGACGCCGGGCGGCAGCAACTGGTTCGCGGGCAACGCTTCGCCATTGAATAGCACCTTGATGAACTCGTCGGTGTCGAACCCGAGCGCGATCGCGCGCCGCAACGCGATGTGCGCATTGTCGTAGCCGCCGACCACCGGGCTGTCCATGTTGAAGTAGGTGTAGGCCAGCGACGGATTGACCCAGCGCAGGTGGCGGATGCCCCGCGCGGCGTACGACGGCCTGAGCTTGCCGTCGACGAGCAGGCGATCGAGCACCGACGAACCCAGCACTGCGTAGTCGAGTTGGTCCCGGTCGAATGACAGGAACTCCGGGACGAGCTCCTCGATGATGCTTATCTCGATGCGTCCGATCTGCGGAAGCTTGATGCCTTGCATCGGTGCGGCGATCGCCCGCTGGGCATCGGTGGTCGGGGTCGGAAACGCGATCGTCCGGTAGTGCGGGTTCGCGGTGAGCACGATGCGCGATCCGCGCTTCCATTCGGAAAGCTGGTACGGACCCGTGCCGACCGGCTTCATCATCACCTGGTCGCCGGCGGCCTCGATCGCCTCGCGCGCGACCGCATATGCGCCGAGCTGTGCCAGGCGGTCGAGCAGCGTGTAATCGGGTCGCGTGAGGAGGATCTGGAGCGTGTAGCGGTCGAGCGCGCGCAATCCGGCGATCGGCGCATCGTAGTCGAGCTTGCCGCCGGGCTTGCGTGCGGCATCGACGAGCGTCCGGGCGCCGACGATCAGGTCGGTGAGGTCGGGATCGCCGCCGCCGCGCAGGTTGGGATCGAGCGAGCGGGTGATCGAATAGACGTAGTCCTGCGCGACGAGCTCCCTCGGCTTGCCCTTGAATGCAGGATCGTCGGCGAACAGGATCCCTTTCTGCAGCGTGATCGTCCAGGTGCGGCCGCCGTCGGTGATCACCGGCATCGACGCCGCAGTGTCCGGAATCACCGTGGCCGGCGAGGCGAAGTAGTCGTACTGGTAGAGCGGCTCGAAGATCGCCTGGGCGATGCGCGTCGAGTACAGGTCGGTGCCCTGCTGCGGATCGAGGCTCGTGATGTCCGGCGATGCGATCCGCAGCACCTTGCGCATGTCGGCGGCGGAGGCGGGTGCGCAAGCGAGCGCGACGGCGAGCATTGCGCAGACTGCGACGTGCACGCATGAACCAAAAAGCTTCCAGCGCATCGAATGTCCCTTGGTGAGTCGTGTCGCGGCGGCAAGGATGGGTGGCCGCGCGCCACGTGCATCTTATACTTGGGCCTCGGTTCGTCGGGGTTGCGAGGCGAGGACGCAGCCGCGGGCCGTCGGCGCTCGACATCATGATGGCACGATCGCCGCGCGCCCGGGCGGCGGGCACAACCAGGAGAACAACGCATGGACCTCAACGACCAGGTGGCGATCGTGACCGGCGCCGCGAGCGGCATCGGCAAGGCGATCGCGACACGATTCGTCAAGGCGGGAGCGCGCGTGGTCATCGCCGACCTGAATGCGGAGGCGGCGAACGCGGCCGCGCGCGAAATCGACCCCTCCGGGCGCTCGATGGGCGTGGCGATGAATGTCACCGACGAGGATGCGGTGAACGCCGGCGTTGCCTCGACGGTCTCGAAGTACGGCCGCGTCGACGTTCTGGTGAGCAACGCGGGCATTCAGATCGTGCATCCGCTGGAAGAGTTTACCTATGCCGACTGGAAGAAGCTGATGGCGATCCACGTCGACGGCGCATTCCTGACCACGCGCGCCTGCCTGCCGCACATGTACCGCGCCGGGCGCGGCAGCGTCATCTACATGGGCTCGGTGCACTCGAAGGAGGCGTCGGTGCTGAAGGCACCTTACGTCACGGCCAAGCACGGCCTGATCGGGCTCGCCAAGGTCGTGGCCAAGGAAGGCGCGGCGCACGGTGTGCGCGCCAACGTCATCTGCCCCGGATTCGTGCGCACGCCGCTGGTCGAGAAGCAGATCCCCGAGCAGGCGAAGGAACTCGGCATGTCGGAGCAGGATGTGATCAGGAAGGTGATGCTGAAGGAGACCGTCGACGGGGAGTTCACGACCGTCGAGGACGTCGCCGAGGTCGCGTTCACCTTCGCCGCCTTCCCCAGCAACGCGCTCACCGGGCAGTCGCTGGTGGTCAGCCACGGATGGTTCATGCAGTGACGTCTGCGCAACGCGCGCCGGCGGCGCAGCCATCCCGCACGTCGGTGCTTTTCGTCTGCATGGGGAACATCTGCCGTTCGCCGACGGCCGAGGCGGTGTTCCGCGAGCACGCGGAGCGTGCCGGCCTGGGCCACAGGCTGCTGATCGACTCGGCGGGCACAGGCGACTGGCACGTGGGGGAGCCGCCCGATCACCGGGCGATCGTCCACGCGCGCCGTCGCGGCTACGACCTCGCCTCGCTGCGTGCGCGCCAGGTGCGGCGCGACGATTTCTCGCGTTTCGCGTGGATCCTCGCGATGGACATGGGCAACCTTCGCGACCTGGTGGCCCTGCGGCCGCGCGACTATCCGGGCCACCTCGGTCTGCTGCTCGACTTCGTGCCCGACGTCGGGGCGCGCGAAGTTCCGGACCCCTATTTCGGGGGGCCGGAAGGCTTCGAGGCAGTGCTGGACCTGATGGAACGCGCGAGCGTGGCGCTGCTCGCGCGGATCCGCGCGACCGAGACTGCCCGCTGACCCGGCGATGGCCGCCTGGCCTGACGCGCCGCCGACCCGGTGTCGCCGATCGAGGCGCGGGTCCGGCGGTTTCGCCGTTGCTTGCGCTATTCCTTGCGCGTCTCGACGATCTGCAACGGCTCTTCAGGGATGCTGACGCGGGGCGGCCGGGGCCGGCGCGGGCGCTCGACCGGCGCTTCCCCGACGTCCGGCGCGGGCGCCGCGTGGCGTGTTTCCACGAGCACGAGGTCGGAATCGGGTGGGAGCGTCAGCGGTAGCACAGGCGCGGGTTGTTCCACTCGAGGCTGTTCCACTCGAGGCGCCGGGGCCGGTTCGACGACCGGCGGCACCACGGCAGGGACCGCGAGCGTCTCCGCGGGAGGCTGCGGGGCGACATAGGGCGCGGGCGCAGGCGCAGGGATCTCCTTCGGTTCCTCGGCGACGCGTTCGACGGCTTGGTGAACGCGGCTTGTCGGCGCGGCGGGCTCGGCAGGCATCGACGGGGCAGCGACAGGTTGTTCGGCCGGCCACTGCAACGACGCCTGGGTGGCAACCGGGGCTTCGGCCGGAACTTCGTCAGATCGTGTCTCGACCGGCACGACCGTTTCTGCAGCCGACTCGACGCCCGTGTCCGGGGCCTCGGAGGCGGCACCTTGACCACGTTCGGCACGCTCGCCGCCACGGCCACGGCGACCGCGCCGCCGGCGACTACCCTCGCGCTGGGCGTCGCCCGTTGGCGTTGCGGCCTGTGGGACGACGGCTTCGGGGGTCGGCACGGGGCCGGTCGCAGCCTCGGTGGCTGCAGGTGCGGGCGCGGCTTCGCGCGGCGGACGCGGTTGTCCCTGCTGCGGCTTGCCCTCGCGCGGCGGCCTGCGACCTTCCTTGCGCTCACCTTCCCTGGCTTCCCGCCGTTCGGGCGTCGCGCCCGGACGCTGCGATTCGATGGCGCTTTGCGGCGCGCCGCGACCTTCGCCGCGCCGCTCGTCACGCCTTTCGCGTTCCGGTCGGCGCTCGTCGCGGCGTCCCTGGCCTTCGCGTTGACCCTCGCGCTGACCCTCCCGCCGGCCCTCGCCGCGTTCACCGCGCGGCCTGCCCTCGCGCGATCCCTCGCGCTCGCGCGGAGGACGCGGTTCGCGGGGAGGACGGCTCGGCGCCGCCGGTGCCGCTGCCGGCGGCGCTTCGACCGGGCGGGCGGGCGGGGTGCGGAACCACTTCAGCATGCGTCCGAGCCACGAACCGCCCTGGACGGGCGATGCCGCGACTTCCGCGGGCGCCGGTGCCGGGGGGCGGGGTTCGGCCGGCATCGGTGCGGGCTGCGCCGGCGTGATGCCCTTGACGACGGCTTCCTGGCGCGGCTCCTTGGCTTCTTCCTTCCGGGCCTTGGCGGCTTCGACTTCCTCCGGTTGCTCGACCATCTGGAACGACGGCGGCAGCGGCTCGCTCTGGTTCAGGTCGTCGTGGCGCAGGCGCTCGACGCTGTAGTTCGGCGTTTCGAGGTGGCGGTTCGGGACCAGCAGGACGTTGACCTTGAAGCGCGTTTCCACCGTCAGCACTTCGGTTCGCTTTTCATTCAGCAGGAACGTCGCGACGTCGACCGGCACCTGCGCGACGATCTGCGCCGTGTTGTCCTTCATCGCCTCTTCCTGAATGATGCGCAGGATGTGCAGCGCGGTGGACTCGGTTCCGCGGATGTGGCCGATGCCGTGGCAGCGCGGGCACGGGATGTAGGCGGATTCGGCGAGCGCCGGGCGCAGGCGCTGGCGCGAGAGCTCCATCAGGCCGAAGCGCGAGATCTTGCCGAGCTGGACGCGGGCGCGGTCGTATTTGAGTGAATCGCGCAGGCGGTTCTCGACATCGCGCTGGTTCTTCGCGCTTTCCATGTCGATGAAGTCGATGACGATCAGGCCGCCCAAGTCGCGCAGCCGCAGCTGGCGCGCGATTTCCTCGGCCGCTTCGAGATTGGTGTTGAATGCGGTCGTCTCGATGTCGGCGCCCTTGGTCGCGCGCGCCGAGTTGACGTCGACGGCGACCAGCGCCTCGGTGTGGTCGATGACGATCGCGCCGCCCGACGGCAGCGGCACCTGCCGCGCATACGCAGTCTCGATCTGGTGCTCGATCTGGAAGCGCGAGAACAGCGGGACGTCGTCCTTGTAGAGCTTGACGCGCGAGACGTTGCCGGGCATCACGTGGCCCATGAACTGCTGGGCCTGCTCGTAGATCGCCTCGGTGTCGATCAGGATTTCGCCGATGTCGGGGTGGAAGTAGTCGCGGATCGCGCGGATCACCAGGCTCGATTCCTGGTAGATCAGGTAGGCGCCGGACTGGAGCTTCGCCGCATCCTCGATCGCGTGCCACAGCTGCAGCAGGTAGTTCAGGTCCCACTGGAGCTCTTCAGGCGTGCGCCCGATCCCGGCGGTGCGTGCGATGACGCTCATCCCGGCGGGAACCTCGAGCGACGAGACGGCTTCGCGCAATTCGTTGCGTTCCTCGCCTTCGACGCGGCGCGAGACGCCGCCTCCGCGCGGATTGTTCGGCATCAGCACCAGGTAGCGGCCGGCGAGCGAGATGTAGGTCGTCAGTGCAGCGCCCTTGTTGCCGCGCTCGTCCTTGTCGACCTGGACGATCAGTTCCTGGCCGTCGCGCAACTGGTCCTGGATGCGGCCGCGCGACTCGCTTTCACCTTCCTCGCCGTCGCCGCCCTTGCGGGGGGACTTGAGGTACTGGCGGGAGATTTCCTTGAACGGCAGGAAGCCGTGGCGATCGGTGCCGTAATCGACGAAACAGGCTTCGAGCGAGGGCTCGATGCGCGTGATGACGGCCTTGTAGATGTTGCTCTTGCGTTGTTCCTTCGAGGCGGATTCGATGTCGAGGTCGATCAGTTTCTGACCGTCGACGATCGCCACCCGGAGTTCCTCCGCCTGGGTGGCATTGAACAGCATGCGTTTCATGGGCCTGGTCCCCGGCGCAACGCGCCGCGGGCAAGCGGCTGGAACGAGCGACGCGCCGCGGATCAACCGCGGCGCAGGTGATACCTACGCGGCGCTGGCGTGCGAAGACGGACGCGGTCCCGGCGATGGCCGGGACACGTCGGATAGGCGAGAGGGCTTGCGCATCTTGATTGGCAGCTCCGGCGCTCGGCCGGAGATTCTCGTCGGGTGGTCTTCTTCTACGCGAACTAGCGGTGGATCCCCACGGCAGCTCCCACGCATGATGGGCGGAGCGGCCGGGACAGATTGATTCGCCGTGGCGCCGCGCAGCAGTCGCTTCGAACCGGCCGATGCCGGGTGCGGGGGCTGCGCTATTCCTTTACCATCGCTACTCCCGCGGGAAAAATTTCCCGCCCGGTGAGCGACTTAACCGGTTTTTTGCCCCGCTTCCTGCCTTTCGGCGCGAGGCCCGCAGTGGCGCTGGCACCTGGGCCGGGATGTCGAGACGACCTCCGGGCGGGGTGGCAGTGCCTGGGCGCGGTACCGCCATAATTATATAAGCGAATGAATGAGTTAAGCAAGGACGCCGTCACCTGGCTCACGATCGGTGACGAGGCGGCTGGCCAGCGCGTCGACAATTTCCTGATCCGCACCCTCAAAGGGGTCCCCAAGAGCCACGTCTACCGGATCCTGCGCAGCGGCGAGGTCCGGATCAACAAGGGGCGCGTGGGGCCGGATGCGCGGCTCGCGGTCGGCGACGTCGTGCGCATCCCGCCGGTCCGGACCGCCGCACCGGCCGAAAGCGGGCAGGCGGCCGAACGCCCGGCCGCGCGTTCCCGGCGCTTTGCCGTGCCGATCGTGTTCGAGGACGACGTGCTGATCGCCGTCGACAAGCCCGCGGGACTCGCCGTGCATGGCGGCAGCGGTATCGCGCTCGGCCTGATCGAGCAACTGCGCGCGGCGCGGCCGGCCGCGCCTTTCCTGGAGCTGGTTCACCGTCTCGACCGGGACACCTCCGGCGTCCTGCTCGTCGCCAAGAAGCGCTCGGCGCTGACAGCGCTGCACGCGCAGTTGCGCGAGGGACGGGTCGACAAGCGCTACCTGGTGCTGGTGCGCGGACCCTGGCGCGACGCCAGGCGCAAGGTCGACCTGCCGCTGTTCAAGTTCTCGACCCGCGAGGGCGAACGCCGCGTGCGGGTCGAGGAGGCGGGGCGTCCAGCCGTCACGACCTTTCGCCGCGAGCGGACCTGGCCGCGCCACGATCCTCCGCTGGCGCTGCTCGAGGCCGAACTGGAGACCGGCCGCACCCACCAGATCCGCGTGCATCTTTCGCACCTCGGGCACCCGCTCGCCGGCGACGACAAGTACGGGGATTTCGCCTGGAACAAGGCGCTGGCGCGCGAGGGACTGAAGCGGATGTTCCTGCACGCGGCGCGCGTCGGCTTCACCCACCCGGTCAGCGGCCGGACGATGACCCTGTCGGCACCGTTGCCTGCCGATCTCGCGGAATTCCTCGAATCGCTCGGCGAGTGAGTGCGCCGCGCCGCTCGCCCGGCGGCCGCGTCGATGCCCGATGGATCCGGCGGTCGGCCGCGGGAATTGCGGCCGACCGGCCCCGCGCCGCTAGTTCGGGCCGGGGCGCCGCCCCACGAGGCGGTGGCCGGGAAGGCGACACATCGTGACCGGATTGGGCCGTATCAGGCCCCGCGCGATGCCCATCGCGATCGCCTCCTTGCGGTTCAGGACGCCGAGCTTGCGGACGATGTTCCTGAAGTGGAAGTTCGCGGTCCGCGGCTTGATGTCCAGCTTGACGCCGATGTCGACGCTGGTCATGCCGTTGGCCGCCATTTCCAGGCACTGCGCCTCGCGCGGCGACAGCGGCGCGACGCGCACCATCAGCGATGGCTCGCGGTCGACGAGGTGTGCCATGAAGAAATCGTGGAACGACATGCCGAGCAGCACGATCTCGCCGAGCTGGCGCGCGACCAGCCGCCGGCGCGTTTCATCGACGGGACTGACGCGGGAGTTGACGGCGACCAGCACGCGCCCGTGGTCCGGATCGCGAAACGAGATTGCCACTCCGCTCGCGACGCCGTAGCGCGCCGCGTCGGCGAGGAAATCCCGGCACTGCGGGTCACCGCGGTACTCGGCTGCGTCCCACACGAACGGGACGTTGCGGTTGTAGGTCTGCGTGACGCGCGGGTCCACCTCGATGTAGCCACGCCGTCCATACAGGATCACCCATTCGCGCGGCAGCGTCGTCCACACGAACGTGCGCGTGTCCCTGCGTGTCGGGCTAGGATCGGCCGACATCCCGTACATGAAGCTGTCGAATCCCAGCTCGGCGACGATCGATGCCATGACCGGCTGGAGCGGGCGGTTCTGCAATGACGCGCTGGACAGCCGCGCGATGTGGTCGTTGACGACGTATCCACGAATGGCGGCGGGCGCGCCGGGATCGATGCCGGACAACATGTGACCTCCCCCTTTGTTCGGCTTGTTAGGGGCGATCGATCATACGCTTTCGGAGTTCGCCGGAAACTGGCATTTCCGCTACGCGTCCCCCATGCGGGAGACGCGAAGCCGGCGTCATTTGCCGGTCAGGCCCTGCACGACGTCGCCGGGTCCGATGCCCTTGTCGGCGAACCAGCCCTGCTTCATCTCGATCGCGTAGAGCGCGGGTCCGGCGGACCAGTGGGTCGACAGGTCCAGCGGGCGCATGTCCTCGATGTTCAGGATGCGTCCGCCGCCGTCGACGAACGCGACCGACAGCGGGACGTAGGTGTTCTTCATCCAGAACGCGAGCGGCTGCGGCGCTTCGAACACGAACAGCATGCCGTGGTCGGCCTCCAGGCTGAAGCGATTCATGAGCCCGGTCTCGCGCGTCTGCTCGGTTGCCGCGATTTCGACGACCAGGCTGTGGCCGCGGATGGTCAGGGTTCGCGTCGGAAGGCCCGCGGCGTGGGCGCCCGCAGGCGCGGCGCAGAGCGAGGCGAAGCACAGGATCAGCCAGCTGCGAAATCTCATCGGAATGCTCCTCGGTGGGCGTGCATCGCGCCCCGGTGATAGACCCGCCACAGCGCATAGCTCGCGCAGGTGAAGCCCAGCATGCCTGCCGCCAGCGTGATCAGCGAATCGGCGAGCAGCGGTGCGATGGTTCCGGCGTTGAACCCGGAGAAGGCGAACTGGGCGAAACCCTGCAGCGACGATGCCATGCCGCGCATTGTCGGAAAGAGATCGAGCAGGATCAACGTCAGGCTGGGCATCAGCAGGCTGCTGCCGAGGGTGTACACCATCAGCGGCAGCACATGCCAGGGCACGCCCGGCGGCACGAAGGCCGCGACCAGCGCGTTGATGATCCCGCCGGCGAACATGAATCCGTAGCCGATGCCGATCGTCCGTGCCGGCGACAGGCGTCCGGCGCTGCGCCCCGAGATCGCTGCGCCCGCCACGATCCCCGTGATCATCGGCACGAACAGCCAGGCGAAGCCCCAGGTCGTGACGCCGAGTCGTGCCAGAAACGCGGGCGCGCTCGCGATGTAGATGAAATACGCGGCGAAATTCAGCGTGGGTATCGCGGCCAGCAGCAGGAAGTCGCGCCGAAGCAGCACCGCGCGGTAGCTGTTCCAGAGGATGCGCGGATGCAGCGGCTGGCGCGACGCCAGCGGGAGGGTCTCGGGCAGGCTCCTTGCTGCCCAGGTGAGCACGCCGAGCGTGAACAGCGTGATGAGCCAGAAGATCGCGCGCCAGCCCAGGAGGTTCAGCACCGCGCCGCCGATCACGGGCGCCAGCGCGGGGGCGATACCGAAGATCAGCGTGATCTGCGACATCAGCCGCTGCGCCTCCGCGCCGGCGTAGCGATCGCGGATGATCGCGCGCCCGAGCACCAGTCCGGCGCCTGCCGACAGGCCCTGCAGCCCGCGGAGCAGCCAAAGCGATTCGATGTTGCCGGCGATTGCGCAGCCGAGCGATGCCAGCGCATAGATCGCGAGGCTGCCGAGGACGATCGGACGGCGCCCGAAGGCATCGGACATCGCCCCGTGCCACAGCATCATGAAAGCGAACGCGAACAGGTAGGTCGAAAGGGTCTGCTGCACGGCGATCGACGACGCCCCGAACGTCGTTCCGATGGCGGTGAACGCGGGCAGGTACATGTCGATCGAGAAAGGGCCGAGCATCGCGAGCGCGGCCAGCAATGCCGCGAGCGGCAAGGTGTCGCGCGAACGCGCACCGGTTGCGCCGGTGGGCGGCGCGTCATCGCTGCGCTGCGGGCTCAATGCGCCTCGCCTGCGGAGGCGGTTGCGGCCAGTGCGGCGTCGACGGCGGCGCGGTCGTACTGGGGCGAGTACAGTGCAATGAATTCGTAGACGAATCCGCGCAGGAAGACGCCCCTGCGCAGCGCCAGTCGCGCCGTCGATGCGGCGAACAGATGGCTTGCGTCGAGCATCGCCAGGCCGGCATCCTTCACCGGGTCATAGGCCATCAGGGCGACGATGCCGATGCCCATGCCGATCTCGACGTAGGTCTTGATGACGTCGGCATCGAGCGCGGTCAGCACGACGTTGGTCTCGATGCCTTTCGCGGCGAAGGCCGCATCGATCGCCGAGCGGCCGGCGAACGCGAGGTCGTAGGTGATGATCGGATGCCGGGCGATCGCCTCGAGGGTCAGCGGGCCGGTCCCGGCGAGCGGATGGCCCCGCGGAACGAGGACGCCGTGATTCCAGCGATGGCAGGGCAGTGCCACCAGGTCGGGACGGTCGCCCAACGCCTCCGTCGCGATTCCGATGTCGACTTCGCCGGTCGACGTCTGCGCGGCGACCTGCGCGGGGCTGCCCTGGTGGAGCACGAGGCGTACCTTGGGGAAGCGTGCGGAGAACTGCGCGAGCACCTTCGGAAGGACGTATCGCGCCTGGGTGTGGGTGGTTGCGATGCCGAGCACCCCGGTGTCCTCGCTACGAAACTCCTCGGCGACGCGCTTGAGATTCGATATTTCGCGCAGCGCGCGCCTCGCCGCCGCGACGACGTCGACGCCGGCGGGCGTCATGGTTGCCAGTCGCTTGCCCTGGCGCACGAAGATGCGCAGACCGAGTTCGTCCTCCAGATGGCGGACCTGCTTGCTGATCCCGGGCTGCGACGTACCGAGGGCGTCCGCCGCGCCGGACACGTTGAGTCCGTGGTCGACGATCGCGCAGAGGTATTTCAGCTGCTGGAGATTCACTCCGATATAACCAATTGGTTAGAATTGGCGGTAATTATATAGCCATGACCCAACAACTGATCCTGCATCCGACCCATCCTCAGCCCCGGCTCGTGCGGGCTGCGGCAGCGATCATCCGCAACGGCGGGGTCGTCGCGTACCCGACCGATTCCAGCTACGCGCTCGGCTGCAGCGTCAGCGAGGGCGAGCCGGCCCGGCGCATCAGGGTGCTGCGGGGCGTCGACGATCGCCATCACCTGACGCTGGTCTGCGGCGACCTCGCGCAGGTCGGCGTCTATGCCCGGATGGACAACTGGCAGTTCCGCATCGTTCGGCAGGGCACGCCCGGCAGCTACACGTTCCTGCTTCCGGCGAGCCGCGAAGTGCCGCGGCGTGTCCAGCATCCGCGGCGCAGCACCATCGGCGTGCGGGTTCCCGACCACCCGGTGGTGCGCGCACTGCTCGCCGAACTCGGCGAGGCGATCCTGTCGTCGACGCTGATCCTGCCGGGCGCGAGTGAGCCGCTGAACGACGCGGCGTCGATCGACGAGAAGTTCCACGGGCAGATCGAGGGCATCATCGACGCCGGGCCCTGTCCCGCCGAACCGACGACGGTGATCGATCTCGCCCAGCCGGCGCCGGTGCTGATCCGCCAGGGCCGCGGCGATCTGGCGCGGCTCGGCCTCGATGCAGCGACGATCGCGCGGGCCGAAGGGTGAGTCCGGCCCGCTTGTGCGCCCCCTGCCGCCGTGCGGCCCGGGCCGCGGACCGCCGCCCGGGCCGCTTGAGGTAGAATGCGGGCCTGAATGGATCTTTCGCTGCAGACCATTGCGCTGTGGATAGTGCCGGTGGTCTTGGCGATCACGCTGCACGAAGCCGCGCACGGCTACGTCGCGAAGATCTTCGGCGATCGAACGGCGGAGATGCAGGGCCGGATCACGCTGAATCCGCTCAAGCATGTCGACCTGGTCGGAACGATCCTCGTTCCCGGGGCGCTGATCCTGGCGGCGAAGGCCGCCGGCGGTCCGCTGTTCATCTTCGGCTGGGCGAAGCCCGTCCCGGTGAATTTCGGGAACCTCCGCGACCCGAAGCGGGACATGCTGTGGGTGGCGGGCGCCGGTCCGGCGGCGAACTTCGCGATGGCGTTCCTGTGGGGACTCGTGGCAAAGCTCGGCGCGACCTCGGGCCCATGGCCGAGCGAGGCGCTGTTCCTGATGGCGACGGCCGGCATTTCGGTCAACCTGGTATTGATGGCGCTGAACCTGATACCCATACCGCCGCTCGACGGCGGTCGCATTGCAGTGAGCCTCCTGCCTGCCGGCGCATCGGCGGCATGGCGGCGCATCGAGCCCTACGGCTTGTTCATCATCCTGGCGCTGCTCGCGACCGGGCTGATCGACAACCTGATGGACCCGCTGCTGCGCGGTGGCCAATACCTGCTGCAGCTGCTGCTCGGATTCTGATTCGAAGCTGATCGACCCACACCACGATGTTCACCGACCGCGTGCTCTCCGGCATGCGTCCCACCGGGCGCATGCACATCGGCCACTACCATGGCGCCCTCAAGAACTGGGTCAAGCTCCAGGAGGAGTACGAGTGCCTGTTCTTCGCCGCCGACTGGCATGCGCTGACCACCCACTTCGACGAGTCGGAGACCATCGCCGACAGCGTGTGGGAGATGTTCATCGACTGGCTCGCCGCGGGGGTCGATCCGACGCGCGCGACGCTGTTCATACAGTCGCGCGTGCCCGAGCACGCGGAGCTGACGCTGCTGCTCGGGATGATCACGCCGGTCGGCTGGCTCGAGCGGGTGCCGACCTACAAGGACCAGCAGCAGAGGCTCGCCGATCGCGACCTGTCGAACTACGGGTTCCTGGGCTATCCGGTGATGATGAGCGCCGACATTCTGGTCTACCGGGCGAACAAGGTCCCGGTCGGCGAGGACCAGGTCTCGCACATCGAGGTCACGCGCGAGCTCGCGCGGCGTTTCAACCACATCTACGGACGCGAGCCCGGTTTCGAGGAGAAGGCCAGGGACGCGATCAAGAAGCTCGGCAGGGCGAAGGCCAAGCGCTACGAGACGATGCGCGCCGCATTCCAGGAGCAGGGCGACAGCGAGGCGCTCGAGGCAGCGCGTGCGCTCCTCGAGGAAACGCAGAACCTTTCGCTCGGCGATCGCGAACGGCTGTTCGGCTACCTCGAGGGCGCGCGGCGGGTGATCCTCCCCGAGCCGCAGCCGCTGCTGACCGAGACGCCGCGCGTGCCCGGTCTCGACGGCCAGAAGATGTCGAAGTCCTATGGCAACGCGATCCTGATGCGCGAGGACCCGGCATCGGTGACGCAGAAGATCCGGACGATGCAGACCGATCCGGCGCGCGTGCGCCGCAGCGACCCCGGCAATCCCGAGAATTGCCCCGTCTGGCCGCTGCATCAGATCTATTCGGACCAGGAAACGCGCGACTGGGTGTGGAAGGGCTGCACGACCGCCGGCATCGGCTGCCTCGACTGCAAGCAGCCGGTGATCGACGGAATCATCAGGGAGCAGCAGCCGATGCGCGAGCGTGCGCAGAAGTACGTCGACGACCCGACGCTGGTGCGCAACATCGTCGCCGACGGCTGCGAGCGCGCGCGCAAGCTCGCCGAGGAGACGATGCGCGACGTCCGCGACGCGATGGGCCTTTCCTATGACTAGCGAAGCCGCCGAGCTCGACCTCGCCCACCCGTCGCCCGAGCCGAGGCCGCTCGCGCGCGTCTACGGGGAGCCGGTCAACGAGCTGCCGCGGGACCTGTACATCCCGCCCGAGGCGCTCGAGGTCTTTCTCGAGACTTTCGAGGGACCGCTCGACCTTCTGCTCTACATGATCCGCCGCCAGAACATCAACGTGCTCGACATCCCGATGGCGGAGCTGACGCGCCAGTACCTGGGTTACGTCGAGATGATGCGTCGTACCCAGCTCGAGCTGGCGGCCGAGTACCTGCTGATGGCGGCGGTGCTGATCGAGATCAAGTCGCGGCTGCTGCTGCCGCGCCCGCCGGCGCCTCCGGGCGCCGAGCCCGAGGATCCGCGTGCCGAGCTGGTGCGCAGGCTGCTCGAATACGAGCGGATGAAGCAGGCTGCACGCGAGATCGACGCGCTCCCGCTCGCCGAGCGGGATTTCTCGACGACCCGCATCTGGTTCGACCGCATGGCCGCGGTGCGCCTGCCCGACGTGTCCCCGGACGACCTGCGCGCGGCGTGGGCGGGACTCGTTGCGCGCGCGCGCGCCAATCGCCATCACCTGGTCACCCGCGAGCAGCTTTCGGTGCGCTTCGAGATGAGCCGGGTCCTGAAGCTGCTCCAGCCGGCGCGCTACATGGAGTTCACGGCGCTGTTCGCCGAGCATGCCGATGTCCCGCACCTGGTGGTGACGTTCCTCGCGCTGCTCGAGCTGACGCGCGAGCAGCTGGTGAGCATCGCCCAGGCGGAGCCCTATGCTCCGATCCACGTGCAGTTGCGCGGCGAGAAGCCGTTCACCCTCGACGGTGATCAGCAATGAGCGAAGTCCAATCAGGCGACCGGGACCCGCGCGAAATGCCGCAGGACCAGGCGCAGCAGGAATCGGCGCAGCAGGAATCGGCGCAGCAGGAATCGGCGCAGCAGGAATCGGCGCAGCAGGAATCGGCGCAGCAGGAATCGGCGCAGCAGGAATCGGCGCAGCAGGACCCGCCGCCACACGACCCGCTGCAGCAGGCGGAGCAGGAGCCTGCGGAGCAGGACCTGGGTCCCGCATCGGATCTCACCGAGGCCAAGGGCGTGCTCGAGGCCGCACTGCTCGTCGCCGGCGAGGCGGTGCCGGTCGCGCAGCTTGCGAAACTGTTCGATCCGCCGCTGACCTCCGAGACGGTGCGCAAGCTGCTCGAGGAAATCGCCGGCGAATGGAGTTCGCGCAAGGTCGAACTGGTGCAGGTCGCATCCGGTTGGCGATTCCAGGGCAAGCGCGAGGTCCAGTCCTATCTCGACCGGCTCGCGCCGGAGAAGCCGGCGCGCTATTCGCGCGCGGTCATGGAAACCCTGGCGATCATCGCCTACCAGCAACCCGTCACCCGCGGCGACATCGAGGCGATCCGCGGCGTTGCCGTTTCGACGAACGTCATCAAGACGCTCGAGGACCGGCAATGGATCGAGGCGGTCGGTCATCGCGAAACGCCGGGCCGTCCCGCGCTCTATGCGACGACCCGCGCCTTCCTCGACGATCTCGGCCTGCGTTCGATTGCCGAACTGCCACCGCTCGCCGACCTCGATTCTTCCCACCTTCTGGAGATGCCTGATGCCCCCACCAAGGCCGCCGAGGCGCCAAGCGCACTCGCGAGCCCGATCCTCGGGTCCGATCCAACAGCCGAGTCTGGCGCTGCAACGGATCGCGGAGAGCCTGCCGCCTCCGAAACACAAACGCTCCACTGACGAGGTCTTCAACGAGCCGCAACGCCTGCACAAGGTGCTGGCGAGCTGCGGCTTCGGCTCACGGCGTGCGATGGAGGAGATGATCCTCGCCGGGCGCATCACGGTGAACCGGATGCCGGCCGAGGTCGGCCAGAAGGTGGGTCCCGGAGACGAAGTCCGCATCAACGGCGAGCTCGTCAAGGTGCGCTTCGCCGAGCCGCGCGCGCGGATCCTGATGTACCACAAGCCCGCTGGCGAGATCGTCACGCGCGACGATCCGGAAGGGCGTGCGACGGTGTTCGACAAGCTGCCATCGATCGGCAACGGCAAGTGGATCAACGTCGGCCGCCTCGACTACAACACCGAGGGCTTGCTGCTGTTCACCAATTCTGGAGAGCTCGCGAACCGGCTGATGCACCCGCGCTACGAGGTCGAGCGCGAGTACGCGGTGCGCGTGATGGGACGCCTGACCGACGAGCAGATGCATGCGCTCACCTCGGGCATCGAGCTCGAGGACGGCCCCGCGCGCTGCGACAGCGTCGTCGATGGCGGGGGCGACGAGGATGGCTCGAACCACTGGTACCGCGTCGTGCTGAAGGAAGGGCGCAACCGCGAGGTGCGACGCCTGTTCGAGGCGCTGGGGATCATGGTCAGCCGCCTGATCCGCACCCGCTACGGAAGTCTTGCGATGCCGACCCGGCTCAAGCGCGGCGACATGGAGGAGCTCGAGGCCAACGACGTCAATGCGATCGTCGCCGCCGCCGGACTGCGCGCGGCAGGGCAGGTACGCCCGCAGCAGCAGGAGCGCCGCGGCGGCCGTGGCGGACACCCGGACCCGCGCAAGGGCGCGCGTCCGGGTGGTGCGCGCGGACCGCATCCTTCCTCCGGCCAGGTGCCTGCCGGCCCCCAGGAAGGCGGGCGGCCGCACGCCCATCCGGGAGGCCATCCGTCGGCGCACGCACCGGGTTCGCGGCCCCCGGGCAAGCGCCCGGGAGGGCCCGGGCATCCGAAGGGCAAGAAAGGCCCGCGCCCGATGCACGACCCGCAGCGCGCGCCCCATGTCGCAGCCGCGCGCCCGGGTTCCGACGGTGCGGCCGAGCGCCCGGTGCGTCCCCCGCGCGAGCGTCACAACTTCGACGAGGTGCAGCCGCAGAGCAACGCGAACGCGATGCCTTTCGGTCGCGCGACCTCCGGCGCTCACGGCGGCAGGCCGCATGGCCATGGCGGCGATGGGCAGCCGCGGCATCGCGGCGGTCCGCGGGCACACAACGCGTCGGGCCAAGGTTTCGGGAAGCCGCAAGGTCCCGGAAGGCGGCCCGGCGGGCCGGGCGCCAATGCGCACTCCGGTCAGGCTGGCCACCCGAGGCGGCCGCAACGTCCGCGCGGCGAGGTCGACGGGAATGTCGCGCCGCCGGGCGAGAAGCTGGTCCACGGCGACGACGATCACTGACCGTTCGGGGCCTGTCGGAGCCCCTGGCCTTGCTCGAGGCCCGGGCCTTGCTCAGGGCTCGAATCGCGGCGTGCGCTTTCCGAGGAACGCCTCGATGCCCTCGGCGAAATCACCGGTCACCGCACACGCGCCGAAGCTGCGCGCCTCGGCGTCGAGCTGCTGCGACAGCGTGCGGTTGGTCGAGTCGCGCAGCAGGCGCTTGACGTTGCGCAGCGCGAGCTTCGGACCTTCGGCGATCGACCGTGCCCAGGCGTCCACCACGGTGTCCAGCTTCCCGGCTTCGACGACGCGGTTGACGAGCCCGATCCGCAGCGCCTCCTCGGCGCCGAAGCGCTCGCCCAGCAGGTAGATCTCGAGCGCCTTGCGCATGCCGACGCTCCGCGGCAGCGACCACGTGCCGCCACCGTCCGGCGTCAGTCCGATGTTGCGGTAGGCAGACGCGAACACCGCGTCGTCCGCCGCGACGACGAGGTCGCAGGCGCAGGCGATCGACAATCCGAATCCCGCGACTGCGCCCTGGACCGCGGCGATCACCGCGTGCGGCATCCGGTGGATCTGCTCGATCACCGTCTGCACGCGCAGCACGATGTCCTCGAATTCGCGCCGGAGGCTGGCGCGCTCGCCCGCGAGCTTCGCGGCAA
This sequence comes from uncultured Pseudomonadota bacterium, assembly GCA_963816415.1. Taxonomy (GTDB): domain Bacteria; phylum Pseudomonadota; class Gammaproteobacteria; order Burkholderiales; family Casimicrobiaceae; genus VBCG01. The sequence goes on from CAWFKR010000005.1 coordinate 32,149, forward strand.
ACGTGCGCAGGTCGCCGCCCGCCATGAAATGACGCCCGCTGCCGCGCAGCACGACCACGCGCAGCGACGCATCGGAGGCGAGTGCCGCCGTATGCGCGATCAGCGCGTCCATCATCGCGATGTCCAGCACGTTGAGGGTCGCGGGGCGGTTGAAGCTCAGGGTCGCCACCGGCCCGGAGCGCGCGAGGGCAATCGCGTCGTGTTCGTCGGATGGTTTCATGGGGTGCTCCGCCTGAACGGCGTGCTGGTCTCCAGTTCGTCGATCGAATGGGCGACGTCGGCGCGCTCGCGTGCGCAGTAGTCGGCGATGGCCTGTGCAAAGCCCGGATCGGCGATCGCGTGCAGCGAGCGCGTCGGCGAGGGAAGCAGCCCGCGCGCGAGCTTGTGGACGCCCTGCGCGCCGCCTTCGAAGCTGGCGATGCCGCGCTCGATGCAGAATTCGATCGCCTGGTAGTAGCAGGCCTCGAAGTGGAGGCCCGGCACGTATTCGCGCGTGCCCCAGTAGCGTCCCCAGAGCGTGTCCTGGTCGTGGACGTCGAGTGCCGCGCACAGCGGTCGTCCGTCGCGCGATCCGAGGACCATCAGCAGGTGGTCGGGCATGGTCGCGCCGATGCGCTCGAAGAATTCGAGCGACAGGTACGGCGTCGAGTGGTGCGCCGCATAGGTCCGCTCGTAGCACTCGAAGAAGAACGACCAGTCGGCGGCGGTGATCTCGCGCCCGGACTTGCGCGTGAACTTGACGCCGGCCGAGTCGAGGCGGCGACGCTCCTGGCGGATCTTCTTGCGCTTGTCGTGGTTGAACGCCGACAGGAAATCCGCGAAATCGCGATATCGGTCGTTGCGCCAGTGGAACTGCACGCCCTCGCGCTCCAGCATGCCGGCTGCGGTGCCCTCGCGCGCCTGTCCTTCGTCGGTGAACAGCACGTGCAGCGATGAATAGCCGCGGCCAAGTTCGGAGAGCGCGCGATCGAGCAATGCGCGTCGCGTCCCCGGCTCGGGCGCCAGGACCCGCGGACCCGACACCGGCGTGAAGGGAATCGCGGCGAGGAGCTTCGGGTAATAGCGCCGCCCGTGGCGACGGTAGGCGTCGGCCCAGCCCCAGTCGAAGACGTATTCGCCATAGCTGTGCGCCTTTGCGTAGAGCGGCATCGCGCCGACCAGCTCGGCGCGGTTCCACGCCGTCAGGAAGCGCGGCGTCCATCCTGTCGCTGGCGACGCGCATCCTGATTCGTGCAGCGCGGAGAAGAAGGTGTGCGACAGCAGCGGGGTCGCGCCGGCGAGCCGATCCCAGTCCGGGGCCGGAATCGAGGCCAGGTCGACGTCGTCGCGGATCAGCGCCGACGCGGTGACCGGCGGTCGCGACGGCGAATAGGGGACGGGCGCGTGCATGGGTGCCCCGATTGTCGCCGCTGCTGCGGGCGCGCTCAAGCGCCTCGTGCGCGGGTCGCGGCCGCGACCCGCGTGCTAACATTTTCCGATGAAGATTGCGCTCGCGCAGCTCAACCAGAGGCTCGGCGACCTCTCGGGCAATGCGCAGGCGCTGCTCGAGGCGATCGGCCAGGCGCGGCGCGCCGGCGCGTCCCTGGTCGTGACACCCGAGCTCTCGCTGTGCGGCTATCCGCCCGAGGATCTGGTGCTGCGGCCGGCCTTCCTGGACGCCTGTGCCGCGGAGCTCGCTGCGCTCGCCGCGCAGGTGACCGGGGTCGTCGCGCTCGTCGGATTCCCCGAGCGCCTCGAGGACCGGCGCTACAACGCGCTCGCCGTGATCCGCGACGGGCGCGTCGACCGCGTCTATCGCAAGCAGCGCCTTCCCAATTACACGGTGTTCGACGAAGAGCGCTATTTCGCGCCCGGCGGCGAGCCCTGCGTGTTCGACGTCGACGGCCTGCGTGTCGGCGCGATCATCTGCGAGGACTGCTGGTATCCCGAACCCGCGGCGCAGGCGCGCGCCGCGGGCGCGCAACTCATCGTCGTTCCCAACGGCTCGCCTTACCACACGCGGCAGCAGGCAGCACGCGTCGCCCAGGTCGCGGCGCGGGCGCACGAGACGCGATTGCCGATCGTCTACGTCAACCGGGTCGGCGGGCAGGACGAGCTGGTGTTCGACGGCGCCTCGTTCGTGATGGGAGCCGAGGGCGCCATCGCGCAGCAGTTGCCGGCCTGGCACGAGACCATCGCGCTCGCAACGATCGACGACGGCGTACCCAGGGCGGTGCGCGGAAGCCTCGACACCGCACCCGAGCCGCACGTCTACCAGGCTCTGGTGATGGGCGTGCGCGACTACGTCGGCAAGAACCGCTTCCCCGGCGTGATCATCGGACTTTCCGGGGGCGTCGACTCCGCGCTGACGCTCGCGGTCGCAGTCGATGCGCTGGGGAGTGACCGCGTGCGTGCGGTGATGATGCCTTCGCAGTACAGCGCCGCGATCAGCCTCGAGGATGCGCGGGCGATGGCCGGGATCGTCGGCGTGCGCTACGACGAGTTGCCGATCGGACCGATGTTCGGCGCGTTTCTCGGGTCACTGGCGGAGGCGTTCGCCGGATTGCCCGCCGACGCGACCGAGGAGAACATCCAGGCCCGCATCCGCGGCACCCTGCTGATGGCGCTGTCGAACAAGTCAGGATCGATCGTGCTGACCACCGGCAACAAGTCCGAGATGGCGGTTGGCTATGCGACGCTCTACGGCGACATGGCCGGCGGCTTCGCCGTGCTCCGCGACATCAGCAAGACCCTGGTCTACCGGCTCGCCCGCTGGCGCAACGGCCTGGGCCGCGTCATTCCCGAGCGGATCATCACCCGCGCCCCCTCCGCCGAATTGCGGCCCAACCAGACCGACCAGGATTCGCTGCCGCCCTACGACGTGCTCGACGGCATCCTCGAAGCCTATGTCGAGCAGGACCTCGCGCCGGCCGACATCGTCGCCCGCGGCTACCCGGCCGCCGACGTGCGTCGCGTCGTGCGCCTGATCAAGGTCAACGAGTACAAGCGCCGCCAGGCTGCCGTCGGCATACGCATCACGCCGCGGGGTTTCGGCAAGGACTGGCGCTACCCGATCACGTCGGCGTGGAACGAGTGGGAGAGCGTGGGCGCGCCGTAGCGGCCGCGGCCCGCAGCCGGGGCGCGCTGGGCGCCGGTTCGTGTATCCTTTGCCGGGCAATCTCCTTCCCGCATCGGGCATTCCCATGAAGAAAATCGAAGCGATCATCAAGCCGTTCAAGCTGGACGAGGTGCGCGAGGCCCTGTCCGAAGTCGGCGTCACCGGACTAACCGTGACCGAAGTCAAGGGTTTCGGGAGGCAGAAGGGGCACACTGAGCTCTACCGGGGCGCCGAATACGTCGTCGATTTCCTGCCCAAGGTCAAGGTCGAGATGGTGCTGGCCGATGCGCTCGTCGAGCGGGCGATCGAGGCGATCATCAAGGCCGCGCGCACGGGCAAGATCGGCGACGGGAAGATCTTCGTGACGGCCGTCGACCAGGTCCTGCGCATTCGTACCGGGGAGTCGGGCGAGGCTGCCGTCTGAAGCGGAGGCTCCCCGCCGAGACGGACGGGGAGAGCGTGCTGATTCGACCCCAGGAGGCCGGTCCATGTCGTTTGCGAGCGAATTCAGGGAATTTGCGGTCAAGGGCAGTGTCGTCGACCTGGCAGTCGGCGTGATCATCGGCGGCGCGTTCGGCAGGATCGTCGATTCACTCGTCAAGGACATCATCATGCCGGTCGTCGGCAGGATCTTCGGCGGGCTGGATTTCTCCAACTACTTCGTCATGCTGAAGGCCCCGCCCGCCGGGTACGCGGGACCGATGACCTACGACGCGTTGACCAAGGCCGGCATTCCGCTGTTCGCCTACGGCAACTTCATCACCGTTGCCATCAACTTCCTGATCCTCGCGTTCATCATCTTCTTGATGGTGAAGCAGATCAACCGCCTGAAGCGCCAGACGCCGCCGGCGCCAGCCGCGCCGCCGGAGGAGATCGTGCTGCTCAGGGAAATCCGCGATTCGGTCAAGCGCTAGACCGCGGACCACGCGCGGCGGGGCTCCGGCCCGGCCGCGTTCCATCGCTGTCGGAGAATCGAAGGGGGAAACGGCAATGAAGCGCATTTTCGTGCCCGCGGCGACTGCCGCCATGTTCTGCCTGGGCGTCGCCGGGCCGGCGATTGCCGACGTCACGGTCGGCGTGATCGTGTCCGCAACCGGGCCCGCGGCCTCGCTGGGCATCCCCGAGCGGAACACGATCGAGATGCTTCCCAAGTCGATCGCCGGGGAGAAGGTCGACTGGGTCGTCCTCGACGACGGCTCGGACACGACGCGCGCGGTCACCGATACGCGCAAGCTGATCAGCGAGGACCACGTCGACGTCATCGTCGGGTCGACGATCACGCCGAACTCCCTCGCGATGGTCGACATCGTCGCGAATGCGAAGACGCCGATGATCTCGATGGCCGCGTCGGCGAAGATCGTCGACCCCGCCAATCCCAAGACCCATTGGGTGTTCAAGGCCCCGCAGAGTGACTCGCTGATGGCGGACGCGGTCGCCGTCAGCATGAAGGGGCGCGGCGTGAAGACGCTGGGTTACATCGGCTTCAACGACGCCTACGGCGACAGCTGGCTCTCCGAGATCCGCCGTTCGGCGCAGATCGCTGGGATCAAGGTCGTCGCCGAGGAGAAATACAACCGCACCGACGCATCGGTGACCGGGCAGGTGCTGAAGCTGATGGCGGCACATCCGGACGCGATCCTCATCGGCGCGGCGGGGACGCCGGGTGCCACGCCGGAGAAGGAACTGGCCGCCCGGCATTACAAGGGCATGATCTACCAGACCCACGGCGTCGCCAATCCGGATTTCCTGCGCGTGGTCGGCAAGGATGGCAACGGAACCGAGCTGCCGATCGGGCCGATGCTCGTCTGGGAGCAGCTGCCCGACAGCAATCCGATCAAGAAGGTCGCGGAAGGCTACGTGACGGCCTACGAGGCGAAGTACGGTCCGGGCACCCGGGCGACGTTCGGCGGCCACGCCTACGACTCGTACCTGCTGCTGACCAAGGCGATCCCGGTGGCGCTGAAGAAGGCGAAGCCGGGGACGCCCGAGTTCCGCGCCGCGCTGCGCGACGCCCTGGAGACGACGTCGGTCGTCGGCACCAACGGCGTGTTCAACATGACCCCGGAGGACCACAACGGCCTCGACAATCGCGCGCGGGTGATGATCCGCATCGAGAACGGGAAATGGGTGCTGGTCAGGTAGCCGCACGCTGAACGCGGCGGGCCGACGGGCCGGAGCGCTCCCTCCGGCCCGTTTGACATCGGCAGCCGCGATCGCCTGAGCCTCCTCGCGCGACACCTTCGGACGATGGACCTCTCGATCGCGGCGCTGCTGGCGCAGGATGGCGTCACCAACGGCGCGATCTACGCGCTGCTCGCGATGGCGCTGGTGCTGGTGTTCACCGTCACCCGCGTCATCTGGATCCCGTCGGGGGAGTTCGTCGCCTACGGCACGCTGACGCTGGCCGGGCTGCAGCTCGGCAAGCCGCCGGGCACCGTCGGACTGCTGCTGGGTCTGGCGATCGTCGCCGGCGCGGTCGAGGCGGTCGCAACGCTGCGCCGCGGCGAGTACGCGCGACTGCCGTTGCGCCTCGCGTTGTGGGTCGGGGTTCCGGCGCTCATCGCGGCGCTGGTGTGGTGGGCAGCGCCGCGCCAGTTCCCGCTGGCCGTCCAGGTCGCGCTGACGCTCGCGGCGGTGACGGCGATGGGGCCGCTGCAGTACCGGATCGTCTATCAGCCGCTGGCCGATGCCAGCGTGCTGGTGCTGCTGATCGTCTCCGTGGCGGTCCACCTGGCGCTGACGGGACTGGGACTGTGGTTCTTCGGGGCGGAAGGCTCGCGCACGCCCGCGTTCTCCTCCGCGTCGCTGCAGTGGGGCGATCTTGCGTTCAGCGCGCAAAGCCTGCTGGTCGTGCTGGCGAGCATCGTGCTGATCGGCGCGCTCTACGCGTTCTTCGGCGCGACGCTCTACGGCAAGGCGTTGCGTGCGACCGCGGTCAATCGCGTCGGGGCGCGGCTGGTCGGCATCTCGCCGAGCTTCGCCGGCGCGCTGACGTTCGCCCTCGCGTCGCTGTTGTGCGCGTTCTCGGGCGTCCTGATCGGCCCGATCACCACCGTCTACTACGACTCGGGATTCCTGGTGAGTCTCAAGGGTTTCGTCGGCGCGATCATCGGCGGGCTCGTCAGCTATCCGCTGGCCGCCGCCGGAGCGTTGCTGGTCGGGCTGCTCGAGTCGTACGCGTCGTTCTGGGCGAGCGCCTTCAAGGAAGTGATCGTGTTCACGCTGATCATTCCGGTGCTGCTGTGGCGAAGCCTCACGACCCGTCACCACGAAGAGGACGAATAGCCGCGATGCGTGAGGCGCTCACCGTGTCGCGGCTTGCGCCGATCGGATTCGTCGTCGCACTGGCGGCCATTCCCCTGGCTGCGCCCCAGTTCTGGGTGACGCTGGGCAACTACATCGGCCTCTACAGCATCGTCGCGCTCGGCCTCGTGCTGCTGACTGGCGTCGCCGGCCAGACCTCGTTCGGCCAGGCCGCGTTCGTCGGCATTGGCGCGTACACGACCGCTTACCTGACGACACGGTACGGGACCTCGCCATGGGTCACCCTGCCGATCGGCATCGCGATCACGCTGGTCGTGGCGCTGGCGCTGGGCTTCATCACCCTGCGGATGCAGGGCCACTACCTGCCGCTGGCGACGATCGCCTGGGGCATCAGTCTCTATTTCCTGTTCGGCAACCTCGATTCACTGGGCGGCCACACCGGAATCACCGGAATCCCGCCGCTGACGTTCGGACCTCTCGACCTGCGGGAGGAGCGTCATTTCTTCCTGCTGATCTGGGCCATCGCGCTGGCCGCCCTGTGGGCGACGCGGAACCTCCTCGATTCGCGGCCAGGGCGCGCGCTTCGCGCCCTCAAGGGCGGCCTCGAGATGGCCGAGGCCTTCGGGGTCGACGGCGCGCGTCTGAAGATCATCGCCTTCGTGTATGCGGCGCTGCTTGCCTGCATCTCGGGCTGGCTCTATGCGCACCTGCAGCGCTTCGTCAATCCGACGCCATTCGGCATCAACCAGGGGATCGAATACCTGTTCATGGCGGTCGTCGGCGGGGCGGGAAGCGTATGGGGTGCGATCGTCGGTGCGACCCTGATCACGGTCCTGAAGCAGTTGCTGCAGGACGTGCTCCCGGCGCTGCTCGGTCGCGAGGGAAACTTCGAGACGGTCGTCTTCGGCGTGCTGATGATCCTGCTGCTGCAGTTCGCGCGCGACGGCGTCTGGCCGTGGATCGCGCGGCTGGTGCCGCGGCGCGCTCCGCCGCGGATCGAAGGCGCGACGGCGCTCGCGGGCCGTCCTCGCGGGCAGAGCTCGAGGGCTGCGCTGCTCGAGGTCCGCAACGTTCGCAAGGTCTTCGGCGGCCTGGTCGCCGTCGACAACCTGAGCTTCGACATTCGCGAAGGCGAGATCCTCGGCCTGATCGGCCCCAATGGCGCGGGAAAGAGCACGACCTTCGGCCTCATCAGCGGGGCGCTGCCTCTGACCTCGGGCGAGATCGCGTTCCGCGGTGCATCGATCGGATCGCGGCGGCCTTTCGAGATCGCCCGGCTGGGCATCGGGCGCACGTTCCAGCACGTCCGGCTGCTGCCGCAGATGTCGGTCCTCGACAACGTCGCGCTCGGTGCGTGGCTGCGCGGGAGCGCGGGCGTGATTCGCGCGGCATTGCGCCTCGATCGCGCCGAGGAGGCGCGCACGCGTGCCGTCGCCGCCCGCGAGATCGAGCGCGTCGGCCTCGCCGAGCACATGTTCGACGAGGCGGGCAGCCTCCCGCTGGGCAAGCAGCGCATCGTCGAGATCGCGCGGGCGCTGGCTGCCGATCCGTCGCTGCTGCTGCTCGACGAGCCTGCCGCCGGACTGCGTTTTCTCGAGAAGCAGGCACTCGCGCAACTGCTGCGCACGCTGCAGGCCGGGGGCATGACCATCCTGCTGGTCGAGCACGACATGGAATTCGTCATGGGCCTGACCGATCGGCTGATCGTGATGGAATTCGGCGAGAAGCTCGCCGAGGGCGCGCCGGCCGAGGTCCAGCGCAATCCCGCCGTGCTCGAGGCGTATCTGGGGGGCGTATGAGTCCGTCGAACACGCAGCCCGACATCGCGGGCGCATCCGCGACCGTGCTCGAGGTTGCCGGACTCTCGGTCGCCTACGGCAAGGTGCTCGCGCTGCGCGACGTTTCGCTGCGCGTCGGAGCGGGCAGCATCGTCACGGTCATCGGGCCCAATGGCGCCGGCAAGACCACGCTTCTTTGCGCGATCGCGGGTCTACTGCGCTCGCAGGGGAGCATCCGCTGCTTCGGGGAATCGGCCGCACCCTGGCCGGTCGAGCAGCGCGTCGCGCGCGGGCTGGTGCTCGTGCCGGAGAAGCGCGAGCTCTTCGCGGCGATGAGCGTCGCCGACAATCTGCGGCTTGGCGCCTTCGTGCGCAGGCGCGAGGGAGGCACCAAAGCGACGCTGGCCGAAGTCTATGCGCGGTTTCCTCGCCTCGCCGAGCGGCGCGACCAGCTCGCCGGGACGCTCTCGGGCGGCGAGCGGCAGATGCTGGCGCTCGGCCGCGCACTGATGTCCCGCCCCCGCCTGCTGCTGCTCGACGAACCGTCGCTGGGGCTTGCGCCGCTGATCGTCCGCGAGATCTTCGCCATCGTCGCCGAGCTCAAGTCAGCTGGCGTGGCCATCCTGCTGATCGAGCAGAATGCGCGCGCTGCGCTGCAGATCGCCGACTACGGCTACGTCCTCGAGGCCGGCGAACTCGCGCTGGAGGGCGGGGCGGCCGAGCTCGCGTCCAATCCGCGCGTGGTCGCCAGTTACCTCGGCCAGTCCACCCGGACGGTGGCGTGAGGCCCCGACGGCCGGCCGGCGCCGGGTTGAAGAACGTCCTCGCCGCCCTGACAATCCACTCTTGAGCGCGGAGGGGCCCGGGTGCAGGGCCCTGCCGCATCCGCATTCCAAAGGATCCCCGTGACCGATTCGACGCTGTCCCCGCTTTCCTCGTCACTGCAGGCCGACGCCGAGCGCCTGCTGCTGGTACCTGCCGACCTCGACCTCGACAAGGTCTCGCACGCCCTGGCGTCGGTGCACAGCCACGACGTCGATTTTGCCGATTTCTATTTCCAGCATTCGACCTTCGAGAGCTGGAGCCTCGAGGAAGGCATCGTCAAGGCCGGCACGTTCTCGATCGACCGTGGTGTCGGCGTGCGTGCCGTCAGCGGCGACAAGCAGGCGTTCGCCTATTCCGATGACATCTCGTCGTCCGCGCTGCACGAGGCGGCGGTCGCCGTGCGTGCGATCGGCCGGCAAGGGCAGTCGGCATCGGCACCGCTCGGGCGCCGCGGCCAATCCCGGCGGCTGTACGGCGGGGCCGACCCGGTGGCGAGCCTGCAGGACGCGGACAAGGTCGCGCTGCTGATGCGGCTCGAACGCAAGGCGCGCGCCCGCGATCCGCGCGTCGTGCAGGTGATGGCTTCACTCGCGGGCGAGCACGAAACCATCCTGATCGCCCGCAGCGACGGACTCGTCGCCGCGGACGTGCGCCCGCTGGTGCGCGTGTCGCTGACGGTGATCGTCGAGGAAGGGGGCCACCGCGAACAGGGCCATTCCGGTGGAGGCGGGCGCTTCGATTACGCGCATTTCGACGACGCGCGCCTCGACGATTACGCGAAACGCGCGGTCGACCAGGCGTTGCTCAACCTGTCGGCGCGCGAAGCGCCTGCCGGGAACATGACGGTCGTCCTCGGCAACGGCTGGCCCGGCATCCTGCTCCACGAAGCGATCGGGCATGGCCTCGAAGGCGACTTCAATCGCAAGGGCACGAGCGCGTTCGCGGGACGCGTCGGGGAGCGTGTCGCGGCACCCGGGGTGACCGTCGTCGACGACGGGACGCTCGCCGAGCGGCGCGGGTCGCTGAACCTCGACGACGAAGGCAATCCGACGCAGCGCACCGTGCTGATCGAGGACGGCTATCTGCGCGGCTACATGCAGGATCGCCTGAACGCAGGACTGATGGGCGTCGGCGTCACCGGCAATGGACGGCGCGAATCGTTCGCGCACCTGCCGATGCCGCGGATGACCAACACGATCATGCTTCCCGGCGAGCGCGATCCCGCGGAAATCATCGCATCGGTCGATCGCGGTCTTTACGCGGCGAATTTCGGCGGCGGCCAGGTCGACATCACCAGCGGCAAGTTCGTCTTCTCCGCCGCGGAAGCGTGGATGATCGAGAAAGGCAAGCTCACCTATCCGGTGAAAGGTGCGACGCTGATCGGCAACGGTCCGGATGCACTGACGCGGGTGTCGATGGTCGGCAACGACCTGGCGCTCGATCTGGGCGTCGGGACCTGCGGCAAGGACGGCCAGAGCGTTCCGGTCGGCGTCGGCCAGCCGACGCTGAGGATCGACGGCCTCACAGTCGGCGGCACGGCCTGACGTCGCCCGGCACCGTTCGCGCTGCTGCACGCCTGGACGCGTCAGGGTCGCGCGCGTCCACACCTCCTGCGTCGGGCGGCGTGGCAGGGCCGCGATCGGCGTCGACTCGAACGGCGACCGGCAGGCCGTTCGGTCAGCGCGAAATCGTGGCGCGTCCCGGTTTTCCCGGCCCCGGAGTTTCCGTCGTGGATCTTCGCCGACGCATCGCCTGGCGCGCGGCGACGGGCTCGCGGGCAGGGCGCCTGCGGCGCAGTCGTCGTAAAGCGGGTGGGGCGGCAAGCGAGTCCGCCTGCCTCGTCTGGTTGTCGATGTCCTCGAGCGTCGCCGCACCGGGACCCGCTCGACGACGCGGGTGCGCCGCCGAAGTCCTGCCCGAGAGCCCGTCACCGCACGCCCTGCACTGACGCGCGCACGCTGATGTGCGGGCGCTGATGTGCGCACGCTGATATCGGTAGATCGACGCGCGCAGCGGACCGTCAGTGCAGCGGTCCGGTCTGGGGAGTCTCGGCGACCGCGGGCGCGGGCGACGCGTGATGGCAGACGATGCGCCAGCCCGAGGGTGTGCGCATCAGGACATTGGTGGCGATCGCCGAGCCGCTCGCGCCGTCTTCGCCCGCTTGCACCTGCTCGATCGCGCTTTGCATCGCGAGGCCGACGGTCTCGAGGACGACCACCTGCTCGAGCCGGAACGTGAGCCTCGACCCGCCCGAGAACAGGTGCTCGAACGCACCACGAACCGCGTCGTACCCGACGTGACGGACGCCGCCCGGGTGGATGCAGACGATGTCCTCGTCCTCGGCCCAGGTTGCCATCATCGCGTCGATGTCCCGGGCCTCGAACGCCTGGTAGAACGCCTGGGCGGCGTCGTGCGGTGAGGTGAAGATCGGCGGCGTGCGGGCCGTGGGCATGAGCGTCGGCGTCGGAGGGATCAGCGGGCGGCCGCGGAATCGCCGGCATCCTCGCTGCGCGCCAGATTGTAGACCAATTGCGGCGTCAGCTCCCGCATGCACCTGAAGTGCCCGAGCGGGCATTCGCGCTTGAAGCAGGGACTGCATGCGATCTCGATGCGCGCGATCTTGGCGGTCGCCGACAACGGCGGCGTGTACGCGGGCGACGACGACCCGAACAGCGCGACCAGTCGCGTGCCGACCCCTGCCGCGGCGTGCATCAGCCCCGAATCATTGCTCACGACCAGCGATGCGGCCGACATCAGGTCGATCGCGGTCCCCAGGTCGGTGCGCCCGGTCAGGTCGGCGACCCCCGGGCTGTCGGGTCCGAGCGCGGCCAGCAGCTCCGCCGCGACCGGCCTGTCGTTGGGCGAGCCCAGAATCCACAGCGCATAGCCGTCGTTGGCGAGCAACCTCGCCAGCGCCGCGAAGTGTTCGACCGGCCAGCGCTTGGCCGGGCCGAATTCGGCGCCCGGGCAGAGAATCGCGACTGGGGGGCTGCGCGCCACGCCCAGCGCATCGAGGGCTGCCGCGAGGTTGGCGGCGTCGGGAAGCAGCACCGGCGCAATCGCCGCGGGCGGCGGCGCGCCGCGCGGCGCGGCCAGCGACGCATAGCGCATCACGAGTTGCGGCATCGCGCGCGCATCGAGCCTGCGCGCGTCGGTCAGCAGCCCGTAACGTGCCTCGCCGACGAAACCGATCCGGTTCGGGATGCGCGCGAAGAAAGGCACGAGCGCCGACTTCCAGGTGTTGGGCAGCACGTAGGCGTGCGTGTAGCGCGCCTTGCGCAGCTCGAGGCCCAGCCTGCGCCTTGCGGCAAGCGCCAGCCTGCCGTGTCCGGCTGGGCTGTCGATGACGCGTCCGACGCCACGCATGCGGGCATAGACCGGACCACACCACGGTGGCGCGACAACGTCGACCGGCGCCGTCATGCCCGAGTTGCGCAACTGCGCGATCAGCGGCTCCGACAGGATCGCATCACCGACCCACGAGGGCGCGATGACCAGCGCGCGGTCGCCGGCGGTGGGCGCACCCGGCGACCCGGGCGCGCGCGCCTCGCGCTGCGCGTTCGGTTTCAGCGGTGGCCGCTCCCGGCGTCACCCTCGAGGCGGTAGCGGGTCCCGCAGTAGGGACAGGCCACCTCGCCTTCATCGGCGACGTCGAGGTAGACGCGCGGATGCGAACTCCACAGGGGCATCGCCGGATTGGGGCAGTACACCGGGAGATCCTTCGCCTGGACGACGACCACCGGCATTTCGCGTGCGTCGGGCATCATTGCACCGGCGTCAGCCAGTCCTCGTGCGCGGGATTGCGCCCGTTGACCGTGTCGAAGAACATCCGCTGCAGGCGTTCGGTGATCGGGCCGCGCCGGCCTTCGCCGACCGGGCGATGGTCGTACTCGCGGATCGGGGTCACTTCGGCTGCGGTGCCCGTGAAGAACGCCTCGTCGGCGACGTAGATCTCGTCGCGCGTGATGCGCCGCTCGAGGACGGGAATGCCGATCTCGGCGGCGAACTCCATGATCGTCGCGCGCGTGATTCCGGCGAGTGCGCCGCCGGCGAGGTCGGGCGTGTGCAGCTTGCCGTCGCGGACGACGAAGACGTTCTCGCCCGAGCCCTGGCAGATGTAGCCCTGCGGGTCGAGCAGCATCGCTTCCTCGTAGCCGTCGTGGGTCGCCTCCTGGTTCGCGAGGATCGACACCGAATAGTTCGACACCGCCTTGGCGCCGCACATCGTGATGTTCGGGTGGTGATGGGTGTACGACGAGGTGCGGACGCGGATGCCTTTCTCGATGCCCTCCGCCCCGAGGTAGGCGCCCCAGGGCCATGCGGCGATCGCGACCAGCACCGGATTCGATTTGGCGGCAACGCCCATCGCATTCGACCCGTAGAAGGCGATCGGGCGGATGTAGCAGGACTCGAGCTTGTTCTCGCGGACGCAGGCGCGCTGCGCGTCGTTGAGTTCGTCCGCGGTGAACGGGATCTTCATGCCGAAGATGCGCGCCGAGCGGAACAGGCGATCGGTGTGGTCCTTCAGGCGGAAGATCGCCGGTCCGCGGTCGGTCTTGTAGCAGCGCACGCCTTCGAAGACCCCCATCCCGTAGTGCAGCGTGTGGGTGAGCACGTGCGTGGTCGCATCGCGCCACGGCACCATCTTGCCGTCGTACCAGATCCATCCGTCGCGATCAGCCATCGACATGGCGGGCATCTCCTCGTTTCCGAAGCGCGAATTCTAGCCGATCCGGCCGCCGCCCCAGCGCGTGCTCCCACAGCGCATCGACGACAGCGCGGCGTGCAACCTGTGGCGCAGGGTCGACCCGCGCGTGGGGAGCGCCGGTCAGCCGGATCTGGTGCTGCAGGCGCCGGTACTCGCGGTAGGCATCGGCGGCAGCCTCCGCGAGATCGGCGGGCAGCAGTCCGGCCTGCGCGGCGATCGAAAGCAGCGCGATGTTTCCAGCGTTTCGCGTCAGCTCGCGGTGGCGATGCGCGTGCGCGAGCACCAGGTACTGGACGACGAACTCGATGTCGACCATGCCGCCGCGGTCGTGCTTCAGGTCGAATTCGGGGCTCGGGTTCGCGTGCCCGGCGGCCATCCTGGCCCGCATGTCGACGACATCGGCCGCGAGCTTCGCCGTGTCGCGCGGCTGCCGCAGCACGTCGTCGCGTATCGACTCGAAGGCCGTGCCGATTTTCGCGTCGCCTGCGACGAAGCGAGCACGGGTCAGTGCCTGGTGTTCCCAGGTCCAGGCCTGCTCGCGCTGGTAACGCTCGAACGCGGCGAGGCTCGACACCATGAGACCGGCGGCGCCGTCGGGGCGAAGGCGCAGGTCGGTCTCGTAGAGTCGTCCCGCCGCGGTGGCGCTGGTGAGCCAGGTGTTGATCCGCTGCCCGAGGCGCGCGTAGCGCTCCGGCGCGCCATCGTCGGCGGGATTGTCCGGATCGGCTTCGTAGAGGAACACCAGGTCGAGGTCCGACGCGTAGCCCAGTTCCTTGCCGCCGAGCTTGCCGTAGCCGACGATCGCGAAGCGCGGCGGTGGCGCGTCGGGGCCCTGCAGCAGCCTCCAGCAGCCCTTGATCGTCGCCTCGAGGATCGTGTCGGCGAGCGCCGAAAGGTGGTCGGCGAGCCGCTCGACGCTCATCTGCCCGGACAGATCCTGGGCGAGCAGGCGGAACGTCTGCGCATGCTGGAAGTGGCGCAGCGCATCCATCGACGCCTCGGCGTCGCCGGCGCCTTGGTCCAGAAGGCGCGACAGTTCGTCGCGCCATGCGCTCCAGTCGGGCGGGGCGAGCAGGACCCGGGCGTCGAGCAGCTCGTCGAGCAGCAGGGGCCGGCGCGTCAGGTAGTCGGCTGCCCAGGCCGATGCCCCCATCAGCTGCGCGAGCCGCGGCAGCAGCGGCGGATGCTCGACGAGCAGCGCGAGATAGGCGCTGCGCCCGCTGACCGCTTCGAGCAGCGCGAGCAGCCGTGCGACGAGGGCCGAGGGCGGTGTGCCGGGCGCGTGGTGCGTCGCGGCGACGGCCAGCAGCCGCGGAACGAGGCGGTCGACGCGCTCGCGCGACAGCGCGGGCAGTTGCAGGTAGCGCCGCCCTTCGCGGATGCGTTTCAGCGTCGCGACCAGCGCGGCGGGGTCGTCGAAGCCGGCGCTGGCGAGCCAGGCCAGGATCTCGTCGGATGCCCGGGGATCGTCCCACAGCGTGGCGTAGGCGTCCCACGGTGCCTGCGCGGTTTCACCGGGCGTGTCGAAGACCGCAGCGAACTGGCGCTCGACGTCGTGGCGATGGCGGGCAAGCGCGGCGTCGAAGGACTGCGCATCGTCGAAACCCATCGCCCCCGCAAGCCGCTCGCGTTCCCCGGCATCGACCGGCAGGCGCTGGGTCTGGCGATCGTCGCGGTACTGCAACCGGTGCTCGAGCTTGCGCAGGAACAGGTAGCCCCGCTCGAGCACGGTGACCGCGTGCGGCGCGAGGAGCTGGCGCTCGGCGAGCGCTGCGAGGGCGGGCAGGGTGCCGCGCAGGCGCAGCACCGGCTCGCGGCCGCCGCGAACGATCTGCAGCGCCTGGACGATGAACTCGATCTCGCGGATGCCGCCGGGACCGAGCTTGATGTCGTCGGCGTAGTCGCGACGCCGCTCCTGCTCGCGGATCTGCCGATGGATGCCGCGCAGACCCTCGTAGGCGTCGTAATCCAGGTACTTGCGGTAGACGAAGGGCGTCACCAGCGCCGCGAGCTCGTCGTGCCGATCCCCGGTCAGCGCCCGCGCCTTGAGCCAGGCATAGCGTTCCCAGGCCCGGCCCTGAGTCACCAGATACTGCTCGAGTGCCGCGAACGAAACCGTGAGCGGGCCGCTGTCGCCATAGGGGCGCAGGCGCATGTCGACGCGGAACACGTAGCCATCGCCGTCGACGTCGGCGAGTGCGGAGATCACGCGCCTGCCCAGGCGGTCGAAGAATTCGCGATTCGAGACAGATCTCGCTCCGTCGGTCTCGCCTTCCTCGGGATAGGTGAACACCAGGTCGATGTCCGACGAGACGTTGAGCTCGCCGCCGCCCAGCTTGCCCATGCCGATGACGATCAGCGACTGCGGCGCGCCGCTTTCTGCGCCGACCGGGGTGCCGTGCACGCCGGCGAGCAATCGCGCGTGAAGGTCGACTGCGGCGCGCAGCGCGATCTCGGCCAGGGTGCTCATCGCCGCGACCACTTCCTCGAACGGGGCGCGCCCGGTCAGGTCGCGGGCCAGCGTATGCAGGAACACGCGCCTTCGCAATCGGCGCAGCGCGCGGGCGAGCGCCGGCGCATCGCCGTCGGCGGCAATCGCCGCGACGGCCTCGCTGGACGC
Organism: uncultured Pseudomonadota bacterium; assembly: GCA_963816415.1. GTDB lineage: Bacteria > Pseudomonadota > Gammaproteobacteria > Burkholderiales > Casimicrobiaceae > VBCG01. The sequence goes on from CAWFKR010000005.1 coordinate 48,441, forward strand.
CGCCCATTCGAACGGATCCGCGACGGTCGCGTCGAGTTCGTCGCGCAGGGCGGGGTCCGCAGTGAAGGCGCGGTCGGCGTAGGCGCTGAACGCCAGCGCGCGCTGGAGGTCCATCGTGGGCGTCGTCATCGGCCAGGGGGGCATCGACGGCCGGCCGCAGGGCCGGGGAGTCGGGGGCTTCCGTTACAATCGTTCGCAGGACGGATTTCCCTTCATTATGCCTTCGACCGAGTCACCGCCGCGCCGGATCGACCGCGTGCTGCGGATCGCCGAAACGGTGACGCTCGTCGCGCTCGGCGTGTTCTGCGTCCTGCTGCTTTCGATCCGGTTCGTCGTGTTCCCGCAGGTCGAGGCGCATCGGACCGACATCGCGAACTGGCTGGGTGCGAGGATCGGGCAACCGGTCGAGATCGACGCGGTCCGGACCGGGTGGGACGGCTGGAACCCCAAGCTCTCGATACGCGGGTTCCGGGTACGGGACCGCAATGGGGCCGCGCCGCCGCTGCTCGATCTTCCGCGCGTCGATCTGGTCATCGCGTGGACATCGTTGCCTTTCCTGAACCTGCACCTCAAGGAATTGCTGATCGATTCGCCGCGGCTTTGGGTGCGGCGCGACCTGCAGGGCCGCATCCACGTCGCGGGTGTCGAGGTCGACCCCGATTCGGCTGCGGACGATTCGGCTTTCGCCGACTGGCTGCTGGCGCAGCCGCGGGTCGTCGTGCGCGATGCGCTGCTGGTGTGGAACGACGACTACCGCAACGCGCCACAGCTGATCCTCGACCACGTGCAATTCCGTCTCGAGCGGCGGTTCGGCCATCGGCGCATCGGCCTCACCGGCGTTCCTCCGGCGGAGCTCGCGGCACCGATCGACCTGCGCGCCGACATCACCGGCGGCTCGCTCAAGGACTGGAAGGGCCTCGATGGCCGGGTCTACCTGCGCCTCGATTACGCCGACGTCGCGGCATGGGGCAATTGGCTGCCGCTGCCGGTACCGGTCGAGCGCGGCAAGGGTGCGCTGCGGATGTGGGTCGACGTCAAGGATTCGCAACCTGCCGGCGTTGTCGCCGATCTCGAGCTGACCGATGTAGAGGCGAGCCTGGACCAGGGTCTTCCGCCCCTGGCGCTTTCGCATCTCGCCGGACGCGCGCGCTGGAAGCTTTCGGGAACGCGCACGGTCGTGAGTGCGGAAGGATTGTCATTTGCGCTGCCCGACGGAAAGGCGGTTGCGCCGGAGAAATTCACGCTGACCCTGGATTCGCCGCAGGCTCGCGGTGGTCCCCGAGGACGCATGCAACTGGATCGGCTCGACCTCGCACCCCTCGCCGCGATCGCCGGGCAGGTTCCGCTCCCCGCCGCGCTGCGTCGGGACCTCGCGCGTTTCGACCCTCGCGGGACGCTTGCCGACGCGACGATCGAGTGGACCGGCCCGATCGACGCGCCGTCGACGTACAAGGGCAGGGGACGCTTCGAAGGCGTCGGGTTCGCAGCGCAGGACGCGTGGCCCGGCGTGTCGAGCGCCAGCGGCAGCATCGACTTCGACGAGCGACGTGGCGACGTGAAGCTCGCGAGTCCGGGGCTGGCGATCGCCCTTCCGCGCGTGTTCGCCGAGCCCCTCGCGTTCGACAGCCTGCAGGCCGATGTCGGCTGGGACCGAAGCGCCGGCCCGCTGCGCGTCGCGGTGAAGGACCTGGCATTCGCGAATGCGCGCGTGGCGGGCACCGCAGCGGGGACCTGGCGTGCGAAGGAAGGCGGACCCGGGGAGATCGCCGTCACGGCGCAGCTCACGCGCGTGAATCTGGCCGACACCTGGCGCCTTGTTCCGCTCGGCGCCGAAGCGTCGCTGCGCGACTGGGTGCACCGTTCGATCACCAATGGCGTATCCAGCGACGCGAAGCTCACGCTCGCCGGCGATCTCGCCCAGTTTCCTTTCGACCAGGGCAAGGGCGGGCAGCTCATCGTGGCCGCGAAGGCGCAGGGTGTCACGCTGGACTACACCGACGGCTGGCCGGCGATCACCGGCCTCGATGCCGACCTCCGCTACGAGGGCGGACGGCTGTCGGTTGCGGTGTCGCGCGGCAGCGTGTCGAATGCGCGGATCGGCGCGACCCGTGCCGAAATCGCCGATGTGTGGAGCGCGCAACCGGTGCTGTCGATCGACGGTGCGGTCGCAGGCTCCACCAGCGCCTTCCTCGATTTCATCGCGCACAGTCCCGTCGCGGGCTGGATCAACCATGCGACCGACGATGCGACGGCGACCGGCGACGCGGACCTCGCGCTCAAGCTCGACCTGCCGCTGGGCGATCCCGCCGGAACGAAACTGGCCGGCCGGTATCGTCTGACCGACAACACGATTCGCTTCACAGGCGTTCCGACCCTCGCGGCGGTGAACGGCACCCTCGCCTTCACGCAGGACGGCGTGCGTTCGCGCGACCTCGTCGCACAGGTCGTGGGCGGTCCCGCCAGGCTGCAGATCGACAGCGGCGCGGGCGGCGTCGTGCGCGTCAGCGCGGCGGGGACCGCGAAATTGCAGGAGTTGCGCACGCAGTTCGCCTCGCCGCTGCTCGATCGTGTCAGCGGAACCACCGACTGGCAACTCGCGCTGACGGCGCGAGACGGCGTACCCGCGTGGAGCATCGACTCCACGCTCCGGGGCGCCGCAATCGACCTGCCGGCTCCGCTGCACAAGGCGGCCGACGACACCGCGGTCCTGCACATCGATCGGCGCGCGCTCGACGCCACCGCCGATCGCATCACCGTCGACTACGCCCGTTCGGTCCGGCTGCTGGTGGATCGCCGCGAAACCCCGCAGGGGATCGTGGCGGACCGCGCACTGGTCCTGCTCGGCAAGGCCGCGACGGCGCCCGCGATGCCCGAGCGTCGGGGACTCTGGGTTCGCGGCGACGTCGCCTCGGTCGATGTCGACGACTGGCTGGATCTCGGTGCGGTCGGCGCCGTCGGGTCGGGTGGCGAAGCGCTTGCGCTGCAGGGGGTCGACCTCGATGCCGACACACTCACGGTGTTCGGCCGCAAGTTCACGCAGGTTGGCACCGTTGCGCGGCGGCAGGGCGCCGACTGGCGGCTGAAGCTGGACGGCGAGGGTCTTGCCGGCACTGCGGTGTGGCATGGCGCGAGCCCCGACCAGCCGAACGGACGGCTGGTCGCGCGCCTTGCGCGGTTGTCGTTGCCCCCTTCGACCCCTCGCGCGAGCGGCAAGGCTTCGACCGCGACCGGCGCAGCCTCGGCGGTGCCGACGCAGCCCGTCGAGTCCGCGAATCGCTGGCCCGAGGTCGATCTTGTCGCCGATGCATTCTCGTCCAAGGGACGCGCATTGGGCGCGCTCGAACTGGTCGCCGATCCGACCGGTCCCGACTGGCAGATACGCAAGCTCTCGCTTGCCAACGAATCGGGGCGCATCGACGCCCACGGCTGGTGGCGCAATGCAGCCGGCCGCTCGCAGACGCACCTCGACGTGGCGGTCGACGTGAAGGAGGCGGGCGCATTCCTCGCGCACTTCGGCTGGCCCAATGTGGTCAAGGGTGCGGCGACGCGCATCGACGGCGAGGTCGCGTGGGATGGCGCGCCCAGCGCATTCGACTATCCTACGTTGTCGGGGGCCTTCAAGCTCAAGTCGGAGCGCGGCCAGTTCACCAAGATCGAGCCCGGCGTGGGACGGCTGCTCGGCGTGCTGTCGCTGCAGGCGCTGCCGCGTCGCATCACGCTCGATTTCCGCGACGTGTTCAGCGAGGGTTTCGCGTTCGACAGCGTGATCGGAGACGTACGCATGCAGAACGGCATCATGCACACCGACGACCTCAAGCTGACCGGCCCGTCCGCGATCGTCGACATCGCCGGCGATGCGGACCTTGCGCGCGAGACGCAACAGCTCAAGGTCAGGGTGCAGCCATCGCTGTCGAGCGGCCTGTCCGCGGGCGCGGCAGCGCTGTTCCTCGCCAATCCGCTGGTCGGTGCCGCCGTCGGCGCCGGAACGCTGCTCGCCCAGAAGATACTCAACAATCCGTTCGACCAGCTGTTCAGCTACGAGTACCTGGTGACGGGTGGCTGGGACGATCCGGTGGTCGTGCGCGCAGGCGCGAGCGCGGCGACGCCACCGACGCCGGAACGCTGAGCGTGAACGCGGGCGGAGCATCCCCGATGCGGGTGGCGGCGATCCAGATGACGTCGGGCGCCGACGTGGGCGAGAACCTGCGCGAGGCCGAGGCATTGCTCGAAGCCGCGGCGCGGGAGGGTGCCGGGCTCGTGCTGCTGCCGGAGAATTTCGGGCTGATGGGCATGCGCGCGCGGGACAAGCTCGACGTGCGGGAACCGGATGGCGACGGCCCCCAGCAGGCCCTTCTCGCGCGGATGGCCGCCCGCAACCGCCAGTTCGTGATCGGCGGCAGCGTGCCGATCGCGAGCGGGGATCCGCAACGCGTGCGGCAGGCGCTGTTGGCCTACGGCCCCGACGGCACGCGCGTCGCCCGCTACGACAAGATCCACCTGTTCCGCTTCACGCAGGGCGACGAGGATTATGACGAAGCGCGGACGATCGAGGCGGGCTCGGCGCCGGCGAGCTTCGCAGCACCTTGCGGGCGCGTCGGCCTGTCGATCTGCTACGACCTCCGGTTCCCCGAGCTCTATCGGCGCCTGGGCGATCTGGCGCTGATCGTCGTCCCCGCGGCGTTCACCGCGACGACGGGCGAGGCGCACTGGGAGACGCTGCTTCGCGCACGCGCGATCGAGAACCAGTGCTATGTACTCGCGTCGGCGCAGGCAGGCACGCATCCGGGCGGCCGCAGGACCTGGGGCCATTCGATGCTGGTCGATCCCTGGGGAACGATCGTCGCGAGCCGAGCCGCAGGACCGGGGGTTGTCGTCGGCGAGGTCGATCCGGCGCGCATCGCCGACGTGCGGGCCAGGTTGCCCGCGCTTTCGCATCGCACGCTCGGCTGAGCGCCACCATGAAATCCGGGACGCACCACGTTTTATAACGTGGTGCGTCCCGGATTTTCGCGGATCTGCCGCCCGCGTTCAGCGCCCGCGCAGCAGCACGACGACGGCGCCGCTGCCGCCCGCATGCCGCGGCGCCTCGCAATAGGCGAGGACCTCGTCCCAGTGCGACAGCCAGCGTCGCACCTTGCCCTTCAGCACCGGTTCGCGATTGGGCGAGGTGAGACCCTTGCCGTGGATCACGCGCACGCAGCGCAAGCCCCGGTTGCGTGCATCGACCAGGAAATCGGCGAGCGCATCGTGCGCTTCGTCGGCGATCAGCCCGTGCAGGTCGATTTCGCACTGCACGACCCAGTGGCCGCGACGCAGCTTGGTGAGCACGTCGGTGCCGAGCCCGGCGCGCAGGAATGTCTGCGCAGCCTCGAGTTCCTGTCCGATTTCCCAGGCGTGCGGCGAAGGTTCCGCACCGTATTTCGAAAGCTCCAGTGCATTGCGTTCGTCCTCGATGCGCCGGCGCGGAATCGGCGCAGGGCGCTCGGGCGAGCGCGCGATCGCATCCCGCCCCGGCAGCGGCGTCACGTCGGCGAACGCGTCGGCGATGTCGATGTCCCCGTCGGCATGCTTGGCCGCGGCCAGGCGCCGCTTCGGGGCGGCGGGGCGAGCCGGGCGTTCGTCGCGGGCCTTTGCGTCGCCGTGCCGGGCGCGCGCGGTCTGGATCAGCGACTTGAGGTCGGCGAGCTTGGCCATGGGTCGCGTGCGTCGGCGGCTCCGGTCGCGCACCCGATCGGGATCACGGCCGGCCGCCGGGGCTCAGTGCGCGGCTGCGGCAACAGGGGCCGCGGCTGCTGGGAGCGACTCGAGATAGGCCTCGGCGTCGAGCGCGGCCATGCAGCCGGTCCCGGCCGAGGTGACCGCCTGCCGATAGACGTGGTCGGCGACGTCGCCGGCAGCGAATACGCCCGCCACGCTGGTCGCCGTCGCATTGCCTTCGCTGCCTCCGCGCACGCGAATGTAGCCACCCGCCATGTCGAGCTGGCCTTCGAAGATCCCGGTGTTGGGCGTGTGGCCGATCGCGACGAAGAGCCCATGCACCGCGAGGTCCTGCTTCGCCCCCGACTTGACGTCGGCGACGCGCACGCCGGTCACGCCCGAGTCGTCGCCGAGCACCTCGTCGACGACGTGGTTCCACAGCACCCGGACATTGCCCTCCTCGACGGTCTTCGCGAGCAGCCGGTCGACGAGGATCGCCTCGGCGCGGAAACGGTCGCGGCGGTGGACGACGGTCACCTTGCGCGCGATGTTCGACAGGTACAGCGCCTCCTCGACGGCCGTGTTGCCGCCGCCCACGACGACCACGTCCTGGTTCCGGTAGAAGAAGCCGTCACAGGTCGCGCAGGCCGACACCCCTTTGCCCATGTGCGCCTGTTCCGACGGAATTCCGAGGTAGCGCGCCGATGCGCCGGTGGCGACGATCAGGGCGTCGCAGGTGTATTCGCCGCTGTCGCCCCACAGCCGGATCGGCCGTTCCTGGAGCGCGACCGTGTGGATGTGGTCGAAGATCATCTCGGTGTCGAAGCGCTCGGCATGCTTCTGGAATCGCGCCATCAGGTCCGGCCCCATCACGCCGTCGGCGTCGGCGGGCCAGTTGTCGACCTCGGTCGTCGTCATCAGCTGGCCGCCCTGCGCGAGACCGGTGATCAGGACCGGGTGGAGATTCGCGCGTGCGGCGTATACTGCCGCCGTATATCCGGCGGGCCCGGAACCGAGGATCAACAGGCGGGCGTGCTTGGTGGGCATGGCATTCTCGTCGATGCGAAACGGGTCAGTTTAACGGAAATGGGGATGCGGCTCCCCGCCGCAAGTGTGGTCCCCATCGCGGGAATCCTTTCGCAAGGCCGCAGCGGAATCGCTATAATGCCGTTTATGAAGTCATAGCGGCAAATCAATGTTTTTCAAGAGAAATACAAACCAGAAGCGGCGGACCAAGAATCCGGGGCCCGAAGTGTCCCCACGGATCGCGCGTCTGGTGCGCGAATCGTGGTGGTTGCTGGTCGTCGCCGCGTTCCTCTATCTGGCGCTGATCCTCGCGACCTATACGCCGACCGATCCCTGCTGGTCGCGCACCGGGACCGGGGCACCGTTGGGCAACTGGGGCGGGGTCGTCGGCGCATGGCTGTCCGACCTGCTGCTCTACCTGTTCGGGTTCTCGGCGTGGTGGTGGGTCGTCGGGGGCATCGTGCTGGTGGTGCTGGGCTATCGTCGCGTCGTCAGTCCCGAGCACACGAGCGACCATCCGCTGGCACTGGGCGGTTTCGGGTTCGCGCTGGTGCTGCTGGCCAGCGCATCGCTGGAGTCGATCCGGCTGTGGCGACTCTCGGTGGAACTGCCGCTCGCGCCCGGCGGTGCGCTGGGCGACCTGATCGGGCATGCGCTGGCGCGCGGCATCGGCTTCAACGGCGCCACGCTGCTGCTGCTCGCCCTGTTTGCCGTGGGCACGTCGCTGCTGTTCGGCGTGTCCTGGCTCAAGGTGATGGAGAAGATCGGCGCCGCCGTCGAGACCGCGATCGTGACGCTGCGCAAGCGGCGCGACGCCGCGCTCGATCGCCGGATCGGCGTCGAGCGCGCCGCCGAACGCGAATCGGCGGTCGAGCACCTGCGCGAGGACACGGCGTTGCGCGAACCGGTGGTGGTCGTCCCGCAGGTCGTCACCGTCCAGAAATCCGATCGCGCAGCGCGAGAGAAGCAGCGCCCGCTGTTCACCGACATGCCGGACTCGCCGCTGCCGCCGCTGTCGCTGCTCGAGGATGCGCCGCCGGCGACCGAGATGGTCAGCGCCGAAACGCTCGAATTCACCTCGCGCCTGATCGAGCGCAAGCTCGCCGATTTCGGCGTGGCGGTGAAGGTCCTGGCCGCCTATCCGGGGCCGGTCATCACCCGCTACGAGATCGAGCCGGCCGTCGGCGTGAAGGGTGCGCAGATCGTCAACCTGATGAAGGACCTGGCGCGTGCGCTGTCGGTCGTCTCGATCCGGGTCGTCGAGACGATTCCCGGCAAGTCGTGCATGGCGCTCGAACTGCCCAATGCGCGGCGGCAGGTCGTCAAGCTGGTCGAGATCCTCGCCTCGACGACCTACAACGACGCACACGGCATGCTGACCCTTGCACTGGGCAAGGACATCGCCGGCAAGCCGGTGATCACCGACCTCGCGCGCATGCCGCACCTGCTGGTGGCGGGCACCACGGGCTCGGGCAAGTCGGTGGCCGTCAACGCGATGATCCTGTCGCTGCTCTACAAGGCCGAGCCGCGCGACGTGCGCCTGATCCTCGTCGATCCCAAGATGCTCGAGCTGTCGGTGTACGACGGGATTCCGCACCTGCTCGCGCCGGTCGTGACCGACATGAAGCTCGCGCCCAACGCGCTCAACTGGTGCGTCGGCGAGATGGAGCGGCGCTACAAGCTGATGTCGCAGATGGGCGTGCGCAACCTCGCCGGCTACAACCAGAAGGTGGCCGAGGCGAAGAAGGCGGGCAAGCCGCTGACCCATCCGTTCTCGCTGACGCCGGAGACGCCCGAGCCGCTGGACGAGATGCCGCTGATCGTCGTCGTCGTCGACGAACTCGCCGACCTGATGATGGTCACCGGCAAGAAGATCGAGGAGCTGATCGCGCGCATCGCGCAGAAGGCGCGGGCTGCCGGCATCCACCTGATCCTCGCGACCCAGCGGCCTTCAGTCGACGTCATCACCGGTCTCATCAAGGCCAACATCCCGTCGCGCATCGCGTTCCAGGTCGCGAGCAAGGTCGATTCGAGGACCATCCTCGACCAGATGGGCGCCGAGACGCTGCTGGGACAGGGCGACATGCTCTACCTGCCCCCTGGCACCGGCTACCCGCTGCGCGTGCACGGCGCGTTCGTCTCCGATGCCGAGGTGCATCGCGTCGTCGAGTACCTGAAGGCCCAGGGCGAACCGCAGTACATCGACGGCATCCTCGAAGGCGGCGCCGGAGGCGAGGGTGACGACGCCGGCATGGTCGAGGGCGGCGACGCGGAGTCCGATCCGATGTACGACCAGGCCGTCGCGGTGGTGCTCAAGACGCGGCGGCCGTCGATTTCGCTGGTCCAGCGACACCTGCGCATCGGCTACAACCGCGCCGCTAGGCTGATCGAGCAGATGGAGCGTGCGGGGATGGTGTCGCCGATGCAGTCCAACGGCAACCGCGAAGTGCTCGTTCCCGCGGGCAAGGGGGACGCGTGATGGCACGCGTGATCGTCGCTGCAGCGCTGGCGCTGGCGCTCGCACTCGCCGGCCGCCCGGCGATGGCTTCGGGCCTCGACCAGCTGCACGCTTTCCTGGAAGGCACCAAGAGCGCGGAAGGCGATTTCACCCAGACCGTGGTCCGCCGCGACGGGCGCACGACGCAGAAGACGTCAGGCAGCTTCGCGTTCCAGCGTCCCGGCCGGTTTCGCTGGGCCTACGACAAGCCTTTCGAGCAGCTGATCGTCGGCGATGGCGAACGGATCTGGATCTACGATCACGACCTCAACCAGGTGATCGTGCGCAAGCTCGACGTCGCGCTCGGCGAGACCCCGGCGGCACTGCTCGCAGGAGACAACGCGCTGGAGCAGAATTTCACGCTGGTCGCAGCGGGCGACGGCGACGGCCTCGAGTACGTCGACGCGATTCCCAAGGCACACGATTCCCAGTTCAAGAAGATCAGGCTGGGTTTCGCCGGCGATCTGCCGCGACGGATGGTGCTGACCGATGCGTTCGGGCAGACGACCACGCTCGATTTCACCTCGATGAAGCGCAACCCCGCGCTTGCGGCGTCGACGTTCCGTTTCACGCCGCCTTCGGGCGCCGACGTCCTCGGCGAGTGAACCGCGCCGCGCCGGGGCCTTCGATCCACCCCGGCATGGCCTGACCACGATGAGCGCCGACCTGTTCGGATCCGAAGCGACTTCCGCGACGCCCGCGGGACCGGGCGCACTCGTGCCGCTGGCCGAGCGGCTGCGGCCGAAGTCGGTCGCCGACGTCGTCGGCCAGCGCCACCTGCTCGCACCGGGCAAGCCGCTCGCAGTCGCATTCGCTTCGGGCAAGCCGCACTCGATGATCCTGTGGGGGCCTCCGGGCGTCGGCAAGACGACGCTCGCGCGGTTGATGGCGAATGCGTTCAACGCCGAATTCGCCGCGCTTTCGGCCGTGCTGTCGGGTGTCAAGGACATCCGCGACGCGGTGGCGCGGGCGGAGGCCGTGCGTGCGCAGAGCGGACGGCCGACGATCCTGTTCGTCGACGAGGTGCACCGCTTCAACAAGGCGCAGCAGGATGCATTCCTGCCGTTCGTCGAGCAGGGCCTGCTGACGTTCATCGGCGCGACGACCGAGAATCCTTCGTTCGAGGTCAACAGTGCGCTGCTGTCGCGGGCCGCCGTCTACGTGCTGAAGCCGCTGACGGCGGACGAGCTCGGCGCGCTGTTCGATCGCGCGAAGACGGAAGCGATGCCCGGCGCCGCGATCGACGCCCCCGCGCGCGACGCGCTGATCGCCTGCGCCGACGGCGACGCACGCCGCCTGCTGAACCTCGTCGAGCAACTCGCGACGGCGGCCGCGGAGGCGAAGCGGAGCCTGATCGACGTCGCGTTCGTCGAGGCGACGATCGCGCGCAGCCTGCGGCGGTTCGACAAGGGCGGCGAGGCGTTCTACGACCAGATCTCGGCGCTGCACAAGGCGGTGCGCGGCTCGGACCCCGACGCCGCGCTGTACTGGATGTGCCGGATGCTCGATGGCGGCGCCGATCCGCTCTACGTCGGCCGGCGGCTGATCCGCATGGCGAGCGAGGACGTGGGGCTCGCCGATGCGCGCGCGCTGACCCTGGCGCTCGACGCGGTGGCGACCTACGAGCGGCTTGGCTCCCCCGAGGGCGAGCTGGCCCTCGCCCAGTGCGTGATCTACCTCGCCTGCACGGCCAAGAGCAATGCGGTCTACGCCGCCTACGGCGCGGCGCGCGCGTTCATCGCCGAGGACGGGTCCCGACCGGTGCCGCTGCGGCTTCGCAACGCGCCCACCGGACTGATGCGCGGCCTGGGCTACGGCAAGGGCTATCGCTACGCGCACGACGAAGCCGATGCCTATGCCGCCGGCGAGCGCTACCTGCCCGACGACATGCCCGACGTGACGTTCTACGAGCCGACCTCGCGCGGGCTGGAGGGCAAGATCCGCGAACGCCTGCAGGCGCTGCGCAGCCGCGACGAAGCCGCCGGCGGAAAGCGCGGCGCCGCGGAGGACGAGTAGGGGTGGGCGGGCCGCGACGGTCTGATAACATCGCGCGATGCTCGACATCAATCTCTTTCGCAACGATCTTCCGGGCGTGGCCGCGGCGCTGGCGAAGCGCGGCGTCGTGCTCGACGCCGCGCGTTACGAGACCCTCGAGGCCGAACGCAAGAGCATCCAGACGCGCACCCAGGACCTGCAATCGAAGCGCAACGCGCTGTCGAAGCAGGTCGGCATTGCCAAGGGAAGCGGCCAGGATCCGGCACCACTGCTCGCTGAAGTCGCCGGCATGGGCGACGAGCTGAAAAGGCTCGAGCGCGAGCTCGACAGCGTCCAGGCGACGCTTCGCGACTTCCTGCTCGGGCTTCCCAACCTCACCCATGCGTCGACCCCCCTCGGGCGTTCGGCCGACGACAACGTCGAGGTTCGCCGCGTCGGCACGCCGCGCGAGTTCGCGTTCGCGGTTCGCGACCACACCGACCTCGGCGAGGCCCTCGGCATGCTCGACTTCGAGACGGCCGCGAAACTCTCGGGAGCCCGCTTCACGTTCCTGCGCGGCGACCTCGCGCGCATGCACCGCGCGCTCGCGCAACTGATGCTCGACACGCACACGCGCGAGCACGGCTACACCGAGTGCTATACGCCTTACATCGTCAACGCGCCGACCCTGGTGGGCACGACCCAGCTGCCCAAGTTCGAGGCCGACATGTTCGCGGTGACTCGCGGCGGGCAGGCGCAGGACGAGGGGGCGCAGGAGGCGCTCTACCTGATTTCGACGTCCGAGATCACGCTGACGAACTCGGTGCGCGACTCGATCCTCCCGGCCGACGCACTGCCGGTCAGGCTGACCGCGCACACGCCGTGTTTCCGCTCGGAAGCGGGCAGCTACGGCAAGGACACGCGCGGCATGATCCGTCAGCACCAGTTCGACAAGGTCGAGATGGTGCAGGTCGTGCGTCCCGAGGATTCCTATGCGGCGCTGGAGGCGCTGACCGGCCACGCCGAGGCGATCCTGCAGAAGCTCGGGCTTCCCTATCGCGTCATGGCACTGTGCACCGGCGACATCGGCTTCGCCGCCGCCAAGACCTACGATCTGGAGGTCTGGCTTCCCGGCCAGCAGGCCTACCGCGAGATCTCGTCGTGCTCGAACTGCGAGGCTTTCCAGGCTCGCCGGATGCAGGCGCGCTTCCGCAACGCCCAGGGCAAGCCCGAACTCGTGCACACGCTGAACGGGTCGGGACTGGCGGTGGGACGGACGCTGGTTGCGGTGATGGAGAACTACCAGCGCGCCGACGGATCGATCGAGGTTCCGGCGGCGCTGCGCCCCTACATGGGCGGGCAGGAGCTGATCGTCCGGCGCTGACCCGTGCCCGCTGGTGCGGGTGCGCGCGTCAGCGCATGTTGCCCGTATGTCCCAGCGAATAGCGTCCCGGCTGCGGCCAGACGGCGAGGCCATGGGGCTCCATGCCGACGGGAACCTTCACGACCGCCCCGGTCGTCGTGTCGATGTCGTAGACGACGTCGTCGAAGCGTCCGGACAGCCACAGGTGCTTGCCGTCGGCGCTGACGTTGCCCATGTCGGGACTGCCGCCGCCCGGGATCGGCCAGGTGAGGTCGACCTTGCGCGTCGCGAAGTCGATGACCGAGACGCTGCCCGCGCCGTGCGGCGGCCCGTGGATCTCGTTCGAGCCGCGATTGCTGACGTACAGCTTGCGCCCGTCCCGGCTAGGATAGAGACCGTGCGTGCCGATGCCGGTGTGGATGAATCCGATCTGCTTGAACGCATCGCCGTCGATGAGAAACACGCCATCGGCCATCATGTCGGCGACGTAGAACACCTTGCCGTCGGGGCTCACGCGGATGTCCTGGGGCATGCCCGCCCGCTGCGGGTGGAGGTAGCCGACGACCTTGTGCGCGACCATGTCGATCTTGGCGAGGCCCTTGGAGAATTCGCAGGTGAAGATCGCGTAGCGTCCGTCGATCGAGAAGTCGCCGTGGTTGATGCCCCCGCAGCCGGGAACGGCGAGGGAGAACTGCAGCGCCATCGTCTTCGGATCGCGGAAATCCAGGCGCTTGTGTGCCTCGGCGACGACGATCGCCGAGTGGCCATCGGGCGTGAAATACATGTTGTAGGGGTCGTCGACCGGGACGTCGGGACCGGGCTTGCCGGTCTTCGGATCGATCGGCGTCAGGCTGCCGTCGGTGCGTCCTTCGGCGTTGTTGGCGACCCACAGCGTCGACAGGTCCCACGACGGCACGACGTGCTGCGGGCTGCGCCCCACCTTGAAGCGGTCGACGACCTTGTCGGTCGCCGGGTCGATGACATAGACGTCGTCGGAGCGGATGTTCGGTACGTAGATCCGCGGCAGCGCGTCCTTGACCGCGGCGGAGAGGTGCCCGACCCCGGTCTCGCTGTACAGGTTGGCCGGATCGACGACCGGCGGCATGCCCGGAATCGTGTCGATCGTTCGGGGTTGGGCAGCGGCTGCGGGCGCGGACGGCGGCGCCGTCGGGGTCGTCGCCTGTGCGGCGGTCTGGGCAACGGTCTGGGCAACGGTCTGGGCAACTGAGGGCGTGACCACAGCGGTGCAAAGCGGCAGCGCGCAGATGAATGCGGCGAGCAGGGGAATTCGTTTCACGGGGCGATCCTGAAGTGACACCGCGGGCCATCCGCGGCCCGGGGCAGGGAAGTGATTGTAACGGCCGCCGACGTGGTCAGCGTCGCGCAACGGCTTGCCGGATCGCGGCGACCGTCTTCGCGACGATCGCGTCGACGCCGAGTTCGCCCAGCGCGGCGCTCGAACGCCGCGGGTCGCCGTAGACGCCGTGCGCGGCGTCGAGGTCCTTGCCCGCGCGCAGCACGTCCATCCGCACCAGCTTCGGGTCGAGTGCCAGCGACAGCGACGTGTCGGCGACACCTGCGTGGGTGCCGATCTCGTGGTCGGTGAGGCCGCGCGCTTTCAGCGCCTTCACGTAGTCGGTCTCGGTGACGCGGTAATAGTTGAGGATCGCATGGGCGCGCACGGCCCGGTGCGCCCATTCGCGGTTCAGGCGCTTCGCCACCGTCTCCTCGCTGCGCTGGTAGCCGCCGTGGTCGCCGATGAACACGATGTCGCGAAATCCGTGGGCGGCGAAGCTCCGCGCGGCTCCCTCGAGCGTCCTTTCGAACGCGTCGACCGGGATGCTGATCGTCCCGGCGAAGCGCATGTGCGAGGTGGGCGGGTCGACGTTGCCCTCGGGAACGTAGGCGATCACCGGTGCGACCAGGGCGTCGCCGAGCGCTGCGGCGATCCTTCCGGCGAGGATCCCGACGCGGACGTTGTGCTTGCCGAGGACCATCGCCGGTCCGCTCTGCTCGGTCCCGCCGATCGGAATGATGATCGTCGTGCTGCCGGCGGCGATCGCGGCCCGTACCTCGGTGGTGGTCAGCTGCTCGATGTAGAGCCCATGTGGCGAGGGGTCGCGAGCAGGGTGTGGGCCGTCGCCCTGCGCATGCGCGATGGCGACGGCCCCGGCCAGCAGCAGGGCGCCGAGCAGGCGGAATGCCCGGGCAGGGCGTGTCGGGTCAGTGCAGCGCAAGGCTCGCCTGGAGCAACGGCGGCTGGGCCGACTGGCTGCGCAGCAGGATGTCGTAATAGCCGCGGACGCGTCCCACGAACGCCACCGGCATGCCGCCGCGGGCGTAGCCGTTCCTTGCCGCGGCGTAGTATTTGGGATCGGCGAGCAGCGGGAGCATCTTGCGGACGTCGTTCCAGAGATCGGGATTGAGCTTGTTGCGCTGGGCGAGGATGCGCGCGTCCTCGAGGTGCCCGATGCCGATGTTGAAGGCGGCCAGTGCCAGCCAGGTGCGATCCGGTTCGGCAATGCGCGCGGGGAGCCGGGCCTTGAGGTCGGCGATGTAGCGCGCGGCGGCGATCGCAGAGGTCCGCGGATCGAGCCGGTCGGCGACTCCGAGGCTGCGCGCAGTGTCAGCGGTGAGTTGCATCAGCCCGCGCACGCCGGTTTCGCTGGTCGCGAGCGGGTCCCATTGCGATTCCTGGTATGCCACCGCTGCGAGCAGGCGCCATTCGATGCCACTTTTGGCCTGCGCCTCGAGGAAGGTCTTGCGCCATTGCGGCAGCATCTGGCGGATGCGGTCCTGGAACACCCCGGCGTCGACGCGCTCGACCTGGTCGGTCGCAGCCTTGTAGCGATCGACGATGCGCGCGAGCGTCCCGTCCTTGCGCAGGCGCTCGATGAATGCGTCCAGTGCCTCGCGCAGCGCCTGCGCCCCCGGTGCGACCGCCCACGCGAAGTCGTGGCGCGGACCGGCCGGGAAGGCGACGTCGAAATCGAGATGGATGTTGCGCGCCGCCGACGCGTCGCTCGAAGGCACGATCGCGTAATCGAGGGTGCCTTCCGAGACCTGCGCGATCAGCGCATCCGAGGAGACGACGTCGACGGGCTCGAAGCGGATGCCGGGATGCGCGGCCCGCGCGTCCGCGATGAGCGCATCCATGCCGGTGTGTGCAGGGTAGGCGATCGTCGCGTTCTTGAGGTCGTCCCAGCGCTTGGGCCTGTAGCCGTCGACGTTGTAGATGAGGACGGGCTCCGCCGCGACGTAACCGTCGGTCCAACTGACCGCGGGGGCTTGCGGCGAGGCGCCGGCGGCACCTGCGCGGACCCTCGGCGATTCGCGACCGAAGAGTCCGCCGGCGCCCAGTTGCGCGTCACCGTTCGCGACGCTGTCCATCAGCGATGCGGCGTCGTCGGCGAAGGTGACCTTGAGCGCGAGGCCGTGCTCGCGGGCGAAGCGGGTGAGGAGGTCGTGGTCGAAACCGGTGGCGTGGCCGTTCGGCCCGGTGAACCAGGTCGTGGGTCCGGGACGGACGACGACGCTGAGGCCGGCTTGCGGCGGCGGGGCCGGGGGGGGTTGCTCGCAACCCGACAGCAGGATCACCGTCGTAGCGAGCGCAATGGCACTGCCCAGGCGCAGGTACTGCCAACGATGAATGGACGCTCGATCGCGCATGACACCTTCAACGCGCCCGTTGCCGGACACGTCCCTGATGGTTTGCGGCGATCTTTTTGCCGCCGTGCGTTGAGCGCAGCCTTGCCGTGGGCTGCGCGATTGCTCCGGATCTTTAGGTCGCAGACGCGCCCTCGCGTCATTTGTGCGACGCAGCATGATACACCATTTGACCCCGGCCGCGCCAGCACGCGGAGGCGGGGCCAATTCCGGGCTATAATCCGCACTCGCGCCACTGGCGCCCGATCAACGGCGGGTCGCCCCGCATTGCATGGTCGTGAATCTGGTCAGGTCCGGAAGGAAGCAGCCACAGCGATTCTCTGCAAGTGCCGGGGGAACGGCTCGCCACCCCTTTTGACGCTCCGGGCCGACCTGAGCTTGCAGCCGATGAGTTATCAGGTTCTGGCGCGCAAATGGCGCCCCCGGACGTTCGGCGAACTCGTCGGACAGGAGCACGTCGTCACGGCGCTGACCAACGCGCTGACCCGGGGACGCCTGCACCACGCATATCTGCTGACCGGCACGCGCGGCGTCGGCAAGACGACGATCGCGCGCATCCTTGCCAAGAGCCTCAACTGCGAAACCGGCGTCACGGCGACGCCCTGCGGCGTCTGCGGTACCTGCCGTGACATCGATGCCGGGCGTTTCGTCGACCTGCTCGAACTCGACGCCGCCTCCAACACCGGCGTCGACAACATGCGCGAGATCCTCGACAACGCGCGCTATGCGCCGACCGTGGGCCGCTACAAGGTGTACCTGATCGACGAAGTCCACATGCTGTCCAAAGGCGCGTTCAACTCGATGCTGAAGACCCTCGAGGAGCCGCCCGAGCACGTCAAGTTCGTGCTCGCCACGACCGACCCACAGAAGATCCCGGTCACCGTCCTGTCGCGCTGTTTGCAGTTCAACCTGAAGCCGCTGCCGCGGGCGGCGATCGCCGAGCGCCTCGCTTTCATCCTGGGCGAGGAGGGCATCGCCTTCGATCCGACCGCGCTCGCCCAGATTGCCGCTGCGGCGCAGGGATCGCTGCGCGACGCGCTGTCGCTGCTCGACCAGGCGATCGCCTACGGCAGCGGCGAGGTTCGCGAGCCCGAGGTGCGGGCGATGCTCGGCGTCGTCGATCGCGGATACGTCTACCGGATCGCCGACGCGCTGCTGGCCGGCGACGGCCCGACGCTGCTCGCCCAGAGCGACGGGCTGGCGGAGAGCGGCCAGGCGTTCTCGTCCGCGCTCGACGAGCTGGCGGCACTGTTCCATCGGATCGCTGTCGCGCAGGCCGTCCCCGGCGCCTCCATCGGCGACGACGCCGAGCGGGTCGCCGGCTACGCGTCGCAGATGTCGGCCGAGGACGTCCAGCTCGCCTACCAGATCTGCGCCCAGGGTCGCGCCGATCTGGCGCTGGCACCCGACGAAGCGACCGGCTTCTCGATGACGCTGCTGAGGCTGCTTGCGTTCGAGCCTGCGACGGCGGCGAGCACTGCGCCGGGTGCGGCGCCGTCACGCAAGCCGCAACCCGCACCGGCAGCCACGCCGGCGGCAGCGCCGCCGCGCGAGCCGCGGGCCGCGACGCCTGCCGCGCCGCGCCCCCGCGAGCCGCAGGGCACAACCCCGGACGCGGTGCCGTCGCGCAACCCGCAACCGGCCGCGTCCGAACCCGCTCCCGCGCCCGCATCGCCCGGTCTCGCTCCCGCATTGCCGGCGGCTGTGGAACCTTCGACGCCGCCCGGGCAGGCGCCTGTCCGGTCCGTGACGCCACTGCCGGAATCGCCGGCGCAGTGGCCGGCGTTCGTCGCAGGTCTCAAGCTGACCGGCATGGCGGCGCAACTCGCTGCCCAGTCGGAGCTGAAATCGATCCGCGGCAACGCGTTGTCGCTCGCCATCCCGACCACGCACAAGCATCTGGCGGACAAGGCCTACTCCGACAAGCTCAAGGCCGCGCTCGAGGCGGCGACGGGGCGCAAGCTGTTGCTGGCGTACGAGATCGGCGAGACGGGCGAGCGGTCGCTGGCCGCCCACGAGCGTCGCGAGCGCGAGCAGGCCCGGGCACAGGGCGAAGCGATGTTCCGCAGCGAACCGTTCGTGCGCGACCTGGTCGCGCGGTTCGAAGCGACGGTGAAAACCGAGACCATCGAGCGGGTCCCGCGGAGCGCGTCGAATCCCAATCCACCTCCCAGCAACCAGGAACGATCATGATGAAGAACCAGCTCGCCGGCCTGATGAAGCAGGCGCAGCAGATGCAGGAGAACATGCAGCGCGCGCAGGAGGAGCTCGGGCGCATCGAGGTCGAGGGACAGGCCGGGGCGGGTCTCGTCAAGGTCGTGATGACCTGCCGACACGACGTGAAGAAGGTGACCATCGATCCGTCGCTCTCGGGCGAGGAGCGCGACATGCTCGAGGACCTGATCGCCGCGGCATTCAACGACGCGGTGCGGCGCGCCGAGGCCATGACGCAGGAGAAGATGGGCGGCCTGACGGCCGGCCTCCCGATGCCGCCCGGTTTCAAGCTGCCTTTCTGACGACCGGTCGCGGATCGATGAGCGCCGGTGACGCGGGCTCCCGCGCGGCGGCCCCTCGCGAGGCGCTGTCGAGCCTCGACGAGCTCGCCGGGGCGCTGCGCTGCCTCCCGGGCGTGGGGCCGAAAGCCGCGCAGCGCATGGCGCTGCACCTGCTGCAGCACGACCGGGACGGCGCGCAGCGGCTTGCGCGTGCGCTGACCGAGGCGACGCGCTCGGTGCTGCACTGCGAGCGCTGCAACACCTTCACCGAAGGGCGGCTGTGCGCGCTGTGCCAGTCGCCCCGGCGCGACCCGACGCAGCTGTGCGTCGTCGAGACCCCGGCCGACCTGCTGATGGTCGAGCAGACGCACTCGTATTCGGGACTCTACTTCGTGCTGATGGGCCGGCTCTCGCCGCTCGACGGCATCGGCCCGAAGGAAATCCGGCTCGAGCGGCTGCTCGCCCGCGCCACCGATGGCGTCGTGCGCGAAGTGATCCTGGCGACCAATTTCACCAACGAGGGCGAGGCGACCGCGCATTACCTCGGGGAACTGCTGGCGGCGCGCAACCTGACGGTCACCCGGCTGGCCCGCGGCGTCCCGATCGGCAGCGAACTCGAGTATGTCGACGCCGGTACGCTCGCCCAGGCGCTGCGCGAGCGGCGGCCGCTCTCTGCCTGACGCCGATTGCAATTGCATGATGCCCCGCCTGTAGGTAATCTGGGCTTGCGTGGTGTCCTACCGGGAGGAGGCGACATGCTCGTAAGCGAAATCCTGCGCATCAAGGGGAACGCGCTGTTCACGACGCCACCCGGTCGACCGGTGCTCGAGGCGGTGCAGGTGATGGCGCAGCACGACATCGGGTCACTGGTCGTCATGGATCACGGACGCATGGCCGGGATGCTGACCTTCGCCGAGGTCCTGAAGGCGCTCGCCGAGCGGGGCGGGTCGCTGGGCGGTCTGGCCATCGCCGACATCTACGAACGCGAGCCGCTGACGGCACACCCGGGCCTCGACGTGATGGAGTTGCGCCGGGTCATGCTCGAGCGGCATGCGCGTTACGTCCCCGTGATGGATGGGACGATGCTGCAGGGTGTCGTATCGTTCCACGATGTCGCGAAAGCGGTCTACGAAGACCAGAGCTTCGAGAACCGCATGCTGAAGAGCTACATCAAGAACTGGCCGGACGAGGAATCGGCCGCCTGACCCTGGCGGCCACGCCACGCCACGCCCGCGCGCCGGGTCGCGCATTCCTGCGGCGCGCAGCGCGACGGGCAATCGCGCGTGCCAGGCGTCGCGTCATCCCTGCAGCAGGAATATCGCCGGGCGCCGCTCGAAGCGCGTGAGGTCGCGTTTCTTCCATTCGCGGGCGCTCGCACGCTCGATGTGTTCGGTCGGAAGGGTCAGATCGGCCGCGATGCACACGGTCGTCGATGGCTTCAGCGCATCGGCGAGCGCCGCCAGCATCGCGGCGTTGCGATAAGGCGTTTCGATGAAGATCTCGGTGCGCGCGCCGCCGCGCGATTGCGCCTCGAGCGAGCGCAGCGCCTCGGCCCGCGCGTCCGGCTTCACCGGCAGGTAGCCGTGGAAGCAGAAATGCTGGCCGTTCAATCCGGAGGCCATCAACGCGAGCAGGATCGCCGACGGGCCCACCAGCGGGACCACCCGCAATCCCGCCGCGTGCACGGCGGCGACGAGCGCCGACCCCGGGTCGGCCACGCCGGGACATCCTGCATCGGACACGAGCCCGACGTCCTCGCCGTTGCCCAGCGTCCTGATGACTGCGGCGATCTCGTCCGCGCCCGGGGCGCGCGGCAGCGCGACGACGTCGAGCTGTGCGATCGGCACCGGCATTCCGAGCGAGTTGAGGAAGGCGCGGGCGGCCTTGGGCGTTTCGACGACCCAGCGTACGAGTCCGCGCGCGACGTCGATCGTGCGCTGGGGCAGGACCGACGACGGCGCGACGCTGCCGAGCAGGTTCGGCACGAGATAGAGCGTCCCGGGCATGCCTCAAGCTGCCTGCGGTTGCGCCAGCACGTCGACCCCCTCGGTCGCGAGCAGGTCGACGAGGGCGATCAGCGGCAGGCCGATCAGCGCCGTCGGATCGTCGCTTTCGATGCGTTCGAACAGCGCAATGCCCAGCGCCTCGGACTTGACCGCTCCGGCGCAGTCGTAGGGACGCTCGCGGCGCAGGTAGCTTTCGATCGCCTGCGAACCGAGCCGGCGGAAGGTGCTCGTCACGTCGACCTGCCGCAGCTGGCAGCGCTTGCTCGCGGCATCGACCAGCGCCAGCGCGGTGTGGAAGACGATCCTGCGGCCCGAGAGCATGGTCAGCTGCGCGACCGCCGCGTCGTGGCTCCCCGGCTTGCTTAGCGCCACGCCGTCGGCGTCGGCGACCTGGTCGGAGCCGATCACCAGCGCGTCGGAGTAGCGGGCCGCGACCGCGCGTGCCTTGGCGATCGCCAGCCGGCAGGCGGTGACCGCCGGCGTCTCGCCGGGAAGCGCGGTCTCGTCGATGTCGGCGGCGGCAACCTCGAACGGATGGCCAAGGCGCTCGAGCAAGGCTCGCCGATACCGGGATCCCGAGGCGAGGACCAGGGGCCGCACCCCGCTCACCGTTGTTTTTTCTGACATTTTTTGACAGGGCCGTCGATTGACGGTATGATTTTACGTTTTTCGCCGGCCGCCCCCGCACGAGATTTTCGGGAGGTTTGCGGGCACGGGGTGCGCACGCAATGGTTTCGCGCTTGGCCGACGGTTCGGGCACAGGTTCGGACTCATCGAAGTCCCGTCTGGACGCGTTCGGGCTCGCTCGCGATCGAGGCGTCGTCGAAGGGAGCGTCGATGCCCATCGGTTGCCGCGGGTTGCCGACGTGCTTGCCGAAGGCCCGGCGTCGATCGAATGGCGAATCGCCGGCGTGGCCGACGCGATGGGCAGGCCCGCGCTCGACGTCGGACTTTCCGGCACGGTGACGCTGAATTGCCAGCGCTGCCTCGCCGACTTCGAATGGCCGATCGAGCAGCGGACCGAGTTGCTCCTCGCGAGAACCGAGGACGAATTGGCGGCGCTCGATGCCGAGTGCGGTTCCGAGGTCGTGCTGGCGGGATCCCCGATCGATCCGCTCGGATTGGTCGAGGACGAACTGGTGCTGGCGCTGCCGTTTGCGCCGAGGCATCCCGATGGAGCCTGCGCGGCACCCGCCGACAGTGAAGTGACAAACAGGAGAGCATGATGGCAGTCCAGCAGAACAAGAAGTCGCCGTCGAAGCGCGGCATGCATCGCGCCCACGACTTTCTCGGCAATCCGCCGCTGGCCGTCGAGCCGGTGAGCGGCGAGGTGCACCTCCGCCACCACATCAGCCCGAGCGGCTACTACCGCGGCAAGAAGGTCGTCAAGACCAAGGCCGACGAGTGACCCTGGCGCCGCGGGCGGCGCCTGAACTCACGAGCCCGATGTCCGTCACCGTAGCCGTCGATGCCATGGGGGGCGATCACGGCCCCTCGGTCACCGTTCCCGCCTGCCTCGAGTTCCTCGAGGCGACGCGCGACGCGAAGGTGATCCTCGTCGGGCCGCAGGCGGCGCTTGAAGCCGCGCTGGCGATCGCCAAGCCTGCGCTGCGCGATCGCGTAAGCGTCCGCGCGGCGAGCGAGGTCGTCGACATGGACGAGCCTCCCGGCGAGGCGCTGCGGCGCAAGAAGGACTCGTCGATGCGGGTCGCGGTCAACCTGGTCAAGGAGGGCGCGGCGCATGCGTGCGTGTCGGCCGGCAACACCGGCGCCCTGATGGCGATCGCGCGCTTCGTGCTGAAGACGCTGCCGGGCATCGACCGGCCGGCGATCGCATCGCAGCTGCCGACCCGCTCGGGCGAGACGCTGATGCTCGACCTGGGTGCCAACGTCAACTGCACACCCGAACAGCTCGTGCAGTTCGCGGCGATGGGCAGTGCCCTGGTGACGGCGATCGAAGGCATCGAGCGGCCGACGATCGGGCTGCTCAACATCGGCGAGGAAGACATCAAGGGCAACGACGTCGTCAAGGACGCGGCGGAGCTCCTGAAGACTTCCGGCCTCAACTTTCACGGCAACGTCGAAGGCGACGACATCTACAACGGAACCACCGACGTCGTCGTCTGCGACGGTTTTGTCGGCAACGTCGCGCTCAAGACATCCGAGGGCCTTGCGCAGATGCTCTACGCTTTCCTGAAGGCGGAATTCACCCGCAACCCGTTGACGCGCCTCGCTGCGCTGGTCGCCTATCCGGTGCTGATGGCGTTCAAGCGGCGCATCGATCCGCGCCGCTACAACGGCGCGACGCTGGTCGGCCTGAGAGGCGTCGTCGTCAAGAGCCACGGCGGGGCTGATGTGCAGGCCTTCGTCAACGCGCTCCGCCGAGCGCACGCGGAAGTCGAGCACGGCGTGCTGGACCGGATCGCGCAGCGCATCGCCGGCATGCACGTGGCCGCGGGCGGCCCCGCGGTTTCCGCCGAAGCCACCGGACCCACCGGACCCTCCGGACCCGCCGCGGCCCATGCATAGCCGAATCGCCGGCACGGGCCGCTACCTCCCGTCGCGCGTACTGACCAATGTCGAGCTCGCCGGGCGCGTCGCGACCAGCGACGAATGGATCCGCAGCCGGACCGGCATCGCGCAGCGGCACATCGCGGCCGAGGGCGAGGAGACCTCCGATCTCGCGCTGGCGGCGGCTCGCGAGGCGCTTGCCGCCGCGGCGATCGCGCCCGCCGCCGTCGACCTGATCATCGTCGCGACGACGACGCCGGACATGATCTTCCCGTCGACGGCATGCATTCTCCAGGACAAGCTCGGCGCGCACGGCGGTCCCGCGTTCGACGTGCAGGCCGTGTGCTCGGGTTTCGTCTACGCGCTGGCGATTGCCGACAAGATGGTCGCCAGCGGTGCCGCGCGCAACGCGCTGGTGGTCGGCGCCGAGATCTACTCGCGGATTCTCGACTGGAACGATCGCGGGACCTGCGTGCTGTTCGGCGACGGTGCCGGCGCGGTCGTGCTCGTCCCTTCGCCGGAACCCGGGATCCTGTCGGCGCACCTGCACGCCGACGGCCATTACCGCGACATACTGTGCGTGCCCGGACAGGTCAGGAACGGCGCCGTTTCCGGCAGCCCGTTCGTGCACATGGACGGGCAGGGCGTGTTCAAGTTCGCGGTGCGCGTTCTCGCCGAGGTCGCGAACGAGGCCCTGTCGGCCAACCGGATGACCGCGGCCGACATCGACTGGCTGATACCGCACCAGGCGAACCTGCGGATCATGGACGCCACTGCGAAGAAGCTCGGTGTGTCGCCGGAGAAGGTGATTTCGACCGTCGATGCGCACGCGAACACGTCGGCGGCGTCGATCCCGCTCGCGCTCGACGTGGCGGTACGCGACGGGCGCATCCGCGCCGGCCAGCACGTGATGCTGGTCGGCGTCGGCGGCGGATTCACGTGGGGATCCGTGCTCGTCCGGTGGTGACGCGCGCGTTCAACTTCCGGGCACGACGCCCCATTTCGACCAGGCAGCCCCGATGACCATCGCATTCGTCTTCCCCGGACAGGGATCGCAGCAGATCGGCATGATGGGGGCCTACTCCGATCATCCCGAAGTGCGCGCGACTTTCGCCGAGGCCTCCGAGACCCTCGGTGAGGACCTGTGGGCGCTGGTCGCGGACGGCCCCGCCGAAGCGCTCAACCTGACCCGCAACACCCAGCCGGTGATGCTGACGGCGGGCGTCGCCGTCTGGCGTGCCTGGCTCGCCAGCGGGGGTGCCGCGCCTTCGTTCGTCGCGGGCCACAGCCTCGGCGAGTACACGGCACTGGTCGCCGCCGGTGCGCTCGCCTTCCGCGACGCGGTCCCGCTGGTGCGGTTCCGGGCCGAGGCGATGCAGGACGCGGTGGCCCCGGGCGTCGGCGCGATGGCGGCGATCATGGGTGCCGACGATGCGGCGGTGATCGAGGCCTGTCGCGAAGCGGCGCAGGGCGAAGTCGTCGAGCCGGTCAATTTCAACGCGCCCGGCCAACTGGTCATTGCCGGCAACAAGGCCGCAGTCGAGCGGGCGATCGCGGCGGCGAAGGCGCGCGGCGCCAAGCGGGGCCTGCTGCTGCCGGTCTCGGCGCCTTTCCACAGCTCGTTGCTCAAGCCGGCCGCGGAAAAGCTCGCGGCGAGACTCGCGCAGGTCGCGGTATCGACGCCGTCGATCCCCGTCGTTCACAACGTCGACGTGCAGACCCATCCGGAGCCCGAGGCGATACGCGCCGCACTGGCCCGGCAGGCGGCGAGCCCGGTGCGCTGGACGCAGACGATCGAGGCGCTTGCCGCCCGCGGCGTCACCGACGTCGTCGAGTGCGGGCCCGGCAAGGTGCTGACGGGGTTGACGCGGCGCATCGACGAGCGCCTGAATGCCTATGCACTGACCGACGGCGCGGCGATCGCCGAGGTGCGTTCGGCGCTGGCGGCGGCATAATCGGCAGCGGGAGGCGGCGATGGCGGGCACGGCTGAACTGCAGGGGGAGATCGCGCTGGTGACCGGCGCGACGCGGGGCATCGGTCGCGCGATCGCGCTGGCGCTGGGCGGCGCGGGTGCCACCGTCGCCGGAACCGCCACCACCGACGAAGGCGCGCAGGCAATCACCGCCTACCTCGGCGAGGCGGGCATCCCCGGCCTCGGATTGCGACTCGACGTCACCGACGCTGCCGCGACCGAGCGTGTGCTGCGCGACGTGGAATCGCGGCTGGGGCCGGTGACGATCCTGGTCAACAACGCCGGCATCACCCGCGACAACCTGCTCCTGCGCATGAAGGACGAGGAGTGGGACGCGATCATGGAGACCAACCTGAAACCCGCATACCGCCTCGCGAAGGCGGTGCTGCGCGGCATGATGAAGGCGCGTCGCGGCCGCATCATCCAGATCGGGTCGGTGGTCGGCGCTTCGGGCAATCCCGGCCAGACGAACTACTCCGCGGCCAAGGCCGCGCTGGTCGGTTTCACCAAGTCGCTGGCGCTCGAGGTCGGCAGCCGCAACATCACCGTCAACTGCGTGGCGCCCGGCTTCGTCGACACCGACCTGACCCGTGTGCTGCAACCGGCGCAGCGCGATGCGCTGCTCGCGCGCATTCCGCTGAACCGCCTCGGGACGCCCGACGACATCGCCAATGCCGTCCTCTTCCTGGCGAGCCCGCGTGCGGCGTATATCACCGGCACCACGCTGCACGTGAACGGGGGCATGTTGATGCCATGAGCCTGACGGGCCGCCCCGAGGGCGAATACCGGAGTGCGCAGCACGAAGGTAGTCCAGTGCGTGCTCGGGCCGCCCCGGGGGCGAATGCCGGAGCGCCCGGCACCACGGGAATCCCGATCCCATTCGTGCTGCGGCAGGTCTTGCGGTAAAATCCACGGGTTTGATTCCTTGACCCCAATAACGGGGAGGAGATGCATGGAAAACGTCGAACAGCGCGTCAAGAAAATCGTCGCCGAACAACTGGGCGTCAATGAAGCCGAGATCAAGAACGAGTCGTCGTTTGTCGACGACCTCGGCGCGGATTCCCTCGACACGGTCGAACTCGTGATGGCGCTCGAGGAGGAGTTCGAAACCGAGATTCCCGACGAGGAAGCCGAGAAGATCACCACCGTGCAGCAGGCGATCGACTACGTCGGCAGCCACGTCAAGAAATAACGCCGGGCAGCGGGCCGCGTCCGCGGCCCGCAGTCGAGGCCCCCGGCGACGGCAGCGCGCCCACCTGCCGTGTCCGCACTTTCCCCGTTCCTTTCGAGCTAGCTCATGTCTCGCCGTCGAGTCGTCGTCACCGGTCTTGGCATCGTGTCCCCGGTCGGCATCGGGGTCGCTGACGCCTGGGCCAGCATCGTCGCCGGGCGTTCCGGCATCGGGCGCATCACGCGCTTCGACACGACGGGCTTTCCGTCGCAGATTGCCGGCGAGGTGAAGGATTTCGACGTGTCGCGCTGGCTCTCCGCCAAGGAAGCCCGGCGCTACGACACGTTCATCCACTACGGCCTGGTCGCGACGATGGAAGCGATCAAGGACGCGGGCCTCGAGGATTTCGCGGGCGACAAGGAACGCTGCGGGGTCGCGGTGGGATCGGGGATCGGCGGGCTGCCGATGATCGAGGACACGCAGCGCGCATTCCTGCAGGGCGGCCTGCGCAAGGTGTCGCCGTTCTTCGTCCCGGGCTCGATCATCAACATGATCTCCGGGCTGGTCTCGATCCAGTACGGCTATCGCGGTCCGAACATCGCGACGGTCAGCGCGTGCTCGACCGGCAACCACAGCCTCGGCGAGGCGGCGCGGCTGATCGAGTACGGCGACGCCGACGTCATGGTCGCCGGCGGGTCGGAGTCGACCGTGTCGCCGCTGGGTGTCGGCGGATTCTGCGCCGCACGCGCCCTGTCGACGCGCAACGACGATCCACAGGGCGCGAGTCGCCCGTGGGACGTCGACCGCGACGGCTTCGTGCTAGGCGAGGGCGCCGGCATCCTGGTGCTCGAGGAACTGGAGCACGCGAAGGCCCGCGGCGCGAGGATCTACTGCGAACTCTCCGGCTACGGAATGAGCGCCGACGCGCACCACATCACGGCGCCTCCCGAGGACGGCGACGGCGCGTTTCGCAGCATGCGCAACGCGCTGCGCAACGCGGGCATGGCGCCGACCGACATCGACTACATCAACGCGCACGGGACGTCGACGCCGCTCGGCGACGTCGCCGAGTGCATCGCGGTCAAGCGCGCGTTCGGCGACCACGCTCCGAAGCTCGCCGTGTCGTCGACCAAGTCGATGACCGGCCACCTCCTCGGCGCCGCGGCGGGGATCGAAGCCGTGTTCACGGTGCTCGCGCTGCGCGACCAGGTCGCGCCGCCGACGCTGAACCTCGTCAATCCAGATCCGCAATGCGACCTCGATTTCGTTCCAGGTGTCGCGCGACCGATGGCGATCCGCGCCGCACTGTCGAACTCGTTCGGTTTCGGCGGCACCAACGCGACCCTCGCCTTTCGCGCGCTCGGCGCATGATGTCGCCGAGCGTGGTCCGGCCGCCCGCGCGGCCATGAAGCAGGCTTCGACATGGCCCTGATCGTACAGAAATACGGCGGCACCTCGGTCGGTTCGACCGAGCGCATCGGCAACGTCGCGAAGCGCGTCGCGCGCTTCCACCGCGACGGACATCAGCTCGTCGTCGTCGTGTCGGCGATGTCAGGCGAAACCAACCGGCTGCTCGGCCTCGCGAAGGAGCTTTCGGCCCATCCGGATCCCCGCGAGCTCGACGTCGTCGCGGCGACCGGCGAGCAGGTCACCATCGGCCTTCTTGCGATCGCGCTGCACGACCTCGGACTGAAGGCGCGCAGCTACACCGGCTCGCAGGTGAGGATCCTCACCGACAGCGCGTTCACCAAGGCGCGCATCCTCGAGATTGACGACCAGCGGATGCGCAAGGACCTGGACGAGGGGACGATCGTCATCGTCGCCGGATTCCAGGGCGTCGACCGCAGCGGCAACATCACGACGCTGGGCCGGGGCGGTTCCGACACGTCGGGCGTGGCGCTCGCCGCGGCGCTCAAGGCCGACGAGTGCCAGATCTACACCGATGTCGATGGGGTCTACACGACCGACCCGCGCATCGTCCCGGAGGCGCGCAGGCTCGACAAGATCACGTTCGAGGAGATGCTCGAACTCGCGAGCCAGGGTTCGAAGGTCCTGCAGATCCGGTCGGTCGAGTTCGCGGGCAAGTACATGGTGCGCTTGCGCGTGCTGTCTTCGTTCGAGGACGTCGATTCGCAGTCGCCGGGCACGCTGATCACTTACGAGGAAGACCAGGACATGGAACAGGCGATCATCTCAGGGATCGCGTTCAATCGCGACGAGGCGAAGATCTCGGTGATGGGGGTCGAGGACCGGCCCGGCATCGCCTACGCAATCCTCGGGCCGATCGCTGCGGCCAACATCGATGTCGACATGATCGTGCAGAACATCGGCGCATCGGGTCACACCGATTTCTCGTTCACCGTCAATCGCAACGAGTACCAGAAGGCGATGGGCGTGCTCGAGTCGCAGCGCGGCAAGTCGTTCGAGGCACGCGAAGTCATCGGTGACAACCGGATCGCCAAGGTCTCCGTCGTCGGGATCGGCATGCGCTCGCACGTCGGGCTCGCGTCCAAGATGTTCAAGACGCTGGCCGACGAAGGCATCAACATCCAGATGATCTCGACCTCCGAGATCAAGATCGCCGTCGTGATCGACGAGAAATACCTCGAGCTCGCCGTGCGCGTGCTGCACAAGGCGTTCGAGCTGGACAAGGGCGGCCAGGGGCCGGCTGCCTGAGCCGGTCCGAGGCTGCTGACGTCACACTCGATGGACTGGCGAGGAGCAGGCCCGGTAGAATCGGGCATTCGCCAGCCCGCGCTCAGCGTGGGGCAGGCATAGTGGCGGAAGTACATTCCCGCGTGGAAGCGACGCGGGATGCCGTAGCGCAGGCACCGCAATACCGGAGACGTGGCCGAGTGGTCGAAGGCACTCCCCTGCTAAGGGAGCATACGGGCTAAAACCTGTATCCAGGGTTCGAATCCCTGCGTCTCCGCCAGATCCCCCTTTGCTGGAATACGAGATGAGAAAGCTCCTCGCCGTTGCGATGCTGCTGGTGGTTGCCGTGGTGGCCGGATGCGGCGGCGGTGGCAGCTCTGCGGATGCCCCGCCCGACGTCAAGGTCGTCGCGGGCGACAGCAGCGCGACGGTCACCTGGACCGGCGATTCGAGCGTCGAATACTGGGTCTGGGTTGCGCAGGGCTCCACGGTCGACACGTCGAACTGCACGACCTCCACGTACTGCAGGATATACACGGGTACGACGTCGCCATTCATCATCACCGGTCTGACCAATGGCACGACCTACTCGGTGACGGTCAACGGCCGGCATGGTGGCGGACCCGGCGGGCCCGGGTCGTCGCCGATCGCATTCGTCCCGCGTCTGGCAGGCTCGGTGTGGACGGCGGGAAATCCGCTGAGCCTGAACAATCTGCTCGGCGTGACGTACACGACGGCGACCGCCGCCGGCACTGCGATGGTGGTCGCCGTCGGGGCGAGCGGCACCATCTATTCGACGACGAGCGGCACGACCTGGACTGCCGCAACGTCCGGCACGACGGCCAACCTGAATGCGGTCCAGTATCGCAACGGACTGTTCGTCGCCATCGGGGACCTCGGCACGATCCTGACCAGCCCCGACGCGGTCACCTGGACCCCTCGGACTTCGCCGACGACGAACACCCTGACGGCCCTGGTCGGGAGCGGATCGGGGCAGGTGATCGCGGTCGGGGCGAAAGGCACGATCCTGGCCAGTTCCAACAGCACCAGCTGGACCGTGGTCGATTCCGGAACGACGGCCGACCTGTATGGAATCGCCTACGGCAACGGACGGTACGTCGCGGTCGGTGCGGGCGGCACGATGCTCACCAGCACCGATGGAGCCAAGTGGACGACCGTCAACTCGGCGACGACGGCCGATCTGAGGGGTATCGCCTACGGCTCGGTAACGACGAGCGCGACTGCGACCACCACGACCACCGCCACGACCTTCATCTCAGTGGGCGCTGCCGGCACGGTACTCGCCAGCACCGACGGCCTGGTCTGGACCGCGCGCCCGTCGATCTCGACCAGCGATCTGAGGGCGGTGACCTATGGCACCCGGTTCGTCACCGCGGGCACCGGCGGCGCGATCTACACGACCTCCGACGGGATCACCTGGCTAGCCGCCAACTCGGGGACGACGGCGAACCTGAACTCGCTGACGTTCACCCTGCTCACCGCGCAGTCGATCGGGGTCGGCTACGCCGCGGTCGGCGACGGGGGCGTGAACCTGACGGCATTCTGAGCCGTTCGCGCCCGAGGGGACGTCCCGCGGGCGCAGTACCGGAGTGCGCAGCACGGAGGCAATCCAATGAGCACGCCGGCGCCGCAGCGCTCGCTTTCGGTGGGCGACATGGAGGCGATCCTGGGGGTCACCCGGGCGCTCGCCGCTCCGTTCGATCTGATGACGATGCTGGGTGAGGTCGTCGGCGCCGCCAAGCAGGTGCTCCGCGCCGAACGCGGCTCGGTCTGGCTCTACGACGCGGCGGCCGACGAGCTCGTGCTGGAAGTCGCAACGGGCATCCGGCCTGTGCGGGTGCGATCCGGGACCGGGCTGGTCGGAGCCTGCGCCAAGGCGCGGCAGATCATCAACGTCCCCGACTGCTACGCCGACCCCCGCTTCGACCCGAGCGTCGACAAGGCGTCCGGCTACCGGACGCGCTGCATGCTGACGCTGCCGCTCGTCGACCACAAGGACGTCCTGGTCGGCGTGATGCAGGTCCTGAACAAGACCGACGGCGTCTTCGACACCTACGACGAAGCGCTCGCGACCGCACTCGCAGCGCAATGTGCAGTGGCTCTGCAGCGGGTGCGGATGCTCGACGCGGTGATCGAAGGCGAGAAGATGCGGCACGGGCTGGAGATGGCCCGCGAAGTGCAGATGAGCACGCTGCCGACCGCCATGCCGGCGGTCCCGTCGTACGACGTGTGCGCGGCGTTCCGGCCCGCCGATCTCACCGGCGGGGATACCTACGACGTCGCGCTCCAGGGTGACCGTCTGCTGGTCATGATGGGCGATGCCACCGGGCACGGCATCGCTCCTGCTCTTTCGGTGACCCAGATGCAGGCCATGCTCCGGATGGCCTTCAGGCTCGGGGCGGACCTCGATACCGCATTCGTCCAGGTCAACAACCGGCTGGCGGAGACGCTGCCCGACGACCGCTTCATCACGGCGTTCATCGGCTTGCTCGACCCCGGCACCCACGAGCTGCGGTTCCACAGTGGCGGCCAGGGTCCGATATTCCACTTCCAGGCCGCAACCGGGACCTGGGTCAGCCACAAGCCCACCAGCTTCCCGATGGGGGCGATGCCGCTCGCGTCATTGCGGCCTGCGGTCAGCGTCGGCATGCTTCCCGGGGATATCCTCGTCGTGGTCTCCGACGGGTTCTTCGAGTACGAGAATGCCCAGGGGGAGCAGTTCGGCGAGCGGCGCGTTCAGGACGTCGTCCAGGCGCACGCAGCGAAGCCGACGGCCGAGCTCGTGGCCCTGCTGATGCAGGCCGTCGAGGGGTTCGCGGGAGCTGCTCCCCAGGAAGACGACATGACGGCGGTCCTGGTGAAGCGCGAGCAGGCGAGGTCGGCGCAGCGCGTCTTCGAGCGCAGTTTCGACGCGATTCCGGCACTGGTGGCGTTCAGCGCCGATGCGTTCGCCCGCCTGGGCATCGACCCCCGCCTGCTGCCGACCGTCGACCTGGCGGTGGAAGAGCTGTTCACCAACATGGTGAAATACGCCCTCGGCAGCAAGGCGGGCGTGGTCGTCGGCATGACGGCCATCGAGGGCGGGGTCGAGGTGACGCTGGTCGACCGCGATGTCGAGCCTTTCGACATCACGCGCTCGCCGGCGGTGGACATCCATGCGCCGATCGAGCAGCGCAGGCCGGGGGGGCTGGGCCTGCACCTGATCCGGCAGATGGTGGATTCGATCGAATACGAGTACAAGGAGGCGGAACGCTGCAGCCGGACCACGCTGCGGCTGACCGTCACGGGACCGGCCTCGCGCCGGCTTGCAGCACCGGCAGGGGGACGCGATGCTCGTGATTGAATTCGGCCCGGAGGGCGCTGTCGTCGTCGCCGGCAGGCTCGATGCTGCCCAGGCGCCGGCTGCCCAGGCATTCCTCGACGGCATCCAGGGAAGCGTGACGCTCGACTGCGCGCAGCTCGAATACATTTCGAGCGCCGGCCTCGGGGTCCTCCTCAAGACGCAGAAGCGCCTGCTCGGCGTGGCCGGCAAGCTGCGGCTGTCGGGCCTCAGGCCCCACCTGAGGGATGTCTTCGTCTACTCGGGCTTCGACCAGCTGTTCGAGATCGATCCGGCCCAGTAGCCCTCAGTTGCCACTCCCGACCAACTTTTCCGGCCGCCGCGTGTAATTGTGGACAAGGACGTCGACCAGGCGCTGGTTGACCGGTACCGCGGTGGTGACCGCGACGCGTTCACCGAGCTGGTGGTCCGCTACCAGCGGCCGATCTACAACGCGGCGTACTGGATCCTGCGCAGCGCCGACGATGCCAACGATGTCGCGCAGGACGTCTTCCTCAAGGTGGCGGAGCGGCTGGATGAATTCGATTCGCAGTACAAGTTCTTCAGCTGGATCTACCGGATCGCGGTCAATGAGTCGCTCAACCGGTTGCGGCGCAACGGACATGAAGAGCCTCTCGACGACGAAGTGGAGCTGCCGGGCGCGGACACGGACGATCCGGAATCGCAGGCGAGCGATGCGGAACGTTCCCGGTGCATCCAGCGCGCGTTGATGACCCTGTCGAGCAACGACCGCACCGTGCTGACCCTTCGTCACTTTTCCGACTGCAGCTACCAGGAGATCGCGCAGATCCTCGATCTCGACGAGAAGACGGTGAAGTCGCGCCTGTTCGAGGCGCGGCAGCGCATGCGCGAGCTGCTGAAGGATTTCCGTCCGGACAAATCATGAACCCGACCGACCTGACCGAATTGATGAACCTGGTCCTCGACGCCGAGGCCACCGACGACGAGGCGGACGAGCTCGAGCGGCGCCTGGCTGCAGATCCGGCGGCCCGGGCCCGGTTCGACGAACTGCAGCACCTGTTCGACGGGCTGGACAGGATCCCCCAAGCCTTCCCCCCGGAGGGGCTGGTGGCCTCCGTGATGGCGAATATTCCGCAAACTCCGGTTCCGAAGGGGCATTCCCGCCAACTTTTGGCGCGGCGGGGTGTAATTGGGCCAGATACGATTCAAATCGGGGGCGCAGGCCCCGGACGGACAGCAGGAAGTCGAAGCTTCTTTCAACCGTGGGCGTTTTTCAGGGGTGCGAACATGAGCGAGCAGAACAAGGGTTTCTCGAACAAGCGCAAGATCATAATCGGTGGCGCCATCGCCGCAGCGGCAGCGGTCGTCGCACTGTCCTCGCTGATGCAGGCTCCGACCGACGGCAAGGATACGGCGGGCACGATCATGCCGGCGCAGCGGTACCAGGCGGCCCAGAGCGCGGTTCAGGACGTTCAAACGGGTGCCCAGTCCACGCAAGGCGGCGCGGGTGGCGTAGGCGTTGACTCGGCAACGAGCGGCGCGATGAATGCCGCGGCAGATCGCGCGACTGACCAGGCGACCGACAAGGCCACGGACAAGGCCACGGACAAGGCCACGGACAAGGCGACCGACAAGGCCACGGACAAGGCGACCGACAAGGCCACGGACAAGGCCACGGACAAGGCGACCGACAAGGCGACCGACAAGGCGACCGACAAGGCGACCGACAAGGCGACCGACAAGGCGACCGATAAGGCCACGGACAAGGCGACCGACAAGGCCACGGACAAGGCCACGGACAAGGCGACCGACAAGGCGACCGACAAGGCGACCGACAAGGCGACCGATAAGGCCACGGACAAGGCGACCGACAAGGCCACGGACAAGGCGACCGACAAGGCGGTGGATCGGGCGACCGACAAGGCGGTGGATCGGGCGACCGACAAGGCCGTATTGCACTGAGGACGCGATTTCGAACGCAGCATCGCGGAAACCGCCGGCGACGAGCCGGCGGTTTCCATTTTCAGGGGGCGCAACGTATGCTTCGCGCCTGGATCATGCGGAAGGGGAGGGGAGGCATGCGTTCTCGCGTCTGCTGCCTGCTGTTGGCAGTGATGCCGCACTGGGCAATCGCGGCTGGAAGCTCGCTGGGGCTTTCCTACGTTCAGACCAAGGACCTCACGCTCGTCTACTTCGATTACCTCGATTTCCTCGTTCCCCACGCCGTCCGTACCTACGAAAACTCCGCTGACTGGAACCGCCGGATACTCGACTGGACACCGTCCGAGCGGACGATGGTGTTGCTGAGGGACCACTCGGACTACGGAAATGCGGCGACTGCCACGGTTCCGCACGACCGGATTTATGTCGATATCGCGCCGCTCTCCCACGCGTTCGAGACCTTTCCGGCCAGCGAGCGCATGTACACGCTGATGAATCATGAGCTCGTCCATGTCACCACCGGGGACGCTGCATCGGACGACGATCGCCGCTGGCGGCGCCTGTTCTTCGGCAAGGTCGCGGCGCAGGCGAAGGATCCGGAATCCATGCTTTACGGCTACCTGACCGCCCCTCGCACTGATGTTCCGCGCTGGTACGCCGAAGGGATAGCGGTCTTTCTCGAAACCTGGAAGGACGGTGGACTGGGCAGAGCGCAGGGCGGGTACGACGAAATGGTTTTCCGGGCGATGGTCCGCGATGACACGGCGTTCTACGATCCGCTCGGTCTTGTCTCGCGTGGGGTCCAAACCAGCTTCCAGACCAGCTCGAACGCCTATCTCTACGGCACCCGGTTCTTCACCTGGCTTGCCTATCGATATTCACCCGCAAAGGTTCTTGACTGGGTGAAGCGCGACGACAAGAGCGCGCGATATTACGCGGACAACTTCCAGCGGGTATTCGGTCTTCCGTTGGAACGGGCCTGGCAAGACTGGATCGCCTTTGAACATCGCTTCCAGCAGGAAAACCTCGCATCGTTGCGGCGCTACCCGATCACTCCATATCGCAAGCTTGCGGGAGCGGCGATGGGCTCGATCTCGAGGATGTACTACGACGAAGACCGCCATACCATTTATGCGGCGTTCCGTTACCCGGGATTCGTCGAGCATGTCGGTGCCGTCGATACCCGCGACGGTACTGAGAAGCGACTTGCGGACATCAAGGGGGCGATGCTCTATCGCGTAGATTCCTTCGCGTACGATCCCGCGAGTCGAACCGCGTTCTTCACCAATAACAACCTTGCGCATCGCGATCTGATGGAGGTCAACGTCGACACGGGCGAGCAGCGCATGCTGCTCGAGGGTGCCCGGATCGGCGAGATCGTGTTCGATCCGGCCGACCGGTCCCTGATGGGCGTTCGGCACGCCAAGGGGCTGGCTCAGCTCGTGCGCATTCCCTATCCGTATACCGATTGGCAGGTGATCCACACATTCGACTACGAATCGGTGCCTTACGACCTCGACGTCTCACCCGATGGACGCCTGCTGTCGGCGTCGATGAGCGACGTGGCAGCCAACCAGTTTGTCCGCGTCTGGGAGCTCGCGAAGGTGCTGAAAGGCGACATGAAGCCTTTGAGCGAATTCCGGTTCGGGCAGTCGATTCCAGAGAGCTTCGTCTTCTCCCCGGACAGTCGCTACCTATACGGCAGCAGCTACTACACAGGCGTTTCCAACATCTTCCGCTACGAGGTGGCGACGGGGAAGGTCGAGGCGGTCACGAATGCCGACATTGGGTTCTTCCGGCCGGTGCCCCTCAGGGATGGTCGCCTCGTTGTCCTCACCTACACCGGCGATGGATTTGTTCCAGCGATCATCGACTCGCATCCGCTCCAGGATGTCAGCGCGATTCGGTTCCTGGGCAGCGAGGTTGTGCAGAAGTATCCGGTCCTGAAGACCTGGCAGGTGCCGCCACCCGGCACCGTCGACTACGACAAAGTCGTTGTCAAGAAAGGCCCGTACGAGCCGTTGAAGAGCATCGGTCTCGACAACGCGTATCCGACTATCCAGGGGTACAAGAACTCGGTCGGGATCGGCTACCGCTTCAACTTCTCGGACCCCGTCGATCTCGCGGAGGGGGGCATCACAGTCGCGTATACGCCGACTGGAGACCTCCCAGGCAACGAGCGATTGCACGCGGAGATGTCGGGAGAATATCTCGGGTGGCGCGGAAGCATTGCGTGGAACAGTTCCGATTTTTACGACCTCTTTGGTCCCACGAAGGTCAGCCGCAAGGGGCTCGCCGTCAAGCTCGGGTACGACGACCTCCTCATTTACGACAACCCGCGCAGTCTGACCTTGAGCTACGACCTGGAATATTTCGACAAGATCGACACCCTGCCGAACGCCCAGAACGTCAGCACGACGTTCACGCGGCTCGCGACGGCGCAAGTGGGACTGCTTTACAGCGATCTCCGGCGCTCCCAGGGCGCCGTCGACGATGAAAAGGGCATCGCATGGGGACTGATCGTCAAGGGGAACGACGCGGGTGGCAATGCCGTCGGGCATATCCGGGGCAGCCTGGACTACGGGATCGCCTTGCCAATCGCGCATTCGTCGATCTGGCTGCGCACTGTCGCCGGCGCCAGCAGCGGAGATCGCAGTGATCCGGTGGCGAACTTCTACTTCGGCGCCTTTGGAAACAATTACGTCGACCACGGCACTGAAAAGCGCTATCGCGACTACGACGCGTTTCCGGGTTTTGGAATCAACGAGATCAGCGGGCAGAGTTTTGCGCGCCAAATGGTCGAGTGGAATGTGCCACCCGTCGTGCTGGAGTCGGCAGGAACTCCCGGGATGTATTTGAACTGGCTGCGACCGGCGGTGTTTGCGTCGGGTCTGTGGACGGACCCGGGCGATACCCGGGTCAGGAAGACCTATGCGGACCTCGGGACGCAGGTCGACTTGCGCTTTCACGTCCTTCACGTGTACGACATGACGCTCTCTTTCGGATACGCGATGGGCTTCCAGAATTCGCAGCGCAAGGGCGATGAGTGGATGGTCTCGCTGAAGATCCTGTAGGTTGCGACTCCGCGCACGGCTTCCAATCCCATGACTGCCGCAATCCTGCCGCACCTGCTGATCGGCGTGCTGCCGGTGCTGGCGTTCCTTGCCGCGCTGCTCTATCTGGACGGCTACAAGCTGGTGACCATGCGCGCCACGATCGCCATCGTCCTGGCGGGGGTGGCGACGGCCGGAATTGCGTACGTCGCGAACGGGGTGCTGGCCGGGCTGCTCCCGCTCGATTTCGCCGATTACAGCCGCTATGTCGGACCGGTGGTGGAGGAGGTGGCGAAGGGTCTGGTCATCGTTGCGCTGATCCGCACGAACCGGATCGGGTTCCTCGTCGATGCGGCGATCTTCGGGTTCGCGGTCGGCACCGGTTTCGCGATCGTGGAGAACGTCTATTACCAGCATCTGGTTCCGGATGCTGGCATCGGAACCTGGATCGTGCGGGGATTCGGCACGGCGATCATGCACGGCGGCAGCACCGCGATCTTCGCGGTGATGGGGCTTGCGATCGGCGAACGCACGCCGGGGTCACCGTGGGTGGCGTTGCTGCCGGGTCTCGCGCTGGCCATCGTCCTGCACTCGGCGTTCAATCACCTTTCGGCCTCGCCGCAGCTTTCGGCGCTTGCGATGCTTCTCATCTTGCCGCCGCTGCTCTACGCCGTGTTCCAGCGCAGCGAGCGGGCAGTGGCCAGCTGGCTCGGCGAGGGCTTCGACGCCGATGCCGACATGCTGGAGTCGATCACCTCGGGCGGATTTTCGGACTCGCCTGCGGGACGGTACCTGACCACCCTGAAGCGAAGGTTCAAGGGACCGGTCGTCGCCGATCTGCTCTGCTACCTGCGGCTGCACGCGGAGCTCGCACTTCGCGCCAAAGGCATCCTGATGATGCGCGAGAACGGATTCGAGGCGACCGTCGATGACGCGGTTCGCGCGGGTCTCGACGAAATGCGCTACCTGGAACGCAGCATCGGGAAGACGGGTCGACTCGCTCTCAAGCCCCTGTTGCGCGGCGGCTCCAGGGACATCTGGCAGCTCCGGATGCTGGAGAACGAGTCGGCGACGTCGGAGGGGAAGCCCGCTTCGGGCGCCACCGAATAGGGGGTCGCCCGATCGCCTCGGCGCGCTGAATTGCGCATAATCCGAGTCGGCGCGTCGCTTCGCGTCGCCTGGATCCACCTGCGCACCCGCATTGACGACCGAGCCTGTCGCTACCTCCCGCGCCGCGAACCCGCCGATGAGCGAGTTCGCCGAGCGCGCACTTGCCCGCGCCGCAGGGAGCGCGGCGCTGGAAGGCAATGCGGTACGGCTCCTGCGCGACGCCGACGAGAATTATCCGGCGTGGAAGAAGGCGATCGCGCGGGCGCAGCAATCGATCCTGTTCGAGTGCTACATCGTCGAGGACGACTCGGTCGGGCGCGAGTTCGCGGCGCTGCTAACCGAACGCTCACGCGCCGGCGTCAGCGTCTCGATCATCGTCGACTGGCTCGGCTCGGGCTGGGCGCTGTCGCTGTGGCGCGAAGCACGCGAAGCCGGCGCGGACGTGCGGGTGTTCAATCCCCCGCACCTGTCGAGTCCGCTGGGATGGCTGTCGCGCGACCATCGCAAGACGATCGTCGTCGATGGCGAAGTGGCCTTCGTCAGCGGGCTTGGCATCAGCAAGCGCTGGCTTGGCGACCCTCGACGCAAACTCGAGCCCTGGCGCGACACCGGAATCGAGATCCGCGGACCTGCGATCAACGCGCTGGAGCGCGCCTTCGCTCAGGTGTTCGCCACCTGCGGTCCGCCGCTCGACGCGTCGCTGCTGACGCCGCTGGCGACGATTCCGGCGGCCGGCGACATGCATCTGCACGTGGTCGCCAACGAGCCCGACCTCGCGCTCACGTTCCGGCTGGATCTCGTCATCGCGTCGATCGCACGGCGCGAGCTGTGGCTGACCGACGCCTATTTCGTGGCGACGTCGCCTTACGTCCAGGCGCTGCGCGCGGCGGCCCGGGATGGCGTCGATGTCCGCCTGCTCGTCCCGGGCGCGAGCGACATCCCGGCGCTGTCGCCGCTTTCCCGGGCGCAATACCGGCCGTTGCTCGAAGCGGGAGTGCGGGTGTTCGAGTGGAATGGAACGATGCTGCACGCCAAGACCGCGGTCGCCGATGGTCGCTGGTCGCGCGTGGGGTCGACCAATCTCAACCTCGCAAGCTGGATGTCGAATTACGAACTCGACGTCGCGATCGAGGACGCCGGATTTGCGGCGCAGATGGCCGACCAGTACGAGGCGGACCTCGAGCGCGCGACCGAGATCGTGCTCACCCGACGAAATCGCGTCCGGCCCGCACCCGTAGTGAGTGGCGAAACGACGGCGCGGGAGCTGCGCCAAGGGCGGCGCCGAGCCCGTTCGGGCAGTGCCGGACGCGCCGCAGCCGGGGCGGTGAGCGTCGGCAGCGCGCTGGGAGCTGCGCTGACCGACCGGCGCGCGCTGGGGCCGGCGGAAGCGGGGCTGCTGTTCCTGATGGCGGTGATTGCGATTGGCATCGGGATCGTCGCTGCGATGTGGCCCCGCGTTCTCGCCTGGCCGCTTGCGGTGCTCGCGATATGGTCGGGCATCGCGTGGGCGGGCAAGGGCATCGCGCTGCGCAGGGGACGCGCGACCGGTCCGCCGGATGAGCGCATGCCGCTCGACGGCCTAACGGACAGCGACGGACCTGTGCAGGAATAGCCGAACCGGGACCCGGCCACGGTCGACAATCGACTCTGGCACTTCCCGAACCCCGGAGGAATTCGAATGGCAAGCAGCAAGACCCAACCGCGGAACCTGGCGCCTCTCCTCGCGTTGGCGCGGGGCGGCGAGCACGGCTTCGAGT
Source organism: uncultured Pseudomonadota bacterium (assembly GCA_963816415.1). Taxonomy (GTDB): domain Bacteria; phylum Pseudomonadota; class Gammaproteobacteria; order Burkholderiales; family Casimicrobiaceae; genus VBCG01. The sequence goes on from CAWFKR010000005.1 coordinate 88,658, forward strand.
TCATCGCGTACGGCGAGTCCCTCGATCGCTTCGAACGCGTGATGCGCAGGACGGACTGTTCACAATTTCGCGTCCCGTCAACGGCGCGTATTATTGGTGCCCACCCGGCGCGGGAGCGAAGCTCGAATTGCGCGCCCTCGGGCTCTGACTGCATGATGCAGCTTTCCCATTACACCGCCGCACCGCTGGAGGACTCATGACCGCCGCTGTCGCTTCGCCATCTGTCGCCGTTCGCAATGTTCCGCCGTTTCGCGCCGACCACGTCGGCAGCTTCCTGCGTCCCAAGTTCCTGCTCGATGCGCGCGAGCAGTTCAGGACGGGCGCCATTTCGGCTGCCCAGCTTCGCACGGTCGAGGACGAGGCGATCCGCGGCATCGTCAAGTTCCAGGAGGACCTGGGACTGCGCGGGATCACCGACGGCGAATACCGCCGGACCTATTTCCATATCGATTTCCTGACCCAGCTGGGGGGCGTCGAGACCAAGGGCGGCATCCACGTCAAGTTCCACAGCGCCCAGGGCGACATCGATTTCGAGCCCCCGGTCATGCAGGTCACCGGCAAGGTGCGCCACGAGAAGCCGATCCAGCTTGCCGATTTCCAGTTCCTGCGCTCGGCGACGACGCGCACGCCCAAGGTGACGATCCCTTCGCCGACGATGCTGCATTTCCGCGGCGGACGGGGCGCGATCAGCCGCGAAGCCTATCCCGACCTCGAAGCGTTCTACGCCGACGTCGCCGCCGGGTATGCCGACGAGCTGCAGAGCCTCGGCGCCGCCGGTTGCACCTACCTGCAGTTCGACGACACCAACCTCGCATACCTGTGCGACGAGAAGATGCGCGAGGGTGCGAGGCAGCGCGGCGACGACCCTAACGACCTGCCGCGACGCTACGCCCGCCTGATCAATGCGGCGATCGCGCGCAAGCCCAAGGATATGACGATCTGCATCCACCTGTGCCGCGGCAATTTCAAGAGCGCTTGGGCCGCCGAGGGTGGCTACGAGCCCGTGGCCGAGGTGCTGTTCAACGAGCTCGCCGTCGATGGCTACTTCCTCGAATACGACGACGCGCGCTCCGGCGACTTCGCACCCCTGCGCCACGTGCCCAAGGGCAAGACCGTCGTGCTCGGGCTCGTCAGCACCAAGGTCGGCAAACTCGAGACCAAGGACGACCTCAAGCGCCGGATCGACGCCGCCGCGAAGTTCGTCCCGCTCGATCAGCTCTGCCTGTCGCCGCAATGCGGGTTCTCGAGCACCGTGCACGGCAACGAGATCGCCGTCGAGTCGCAGGCGGCCAAGCTGCGACTGGTCGTCGAGACCGCGCGCGAGGTCTGGGGCGGGGTCTGATTCACCCTCCCTCTTCTCCCTCCCCCCTTGGGGGAGCGGGCAGGGGTCAGGGGTGAGGGGGCGCCGGACGTGATCGTGTTAGAATGCCGCCCGTCGCGCCCGTAGCTCAGTTGGATAGAGTACCTGGCTACGAACCAGGGGGTCGTGGGTTCGAATCCTGCCGGGCGCGCCATCCATTCAAAGGGCTTGCAGCAATGCAGGCCCTCTTCATTTTGCGGCGCGTAGCCCGATCGTAGCCAAGTCCCGGTCCCGCACCAACCGTGGGCCCGACATCCAACGATGGCCCTGCCGGCACAGTCCGCCCTTGTCGCCCGCGCCGCCGGCCGCAACACTCACACGTCGAACACGGCGTCGGTCACCACCCAGCCGCCGTCAACGCCGCCCGGCAACATCTGGCCTACATCCTCGCCCACCTCGCGGTCGATCAGGGCATTCAGCTTCGCGTTCATCGCCTCAATCAGTTCGCCGTGCTTGCTACGGTCGACTGCCAGGTTGTTGAGCTCCAATGGATCGAGCTGCACGTCGAAAAGCTCGACATCGTTGAGCTTGAAGAGGTCTTCCTGTGACGCTGGTCGGTTGTGCTGCTTGGGCGAGAAATAGCGAGCAAACCGGTAGCGTCCATCGAACACGCTGCGAATTGCGCCACGCTTGGTCAGGTCGGGACGCAGGGTTCCCGCCTGCGTGGCTTCCTTGAGCTTGGCCTTGCCGTCCGGCTGGTTGAGGATCGCAACGGCCTTTTCAAGAAACTCGCCGTCGATGTAGGCGAACATGTTGTAGCAGTAGAGCGAGCCGTCTCGGATCGCGGTCGGGGGCGCTTGTTCGGGCGCTGCAAACAACGGGGAGAGATCCTTGCCGGGAAGGTCCTTCGCCAGGGCCGCCTTCCGCTCCGGGCTGGCGTTACTCAGGCTCAACAGCGTTGGCGCTATATCCAGGTGGGAGGTCACCGCCCTGCAGCGCTTTCCTCCCGCATGTCCCGGGTGCACTACGACCAGCGGAACATTGTTCTGCTCCCGATAAGCCGTGGCCCCCTTTGAATGCATGCGATGCGCACCATCGAGATCGCCATGGTCTGCGGTGAACACGATGATCGTGTTGGACGCGAGCCCCAGTGCTTCCAGTTCATCCAGCAGCGGAACGATGTTGCGATCGACATCGCGCAGGCAGTTCAGGTAGTAATTGTGGCGGTAGCGCCAGCGCCAATCCTCGTTGGCGATGTTGCCGACAAGCGCGTCGTGGGACCTGAGGTAGTCAGCATGGGCCGCGGGACGCCCCGGGGCGTCGAGCCGCTGCCGGTAACTCGGCGGAAGCTCGAACGACCATGGTTTCGCGTACAGCGGGTCGGCGGGTGCGGGGCTGATGTGGCCGAGAATGTTGCGCGCCTGAACCTTCTGGCCGGGCCGGTCTGTGTCTACGAACATGATGTCGTGTGGATTGACCAGATTTACCGCCAGAAACCAGGGCTTTCCCTGCGCCGCCAGTTCCATGCCGTCGCCGCGCAGCCAGTTGACTCCCATCGCGGAGATGATGCCGTCGTGCAGGTAGCCGCCACGCGTATGCGCGATGATGTCGCCTATGCCGAAGTAATCGCTGAAGCCGTAGGCGTCCATCTCCTTGGTGAAGATCTTCTCCGGCGTGCCCAGCGAGTTGACCGTCTCGAACTCCTTCGTGAGGTGCCATTTCCCCTTGTAGGCCGTGTAATAGCCGGCCTCCCGCAGCATGTGGCCGACGGTCGGGATGTCCGTCGACATGCTGCTGATCCATGGGAAATTTGTGTTGTCGAACATCTTCGTGTGCTGGATGTGGCGACCGGTATAAAGCACCGAGCGCGACGGCGTGCACACACAGGAATTGATCTGGTGGTTCTCGAAGACGATGCCCTTCTTCGTCAGGCGCTCGTGGGCCGGCAGCCGAAATCCTTGCGGCAATTCGCCTTGGCGGAAAAAGCGCTCTTGGTCGGTGAGGATGAAGAGAATGTTGTAGGCACCGCTCCCTGCCTTTCCAGGTTCGGAATGCGATGCCGTGCTCGCAGCGGACGCCGTGCCACTTCCGAACAGATTCGCCCCTGTGGACGTGGCTAGAGCGCCTGCTCCAATGGTCTTGAGGGCGTCTCTGCGGCCGATACTGATTGGGGAGTCTTTCAGATTCTTCATCGGTGGTCTCCGCCTTCCTCGCGCGCTGCCATCGCAGCGTCGCCCTCAGGGTCGGGAAAGGATAGCACTGGCCCGGATGCGCAAGACCGCGGATCGGTAGCGTCAACGCGTCAGCCGGACATTGCGCAGGATCAACCCGCGCATGGTGCCTTGCGGTGACAATGAGCGTCGTTTGGCACAAGAGGTTACTGATGGCCATCACGCCTCGCAGCCTCCCAGGTTCGTCCCACAAACGATGCCCTCGGGCGGTGGTTCGCTTGATTCTTGCGGTGACCCTTTGGCTACCGCCGGTGGTCGCCTGGGGGGTGGAGAATCTGCCGGAGGGGCCGGCGGGGTCGGAGCACACGTGTGCGGTGGTCGCTGGCGCCGTCAAGTGCTGGGGCGCCAACTTCTCGGGTCAGCTTGGCGACGGCACCAACGTCAATCGCAACGCACCGGTCAACGTCTCCGGGCTGTCGAGAGGCGTGACCGAAATGGCGGCAGGCTCGGAGCACACGTGTGCGGTGGTCGCCGGCGCCGTCAAGTGCTGGGGAGCCAACTTCTCCGGTCAGCTCGGCGATGGCACCAACGTCAATCGCAACGCGCCGGTCAACGTCTCCGGGTTGTCGAGAGGCGTCACCGCGATTGCCGCGGGGTCGGAGCACACGTGCGCGGTGGTCGCCGGCGGCGTCAAGTGCTGGGGGACCAACTTCTCCGGTCAGCTCGGCGATGGCACCAACGTCAATCGCAACGCGCCGGTCAGCGTCTCCGGGATTTCGGGGGCCGTGGCCGCGATCGCAGCCGGCGGGGAGCACACCTGCGCGCTCACCACGGGTGGCGCAATCTGGTGCTGGGGCGCCAACTTCTCCGGTCAGCTTGGCGACGGCACCAACGTCGATCGCAGTGCGCCGGTGAAGGTCGCCGGGCTGTCGGGAGGCGTGACCGCAATCGTGGCGGGGTCGGAGCACACCTGCGCGGTGGTCGGCGGCGGCATCAAGTGCTGGGGGACCAACTTCTCGGGTCAACTCGGCGACGGGACCAACGTCGATCGCAACGCGCCGGTCAACGTCTCCGGGATTTCGGGGGACGTGGACGCAATCGCGGCGGGCGGGGAGCACACCTGCGCGCTCACCACGGGTGGTGCAATCTGGTGCTGGGGCGCGAACTTCTCCGGTCAGCTCGGCGACGGCACCAACGTCGGTCGCAATGCGCCGGTCAGGGTCTCCGGGCTGTCGGGGGCCGTGACCGCAATCGCGGCGGGGTCGGAGCACACCTGCGCGGTGGTCGCCGGTGGCGTCAAGTGCTGGGGGACCAACTTCTCCGGACAGGTTGGCGACGGCACCAACGTCAATCGCCGTACACCGGTTGACGTCACAGGGCTGCCGTCTGTACGGCCATCGGTGAGCGTGCGAATCTATTGATCGACACTGCGGCCGCAGCCGATCGCACTATCGGAATGACACCCGGCTCGTACTCACAATCCAACGTAGATGGTAGATGGGGAACGTCAATGACCACCACGTTCATGAACGGATGGCGACGACTGGCCTTGGCTCTCTTCGCAGGGTGGGTGATGGGCGCGATCGGCGTCGTCGCCTATGAGAGCTGGTCGATTGCTGGCTTCGACATCAAGACCAAGAGCCTGGTGGTCGCCGCTGTTGCCATTCCCCTGGCGCTGTGGGTGTCGGTGGAGATCGCATATCTGGCCGTGCGCTGGGTCATCCGGGCATTCCGTTCTCGGACGCCATGACCCCTGCCGCCGGGCGATCCGCCCGCATGGACAGGGATTGAACATCGCAGTAGGATGCGCCGCACGCTTGGTCCTGGAGCGGCCAATGGTTCAGCGCGTCAATGCGACTCAGCGCTGACGCCGCAGGCACCCTTCCCAGGAACAGCCGAAGGTCGTGCAGCGGTAGCGCCATACCGGTCGCACCACGCTGATCAGTCGGTCCAGCGGGTGGCGCCTGATTCGCCGCAGCGGTCCTCCGCAGCGAGGGCATGCCCGTGGGGGTACCGCAGAACCCGTTGGTGGATCCCGCTCGGTGGGCATGGCAGGCGGAATGGGCATTTCCCATGGAAGATGCGTGGCTACGCACTTCGCGAGTTGCGCACGATCGACCGCAAGGGCGACATGTCCATGATACGACAGCTCCGTGCTGGCGTACGCTTGAGGCGCTTCCCATCCTTCTTCGGGCCCTGAATCGGTCATTCGTGGATCTGCTCGTTCCGCCTCCGGTCGTATTTGCGATCCTCGCCGTGGCGATGTGGGCGATCAACCGCTCGCTTGTCGCGGGTCGCATCGATTCGGGCTTGCTGACCCTGGGGGCGGGGGCGCTCCTGATCATCGGTGCAATCGTGATGGCGATGGCCGTGAAGTCGCTTTTCACGGCGAAAACGACGATCAATCCCCTGAAGCCGTCGCGTGCCTCCAGCCTGATCACCGGTGGCGTGTTTCGCTACTCCCGCAACCCGATCTACCTTGGCGACCTGTTGATCCTCGCCGCGCTTGCCGTGTGGCTCGGTCAACCGGCCAATCTCGCGCTGCTGGCGGTATTCGTCTGGTACATGGACCGCTTCCAGATCCGGCCCGAAGAAAAGGCCTTGAGCGCGCTGTTCGGCGTCGAGTACGCCGCCTACTGCGCGCGGGTACGGCGCTGGTTGTGAGCGGTCGAGCAGGCGCGGGCTGAGCGAACCCATCTGGCGCGAGGTCTTGGTGACGTCGCGCGGCCGCGGCGTCGTCAGCAAATCGACAGCCTGGGCTCAGGCTCGCGACAGGGACAGGGTTCAAACTCGCCCCGATGCCAAGCACTTCCCAAGCTTTCCGGCAACCCGTCGCCACGTCCGGCACTGCCAAGCCAGGGTTGCCACGATCGCCCGCTGGCGGCGTGACCATCGAAGAGCTCACCGATCCGCCGCCCGATTTCCTCGCTGGCGAGGTCGAGGGCTACGCGTTCTACAAGGCCTTCCAGGACGCCGCCGTCGACAACTTCGAGGTGTCGTACCTGCGCGCGTATCGCGACGGGACCGCAATCGCCACGGCACCCATTTTCACCACTCGCTACCGGATCAATACGACGATGAAAGGCGGCTGGCTCAAGCGCCTGCTCCATCCGTTCTGGTTGCGCATCGCATGCGTCGGTCATCCGCTCGCCGACTACGGCGTCATCGACGGCGAAGTTTCGGCAGAGGTTCTGGAGGCATTCAACCGGCATCTCGCAACGAAGGCGCCGATCGTTTCGTACAAGGACTTTCCCGCGGCGCTGCCGCTCGCGGGTTTCGCCGTCGAACCGGGCCTGCCGGTCGCCGCGCTCGAGATCGAAGGCGACTACTGGTCAGGATTGAAGCGCAGCGTCCGGTCGGGCCTGCGTCGTCGCCTGCGCAAGGGCAAGGCGCTGCGCGTCGAGGTGCGCGACGGCTACCCCGAGGAACTTGGCGACCGGATGTACGAGCTGTATCTGAACGTCCACCAGCGCGGCGAGTTCTCGTTCGAGCTGCTCAACAAGCGCTATTTCGAGCTGGTGGGCCCGATCAGCAAGTACGCGCTGTACTGGGAGGGCGACACGCTGATCGGCTTCTGCCTCCTGGTGTGCCGGGGCGACCGCATGCACGCGAAATACCTAGGGATGGACTACGAGCGCGGCCGGCCTTACGGACTCTATTTCTTCATGGTCCTGTCCCTGGTCGAGATGTGCCTGCGCGACGGATACACCCTCTGCCAGACGGGGTGCACGACCTACGACTTCAAGCAGCGCCTGGGAAGCACGCTCCACCCGGTGTTCCTCTACTACCGGCATCGCAACGCCGTGGTGAACTGGGGTGTTCGCATGCTGATGGCCAGGTTGTCGGTGAAGCCCGAAGAACTCGCCCGAGTGGAGAACCCGGTTTGATCGAGATTTCGACCGACAGGACGGCCCGTCCGATGAGTGCCGCGACACCTTCCCGCCGCAGCCGCGTGGTGTTGCTGCTGCACGGCCTGTGCAGCTCGGCCCTCGAGGTGCGGCAATTCGCTCGCCTGCTGCGCGAGCAGGGTTTCGTCGTGACCACGCTGACGCTCTCCGGATACACGGCGCCGGAGGCCGACGCCGCGGGCGCGTCGACGCCGGCGGACCATAGGCGGTGGATCGCCGACTGTGTTCGCGAAGTGGACCGGCTCGCCGAGTTGCACGACGAAGTCACGCTCTGCGGCGTGAGCCTGGGTGCAACGCTGGCGCTGGCGGTGGCGGCGGAGCGGCCCGCGATCGTTCGCGGGCTCTCCCTCATCTCGACGACGATCTTCTTCGATGGCTGGAACGTATCGCGCTGGCGCTTTCTTCTGCCTCTGGCCTACTGGACACCGCTTGGGCGCTTCTACCGCTATCGCGAAACGCCACCCTATGGCGTGAAGAATCCGCGGGTCCGCGCGTGGATCGCCGCGGAACTCGAGCGCGGCCGCCTGTCGTCCGCCGGCGCCTCGACGATACCGACGCCGAGCCTGCGCGAGGCCGCACGACTGATCAGTCACGTGAAGCGCAATCTCGGGCGGATCCGGACCCCGGTGCTGATGATCCACGCGCGGGAAGACGACGTGGCGAGCCTCGAGAACGTGCGCTTCGTCGCCCAGCGGCTGGGGACCGCAATGTTCCGCGAGTTCATCGTCGACGACAGCTATCACATGATCACGCTCGACAACGATCGGGATCATGCGGCAATGAAGACCGTGCAGTTTTTCAACCGTGCCACGGACCTGCTGGCGAAAGAGCCGGCAGGCGCGGCGTGATCCGTTTCGCGGTGTGTTCGGCCGCGACGCGGCAACAGAGGAGAGAAGCAAAATGGACGAGACGTTCGAGAAGGTGAAGGCCCTGATGGTCAAGGAGTTCGAGATCCCGGCCGACAGCATCACGCCGGCAACGGAGTTGACCTCGCTTGGCGTCGACTCGCTCGCTGCACTGGAGTTCGTCTTCGCGCTCGAGGACGCCTTTGGCGTGACGATGGGGACCGATACGGATCTTCGCGGTGGGAAGGTGCAGGATGTCGTCGCGGCGGTCGATGCCGCGCTGACCGAGCAGTCCCGGTTGCCCGCCGCCGCCTGAGTGCCGCCGATGCGTCGCGTCGCGATCACGGGCCTCGGCGCGATCACCGCGATCGGCAATTCGCCGGGAGCGACATTCGAAAGCGCCCTCGCTGCACGCTCGGGTGTCCGGAAGGCGCCGGAATGGGCGGTGGCGCCTGTTCCTCCGTTGGCCGCCAGCGCTGCCTTCGACCCGGGCTGGGTCAAGCTGCGGCAGCGAACCGCGCCGATGGACCGCGCGACGGCCATGGCGGTGGCGGTGGCCCGGCAGGCAATCGAGGATTCCGGTGGCGGCCTGCCGACTGCGCTCGACCGCGTAGGCGTCTACTGGGGCACCGGGATGGGCGCCGCGGGCACGCTCGAGGATGCCTACCAGGGCGTCTTCGAGAACCAGAGCTGGCGGATCAAGCCCACGATGGTGGTCACCGCGATGAACAACGCGGCGGTCGCGCAGATCTCGCTCGAGTTCGGCATCACCGGCCCGACGCTGACCTATTCGGTCGCCTGCGCCTCGTCGGCCGTTGCCATCGGAGAGGCGCTGCGCGCCATCCGCTACGGGATCGTCGACTGCGCGATCGTCGGCGGCTCCGAAGCGCCTCTGACGCGGGGTACCCTCTGCGCATGGTCGGCGCTGCGGGCGCTGGCGGCGGCGGACCCTGCCGACGCGGCGCGCTCGTGCAAGCCTTTCGCCACCGATCGCTCGGGCTTCGTCCTCGGCGAAGGGGCCGGTGCGCTGGTGCTCGAGGCCGCTGATCGCGCGATTGCGCGCGGTGCCCGGATCTATGGCGAGCTCGCCGGATACGGGACCGCCAGCGACGCGGCGCACATTGCGGACCCCTCCACCGACGGCCAGGCGCGCGCCATCCGTGCGGCATTGGCGGACGGGGACGTCGACCCGGCCGACGTCGGCTATATTAATGCCCATGGAACCGCAACGATCACCGGCGACCGTGTCGAGGCGGCGTCGATCCGGCAGGCGTTCGGGGAACACGCGGACGCGATCGCCGTCAGCTCGACCAAGGCACTGCACGGCCACATCATGGGCGCCACCGGCGCCATCGAAATGATCATCGCCACGCTCGCGCTGCACCGGCGCTGCGTGCCGCCCACCGCGCACCTCGACCACCCGGACCCGGGCCTCGATCTCGATTTCGTCGCCGACGGACCCCGGCACGACTTGGCGTTGCGCGCAGTGGCCTCGAACTCGTTCGCCTTCGGCGGCACGAACGCGGTGCTGGTCGCGCTCGACCCGGCGGCACGCCTGCGGTCCGCGATGTCGTGATCCTGTCTTGCGCATCCTTGTCGTAGAGGACGATTCGCTGCTGGCCGAGGGGCTGGTCAGCCTGCTGTCCCGCGCCGGCCATGCGGTCGAGCATGCCGCGTCGGGTCGCCTCGCCGATTCGCTGCTCGAACGGGAGTCCTACGATCTCGTCGTGCTCGACGTGGGACTGCCGGACATCGACGGCTTCGAAGTCCTGCGCCGGCTGCGGGCGCGACGCTCGCCCGCCAGCGTGCTGGTGCTGACCGCGCGCGATGCGATCGACGACCGCGTGCGCGGGCTGGATCTCGGTGCCGACGACTACCTCACCAAGCCGTTCTCGGTCACCGAGTTCGAAGCCCGGGTCCGCGCGCTTCTCCGGCGCAACGTTCCGCCGGAGGCGCGCTGGTCGATCGCAGGCCTGTCGGTGGATCTCGCCGCCAAGCGGGTCAGGGTGAACGACAAGCCGGTCGAGCTCACCCCGCGCGAATGGGCGCTGCTCGAACTCTTCCTCCGCCGGCCCGGCTACGTGCTGAGCAAGAGCCAGATCGCAGAGAGCCTGTTCAGCTTCGACGAGCACCTGTCGCCCAATGCCATCGAGGTGCACGTCTCGCGGCTTCGGTCCAAGATCGAGCCTGCCGGCGTGCACATTCGCACGGTGCGCGGCTTCGGCTACATGTGGGACGGCGGCGATGAATGAGCGGCCGGCACGGCGGACGAGCATTCGCCGGCGACTGCTCCTGTTCCTGATCGGGTCGCTGCTGCTGATGGTCGTCGGCGCCTCGTTCGTGAGCTACTGGGTCGGCATGCAGTCGGCCAGCGATGCCTACGACCGCGCGCTGCTCGATCCCACCATCGACATTGCCGAGAACATCAAGGTCGACGCGTCCGGAGCCCGCGTCGACCTTCCACGCAAGGCGGTCGATGCACTGGTCTACGACCACGTCGACAAGGTGTTCTTTCAGGTCCGTGCGGACAGCGGTCGCATCGTCGACGGCATCGATGACTTGCCGCCACCCCCCGTCGATCCGGCACCCGAACAGCACCTCTTCTTCGACGGCGTCTATCACGGTGAACCGGTGCGCATCGCTGCCCTGAGGGCGCCGGGAGGCTTCGTCGTCCAGGTTGGCGAAACGCTCAACAAGCGGAACCGGCTGGTGAAGGAGATCCTTCTGGCAGGCCTGATTCCGACGCTGCTCGTGGCCGGGGTGTCGATCGCGCTGGCATGGGCCGGTGTCGCCCGGGGCCTGCAGCCGCTCGAGCGCGTTCGCAAGCACCTGCTCGGCCGACCCTCCGGCGACCTGAGCGCGATCCCCGAGACCGAGGCGCCGATCGAAATCCTTCCCGTCGTCGACGCGTTCAATCGCCTGCTCGGCCAGCTGCGCCAGGCCAACGAGCTGCAGCAGCGCTTCCTGGAGAATGCAGCCCACCAGTTGCGCACGCCGCTGGCGGGACTGCAGATGCACCTGGAATTGCTGTTGCGCCGGGATCTGCCGCCGGACGCGAAGGCGGAAGTCGAGCGCATGCACGGCGCGACCACGCGGGCCGGGCACCTCGCCACCCAGCTGCTCGCCCTGGCCCGCGCCGAAAGCGCATCCGACCGCGGCAGGCCGCCCGAACTGATCAACCTGATGACCGTCGCCGATGCTGGCGCACATCGCTGGGCACCGAAAGCGATCGCGCAGAACATCGATCTCGGCTTCGTGCTCGAGCCGGCGCTGATCCTGGGCGATGCGCTGCTGATTCCCGAAATGCTGGACAACCTGATCGACAATGCGCTCCGGTACACGCCCTCCGGCGGGACGGTGACCGTGGCGACCGGCCAACGTGAAGGCACGCCGTACCTCTGCGTCGACGATACGGGCCCGGGCATTCCGGCCGCGGATCGGGACCGGGTGATGGAACGCTTCTATCGACTGCCAGGCACGGCCGGCAACGGGTCGGGCCTGGGTCTTGCCATCGTCAAGGAGATCGCCGACCGCCATGCGGCCAGGATCGAGATCTCCACCCCCGCCGAATCGGGCGGCACCCGGGTGCGTGTCGAATTTCCCCAGCGCGAGACGCAGGGCCGATCCGGAATCCCGGCCAGTCATCAACCCGGTCCCCCCGAAGCGGCCGAAGGAGCGGGGCGCTCGAGCCGCCAGCCTCAGGCGTAATCGCGTTCATCGCTCGACGCTAGAGCTTGTTGTCGTGGCAGAGGTTGCAGCGCACGGGCGTGCCTTGCTGCAGCGTGACCGTCCTGGTTCCTTCCTCGCTGGCGGCGAGCGTCCGCGTGGCCGCGACGCGCGACAGCACGGTGCCTTCGCCGTGAAGGCCATGGCAGGTTCGGCAGCTGTCCAGCCGGCTCTCGGCGAAATCGCCATGGTTGGCCGTCCAGCGCGAGTCGGCGACCGGGTGCATGCCGTGCGGGCCGCCCAGCGTGAGCCCAAGTGAACCCGGCGCGTGGCAGGTGCTGCACTCGATCAGCGTTCCGCCGTGGCCCTGCAGCTGCGAGGCCGCGACGTTGTCATTGGCGTAGGGGTTCGGGTTCGGCCACTCGGCGTGCGTGCTGCCGTGGCAGTTCTGGCACGCGACACCGCCATGGCCCTTCGACAGCCGGTAGAGCTTCTGGTCCTCGGCGAAGCGCGACGTGGGCGAAGCGATCATCGACACGGCGGTGGCGGTCGCGCTGCTCCTGGTGTAGGCCATCAAGTTGCGGATTCCGTCCGGCGCGACGATGTAGTCGCTGCGATTCATCGCGGTCACGGTCTTCGCGTCACCCACGTGGCAGGACTGGCACTTGGGCTCGGTGGCCCAGGGCACGCGCTTGGTCAGGTCGGCCCCGGCCGGATAGCTCGTCGCCGGGAACCTGGCGGTGAAGTCGTTTCCGACCTGCTTCATGCTGCCGTGGCAGTCCTGGCACACCGCGCCACCGGCGCCCATTGCGCCGCGCAGGCACTTGGTCTGCTTGCCGGGGTGGCACTGGTAGCAGGTCTGCTGCAGGACGTCCGCCTGCGTCTGCAGCGTGCGGCCGCTCCCCGGCAGAGGCATCGCCGGGAACAGGTTGGTGTACTGGCCGTGGTTGTCGTGCATCACCCGCGACATCGATTCGTGCCGCGTCTGCTGCCGCCCGTTGACGCCCACCGCCGGCTCGTCGATCGGTCCGACCTGCGCGAGGTCGAGCGCCGGCGAGTAGTGGCACTGCGAGCACTGGATCGCACGCCGCTTGTCGAGACACGAGCTCTCGTTGCCCGACACGCAGGCCGCCGCCGCGCCGCCCGCGGTCGTGTACTTCGCGCCCCACTTGGCATCGTGCAGTCGCAGGATGTTGATCTTCGCGGCGTTGTTCGCCTTGTCGGGGCCGGGTGCCGTCGCTTCCTGGGCGATCGGCCAGGCCTGGCCGTTCGGGTATTTCGTCACCGATGCGAACACCGCAGCGACGCCGTCGACGCCGTTGTGGCAATTCTTGCAGTCGGCTTCCGATGCAACCGGCAGCACGATGTCGACGCTGCCCTTGACGTTGGATGCGGTCGACGGGTTCGCACCCTTGGCCACGGCCTGCACGCGCATCAGCGGATAGGGGTTGCTGCGGCCCGCGTCATCGACCGGAACGATAGGTATGCCGTCGGCGGAGAACCAGTTCGCGTTCGCAACGGTCGTGCCGAACGGGAAATTCTTGAAGAACGGCAGCGTGGCATCGAACCGGTTGAAGTTCTGCGGCACGTTGCTCGGGCTCGGCATCCTCTGCTGCCCGGCAACCAGCTGCGGAAGCTGCACCGGATCGGGGACGGGCAGGCCCGTGTCCGCAGGGATCGGCGCGAAGGCATCGAGCACGGCGTTCGGGTAGAGCAGGCGGTAGACGAGCCCGCCCAGCGTGCCGGATTTGCCGTTCGGAAGGGTCGTCAGGCTCCAGAAGTTGGTCTTCGGGCCGAGCGACGACTGGCTGCTGGTCGTGTTGATCGAACCGGCCGCGACCGGGTCGACCGAACTGGACGTGGCCCGGTACGAGACGTCGGCATCGGCGTTCGAAAGCAGTCGCGGGTCGCTCGTCGCCGTGCCGGGTACCACGACCTGCGCGTGCACGACGTTGAAGGGCGGCAGGATGCTGAATACCTGGTAATCGAGGTCGGCGCAGTGCATGCCGAGGTCGTTCGATGCCAGCACGCGCCACGGGACGGAACCGGTCGTCGGCGGGGGCGGGGGTGGAGGTGTGGAACCCGATCCGCTCACGGTCACGGCGATCGTCACCGTATGCTCGCGGTCGCGGACGTTGATCTTGGTCTGGCCGACAGACACTGCCCGGATCGTGACCACGCTGCTCGCGTAGCCGGCGGTCGCAATGCTCGGGGCGAGAGAGGCCACGCTGACGCTGCCGGAAGCGCCGCTCACGCTCACCTTGGTCGTGGCGCCGACCGACAGGGCCACCGCGCTTGCCGACACCCTGAGCTCCGCGATGGCGGGCGCCACGCACAGGAGCCACACAGACACCGCCGCGAGTCCGAATCCGATCAAGCGTCGCATCGCCGTTACCCTCAAGGTTCGTTCCATACGTCCTGCTGGATTCCCGTCGGCCGGGAGGAGCACCTCGAGTCTAAGGACCGAATCTGAAAACAACCTGAATGCTAGTATGGTCTTTCGAGTCGGGTGGGCTGCGAGCCTTGCGCCGGTGCCCGCCTGACGAACGAGGCTTGCGACATGCGCGTCCTGCTCGTGGAAGACGATGCCGTTCTTGCGTCCGCCGTCTGCGATTACCTGACGCGGGACGCCTGCGCCGTGGACTGGGCCGCCAGCCTTGCGGCTGCTCGCGGCTGCCTGGTCGCGACCTACGCGGTGGTGTTGCTCGATCTCGGGCTCCCCGACGGCAATGGGCTTGCGTTGTTGCGGCAACTCATTCGGCAGGACGAGCCACCGGTCGTGGTGATCCTCACCGCGCAGGACCGGCTGTCCGACCGCGTCCGCGGGCTCGACGCAGGCGCGGACGACTATCTGGTCAAGCCATTCGACCTGCCTGAGCTGTCGGCGCGTCTGCGCGCCATCGCCCGCCGGCGCACGGGGCGCCATTCGCCGCGGATCGAACTCGGCAACGTCGTGATCGATCCCGCCATCCACGAGGTGCGGTTGGACGGCGTCCCCGTCGAGCTGACCGCACACGAATACGCGCTGGTCCTCGCGTTCGGCGAGCAGCCGCGTCGGGTGCTGAGCCGTGGACAGCTCGAGGAGGCGCTCTACACGTTCGACGCCACGGCGGTCAGCAACGTCGTCGAGGTCTACATCTCGCGGCTGCGGCGCAAGTTCGGGCGCCATGCCATACGCACGATCCGTGGCGTCGGCTACAGCTGGAGCGTCGACGGGTCCGCAGGACGGGGAGGGCTGCGATGACGCTGACCGGGCCGGGTTCGATGACCCATGCCGTCACCCGCAGCCTGCTGGTCGGGCTGGCGCTGATCTGGCTGCTCGGGGTGCTGGGCAGCGGCGTGGTCCTCAAGCGCCTCGTGGACGAGAACTCGGACGACGAGCTGCGCGAAAGCGCGGTGGGCCTGATGTCCCTGCTCGAATACACCGACGACCTGCTGCTCACTGCCGCGGTGCTTGGCGAGCGTCCGGAGCGCTCGGGTCGTGCGGCGGGGCACGACCGACTCTATTATCAGATCCGCGACGCATCGGGACGCATGTTGCTCCGTTCGGGGAACGCAAACGCGGGGCCGCTCGACGTTCCGTTGAAGGAAGGATTCGCCGACGTCGGTGATTGGAGGGTGGTGACCGTCGTCGATCCCTACCGGAAGCGGTTCCTGCAGGTCGCCGATCCGCAGTCCGAGCGCCGCAATGCGGTGATGACGGCACTGGTGTGGTTGATGCTGCCACTGGCCGCGTTGCTGGCTTTCGCGACCTACATCGTCTATCGCGCGTCGCGGTCGCTGACCAGGCAGGTGGAACAGACCGCGTCAGCGCTGGCGCGACAGGATCCCCAGGCGTTGGGCCTGCTGCCCCTCGACGGCCTGGTGACCGAAATGCGTCCGGCGGTCGAGGCGACCAACCAACTGCTTGCGCGACTCGCAGCGGCGCTCGAGGCGGAGCGCAGCTTCACCTACAACAGCGCCCACGAACTCAGGACGCCGATTGCGGCGGCCATGGCCCAGGGCCAGCTGCTGGCGGCGAGGGTCGAGGGCACGCCTTTGCACACGCAGGCACAGGCGCTGGTGGGCGCGCTGTCGCGTCTTGCCCGTCTCGCCGAGCGCCTTCTGGCATTGGCGCGGGCCGAAGGCGCGCAACCGCTGGCGGACCAGTGGGTGGATCTGGCGACGGTCGTCAGGCTGACCGTCGGCGAGTTCCAGATCGATCCCCGCCTGCGCGGGCGGCGGTTGACCGGCGAGGTTGCGCCCGCGCGGGTGCGGGCCGACCTCGATGCCGTCGGCCTCGCGCTGCGCAACATGGTCGAGAACGCGATCGTTCATGGCGCCGGGGGCAGCTTCATTCGCATCGTCTGCACTACCGCCCGCGATGCATCGACGCTGGCCGTGATCGACGACGGCCCCGGGGTGGGGGACGGCGAAGTTTCGGCGCTGGTCAAGCGCTTCGCGCGCGGTCCGGGCGCGGCGGGCGGCGGCGCCGGGCTGGGCCTGTCGATCGTGGATTCGCTTGCCCGCCGGATGGGTGCGACTCTGGTCCTGAAGAGTCCTCCCGAGGGCACGACGCGCGGTTTCGAAGCGCGTCTGGTGTGGCGCAGCGCGGCGGCCTGAGCGCTGCCGCAATCGGCTCGCGCTCCCTCGGCGAGGCTCTCCCGCGTAGCCGCGTCGATGCAAGCGCCGCGCCTGCAGCTGGCGCGAAAGGCGAAGACAGCCCCGCTCCCCTCGCCCCAGCATGAGCGCCCGAGTGTGGCTCCGGGGCTCTACCTGGCGGGCCGGCTGATCAGCCCCGCCGGAGGCAACGCAGGCTGCAGTTGACCGTCGTCAATGTCGCACCGGCCGATTGAGCGCAGGATGCAAATCAATCGGAAACCTCAGGACAGGACATTGCAATGGACATCGGTCAGCAGCTTTCACGCAGTCACGACATCTCCACCAAGGTGTCGATGCTCTTCAGGAAGCGTGCGCAGACGGCGCAGGAGCAGTTCACGGAGAATCTCAAGAAGGCGTACGAGGAAAACGGCGTCGGCGAGCTGTGGACCAATCCCGGAGCGGCGGCGAAGGTCTGGACCGACTGGTACGGGTATGCGGCGGATGCCGCGCAGCGGTCGATCCTGTTCTGGGACACGATCCGCCAGCGCGGCAACGCTTTCCTCGAGCGTGCGCGGGAAGGCCTGCCGCCGGTCCTGCACTTCGCCTACGAGACGGTGGTCGACGGCCGCAAGCTCAAGCGGGCGGTCAACTATGCGCTGGTGCGGATCATCCCGCCCGAAGGCGTGATCGTCGATCCGAAGCGCCGGCCCTACATCATCATCGATCCGCGCGCGGGCCACGGCCCGGGAATCGGCGGCTTCAAGGACGACTCGCAGGTCGGCGTCGCGTTGCGCGAAGGGCACCCGGTCTATTTCGTCATCTTCTTCCGCGATCCGGAGCCGGGGCAGACGCTGCTCGATGTCTGCGAGGCCGAAAAGGAGTTCGTGCACAAGGTGCGCGAGCTCCATCCCGACAGTGCGAAGCCCGCGATCGTCGGCAACTGCCAGGGCGGGTGGGCGGCGATGATGCTCGCCGCCTCCGATCCCGACGACACGGGACCGATCGTGATCAACGGCGCGCCGATGTCGTATTGGGGCGGTGCGTGGCAGGAGGGCGCCGGGGACAACCCGATGCGCTATGCGGGCGGCATGCTGGGCGGCACATGGCTCGCCTCGCTCACCTCGGACATGGGCAACGGCACGTTCGACGGCGCCTACCTGGTGGAGAACTTCGAGAACCTCAATCCCGCGAACACGTTCTGGGACAAGTACTACCACCTGTACGCGAACGTCGACTCCGAGCCGCCGCGCTTCCTCGAGTTCGAACGCTGGTGGGGCGGTTTCTACCTGATGAACAAGGAAGAAATCGAGTGGATCACCCGGAACCTGTTCGTCGGCAACAAGCTGTGGTCGGGCGACACCAAGTCGATCACCGGCGAGGCATTCGACCTGCGCGACATCAAGGCCCCGATCGTCCTGTTCGCGTCGATGGGCGACAACATCACGCCCCCGCAGCAGGCCTTCAACTGGGTCGCCGACATCTACGGCTCGACCGACGAGATCAAGGCGCGCGGCCAGGTGATCGTCGGGCTGGTGCACGAGAACATCGGCCACCTCGGGATCTTCGTGTCGGGCAAGGTGGCGAAGAAGGAGCACGCGCAGATCGTCTCGGTGCTGAAGTCGATCGAGACGCTGACGCCCGGGCTGTACGCGATGTCGATCAAGGAGCGCAAGCGCGCCGATGGGACGGTCGCCTATGAAGTCGAGTTTGACGAGCGCAGGCTCGAGGACATCGTCGCGCGGATGAACCGTTTCGAGCGCGCCGACGAGAAGCCTTTCGAGGCCGTCGCCGCAATTTCGGAGTTCAACCAGCGCGCCTACGAGCTCTTCCTGCAGCCGCTGGTCCAGACGACGTCGAACGAGTACACGGCCAAGCTCGGCCGCCAGTTCCATCCGCTACGCTTTCAACGGTGGTCGATGTCGGATCTGAATCCCTGGCTCGCCTGGCTGGGTCCGGCGGCCGAGATGGTCAAGGCGCAGCGTCAGGGGGTCGAGCCGGACAACGCCGCGCTCAAGATCGAGAAAGCGATGGCCGGGACGCTCAGCGCCTCGCTCGAGTACTACCGCGCGATGCGCGATGCTGCGAGCGAAGGCGCGTTCTTCCAGACCTACGGAAACGTGTTCTCGCTCTACATCGCCGACAAGCGCGAAGCCGAGGAAGGGGCGACCGAGCCGATTGCCGAGCCGCGCGAGCTGCCTTTCGTCAAGGAGGCGCTCGAATCGATTGCCGAGGGCGGTTACCCCGAGGCGCTCGCGCGCGTCGCCTGCCTGCTCGCGAAGAAGGGCGAGCCGATGCTGCTGTCGAAGCTGCAGATGAAGACCGAGCTGATCTCGGAGTACCGGGACCTGCTGCCGGCCATGGCGCCGGACCAGTGGCGCAGGGTCCGCGGCGAGCAGGAGATCATCGTCCGCTACGAGCCCGAGAAGGCGCTCGCAACGTTGCCGAAGCTGCTCGCGAACCGCGAGGACCGGGAGAAGCTGGTGACGCTGGTGCGGCGACTGCTGGCGGATGAGCGGGTGCAGCGCGCGAAGCCCTCGACCGAGCAGCTCGCGATGATCGAGCACATCGGCGAGGCCCTGGACATCCGTGCCGGCGCATCCCACAGCTCGGCTCCGGCCCCCCAGGTCCGCAAGTCCGCTCGCAAGTCCGCCCGCAAGCGCGGGAACGGCAAGTAGGACCAGGACGATGGAACGCAAACACGAGAAGTACCAGCGACTGCTCGACTTCTGCAAGGCCCTGCCGCCGACGCCGACGGCCGTTGCCCACCCCTGCGACGAGAGCTCCCTGCGCGGTGCGGTCGATGCAGCGAAGCTCGGGCTGATCGCCCCGATCCTGGTCGGGCCGCGCGAGCGCATCGAGGCGGTGGCCAGGCAATACGGCATCGACATTGCGAACCTGCCGATCGTCGAAGCGCCGTACAGCGAGGCGTCCGCCGCCAAGGCGGTCGAGCTGGTGCGGGAAGGCAAGGCCGAGGCGCTGATGAAAGGCAGCCTGCACACCGACGAGCTGATGGGGGCGGTGGTCAGGCGGGAGACCGGGTTGCGCACGGCGCGGCGCGTCAGCCACTGCTTCGTGATGGACGTTCCATCGTACCCCGAGACGCTGATCATCACCGACGCCGCGGTCAACATCGCGCCGACGCTGGAGGACAAGGTCGACATCGTCCAGAACGCGATCGACCTCGCGCATGCGCTGCGCATGCCCGAGGTCCGGGTCGCCATCCTCTCCGCGATGGAGACGGTCAACCCGAAGGTGCCGTCGACGATCGAGGCGGCCGCGCTGTGCAAGATGGCCGACCGCGGCCAGATCACCGGCGCGATCCTCGACGGTCCGCTCGCGCTCGACAACGCGATCAGCCTCGAATCGGTGAAGATCAAGAAGATCGATTCGCCGGTTGCGGGCCGTGCGAACGTGCTGGTCGTGCCCGACCTCGAGGCGGGCAACATGCTGGCGAAGAGCCTGTCGTTCCTGGCCGGAGCCGACGCCGCCGGGATCGTGCTCGGGGCGCGTGTGCCGATCATCCTGACCAGCCGCGCCGATTCGGTGACGACCCGTCTCGCCTCCTGCGGCATCGCGGCGCTGGTCGCGCTCGCGCGACGCGAAGCGGCCGGGAAGGCCGTGGCCTGACCATGGGCGACGCGATCGCCGTCCTGAACGCGGGCTCGTCGAGCTTCAAGTTCTCGCTGTTCGCCGAACAGGCGGAGGAGATTTCGCTGGTCGCGCGCGGGCAGGCAGAGGGTCTCTACACGTCGCCGCACTTCGTCGCGAAGGGCGGAGACGGGAAGGTCCTGGACGAGAAGTCCTGGGGCGAGGGGACCTCGCTCGGCCACACCGGGGCCCTCGAGCACCTGGTCGGGTTCCTGCGCCGGTACTTGACCGAGCACCGGCTGATCGGCGTGGGCCACCGCGTCGTCCACGGCGGTCTCGAATACACGAAACCGGTGCGCGTCGATGCCGCCGTGCTCGCCGCGCTGGAAAAATACGTTCCGCTCGCGCCCCTACACCAGCCGCACAATCTCGCGCCGATCCGGACCCTGCTCGAGCGCCAGCCGCAGCTTCCGCAGGTTGCCTGCTTCGACACCGCCTTCCATCGCGGCCAGCCGGCCGTCGCGCAGGCTTTCGCATTGCCCAAGTCGATCACCGACCGCGGCGTCATCCGCTACGGTTTCCACGGCCTGTCGTACGAGTACATCGCCGGCGTCCTTCCGCGCCACGACCCGCGTGCGGCTGGCGGCAAGACCGTCGTCCTGCACCTCGGCAACGGGTCGAGCATGTGCGCGCTCGCAGCCGGACGCAGTGTCGCGAGCACGATGGGGTTCACCGCCGCCGACGGGCTGCCGATGGGCACGCGCTGCGGCAACCTCGATCCCGGGGTCGTCCTCTACCTGATGGACGAGCTGAAGATGGACGCTCGCGCGATCGAGAAGCTGATCTACCAGCAATCGGGGCTGCTCGGGGTGTCGGGGATCTCCAGCGACATGCGGACCCTCGAAGCGAGCAATGAGCCGGGGGCGAAGGCGGCGATCGATCTCTACGTCTACCGGATCGCGCGCGAGCTGGGCTCGCTGGCCGCCGCGCTCGGCGGGCTCGACGCCATCGTCTTCACGGCGGGCATCGGCGAGAACAGCGCCAGCCTGCGCGAACGGGTCTGCCGCGATGCCGCGTGGCTGGGGGTCGAGCTCGATGCCGCGGCGAATGCGAGCGCGCGCGGCGCCACCCGCGTCAGCGCGGCGGCAAGCCGCGTGTCCGCGTGGGTCGTCCCGACCAACGAGGAGCTGATGATCGCGCGTCATACGCGCAAGCTGCTCACCGGAATGGAGGTTGTCGCATGACATCGACTTCGCAGCGCAGCCTGCAGGGCAGGGCGGCGATCGTGACCGGCTCGACCAGCGGGATTGGCCTCGGGATCGCACGCGTCCTCGCTGCCTCGGGCGCCGACGTCATGCTGAACGGTTTCGGCAATCCGGCGGAGATCGAAGCGGCGCGCAAGGCCATTGCTGCGGAGGGCGTGAAGGTCGGCTACAGCGCCGCCGACATGTCGAAGCCGGACCAGATCGCGAAGATGGTCGAGGACGCGACGCGCGAGTTCGGTCACGTCGACATCCTCGTCAACAACGCGGGCATCCAGTACACGGCGCCGGTCGAGGAATTCCCGATCGAGAAGTGGGACGCGATCCTCGCGATCAACCTTTCTTCCGCGTTCCACGCGATCCGCGCGGCGCTGCCGCAGATGCGGAAGCGGAACTGGGGGCGAATCGTCAATGTCGCCTCGACGCACGGCCTGGTGGCGTCGGTGCACAAGGCGGCCTATGTCGCGGCAAAACACGGGGTGCTGGGGCTCACCAAGGTCGTCGCGCTGGAGACCGCGACGACCGGCATCACCTGCAATGCGATCTGCCCGGGTTTCGTGCTGACGCCGCTGGTGCAGAAGCAGATCGACGACCTCGCGGCGCGTGAGGGGCTGTCCGACGAGCAAGCCCGGGCGCGGTTGCTGGGCGAGAAGCAGCCGTCGCTGGAATTCGCCACGCCGGAGCAGATCGGCGCGCTCACCCTGTTCCTGTGCTCGGAAGCCGCCGTGCAGATGCGCGGGGCGGCCCTGGCGGTCGACGGAGGCTGGTTGGCGCAATAGCCGGATTCGAACATGCAGACCACGACCCTCGAAAGCGCCATCGCACTGATCCCCGACGGTGCCAGCCTGATGATCGGCGGCTTCATGGGCGTCGGGACGCCCGAGCGGCTGATGGACGAGCTGCTGCGGCAGGGCAAGCGCGATCTCATCGTGATTGCGAACGACACGGCGATGCCCGGGGTCGGGATCGGCAAGCTGATCGGCGGCAAGGCCGTGCGCAAGGTGATCGCGAGCCACATCGGCCTCAACCCGGAGACGCAGAAGAAGATGATCGCGGGCGAGATCGAGGTCGAGCTCATTCCTCAGGGCACGCTGATCGAGCGCATCCGCGCCGGCGGCTACGGGCTCGGCGGCATCCTGACCCCGACGGGGGTGGGCACGGTGGTCGAGGAGGGAAAGCGCAAGATCGAGGTCGACGGGCGCGAGTACCTGCTCGAGTTGCCGCTGCGCGCCGATTTCGCACTGGTCGAGGCGTTCCTCGCCGACTACCTGGGCAATCTCACCTACGTGCTGACGGCGCGCAACTTCAACCCGGTGATCGCGATGGCGGCGACGACCGTCATTGTCGACGCCGAGCACGTCGTTCCGGTCGGCATGATCTCGCCGGACCACGTGATCACCCCGGCGCCGCTGGTGGACTACCTCGTGGCGAAGGCATGACCATGGACGCCCAGACCGTCATCGCCAAGCGAATCGCGCTCGAGCTGCGCGACGGCATGCTGGTGAATCTCGGCATCGGGATTCCCACCTTGGTTGCGAATTATGTTCCCCCCGGCGTGCACATCTTCTTCCAGTCGGAGAACGGGCTGATCGGAACCGGCCCGATCCCGGAGGAGGCGATGGCGCAGCCACGGCTCACGGACGCCGGGGGGCGCCCGGTGACGGCGATTCCCGGGGCCTGCACGTTCGATAGCGCGATGTCGTTCGGGCTGATCCGCGGCGGGCACGTCGACGTGACGGTGCTCGGCGGGCTGCAGGTCGACGAGCGAGGCCTGCTGGCCAACTGGATGATCCCCGGGAAGATGGTCCCCGGCATGGGGGGCGCGATGGATCTTGCCACCGGTGCGAAGACGGTCGTGGTCGCGATGCAGCACAGTGCCAAGGGGAAGGCGAAGATCGTCAAGCGGTGCACGCTGCCGCTGACCTCGGTGCGCCCGATCGATCTCCTGGTCACCGAGCTCGCGGTGATCGCCCAGGTGGAAGGCCACTTGAAGCTGTTGGAGACGGCGCCGGGTGTGACCGTGGAGCAGGTGCTGGCCGCGACCGAGGCCGAACTGGTGGTGCCGTCGCAGGTGCCGCAGATGCAAATCTAGAGAGGAACCAAGCATGGCCATCGACATTCCGCGCCCGGTACTGAAGGGCCGCAAGGCGCTGGTGATCGGCGTCGCCAACGAGCATTCGATCGCGTACGGCTGCGCGAAGGCATTTCGCGAGCTCGGCGCCGATCTCGCGATCACCTACCTGAACGAAAAGGCGCGCCCCTACGTCGAGCCGCTGGCGCGCGGTCTCGAGGCCCCGATCTTCCTGCCGCTCGACGTGAGCGCCGCGGGATCACTCGAGGCGGTGTTCGATGCAGTGCGGACGCAGTGGGGCAAGCTCGACATCCTCGTCCACTCGATCGCGTTCGCGCCCAAGGAGGACCTGCAGGGCGGGCTGCTCAACTGCTCGGCCGCGGGATTCTCGATCGCGATGGACGTGTCATGCCACTCGTTCGTGCGGATGGCGAAGCTCGCTGCACCGCTGATGACCGACGGCGGCACGATGTTCGCGATGACCTATCACGGCGCGAACAAGGTCATTCCGACGTACAGCGTGATGGGGCCGGTGAAGGCGGCGCTCGAGGCCTCCTGCCGCTACCTCGCCTATGAGCTCGGCCCCAAGGGAATCCGCGTGCACGCGATCTCGCCGGGGCCGCTCAAGACCCGAGCGGCATCGGGCCTGAAGGACTTCGATCTGCTGCTGAACGAGGCCGAACAGCGCGCCCCGCTCGGCGAACTGGTCGACATCATGGACGTCGGCTTCACCTGCGCGTTTCTGGCCACGCCCTACGCCCGGCGCATGTCGGGCGCGACGCTGTACGTCGACGGCGGCGTCAACATCATGGCGTGACGCGGCTACGCGGCGAGCGCGAGTGCGACGTGAACGACGCCGCCCTCGCGCCGCTGATGCGTCGGCAGGCCGCTGCGCAAGAACACGGCGAGCATCGACTTGTTGGCGGGCAGCACGTCGGCTTCGAAGCGCCCGATGCCGGATTCCCGCGCGATTGCCGCCAGGGATGCGAGCAGGCGCCCCGCGACCCCCATCCCCTGGTAGTCCTCTTCGACGGTGAAAGCCACTTCCGCGCTGCGTACACCGTCGGTGGTGTCGAGTTCGACGTAGCGTCCGCTGCCGATCACGATTTCATCGGCGGCAGGCCGAACCGTCGCGAGCAGCATCACCTCGTGCACGAAATCCATCGCGTCGAGGCGGGCCAGCTCCCTGTCGCTCAGCTCGTTCTTGTAGGTGAAGAACCGGGTGTAGACGGAGTCCGGGTCGAGTTGCCCGAAGGCGCTTGCGATCCGCTCCCGGTCGTCGGGCCGGACGGCGCGAATCGTCACGCGGCTGCCGTTGCGAAGCGTCAGTTCGGCGACGTAGTGCCGCGCATCGACCACGTGGGTCCGTAGATGCAGGTACAGATGCAACGCGTGTCGCCGCCGCGCCGGTCGCGCCGGCGTGGCGGCTGACCCGTTACTTCGCCGCCTTGGTGATGTCGGCGAGGAGCTTGTCCGCAGCCGGGTTGTGGGCCGCGTCGCGCACGACGATGTCGGGAGCGAGCACCTTCTTGCCGTAGTACGCGTTGTTCCAGTCGTCGTTCGCGGTGATCACGGTGCCATCGAGATTCAGGCCGCCGTAGACACCCTTGGAACGCGCGAATGCGACGAAATCGGTGGTCACGTCGCCCGAAGCGCCGGCGCCGACAGGACCTGCGGCGACGCTGGCATCACCGCCGAGCTTGACCGACGTCGCGAGCAGCGTATTGACGCCTTTCTCGGTCATCACCATCGTGACGTTCTCGGAGGCGGCGATACCGGCCTGGAATCCGACGCTGGCGGTGGCCATCGTGTAGAAAACCGGGCCGCGCCACTGTCCGGTCTTGGGATCGCGGGCGAGCAGTACGGCGCGCCCACCGGACCCGCCGAAGATGAATCCGGCCTTGACCACCTGGGGCGCGATCAGGACGGCCTTGGCGCGGCGGAGGTTCTGCTGGAGCCACTTCATCTCCGGATCGCGCACGAAATTGTCCAGCGTCGCCTGCGCCTCATTGACCAGCTTCTGCTGGTCGGACTGCGCCTGCGCCACGGGCAGGAAAGACGTCCAGAGCGTGGCGGCGGCAAGTGCGACGCCGCCAAAACGTAACCATTGTCGCAACATGAAATTCTCCTTGGATGATGTTCGTGGAGCAACGGCGCGAGCGGGGCTGCGCCGTCATGGCGTCATGGTGCCCAATCGCGCCGGGCCTGTCTTTGCGAATCTGGACAATCCGGCCCAGGCGGGGTTCCCTGGAAAGAACGCTCAGCCATCGGTCGTGTCGACCGCAGGCCGCGCGCGGCGGCGCCACAGGATGTAGGGAATCAATGTGATCGCCGAGACCACGATGTAGACGAGCACGGTCGCGCTGATGGTGGGCTCCGCGGCATTGAGCGTCGCCACGAGCAGCGCCAGCCCGGGGTTGCGGGCAGCGCTGGAGATGGCAACGGAGGTGCGCGTTCCCCCGTCAGGGCCGCCCATCAGGTGCCCTACGGTCAGCGCCAGCGCGGTGATCAGCGCAATGGCGAGCCCGACTCGCGTACCGGCGCCCACGACCACCTCCCACACGTCGACGATCGCCAGGATCGCCAGAGCGGCGAGCAGTATCGCTCCCAGCGGGTCGAGCCGGCGGACGAGCCATGCCGCCTGCGCCGGGAATGCCTTGCGGGTCAGGACGCCGATTCCCAGCGGAAGGAGCTGCGCCAGGAATACCTGCCGTGCGACGTGCCAGGGCGCGACGCTCGCATGCCCGGCGTAGTAATGGTCGAGCGCCGCAACCGACAGTGGCATCGAGACGACGGCGAGCAACGCCAGCAGGATCTGCAGCGCCGGCGCGAACGAATGGTGTCCGCCCGCGCCGAGCGATCTGCGCAACGCCACCGGTGCACCCGGCGAAATGCTCATCAGCACGATGCCGATCTCGACCGCTCTTGGAACGCCGAACACCCGGCAGACGAGCAGCGCAAGCGCTGGCACCGCGATCAACACGGCGAACAGTGCTCGGGCGATCAGTCCCGGATGGCGCCATACCCACCGGAACTCGCGGAGCACGACACCCAGGCCGATGCCGAACATGACGGTGAAGATGGTCGCCGCCGCGACCGCCGTCAGCAGCCATTCGGGTATCGGGCCCGTGACCGGCATCAGCTCGCTGCCCGTACGCCGCTCGACCCTCCCAGTCCCTGCGAATCGGGGATGCGGGCGAGCGCGCGATCCCCGGGCAGGCTGTACGCCGTCTCGATCGTCTGGTCCAATCGTTCACGCTCCTCTTCCAGCGCGAGACGGCGGTGATCCGGCAGCGACACCATCAGATTCTCGAGCATCGCCCGCAGGCGGCGCGCGATCTGGACGTTGTTCGCGCCGCAGCTCCGGATCTCGTTGCAGGCGACGTGAACGAAGTCTTCCCAGTTCGGCGTCCGGTAGATGACGCGCGTCCGGCCGGCATGGTCGGGGATCTCCTCGCCCCGCAGCCGACGCTTGCCCACCGCCCTCAGCAGGCGATGGACCTGATCGATTGCGCACACTGCAGTCGTCGGATCGTTGATCGCCGGCGACAGGGCCTTGAGCGCAATGTCGACGAGGATGCGGAAGCCGAAGATCGGGTCCTGCTCCAATGTCCGCTCGGCGCCGAATGCGACCGCCGCCCGCAGCTTCCTGTCGTCGATCCCCTCCGCGCCGCCATAGAGGGCGAACAGCGGCTCCTCGTGCGCGACGAAGTCGCCGACCTCGGGGATGAGCTCGATGATGCCGTCGAATCGCCGGGCTTCGCGAACGAGGGTCTCGAGGTCCACCGCGAGCACGACCCCGGAGTCGCCCGGATGGTGGAAGACCCTGCGCGGGGAGCCGAGCTGCGCCTTGGCGCCACCGCCGAGGTCGGGCTCGGCGGTCGCCAGGTCCGGATAGACCGAATCGATCACCGCCAGTCCGTCGTTGCCGACCCGTGCCAGGATGCTGACCGGACGCAGCAGCCGCGCGGCGTAATCGATCAGGAACAGGAACGTCGCCATGCACGCGATGCCGAGCATCACCGTGATGAACACGCCGAGCTGGTGGACCCTGTTCTCGAGCCGGTTGAGCGACGTCACGGAGAACACCAGACTGAACACGAACAGCCCGACGGTGTACTTGACGACGGTGTCGCGCAGCAGGGTCGTCGCGATGATGCGCGGAGTCAGCTGTCCGCCGGCAATCTGGATCGCGACCAGCAGCGACCCGAAGGTGAACACCACGAACGAAAGCGTGAGCGTGATCATGGTCTGGTACAGCGCCTGGGCGCCGGAGACCCCGAGGTCGAGAAACCGCCATCCAAGCGAGGCGTCCAGGGCGCGCAGGATGGGCGCGATGGCGAGCACGGCGAGGATCGAGAACAGGGGCACGATCCAGAGGGCCGATCTGAGGTAGCTCGCCGCGCGGTACAGTCGGCCCCACGTCAGCTTGTTCTTGATGTATTTTTCCGCACGGCGCCACTGGGCGCGTGCCTGGGCGACGGCCCGGGTGTGCCATCCGTGGACGGAAGTGGTGTCAGTACCCGATGTCGGCATGATGGTCTGGGGCGGGCTCGAGGGGTCGTGGCGGGTGGCGGCGAGTGTGACAACGAATCCGCGAGGATTCAAGTCGGGAGAGGGGATGGACAAGATTGGAGAGACGGAGCGCAGGCGGCTGCTCGACCCCGTGGATCGGATCTCGGAGATCCTGTTCGGCCTGATCATGGCGGTGACCATCATCGGATCCCTGTCGATCGCCGATGCCGGGCGCAACGAGGTCCGCTCGGTCACGGTGGCTGCGCTGGGCTGCAACCTCGCCTGGGGCCTCGTCGACGCGGTCATGTACCTCGTGCGCACCCTGACCGAGCGCACACGCAACCGGACGCTTGCAAGACAGGTGATCGGTGCGGAGACCGCGCCGGCGCATCGCCTGATCGAGGAAACGCTCCCGGAGCACGTCGCCGCCATCACCGGGCCGGAGGAACTCGAAGGAATGCGGCGCCGGCTGCTCGCGCTCGGGGCACCGGATCGGGCGGGGCTTGGCCCCCGCGATTACCTGGAAGCGGCCGGAATCTTCCTGCTCGTCGTCCTCGCGACGTTCCCCGTCGTCGTCCCGTTCATGCTGATACGCAATGCAGCACTCGCGATGGAGGTCTCGCGTGCGGTGACCCTGGCGATGCTGTTCCTCGCCGGCGATGCGCTCGGGCGCTATGCAGGGCACTCGCGCCCCTGGAGAACGGGACTTGCGATGGCGCTCTTCGGCGCCGTGCTGATCGCAGTCGTCAAGGCCCTGGGCGGATGAAGCTCGCAGCCCGGCTTTCCATCGTCGCGGTCGTCGTGGCAACCACTGCGGTCGCTGCGTCTCACCGTGCATGGGCGGCGGAGTCCGGTTCGGATCAGGCCGAGGTGGCGCCGAAGCTCTCCGGGAGCATCACCGGCTTCTATTACGCGATGCGCGATCAGCCGGATTTCGGCGTCGGTGTGGCGTCGATCGATCGCGGTCCGCTGCATCTCGAGGCACGGTACAACTACGAGGCGAAGAACTCGACGTCGGCGTTCCTCGGGTGGAAGTTCTCGGGAGGCGAGGCGCTGAGCTACGAGATCACGCCGATCGCCGGCATGCTGTTCGGGCCGACGCGAGCTGTCGTCCCGGGTGCCGAGGTGAGCGTCGCCTACCGGCAGTTCGATGCCTACGTCGAAGCCGAATACGTGAGCGATGTCGACCATCACGCCGACAGCTATGTCTACGCATGGTCCGAACTCGGCTGGCGGCCGGTCGACTGGCTGCGCATCGGGCTCGTCGGCCAGCGCACGCGGGTGATCCACGGCGACCGCGATCTGCAGCGGGGCGTCTTCGCCCAGCTGAACGTCGGCCGCGTCACGGTCGGGCTCTACGCATTCAATCCGGACGCAGGCAGCCGTTACGCGATCGTCTCGCTGGGGATGGACTTCTGAGCCACCGGTCGGCCCCGACGCGGATCAGAGCCCGCCGCCCCAGCGGTACTGCCACACGATGCCGAGCAGGTCGTAGTTGTTGCCGGTTCGCGCCGATACGCCGCTGCTGGCGTAGAGCTTGATCGAGTTGCGGACATCGATCGGGAATGCCGCGGTGGCCCCGACACGCCAGTTCTGCTGCAGGTCGCTGTTCCGCACGTCGTTGATGCTGCTGCGGCCGCCGGTGAAGTAGGTCACGTCGAGCGAGGTCCAGATCCCCGAGCGCAAGTTGTAGATCGCGTGCCCCTGCATCGAGTAGATCGGATCCTGGGAGCGGAGGTTGCCGCCGTAGAAGTTGTCGTTGTCGGTGTAGAACGTCGTCGCCGCGGCGAACTCCAGGGTCCAGGGCCCTGCGGTCTTGGAGACGCCCAGCTCCGGCTTGAACGACCAGCGATGGGTACCGAGATTGACTAGCCGGCTGCTGTCGTACTGTCCCCAGGGGACCGACACCTGCAGGCTCGCGCCGACAATCAGGTCCTGATGGTAGTTCCTGAACTCGGCCGCGCCGAGCGCCGGTGCCCCGTAGAAGTTGACCGACACGCGGAACTTGGGGTCGTTGAAGCCGTTGACCTCGCGGGTCAGCGGAGATCCGTCGTAATTTGCCGATCCCGAAAGCCAACCATAGGGCACGATCGCGTCGAATTTGCCGGACATGCCGAACACGTCGAGCGATCGCGCGTAGGCGAGAACCGCGGTCGGCGTCTTGAGGTGCGCATCGGTGATCGGCAGCGACGTATCGAAGGAAGGGCCGCCTTGCGTGTAACCGAAGCCGGCGATCAGGAAGTTCACCCCTACCGGCGCGTTGGAATAGCTGCGCGGCTCGATGTCCTGGCCGCGCGCGTTCGGCGCGGCCGCGATCCCCAACAGCAGGAGGAGGATCGGGACAACCGACCTTGCGCATCGAGGCATCAGCTCAAAAGCCTTGCGTGGTGGCCGCCGCCCAGGGGGATTGCGTGTCCTCTGCGGCGCGGGGCAGTGTCGCGGGGCGCGGCATGGGGGTATGGTACCCGCGGGCGGCCGGAAGGTGCACCGGTCGCGTCCCGATGCAATGCGCATCGGCCGCCAACAGGGCTCCATGGTGCGTCGATCTCCAACCTGAAGAACGCCGAGGGCGACGAAATGGCGTCCAGTCCGCGATTCGAGCGCCAGGCGGCCTCACCAATCCCACCCGGCCGCCGGCGCGGTGGCCGGATCGCAGGAACTTTGCGCTGGATCATGCCCCGCGCGCTCAGCGGCATTAAAGTGGCGACGTTCCGGCGTCGCGTGAGCGGTGTCCGCAATGGGTTTGGAACACAGAGTCAACAGAGGAGCGCGAGGCGATGGCGCACGACGGCAAGGTGAAGAAAGGCAAGGCGTCCGAAGCGAAGGCACCGTCCGGGACACCGGCGAAGGGGGCGACGAAGGCGGCCGCGAAGGCAGCGGCCAAGGCGGCGGCGCGCAGTCGCACGTCGGCTCGAGGCGGGAAGGTTCCTGTCGAGGGCGCCCCTGGCCCGCTGTCCAACAAGGAATACGAGAAGGTGCTGCGCGGGCTGCACGTCGAGCTCGTGAAGCTCCAGGAGTGGACACAGAAGACCGGTGCGAAGGTCTGCGTCATCTTCGAGGGCCGCGACGGCGCCGGCAAGGGCGGCACGATCAAGGCGATCACCGAGCGCGTGAGCCCCAGGGTGTTCCGCGTCGTGGCGCTGCCCGCGCCGACCGAGCGCGAGAAGTCGCAGATGTACATCCAGCGCTACATCCCGTACCTGCCGGCCGCGGGCGAGATCATCATCCTCGACCGCAGCTGGTACAACCGCGCCGGCGTCGAGCGCGTCATGGGCTTCTGCACCGACGAGCAGGCCAAGCGCTTCCTGGCGGGAGCGCCGCTGGTGGAGAGGGCGATCGTCGAGAGCGGCGTTCTCCTTCTCAAGTACTGGCTGGAGGTGAGCCCGGACGAGCAGACGCGGCGACTCGAGCAGCGCATTCACGACGGCCGCAAGGTCTGGAAGCTCTCGCCGATGGACCTCAAGTCGTACAGCCGCTGGTTCGACTACTCGCGGGCCCGCGACGACATGTTCCAGGCCACCGATTCGTCGTGGGCGCCGTGGTTCGTCGTGCGCTCGGACGACAAGAAGCGTGCGCGCCTCAACCTGATCACGCACCTGCTGAGCCGCATCCCCTACAAGGACATCCCGCGCGACAAGGTGAAGCTGCCGAAGCGCCAGAAGCAGGGTGACTATCGCGACCCAGGCTACCCGTTCAAGTTCATCCCCGAGAAGTTCTGAGGCGCAGCCGGGCATCCGCCGGACCCCGCATCACGCGGCGGGGCGGCGGATGCAGTTCAGACGCTGGCCGTCACCGCATCGTCGATCGAGGTCCGGCGGCTGATCTCGCCGACACTCATGCCGAGTTCCTTGCGGATCAGGTCGCGCACCGACGCACGGGCGTCGACCAGGCGCAGCGTCGCGCCGCGCGCTGCGAATTCGTGCTGCAGCTCCCCAAGCATGCGAACGCCGGCGATGTCGACGTAGGGCGACGTGGAAAGGTCCCAGACGACGAGGCGCAATCCGTCTCCCGCCGTCGCGACGTGGCTGCGGACCTGGTCGCGGACGTGGCTGACGTTGAAATAGAACAGTCCCGATTCGACGCGCACGATCAGCACGCCGGGCACGGTCTCGTTGTCCGGGTTGCGCTCGAAGTCCGAATAGCGATGCGTGCCGGGAACCCGTCCCAGCCTCGCCACGTGCGGATTCGCGGCGCGGCGGATCAGCAGCAGCATCGAGATGATCGCCGCCAGCAGCACGCCCTTGAGAATGCCGAGCAGTAGCACACCCGCGAGGGCGGCCATCGCCACCCAGAATTCCATCCGGCTCAGTGTCCAGACCCGCCGCAGCTCCTTGAGGTCCACCAGCCCCTTCACCGCGACCAGGACGATCGCGGCCAGCACGACGTCCGGAAGATTGCGCAAAAGACCGGTGAGGTACAGCAGGCACAGCCCGATGGTGACGGAGGCAAACACCAGCGCGAGGGGCGTTTTGGCGCCGGCCTTGTCGTTGACCGTCGATTGCGACAGTCCGCCGGCGACCGGATAGCCCTGTCCAACCGCTGCAGCCAGGTTCGCCGCGCCCAATGCGAAGAGCTCCTGGCGCGCGTCGATTTCGTAGCCATTCTTCCGGGCGAGGGTTCGCGCCGCCGACACGCCTTCGATGTAGGCGAGCAGGAAGCAGGCGAATGCAAGCGGGACCACGCCGTCGACGTCGCGCGCACGCAGCGACGGGAGCTGCAGGTTGGGAAGTCCGGTGGGCAGCAGGCCGACCGTCTTGAATCCGAACTCGGCGAGCGGCGTCGCCGACAGCACGACGATCGAGGCGATCACGACCAGCAGCGCGATCGGGCGCCCGGGCAGCAGCTTTTCCCCGGCGACGAGCAGCACGATGGCGGTCAGTCCGAACGCGAGCACGATCGGATTGGTGTCGGGGATCTGGGTGCCGAGCTTCCAGACCCGCTCGAAGAATGAATCGCCACCGCCGGGGACGCCGAAGAGCTTCGGCAATTGTGTCATTGCGATTGTGAGCGCTGCGCCGGCCTTGAAGCCGAGCAGGATCGTCTCGCTGATGAAGTTGACGATCGACGACAGCCGCAGCGCCCAGGCGATGAAGCTCATCGCGGCGAACAGCAGCGCGACGAGCGCGGCGATTTGCGTCCATCGTTCCGGATCGCCCCCCGCCATCCCCGCGACCGTCGTGCCGACGAGGAGCGAGATCGCCGACGTGGGCCCGATCGCCAGCTGGCGCGAGCTGCCGAACAGCGCATACGCAATGCCCGCGACCAGGTAGCAGTAGATGCCTTGCTGCGGTGCGAGTCCGGCGAGGGACGCGTAGGCGAGCGATACCGGAATCGCATAGGCCGCGAGCGTGATGCCCGCGACGACGTCGTGCCGCAGCCACGCGGCGCGGTAGCCCGGAAGCCACTGCGCCGGAGGGAAGAGGGCGCGCCAGCCCCTCACTGGCGCCTGGCTGACCTGAGGAATCGCAGCGTCGTCAGACATTTCTGGATCCGAGGGAGGGAAGCCGACGCGCAGTTCGGTCAATCGCGCCAGGGGCGCTCACTGGGCTAACTTGGTGCTGCGCACTCCGGCATTCGCCCTCGGGACGGCCCTTCGGGTTCATGGACCGCGGCGGCAGGGTGTTGCGGTGGTTGCGACCATGATCCTCGAATCCGACGATCTCGACCTTGAAGGTATCGATGCACAGCGCGGGCACTCCCATCACGCAGCCAGTCCTGACATCGTAGCGCCAACCGCAGCCGGGGCAGGCCACGTCGTGGCCGTGAAGCGTACCCGATGCCAGCGACAACCCGCAACGGACGCAGCTGTCCTCGATGGCAAACATGCGTCCGTCGACATTGAACAGCGCGACCGCACGATCGCCAAGCGAGACCACGGTCCCCCTTTCGCCTGCGACCTGATCCAGGTGCGCGGCTTCGACGTAAGCTCCCACTGCAGGCAATCCACGCCGCACGCGGTCCTTCGTCTGCTACTACGGCCGACCGCGTGCTGCTCAGTCCCATCGCGCGCCATCGCGCGATCTCCCTGCGCGAACAATGGGCGAAACAACGGGCGTCGTCCTGCCACTTCTCGACACCGGCGTGTTCGGCCGCAGGCCGGCGCTCGCCCGGACAGTCCGTCGGGGCGGCGGTCCTCGCGAAGGCAGCGCGAAGTCTGTCCAACCCCACCGACTCGCCTTTCTTGACATGGATCAATACGGCGCGCTGCCGTTGCGCGAGGCTTGCGCCAACGTCAAAAGAGAGGGAACTGTCCTGATGTTCCGATCGATACAAGCAGGGCTCGAAACCGTATCGCCGGCGGCCGTTCCAGCCGAGCCGACCCAGCACGTGGGTGGGCTGTCGCAATTGCCGGCGCTGATCCGGCAACTCGGGGCCGACCCGGTCACGCTGCTGGCGCAGGCGGGCCTTGCGCCGGACGCGCTGGATGCTCCGGACGCGAGAATTCCCTATTCGGCGCTCGGGCGATTCCTCCAGCGAGTCGGCCAACCGCACCGATTGCCCGCATCTCGGCCTGCTCGCGGGCCGGATGTGGCAGCTTGCCGACCTCGGCATTGCCGGCGAAATCATGCGAAATTCCGCGACGGTGGGCCAGGCGCTGCAGTCGTTCGCCGTTCACCAGCACCTGAACAGCGAGGGCGGGCTCGCGTACCTGATGCCGCGTGGCGAGATCGTCGAGCTGGGTTATGCGATCTACGGACTTGGCGCCACCGGCCAGGAGCTGATCCACGACACGGCCCTTGCGGTGGGATTCAACATCCTGCGCGAGCTCTGCGGTCCGGATTTCGTACCGACGGAGGTCCTCTTTCCGAATGGGCCGCCGGCGGACATCTGGCCGTACCGCAAGCCTCTTCCGGGTTGCGCCGCGCTTCAACTCGGAGGTTTGCGCGCTGCGGTTTCCGGCGCACTGGATGAACCGGCGCGTCGAGGGCGCCGATCCACGCCGCCTGCGCGCCGCGCAGCAGCGCGCCGCGCAGGCGGGCTCGGGGCCGTTGCTTCAGCAGGTCCATCGGGCGCTGCGCATCCTGCTCCTGTCGGGCAAGAGCTCCGGCGACGACCTCGCCGCGATGCTGTCGATGCACCGGCGCACGCTCAATCGTCGGCTCAGGGCCGAAGGCATGACGATCCAGCAGGTCCTCGACGAAACCCGCTACGCCGTCGCGCGCGACCTGCTCGCGGGCTCGCGGGTCTCTCTGGACGACGTCGCGGCGACGCTTGGATACAGCGGCGTCAGCGCATTCATGCGCACCTTCAGGCGCTGGTCCGGCACCACCCCGGGCCGCTGGCGGCGCGAGGCTGCGCGCCGGCCGGACGCGGCGGCCCACCGCGGGCTACGCGTGCTCCCGCTCATGGCCTCCAGCCAGCCTGTCCCCGTGAAACCGGCAACGGGCCAGCATCTCGGCGAGGGTATTGGGTCCATCACGTCATTAGCCGCGGGCTCACCGTACCGCAGGTCGTCGGCAGGATGATGCCGGTGGTCATCGTGCCGGAATGGCCACGGACCGCAGCTGGACTGTCTCACCGCTCTCTGACTTTGGCGGGGCCTGCGGTCATCGTCATGGCGCCGGCGATGCCACGTAGCAGCAGTATCGGTTGAGCTTCAGCCAATAGCGTCCGAAGCAGAGCCAAGCGCTGCGAGCAGGGGCATCGACGTCACGACGATGCCCCTGAAGAACGGGCCCATGCCGGCTTCGCTCAGTGCTTCGACGAAATGGGGGCCCGCCGAGAGGCCGATCATCGCGACGAATGCGGCGAGGCCCAGCGACATCATCAGCGATACGGCGCCCTCGGGAATGCGGCCGAACAGCGGCCGCACCGAATGGACATAGCCGACCAGCAGGCCCGCGATCAGCGTTCCCACGCTGGTA
The DNA here is from genome assembly GCA_963816415.1 of uncultured Pseudomonadota bacterium. Classification (GTDB taxonomy): domain Bacteria; phylum Pseudomonadota; class Gammaproteobacteria; order Burkholderiales; family Casimicrobiaceae; genus VBCG01. Next base: position 124,430 of record CAWFKR010000005.1, read on the forward strand.
CCCAGCGAAATGCGCAGGGCGCCGAAGGGAATGATGATCACGGACGCCGAGCAGGGCACCGGCGAAGATGCCGAGCGCGAGGGCCACGAAATCGGTCGTGTCGGTCGGCATCACGACGTCGCCAATCGCCTTCGCCGCGCGGATGACCGCGTTCTGCGGGCCGACCAGGCGCAGGACGTCACCGCGCTCGATCGTCGTTCCCGGCGCGACCGGAACGTCCTGACCACCCCGGGTGAGGCCGCGCAGGAAGACGCTGCGCACCGGCAGATCCGATCCTGCGATCTGCGCGAGCGTCCTGCCCGCGATCTCCCGGCGGGTGACGAAGACGTCGTAGGACGCCGTGGGAACGTCGAGGGCCTCGCGGTCTTCGACCTCTTCCGCGCCCTGCTTCCCGATGGTCTCGGTCAGTACCTCGCGCCGTCCCGAGAGCACGACGACGTCGCCCGCCTGCACGCGGGTGTCGGGTAAGGGTTCCAGCAGCTGTCCGCTGCGGCGGATGCGCTCGATGAAGATCCGGGCGCCCGGCAGCATCGCCTCGATCTGCGCGACGGTGCTGCCGACGACCCGGCCATCCGCCGCGATGCGGTAGGCGCGCAGCTCGAACGGACGCCAGGCCGAAAACACACCGGGCTTCGAGCGATCGAGCCCGAGCTCGTTCTCGACTTTCTCCGCCTCGGCCTTGAGGTCGATGCGCAGCAGCCGTCGGCCCGAGGGCGCTGCAGAACATGATCACGCCGAAGGCCCCGAAGACATAGCAGAGGGCGTCCGCGACCGCGACATGCCCGACGAGGCGGTTGCGCTCGGCTTCGGGCAGCGGCAGCGCATTGATCGCCTCGGTCGCCGTGCCGATGGCTGGCGATTCGGTCAGCGCACCCGACACCAGCCCCCCGGCAAAGCCGGGATCGAGGTTCAGGAAGCGCGCGACTGCGTAGCCGGTGCCGAGGCCGGTGCAGGTGATGACGACCGCCAGCAGGCCCCAGCGCAGCCCGTCGCCTTGCATCGCCTTGAAGAACTTGGGGCCGACCGAATAGCCGATGCTGAACAGGAACAGCAGGAACAGGATCGACTTCGCCGTCGACGAGACGGGCACCTTGAAGAAGTAGCCGAGGCGCGAGGCCGACCAGCAGCGAGCCGGTCACCGGCCCGAGCCCGAAGCCGCGGTACCTTGAAGGCCCCGACCCAGTAGCCGATGCCGACGACGAGAAACACCGCGAGCTCCGGATACTTGCTGAACAATCCTCCCAACCAGTCCACGCTCGCTCCCCTTATGTGTCGAATGTCGGGCTACGATGCACGCGGTCCCGTGCGGGGGCGCGACGGATATCCACCGCCGCGCCGGCCGCGACGCAGGTCACTTGAAGACCCACTCGTAGTTCACGATGACCCGGTAGTCGTTGGTGACGCCGGTCGTTCCGGCGAGGTCTTCCTCGACGCGTACGGCGCGGGCGCGGATCCAGAACGGGCGTGCCCATTCGGGCCAGCGCTCGGCAGAGAAGCGGTAGTCGAGCGTGCCGTCGTACTCGGTGTTCTTCGACAGGTTGGCGCCGGTCGTGGCGTTGATCGCGTCGTAGCCGTAGACGATCGCGCCGTTGACCGACAGTCCGGGAGCGTTCATTCCGCTGAAGTCGTAGCTCCCGCCGATCAGCCATGCTTTCTCAGCTGCGCGGTCGAAGTCCTTGACGATCATCGACGTGTAGCCGGCCCAGGTACCGTACGGCGACTGGTAGGCGCTGCCGCGACCGGTCTGGTTGTAGACGACGGTCAGCGTCGCGGGGCCGCGGACCAGTTCGGCCTTGGCCCCTGCCGACCAGGTGTCGAACGACGAGCCGGTCAGATTGTCGTTGCCGGTGCTCGTCTGGTACATCGCCTGCGCGCCCAGCCGCAGCTTGTAGTCGGCGCCAAGGGGGGTGAGCCACGCCAGGTCGCCGTAGGTCGAGGTCAGGATGTTGGAGACGTGGTAGCTGGACAGCCGCAGGTCGAGGTCCTTCGCGGGCGAGAACTTGATGCCCCCGAGCCACATCCCTTCGCTGCCCCCGGCCGCGGCACCTGCGACCGCAGCGAAATCGCGGAAAGTGTCCGCGTTGCGCGTCTTCATCTTGGTCAGATAGCCGACGTAATAGTCGACGCCGGCCGGCTTGCCGCCGAGCGTATAGCCCTCGAAGGTGTTCGGAGTCATCCGGTTGTCCTGAGGATTGACCTCCGGCTGGGTCACGTACTGGCGGTAGGCGGTGAACACCTGGTCGGCGAACTTGAAGCCCGCATAGGCCTGACCAAGCACTGAGTAGCCTTGCTGCCCGGGCTTGAGCAACAGTGTGCCGTCCTTGTCGTCGGGCGCCCAGAACGGCTGCGACGTGTAGCCGACCACGCCCAGGCGCAGCCATCCGCCCGCCCATCCCGACTCGTAGCCCAGCCAGCCGCCGCCCGCCCACGCCGCGCTGGTCGAGCCGTCGGGCTTGTCGCGGTCGAGGTAGTAGGTGCGGAAATGCGCGGTGACCGCGCCCTGATCGACGAACGCCGTCTTGAGGTCGGGTGCAGCGTCGGCGGATGCGTCGGCGGCGAGGGCCTGCCCGGCGAAGGCCAGCGGCAGCGCCGACAGGCAGGCGCGGGCGATGGCTCCGGAGCGCGTGCTCATTTGGACATCACCATCGCGACGTAGCCGAACACGGTAAGCAGCACGCCCGATACCGCGTAGCCGACCGGGAAGCCGATCCACGGGACCGAGCTGCCGACCTCCTTCGCCGCTTCGCGCGCCGGCCCCGAGTGCGAACGCGCGCCCGCGACACCCCCCATCAGCACCGCCGGGTTGATCTTCATCAGGTGATAGCCGATCGCCCACACCAGGATCGGCGGCACCGTCGTGCAGATGAAGCCGGCGATGAAGATGTAGAGCGCGACACTGCCGGTCAGCTGCGAAATGAGGCCAGCCCCGGAATTGATGCCAACGATCGCGATGAACACGATCAGACCGAGATCCTCGAGTACGTTTCGTGCGGCGTTCGGCGTGTTGCCGAAGAAGCGCAATCGCGACACGAGCGAGGACACGATCACGCCCGAGACGAGCAGCCCGCCGGCGTTGCCGAGGCCGACCTTGGAGCCCGCGATCGGAAAGGCGATGGCGCCGATGAGGAAACCCAGGATCATGCCGAGCGACAGCGTCAGCAGGTCGGTGACCGTGCTCGGGCGCGCGATCTTGCCCATCATTGCCGCGAGGTTTTCCACGCCCGACTTCAGGCCCGCGACGAACAGCACGTCGAAGCGCTGGAGCTTGAGGTTCAGTCCGATCGGAATCGGGACCCCGCCGCGCTCGATGCGCTGAAGACCCAGCTGGCCGGCAAACTCGGCGTTTCGGAATTCGCGGAGTTCCTTGCCTTCCATCGCCTTGTTGGTCACCAGGATCTCGGCCTGGTCGAGCGGGATGTTGAGGGCCTTCTCGTCGGCCACCTCGGGACCGATCAGTCCCAGGTTCGACGTGATCTCCTCGAGGCGGCCACCGAGCGCAATCACGTCGTTGGCCTGCAGCACCAAGTCGTCGGGAGCGCCCATCCGCTCGTCGCCACGGTGCACGTTGGCGATCTTGTACTGAGGATACTTGTCGAGGAACCTGTGCACGGTCCAGCCGACGACCTCCTTGTTCGTCAGCTTGTAGGCGCGCAGCGCCAGCGGGCGATAGCCGGTGAGGCCAGCGTCGTCGACGTTGGGAACGCCGTTTTCCTCCTCGTATTTCTTGGCGGAGGCCTTGGCATCGATGCCCCACCAGCGCGGAAGGTACTTGCAGATCAGGATGATGCCGACAGTGCCCCAGATGTAGGTCAGGCCGTAGGACAGAGCGATCATGCCGCTCACGTCCTCGAACTTCTGCCCGGGCCCGAGCGGGAACACACCCTGGCGCACCGCTTCCTCCGCCGACCCGATCGCCGCTGACATCGTCATCGAGCCCGCGAGGATACCGCCGGCCGCTCCTCCGGGGAGATCCCACAGCTTCGTGAAAAACACCGCGCCCAGCAGGCCGAGCACCGAACAAAAGACCGCAAGGACCGTGAACTTCAAGCCATCGCCTTTCAGGCTGTTGATGAACGACGGGCCGACCCGGAGGCCGACCCCGTACATGAACAGGTAGTAGAAGAGCGACTTGGTGAAGTTGTCGAGGCCCATCTTGACGCCGTAGGTCGACGCCCACGCCGAGACGCAGGCGCCGACGATGATCGCCGAGGCCACCATTCCAAGGCCGTAGCCCTTGATCGTGGCCTTGCCGAGCAGGACCGCGCCGCCGACGACTCCAAACAGCAGGATGTAGGGATTCTCGGCAAGCCACTTGAACAGGACGTCCATTGCGCTTCCTCCGTTGATGTTCCCGGTTATCGCTGTTGCGCCGACTTCGCCTTGTGAGCGGCAAGTGCCTCGGGATTCAGGAGCTCGAGTCCCTTCGTCGCGTTGAAGCCGTGTATTTCCTTCACATCGAGCTTGCGCATGAACGCGATCGTCTCGGGTGTGACCACCTGCCCCGGTACCATGATCGGGAACCCGGGTGGATAGGGGATGACGAATTTCGCCGACACAAGCTCCGGACCGTTCTTCAGCCGCTCGTCGATCTGCTTGTCGCCCAGCTTGATGTACTCGCAGGAGGCGGCGTTGTACGCCATGTAATACGCCGCGCGCATGTGGCCCTCGGACGTCGCGCTCTTCGGGTTGTCGCGGAACGCATCGTGGAAGCGGCTGAAGTTCGGCAGGTCGGGGACGTCCTCGACCAGCGACTTGACGCGGGACGCGAGCGCCGCGCGCTCGGATTCGCCACCTTCCGCGAGGCGCTTGTCGATCACATGCGCCATGTCGGCCAGGGCCTTGATCAGGTGCGCCATGTCGCTGCGCGTGTTGTTGATGTTGATCTGGACCAGGACGCTGTTGCGCGAAGTCTTGTTGATCTGGATGTCGTATTCGTTGGCGAGCAGCGCCTTGAACTGCGTCCCGTCGTAGCCGGCCTTCCCGCACAGCAGTGTGATGCGGGTCGGGTCGAGGAAGAATTCATCCTCGCGCAGCGCCCGCGCCGTGTCGGCGATGGTCCACCCCGGCGCCCCGTAGTCGGTGAAGCCCGAGCGCCGGTATTCGGCCGGAATCATCTCGGTCGGCAGCGCCGCGCGGAAGTACTTGGAGATCAGCGGATGGTTGTTGATCTCGCGGCGGATCTCGATCGCGAGCTGGATCGCGCGCTGCACGAGTTCGAAGCCTTCGAGCTCCATCTGTCGGCGCGCAACGTCGATCGACGCGATGATCTGCAGGTTCGGCGAGGTCGACGTGTGGGTGAAGAACGCCTCCTTGAACGGGGCCTCGACCGCGCTGAAGTCCTGGTCCGCGACGACGATGATCGAGCCCTGGCGCAGCGCCGACATCGACTTGTGCACCGAATCGCTCTCGTAGACGCGGATGCGCACCTTGTCAGGGTCGGGCAAGAGCTGCATGTCGAGCAGGCGCTTGTCCTTGGGGTCGATGTGCGCCGGCTTCCGCCTTGAACTTCTCGTAGCGCTTGCGGTAGGCCGGGTCGCGCATCATGTCGCGCAGCTTCGCCGCCGCACCCATGGCCGTGCGCCCTCGCAGGAACGGCGAGAAGCGCGCATAGCCGAACCACGCCTCGTCCCACAGGAAGATCAGGTCGGGCTTGATTGCGAGGCACTCGAGCATCGTGCGCTCGACGTTGGCGATGTGGCCGTCGAACGTGCAGTTGGTCAGCACGAGCAGCTTGGCTCGGTCGAGCTTCCCTTCGGCCTTCAGTTGCAGCAGCGCCTGCTTGATCGGCCGGATCGCGAGGCTGCCGTACATCGAATATTGCGTCAGCGGATAGGCGTCGATGTAGAGCGGTTGTGCACCGGCGAGCACGATTCCGTAGTGGTGCGACTTGTGGCAGTCGCGGTCGATCAGCACGATGTCCCCGGGGACGAGCAGCGCCTGATGGATGATCTTGTTGGATGTCGACGTGCCGTTGGTCACGAAGAAGCTGCGATCGCCGCCGAATGCGCGCGCCGCCTTGTCCTGTGCGACCTTGATGTTGCCGGTGGGCTCGAGCAGGCTGTCGAGGCCACCGGTCGTCGCCGAGGACTCGGCGAGGAACAGGTTGGCGCCGTAGAACTCGCCCATGTCGCGGATCCAGTTCGACTTGAAGATCGACTTGCCGCGCGCGACGGGCAGGGCGTGGAAGGTTCCGATTGGCCGCGCGGCGTACTTCTTCAGGTTGTCGAAGTACGGCGTTTCGTAGCGGTCCTTGATCCCGTCGAGGATGCTGAGATGGATCTCCATCGGCTCCTCGACGCCGTAGAACACGCGGCGGAGCATGCGGGCCTCGTCCGATCCGGCCAGCTTGGCGATGTCGTGATCGGTGACCATGAAGACGTCGAGCTCGGGCCTGAGCATGTGCAGCACGCGCGCGAGAGCGGTGCCCATGTCGGTCATCCCGGTGGCGGCATCGGCCGGGACGAGGGGCGCGACCAGTTCGCGCAGCGCCGGGACCGTGTACTGCGACGTGAAACCGAAGCCGTCGACGATGACGACCGACTGCAGGTTGTAGTTGAACAGCGTCGCGAGGACCGCGTCCTCGAAGCTGCCGACCACGACCGGCTCGTAGACGAAGGAATCCTCCTCGCGTCGCAGCCGTTTGAATGTCTCGCGCAGGACGGGCCAGGCCGCGCGCTCTCCCGCCGCGACGATCAGGACCTCGAAATACGGCTTGCGCGTCTGCCCGCGCCCCACCGACGGAGGCAGGATGTCGGGCAGGTGCGCTTCGGTCTCGTCGTCGGCAGTCCAGGCTTCCTGGTCCTCCCGGTAGCTGTTCGACAGCAGGGCCATGCTGATCCGCTGCACCAACCGGGCCAGCCCGGTCCAGTCGGCGGTCTGCAGGCGCTCCTGCACCTGGGACATCAGGTGCGGCCCTGGATAGCCGCTGAGATCCTCGATCGGCGCGAGCTCGGCGAGGACGGCCGTTGCCTCGCCGCGCAGGCGGTCGACGAGCGGGCTGCTCGCGGTTGTCAGTGCGCGGGCGATGCGATTCAGCATGCGCCACCGGTCGACGCGAGCCTCGGCCGCGGAGAAGAACTGGTTGAGGTTCGCGGGGCCCTCGAACGGGCGGGTTTCGGTCTGCTGGGGCTTGTTCATTGCATCGACTCCTCGTTCAGGCAGCGGTCTGCCGCTGCACACCTTGGCCGGTCACCTGATTGGGCCTGGTCTGCCGTCTTCTGCCCAAAACCAGGAGCGTCGGGCCCGTGCTGATGGCTCGGGATCGTGCGCAATTGGAAACATTGTGTCTTTGCAGATCTCGACTGGATTGACGCACGTCAATGAGCACACTCGATTGCGATGCGATGATCGCGATTGTCGAGATGTGCAAAGACGGGTTCGCCGCAGCTGGTCACCATCGGCGCATACGGGGATCCTGCGACGCGAGCGCGGGATTCGCGTGCCGGTCGAGGCACAGACGATCGGATGATATCGAGGGAAGGAATGTTCGATGAACAAGACGAATTCATCGAATCGTGGTCGCTCGCAATCGGCGGCGGACTGCTGGTGTCGAGCGCGTTGGCACAGCAATACGTCTATCCGGCGAAAGGGCAGTCGGCCGGCCAGCAGACGAAGGACGAGGCGGAATGCCACCAATGGGCGGTCAAGCAGAGCGGCTACGATCCGGCCAAGCCGGCTCCCCAGACGGCACCGCCGCCGCCACCGACGACGGCCACCGGCACGACGCCGGGGGCGGGCGTGCGCGGGGCTGCGCGCGGCGCGGTCGTCGGCGAAGTCGTCGGCGGCGACGCTGGTGCCGGCGCTGCGGCGGGTGCAGTGGCGGCGCGCGGCCAGAGCCGCCGCCAGAACGCCGCCCAGCAGCAGCAGGCGGCGCAACAACAGCAGCAGGCATCGTCGGCGCAGAAGGCGAGTTACGCCAAGGCGCGTGCGGCCTGCCTCGAGGGTCGCGGATATACGGTGAAGTAACGGGCGCCGGCGGCGCTCCGGAAAGCCGCTTGCAGCGGCACCCAGTATGAGCACCCTTGGGACCGAGCCGTGAAGTCAGTCGCGCCGGCCTCGCCTAGGTGACACAGGATCTGATTTTCAACTCATTTTTGAATCGACACGGAGTACAAAATGCGCAAATGGATCTTCGCTGCAGTCCTGACACTCGGCGCGGCGCTGGCGTTGCCCGCAAGCGCGCAGACCTCGGAGGTGATCGCCGGCAAGACGCCCGGCGCTGCGGGCGTCGCGCGGACGATCGACATCGAGGCGACGATCACCCACGTCGACGCCAAGACCCGCGAGGTGACGCTCAAGGGTCCTCAGGGCAATGAAGTCGTGGTCGTTGCGGGACCGGAGGTCAAGAACTTCGCCCAGCTGAAGGCCGGCCAGACGGTTGCGCTGCAGTACGTCGAGTCCCTGGTCCTCGAGCTGAAGAAGGGCGGCGGTGCACCGGTGGCACGCACCGAGCGCTCGGGTGTCGCGAGGGCGAAGCCCGGCGAGATGCCGGCCGGAATCGGTGGCCGCCAGGTCACGGTCGTCGGCGACGTCGTCGGCCTCGATCCGGCGACACAGACGGTCACCGTGCGCGGGCCGCGTCGCACCGTCGAGCTCGACGTGCGCGATCCCGAGCAGTTCAAGCTGATCGCGCTCGGCGACCAGATCGAGGCGACCTACACTGAGGCCGTCGCGATTTCCGTGAGTTCCGCGAAGAAAAAATGAGACTCCGGTTCGCTTGGGTGGTGATACTTGCGGCGATCGTGCCCGCGCAGGGCGCGGGCGCGATCGAGAGGTGGGGCCCCACCTGGAGCGAGGTGACCGGTGCCCAGTGGTCGAGGACGAAACTGAACCGGACCGGCGCGATCATCAAGTCGATCGACGGCAAGACCGAGACCGATCGCGTCGTCAAGGCCGAGCCGGGCAAGCGCGCGATCGTCGTGCAGTCGCCGGCGCGCAAGGCCTTCTCGGGCACCGATGCCACCATCGAGATCGATCTCGCGCCGTGCAAGCGCTACTACATCAACGCGCAGTTCAAGAGCGGCACGGGCCGCGACTGGGAACCGGTGCTTGCGATGGTCGAGACCATCGCCGGCTGCAAGATTCCGGCCGGAGCCGGGCAGGCTCGCTGATGGTTTGGTGCAGCTGCAGCCGTCGAGCGGCATCAGGTTGTTACGAGAGGTACCCCCAATGCGGACCAATGGTTTTCTCGCGGAAGGGGACCGACGAAGTTTCAGGCGGATCACGATGGATCGCCGGACGCGCTGGGTTCAACCAGGACATGGAGCACGCATGATGAACATCTTTCGTATGCTCGCAGCCGCGGGTCGGAGCAGCGTTCGAACCTGGCTCGAACTGCTGGCGGGAGGAATCGTCCTGCTCGCCTTCGCGATGAATGCCGTCGCGCAGGCGCCCGCAGCGCCTGGGAGCGCTGCGCCACCGCCGTCCCCGGAGGAGCTCGACAAGCTCGTCGGTCCGATCGCGCTTTATCCGGACGATCTGGTCGCGATCATCCTGCCTGCCTCGACCAATCCGCTGCAACTCGTGCAGGCGGATCGCTATCTCGACAAGCGGAAGGCCGATCCCAAGCTGCCCGTGGACGACAAGTGGGATGACGCAGTCAAGTCGCTGCTGAACTATCCCGATGTGGTGAAGATGATGAGCGCCGATCTCGACTGGACGAGTGCGCTGGGCGAAGCCGTCGTCGCCGACCAGGGTGCGGTGCTCGAGGGCATCCAGAGCTTTCGCCGCCGGGCACAGGCCGCGGGCAACCTCAAATCCGACGGGAAGCAGGTCGTGGAGGTCCAGAAGGAGATCATCACCATCGTCCCGGCGGATCCGCAGGTGATCTACGTCCCGCAGTACAACCCGACGACCGTGGTCGTTTACGGCGTGGCGCCTGTATGGGGTTACTACCCGACCCCCTACCCGTCCTACTACTACCCGTATCCGCCCGGTGCCGCGCTCGCCGCGGGCGTGGTCTGGGGCGCTGCAATCGGGGCGGCCTGGAGCGGCAACCACTACGGCGCGAACTATCACGGGGACGCCAACATCAACGTCAACCGCAACACCAACATCAACACCGGCAACATCAACCGCGGCGGCGGCGCCAGGCAACAGCCGGCAGGCGGTGGCACGGCGTGGAAGCCCAACAAGCAACCAGGCCAGGTCAGCGGCTCCGTCGGCAGGACCGCCTCGACCGCTCGCCCGGGCGATGCGCGCGCGCCGGGAGGGGGCGGGTACGGTTCGGCCGGCGGCGGCGCGGGACGGGCCTCGGCGCAACCCACAGGTGGCGGCGCGGGACGGGCCTCCGCACAGCCCACGGGCGCCGGAGCGGGAGGCGCCAGCGCCAGTCGGGGCGGCACTTCCGGCGGCAGCGCCTTCAGCGGCTACGGCTCAGGGCGGCAGACCCAGATGGACAGCTCACGCGGCGCATCGAGCCGCAGTTCGATGTCGGGCGCGAGCGCCCGGCCGACGTCGAGCGGCGGTGCGCGTGCTGGTGGCGGGGGCGGGGGTGGTGCGCGCGGCGGCGGTGGCGGTGGCGGGCGCGGTGGCGGCGGCCGCCGTTGATGACAGGAGCCTCGTCATGCATCCGTTCCCTTCAATCGAAATCAAGGCATCACCCATGAACATCATCCGCGTCTGGTCGTTCCTGCGCCGGCTTGCGCTGGCGCTGCTGGTGGCGGTTCCGCTCACCGCGGCCGCCGCTCCGCAGGAAACCTTCGCCACGCCCGAAGCGGCAGTCGATGCGCTGATGGCCGCGCTCAAGGCTGACAGCGATTCGGCGATGATCGCGATCTTCGGCGACGAGCACAAGGACCTGATCGTCAGTTCCGATCGCGCGGCGACGAGCGCGACCCGGGCGAAGATCCTGGCGGCCATGCAGACACTGCGCGTGCTCGACGAGGCCAGTCCGGACCGGCGGGTGCTGGTGATCGGGGCCGAGGCTTGGCCGGTGCCCATTCCCCTCGTGCGCGTCGGGGATCGCTGGCGCTTCGCCACCGAGGAAGGTGCGGACGAGATCGTCAATCGCCGCATCGGTGGCAACGAGCGCAACGCTATCTATGTGTTGCGTGCATACATCGACGCGCAGCGCGCCTACGCCACGCGCGATCGCGACGGCGACGGCGTGCTCCAGTATGCGCAGAAGCTGGCCAGTACACCGGGCAAGCATGACGGGCTGTACTGGCCTGCCGACGCCGCGAATGGTGAAGAGGCGAGTCCATTCGGGCCACTGGTCGCGGAGAGCGCGGCCTATCTCAAGGGGCATGTCGCGGGTGACCCGTATCGGGGCTATCACTTCAGGATCCTGACGCGCCAGGGCAAGAATGCCCCGGGCGGCGCGTACAGCTACGTGATCAACGGCCGCATGATCGCCGGGTTCGCCATGGTCGCCTATCCCGCCGAGTACGGCAGGACCGGCGTGATGACGTTCATCGTCAGCCATAACGGCAAGGTCTACGAAAAGAACCTCGGCACGAATTCGGGACAGATCGGCGCAGCGATGACGACCTTCGATCCAAGCGCAGGCTGGAAAGAAGTGGCGCGCTGAGCGATCCGGCGGACGAATGTCGGGCTGTGTTGGGCTACGCGTGAGCATGGCCCGGATCTGCCTCGGGCTACCTACGACATCGGACAGGGAAGTGGGGTTCGAATCCCACGAGGAGCGGCGTGACATGGTCGTGTTGCAGTGGTTCCTGAACGGCCGATCGCGGGCCAGGGTCGTGACGGTGCTCGGTGTCGTGGGGTTGGCGGTCTCGCTGACCGCATGCGACCAGGGCAAGGAGGCCGACAAGGCCAAGCAAGCGGCAGCTGCCCCGCCACCCCCGACGGTGATCGTCACGGAAGTCATCCGGAAGACGGTGCCGATCTACGGCGAATTCGTCGCGCAGACGCAGGCCAAGGATACAGTGGAAATCCGCGCCCGCGTGAAGGCGTTCCTCGAGGCTCAGCACTTCTCCGAGGGCACGTTGGTGAAGAAAGGGCAGATCCTGTTCACGCTGGACAAGCGTGAGTACGAGGCAAAGCTGCTGCAGGCCAAGGGCGACATGGACATCGCCCAGGCGAGACTCGGCAAGGCCGAAACGGACGAGCGGCGGCTGAAGCCATTGGCCGAGCGCCGGGCCGTGCCCCAGCAGGACTACGACAATGCGGTCGCGAATCTGCAGGCCGCACGCGCGGGCGTCGAGGCCGCCCGGTCCGGCGTGGTCGAGGCGGAGCTGAACTTGGGCTACTGCACGATCCGCTCTCCGATCGATGGTCTGATCGGAAAGCGTCTGGTGGACCCGGGGAATCTGGTGGGCAATGGCGATGCCACGTTGCTCGACACCGTGTCGAGCGTCGACCCGATGCGGGTCAACGTCACCTTCAGCGAGGCCGAGTACCTCAAGTTCTCGGAGCAACACAAGCGCGACAAGAGGTCCCCGGCCGAAGGCGCGGTGCTGGAACTCATCCTCGCCGACGGCAGCGTCTTCCCGCACAAGGGCAAAGTCGTCATCATCGATCGGGCAGTGGATCCGAAGACAGGCACCCTCTCGATGGTCGCCGAGTTCCCGAATCCCAACGGACTGCTGCGCCCCGGACAGTTCGGCCGCGTGCGGGCTCCCATCGAACTGGCCGAGAACGCGATCCTGGTGCCCAGGCGGGCCATCCAGGAAATCCAGGACGCGAAGAGCGTGCTGGTGGTAGGGGCGGACAACACGGTGGCCCTGCGCACCATCAAACCAGGGGAAACCGTCGGCGACTTCGTCATCGTCCGCGACGGCGTCCAACCGGGTGAACGGATCATCGTGGACGGGATCCAGAAGGCCCGCCCGGGGGCGAAGGTCAACCCATCGGTCGCCCCCGCGGGGGGAGCATCGACCGGGAAGGCGGACGAGGAGGCCGCGGCAAAGCCGGCCGAGGCGAAGCCCGCGACGAATGCGGGGGGCAAGTAGCCCGTGGCCAACTTCTTCATCCGCCGGCCGATCGTCGCGATCGTCATCGCGATCCTGACGGTCATGCTGGGGTCGATCGTCATCACCGGGCTGTCGGTCGAGCAGTATCCGTTCCTCGCCCCGCCCAACATTCGCGTGACCGCCAACTACCCTGGCGCGTCGGCCGAGGGCGTTGAGCAATCGGTGGCCACCCCCATCGAGCAGGAGGTCAACGGGGTGGACCGCCTGATCTACATGAAGTCCTCGAACACCAGCGACGGTCGGATGCAGCTCGACGTCAATTTCGAGGTCGGGACGGACCAGGACATCGCGAACGTCCTCACCCAGAACCGGGTGTCGTCGGCGCAGGCGCGCCTGCCGCAGGAAGTCACGCAGCAGGGGGTCACGGTCAAGAAGCAGAGCCCCAGCATCCTGATGCTGATCTCGGTCTACTCGCCGAAGGACACCTACGACGCCAACTTCCTGATCAACTACTGCGGGATCAACCTGCGCGACCAGCTCCTACGGATTCCCGGGATCGCCCAGGTGGACCTCTTCGGGGGGACCGACTACGGGATGCGGATCTGGTTCCAGCCCGACAAGCTGGCCAAGCTCGGCCTCACGCCGGCGGATGTCATCTCGGCCATCAAGGACCAGAACCTCCAGGCGCCCGCAGGCAAGGTCGGCGCTGCGCCCGCGCCCAAGGACCAGCAATTCACCAACACGGTCAACGCCCCCGGGCGCCTGATTACGCGCGAGGAGTTCGAGAACATCATCGTCCGGCAGAGTTCGACCGGCGCCGTGGTTCGCATCAAGGACATTGGCCGAGCCGAGCTCGGATCGCAGGACTACAACTCCTTCGGGCGGTTGAACGGCAAGCCGGCCGGCGCGATGGCGGTCTACCTCCTGCCCGGCGCGAACCAGCTCAAGGCTGCCGAGACGATCTACGCGACCATGGAAAGGGCGAAGGCGCTCTTCCCGCCGGGGATGGATTACAAGATCGTCTACGACACCACGCCGGCGGTCCAGGCCTCGATCCACGAGATCCTGAAGACGTTCGTGGAAGCGCTGCTGCTGGTGACGCTCGTCGTCTTCATCTTCCTGCAGAACATCCGCGCGACGATCATCCCGCTGCTGACGATCCCGGTGTCCCTCATCGGCACGTTCATCTTCTTCCCACTGCTCGGATTCTCGGTCAATACGCTCTCGATGTTCGGTCTCGTCCTCGCCATTGGCATCGTGGTGGACGACGCCATCGTCGTGGTCGAGGCGGTCATCCACCACCTCGAACGCGGGATGAACCCGAGGGAGGCGACGATCAAGGCCATGGAAGAGGTCTCGGCCCCGGTCATCGGGATCGCGCTCATCCTCTCGGCGGTGTTCGTCCCCGTCGCGCTCCTCGGCGGGCTGGTCGGCAGCATGTACAAGCAGTTCGCCCTGACCATTGCGATCTCGGTGTTGCTCTCGGCGTTCAACGCGCTGTCGCTCACACCCGCGCTCTGCGCGATGCTCCTCAAGCCGCCGCGACCCATGCGGGGGCCGCTGGGTGCCTTCTTCCGAGGCTTCAACAAGGTGTTCGACGTCACCACGACCGGCTACGTGGGCGTGGCGCGTCTGCTCGTGCGCCGCTCATTGCTCACCATTGCGATCGTCGCGGCCGTGGCGATCGGGGCCGGCCTCTTCGCGCGCGTCCTGCCGGCCGGCTTCATCCCGGACGAGGACCAGGGGATCCTCGGCGTCAACGTCCAGCTCCCGCCTGGCGCTTCCCTCGAACGGACCAGCGTCGTGCTGAAGAAGGTGGAGGACATCCTGGCCAACACCGACGGGGTCGAGTCGTACCAGACCATCGGGGGCTATGGCGCGGTGACCAGCACCTACCAGCCGAACTACGGCACGGTCTTTGTGCGCCTGAAGCCCTGGGAGGAGCGGAAGAGCGACGCGCTCCGTGTCAAGGGCATGATGGCGGGGTTGCAGCGGCGGTTCGCGGCGATTCCCGAGGCGATCATCTTCCCGTTCAACATTCCGACCCTGTCCGGGTTCGGGGCGGCATCGGGGTTCAATTTCCTCCTCCAGGACCGCAGCGGCTCCATGACCATTGGGCAGCTCGGTGAGCAGTCGCGGAAGTTTCTCGCGGCCGCACGGCAGCGGCCCGAGCTGGGCACGGTGTTCACCGCGTTCGACCCGAACTACCCGCAGGTCAAGGTGACGCTGGATCGCGAGAAGGCGCGCACGCTGGGCGTCTCCGTGAACGACGTGTTCCAGGCGATGTCCGCCACCCTCGGGGGCAGCTACGTCAACGACTTCAACCGCTTCGGGCGGTTGTACCGCGTCTACGTGCAGGCCGACGCGGATGCGCGCCTGAAGCCGGAGGACATCGGAAAGGTCTACGTCCGATCGAAGACGACCGACGAGATGGTCCCGCTGTCGACGCTGGTCACCATCAGCGAGGTCGCCGGGAGCGAGCTCGTGACCCGATTCAACCTGCAGCGCTCGGTGGAGATCCAGGGCGCGCCTGCGCGCGGCTACACGTCCGGACAGGCGCTCGCCGCGCTGGAGCAGGTGTTCGCGGAGACGATGCCGAAGGAGATGGGCTACGCGTATTCGTCGCTGTCGTACCAGGAAAAGATTGCACCGGCCGCGACGCCCACGTTCATCATGGCGATCGTTTGCGTGTTCCTGCTGCTCGCCGCGCTCTACGAGAGCTGGCGGCTGCCCTGGGCGGTCCTCCTGGGATCGCCACTGGTCGCCCTGGGCGCCTTCTTCGGCGTCTGGCTGATGGGCTTCGACAACAACGTCTACGTGCAGATCGGCCTCGTGATGCTGATCGGCCTGGCTGCCAAGAACGCCATCCTGATCGTGGAGTTCGCGAAGGCGAAGCACGACGGTGGTGCTTCCCTCGAGGAGTCGGCTCTCGAGGCGGCGCGCCTGCGCTTCCGGCCGATCCTGATGACGGCCTTCGCCTTCATCCTGGGGGTCGTGCCGCTGATGCTGGCGAGCGGTGCCGGCGCGGGCGCGCAGAACGTGATGGGCACCGGCGTGTTCTGGGGCATGCTGGTCGCCACGGGACTCGGCGTGTTCATCATTCCGGGCAACTACACGTTCGTCGAGGGACTCGGCCGCCGCGGGAAGGCGGCAAAGACGGTGCCGGTCGAGCCCAAAGAGCAAGGAGCCGAGTGAGATGGCCCGCCGGCGGACTTTCCTTCTCTGCCTCGTCGGGTGCATGGCCGCAGGCTGTACGGTGGGCCCCGACTACACACGACCGGAAGTCTCGGTCCCGCCGGTCTATCGCGGGGTCGACGCCGGACCGCAGGTCGCCCCTGCGGGATCGTTCGGAGATCTCGCGTGGTGGAGCATCTTTCCCGATCCGGACCTTCAGGCATTGATCCGCACGGCCCTGGCGCAGAACTACGATCTCCGCGTGGCCGTGACGCGCATACTGCAGGCGCAGAGCCTGGTCACGGTGGCACGGTCGCAGGAATTCCCGACCGTGGACGGCAGCGTCACCGCTCCCTACGCCGCGCTCGGGGGCTCGGAGAGACCTCCCACGGTCGCCGGGCACAGCTTCCAGCCACAGGCCGGGTTCGATGTCGCCTGGGAAATGGACTTCTGGGGCAAGTTCCGCCGGAACACCGAGGCGGCGTCGGCCGACCTGCTCGCCACCGAGGATGCCCGTGACGTGGTCATGGCCACGCTGGTCACCCAGGTCGCCGACGCCTATCTGAATCTGCGGGGGCTGGACCTCACGCTGGAAATCTCCAGGCGCACCGTGACCTCCCGCGAGCAGTCGGTCGAACTCGTGCAGGCCCGGCTCGATGGCGGCGTGGCAGGGATACTCGATCTGCGGCAGGCCGAATCACTTCTGTATACGGCGACGAAGACGATTCCCGAGGTCGAGCGACAGATCGAGCAGACCGAGAACTTCATCAACATCCTGCTCGGACAGAATCCGGGTCCCATCAAGCGCGGACGTCCACTCGACCGGCAGATCGAGGCCCCGACGCTTCCCGCAGGCCTGCCGTCGGAGCTCCTCACGAGACGCCCGGATGTCCGCCAGGCGGAGGAGCAACTGGTTGCCGCGAACGCGCAAATCGGCGTCGCCAAGGCGCTGCTGTATCCGCGGATCACCATTTCCGGATTTGGCGGGGCGGGCGGCGCGACGATCGACGGCGCGAACTTCGGGCCGTTCTGGATATTCAACGCCCTGCCGGCAATCACCTTGCCCATCTTCAACGCGAGTCGCCTGAAGGCCAACGTGGCTTTCAACGAGGCACGCGCCCAGGAAGCGGCCCTGCGCTACCAGCAGACCCTGCAGCAGGCGTTTCGCGAAGTGTCCGACGCCTTGGTCGACATCCGGAAACGGCACGAATTCCGCCAGCAACAGGAACTGCTCGTCAAGACGCTGGAGGATGCCAGCCAGGTCGCGAAGTTGCGCTACGAAGGTGGCGTGTCCAGTTACCTGGAGGTGCTGGATACCGAGCGCCAGTTGTTCGATGCGGAAATCCAGTTGGTACAGGCGCAGCGCGACGAGTCAGTGAGCGTGATCCAGCTCTACAAGGCCCTCGGCGGAGGATGGCAGGCCGATTCGCCGGCGATGGCCGCGGCCGGACTGCCGGCGGCGGGGATCCCGGCCGGCTCCGCGCGGTGAGTGCCGACCGCGCAGGCAGCAGCGTCATTGTGCCGATGCGGGCCCCTCTGTAGCCGCGGGCTCGACGACCAGCTTCACCCCGGCGTCCTTCAAGAGACGGTGGAACTCCGGCGATGCAAGGATGATGCTCCCGGCGGCGGCGCGCAGGCGATCGACTGCTTCTGGCGGCAGCGCGAATGACGTCGGCAAGTTGTTCAGGTAGCTGAATTCTGTCTTGTCGGCCAGGGCGCTAAACGACACGTCGATGGCGTACAGGTCCACGTTCGGCGTGTCCACCAGCCTCGCCAGTGCGGCATCCTCGTTGCGCGCGACGACCGCCGAGCGGCGAATCTGGCGCATGATCTCCCATCGCGCCGCGATGTCCCTCAACAACTCGACGCCCTCGTACGAATAGTGATCGATCGGCACACCCGTCGCCTTGATCAACAGTGCCAGGTCGCCGGGCGGGCGATCCGACTCGTTCCAGTGGGTGTCCGGTACGGAACGCGAATTCACGACGAATACCACGATGCGGCGCGCGCGGTCGAGCGGCGTCGGCAAGCCCTCCATGTGCAGCGCCTCGAATGTGTCCATAACTTCCAGGACGCCGCGCAATCCCAGGTTGTCCGCCAAGCCGCCGTCGACGAGATGGATGTAGGGGTTATGGGCACTGTCCAAGTACGTGTCCAAATCCTCGAGATGCCTGATCATGCGTGCACCGGGTCGCGGCGCCGTGGTCCGATCGCTGAATGCCAGGAGCCACGCGGGCAAGGAGTAATTGCAGTGACCGCCATAATTGTTGATCGTGACCGGAGAAAGCACGAAGGGCACCGCCGAGGAGGCGGCCGCGGCGCGCGAAAGTGGCACCGCGTCCAGGTCCGAACAGAGCAGGTCGAAAACCGATTGATTGAAGCCGAGCCGCGCGCCCGTCGAGATGTCGGTCGCGGTCACGAGCACGAAGGGGCCGGTGCCGCGGTCGAGATCCGCGAACGTGGCACCGTGAAACAGGATGTCGTCGTAGAGTTGCGCTGCGAGTTCGGAGCGTCCCCAGGTCGGGGAGGACAGCGCCCCCCAGTTGACCGGATTCATGGCTCGCGCGATCAACTCGCGCTGGACGTTGCGCTTCAGAAAGCTCGATTCGTAGAGGTCGAACAGCTTGTCCTGGTACAGGCCGTACGCCAGTGCGGTGAAGCTCCCGCCGGACACGCCGCTGACGATGTCGACTTGGTCGAGCAGGCGAGTCTTCCTGCCATCGGGCGTGACGACTTCCATGCGCCGAAGTGCCTCGAGAACCCCGTAGGAAAATGCGGCTGCCCGGGTCCCTCCACCCGAGAATGCGAGGACCACCAGGTTGTTGCTGCGAACCCCGCCTCGGTGCACATCACGCGTGTCGAACCGATATCCTTCGTTTCGGTGGATTTCACTGATCGGGGGGTTGATCGGAGGCGTCGCGCAACCCCCGAGCAATCCAAGCGAAACCGCGGCCACCAACCATAGATGACGTAGTCGCCGCATACTGCCCCCTCGGAGTCCTGTTCAGCCGATCGAGTCTACGCGCGCCCGGGCCGCGAAGGGAGAGGGGATCCTTGACCGAGGTCAACGACCGGCGGTTGGTCTCATCTCCCATGCCGCTTTCCGGCCAATCGACTCCCGTCGCAGCCCGGAAGATGAGCAGCAATTCGCCGAAAGCCCCATCACGCCGCACTGCTACGCGCGGTGTGCATCCGCTCCAGAATCGGCGCATGTCGGGTTTCCGCAACTCGGCCAGGCGCAAAGGCTCAAAGCGGGACCGTCGACGCTCGGTCCAGGTGCGGCCGGCCGCACCTGCACTCCGTAGCCCTCGTTGATCGGCGCCACCGGCGAGGGGACGCGCGTAGCGATCGCCCTACGTCAATGCAGGTTGTCGGTGCGGCGAATGAAGGCCGCAACGTTGTCGTGCAGCGCCTTCAGCGAAGGCAGGTGCGCGTACACCATGTGCCCTGACGGGTAGTAGCGATACTCGATGTTCCCGGCGAGCTTCGCCGGGATCGGCAGGTGGTGCATCTCGTACCAGCCCTGGTAGAAGGGCGTCGCGATGTCGAAGTAGCCGCCGTTCACCATGATCCTGAGATTCGGGTTCGCCTTCATCGCCGTCGCAAGGTCCGGCATGACGTTCATGGCCTGCGGCAGCTTTCGCGGCGCCCCCGGCGGCTGATGCTGGAAGTCCCAGGTCTTCCATACCTCGATGAAAGGCTTGTAGGTCAGGTCCCGGCCATAGTCCAGGTCCCTCCGGACATAGTCGTTGAAGGCCGAGACGTAGGCCGAGGCGATCGCCGCCTCCAGCGGGTCGTATTCGGCGCGCTGATTCAGGGGGTCCATGCTCGGACCGGAAAAGCGCGAGTCGAGCCGGCCGGTGGTCGTGTCGGCGTCCACCTGCAGCGTCTGCTCGAATTCACCACCATCGATCCGCAGGTCGGCCTTCAGGATGTAGGCGACCGGAAGCCCCGTGTATTGGTGCAGCGTCGCCGCGATCGCGTTGCGCGTCGCGTCGTCGAGTTCGGCACCCTTGGACAGCGCCTGCGCGTAGTCGGTCATCGCGAAGCGTTCGACTTCCTGCAGGAAAGGCTCGAGCTCCGTCGGTTTCGTACCGGGCAGCCTGTCGTGGTACCAGGCCGTCGCCGCGTAGCTCGGCAGCGCCAGTTCGTAGGGCAGGTCGACGCCTGGATCGAAATTCGGCCCGTCGATCGACAGCGCATCATTCAGGATCGTCGACAGCAGGACCACGCCGTTGAATTCCATTCCCTGGTTCTGCAGCGCATTGACCAGCGCCGCCGAACGCGGGGTGCCGTAGCTCTCCCCGAACAGGTATTTCGGGGAATTCCAGCGGTTGAACTTGGAGGCGAACTGGCTGATGAAGGACGCGAAGGCGTGGACGTCCTGATCGACGCCGTAGAACGCCTTTTCGGCGTCCTTGCCCATGATGCGGCCGAAACCCGTGCCGGGCGCGTCGACGAACACGAGGTCGCTTGCGTCGAGGAGGCTCTCTTCGTTGTTCACCACCGCGTAGGGCGCGGCAGGCGTGTGCGTGTCGTCGCGGGTCACGACCCGTCTCGGACCGAACGCGCCCATGTGCAGCCACACCGTCGATGAGCCCGGGCCACCGTTGTAGAGGAAGGTGATCGGACGCTCGCCGGGCTTCGCGCCTTTCTCGAAATACGCGACGTAGGACATCGTCGCGACCGCGGTCGGGTTCTTGCTGTCTTTCTCCTGCGGCGCGTCGCTCCAGCCCTCGGGATGGACGACCAGCGTTCCCGTGACCGCCTGGTATTCGATGCGCCGCCCCCCGACGCTCACCGAACCGCTGCTCGCCTGCTCGGTCGGGGCAGGCAACGCCACGCCCGCGTGATCGGTCCCCCCGGCCGCGACCTTCGAAGCATCGGCGGCGCTGGCAGCCGTGGCAGGGGTGGCCGTGGTGGCAGGGGTGGCGGGTGGCAGGGGTGGTCGTCGCCGCGGTCGCCGCGGCGAGGGGCAGCGCGAAGGCCGCGAGCAGCAACGGCAGGCGTTTCAGACTCAACATCGTTCCCTTCGAATCACGCAGGGATCGGCGGGCTGCGGCCGTGGCCGGCGCAGCCGGATCCGATGCTTTGGTACGGGCGGAATCAGGGCTTCAGGTATTGCCAGCCCTGTTTCTCGCGGTTGACGATGTGGACCGCGCCGAAAGGCACGACCTTGACGTCGGGGGCGAGGTCGCTCTCGCTCATCTTCTCGGTCTTGAGGGTGCGCCCGCAGGCGATGACGTCGATGCCCTCGGCCTGCACCTTCTGGATCAACGGCAACTCGTCGCTGAACGGCGTCAGCAGGTGCACGTTGGGGCCGTAGACGACGATCTCGAATTTCGCCTTGGTCAGGACTTCGCGCATGTTGGAGGCGAGGATCAGGGCGCGCTTGAAGTCGGCCTGGTTGCCGTTCGCCTGGATGACGATGCCTTCGGAGACCGGGCCGTCGGCGGCGAAGGCCGAAGCGGCGAAGCTGAAGCCAAGGAGCAGCAAAAGAAACGCGCGTCTCATGTGGTTCTCCGTGATGCCGGCGTGCGCCGGCGTGAAATTCAGGTCCCTGCCCCTGCGGGCGGCTCGCTCACCGCGACAGCATCGTCGCTGCGGCGGGGCGAAGGGCGGGCGCATCGGCGGCAGCGCCGCCGGCATAGATGTTCAGGTACTTGAGGCAGATCACGCGCAGGCACGACGCGATGTTCTTGTCGTTGGCGATCAGGCAGCTGTCGTGGATGCGCTCGATCAGGCGGGGCAGCGTCAGGCCGGTTTCGCGCGCCATGTCCTCCAGCACGTTCCAGTAGGCGCGCTCCAGCGCGATGGTCGTGCTGTGGCCGTGGATGCGGAACCCGCGCTTCTCCGGGATGAACTCGTTGATCTGGGACGTCGTGCAGGCGTCGAACATGTGCGCCAGCAGGTCGTTGCGCTCGATGTAGATGGACATGGCAATGCGGCTAGAATGCTCCGGCTCGATTATATAGACCGGCGATCCCGACCGGATCAGGCGGATGTTGGCAACAGATACTACCTGCGCCGGGGGTCCGGCGACATAGGATTTGCGCGGGACGCAGGGACCGCCGCAATGCGGCACTGCGCAAAAGGAGGGGGTAGGAGGATGGAGTTCTTCCAGAAGACGCTGGACCCGATCATCGCGCTGGCGGCGATCGCGGTGCTCGACATATTCCTGTTTCTCACGGTCGGCGCCTGGACCGTCGGCGGCGGCGAAACCATGATGACCGGGCTCGCCGCGAAGTTCGTCATGGGCGATGCCGTCAACCGCATCCCGTTCTGGAAGCTCGCGTTCCCGCCCGATCCCTATTACTGGAAGATCTACATCAGCCTGGGCATGGTCTTCGGAGCCTTCGTCGGCGCGATGCTGTCGAAGGAGTTCTACTGGCGCATGCCGCACCGCGTCACCGAATGGGTGATGATCACCATCGGCGGATTGCTGATGGGCATCGGCATCCGGCTCGCGTTCGTCTGCAACGTCAGCACGTTCTTCGGGCTGACGCCCGAGATGAACCTGGGCGGCTACCTGGCGGTCAGCGGCATCCTGGCCGGAGCCTGGGTCGGAACCTGGATCTACAAGCGGATGCTGGAGGCATGACCATGACGCCCATGGCCGAATGCGTCGCGGCGTTCATCTTCGGGACCACGGTGGGCCTGCTGGTGCAGCGCTCGCGCTACTGCAACGTGGCGGCGCTGCGCGATGCGATGCTGTTCAAGACCTACCGCAACACCAAGGCGATGCTCGTCGCGATGATCATCATGACGATCGGGTTCACCGCCTTCATCACCATCGGCGCAGGCAAGCCGATGCGCTTCGATGTCGGGCTCAACACCTTCATCGGACTGTTCCTGTTCGGGATCGGGATGGTCCTCGCGGGGGCGTGCACGGTCTCGACATGGGTGAAGGCAGGGGAGGGCAACATCGGCGCATGGTGGGCGCTGCTTTTCACCTTCGTCGGCATGTTCCTGTTCTCGCTGCTCTGGTCGTTCGTCTACTGGCCACCCGCGCCCGAGACGATGACCGGCAACCCCAACCTCGCGGGGCTGCAGCTCGGCTTTGCGAACGCGGCGACGCTGCAGAGCAAGACGGGCATTCCCGCCATCGCGTTCGGCCTGATCCAGGCCGCCGTGCTCGCAGCGATCTACCGCGCAATCGTCAGGCGCGAGCGTGCGCGGGCGGACGCCCGGGCCGCCGTCGAACCGGTGGAGTCGGGCGCCTGCGACGCGTGGGCGGACCCGACCAGGGGCGCGGCGGCCCAGGGCGCGCTGGCGAGCGCGGCGGATTCGCCGGGCGCATGAACTGGACTCGGGCAAACCTCAGCCAACCACGGAGCACGATCGGATGGGACTCTTCTCGAAGAAGACACAGGTTGCAGCCGCGGCCGTCCCGGCCGCGGAGGCGGTGTTGCCGGACGGGACGAAAGTGGCGGTGCAGCAGCAGGTCAACTGCCTCGGAGACTCGTGTCCGCGACCCCAGCTCCTCACGAAGAAGGCGCTCGCCGCCGCGGCGCAGGGCGACGTGATCGAGGTGCTGATCGACAACCCGACGTCGGTGGAGGCGATCCCGCCGATGATGCCGGGGCTTGCGAGCACGCACCTCGCCACCGTCCGGGCGGAGCGTTGCTGGCGCGTGTTCGTGCGCAAGGGTTGAGGGGCGCGTCCATGGGCTGGGCGAAGCTGCAGATGGTCGTGTTCTCGGTGCTCTCGGCCGCACTCAGTGCCGCCGGACTGGTCTACATCTTCGTCGCGCATCCGGCCTATCTGCGCACGACGGCCGAGGGCGTGCCTTACTACACGCCGAAGGTGGTCGACCCTCTGACCAACAAGCCGCTGGATCTCGGGTTGCTGATCCGGCACTACGAAGGAAAGGATGCGCAATGACGCTCGATCTTCCGACGCTGCTGCAGATCGGCCTGTTCTTCGTCACCTTCTACCTGCTCTGGCTGGTCCTGACGCAGGACGTCTTCTAGGGGTGCTGCGATGAGCAGGGAACTCGTGATGTTCTGGACCGGTGCGCTGGCGCTTGCGCTGGGGGTGTTCGCGGTCCTCTTCCACTACGCGGCGGTCCCCGAGGAGACGCTCGCCCGATCGCGCGTCCCGCTGCCGATGGAGAAGATGGGCACGATCGATCTGGGCGGGGCCTACGGGACGGTGTCGGTCGCGGACCTCGTCGGCTATTACGTCGAGCATCCTCCCGCGCCTCGAGCCGCCTCGGCCGGCGACGACGAGGGTGGACATCACTTTGGCGGTTGCTAGAGGCGCGGTGCGCAGCGTCGTGCTCGCGGCGATCCTGGCGATGGGCCTCGTCCCCGGCCTTCGCGTCGCGGCGGCCTCCGACGCTTTCGGCTACGTCGGCGGCGTTGCCAGCCTCGACGGCGTCACCGTCGTCGACGCGCGCGCGAGAGGCGCGTGCATCCGGCGCAGCCTGCGCGGCGCGCACTGCCTGCCGGCCGCCGATTTCCTCGGTCCGCACGGACGGCTGGCGAGCTTCCGGCAGATCTTCTGGCTGCTCGGGACGGCCGGCCTGTCGGGGCGGGAACATGTCCTCGTCGTCGGCGACGACCCGGTCGAGCGCGATTTCGTCGCGGGCATGCTCTACCTGTGCGGACAGGCCCGGGTGTCGGTGCTGACCGCGCCGATCGCCCAAGGCGCCGGGTGGCCCCTGTCGCAACTCGGGCCCGGCACGCCGCGCGCGATGACGCGCAGCCCGATCTATCAGGCCACGATGCGCGACGACGACCTGGTATTGAGGACGGACCTCGCGCGCAAACTCGTTGCCGGCGACGCGCCGCCGCTCCTCGACGGACGCAGCGGCGCCGAATACTGGGGCGAGCGCATCCGCGCGTGGCGCGGCGGGCACCTGCCCGGCGCCCAATCGGTGCCGATGGATTCGGCGCGGCGTGAACTCGATGCCCATCGGCTCGAGCTGCCGAAGGACCGGAGCTTCGTCGCCTACGGCCACGACGCGTTCGAGTCGGTCGCGTATTTCACGCTGCTGCGCGCAGGTTCCGGCATCCCGGCGCGCGTGCTGGTGGACGGCTACGCCGACTGGGCCAACCACCCCGACCTGCCGCTTGCGTCGCAGACCTATCCCGACCGGCAGCCGGTGCGGGTCGCCGCGCCGGCGGGGTGATCTACGCATGCCGACCGAGGACCTGATGCTCGACCTGCTGCTGGTCGTGTCGACCGACCGCGCCGCGAAACTGCTGGTGCCGCTGGCGGCGGCTGCCCGCCGACGCAACACGGTGCTGGGATGCTTCTTCACCAACGACGGCGTGAAGCTCCTCGGCAACGATGAGGTGCGGGCCGCGATGGAGGGCACGGGTGCGGCGATCGCATGCGAGCACTCCTGGGGGCGGTACATGGGCGAAGCGCGCTGTCCTGTTGAGCTGGGCAGCCAGACCGACCACAGTGCGCTGGTTGCCCGCGCCGCGAGAGTCGTCGCGATCTGATCACCGCCATGACCGACCACACGCGATCGATACTCCTGCTCGGCCGGCGCGACCACGCCGAGGCGATGCGCGTCGCGGCGGGACTCACGATCTTCGGACACCGCGTACGGCTGGTGATGATGGGGGCACCGGTGGCCGACACTGCCGAGAACGCAGCGCAATACGAACTGCTCGAGCTCGCCGACATCGTTCCGCAGACCACCATTGCCGGGCAGGAGCTCGAGCTGCTCGACGCGGCGGCCCTCGCCGAGGCGATGTGCGAAGCCGACGTCGTGATGAGCCTCTAGGACCGGAGGGACCGATGGACGTCGTGGTGCTGGATGCAGGCATCTTCCCGGACCGGGAGACGGTGGAGCAGGCGCTATCCCGGCTGCCCGCCGGGTGCACGCGATCCATCGTCGAGGTTTCGCGTCCGGACAGTGGCGAATGCGACTGGGATCATGTGCTGGATCGGCTGCTGACGGCCGACCGTATCGTCGTCGTTTAACGAGGAGGAGAAGGGATCATGAGGAAAACCTGGGCTATCGGCACCCTGCTGTTCGCGGCGAGCGGAGGAGCGGCGCTTGCCGCCTCGCCGCAGCCGTTGGTCGACGTCGACTGGATCAAGGCGAATTCCTGCAAGCCGGGGGTCGTGGTCGTGGATGTTCGCAGCGAAATCGACGGCGGCTCGCAGATCGACTACCTGCGCGGCCACATTCCCTGCGCGGTCTACAGCGACTACATGAAGGGCGGCTGGCGCACCAAGGTCGACAACGTTCCCGGCATGCTGCCGCCGCTGCCCCAGATTTCGAAAGTCATCGGCGACCTCGGGATCGACAACAACACGCACGTCGTCATCTATTCGGCAGGCACCAACGCCACCAGCATGGGCAGCGCGACCCGCGTCTACTGGACGTTCAAGGTGCTGGGCGACGACAACGTGTCGATCCTCAACGGCGGCTACGCGGCGTACGCGGCGGACAAGAAAAACCCGGTCCAGACCGGCATGAACGCGCCCAAGGCGACGACCTTCGTCGCGCACTTCCGCCCGGAACTCGATGCGACCGAGGCCGACGTGCGCAAGGCGATGGCGGACAAGGTCGCGCTGATCGACAACCGCCCGAGCGACCAGTACCTGGGCGTCAACCGGGTGGCCGTCGCCAAGCGCAACGGCACGATTCCCGGCGCGAAGAGCATGCCGGAATCCTGGCTGACGGCGAACGACGGCGGGACCTTCCGCAGCGCCGACGACATCAGGAAGCTGTACAAGCAGGCGGGGATCCCGACCGAGGGCAAGTCGGTCAACTTCTGCAACACGGGCCACTGGGCGTCGGTCGGCTGGTTCGCCTCGCACGAGCTTCTGGGCGACAAGCAGGCGACGATGTACGACGGCTCGATGGCGCAGTGGTCGGCGGATCCCAACGCCCCGATGGAGCGGAAGATCAAGGTCGAGTGAAGCGCGCGCTCGGCCTCTGCGCGCTGGTCCTGTTCGGCCTGGGCTGCGGTCTCGCCCCGCCGGCCGTGGCCGCGTCGGAGGCCGGGCGTGACCTGCGCCTCGAGGTCGCGCTGATCGCGGCGGATGCGCGGATGCTGGCCGACCCTGCGACACCGCCGCGACGCAGGGAAGGGCTTGCCGAACGCATCCGCAGCGGCCTCGGCAGCCTCGCGGTCACCGCGCGCTACGCGATGCAGGCGGCGGGTTCGCAGGACGCGCAACGGGAGACGCAACGGGAGGCACAGCTGGCCACCGCGATCGGCGAGTTGCGCGCGCTGTTCGCGGCGGGAACGTTTCCGGCGTTCTCGCGAGCGGCCGACAAGCTCGCCGCCGCGTACCCCGTCGGGCTTTCGTATTTCCAGCCGTTGACCGTCACGCCGGGCCGCCTCGCGTCCGGCCGCGCGATCTACCAGCGCTACTGCATCGGTTGTCACGCGAGCCCGGACCCGAATGCGGCGAACCCGGCGCCCGACCTGTTTCGAATGGCGCAGACCGAGCCGCGCGACGAGCTGATCGAGCGCCTCCTCGCAGGCGTTCACGGCGACCGCACGACCAGCCTCGAGAATCCTTTTTCCGACGAGGAGATCGCGGGCCTCGCCGCCTACTTCTTGTCGGGTGGAAAGGACGGCGCGCCGGGGGCAGCGGGCGGACACTGAGCGCCAGGTCCGGGAGGCTCGCCACTCCTCGCGTCGCCGGACCGGACGCCGGCGGGGCCTGATGCGAAGATCGCGTCGGCCATCTGGTGCCAGTCGAACGCGGCCATGCTGCTGAACCCGATCGACCCGCCCTGGGCAAGGTCGGCGATCCAGTCCTCGGCCTGCGACGTGGCCAGCGTGATGCGCGGTTCGACACGGCCTTCGCGCAGCGTGGCCGCGACTTCGCGCATCTCCGCGGCGCGGCGGCGCCCGTGCACGACGATGCGGCTGATCAGGTAATCCGCGCGAGCGCCCCACTTCATTGCGGGAAACGTCTCCTCGAGCGAGGCCAGCACCCGGTCCTCGACTCCGTAGCTGCGCGCGGCGAGCAGGCATTCGAGGACCAGCGCCTCCAGGCCCTTCACCATCACGCTGCGGCACATCTTGATTGCCGAGGCTTCCCCGACGTGGTCCGCGACGACGTCGAGCTTCATGCCGGCGGGCGCGAGCAGTGCGGCGAGCTTCCCCGCGGAAGCGCCGCCCAGCAGGATCGGCACCGCAATCCCGTACGGAGGGACGGGCGCCATCACCGCGGCGTCGACGTACGCCGCGCCGGTGGCCTCGACGATCGCTGCGCTGTCCTGCTTGGTTCGCGGCGACACCGAATTGACGTCGACGAAATACCCGCCGGCCCCGAGTGCGGGCGCGGCCGCCCGCGCGGCGCCGATCGACGAGGCGGCGGTGACCGCGGAAATGACGATGTGCGCGCCGTCGACCGCCTCGGCCGTCGATCGGGCGATCCCGACGCCGCGTTCCTGCGCCGCGGCGCGAAGGCCCTCGCGGGCAGCGGCATCGGGGGTGTCGAGCAGGAGGTCGTAGGTGACGACGTCGAAGCGCTTCGACGCCGCAAGCCCCGCGCCGAATATCCGGCCCGCTTCGCCGAAGCCGATCAGCGCGAGGCGGCGTTCATCGATTGGCATCGGGCACTCCCCGGAGGGTCCGGAATCGGCAGTCCGGCAAGTGCTCCGGCGCGCGCTCGACGCTCATTTCGATGCGGAATCGGGTTTGCGGTCCCACCCGAGATCCTTCGCTTCCCGCCCGGCGACCGAGTAGAGCGCACCCGGCGCATTGCGCGTCTTCTGGAAAGCTTCCAGCGTCTCGCCCCGCATCGCCGCGTAGATGTGGAGATTCGAAACGCCGATCACGGCGCCCAGCTTCTCCAGCATGAAGAAGATGACGCCATAGTGCATCATGCCCCGCCAGTCACGCCGGCGCACGAGGTCGCGCTCCTCGGCCGTCAGCTGGGCTTGCTCGAATGCGCCTTCAGGGTCGTCGAGGAACCGGCGGCGGTGTTCCGGGTGGATCATCGCGTGCAGGAACTTGTTCAGGCGGTAGCCCTTGCGGCTTCGTGCCTGCGTGAACGGGTAGGTGCCCGGCAGGTCCTCGATGCCGCGCAACTGGCGGCCGATGTGTTCGCGCTGCCTTGCCGCGATCCCGGCGGCCACTTCCGCCGGGAGTCCGTCCGCTTCGTTCTCGTAGATCGCGGTCGCGATCCCGGCCATCGACGGCAGGTAATAGGTCTGGTGGACCTTGCGCACGTTGGCGGAGAGGGCGCCGCGCATGATCAGCCACATGATGACTTCGGCGCCTTCGAGTCCGCCGAGCCGCGCGTAATCGGCATGGGTCAGCTCGGTCAGCGCGACCGGATCCTTTTCGATCAGTTCGAGAAAGCGGTGATCCCATTCGGTATTGTTGAAGCCGGCGCGCTCGCCGTGCACCTGGTGCGACAGCCCGCCGGTCGCGACGACGACCACGCCGAGGTCCTCCGGATAGCTCTCGATCGCCCGGCGCAGCGCCTGTCCCAGCCGGTAGCAGCGTGCGGCGGTCGGGATCGGGAACTGCAGGACGCCCACTTCGAGCGGAATGATCGTCCCGGGCCAGTCGGGCTCGTGGGGCCAGAGCATCGACAGCGGCGAGAAGCAGCCGTGGTCGAGCGGCCGATCCTGGAAGAAGGACATGTCGAACTCGTCGGCGACGAGCGACGCGCCGATGTGCTGCGAGAGCGCCGAATGGCCCCGCACGGGCGGCAGCGCGCGCGCGCCGCCGCCTTCGTCGGCCACCTCGTAGCGGTCGTCGATGCCCAGCGCGAACGCCGGGTAATGGTCGAAGAAGAACGACGTGACGTGGTCGTTGCAGATCAGCAGCAGCACGTCGGGCTTGCGCTCGGCGAGCCAGGCCTGGATCGGCCGGAACGCTTCGAAGATCGGCGCCCATGCCGGGTCGTCCTGCTTGCCTCGGTCGAGGGCGAAGCCGATCGTCGGGGTGTGGGAGGAAGCGATGCCGCCTAGGATTCTCGCCATGGATCGATCGCCGGGAGTGGTAAGGGTTCCGGGTGGGTACGGCGCGCCGGCAGGTGGCCGAGGGCGCCCCATTGGCGCCCCGCGTGGAGCCCGGCGCGTCGCGCCTATTATCCGTGCCGATGGCCACGGGCGGTCCATTCAAAGCCGATGGATCGGCATCGAATCGGCTTATGCTGGCCGTCGGCGCCGCGCTGCATCGCAACATGATCGTTCGGCCCGACCGATAAGCAGATTCGATGTCGGCTCAAGGCGTTAGAATGCCCGCGACCGGGCGGCCGCTGCTAACCTCCGCCGCAGGCAACGGGAACCACCACTGGAGAAAACATGCGCATCGGCTCGAGGGCCCGCTTTCGATTGATGATCGGCATCGCGTTGCTCGTCGGGGCGACGAGCGCGCTTGCCCAGAACTATCCGACGCGGCCGATCAAGCTGGTCGTGGGCTTCGGCCCCGGAGGCGTCGCCGACGTCACCGCGCGCGTGGTCGGGCAGAAGCTCGGCGCGATCCTCGGCCAGACCGTCGTCGTCGAGAACAAGCCGACCGCGGGGGGCATCGTCGCGGCCGATTCGGTCGCGAAGGCGGAACCCGACGGCTATACGCTGCTTCTGATGACCAACGGCAACGCCGTCAGCGCATCGCTGTTCAAGTCGCTGCCGTTCGACGTTCGCAAGGACTTCGCGCCGGTCTCCACGCTCGGCTTCTTCGACGTGGCGATCGTTGCCGGCCACGATTCGCACATCGATTCGCTGAGCGACATGCTGGCTTATGCCAAGGACCATCC
Source organism: uncultured Pseudomonadota bacterium (assembly GCA_963816415.1). Classification (GTDB taxonomy): domain Bacteria; phylum Pseudomonadota; class Gammaproteobacteria; order Burkholderiales; family Casimicrobiaceae; genus VBCG01. Next base: position 155,182 of record CAWFKR010000005.1, read on the forward strand.
CGGCAAGCTCGACATCGGCACGATCAACGTCGGCAGCACGCAGAACCTCGCGGCCGAGCTGTTCAAGTCGATGACGGGGATGCAGGCGACGATCGTTCCGTTCAAGGGCAGCCCGGCGGTCATCGAGGCGCTGCGGCGCAATGACGTCCAGATCGGCTTCGAGATGCTGGCGCCGATCATTCCGCAGGCGAAGAGCGGTGCGGTGAAAGTCCTCGCCGTTGCCTCGGACCGGCGCTATCCGGGCCTGCCCGACGTGCCGACGGCCGGCGAGGCCGGGGTCCCCGGATATACGGCATCGTCGTGGAATGCGATCGCGGCACCGGCGAAGACGCCGCCGGCCATCATCGAGCGCCTGAACCGGGCGATCAACCAGGCACTCGCCGCGCCCGACGTCCAGCAGAAGCTCGCGCTGCAGGGCGTCGTCGCCCGCGGCAGCACGCCCGCGCAGATGGGCAAGCTTCTCGACGGCGACATCGAGAAGTGGCGCAAGGTGATCGAGGAAGCGAAGATCCCGCGCCAGTAGCCTCAACGGGCGAGATCCGCGGCGATCGCGCGGATCTCGTCCATCAGCAGCGTCGCGCCGGGTGACGGAACGCTGGCGCTGCGCCGCGTGAGGCCGATCAGGCGCGAGGTCTCGGGCAGCGCGATCGGCAGGGCCTTGAGGAGCCCGGCGCGGAATTCGTGATCGAGCTGGCGTGCCGAGATTGCCGTCACGAGATCGCTTTCGAGCAGCACCCCCCGCAGCACCGCGAGGTCGCTCGTCTCCACGCGGACGTCGGGCGTGCGGATGCGACGCCTCGCGAACAGTGCCTCGACCAGGTCGCGCGTCGGGGTCCCCGGCCGCGGCAGCACCCACGCACCCCGGGCCACGGCCTGCAGCGTCGTGCGAGGCTTCCGGAGCAGCGGGTGGTCCGCGCGCGCCACGATCGCGAGCTCCTCGGAGAGAAGCGGCTCGCCGACCAGGTCGGTCGCGTATCCACGGGGCCGAAGCGCGCCGAGGATGAAGTCGACGTCCCCGGAGCGCAGCGCAGCGACCAGGGTCGCGAATGGTCCCTCGACGGTCGCGATGCGAAGCCCCGGGTGGCGGGACACGACCCGGGCAATTGCCCGCGGCAATATCAGCGTGCGGCCGAGCGGCAAGGCGCCGACGGTGACGGTTCCCTGGGTGCTTCCGCGCAGCGACGCGATCTCGTCCCGCGCGTGGCGCAGCTCGGCGAGCGCGCGCTTGACGTGCAGCGCCAGGACCTCGCCGTGAACGCTCGGCAGCATGCCCTTGGGCGTGCGCTCGAACAGCCGCAGGCCGAGGCTCGCTTCAAGCTCGCGCACGGCGGCGCTGACCGCGGGCTGGGTGATGCCGAACTGGTCGGCCACCGTGGGCATGTGGTGCAGTTCGGTCAGCGCGATGAACGCGCGCAGCCGCTGCTCGCTGACCTGCATCGAGAACACCGGGGCACCGCGGATCCTTGCCGCTGACCCGGGCAGTCGCGCGAGCTCGCGCCGGGCCTGCTCGAGCTCTTCGCTCGCGCGCCTCGCACGGCGCAGCAGGGCTTCGCCGTAGCCCGTCATCAGCATGCCCTTGCTGCGGCGCTCGAAAAGCGGAACCCCGAGTTCGCTCTCGAGCGCATGGATCGAGCGGGTGATCGCCGATTGCGCACGGAACAGCGAAGCAGAGGCGCGGGTCGCGCTTCCCTGCTCGACGACGGCCAGGAACACGCGCAGGTGGCGCAATCCGATGGTCATGGCTCGTTGCGGCGTGCGGTTGTCGATGCCGGGATCACCGGCGGGGCTGCAGGCCGGGCGCAATGCCCATAAGCAAATTCGATGTACGTGGAACCCGAATGCAGTGGCGAGGGCTGCCTCCGGCGGCCAGAATCGCGGCAGAGATACCGTCGCGACGAACGGCGGCACCGCAGATCAGACCCATCAGCCCTGGGAGGGGGCGTTCCAATGAATCGACGCGAATACATGCAGGGCATTGCCGGCCTCGTCGGGGCTGCCGCGCTGACCCGGTACGCCGAGGCGGCGGAGGGCTCGCAGCCGCCAATGATCGCAGGCCCGGACCCGAACACCAAGACGCCGACGTACAAGGCGCCCAAGGGCGCCGTCGACAGCCACTGCCACATCTTCGGTCCGCAGTCGCTGTACCCCTACGTCGCGAAGCGCAGCTACACGCCGCCGGAGGCTCCGCTCTCCAAGTTCCGCGAGCTGCACCGGAAGATCGGCATCGAGCGCGCGGTGATCGTCAACCCGACGGTGCACGGTTTCGACAACCGGCCGGTGACCGATGCGATCGCGCAGAGCAACGGCAACTACCGCGGCCTCGCCAACGTCAACGACAAGATGACCGATCGCGAGCTCGAGGACCTCGCCCGGGCCGGGATCAAGGGATGCCGATTCATCTTCATCCAGCGGCTCAAGGCGACGCCCGACATGACGGTCTTCGACAAGACGGTGCAGCGGATCGGGCACCTCGGTTGGCACGTCGACCTGTACTTGCAGGCGACCGCGCTGGAGGCGTGGGAGCCCAGGCTGCGCGCGCTTCCGGTCGACTACGTGCTCGATCACATGGCGCTGGTGAACGCGGCGGAAGGGCTCGAGCAGCCGGGCTTCAAGAAGCTGCTGGCGCTGCTGGCGAGCGATCACAAGTGCCACGTCAAGATCACCGGGCCCGAGCGGATCTCCAGGACCGGTCCGCCGTTCCACGATGCGATCCCGTTCGCCAGGAAGATCATCGAGACCGCGCCCGATCGCGTCATCTGGGGCAGCGACTGGCCGCATCCGAACGTCAAGTACATGCCCAACGACGGCGACCTCGTCGACCTGATTCCGCAGTATGCGCCGGACCCGGCGTTGCGGCAGAAGCTGCTGGTCGAGAACCCGGAGCGGCTGTTCGGGTTCGCCAAGGTGTGAGTCGATCAACCATGAAGGATTCCATGCGCATCACCCGATTCAGACGCGGCCTCGCGGTCGCCGGCGCGGTCCTGGCGCTGCTGCCGCTGTCGGCCCGGGCCGACAGCTATCCGGACAAGCCGATCCACATGGTCGTCCCCTTCGCCGCCGGTGGCGCGGTGGACGTCGTCGCCCGCATCGTCGGCCAGGCGCTGTCCGAGCGCGTCAAGCAGCCGGTGATCGTCGAGAACAAGCCCGGTGCGAGTTCCAACATCGGCATGGGCTTCGTCGCCAAGGCGGCGCCTGACGGCTACACGCTGCTGATGGCCTCCAACGGCATTGCGACCAACAATGCGCTGTTCCCCGACCTGGCATTCAACGGTCGCAAGGATTTCGCGCCGGTCGCCCGCATCGGCTACGCGCCGCTGGTCTTCGTCGTTCCGGAGCAGTCTGCCGACAAGACACTCGCCGCATTGATCGCCGACGCCAAGGCCCATCCGGGCAAGCTCGCCTTCGGTTCGGCCGGAAACGGCACCTCCGGGCATCTCGCCGGCGAATTGTTCAAGAGCGCGGCTGGGATCGACGTGCTGCACGTTCCGTACAAGGGCGGTTCCCCGGCGATCACCGACCTGCTCGGGCAGCGCCTGTCGTTCATGCCGATCAATCCCATCGAAGTGCTGGGCCACATCAAGGCGGGGCGCCTGCGGGCACTGGCGGTCGCGAGCGACAAGCGCCTGCCGTACCTGCCCGACGTGCCGACGGCGGCGGAGGCCGGCCTGCCGGGATTCCAGGCGACCGTGTGGTGGGGTGTCGTTGCGCCCGCCAGGACGCCCGCCGCGGTGGTAGCGCAGCTGAACGCGGAGATCAATCAGGCGCTCGCCGATCCTGCGGTCGCGAAGCGCCTCCAGGATGCGGGTGTGGTCATCACGCCGCAGACCCCGGCCCAGTTCGGCCAGTTCATCGGAACCGAAACCGAGCTGTGGTCCCGCGTCATCAAGTCGGCCGGCATCAAGGCGAATTGAGGACGCGAGGAGCGAGGCCATGAACATCACCCGTCGCTCGATCGTCACGGGTATCGCTGCCGTCGCGTTCGCGCTTGCCGGTTGCGCGAGCAATTCCGTCACGCACGACGTGGCCGTCCGGCAGGCGCTGGCGCCTTCCGGAACGCTGCGCATCGGGGTCTATGTCGGCAGTCCCACTTCGATGGTCAAGGATCCCGCCTCGGGCGAGGCCCGGGGCGTCACGCTCGACCTCGGCAGGGAGCTGGCGAAGCGCCTCGGGATTCCCTCCGAGCCGGTGGTGTACCCGAAGCTCGCGGACGTTCTGGTCGCGCTGAAGGAAGGGAAGGTCGACTTCACGGTCACCCACGCGACCGAGGTGCGCGCCAAGTTCGTCGATTTCACCCCGCCGGTCCTGTCGCTGGAACTCGGCTACCTCGTGCCGGCCAACTCGCCGATCGCGAGCGTCGCCGAAATCGATCGGCCCGGAATCCGTGTCGGTGTGAGCCAGGGCAGCACGTCGCAGGTCACGTTGTCGCGTGAACTCAGGAACGCCAAGGTGATCACCGCGCCGACCCTCAAGGACGCCGTCCGGATGCTGTCGCAGCACCAGCTCGACACGTATTCGACCAACAAGGCCATCCTGTTCAAGATGTCCGACCAGCTGCCCGGCTCGCGGGTGCTCGACGGCCGGATCGGGCTCGAGCACATGGCGATCGCCATACCCAAGGGACGGGAGCAGGGAAGGGCCTATCTCGACAGATTCGCCGCGGACGCCGTTGCCGAAGGCCTGGTCGAACGCGCCGGCGAACGGGCCGGACTGCGCGGCGCCGCCAAGACCGGGTCACGCTGACGATCGCCGGGCCCGGCCGACGGTCGGTCCCGGACAGCGACGCAGGGGAGCGCACGGAGGCGCACGGAGGCGCACGGAGGCGCACGGAGGCGCGACGCGGGGACCGTGCGAGCCTATCCCCGTCGACGCCCGGTGGAATCCCCGTGGAAGCACCCGTCCTTCGAAGATTTCGCGACTGATGCGAGAATTCGTGGGAACGCGACCACGGAGACTTCATGGACCTGCCCGTAAATCACTTCAAGCGCGCGCTGGCCGCAGGACGATCGCAGATCGGCCTGTGGTGCAGCCTGTCGCACCATTACGCCGTCGAAGCCGTCGCCGGCGCGGGCTTCGACTGGCTGCTGCTCGACATGGAGCATTCGCCCAACGATCTCGAGTCGATGGTGGCGCAGCTCCAGGCGGCGGCCGCCTATCCCGGCGCAGCGGTGGTCCGGGTGCCGTGGAACGACAAGGTGACGATCAAGCGCGTGCTCGACATCGGCGCGCAGAGCCTGCTGATTCCGTACGTGCAGAACGCCGAGGAGGCACGGGCGGCCGTCGCGGCGACACGCTACCCGCCGGCGGGCATCCGCGGCGTCGGTGGCATGACGCGGGCGACGCGATTCGGCCGCGTCAAGGATTACGCGAGGCTCGCGCAGGACGAGCTCTGCGTGCTGGTCCAGGTCGAGACCGAGGAGGCGCTCGGCGAGATCGAGGCGATCGCGGCCGTCGACGGGGTCGACGGCATCTTCATCGGCCCCGCCGACCTGCACGCATCGATGGGCTACACCGGGGAGGTGGCCAATCCCAAGGTCTTCCCGCTGATCGAGGACGCACTGCGCCGGATCCGCAGGACCGGCAAGGCGCCGGGGATCCTGACCACCGACGAGCAGCTCGTCCGGCGCTGCCTCGATGCGGGCTCGTTGTTCACCGCGGTCGGCGTCGACCTCGCGATGCTCGCGCGCGGCGTCGACCTGCTCGCCGCGAAATACAAGTGACGAGCGTCGTCGACCGGCTGCGGCCGCCGGCGGGGCTGCGGGTGCTGATCCCGGCGGGGGCGGCCGGGATCGGCGCCGCGATCGCGCGTGCCTTCCATGCGGCGGGTGCGCGCGTCTGCGTCTGCGACATCGACGAGGCCGCGGTCGCCAGGATTGCCGCCGAGCTTCCGGGGATCGAGGCAAGTGTGGCCGACGTCGCCGATCGCACCCAGGTGGACCGCGTGGTCGCCAATGCCGCCCGCTCGCTGGGCGGCCTCGACGTTCTGGTCAACAACGCGGGCATTGCCGGCCCGACCGGCGGCATCGACGAACTGGATCCCGACGACTGGGAGCGCACGATCGACGTCGACCTCAACGGCCAGTACTACTTCGCGCGAAGGGCAGTGCCGCTGCTCAAGGAGTCGACGAACAATCCCTGCGTGATTGCGATGTCGTCGGTGGCGGGCCGCCTGGGCTACGCCTGGCGCACGCCCTATGCCGCGGCGAAGTGGGCGATCGTCGGCATGGTCAAGTCGCTGGCGATCGAGCTGGGACCTGCGGGCATTCGCGCGAATGCGATTCTCCCGGGCATCGTCGAGGGCGAACGCATCGATCGCGTGATCGATGCACGCGCCAGGACGCTCGGGGTGAGCTTCGAGGCGATGCGCGACGAGTACCTGCGCAAGGTCTCGCTGCGCCGGATGGTCACCGCCGACGACGTGGCGGCGATGGCGCTCTTCCTCGCCTCACCCGCCGCGCGCAACGTCACGGGCCAGGCGATCAGCGTCGACGGCAACGTCGAGTACCTCTGACACCTGCAAACCCCGGGAATCCAGCATGGCTGCACGCTCACGCAAGGTCATCATCACCTGCGCCGTCACCGGTGCGATCCACACGCCGTCGATGTCGCCGCACCTGCCGGTGACGCCCGACGAGATCGCCGACGCGGCACTCGGCGCGGCCGAAGCGGGCGCCGCGATCCTGCACCTGCATGCGCGCGATCCCGGCAACGGCCGCCCCACGCAGGATCCCGACGTGTTCGCCCGCTTCCTGTCGCGCATCAAGGCGGGGTGCGACGCGGTCATCAACATCACGACCGGGGGCAGCCCGCACATGACCGTCGCCGAGCGCCTGCTGCCGGCGCTCCGGTTCCGGCCCGAGGTCGCGTCGCTCAACATGGGGTCGATGAATTTCGGCCTCTACCCGATGCTGGACCGCTTTCGCGAGTTCCGGCACGACTGGGAGCGCGAGCACCTGGAGAAGAGTCGCGACCTGGTCTTCAAGAACACCTACAGCGACATCGAGTACGTGCTGCGCAACTGCGGCGAGCACGGAACGCGCTTCGAGTTCGAGTGCTACGACATCTCGCATCTCTACAACCTCGCGCATTTCGCCGATCGGGGCCTGGTCCCCAAGCCTTTCCTCGTGCAGAGCGTGTTCGGGCTGCTGGGCAGCATCGGCCCGCATCCCGAGGACCTGATGCACATGCGGCGCACGGCGGACCGCCTGTTCGGCGGCGATTACCAGTGGTCGATCCTCGGCGCGGGGCGCCACCAGGTTCCGCTGGCGACGATCGGCGCGGCGATGGGGTCGCACGTGCGCGTCGGCCTCGAGGATTCGCTGTGGGACGGTCCGGGGCACCTGGCGGAGAGCAACGCCGCGCAGGTCCGCCGCATCCGGACCATCATCGAGGCACTGTCGCTCGAGGTCGCGACGCCTGCGGAAGCCCGCGAGATCCTGCAGCTCAAGGGGCGCGACGACGTCGCGTTCTGAGCGGCGCGCCGCGGCGCCGGTTGGCGCCGCACCCGCGCGGATTCAGGCGCCCGGAGGCGAGGCGAGCCTGAGAACCAGCGATGCGAACTGGTCCATGTAGGCCTTGCAGAACGTGCGCCGGCTCTCGTCGAGGAAGTTGCCGTCGCCATCGACGGGCTCGGGCTTGAACGTGACGTAGGCCTCGCCCCCCATCACCAGCGTGCCGACGTCGCCGAGGATCGCGCGCAGGTGCTGCTGGGCGACTGCGGTTCCGATCGCGCCGTTGGCGGTGCCGGTGATCGCCGCGACCTTGCCGCGCCAGACGTTCTTGTCGGTCGGCTTGGACCCCCAGTCGATCGCGTTCTTGAGCACCGCAGGGATCGAACGGTTGTGCTCGGGCGTGACGAACAGCAGCGCAGGCAGCGTCGCGACCTCGGCCGTGAAGCGCCGGACGGTCTCGGGACGGTCGCCTTCGAGGTCCTGGTTGTACATCGGCAGGTCGTCGATGCGCACCCAGGCGATCTCGAAGCGGTCGGCGAGGAGCCTGGCGAGCGCAAGGGCGAAGCGCCGATTGATCGATTCGCGACGGTTGCTCCCGACGATGATGCCGACTTTGTGCTTGGTCATGCTTCGATCCTGATGTTTTCGAACCTGAAGAGGCGCCGACCGCGCAGCGGACGCGACGACTCAATGCCCGGGCACGACACCGAGGTAGGCGCGGCGCAGGTCGGGATTGTTGAACAGGACGTCCGGGGCGCCTTCGGCGACGATCATGCCTTCCTCGAGCAGGTAGGCGAAGTCGGCGATTTCGAGCGCGAGGCCCACGTTCTGCTCGACCAGCAGGACGGCCGTCCCGGCGGCGTTGACCTCGCGGATCGCGCGGAACATCGCCTGCACGATCAGCGGCGAGAGGCCCAGCGACGGCTCGTCGAGCAGCAGCAGACGCGGCCTGGCCATCAATGCCCGGCCGATCGCCACCATCTGCTGCTGGCCACCGGAAAGCGATCCGGCGACCGCATCCAGCTTTTCGCGCACGGCGGGAAACAGCGTGCAGACGTAGTCGAGCGAACGGTCGCGGTCTTTCCGCGCCGCCGGCGTGTAGCTGCCGATCTCGAGGTTCTCGCGCACGGTCATCCGCGTGAACAGCCGCCGGCCCTCGGGAACGATCGCGATCCCGGCGTTGCAGTAGCGGTGGGGTGCCAGCGACGTCAGGTCGATTGCGTCCATGACGATCCGTCCGGATTTCGCCCGGTGCAATCCGGCGATCGCGTTGATCAGCGTGGTCTTCCCGGCGCCATTCGGGCCGACGATGCACACCAGCCTGCGCTCGGGAATCGCCAGCGACAGGTCCCACAGCGCAGGCGCTGCGCCGTATTCGACGCGCAGGTCGCGCACCTCAAGCATGCGCCACGCCGAGATACGCGACGGCGACGTCGCGCCTCGCCATCACTTCGGAGGCGTCGCCCTGTGCGAGCACGCGGCCCTGATCCAGCACGACGATGCGGTCGGACAGTGCGGTGACTGCGCGCATCACGTGCTCGACGAAAACGATCGTTGTGCCCTGGTCGCGGATGCGGCGGATCAGTGCGACGGCTTCGTCGATCTCGGCAGGTGTCAGCCCCGACAGAACCTCGTCGAGCATCAGCAGCCGTGGCCCGGCCGCAAGGGCGCGCGCGAACTCGAGGAACTTGGTCTGGTGCAGCGTGAGCTCGCCCGGCCGCTGCGACCCCCGGCCGCCGAGGCCGGTGAATGCAAGGCAGCGGTCCGCTGCAGCATCGGCATGGGGACGGTCGAGCGCGGCGGCGCCGAACATCGCGGTGAGCGCCACGTTGTCGCGCACCGGGAGCTGCGCGAAGGGCCGCGGGATCTGGTAGGTGCGCGCGATGCCGGCGCGGGCGATGCGGTGTGCCGGCAGGCCGGCGAGCTCCACACCGGCGAAGCGCAGGCTTCCTGCGTCCGCGCGGTAATGGCCGCTGATGACGTTGATCAGCGTGGACTTGCCCGAGCCGTTGGGACCGAGCACGCCGAGGATTTCGCCCTCCCGCACGTCGAGGTCGACGCCATCGAGGGCGCGGACGCCCTTGAAGGACTTCTGCAGACCTCTGACCGACAGCAGTGTTTCGCCCGCGCGCCGCGCGCTTGCCGTGCGGCCGACGACCGGCACCGCGTCGGGCGCCGCGCCGCCCATCGCGTCGCGCGCTCCGTCGCGCATCGCGTCGAATGCCGCGACACGTTCCGCATCAGGCACGGCAGCGGAGGTGAGCGGCGTTTCGAACTTCGCCGGCTTGCCGCGCCTCGCAACGGCGAGGATGCCGTTGGGCATGAACAGCACGGCAGCGAGAAGTATCGCGCCGGTCGCCGCCTTGCCGATCACCGCCTGGTCGGCAGCCGTCGACGCGTAAAGCAGCAAGGTGATCGCGGTCGCGCCCAGCGCCGGTCCCGCCCAGTGGCGCGTCCCGCCGAGGACGCTCATCAATATGACGGTCAGCGGGACCGTGATGTTGAACGTGCTGCCTGCGGTGACATAGGACACGAACAGCGACTGGATGCCGCCTGCGACGCCGGCGAGCGCGCAGGAGATCGCGAAGGCGACGAGCTTGTAGCGATAGGTCGGGACGCCCATCACCTCCGCGGCGTCCTCGTCGTCGTGAATGGCGTAGAGGCCGAGTCCGAGCCGCGCCTTCGGAATGGCATACGCGGCGACCAGCGTGACGACGGCAAGCGCGAGAGCCATCATGTAGAAGCTGCCGGATTCCGAAGGTGCGAGCACCGGCACCGGGACCGCCGACAGGTAGACGCCGGGTCCGCCGTCGATCGGGGTGTTGAGGACGATCGTCGCGAGCACGAACGTGACCGCGAGCGTCAGCAGTGCGAAGATCTCGCCTCGGACGTTGCGCACGCGGAACACGACCGCCCCGAGCCCGGCGCCCAATGCCGCTGCAACGATCGCCGCAACGGGCAGCGTCCAGAGGAACGGCACGTCGTAGCTGCCCGCGAGCACGGCGGTCGTGTAGACCCCCGCGCCGAAGAACGCGCCGTGGCCGAACGAGAAATAACCGGAGTAACCCGAAAGGATGTTCCAGGACGTGGCGAGCACGATCCAGTGGAACACCAGGTAGAGCAGCGACTCGTAGAACGCGGGGAGGTGGAGGAAGGGAACCGACGCGAGCGCCCCTCCCGCGGCGAGGATCGCGACGAGCGTGCGATCGGCCTTCAGGATCGCCCCGGCTTGAGCAGCAGCAGCCCGATCAGCAGCGAGAACGAGACGATCGGCGCCCACGACGGCGACAGGAATGCCATCGTCACGGCCTCGCTGACGCCGATCACGATGCCGCCCGCCAGCGGACCGAGGGCCGATCCGAGTCCTCCCAGCATCACCGCCGCGAAGACGACGCCGACCCAGGCGTACATCTGCGACGGCGTCAGCGTATAGCTGAGGGCCAGGCACACCCCTGCGATGCCGGCGAGCGCTCCGCAGACACCGGCGAGCACCAGCGCGTGTGCGCGGCGATTGATGCCGAAGGCCGCGGCGATCGGCGCATCCTCGGCGAGCGCACGCAACGCCCGGCCGATGCGGGTGTAGCGCATCGCGGCCCAGATGCCGAAGGCCAGCATCAGCGACAGCAGGAGCGTCAGCAGTTCTGGCAGCGGGACGAACAGCGCGCCGACCTTGAACGTCCGGTCCGCATAGGCCGATTCGAGCTTGCGGAAATCGGCCGTCCACTCCCACTGGATCCCGGCCTCGATGATCGCGGTGATGCCGAAGGTCGCGAGCAGCGAATTGAGCGGTGAAACCTCGAAGCGCTCGAGCAGCCATTGCAGGGCCGTGCCGAGTGCTGCGAACAGCGGCACGATCAGCGCGAGCGTCAGCAGCGGATCCATGCCGCCGACGCTCGCGAGCTGATAGCAGAGGTAGGCCGCGAGGAACGCGAACGCGAAATGCGCGAGGTTGATGACGTGGAGCAGGCCCCAGGCGAGCCCCACGCCCAACCCCAGCAGCCCGTAGAGGCTGCCGATGAATACGCCCGACAGCGCGGACTGCGCGAGCAGCGTCCCGCTGGGCAAAGTCATTGCACTTGCAGCGACGCGCCCGGTGCGGCGAACTCCTTCGGATATACGGTGACCCAGTGACCGTTCTGGACCTGCTTGACCTTCATCAGGTCGTCGCCGTAGTTGTTGGGACCGTCGAAACGCAGGTTGCCGGTGATCGTCTGGATGTGATGCGTCTTGATCCACGCGGCGATCGCCTTGTCGTCGAGGCTGCCGGCCCCGCGCACACCCGCTTCGAGGATCTGCCAGGCGGTGTAGGACGCTGCGGCCTGCACCTCGACGGTGGGGTCGGGAATGCCCGCCTTGGCGGCGCGCTCATGATAGAGCTTGATGAACTCCGCGGCACCCGGCGCGTTGGTGAAGGGCGGGTGCTCCTCGAACAGCGTCACCGACATCGCGTCGTTGGCGAGCGGCGACTTGGCCATCGGGCCCGGCGCCGGATAGAGGTAGAAATGCTCGTGCGGCGTGTAGTCGATTTTGTGCATGGCCTCGAGCAGCTGGTTGCCTTCGAGGCCGATGGCGCCGACCCACAGGAAATCGGGATTCGCGTCCTTGATCCGTGCAGCGATCGGGCCGAAATCGAGGTTGCCGAAATCCCATTCGAGGAACAGCACCTCCTTGATGCCCATCTTCTTCGCGATCTCGCGGGCACCCAGCGACATGAAGTGCACCGACGGGAACTTGCTGGTCACGATCGCGATGGTCTTGGGCGGCTTGGGCGATGCGGCGAGCGCTTTCAGCACCGTGGTCGGAACCGTGGTCCCCGGGTCGGGACCGAGCGACCATGCGGGAAACTGCATGTCGTACTTGGCCATCGAGGGGATGCCGAACGTGTGGTGGATCAGCACCTTGTGGTAGCGCTGCGCCACGCCCATCGCCGACAGGATCGCACCGGTCGCGTAGGGGCCCATCAGCAGGTCGACCTTGTCGGTCGTGATCAGCTGCTCGTAGAGCGTGCGGGCGAGGTCGGGTTTCGACTGGTCGTCCTTGACGATCCATTCGACCGGGCGGCCGAGCAGGCCGCCGCGCTGGTTCAGCTGGTCGACGTAGATCTCGCCGACCACCTTGTGGATCAGGCTGGTCGCGGCCAGGGGGCCGGTCAGGGCGAGCGTGCTCCCGATCCGGATCGGTGGTTTTGCTCCCTGCGCGGATGCGCCTGATGCGATGGCGAGACCAACACAGGCGGCACCGGCCCAACGGGCCATGCGTTCAATGATGCTCATCGGTGATTCCTCCCAGTCGTCGTTTGGTCGTTGTCGGCGCCGTCGACGAGCGGCGCCGTGTGCGAATCGGGGTTGCCCGGGATCCCGACCCGGGCCAGTCGGTCAAGCAGCCACGGTTGCGCGCTGCTCGCGATTGACGACGAAATCGTCGGGCACTGACGGCCCCCAGACGTAGAACGAATCCTCGGGCGGGTGATCGGCCGCCGGCCAGTCGACGTCGACGGGCACGAAATCGATGTCGAACGAATACTCGGCCCAGCTGCCCCAGGGGTCCTGGACGTAATAGAAGTAGTTGGAACCGAGGACGTGCCGGCCCACACCCCAGCCTTTCACGTGGCCCTGTGCCCGCATGTACTCGGCGCCGAGGCCGATGTCGTCGATGCTCCCGACGTCCCAGCTCGAATGATGCAGCCCGGGCGCGCCTGATTTCGCGAACGCGACCAGGTGATGCTCGCTCGCATGCGGTGCGTGCATGAACGCAATGATGTCGCCGGAGCGGTCGGACAGGCGCAGGCCCAGGACGTCGGAATGGAAAGCGATCTGGCGGGGGACGTCCGGCGTGAACAGCAGCACGTGCGACAGGCGGCGTGGCCGCGCCCGCGGTGCGCCGCTGCGGGAGGGCGCGGCGCCCTTGCCCACGGCAACCGGAGGCGCAACCGCAGGTTGCGCCTTGACCGACGGTGAGACCTTGGGCGCGACGATCACCTGCAACGGCGTTCCATCCGGATCGCGCAGCCAGATCCCCTTGCCGTCGGAAAGCGGGTGCGGATCGCAGGTCCCGAGCGCCCGGATGCGCCGCGCCAGCGGCTCGAAATCCTCCTCGTAGGCGCCGAAGCAGAGGTACTGGAGCCGCTTGGGCTGCCCGTTCGCATGCACGCTTCCCCAGCAGTGCGGGTGACCGTGCGCGTAGAGGTCGAGCCGGTTGCCGTCACGGCGCACGTCGAGCCCGAACGCCTGGTAGAAGCGCTCGGCTTCACCGAGGTCGGGAACGCTGAACACGAAGCGATCGAGCGAGTGAACGCCCAGGGTGTTCGGGCGGCGAGGCGATCGGGCGGGGGTGTCTGCCTGGGTGTCCATGATCGTGGCCATGCGTAGACTCGATTCCGGGAATGCGGCGACGGCCACGCACGATAGCAAAAATATCGACGGTGGGGGAGGCGGCGGCGGGGAGCCGGATGGGGATGGCGAGGACGGGGTCCCTCGGGCCGTGCCTTCTCCGCGGCTGGAATCCCGCTACCGGCGCGCCAGGGACCCGCCAGGAACTGACCGGTCGCGGGAAGCGGGATCAGAGCAGCGCAGGGCGCCGGTTCTCCGGCCTCGCCAGCAGCATCTGCACGTCCCCCAGCGCGCGTTCCGCGAACCCCCCCTCGCAGTAGCAGAGGTAGAACTCCCACATACGGATGAAGGGCTCCGGATAGCCGAGGGTGCGCACTGCATCGAGGTTCGCGAGCAGGTTCTCCCGCCACGCGCGCAGCGTTGCGGCGTAGTGCGGGCCGATGTCCTCGAGGTGCACGAGCCTCATGTCGGTCGCGCGCGTGGTCGAGGCCAGCATCGCGGTCACCGAAGGAATTGTGCTTCCCGGAAAGATGTGACGCTGGATGAAGTCCACGGATCGGCGCGCGGCGTCGTAGCGCTGGTCGGCGATCGTGATCGCCTGGAGCAGCATCAGGCCGTCATGCCGGAGCAGCTTTGCGCACTGGCTGAAGAACAGGTCGTAGTACTGATGGCCGACCGCTTCGATCATTTCGATCGAGACCAGCTTGTCGTAGTGCCCCCGCAACTCCCGGTAGTCCTCGAGCAGCAGCGTCACGCGGTCCGCGACGCCGGCGGCTGCAATGCGCTCCGATGCGAGTTCGTACTGTTCGCGGGAGATCGTCGTCGTCGTCACGCGGCAGCCATGGCGACTCGCCGCGTGGATCGCCATGCTTCCCCAGCCGGTCCCGACTTCGAGCAGATGGTCGCCCGGGCCGAGGGCGAGCTTGCGGCAGATCCGCTCGAGGCGCGCGATCTGCGCCTGCTCGAGGGTCATGTCCGGGCCCTCGAAGATCGCGCAGGAATACATGAGCGTCGGATCGAGGAACAGCCGGAAGAAATCGTTGCCGAGGTCGTAGTGCGCGGCAATGTTGCGGCGCGCCCCGCTGCGGGTATTGCGATTGAGCCAGTGCAGCCATCGTTGCACCGGCGCGGTCAGGCGCGCGAGGCCGGTCTCCATGCCGTCGAGCACGTCGCGGTTGCGCAGCAGGATGCGCACCAGCGCGGTCAGGTCGTCGCTGCTCCAGTAGCCCTGCATGTAGGCTTCGCCGGCGCCGATCGTTCCGCCGAAAGCGACCTCGCTCCAGAAGCGGGCGTCGTGCACCCGCACGGTTGCCTGCAGGCCGCCGGGCGCGCCGGCGTTGCCGTACCGGGCCTCGCTGCCGTCGTGGACCAGGTGGATCGAGCCATGGCGGATGCGGGCCAGCCGATCGCGCAGCGCTCGGGCCGCGAGGCCGTCGAGGAAATGCGGCTTGGGCGCGAAGGTGGGGGTCGCCCGACCCAGCGTTGTCGTGTTCATCGCAGGTGCTCCGGCTGTGCGCGTCCGGGTCTGTGGCCCGGGGGTTCGTCGGGGTGGGGATGGAAAGGCGCGCGCTTCGCCCACAGGCGCAGCGCCTGCCAGTAGATCGCCGCGATCACGCGCAGGGTCATGAACGGATAGGCGAGCAGCACGAGCGCCAGGCGCAGCGGGGTGATCTCGTGGCGCTTCAGCGCGAGGGTCGCGTCGAAGATCGTCGAGCCGCGCGCGAGATCGCGCATGTGAACCGCGAGTGCCCGACGTGGCGCCGAGAAACGCCAGTCGTAGTCGACGGCCATGCCGATGAAAGGCGAAACGTGAAACTGCTTGCCGAAGCGGTAGCGCATGCCGGGGCCGACGGCGTCGTTCATCGCATCGGTCAGCACGTAGGCATGGCGCTCATTCCACGGGGTGTTGGTGATCTCCGCGACGATCGTCTCGACGCGTTCGCCCGTGGCATCGAAACAGTAATAGAACGTCACCGGGTTGAAGCAGAATCCGAAATAGCGCAGGTGCGTCAGCATGCGGACCGGCCCGGTGGGTCGGCGTCCGGTCTCCTCCTCGACGCGATCCCGCAGGGCCCGGTCGAGCGGCACGGTCGGATCCCCGAGGTAGTCGCTGCGCCGGAACCACGCGAGGGTGGGCCTGCGCGTCGACCACAGCCAGCGCCCGCGGAACACCTGGTCGAGTTCGGCGAGGTCGAGGTACACCATGAAGATCCGGTAGCGGAACGCATGCGCCCGGGGCACATGGCGCCGGTGCCTAACCGATCCGGTATAGAGGGCGCTGTGCATCGCGATCGCGACGGAAGTGGCCGAGCGCGGCGAGCGCGCTCACCACGCCGTCCTCGTGGAAGCCGTAGCGCCAGTAGGCGCCGCAGAAGTAGGTGTTGAGCGGACCGTTGACCTCGTGCTGGCGCGCCTGTGCGGCCACCGCGGCAGGCGTGAACAGCGGATGGTCGTAGGAGAGGCGCTTGATCACCTGGCCCGGGTCGATCGCGTCGCCGCGATTGAGGGTGACCAGGAAGGGACGGCGCGAGTCGAGCGACTGCAGGATGTTCATGTTGTAGGTCAGCGCGACCGGGCCTGACGCATCGCCCTGCACGTGGTAGTTCCACGCCGCCCAGGCGCGGCGGCTGCGCGGCAGCAGTCGCGCGTCGGTGTGCAGGACCACGTCATTGCGCTGGTAGCCGATCGCGCCAAGGATCTCGCGCTCCTGCGCCGTGGCGTCGGCGAGCATGGCGAGCGCCTGGTCGCTGTGGCAGGCGATGAACGCGGCGTCGAAGCGCTCGGCCTCATAGCCGCGCGGCTTGACGATGACCTGGCCCGCAAGGCGGCGAATCGACTGCACCGGGGTGTTGAGGCGGATGCGGTCGCGGAACGGGGCGACCAGCTTCTCGACGTAGCTCGCCGAGCCTCCGCGGATCGTCCGCCATTGCGGGCGACGGTCGACCGACAGCATGCCGTGGTTGTGGAAGAAGCGGACGAAGAAGCGCGCCGGGAACGCGCGCATTCTGGAAGCATCGGTCGACCAGATCGCCGCGCCCATCGGCACGATGTAGTGCTCGGTGAATTCACGCGAATAGCGGTTTTCGGCGAGGTAGTCGCCCAGCGACATTTCATCCTGTGGCCCCGAGAGCAGGGCGGGCGCTTCGCGATTGAAGCGCAGGATGTCCGCGAGCATCCGCCAGAATGCGGGTCGGAGCAGGTTGCGGCGCTGGGCGAGGAGGCCGTCGAGCGAGCTGCCGTTGTATTCGAAGCCGGTATGCTCGTTGCGCACCGAAAAGCTCATCGAGCTTTGCTGCGAGGCGACGCCGAGCTCGCCCAGGAGCTGGATGAAGTTCGGGTAGGTCCAGTCGTTGAACACGATGAAGCCGGTGTCCACGCGATAGCGGCGCCCATCCTGCTCGACGTCGTGCGTGTGCACATGGCCGCCGGCGTGCGCGCCCGCCTCGAACACGGTCACGTCGTGTTCGCGGGCGAGATTCCGGGCGGCAACGTTCCCGGCGATGCCGCTGCCGACGACCGCGATCTTCATGTCGATCTCCGCGCGTCGCGAATGTCGGCGGGGGGGCCGCGCAGGTCGTGGATCACGCCGATCGCCGCGAGCAGGCGCAGCAGGTAGTAGGTGACGTCGATTTCCCACCAGTGGAAGCCCTGGCGCGCCGAACCGGGGAAATGATGGTGATTGTTGTGCCAGCCCTCGCCGAAGGTCAGCAGCGCGAGCCAGAGGTTGTTGCGCGAGCGGTCGCGGCTCGCGTAGCGCCGCGAGCCCAGCGTGTGGGCGAGCGAATTCACCGCGAAGGTGGCGTGGTAGAGCGCGATGGTCGAGATGCAGAAACCCCAGACCACCAGCATCGGGCCGTCGGTCGCCAGTGCCGGGTGCACGGCGGCGAGCCATTCGCCCAGGCCGTAGAGGCAGACGGCCAGTGCGAGCGGAACCAGTGCGTCGTAGCGGTCGAGAAAGCGCAGCTCGGGGAAGGCCGCGAGGTCCTTCACCAGGTCGCTGCGGGTGGCGAAATTGTCGCGCGCCAGGAACCAGCCGCAGTGCGCCCATAGGAGCCCGTGGCGATGGGGGGAATGGGCGTCGTGCGCGTCGTCGGCATGGGCGTGATGGTGGCGGTGGTGCGAGGCCCACCACAACGGGCCCCGTTGCACGGCGGAGGCGCCGAGGACCGCGAACGCGAACTGCGCCGCGCGCGATGCGCGAAACGCCCGGTGCGAGAAATAGCGATGGTAGAAAGCGGTGACCGCGAACATGCGCAACGCGTACAGTGCGGTGGCGACCGCCAGCGCGGTGGGGCTCCATCCCGTCCACAGCGCGGCCACGCAGGCCGCGTGCAGCGCGATGAAGGGAAGCACGCGCAGCCAGTCGATCTGGCGCGGGTTCCCGGGTCGGGACGGCGCGGCCGCCGAGTCGAACCAGCCGGCGAGGGCGTTGCAGACGCGGACGGCGAAGGCCGGGATCCCGGTGCGGTCTCGCATGCGAGCCATGGCATCAGCCCTGTGGGCCGGGGACCGAGGATTCCAGCGGCCAGCGCTGCGGGACCTTGCGCAGCTGCCCGACGTCGTAGCCCAGGCTGCCCACGAACGCCACGACCCGGCGGTAGTCCGCGTCGGAGATCGCCGGCGTACGTGCCATGATCCAGACATAGTCGCGCGCGGCGCGGGCGATGACGGTCTGCGAGTAGTCTTCGTTCAGGTAGACGATGCGGTAGTCGGCGCGGATCGGCCAGACGAACTGCATGCCCCAGCGGGCATTGGACGCGCGATCGAGCACGAAGCCGCGGGGGTGGTAGCGTTTCTCCGGCCCGTCGAATGCGTCGGCATTGAAGGTGAAGGTCGTTTCGACGCTGCCGTCACCGGCCAGGCGGTACGACTCGACGGCGTTGTGCGCGCCTTTCTCGATCGGCGTCGGGATGTTGGCGATGACGTACCAGCGCCCCATGAATCGTTCGAGGTCGACATGGGGCACGGTCGGCATCGGTTTGGGCGCTTCGGTCGCGCAGCCGCCGAGCGCGATCAAGACGGCAAGCAGCAGGGTGCGGGTTGTTCTCGGCATGGTCACAGCCGTATCCACGACGACGCGGGCTTCGGCAGCCACGGGATGAAGGCGCTGGTGCGCGCCATGTAGTCGCGGTAGGCCGGACGTCGCGCCCCGATGTCGCGCTCCAGCAGCGCGACACCCGAGACCCGGAGCAGCAAGACGGTCATCAGCAGCGGTCCGAACAGGGTCCACCACGCCCCGGCCGCCCCGGCGAACAGGAAGAAACCCCACCAGATCGCGGCCTCGCCGAAATAGTTGGGATGGCGCGTATAGCGCCACAGGCCCGTGTCGAGCACGCGGTCGTGGTGATTCGGATCGGCCCGGAAGCGTGCAAGCTGCCAATCGCCGATGGTTTCGAATGCGAATCCCAGCAGCCACAGGACGACACCGGCGACGTCGAGCGCACCCAGCGGCTCCCGGTCGTGGAGACCCGCGAACACCGGCATCGCGATGATCCACGCCAGCAGTGCCTGCAGACCGAAGACGAGGTAGACACTTTTCCACGCGAAGCCCGGCTGGTTGCGCGCGCGGATGGCCTGATAGCGGCGATCCTCGCCCTGGCCCCGGTTGCGCCACGTGATGTAGGCGCAAAGGCGCAGCGCCCAGATGGCGAGCAGCGCGAGCACCAGGACTGCGCGCGGGGACGACATGTCGACCGGCATCCGGGCCGCGTAGGCCAGGGCCCCCAGCACGAAGAACAGCGACCAGACGCTGTCGACGATGCTCACGTCGTTCCTGGCGAGGCTTGCAAGCCATGTGGCGAGCGCGAGCAGCGCCATCGCGCAAAGCGCCCACAGGGCGGCGTCGAGATCAATCATGGCGAGCGGCGACGTTCGAGTGCCCGTGCAGCTCGCGCACCCATCCGTCATGGCGTTGCGCAAGCCGCAGCAGCAGCGGCGTCAGGACGGCCCATCCGATCGCTTGCGCCATCAGGGCCGCGGCTTCATGGTGGAAGGAAATCGCGCCGAGTCTTTCCCCGCCGACATAGGCGAGCGGCCCGCCGATCGCCCCCAGCGCAGCGCCCAGCGGAAGCCTGGGCTTCAGCCACGCGAGGCTGCGGTTCAGGGTGGTCGCGAACAGCACCCACAGTGCGACGATCCAGAGCGGCGCGGTGCCTGCGACGAGGGCGCCGGGGGCGTACGACATCCAGCCGGTCGCCGCGAGCAGGCTGTCCCACGTGGCGCCGATCCCGGCGGCGAGGCCGAGGAGCGCAAGCTCCGCGCGTGGCTGTACCGCCGTCGCGACGTGTGCAATGGCAATGGCGGCGACCGCGCCGATGCCGGCGTAGGGGCGTCCGTGCGCCGCACCGAGCACGCAGGCGAACCAGCCGCACTGGAACGCGGCGAAATTGACGGCGTTGATCACGGGCGGGCGATGGCGCTCGTCGCCACCGGGCGCTCGAACAGGTAGTGGCTGACGAACCACTGCTGGCCGTCGTCGTAGCCGAAGAGCTCGGCGCAGGCCATGAAGAAGATGCGCCAGCGCTGCAGCCATTGGGGCGCCGCGTCGGCGCCGTGGGTCGCGGCCAGCAGCGGCAGCACCTGGTCGCGGCGGGCATCGAGATTTGCCAGCCAGGCATTGGCGGTCCTGGCGTAATGCGTGCCGTTCCAGCGCCAGCGGCGGACGAGCCGGAGCCGCTCCTGGAAATGCAGCGCCAGGTCGTCGCTCGGCATGATGCCGCCGCTGAAGAAATGGCGGCTCATCCAGTCGGAGGGGTCGCGCACGTCGAAGGTGTACGGCACCAGGCGATGCGCGAACACATGCATGAAGAAGCGGCCACCCGGCTCGAGCCAGTCGTGCACGCGGGCGAACAGTTCGCGCCAATTGCGCATGTGCTCGAACATCTCGATCGACACCACCCGGTGGAAGCGCGCGTCGGTGTCGAACGTGTTCATGTCGGCGGTGATCACCTCGACGTTGAACAGGCCGCGGCGCACGGCCTCGGACATGATGAAGTCGCGCTGCGAGCGCGAGTTCGACACCGCGGTGATCCTTGCCGCCGGGAGGTGCGCGGCCAGGAACAGCGTGAGCGATCCCCAGCCGCAGCCGAGCTCGAGGATGCGCATGCCATTTGTGAGCCCCGCGCGTTCGCAGGTCGCGGCGAGCGCTGCAGCCTCGGCGTCGTCGAGGCCCCCGACGCCCGGGGCGAACCACGCGCAGCTGTACTTGCGGTGCTTTCCCAGCACCTGGGCGTAGAAGGACGCGGGAACCTCGTAGTGCTGCTCGTTGGCCTTTTCGGGCATCAGCGCGACCGGGGAGCGGTCCATGTCCGCCACGAAAGCCTCGAGGCGCTCGGCCGCGTCCTCGACGCTGTCGGCGCGGATCTCGGCGAGGCGCTGCCGCAGCAGCCTGCGGATGCCGGCGCGAACCATGCTGTCGGGAACCAGCCCCTGTTCGGTCCAGTTGATTGCGAGGTTGGAGACGGTCATTTCGGGATTCCGCGGAATGCGTTCGGATGCGATCACGTCGCGTCCTGGGGAAGGGCGCCTGCAAGATGCCGCAGCGCGGCTTCGATGTCGTCGCCCAGCGGGCGCGCGTCGGCAGCGACGATCGCGTCGCGGGCGCGCACCGATGTCGGGCCGCCGATGAAGACGGGAACTGTGGCAGCGCGGACCAGCGCGGGAAGCTCGCTCTCGAACAGACCTGCACGCGGTTCAATCGAGCCCGACAGTACGACTGCGTCGGCGCGCGCCTGGCGCGCGGCGTGCGCCAACTGGGTCAGCGGCATGTCGGGGCCGAGCAGCACGACGCGAAAACCGCGGTCGTGCGCGGCGAGCGAGAACATCAGCAGTCCGGTTTCGTGGTGCTCGCCGGGAAGGCACGCGGCGATCAGCCGCGGTCCGGTGACGAGACGACCCCGATGATGAAAGCGCGCACCCAGCTTGTTGCGCATGTAGACGCCGAAGAAGTGCTCCTCCGCGATTCCCGCTGCGCCCGCCTTCCATCGCTCGCCGAGGTCGGCGAGCAGCGGCAGCAGCACGCTGCGCGTGACGGCATCGGCGGGATGGACGGCCAGCAGTTCGTTGTAGCAGTCCTCGAGCCGGTTCTCGTCGAACTGCGCGATGGCCGTCGCCATCCGTTCGCGGGCCGAGGCCCAGGGACCCTCCGCGCGTTCGCGAATCTTTTCCCGGCCGCGCTGCTCGAGCGCTGGCCCCACCTGGCTGATCGCCACGCCGCGCTCACGCTCGGCAACGATGTAGAGGATCCGGTCGATGTCCTCCTGGGTGTAGAGACGCTGGCCGCCATCGGTCCGCTCGGGCGCCAGCAGGCCGTAGCGGCTTTCCCAGGCCCGCAGCGTGATGGCGTTGATTCCGGTCAGCGAGGACACCGTGCGGATCGGGTAGCGCTCCGGCGGGGTGCCTCCAGCGTTCCGATTGCGTTTGCCGGGCATGCGGAATCTCCGGTGGGTGCGTCGACGCGAAAGGCCTGACCGCGCCTTCGCGCGGGTGGCGGTGTTGCACAACATTATACAAGAGTAATACAACGCGTCAAATTCACGAAGCGGTTGATCCAGTGAGTTGTACGGAGAGCCCGTAGCAGGTATCCCGGTCACGAGCCTCGATGCGGATCCTGTGCAGGGTTGGATACATCTTATACATAAGCGATATGACGTTGGTAGAAGGTCGATGCTTTTGGGGCGCGGCCGCGGAGCCCCCACGCGACCGACCGCAGTTGCGCAGATACGCAAGGAGGCCGCGCTTGGATGCACGTCGGACACGTCCGGGGGAAGTCGTCGGATAGGATTGCCACTTTCAGGAACTCATCGAAGCCATCCCCCCTTCCATGCCAACCCCGCACCCCGGCGCGGCGACTCATGCGGTTGCGCCTCGCAATTCCCTGGCGCTGCGCTACCTGGGCATCCATACGTACCGGGAAAAGGTGCTGTTCATGCGCAGCGACTGCCACATCTGCCGCTCGGTCGGATTCACCGTGCAGTCGCGGGTGCTGGTCGCGCTCGGCGAGCGCCGGCTGGTTGCCACCGTCAACATGGTCGGCCCGGAACTCCTCGGCAGCGGCGAGGCGGGCTTGTCGCAAGCAGCGTGGGACGAACTGGGCGCTGCGCAGGGCGATACGATCGTCGTCTCCCACGCGCCTCCGATCGAGTCGTTGTCCCACCTGCGGGCGAAGGTCTATGGCCATCGGCTCGACGACCACGCGATGCGCGAGATCATGGAAGACATCGTCGGGGGGCAGTATTCGGATCTGCACCTTGCGGCTTTCGTCACCGCCTGCGCCGGTGACCGGCTCGATACCGGCGAAACGGTCGCACTGACGCGCGCAATGATCGACGTGGGAACGAGGCTCTCCTGGCCGCAACCCATGGTCATGGACAAGCACTGCGTCGGCGGGCTGCCCGGCAACCGGACGACCCTGATCATCGTCCCGATCGTCGCAGCGGCGGGACTCACGATTCCCAAGACTTCATCGCGGGCGATCACCTCGCCCGCCGGTACCGCGGACACGATGGAAGTGCTGGCGCCGGTGGCGCTCGACGCCGCGCGGATGCGCCGCGTCGTCGACAGCGAAGGCGGATGCATCGTGTGGGGCGGATCGGTGGGCCTGAGCCCCGCCGACGATCTGCTGATCAGTGTCGAGCGGCCGCTGGATCTCGACAGCGAGGGTCAGTTGGTGGCCTCGGTCCTGTCGAAGAAGGCCGCTGCCGGCTCGACGCACGTCGTCATCGACATGCCGGTGGGCCCGACGGCCAAGGTGCGCTCGCCCGAGGCTGCGGCGCGCCTGAGTGCCGAGCTCCAGAGAGTGGGGCGCGCGATCGGCATCGAGGTTCGCGTCCTGGTCACCGACGGCAGTCAGCCGGTGGGTCGCGGCATCGGGCCTGCGCTCGAGGCGAAGGACGTACTGGCCGTGCTCACGCGCGATCGTCACGCGCCGGCGGATCTGCGTGCCCGTGCGCTGCGCCTGGCCGGCAGCCTCCTCGAGTTCTCCGCAGCCGTTGCGCCGGGAACCGGACTGGCGCTGGCGACCAGCATCCTCGACGACGGTCGCGCCTTCGACAAGTTCAGGGCGATCTGCGCGAGCCAGGGCGGCATGCGCGAGCCGCCCCGCGCGCCGCATTGGCGCGTGTTCGAAGCCGGGCGTGCAGGGCAGGTCGTCGACATCGACAATCGCCGCCTCGCGCGCGCAGCGAAGCTTGCGGGCGCACCGCAGGCGCCCGCCGCCGGCATCGAATTCCTGGCGCCGATCGGGACGCGGGTCGCGCGCGGGCAGCCGCTGTTCGTCGTGCATGCCCAGGCGGTAGGCGAGCTCGCATACGCCTTCGACTATCTCGCGGCCCAGCACGATGTCGTGCGGATCGGAGATGTCGCATGACGCCCGTGATCTTCGCCTTTCCTTCGCACACCGGCCTGCCGCAGAGCATCGTCGAAAGCGTCGGCGGAACCGCGGGAACCCTGTTCCTGCACCGGTTTCCGGACGGCGAGTCCTATGTGCGCCTCGACACGCCCGTGGCGGGACGCGACGCCGTGTTCGTCTGTTCGCTCGACAACCCCGACGCGAAGCTGCTGCAGCTCCTGTTTGCCGTCGCAGCAGCGAAAGACCTCGGGGCGACGCGCGTCGGCATCGTCTCGCCCTATCTCGCATACATGCGCCAGGATGTGCGCTTCAAGCCGGGCGAGGCGATCACCTCGGTGATCGTCGGCAAGCTCGTATCCGGCGTTGCCGATTGGCTGGTCACCGTCGATCCGCATCTGCACCGCCACGCGTCGCTGGACGCGGTCTACTCGATTCCGTCCACGGTCGTGCAGGCCGCGCCGGTGATCTCGGCGTGGGTCGCCGCGAACGTCGCGAAGCCGCTGCTGGTGGGGCCGGACGGCGAGAGCGCGCAATGGGTCGCGCAGGTCGCTGCGGCGGCGAATGCGCCATGGATCGTCCTGGAGAAGAGCCGCCACGGCGATCGCGACGTCGAAGTCTCGGTTCCGCAGATCGGGGACTACCGCGATCGGACGCCGGTGGTGATCGACGACATCGTCTCGACCGCGCATACGATGATCGCCGCCGTCGGGCGCCTGCGCGACGCGGGCCTTGCAGCCCCGATCTGCGTCGGGGTGCATGCGTTGTTCGCCGCCGGGGCCTACGGCGAGCTCGAGGCGGCAGGCGCCGCGCGGATCATCACCTGCAACACCGTTCCCCATTCCAGCAATGGCATCGACGTCAATGCCGCCATTGCCGAGGCCGTGGCGAGGATGGTCAGAGCCTGACGAGGCCGCGCTTCAGCGCATGATGCAGCGCCATCCCCAGCGCGAACGCCAGCCCGACATTCCAGATCGTGCACGCGGCAGTCACCAGCGTGGTGAAGCGGTCGTTCCTGGTCTTGCCGAAATCGCAGGAGCCCAGCGCGAGCTGGGCCCCGGTCATGAACAGCACGACGCCGAGGATCGGCGCCGGAAACATCCTGAAGAGCGTCGTGACCGAGCTGCTGAAGAACACTGCGATCACGACGAGGATCGTGCCGAGGATGATCAGCGCGCCACCGGTCCTCGCGCCGAAGCGCACGTGACCCGCCATGCCGCCGGCGCCGTGGCACATCGGCACTGCGCCGATCACCGGGCCCAGCAGGTTCAGGATCCCGGTCGAGATCGCGACTTTCCGTTCGCTGACCGGACGATCGGGAAACAGCCGATTGTTCTCCTCGGTGATCGCGAGGATCGCGTTGCCGAGCGTCAATGGCACTTGGGGCAGGGCCAGGAACACGGTGCCGATTGCGAGATCCTTCCAGGTCATGCCCGTCAGCGCGAACGAAGGCAGGCGGGCGTCGATCCGGATCGCCGCAAGCTCGCCGGCCAGTGCCGGATTCCGGATCACGGCGACCACCGCAGCTGCGACGAGCAGCAGGAACATCACCGGGACCTTGCGGTTCCCGAGCAGCAGCATCGTTGCCGCCAGCGCGGCACCGCCGACGACCCAGTCCTGCGCCATCATCCTGATGCCGCCCAGCATGAAGCTGAATCCCAGCCCCATGACGATGCCGACGGCCACGGGACGGCTGATCCATCGCGCGACGCGATCCGCGGTACCGCTGATCCCGAGCACGAGCCAGATCGCGCCGGTGACGAGCCCGGCCCCGTACACTGCGGCGGGCGTGATCGTCAGTGACTGCGCGGCCTGCGTCGTCGCCACTGCGCCGATCGCTTTCATCGGCTGCACCGGGAACGGCGTGCGGTAGTACAGACCCGTCGCGATCTTGGCGATGCCGAATGCAAGGAGCACGCCGTAGGGATCCATCCCGAGCAGCGTGATGTACGCGACGACGAAGGGAATGAGGGTTCCCAGGTCGCCGAAGGCGCCCGCCCATTCGAGACGGTCGAAGCGGTTGCCCCGCGTCGTGGGTTCGAGGGCCGCTGCAGGATCGATGTCGCTCATCAGAACGGGTCTCGCATCGAGGATCAGGTTCCCTGAAGCAGCGAACCGCCCAGGGCGGCGAGCGCGACGATCCAAAGGGGCGGCGCCTTCCAGAAGGTCAGCAGGCCGAACCCGGCCAGCGCGAGCGCGAAATCCGCCGGCCCGCGCACGGCGCCCACGAAGATCGGATCATAGAGTGCGGCGAGGAGAATGCCCACGACGGTCGCGTTGATGCCCATGAGCGCCCTGCGCATCGCAGGCTTCGCCCGCCATGCATTCCAGTGCGGCAACGCTCCGAACACCAGCAGGAACGCGGGAAGGAAGATGGCGCCGAGCGCCAGGAGCCCGGCGACCCAGCCGCCCGGACGTCCCTTCGCGACCGTGCCGAGATAGGCGGCGAAGGTGAACAGCGGTCCGGGCAGCGCCTGCGCGACGCCGTAGCCGGCGAGGAATTCGCCGTCCGAAACCCAGCCGGACGGCACGACCTCGGCACGCAGCAGTGGCAGCACGACGTGTCCGCCCCCGAAGACCAGCGAGCCCGCGCGGTAGAAGCTGTCGATCAGCGCGACGCCATGAGCGCCGGTGATTCGCGCGAGCGCGGGAAGTCCGGCGAGCAGGGCGAAGAACAGGACCCACGCGATCGCCGACGAGCGCCGCCCGATCCTGAAATCGACATGGCCCCCGGATGCGTCGGCGGGAGCCTGGAGCAGCCGCCAGCCTGCGAGGGCGCCGAGGGCGATCGCTGCAACCTGCGTGGTTGCGCCCGGCACCGCGAGCACCAGCAGCGCCGCTACCACGGCGAAGCTCGCGCGCGTCCGATCGGGGCACAGTTGCCGTCCCATGCTCCATACGGCCTGTGCGACCACGGCGACCGCCGCGATCTTGAGGCCGTGCAGCCACCGTGCCTCCGTCGCGCCCTGCAGCAGACGCAAGCCATAGCCGAACGCGATCATGATCAGCGCCGACGGCAGCGTGAAGCCGATCCACGCTGCGATCGCCCCGGGAAGTCCCGCGCGCGATGCCCCCAGCGCGATGCCGACCTGGCTGCTCGCCGGACCCGGCAGGAACTGGCACAGCGCAACGAGGTCGGCGTACGCGTGGTCGTCGAGCCAGCGGCGACGCTCGACGAACTCGTGCCGAAAATAGCCAAGATGGGCGATCGGACCGCCGAACGACGTGCAACCGAGTTTCAGGAAGGCGACGAACGTCTCGAGCAGCATGCGCAAGCCCGCCCGGCGCGGCGGCTGTTCTGCGGGTGTTTCGCGGACCGGTGTCGACACTTCATTTCCGATGCGTGACGTTGCGTTGCGGGCGCTACGCTACCAGCGGGGCTCGCGCGGGTCGAGCATGGCGCGATCAGCGAGCCTTGCCCCCTGGCACAGGGTTCGTGGATCATGAGCGTCATGACGCGCGCGCAGCGGGAGTCCAGCGATGGCACCATGGCCCGCCGGGGAGTCGTTTACGCATTGCTGGCGGCGATGCTCTTCGGCATGAGCACGCCGCTCGCCAAGTCGCTGCTGGGCGAGACCCCGCCGCTGGAACTGGCGGGACTGCTTTATCTGTCTTCGGGCGCGGGGTTGCTGCTGCTGATGCTCGGCCGGGCAATCGCGAGGCCCGGCGCCATGGCGACGCTGCTGCCGCGACGCGAGGACTGGCCGTGGCTGTGCGCTGCCATCCTGCTCGGCGGCGTCCTCGGGCCTGTCGCCTTGCTTGCCGGGTTGGCGGCGATCCCGGCGTCGACGGCGTCGCTGCTGCTGAATCTCGAATCGGTCCTCACCGCATTGCTCGCGTGGTTCCTTTTCCGCGAGAACTTTGACCGGCGCGTCGCCTTCGGGATGGCCGCGATCGTCGCCGGGGGACTGGTGCTGGTCGGTTCGCCCGGTCAGGCCGCGGGCCTGCCGGCAGGCGCGCTTCTCGTTGCAGCGGCATGCCTGTGCTGGGCGCTGGACAACAACCTGACGCGCCGTGTCTCGGGCAGCGACGCGGTGGCGATCGCCGCGCTGAAGGGTCTGGTCGCGGGCGCGGTCAATGTCGGTCTCGCGCTCTGGCTCGGTCTTTCGTTGCCGTCGGCCACGACGCTGGCTGCCACGGCCGCGGTCGGCTTTTTCGGGTACGGGGTGAGCCTCGTCCTGTTCGTGCTCGCACTGCGGGAACTGGGGACCGCGCGGACCGGCGCCTATTTCTCAGTGGCACCGTTCTTCGGCGCGGTGCTCGCGCTCGCGCTGACGCGGGAATCACCGACGCCGTCGCTGCTGCTGGCGGGCGCGCTGATGGGGGTGGGGGTATGGTTGCACGTGTCCGAAAGGCATCTGCACGAGCATGCCCACCAGCGCGAGGAGCATTCGCATGCCCATCGCCACGACGAGCACCACCGGCACGCCCACGATTTCGCGTGGGACGGGCGCGAGCCCCACACGCATCCGCACGTCCATGCGCCGCTCGTCCACGCCCATCCGCACTACCCCGACCTGCACCACCGGCATCCGCACTGAGGCGCGTCCGTCGCGTGCCCCCGGCTGCGGATGGCCGGCGGTGAGGTAGGCAGATACGCAGATGGGCAGATACGCAGATGGTCAGGGGGTCAGTTCCAGCGGCCGCGGATGCCCCCGACGCTGTAGCGCCCGGCGCCGAGCAGGGCGACGGACAGGCCGACCAGCAGGTAGAACGCAGCCAGCTCCTGCCCCCATCCGCCGCCCTGTCCAAGCTCGAGCAGCTGGTGGCGGTGGACGAGGACGATCGCGAACAGCATGCTGATCATGATGAAGAGGCCGCCGATGCGGGTCCACAGGCCGAGGATCACCAGCACGGGGCCGACGACCTCGCCGAGGAATACCAGGTAGGCCACGAAGTGCGGCAGGCCCGCCTTCGCGACGACGCCTTCGACGAAGCCGAAGTTCCCGGTGAGCTTGGCGTAGCCGTGGAACAGGAGCAGCACGCCCAGGGTGAGCCTCAATACAAGCTTTCCGGCATCGTCGGACGAAGCCCCTGCTGTCTGGTTTGCCATGCGAGATCCTCCAGGAATGATGGTCGTAGTCCGTTGCTGCAGATGCGAAGTCTATGCCCGAATCGGCGACCGGAACAGATGCATCGCCATACGATGCAATGATCGACGGGGCCGCCAGCGGCCCGCGGCCCTCGGCCGCGGGACCTCGACACCGACCCGCCGGCCTGGCGCCCTAGGCTTGCGCGTCCGGAGGGGAGAACCGCATCATGCCGGCGCGCAGCTCGGGCGGCACGGGCACGGGGCGCAGGCTGGCGAGGGACACGTGGACCAGGTGCAGCGTCGCGCGCACTTTCGGCTGGTCGCCGACGGACCCGCGCACCCCGAGCACGATCGACGTCGTGCCGATCCGCTCGACCGCGAGGTCGAGGGACAGCGTGTCGCCCATGCGGCTCGGCGCGAGGAATTCGCACTCGATCTTCGCCATCGGCAGGCCTACGCGATGCACGCCGATGAACTCGGCGTAGTCGATCCCGAGTCCCTCCGCGAACCAGTCCTCGACCAGCTCCTGGAACAGGACGAAATACTGCGGATAGAAGACGATCGCCGCGGGATCGCAGTGATGGAAGCGGATCAGCTTGTCGCTGCGGAACATCGGCTCAGCTCGCTTTCGTGCCGGGTTCGGGCATCGCGGCCTCCGTCACTTCGTGAACTCGATCGCGCCTTCGGGAAGCAGGTAGAGCACCCACGCCTTCCCCTGCGTCACCGTCGGTCGATGAGCGCTGCCCGCCGGATAGACCATCCAGCCGGCGCCGCGGCCGTCGAACCGGGCATCGCCGCTCACCGGCATGATCATGTCGACCTCGCCGTGGGGGTGCCGGTGATGGGGTCCCGCGACGCTGTCCATCTCGACGACGTCCACGCTGAATCCATGGGTTTCGGGACCCGGCTTGATCACGCGCCCGTAGCGGATCCCGCCGGCCTCGCGGCTGCACATCCAGCCCTCGGCGATGCCCTCCCGACACGCGGCGACGATGTCGCGGAACGTCGAGCCGGTCACGGGGAAGCGCGCTTCGAGCTCAGCTTCGAGCGATCGATCGAGGGGACGTCCATGGATCGCGCCGGCGACGGTGGCAATCAGGCTGCGGAGGTCTTCGGGCGTGGTCATCGGTCACTCCAATGTTCGCGGCGCGGCGCGGCATCGGTACGCAGCGGCCGTGTCGCCGGCCCGATCGGTTCATCCGCGCAGCGCATGGTTGCCTCCATCAAAAAAGGCAATATAATGCCAAAAACGAGGACTGTAAGACGCGTGATGGGCGCTGTCAAGCGATATGCTACCACTCGAGTATCAAATTCCTGGTCATTCGTCACGACTCCGCGGCGCCAGTTCGGGCATTGGCGCAAGGGAGCGGACGCGATAGGCGAAATAGTGCTTGACTGGACACCATGAATGAGTAATATAGTGCCTGTTCCGTGAGCGATTGCGCGATCCCATGACCGAACCTCTCGCCAGCCAGTCCTCGCCCTCCCGGCCGGTTGCATCCCCGTCCGAGGACGAGCAGCTCACCGCGCCGGACGCCGCCTTCCTGGGGGAGGTCGGCCGCCGGGTCCGGACGCTGCGCGAGCAGCGCGGGATGACGCGCAAGGCGCTGGCGAAGGAGTCGGATGTCTCGGAGCGCTACCTGGGTCAGCTCGAAGCGGGCGAGGGCAACGCCTCGATCCTGCTGCTGCGCCGGATAGCGTCGGCGCTGAACGTCTCGATCGGCGAGCTGCTGCTGCCCGAAGACCGCAATGCGGTCGAGAGGCGGCTGATCACGCGCTTCCTGGAGCGCCTGCCGGCGCACCGGATGGAGGACGTCATCTTTCGCCTGATGCGCGACTACGGCCACGAGGAAGCGTTGCGCAAGAAGCGCATCGCGCTGATCGGCCTGCGCGGTGCAGGCAAGTCGACGCTGGGCAACCTGCTCGCGAAGCAGCTCGCCGTTCCCTGCGTCGAAGTGAACGAGGCGATCAGGCGCCACACCGGACTGCCGGTCAGCGAGGTCATCTCGCTGTATGGCCAGGGGGGCTACCGCCGCATCGAGCGCCAGGTGCTCGAGCGCGTGATCGGCGACTACGACCGCGCCGTGCTGGTGGTCGGCGGCGGGATCGTGTCCGAGGAAGAGACCTTCAACCTGCTGCTCGCGAACTGCTACACGGTGTGGCTCAAGGCCAACCCGGAGGAGCACATGGCGCGCGTCCTGTCGCAGGGTGATTTCCGTCCGATGGCAGGCAACGAGGAAGCGATGGAAGACCTGAAGCGGATCCTGGCGGCGCGCGAGCCGCTCTACCGCAAGGCCGATGCCGTCGTCGATACCGCGGGCGAGTCTCCTGAGGAGAGCCTGCAGAAACTGGTCAACATCGTCATCGCGTGACGACGAGGAGAAATGGAATGGACACTGCTGCCGCGGTCAAGCCCGAAGCGACGACCCCGCCGCGCGTCGATTACGAAACGCATCCCGATCGCTACCGGCACCTGAAGCTCGGCTTCGACGGACCCGTCGCGACGATCGCGCTGGACATCGACGAGGACGCGGGCATCTGTCCCGGCTACAAGCTGAAGCTCAATTCCTACGATCTGGGCGTCGACATCGAGTTGAACGATGCGCTGCAGCGCATCCGCTTCGAGCATCCTGAAGTGCGCTCGGTGATCCTGACGAGCGCCAAGGATCGCATCTTCTGTTCGGGGGCGAACATCTTCATGCTCGGCAAGTCGACCCATGCGTGGAAGGTGAACTTCTGCAAGTTCACCAACGAGACCCGCAACGGCATCGAGGACTCGAGCCGGCATTCGGGCCTCAAGTTCATCGCTGCCTGCAACGGCACGACGGCGGGCGGCGGCTACGAGCTGGCGCTCGCCTGCGACGAGATCGTGCTGGTCGACGACCGTTCGTCCGCGGTGAGCCTTCCCGAAGTGCCGCTGCTCGGCGTATTGCCGGGAACGGGCGGGCTGACGCGCGTGACCGACAAGCGGCGCGTCCGCCACGACCTGGCCGACATCTTCTGCACGACGACCGAAGGCGTGCGCGGGACGCGTGCGCGTGACTGGCGCCTGGTCGACGAGGTGGTGAAGCCGGCGGAATTCCGCGATCACGTCGCGCGCCGCGCACGCGAGCTCGCCGCCGCGAGCGATCGGCCGGCCGACGCCAAAGGCGTGACGCTGACCCCGCTCGCCAGGACCCTCGACGCCGCGGGCTGCCACTACGCATTCGTCGACGTCCGCATCGAGCCGGCCGCGCGGCAGGCGACGATCACCGTCCGGGCTCCGGACAAGGCGCCGCCGCAGGACCTGGCAGGCATCGTCGCCGCAGGCGTCAACTGGTGGCCGCTGCAGATGGCGCGCGAACTCGACGACGCGATCCTGAACCTTCGCACCAATCACCAGAGCGTCGGGACGTGGTTGCTCAGGACCGAAGGCGACATCGATTCCGTCCTCGCCGCCGACGCCTCGCTGGCGCAACACTGCGGTCACTGGTTCGTGCGCGAGACGCTGGGCATGCTGCGCCGGACGCTCTCGCGGCTCGACGTCAGCTCGCGCACGCTGTTCGCGCTGGTCGAGCCCGGGTCCTGCTTCGCGGGAACGCTGCTCGAACTCGCCCTCGCGGCGGACCGCTGCTACATGCTGGCGCTTCCAGACGGCGACGCCGATGCGCCGGTGCTCGCGCTGTCCGAACTCAATTTCGGCGCCTATCCGCGCGTCGACGGTCTTTCCCGCATCGACGCCCGCTATTACCGGGACGCCGACGCGATCGCGCGGGTGAAGGCCGCGCAGGGCCGCAGGATCCCCGCCGCCGAAGCCCTGGCCCTGGGCCTCGTGACGGCGACGCCCGACGATCTCGACTGGCGGGACGAGGTTCGCATCGCACTCGAAGAGCGACGCGCGATGTCGCCCGACGCACTGACCGGCATGGAAGCCAACCTGCGCTTCGGCGTCGTCGAGACGATGGAGACCCGCGTGTTCGGGCGCCTGTCCGCGTGGCAGAACTGGATCTTCATCCGGCCCAATGCCGTCGGCGAGCACGGCGCCCTCAAGTGCTTCGGCACCGGCAACAAGGCCCAGTTCGACTGGGAACGGGTCTGACGGCGGCGCCGTTGTCGCCCGGCCCGGTTCCGTCCATGGATTGCAGAGTGTTCAGGAGAACCCGATGAACATCGATTACAGCCAGAAGATTCCCAACAACGTCGATCTCGCGACCGACCGGTCCCTGCAGCGCGCGCTGGAGCAATGGCAGCCCGATTTCATCAACTGGTGGCGCGAGCTCGGCCCGGTCGGGTCGCAGAACCACGAGGTCTACCTGCGCACCGCCGTCAGCGTCGACCCGGGCGGCTGGGCGCATTTCGACTACGTGAAGATGCCCGAGTACCGCTGGGGCATCTTCCTCAATGCGCCGACGGCCGACCAGACGATCCATTTCGGCGAGCACAAGGGCGAAACGGTCTGGAACGAGGTTCCCGGCGAGCATCGCGCCAATCTGCGGCGCATCATCGTCGCGCAGGGCGACACCGAGCCGGCCTCGGTCGAGCAGCAGCGTCACCTGGGGCTCACCGCCCCGTCGCAGTACGACCTGCGCAACCTCTACCAGGTGAACGTCGAGGAAGGCCGCCACCTGTGGGCGATGGTCTACCTGCTCCACCGCCATTTCGGGCGCGATGGACGCGAGGAAGCCGATGCGATGCTGCATCGCCACTCGGGTGATCCGAACAATCCGCGGATCCTCGGCGCGTTCAACGAAAAGACGCCGGACTGGCTGTCGCTGTACATGTTCACGTATTTCACCGACCGCGACGGCAAGTTCCAGCTGTCGGCGCTGGCCGAGTCGGGCTTCGATCCTCTTGCGCGCACGACCAGGTTCATGCTGACCGAGGAAGCGCATCACATGTTCGTCGGGGAGTCCGGAGTGTCGCGGACCATCCAGCGCACCTGCGAAGTGATGAAGGCGAACAACGTCGAGGCCGCCGACAAGGTGCGCGCGCTGGGCGTGATCGACCTCGAGACGATCCAGCGCTATCTCAATTTCCATTACAGCGTCACGATCGATCTCTTCGGCGCCGACCAGTCGTCCAATGCCGCCACCTTCTTCAGTGCCGGCCTCAAGGGCCGCTTCGAGGAGACCAAGCTCGGCGACGACCACGTGCTGAAGGACGCCACGTATCCGATCCTCGAGGTCGCGAACGGCAGGATCGTCGAGAAGCAGGTGTCGGCGCTGTCGTCGATCAACGAGCGGCTGCGCGACGACTACATCCGCGATTCGATGGCCGGGGTCGAGCGCTGGAACCGGGTCATCGAGAAGAGCGGCATCCCGTTCCGGCTCAAGGTGCCGCACAAGGCGTTCAACCGCAAGATCGGCACCTTCGCCGCGGCGCGTGTGTCCCCCGACGGCCGGGTCGTCAGCGAGGCCGAGTGGAACGCCAATGTCGCCGGCTGGCTGCCATCGGGGGCCGACCGCGCATTCGTCGCGTCGCTGATGGGGCGCGTGGTCGAGCCCGGCAAGTTCGCGAACTGGATCGCGCCGCCGTCGATCGGCATCAATCGCCAGCCGGTGAATTTCGAGTACGTGCGCTTCGGGTGAACGGCAGCAGCGTCCGCGCAATCGAGGAGGACCGGACATGACGGCCGCGAGCGCCCCGGCGAGCGAATATGCGCGCCAGCATCTGATCGATCCCGAGGTCTGCATTCGCTGCAACACCTGCGAGGCGACCTGCCCGATCAATGCGATCACGCACGACTCGCGCAACTACGTCGTCAGGTTCGAGACCTGCAATTCATGCGGGCTGTGCATCTCGCCCTGCCCGACCGGTGCGATCGACAACTGGCGCAACGTTCCGAAGTCGACGCCCTACACGCTGGACGAGCAGCTCGCCTGGGACGTGCTGCCGCCCAGCGCCGAGCTCGACGGGGTGCCCGAGGAAGGCGTCCCGACCGAGGTGAGGGAACTGACCGAAGTCGCGACGGCGGGGCAGGGCGGACCTGCGTCTCCGCCGTGGTCGGCATCGCATCCCTACGTCAACCTGTACTCGATCGCGAGGCCCGCGATCGCGACGGTCGCCGGCAACCACCGCCTGACCGGGACCGACGCGTCGGCCGACATCCGGCACATCGTGCTGGACTTCGGCACGACGGCCTTTCCCGTTCTCGAGGGCCAGACCCTGGGGATCATCCCGCCGGGGACCCAGGACGGCGGCCGGCCGCACGGCGTCCGGCTGTATTCGGTGGCCAGTCCCCGCGACGGCGAGCGTCCGCGTCACAACAACGTAGCCCTGACGATCAAGCGGGTGACCGAGGATCACGCGGGACAGCCGGTGCGCGGGGTGGGATCGAATTACATGTGCGATCTCGCCATCGGGGACAAGGTCAGCGTCGTCGGACCCTATGGTGCCAGCTACCTGATGCCCAACCATCCGGGCGCGTCGATCATGATGATCTGCACCGGGACGGGTTCCGCGCCGATGCGTGCGATGACCGAACGCCGGCGACGGCGGATGGCCCTGAACGAGGGTGGGAAGCTGATGCTGTTCTTCGGCGCGCGGCGCCGGGACGAGCTCCCGTATTTCGGTCCGCTGATGAAGCTTCCGAAGGACTTCATCGACATCAACCTCGCGTTCTCCCGCGAGACCGGACAGGCCAAGACCTACGTCCAGGACCTGATACGTGCGCGCGGCGACGATGTGGCGAAGCTGCTGCAGGACGACGACTGCTACATCTACCTGTGCGGCCTCAAGGGCATGGAGGCGGGGGTGATCGACGCTTTCCGCGACGTCTGCGCGCAGCGCGGACTCGACTGGGACGCGATCAAGCCCGAGCTGCTCGCCAAGAGCCGGCTGCACATCGAGACCTACTGAGCGTATCGCAGCCATGGAACGCGCGGCGATCCGGATCATCCGCGACGAGCACCTGGCGATCTCGGCGGTGCTCTACAGCCTGCGCTTCCTCGCGCGAGGAATGCGCGACGGGGGCGCAGCCGACGTCAGGTTGCTGCACGCGATGCTCGACTACATCGTCGAGTATCCGGACCGCTGGCATCATCCGAAGGAAAGCCGCCACCTGTTCCGTGCGCTGCGCGAGTGCGATCCATCGGCGTCCCGGTTGATCGACGCGCTCGAGGCCGAGCATCGGGAAGGCGAGGTGCGCATCGAGGCGCTCGGTCGCGCGCTGACCGCGTTCGAGCGCGACGGAGGCGATCCGGCGCCGTTCGCGAGCGCCGTCGAGGATTACGCACGCTTCCAGTGGGAGCACATCCGCAAGGAAGAGGACGTGCTGATGCCGCTGGCGGAACGGGCGCTGACCGACGACGACTGGGCAGGCATCGCCGCCGCGTTCGCCGAAAACGACAATCCGCTCTACGGCATTCGTCCGAAGGACGAGGCCGCGCTGCTCTACCAGAGGATATTGGAGCTCGCTCCTCCACCGATCGGCCATCGTGCGCGGTGATCGCAGGTGCTGATCGCACGGCCGATGGCAGGACCCCTTCATCGCCGATCGCCGATCGCGGATCGCGGCTGCTATGATTGCGCCCCATTCCCCGTGCAGCAGCATCGGGGTCGCCGATCCTCTTCTGCAGATCCCATCATGGCCGGTTTCGACAATCCCCGCGAGACGTGGAACGAACGCTACGCAAGCCCCGATTACCTGTTCGGCGAGGAGCCGAATGCCTTCCTGCGCAAGCAGGTAGGCTGGCTGCGGCCGGGCAGCCGGGTGCTGTGCGTCGCCGATGGCGAAGGACGCAACAGCGTGTGGCTCGCCGAACAGGGATTCGAGGTCACCGCGTTCGACTTCGCGCCCAACGCCGTTGAAAAGGCGCGCGCGCTCGCGAAGCGGCGCGGCGTGAAGGTCGATCACCAGGTGGGCGACATCGAGCACTGGCCGTGGGGCACGGCGCGCTACGACGCGATCGCGGCGATCTTCATCCAGTTCCTGCCCCCCGATCGTCGCGAGGCTGCGATTGCGACGATGAAAGCCTCGGTCGTGCCCGGTGGCGTGTTCCTGCTCGAGGGATACCGGCCCGAACAGGTCGATTACGGCACAGGTGGCCCGCCGCGCCGCGAGCACATGTACACGCGCGAGTGGGTGGAAAGGCAGTTCGCCGACTGGGACATCCGCGTGCTCGAGGCCTACGACGCCGAAGTTCGTGAAGGGCGGGGCCACAGCGGCATGTCGGCGCTGATCGACCTCGTCGCGGTGCGACCCGTCGCGGCCTGACGCGGACGGCAGGCAGGCGCAGGGCGTCGTCCCGGCAGCCTCGCATCGGCTCGCCGGCCTCGGACGCGGGCCCGGAACGCATTCACGGCGGCGCTCGATCACCGGGTCGCGCAATGCTATAGTGCCGAACGAACGTTCGGGTCGCGCCGCCGCGTTCGCCGCGGACGAACAGCCGCCGATGCCGGCGCTGCTCCCCGATCGCGACCGAGCGCCCATGACCGTGACCGCCACCACCACCGCCACCGCCACCGCCACCGCCGCCGGCCTCCCGGGCCAGGCGCTCAACGACGCGCAGCGTCGCGCGGCCTTTCACGGCAGCGATGCCGGAACTGCGCGGCCGCTGCTGGTGATCGCCGGCGCCGGCACCGGCAAGACCAGCACGCTCGCGCACCGTGTCGCCCACCTGGTGGCAGGAGGCCTGGATCCGCAGCGCCTGCTGCTGCTGACCTTCAGCCGGCGCGCCGCGGCGGAACTCGAACGGCGGGTGGCGAAGGTGCTGCAGTCGAAGCTCAAGGGCATCTCCGCCGATCGTCCGCCCGCGTTCGAATGGGCCGGGACCTTTCACAGCGTCGGCGCGCGCATCCTGCGCGAATACGCCGAACGCATCGGCCTCGCGTCCAACTTCACGATCCACGATCGCGGCGATTCGGAAGACCTGATGGGCCTGGTTCGCCACGATCACCTCGGCGTCGATCCGCTGAAGGGCCGCTTCCCGGGGGCGGCGACCTGCGTCGCGATCTATTCGCGCAGCGTCAACGCGGAGGCGCCGCTGGCCGGCGTCCTGCGAGCGACCTATCCGTGGTGCGCCGACTGGGAGGAGGAGTTGCGCCGCCTGTTCGACGCCTACGTCGCCGCCAAGCAGGCGCAACACGTCCTCGACTTCGACGATCTGCTGCTCTACTGGGCGGCGATGATGAACGTGCCCGCGCTTGCGCAGGAAGTCGGAGCGCGCTTCGACCACGTGCTCGTCGACGAGTACCAGGACACCAACCGGCTGCAGGGGTCGATCGTGCGGGCGCTGAAGCCCGACGGGCGCGGCGTGACCGTCGTCGGCGACGATGCGCAGGCGATCTACGGCTTTCGCGCCGCGACGGTGCGCAACATCCTCGATTTCCCCCGCCAGTACGATCCTCCGGCGGACGTGATCACGCTGGAATGCAACTATCGCTCGACGGCGGCGATCCTCGATGCGTCCAATGCGGTGATCGCACTGGCGAAGGAGCGCTACGCGAAGAACCTCGTCACCGACCGGTCGGGCGGCGAGCGTCCGCGTCTCGTCACCGTCGGCGACGAGATGGCGCAGGCGCAGCACGTCGCCGGAGAGGTCCTGCGTCATCGCGAGAACGGGATCGCGCTGAAGCGGCAGGCGGTCCTGTTCCGCACGTCCAGCCACAGCGCGATGCTCGAGCTCGAGCTCGCGAGGCGCAACATTCCCTTCGTCAAGTTCGGCGGGCTGCGCTTCCTCGATGCGGCGCACGTCAAGGACGTGCTGTCGCTGTTGCGCTGGATCGAGAATCCTCGCGGGCGGCTCGCGGGTTTCCGGACGCTGCGGCTGTTGCCCGGGGTCGGCCCGGCGACGGCAGGCCGGTGGCTCGATGCGCTGGCGGCGTCGACCGATACGCTGGCGGCGATGCGCGACTTCACGGTTCCGGCCGCCGCGTCGCGGGAATGGCCGGGATTGCTGCGCCTGTGCGAAACGCTGCGTGGCGAGCGCGACGACTGGCCCTGCGGGATGGATGCGCTGCTCGCGTGGTACGAGCCGCAACTCGACCGCCTCTACGAGGACGCGGCGATCCGTGCGCCGGATCTCGCGCAGTTGCGCCGCATCGCCTCGACCTTTGCGACCCGCGAGCGTTTCCTCACCGAACTGACGCTCGACCCGCCCGCAGTGACCTCGGGCGAGGCCGCCGATCCGCTGCAGGACGAAGACTACCTGACGCTGTCGACGATCCATTCGGCGAAAGGCCAGGAGTGGCGGGTCGTGCAGGTTCTGAACTGCGTGGATGGCTGCATTCCTTCCGACATGGCGACCGGAAGCGCCGAGGAGATCGAAGAGGAGCGTCGGCTGCTGTACGTCGCGATGACCCGGGCGATGGACCACCTGTCGCTCGTCGTGCCCCAGCGCTTCCACGTGCGGCAACAGGCCGCGATGGGCGACCGTCACGTCTATGCGTCGGCCAGCCGTTTCCTGACCAACGCCGTGTGCGCGCATTTCGACCGGCAGAGCTGGCCGCAGGCGGGGGAGCGGGCGAAGACGCCGCCGACGCCGGGTCCGAGCGTCGATCTGCGGGCGTTGGTGCGTGGTGCCTGGGCGCCCGGCGGCGCCGGCAGGGCCTGAACGGATCGTCGCGACGCGGTCAGTGCAGTCGGTAGGTCGCGTGGCAGGCCACGCACTGCTGCATGACGCTGCCAAGCGCCGCGAGGGCAGGGCGCACGTCGTTGCCGACGCTCGCGTTCTGCGCCTCGATCGCGAAGCGGCTTGCGGCCTGGTGCATCTGCGTGCCGATTGCCTGCATGCCCTTGGGCATGAACGGCGCCAGATGGGCCGCATCGTGGGCTTCGAGCGAGCTCATGCCGAGGCGCTGCTCGGCGATGTTGGCGGCCTTGTCGAATTCGTTCTTCGACAGCGCTTCGTCGATCTCCTGCAACGAGAGCAGATGGTCGCGCATGCTGGCGATCGTGTGCAGGCGCATCGTTTCCGGAAACCGGACGAGCTCCCGGGCGTCGGTGCTCGGGGCGGCCATCGAATCGTCCCGCCCTGTCCCATCGGCATCGCCCCGTTCTGTGCCGGTCCCGCCATGTCGTGTTGCGCCATGCGCGTGACGTCGTGCTGCGGGGCCTGCGCGCCTGCGAGCAACGCGTACGCGGTCGTACCAATGCCTGCGAAAGCCAGCACCAGCACCGATCTCCATTGCATGTTCTTCATCCCGAGTGTTGAGCCAAGGGCCATTATGGCATCGACCTTGCATCGTCTCCGTGTGCCGGGTTGCACGCCACCGTTCGTCGCGGGATGATCGAGGTGCCGCACGATCGACGGCGTCCGGACGGGCCCGGACGATGCGAGGGCTCCGGGGGCTGCGGCTTGACGTGGATCAAGCCGCGCGCGCGTTCTTCGGGGGCACAATGAATTCGTTCCACGGAGGTGCACGATGGGATCGACGAACATCAGAAGGCGCAAGGGCCCGCGGTCGCCGCAGGCGGATCCGAATCATCCGCACAGCGTGCCGATCCTCGCCGCAGAAGACGAGGAAGACCAGACGCCCGACCAGCCTTTCGCCGAGGGCGCAACCGACACGGTCGATGCCGATCTGCGGCATCGGATGATCAGCGAAGCGGCATTCCACCGCGCGACGGAGCGCGGGAACACGGACGGTTACGATCTCGACGACTGGCTGCAGGCCGAAGCCGAGATCGATCACGTCCTGCTCAATCGCGGCAAGCGCGACTGAGGCAGGCAGGGCACCGACCGGCCGGTCACGAACCTGCCGGCGGTTGCGTCGAGGTTCCCCTGGACATCGGGGAGGGAGAACGCCCGGCAGGCAGGGCGGCGCGGGGGACATCGCGCCCGCCCGCTCCGGCGGCGCGCGGCGTGGCGCGGATTCAGCCCGGCAGCGCGTCGACGAATCGACCGATCGCGTCGATGACGGTCGACGGCTGGTCGCGATGCGGCGAATGCCGGCAGTCGGCGAGCTTCAGGAAATCCAGGCTGCGGGCGTTCACCGCATTGCGCCCGATCGCATCGAGCTGGGCGGACGTGCTGTATTCGTCGTCGTCGCCGAGGATCGCGAGGATCGGGCAGCGTATGCCGCGCAGGTCGTCGGCGATCGACCACGCGCTGAACGCCGGGTGCAGCCAGATGTCGTTCCAGCCCCAGAACACGCCGTCGACGTCGTCGTGGTAGCGGGCGAGCTTCTGACGCAGGTCCGTCGTTCGATAGACCTCTTTCGCCGCGCGAATGCTAGCGAGGTTGAATTCCTCGACGAAGACCAGCGGCGCCATGACGACCAGACCGGCGACGTCCGAGCCGTCCGCGCCGGCGTGGATCAGCGCCATCGAAGCGCCAGTCGAATGCCCGATCAGTACCGGGTTCTCGATCCGAAGGGCCGCACGCAGCGCCGGCAGGATCGCGAGGGCCTCCTCGTGCATGAACCGCGGCGTGTAAGGCGCAGCGCGCGGCGACGACCGGCCGAAGCCGTAGCGTGAATAGACGACGCTGCGGCAGCCGGTCGCAGCCGCCACGCGGGCCGGGAAATCGCGCCACATCGCGACCGAGCCCAGGCCCTCGTGCAGGAACAGGAGCGGCGGGCGCTGCACCTGGTGCGCAGGGATGTCGACGTACTCGAGCCGGTGCCCGCCGGCGTCGACGAAGCGGACTGGATGGTGCGACGGCGCCGTGCCCGACGACAGATCCCCGACGGTCATCACATCCGACCGGTACCGGGACCGGCGGGTTCGGCAGCGTGGATCACGACGCTAAGGCTGGCGATTGCCTGCGGCTGCGCGCAGCTTGAAGCGCTGGATCTTGCCCGTCGCGGTCTTGGGCAACTCGTCGACGAACGCGAACCAGCGCGGATACTTGTAGGGTGCGAGCCGCGACTTGACGTGGGCCTTCAACGATTCGGTCAGCTCGCGCGTCGCGGCGTGGCCGGGCTTGAGGACGACGAACGCCATCGGCTTGGTGAGCCGGTCGTCGTCCTCGCGCCCGACGACTGCGGCTTCGAGAACCGCCTCGTGGGTGATCAGGCTCGATTCGACTTCGATCGGCGACACGTACAGTCCGCTGACCTTGAGCATGTCGTCGCTTCGGCCCGCGTAGACGAAATAGCCGTCGGCATCCTGCGAATACTTGTCGCCGCTGCGGGTCCACGCGCCCTGGAAGGTCGCGCGCGTCTTCTCGCGGTTGTTCCAGTAGGCGGCTGCGCTCGTCGGCCCCGCAATCTGCAACTCTCCGGTCTCGCCGGGCGGAAGCGGCGCGCCGTGGTCGTCGACGATGCGCACC
Organism: uncultured Pseudomonadota bacterium; assembly: GCA_963816415.1. Classification (GTDB taxonomy): domain Bacteria; phylum Pseudomonadota; class Gammaproteobacteria; order Burkholderiales; family Casimicrobiaceae; genus VBCG01. The sequence goes on from CAWFKR010000005.1 coordinate 197,529, forward strand.
TGGTACCCGGGAACGGGCTTGCCGGTGGTGCCGTAGCGGACGTCGCCCGGCCGGTTCGACAGGAAGATGTGCAGCATCTCGGTCGAGCCGATGCCGTCGAGGATGTCGACGCCGAAATGCGCCGACCAGCGCTTGCCGATCTCCTCGGGCAGCGCTTCGCCTGCGGACGTGCAGCGCCGCAGCCTGAGCCCGTCGCGCGGTGGAATCTCCGGAGACGCGAGCATCGCCGCATACAGCGTCGGAACGCCGTAGAAGATCGTCGGCTGGTGCGCGCGCAACCGTGCGAACACGGCTGCCGGGGTCGGCCGTTCCGCCATCAGGACCGCGGTCGCCCCGACCGCCATCGGGAAGCTCAGGCCGTTGCCGAGCCCATAGGCGAAGAACAGCTTGGCCGCGGAAAAGACGACATCGTGTTCGTCGATGCCGAGCACGGGCCGCGCATAGAGTTCGGCGGTCTGGATCATGCTCGACTGGACGTGGACGGTCCCCTTGGGCGCGCCCGTGGACCCGGAAGAATAGAGCCAGAAACAGGGATCGTCGCAGGTCGTCGGCGCCGTCTCGAAGGCCTCCGCAGCCCCCGCCATCGCGGCGGCGAGCGAATCGGGTCCGGCGGCCGGATCTCCCGAGACCAGGATCCGGCGCAGGAAAGGCAGCTTCGGGACCAGCGGGAGGAACAGGGGCAGCAGGGGTGCCGACACGACGGCGATCCGCGCCCGGCTGTCGGCCAGCATGTACTCGTAGTCGCCCTGGGTCAGCAGCGTGTTGACCGCAACGGGCACGACGCCGGCCCGGATTGCCCCGAGGAACGCGCTGGGAAAGTCGATGGTGTCGTGCAGGCACAGCAGGATCCGCTGCTCGATGTCGACGCCGAGGCTGCGCAACACGTTGGCGAACCGGGCAGCACGCCGGTCGACGTCGCCGTAGCTGTAGGTGCCCAGGTCGTCGATGAACGCGGGCTTGTCCGCCCGCCCGGCAGCGAGATTGCGGCCGATCAGATCGTCTGCCGCGTTGTATTGCCGGGGGATGGCGACGATCGGCGGACTCGCCCCGTGGTCCGCACTGCTCAATGTCGGCATCGCCGCAGCTCCTCCCGGATTCGTGCACGTGCGCACAGCGCTCGCGCCTCGGCCCTATTATGCAATGGCCTGGCGCCGCGGGATGGCGGGACTCGCGACGGACTACTCGGGGGGCAGCGGATGCTTCCTGGAACTCACGCGATGGGCCTGACCGCCTTCGGCGCCCCCGGCTTCGATGAACTGGACGGCAGCGCCGATCGCGAGATGCTCGAACGGCGGATGCACGACGTTGTCGCGGCTGAAATACAGTTCGCGGCCCTCGTCGGTCAGGATGAAACCGAAACCCTCGTCGGGGTAGATTCGCGCCACCTTGCCGTGGACCACCGTCTCGTGCGTCTTGACGTCGCCGCGCTGCTCGCGCGTCGCGTCCTCGAGCTGGCGGGTGGCCGAGGCGAAAGCGTCGCGCAGCGCGACGTAGACATCCTCGTCGTTGTGGTGGTTGGCGACGATCTCCGCGTGTCCCGGAATGCGGATGCAGAGGTCGACTTCGAAGCGCCTGCCCTGCTGATGGTGCTTGCGCGATTCGGCGACGATGACCCGGCAACTGGTGATGCGGGGATGGAAACGCTCCAGCCCCGCGACCTTGTCGCGGATCCGCGCGTCCAGCGCGTCGGAGCGAGGCATGTCGCGCACGGTGATCTGGAGGGGTATCTGCATGGGGCTTCTCGCTCGGGAGTCACGGACACACGATGACGCGGCGCTGCACTCCTGCGCAGCGTGCCAGCTCATCGTCCACCCCGAGGATAGCGCCGGTCTGCGGTCGCCTGTTGATCGGCATCAAGAACCGTCATTTTCAGCCGTCAGCGATGATCGCGGGCACCGGTGCAGGTCGCCGGGTTTCGACACCCGGAACGGATGCCATCAGCGGGCGAGGTCGGGCTCGTCGCCGGCCTGCAGCATGATCTCGCGTGCCCGATCGCGCAGCCGGACCGCCGCCGACCAGTCGCCGCCGTCGGGCAGGAGCGGCGGATGGATCCCGACCTCGACCCGGCCGTGCGCCAGCAGCCAGCGGTGGTCGCGCAGCAGCGATCGCGTTCCGCGGAGCACGATCGGCGTGACGGGAATCCCGGCTTCGGCGCCGACGACGAACGCACCGATCCGGAACGCGCCCAGCCCTGGCGCACGCGAAAACGTGCCTTCCGGGAAGAACACGAGCGTCTCGCCACGCCGGGCTGCGGCCACCAGTTCGCGCGTGTCCTCGACACCCCGCGCCGGATCGACGCGCTCGACGAAATAGGTGCCGAGCCGGCGCAGGGCGCTGCCCAGCACCGGCGTGCGCTCGAACTCGCGCTTGGCAACGTAGCGGACGTGGGAAGGAAGCGTCGCGACCAGGACGATCGCATCGACGTAGCTCGCATGGTTGGTGACGAGCACGCTCGCCCGGTCGGGGCGCAGGCGCTCGATGCCCGAGACCCCGACCGGGATGCGCAGGATGCCGACGATCGCACGGGCCATCGCACGCGCGAGCCGCATGCGGGCGCGGGGCGCAGGAAGGAGCGGGAGCGCAAGCAGCCCGACCGTCGCCAGTGGAACGAATACCAGCCACGCGCAGATGCCGTAGGCAACGCGGCCAAGGCTGCGCGCTCCGCGACGAAGGCGTCCGAGCACGGCGTGGGCGACCAGGATGGCGATCTGTCGCCAGACCGCGGGCCTTCCCGCCTCGAGCAATCCCCGTTCGTAGAGATCGCGGGAAGCCGCGCGGCGGATCTTGCCGCTGGAGGTCTTCAGTATCGTGCGTGCCGGCACGAGCCGCACGTCGTCCGCGGGACCGTTCAGGTGGACGACGGCGAGTTCCATGATCCGCTTGCGCAGGGCTTCGCGTGCGCCCGGATCGGTCTCGTTCGACTCCGCAACGACGACGACGCGCTCGGTTCCGGTGCCGCGATCCATCGTGCCGAACACGGCCACGCAGCCCTTGCGTATGCCGGGAATGTCGCCGACCGCGGCCTCGAGGTCGTAGGGGTGGATGTTGTGGCCGCCGCGCTTGATCAGGTCCTTGGCACGGCTGGTGAGGAAGAGCTCGCCACCGGCGACGTAGCCGACATCCCCGGTGTCGAGCCACGGACCGCGGAAGAGCCTCGCGGTCGCGTCCGGGTTGTCATGGTAGCCGGCGGTCGCGGACGGGCCGCGGAATTCGATGCGGCCTTCGGTCCGGGCCGGCACCTCGTGGCCCCCTTCGTCGACCGCGCGGATCTCGTGACCGGGCAGCGGGCGCCCGCAGGACACCACGTCGACCATCGGGCGCCCGGCGTCGGGCACCGGGACCGCGACGCCTTCGTTGGCGAGCCTCCGCGAATCGACGTGCTCGATCAGCGGGCCACGCTCGAGCGGCGGAAACGTGAGTCCGACCGCCGATTCGGCGAGACCGTAGACGGGGGTGATCGCGCGTCGGTCGAAACCGTGACGGGCGAATCGCGCGGCGAAGCGTTCGAGCGTGGCCGCGCGTACCGGCTCCGCGCCGTTGAACGCCAGGCGCCAGGAGCCGAGGTCGAGTCCTTCGAGGTCCTCGTCGGGCACCTTGGATGCCACGATCTCATACGCGAAATTGGGTCCCGCCGAGATCGTCGCGCGGTGGCGGTGGATCGCCCACAGCCAGCGCGAAGGGCGCGAGAGAAAGTCGGTCGGAGACATCAGGACCAGCGGAACGCCGTGATACATCGTTCCGAGCCACGCGCCGATCAGGCCCATGTCGTGGTAGAGGGGCAGCCAGCTGACGAAGCGATCGCGCGAGGTCACCGCAGCGGCAGCGCCCATCGCGCGGATGTTCGCGAGCAGGTTGTCGTGGCTCAGGACGACGCCCTTGGGGTCGCCGGTGCTGCCGGACGTGTATTGCAGCATCGCCGTCGCGCGCCCGGACGCGACGCCGTCCGCGCGGACCGCGCTTTTGCCTGCGGGAACCCCTGCGCCGCCGAGGCGGCGAAGCTCGTCGACGCTGATCACGTGTCGCAGCTCCGGCAACTCGGCCCCGGCGAGGCGGCCGACGAACATCGCTTCCGGAACCGTCACGAGCACGCGGGCCCGCGAATTGGCGAGGATGGCCGCGCGGCCGCGCACGTGTTCCTCGATTTCCGACCAGCGCAGCGGCGGATACATCGGAACGGGCACGGCACCGATGCGCATCGCACCGAGGAAGGCCTGGAAGAATCCGCTGCCGGTCGGCAGCATCATCGCGACGGCGTCGCCGGCGCCGATCCCGCGGGCGGCGAGCCCTGCGGCCACCGTGCCGGCATCGGCCCAGAGCCTGCCGTAGGAGATCGGTTCGCGGATCTCGTCGCTGTCCTGCAGCGTGATGTGCTCGCGTTCGGGATGGCGTTCCACGTGCCAGCGGAACGCGTCGATCATCGTCGCGGCACCCTCGGGCGTGCCGGCGACCGGCTCGGGCGGCAGGGCGCGCGGCGGCGGCTGGGTGGCACCCAGGGGCTGGGGCTGGCCCCGGCGGACGGCATCGAGGAGATCCCGCAGCGTGCGCGCCGACGTGGCCAGCCCTTCGGGCAGACGGACACCGAAGGCCTTCTCGATCCGCAGCACGAGCTCGACCCGCGACAGGCTGTCGAAGCCGAGATCGCCCTCGATGGCGTCGTCGATGCGCGGGGTCCGCGTCGGTGCCGCCGGGCGCAGTTCCCGCAGCATCGACGCCGCGACGCCCAGCAGGCGCAGCGCTGCTGCGTCCTCCGGCCGTCGATCGCTCAGCGGGCGATCATCACCGGACACGACAATTCGATCAGCAGCTGCGCCAGATCGAATGCGAGCGTTCCGAGCTCCGGCGCAGGCAGGGTCAGCAGGGCGACGCGATGGGTCCGCAGCGCATTGATCATCGAAGCGGTATCGCCGTGGATCGGCACGACCGAACCTGCCACGCCCTCGCGCTGCTGCCACGCGGCCGCTTCCTGGGCGAGCTGCTCGGGCGCGATGGGTCCGGTCGCGGGAATCAGCAGCAGCAACGCGCGCCCGAGCGAACGCGCGAGGCGGCTCGCGGCCTCGATCCCGCGCCAGCCGGCGATCGACGTGTCGAACAGGGCGGCGATCGGTCGCAAGGCCGATCGTGTCAGCGCCGCGGGACCGAGTCGCCACGGATTGCCGGCGATCAGCGCGAGTTCGGCACGCTGCGCGCCTACCGCGGCGATCAGCGGGCCCTGAAGGACCTGGAAGGACCATGCGACACGCGCATTCGCGGCCGAGCGCGCGATCAGGCCTTCGACGCGTGCAGCCTCGACGCGCAGCGCGCGCTCGATGTCGTCGGCCGCGAAGCTGCGCTTGGCGCCGGTCAGCGTGCTGGTCTCGACGACGAACGGCAGGCGCGCCAGGCGGACGAGATTCGCGTCCTCGATGAAGATGCCTTCGAGGCAGGACCCGGTCGCGGCAGCAAGCCCGATCCCCGCCTCGATGGCGAAGTCCGCATCGCTGCTCGATTCGGTGGCGATCAATACGCGCGACGCGCGCGGCCTGCGGCCGGCGGTCGAGTTCGGGCTCATCTGCGCCGGCCCCGGGACCCGGCGATCCCGCGCGCAATTGGCGGGGGCATGCCGAACGACTGGCGGATCGTCGAGTATTGGTCGAGGCGCTCGGCGACGGCGCGATTGACCGAACCCGCGGGAAAATCGCCGAGCGGCGAGCGTTCGCCGGCCGGCACGCCGGTGAGGATCCCGATTGCTTCGTCGATCGTCGCCGCCGCGTAGACCTGGAACTCGCCGCGTCCGGCCGCTTCGACGACGTCGTCGCGCAGCATCAGGTTCTTGACGTTGGCGCGGGGGATCACGACGGCATGGACACCGCTGTCGCGTGCCTTGCACACGTCGAAGAAGCCTTCGATCTTCTCGTTGACCGCGCCGATCGGCTGCAGCTCCCCGTACTGATTGACCGAACCGGTGATGGCGACGGATTGCAGGATCGGAATGCCGGCGAGCGACGAGAGCAGGGCGCACAGCTCCGCCGCCGAGGCGCTGTCGCCCTCGACTTCGGAATAGACCTGCTCGAACACGATGCTCGCGCGCAGCGAGTGCGGGTTCCTGGCCGAAAAGCGGGCGGCGAGGAATGACGACAGGATCAACACGCCCTTCGAGTGGATGGGCCCGCCCAGCTGCACCTCGCGTTGCACGTCGATGACCTGCCCGTCGCCGATGCGCGTGCTGGCAGTGATGCGCGTCGGATGGGCGAAGTGCTTGCCGCCGACCGAGAACGCTGCCAGGCCGTTGACCTGTCCCGGCTTGCTGCCCTCGGTGTCGATCATCAGCGTGCCGCGCAGGATCGACTGGCGCATCTGTTCGGAGATGCGCCCGGCGCGGGTCAACTGCGCGTCGATGGCAGCGTCGACGTGCTCGCGGTCGATCTCGCGATGGTTCCGCTGGCGGGCGATGAAATCGGCTTCGGTCAGCAGGTCGATCAGGCTCTGCATGTGGGCCGACAGGCGCTCGTTGTCCTCGATGTCCCGCGCCCTTTGCTCGATGACGCGCGCCACCGCGGTGCGGGTCAGCGGCAGCAGCGCCTGCCGACGCCCGATCGTCGCGATCAGGCGGGCGAGCCGCACCTGGTTGGCGTCGCTGCTTTCGACCTCGTCGTCGAAGTCGACGGCGACCTTGAACAGTTCGCCGAAGTCCGGGTCGTAGTCGAACAGCAGCTGGTACCAGATGCGCTCGCCGAAGAGCACGACCTTGACGTCGAGGGGGATCGGTTCCGGCTCGAGGGAGATCGTGCTGACCATGCTGTACATCTGGGCCAGCGAGTCGATGCGCAGGCTGCGCGTGGTCAGTGCCCGCTTCAGGCCCTCCCAGGCGAAAGGCTGGGTCAGCAGCTTGTGGGCGTCGAGCAGCAGGTATCCGCCGTTGGCGCGGTGCAGCGCTCCGGCCTTGATCAGCGTGAAGTCGGTGATCAGCGCGCCGAACTGGGCGATGTGCTCGATCCGGCCGAGCAGGTTCTGGTAGGTCGGGTTGTCCTCGAAGACCAGCGGAGCGCCTTCGAGCTGCCCGTGGTCGAGCAGCAGGTTCACCTCGTAGCGCCGGAACGACGGCGGTTGCATGTCGGGCCCGCCGGTCGGCTGTCCCTGCAACTCGCTCGCGCGCCGGAAGTCGTCGATGTTCTCGATGACGTCGTGCTCGACCGCGGCCAGATGCGTGAGGACCTCGGGCAGGTCGGCGTAGCGCTGCTTCAGGTCCTCGGTCAGAACCCCGACGGTCGAGCGCGCGACGTCGCGGTTGAGTTCACGCACGCGCTCGCGCTGTTTCCTGCGCGAGCGCAGCGCCTCGTGGATCAGCTGGTCGAGACGCTCCTGCAGCGAAGCCATCGACTTCTCGATCGCGGCCTGGCGCTCGGGCGGCAACGCCTCGAACTGCTCCGTCGTGAGGACCTCGCCGTCCTTGGTGGGCGCCAGCGAGAATCCGGTCGGGGTCCGGATCAGTGCGATGCCGTCGCTCGCCGCGACACCCGTGAGGCGCGACAGCGCCTGCTCGTTGCGCTCGGCGATCTCGGTGTTGATCTGGTCGATCCGCGCCCGGTACTCGTCGCTGTCGAAGGCGCCGGGAATCGCCGCGAGCAGTTCCTCGACCAGCCTGCGCATGTCGGCGCGCAGCGCGGCACCGCGTCCGGCAGGCAGCCGCAGCGCACGCGGCTGGTGCGGATGCTCGAAATCGAACACGTAGCCGCAGTCGGGGGGGCGCGCCTGGGTGACCGCCTGGCGTCCGATCATCTCCCGCAGCAGCGTCTGCTTGCCTGCGCCGGACGGACCGAGGACGAACAGGTTGTAGCCGGGTCGCTGGATCCCGATGCCGAATTCGATCGCCTGTCTCGCGCGCTCCTGGCCAAACGGCTCGGCGAGATCGTCGAGGGCGTCCGTCGTCTCGAACGGCAGGGAAGCGAGATCGCAGCTGCGACGCAGCTGCGAAACCGGCAGCAGGATCGTTTCGGGGGTCAAGGTCGAGCCGGGTAAAGGCACCCGCATCGGGGCAGGGTCGGCTCATCCTAGCCGTCGGGTGTCGGCGGGGGTTGACCGAAGTCAAACGGCCTTGCGATGCCCGTTCGCGGATGCGGGGCGGACTCAGGTGCGACGGTCGACCTCGGCGGCCAGCGCGTGCAGTGCCGCGGAAACCTCGACGTCATAGGGCTCGACCGGGTCGAGGGAGGTGAGCCGATGCGGCAGGGCCGCGACCTGCGCGTTCGCGCGCGAGCGCGAGGCTGCGAGGGTCGGCAGCGCCTCGACGAGCCGGCCGTTGCGCATCACCGGGGCGAGCAGCGCCTGCCCACTGCCGGTCTCGTCGGCAAGACGCAGCGTGTCTCGCCGGAACGAACCGTCGGAGGCAGTGTGACGCCACACCTGCTTGCGCCCCGGCCATGTGGCCTTGCCCTCGGAACGCTTGCGCCGCGCCCGACCCTCGTATTCCTGCAGCTTGTACGCGCAGTCGAGATAAGGTGCGTCGGCCGACGTGTTCATCCGCGTGCCGATGCCGAAGCCGTCGATCGGCGCGCGCTGTTCGACCAGGTCGCGCAGCCGGTATTCGTCGAGGTTGCCGCTCGCGAAGATCGTGACCGAGGCCAGGCCCGCCGCGTCGAGGATCGCGCGCACGCGCGCCGCGTGCGCGCCGAGGTTGCCGCTGTCGATGCGCACGCCCTTGACCGAAATGCCCCGCGCTGCCAGTCGCCCGGCGAGGGCGACGACCCGCTCGGCCGCGCGTTCGGTGTCGTAGGTGTCGATCAGCAGCATCGCATTGTCGGGCTGCGCGAGCGCGAAGCGCTCGAAGGCCTCGGTTTCGTCGGCATGCGCCTGCACGTACGAATGGGCCATCGTGCCGTAGATCGGAATGCCGAATGCCCGCCCCGCTTCGGTCGTCGCGGTGCCGCCGAATCCGGCGAGATAGCTCGCCCGCGCCGACAGCAGCGCCGCCTCTGCACCGTGCGAACGTCGCAAGCCGAAATCGACCAGCAGGCGCCCCGGAGCGGCCAGTACCGAGCGGACGGCCTTGCTGGCGACCAGGGTCTGGTAGTGGACGAGGTTCATCACCCGGCTCTCGACGAGCTGGGCCTCGCGCATCGGCGCGACGATGCGCAGGATCGGCTCGTCGGGAAAGAACACGCTGCCTTCGGGCATCGCGTCGACGTCGCCGGTGAAGCGCAGGTCGGAGAGCGAATCGAGGAACGCCGGGGCGAAGCGGCCCGTCGATGCGAGCCAGGCGAGATCGTCGTCGTCGAAACGAAGTTCCTGCAGGTAGTCGACGACCTGCGCGAGTCCGGCGGCGACCAGGAAATTGCGTGACCGCGGCAGGCCCCGGACGAACAGCTCGAATACCGCGCGGCCGTTCATCCGCTCGGCATGATAGGCCTGCAGCATCGTCAGTTCGTAGAGATCGGTGAGCAGGACCGAGCTGGCCATGTGCGGTTCCATGAAGGGGCGAGTGAGTATAGAGTCTCGCGCGAGGAGGGCGGGAGAAGACGTGGCCTGGGAACACTTCGCGCACGGCGCCGACATCGGCGTGCGCGGCATCGGCGCGACGCAGGCCGAAGCCTTCGAGGAGGCTGCGCTGGCGATGACGGCGGTCGTTGCGGATCCATCCCGCATCGCACCGCAGATCCCGGTCGACCTGCACTGCGATGCGCCCGACCTCGAGTTGCTGTTCGCCGACTGGCTCAATGCGGTGATCTACGCGATGGCGACACACGACCTGCTGTTCAGCCGCTTCGAGCTCTCCATCGACGGACATGCGCTGGCGGGGAGGGCCTGGGGCGAGCACGTCGATCGCGAACGCCACCAGCCAGCGGTCGAGATCAAGGGTGCGACCTACACCGCGCTGTCGGTGGCGCAGCGCGGCGACGGCACCTGGGTGGCGCAGTGCGTTGTCGACGTGTGAAAGGGAGGTGACGATGGATCCCGCGCGGCTCGTCCGGATCGACGAATGCCAATGGCAGCTGCCGATGACCGGGGCGATGCGGGTTCCGGGGGTGCTCTACGCCGACGAGGCGCTGATCCGCGACATGGACGACAAGGTTGCCGAGCAGGTCGCCAACGTCGCGATGCTGCCGGGCATCGTCAAGGCGTCGTTCGCGATGCCCGACGCACACTGGGGCTATGGATTCCCGATCGGGGGTGTCGCCGCCTTCGACCCCGATGAAGGCGGTGTCGTCTCGGCCGGCGGCGTGGGCTTCGACATCTCCTGCGGCGTGCGCATGCTGCGGACCGGACTCACCTTCGCGCAGGTCGAGCCGGCCAGGCGCGTGCTCGCCGACACCCTGTTCGAGCGGATCCCGGCCGGGGTCGGCAGCACCGGGGCGCTGCGCCTGTCGGGCGACGAAATGGACGCGATGCTGCGTGGCGGCGCGAGCTGGGCGGTCGCGCAGGGCTACGGGACCCCCGAGGACCTCGAGCGCATCGAGGAGCGCGGCAGGATGGCGGGTGCCGATCCGCGGCAGGTCTCCGATGCGGCCAAGCGCCGCCAGCGTGACGAGATGGGAACCCTCGGTTCGGGCAACCACTATCTCGAGGTGCAGCGCGTCACCGACATCCACGACCGGGCGATCGCGGAGGCTTTCGGCCTTGCGGTGGACGACGTCGTCGTCAGCATCCACTGCGGGTCGCGGGGCCTCGGGCACCAGATCGGGACCGAGTTCCTGCGCGAGATGGCGATCGGCGCGAAAGACGCGGGCATCGTCCTGCCCGACCGCGAGCTCGCCTGCGCGCCGCTGCGGTCGGCGCTGGGCGAGCGCTACCTCGGTGCGATGCGTGCGGCGATCAACTGCGCACTCGCCAACCGGCAGATCCTGACCCACATGACGCGGCGCGCCTTCCGCGCGGTCCTGCCGGCCTCGAAGCTCGACCTGCTCTACGACGTATCGCACAACACCTGCAAGCTCGAGACGCATGTCGTCGACGGCCGCAAGCGCGAGCTGTACGTGCACCGCAAGGGCGCGACGCGCGCATTCGGCCCGGCGCATCCGGATCTGCCGATGGCGTTCTACCCGACCGGGCAGCCGGTGCTCATCGGCGGCAGCATGGGGACCGCTTCGTACGTCCTCGCCGGTACGCAGCGCGGTGCGAAGGAGGCGTTTGCGTCGGCCTGCCACGGTGCGGGCCGGAGCATGAGCCGGCACGAGGCGACGCGCAAATTCGGCGGCCGCAAGGTTGTCGACGACCTTGCCGCGCGCGGCATCGTCATCCGCAGCCCGTCGATGCGGGGCGTCGCCGAAGAAGCGCCCCTTGCCTACAAGGACATCGCGGCGGTCGTCGACGCGGCCGATCGGGCCGGGCTCGCCCGCAAGGTGGCGCGCGTCGCACCGATCGCGTGTATCAAGGGCTGAGCGTCGGCCTCCGCCTTCCAGGCAGGTCCTGCCGCCACCGGAGTCCGTGCTAGCGCGGCCTGCCCGGGCGCCGCAGCAGCGGCAGCAGCTCGGACAGGGGTCGCGTGTTCAGCACGTCGCTGCGCCCGAGCCAGCCGCGCCTCGCCTGCCCGATTCCGAAGCGCAGGTTCGCGTACTCCTGCGTGCGATGGGCGTCGGAATCGATCGCGACCCGTACACCTTCGTCCCGGCACATCCTGCACCAGGTGTCGGTCAGGTCGAGGCGCTCGGGATGGGCGTTGAGCTCGAGATGCACGCCCGTGGCCTTCGCCTTGCGCAGGACCTGCAGCACGTCGACATCGTAGGGCTCGCGTTCTCCGATCAGCCGTCCGCTGGGATGCGCGAGCACGCTCACGCGCGGATGGTCGAGCGCGTTCAGGATGCGCCGGGTCTGGCGGGCGCGGCTCAGGTCGAAGCGGCTGTGAACTGCCGCCACGACGATGTCGAGCGGCGCGAGTGCGTCGTCGGGCAGGTCGAGCGTGCCGTCGTCGAGGATGTCGACCTCGATGCCGCGCAATACGCGGATGCCGCGAAGCCGGCGGTTCAGCGCCTCGATTGCCGCGCCCTGGCGGGCGAGGCGCGGGGGGTCGAGGCCATGCGACATCGTCTGCCGCCGCGAGTGTTCGGTGATCGCGACGTACTCGAAGCCCAACGCGCCCGCGGCCTCGACCATCTCCTCCAGGCTGTTCCGTCCGTCGGTCGCATCGGTGTGCACGTGGAGGTCGCCGCGGAGGTCCCGGAGCTCGACCAGCTCAGGCAGGCGGCCGCTGCGAGCCGCCTCTATCTCACCGCGATCCTCGCGCAACTCCGGCGATATGAACGGTAAACTGACGGCAGCGTACACTGATTCCTCGGTGCTCCCGGCGATCCGCCTTGCGCCCTTGAACACGCCGTACTCGTTGATCTTGAGGCCCCGCTCCTGGCCGAGGCGGCGCAACGCGATGTTGTGCGCCTTCGATCCGGTGAAATAGAGCAGCGCTGCCCCGAAGCTCTCGGCGGGGACGACGCGCAGGTCGACCTGCAAGCCGCCGCGCAGGCGCACACTGGCCCGGGTCGAGCCGCGCGCCATCGTCTGTTCGACCTCCGGATAGGCGAGGAAGCGCTCGACGATGGCGCGGCCGTCGGCGCCGGTCGCGAGGACGTCGAGGTCGCCGACGGTTTCGCGCATGCGTCGGAAGCTCCCGGCGACCACGACCCGGTCGACACCGGGGATGCGCTGCATCCAGTTCACGAGTGCATCGGCATATTCGGCCGCGACGGCGAGCTTGATCCGGCGTTCCTTCGAGAGCTGCGCCGCCACGGCCAGCTCGATGCTGCGCTGGGTCTTTTGGCCGAAGCCGTGCAGCGCGTCGATGCGTCCGTCGCGGGCTGCGCGAAGCACCTGCTCGGGGGTCTCCACGCCGAGGTCGTGCCACAGCGTGCGCACCCTCTTCGGGCCGAGGCCCGGCACCTTCAGCAGTTCGGTGATCGAGGCCGGCATCTCGGTGCGCAGGTGATCGAGCAGGTCGCATTGGCCGGTCAGCGCGAGGTCGCGGATCTTGCCGGCGAGGTCTGCACCGATGCCCGGGAGGTGAGGCAGCGCGTCCCCGCGCTCGAGCACGGACTTCAGGTCGCGCTGGAATTCGCCGATCGTCCGCGCGGCATTGCGGTAGGCCCGGACGCGAAACGGATTCGCATCCTGGATCTCCAGCCGATCGGCGATTTCGTCGAGCGCCGTGGCGATCAGCAGGTTCTGGAGCGGCATGGGGTTCGAATTCCGGGGCCGATCGCGCCGTCGGGAGCCTAGGGCGAGGGCGCCTGCATGGTCTCTTGCCCGTCCTGGCGTCGCATCGGGTTCGCATTGGCGCGATCGCTGACGATGCGGCCGTCGACGAGTTCGATGATGCGATCGCAGCGATTGGCCAGTCGCGGATCGTGCGTGACGATGAGGAATGTCGTGCCCAGTCCCTCGTTGACCGAACGCAGCAGATCGAACACGGCGTCGGCGGACTGGGTGTCGAGGTTGCCGCTGGGCTCGTCGGCGAGCACCAGCGTGGGTCGCATCGCCAGCGCGCGGGCGATGGCGACGCGCTGCTGCTGTCCACCCGACAGGTCGTTGGCGTTGTGGTGCTGCCACGGCGCGAGCCCCACCTGCGCGAGAAGCTCCGCGGCGGTCTGCCGCATCTGCGCGTCGGGTCGCCCGCGGGCGGCGAGCATCGGCATCATGACGTTTTCCAGCGCCGTGAATTCGGGCAGCAGGTAGTGGTACTGGAACACGAAACCGATCGTGCGTCCCCGCAGCCGCGTCAGCTGCCGGTCATCGAGGCTGCCGGACTCCTCGCCGGCGATCCGGACCGAACCTGCGGTCGGCCGGTCGAGCAGGCCGATCAGGTTGAGCAGCGTGCTCTTGCCCGATCCGGACGGTCCGATGAGTGCGGCGAATTCGCCGCGCGCGAGCTCGAGGTCGATGCCGTGCAGCACTTCGAGCTCCGCGGCGGTGCCAATCGCATAGGATTTCCTCACCCCCGCAAGCTGCAGGACGCGGTCGTCGGCACCGGCGGATTCAGCCACGGATCGCCACCACCGGATCGAGCCTCGCGGCGCGCCGTGCCGGCACCATCGCCGCGAGGACGCCCACCAGCGTTGCGCCGCCCGCCGCGTAGAGGAACAGCTGCGGCTCGAAGTTGACGACGAACATCGGCGTGCCATCCGGATTGCGCGCGATGCCGCGCCAGAAGTTCAGGAACACGAAGCCGAGCAGCGATCCGCAGACCGAGCCCGCGAGGCCCATCACCGCACCCTGGATCAGGAACAGGCGCAGGATCTGCCCGCGGCTGGCTCCCATCGCGCGCAGGATGCCGATCTCGCGCGATTTCTGCACGACCGAGACGACCAGCACGCTGGCGATGCCCAGTGCGGCGGTCAGCGCGACGAAGAAGCGGATGAAGTTGTTGGAGAGCGTCTGCGCGGAGATCGCCGAGAAGAACTGTTCGTTGGTCTTGATCCAGCTGTCCGCCTGGAGACCCGTCTGCGCGTGGATGGTCTGCGCGACGCGCTCGGCGATGAACGGATCGGCGACGTTGATCTCGAGGCTCGTGACCCCGCCGGCGACATCGAGCAGGCTCTGCGCGACGCGCAGCGTGACGTAGACGTTGCGCGAGTTGACACCCTTGTTGCCGAAGTCGAACAATCCGGCAACCTGCAGCGTCTGTGCGGCACCGGAAGCGGTCGTGATGCGAAGCTTGTCGCCGATCTTCGCACCGAGGTCGTCGGCCAGATCGGTGCCGATCAGGATGTCGGACGCGGTCAGGTTCGCGGTTCCGGCAACGACCTTGTCGCGAAGCGCGATGATGCGCAGGTAGCTCTCCGGCTCGAAGCCGGTGATCGACACGGCCTTGTTGGCGTCGCCGCGGATCGCGAGGCCGGGGCCCGAGACGACCGGCGCGATCGCGACCACGTCGGGAAGCTTCGCGATCTGCACCCGCAACCTCTGCCACTGGTCGATCGAATGCAGGCGCTGGGTGCGGGGCTGGACGACGGCTGCGGAGCGCGCAGCGCCGGTGTCGCGCAGCGGCCTTGCCACGTCCTCGGGCGGGAGCACGACGATCTGCGCCTGGTAGTTGAGCGTGCGCCGGAAGAGGTTCGCCTGCAGCCCGGAGAGCAGCGCGGACATGAACGTGATCACCGCGACGCCCAGCGTGACGCCGGCGATGATCAGCAGGGTCTGGGCGAGCCCGTCGCGCATGAAGCGCAGCGCCGCGATCCATTCGAAGGTCAGGAAGCGGTTCACGGTGCCTGGCGCTTGATCGGAACGGGTCGCACGCGCTGCCCCGCGGTGACGATGCCGTTGGTGACGGGCACGAGCGCATCACCGGCGGAAACGCCGTTCACGATCTCGATGGCCGCGTCGCCGCGCATGCCCAGCGCGACTGGCTGGCGCACCGCGCGCCCGTCCCGCACGACAAGGACCCAGGGATGCGCGGTGCCGGCGTCGTGCACGGCGTCTGCGGGCGCGATCAGCACGTTCCTGCGCTCGCCGACCTCGATGTCGACCGACACCGTCATGTCCTGGCGCAGGTACGCCGGCGGATGCGGCACGCTCAGCTTCGCCTCGATCGCGCCGCGCACCGGGTCGACGCCCGGGTTCAGGTAGAAGAGCTCTGCCGGGAAGCTCTCGCCCGGGAACGCGTCGGCGGACACCAGTGCCTTCTTTCCGATCGCGAGCTTGCCGAGGTTCTTCTCGTCGATGTTGACGACGATCTGGGTCTCGCCGGCGGGGGCGATGACCATCAGCGCCTTGCCGGCCTGGGCGACATCGCCGGGTTCCACGCTGCGGCCGATCAGCACACCGTCGGCGGGCGCGCGGATCACCGTGGCGTCGAGCTTGGCCTGGGCGGCGCTGATCGCGGTTTCGGCGGTGCGGCGCGCCGTCTGCGCGACCAGGAAGTCGCTGCCCGCGGGGCGGTTGCTTGCCACCTGAAGTTCAGCCGCGCGCACCTGGCTCTGGGCAACGTCGAGGTTGCGCTGGGCGTCGTCGAGCTGGGCATGCGATACGAAGTTCTGAGCGACGAGATCGCTGGTGCGCTGCCACGAGCGCTGCGCCTGGGTGAGGTTGGCCTGCGCCTGGCGCAATGCCTGCTCGGCTGTGGGCAGGGCGTATTGCTGGATCTGCCGCAGCTTTGCATCGGCCTGCGCCAGCGCGGCGTGGGCCTGGTCGAGCGCAGCGCGTTCGTCGGTCTGGTCGAGCTCGACCAGGATCTGGCCGCGCCGGACCGTGTCGCCCTCGGCGACCGGCACGCTCACCACGCGACCGGTGATCTCGGCGGCGATCGATGCGCGCGCCGGGGTGATGACCTGTCCGCTGGCGACGACGCTCTGGAGCAGGTCTCCCCGCACGACCGTGTAGGTGCCGACCGCCTTGTCGAGGACGAGGTACCAGACGGCGACGGCAGCGGCCACGACCAGCAACAGCGCAACAGCCACCTTCGCAACGCGAACGGGGAAAGTCATTGAAGAAGTCTAGAGTGCTTCGTGACGGCGCGGTTAGATGCAGGTCAAAGCCGACGGCCGCCGGCGGCCGGCCATGATGCATCGGGGCATGATGCACCGGCCACGAGGAAGTCCCGCTGCGGCGGGTGGGGCGGCATTCCTGCCCGGGACCGGAACCGGCCCGGGGCAGGCGCTGCCAAACCCGCGAGCGGCGGGCGGCCTGAACTCGTTACATGCGGTTACACGGCATGTTCGCGCGCGCCGTGGTTCAATGCCCGCTGCGGGGCCGTCGCGGACGGCGCGGTTGCGGTCCGGTGGCCGTTCGACGCGGAGGTGTCGTTTGTCGAGCATTCTGGAGACCGATCGACTGACGCGGCGCTTCGGCGACCTGGTCGCCGTCGATGCGCTGACGCTGGCGGTCGAGGAGGGCGAGGTGTTCGGCCTGCTCGGACGCAACGGAGCCGGGAAGAGCACGCTGATCAAGATGCTGACCACGCTGCTTCCTCCGAGCTCCGGCAGGGCGACGATCGCGGGGCTCGACGTCGCCCGTGACGCATCGTCGGTACGCGCGATCATCGGCTACGTGCCGCAGGCGCTGTCCGCGGATGGCGAACTCACCGGGCGGGAGAATCTGCAGGTCTTCGCCAGGCTCTACGACCTGCCGCGGGCGCAGCGCAAAGCAAGGGTCGACGACGGCCTGGCCTTCATGGGCCTCGCCGACGCCGCCGACAAGCGCGTGCAGACGTATTCGGGCGGCATGATCCGTCGCCTCGAGATCGCCCAATCGATGCTGCACCGGCCGCGGCTGCTGTTTCTCGACGAGCCGACCGTGGGACTCGATCCGGTGGCGCGCGACGTCGTCTGGGAGCACCTCGAGCGGCTGCGTGCGGACTACGGGACGACGATCGTCCTGACCTCGCATTACATGGACGAGGTCGAGCGGCTGTGCGGCCGCGTCGCCGTCCTGCGGCACGGCCGCGTCGTCGCAATCGGAACGGAGGTCGAGCTGCGCGCTGCCGTCGGACAGGCCGACGCGAGCCTCGACGAGATCTTCGCTCATTACACCGAGGACCCGGCCGAGGATGCCGGCGGCTATGCCGAGACCGCAACCACCCGCCGTGCCGCCCATCGACTCGGCTGAGCCGGCGGGGTCCCCGCGGCCTCGCAGTCCGCTGTGGCGCATCGAATCCTATGTCGGCAAGGTCCTCGCCATCGCGGCAATGGAAGCGCGCAAGCTTCGCCACGACCCGACGGAGCTGCTGACGCGCGCGATCCAGCCGATGCTCTGGCTGCTGGTATTCGGCGTCGTCTTCGCGAGGACCCACGCGATCCCGACCGGGACGATGGGGTACCTGGATTTCCTCGCCCCGGGCATCCTCGCGCAGAGCGTGCTGTTCGTGGCGATCTTCTACGGCATTTCCATCATCTGGGAACGCGATCTCGGCATCGTCCACAAGTTCCTGGTGAGTCCGACCCCGCGCACGGCGCTGGTCCTCGGCAAGGCGGTCTCGGCCGGCACGCGCGCGTTGTCGCAGGCCGTCATCGTCTACGCGGTCGCGACCATGCTGGGCGTCCGGATGAACTGGAGCGCGACTGGGCTCGGCAGCGTGATCGCGCTGGTGATGCTCGGCGCCGCGCTGTTCTCGACGTTCTCGCTGATCATCGCCTGCATCGTCAAGACGAGGGAGCGCTTCATGGGCATCGGCCAGGTCCTGACGATGCCGCTGTTCTTCGCGAGCAATGCGATCTATCCGATCGCGATCATGCCGGACTGGCTCAAGTGGATCGCGCACGTCAACCCGCTGACCTACGAAGTCGATGGCCTGCGGGCGTCGATGCTGGCGGGGGCGGCAAGCAGCTTCGGGTTGGGCCTCGATTTCGCGGTGCTCGGGTTCGCGCTCGCGGTCCTGGTTGCGATCGGCGGCTGGATCTATCCGTGGATCGTGACCTGAGGTGCGCGCACCCGCGGGCACGAGGCTCGCGTGCCCGCGGGGTCCTCGGCAGGTCGCGGCCCAGGCGAACGGCCGGGCATGGCAGCCGGGGGCGGGGGCCTGCCGTCCGGACCGATCCGTGCTTTAATTCCGCCTCGAGACCCCACCCGGACCGGGAACGCGCAACTGAACGCGGCGAGGATCCCGGGTGACGTCGCCGGTGCCAGCTGGCGGCAAGCCTGCTCAGGAGCGAAAGTTTCGATGAAGACGATATTCGTTCGCAATTGCGGTTTCCGGAAATGGCGCTCGCGCTTCGTTGGCGCGGCGATGCTGGGCGCATTGGCGTTGGCGATGCCCGCGGTTGCGGCGGATGGTACCGGGGCGGGGGTCGGGGCGCCAAGCGGCGGGTGGCGCCACCCGCTCAACGAGAACCCGCTCGCGTCGATGAATGAAAAGTCGCCGCGTCCGGTGCCGAACCTGAGCTTCATCGACGACAAGGGCGCGCCGCGGAATCTGGCGCAGTTCCGCGGCAAGCTGATCCTGCTCAACGTCTGGGCGACGTGGTGCCCGCCATGCAGACGCGAGATGCCCACGCTCGAGCGCCTGCAGGCCCAGCTCGGCGGCCCCGATTTCGAGGTCGTCGCGCTGTCGATCGACAAGGGCGGACGCGCCGCCGTCGACAGCTTCTTCGACGAGATCAACGTGCAGGCGCTGAAGGTCTATGTCGACCCGACGACCGCGGTCCGCAACGATCTCGCGCTGACGACCTTTCCGACGACCCTGCTGATCGACCGGCAGGGGCGCGAAATCGGCCGCTACACCGGGGGCGCCAACTGGGACAGCCCGGCGGTCGTGGCGACGCTGCGGAAGTACCTCGCGGCGCAGAAGTCGGCGGCGCGTGCGCAAGCGCCGGGCACGCCGCGGGCCGGCGCTTCCTGACGCAAGGGGCGGCGCGACCGGCCGTTGCCCGCGACGTTCAGGCCCGCAGTTGCGAGGCGGTGACCTCGGCAACGCCCGCATCGCGCATTTGCGTCCAGGCGGCGGCCAGCGAGCCTGCGGTATCGATCGCCCGGCAGGCGTCGGCGATCACCGCGGCTTCGAAACCGTAGCGGCACGCGTCGACGGCGGACCACGCGACGCAGAAGTCGGTCGCGAGTCCCGCGAGGTGCACGCGGGTGAAGCCGCGCTCGCGCAGGTATCCCGCGAGTCCCGTCGGCGTCACCCGGTCGGCTTCGCAGAACACGGAATAGCTGTCGATTTCCCGGCGATAGCCCTTGCGCACGACGAGCTCCGCCTGCGGAATGTCGAGCGCCGGCGCGAATTCGGCGCCGGGCGTCCCCTGGATGCAATGGTCGGGCCACAGCACCTGCGCTCCGTAGGACAGTTCGACCGTCTCGAACGGTTTCCTGCCGGGGTGGGTCGATGCGAACGATTGGTGCCCGGCCACGTGCCAGTCCTGCGCCAGGATCACGTGTGCGAACCGCCGGGCGAGGTGGTTGACGATCGGAACGATCGCGTCACCGCCGGGGACCGCCAGCGCGCCTCCGGGGAGGAAATCGTTCTGCACGTCGACGACGAGCAGGATGTCGCGGTCGTTCAGGGGCGGGCGCATCCGCCAAAGCCATAGGACGGCAACGTGGCGCCGTCAGCGCTGCGCCGGAATTTCCACCACCGTCTCGCCCGACACCGGATCGGTGACACCGAGGCCATCGCCGAGATCCTCGAGGGTGTCGCGGAAGCTGTCGAGAATCGCGAGCATCTGCGGCCGGGCTGCGACCAGGCTCTCGAAGTCGTCCCACCCGCCGATCATGCAGTACGAACGCTCGCCCGTCCGGATCAGCGCAGCCCCACGGAAGCCCGCGAACGTGTTGCGGGCCCTGCGATGCGCATCCAGGAAGCGCTGTTCCTGACCGGGCTTGACGCGAAAGCGTACGACGTTGAAGGCAGTCATGGAGCTCTCCCGGGAGTTTGTCGGCGGCGGCCGAGCCCCATTCTACAATGGAGGTACGCGCCGGTCGCAATGGTCGGGGCCGGCCTAACGGAGAGTTCGACATGGAAGACCGCAACATCCTCGAAGCCCTGACGGGCGTCGGGACCGGGACGCTGACGACCGTCCTGCTGAAGAAAGGACTGCGCAACGTCTGGATGCGCGGCACGCGACCGCTGCGCCCCGGACAGGGGCGCAGCGCCGGCCGGGCGTTCACGTTGCGCTTCGTTCCCGCGCGCGAGGATCTGGCGACGCCCGCATCCTGGGGCAAGCCGATCTCGACGCGCGCCGCGATCGAAGCGATGCCCGAGGGTTGCATCGCGGTCGTCGACGCGCGGGGGGTGACCGATGCGGGAATCTTCGGCGACATCCTCTGTGCGCGCATGCAGAAGCGCGGCGTCGCGGGGCTGGTCACCGATGGCGTGCTGCGCGACGTCGAAGGCGTGCTCGCCTCGCGCCTGTCCGTCTGGTGCCAGGGCGTGGCGGCGCCGCCATCGGTGGCGGGCCTCACGTTCGTCAACTGGCAGGAGCCGATCGGCTGCGGGGGTGTCGCGGTCTTTCCCGACGACGTCGTCGTCGCGGACGAGGACGGTGCGGTGCTGATCCCCGCTGCGATGGTCGCGGAGGTGGCATCGCTGGCGACGGAGCAGGAACTGCTCGAGCAGTGGATCATGAACGAGGTGGGCAAGGGGGCTGCGCTGCCCGGGCTCTACCCGCCCGACGACGAGAACAAGGCGCGATTCGAGGCATGGCGGGACGGGAAGCGTCGTGCAAAGGCGTAAGCTCGGCCGCAGCGG
Organism: uncultured Pseudomonadota bacterium; assembly: GCA_963816415.1. GTDB lineage: Bacteria > Pseudomonadota > Gammaproteobacteria > Burkholderiales > Casimicrobiaceae > VBCG01. The sequence goes on from CAWFKR010000005.1 coordinate 218,602, forward strand.
CTTCGAGGTCGCGCCGCTCGCGTTCGGCGGCAACGTGTTCGGCTGGACGGCGGACGAGGCGACGTCGTTCCGGCTGCTCGACGCCTTCGTCGCTGCCGGATGCAACCTGATCGACACCGCGGACAGCTACTCCCACTGGGTGCCGGGGCACAAGGGGGGCGAATCCGAAACGGTCATCGGGCGCTGGATTGCAAGGCGCGGACATCACGACGACGTCGTCATCGCGACCAAGGTCGGATCGGGTCAGGACGTCGGCCATCGCTGCCTGCGCAGCGACTACATCGTGCAGGCGGTCGAGGGGTCGCTGCGCCGCCTGCAGGTGGACGCGATCGACCTCTACCAGTCGCACTGGGACGACGAGACGACGCCGTTCGGGGAAACCCTCGAGGCCTACGCGCGGTTGCTCGAGCAGGGCAAGGTACGCGCGATCGGCGCATCGAACCTCGGTGCGGAGCGGCTGCAGCAGGCGCTGGCCGTCAGCGCGAAGCAGGGCCTGCCGCGCTACCAGACGCTGCAGCCGCTGTACAACCTGTACGACCGCGATGCATTCGAGGGGCCGCTCGCGCAGACCTGCATCCGCGAGGACATCGCGGTCATCCCCTACTACGCCCTCGCGGCGGGATTTCTCACGGGCAAGTATCGATCCGAAACCGACTTCGGCAAGAGCCCGCGGGGCGGGGGCATGAAGAAATACCTCAATCCCAGGGGCTTGCGGATCCTCGACGCGCTCGATCGCGTGGCGAAGCGGGTAGGCGCGACGCCGGTGCAGGTTTCGCTCGCGTGGCTGATCGCGCGGCCCGGCGTCACTGCGCCGATCGCGAGCGCGACCTCGGTCGCGCAACTCGACGAACTGGTCGGGGCGACGCGCCTCGATCTCGACGCCGAGGCGATGCGCACGCTCGACCAAGCCAGCGCGTAACCGGCGGTCGCGCACTGCGGGTGCACGGGCGCGCCATCCACTGGCCGTCGCCCGGAAGCGCGTGTCAGCCGTTCGCCAGTGCGAAGCGGCCCGTCGAGCGTCGCAGCAACCACGAGGCGATCGACAGGTTGACGAGGTTCCAGGCAATGCCGTTGAGGAACGCCGCGCGGTAGGAGCCGGTGAGGTCGTAGATCGCGCCTGACATCCAACCCCCCAGCGCCATGCCGAACAGCGTCGCGGTGATGACCACCGATACGCGTGCGCCCGCCTCGGCGCGATCGAAGTACTCGCGCACGATGATCGCGTAGGACGGCACGATGCCGCCCTGGAACAGTCCGAACAGGGCGGAGACCACGTAGAGGGACACGAGGCCGTCGAACGGCAGGAACAGCACGAGCGCGATGCCCTGCAGCATCGATCCGAGCAGCAGGGTTCGCAGACCGCCGATGCGATCGCAGATCCAGCCGAAGGCGAGCCGGCTGACGATGCCGCAGCCGAGCATCAGCGACAGCATCTGTGCGCCCCGCGCGGGGCCGTAGCCCAGATCGCTGCAATACGCGACCAGATGCACCTGCGGCATCGACATTGCAATGCAGCACGCGAGGCCCGCGACGACCAGCAGGACCTGGAGCGCGCCGGGCGAGAGGTCGAGCGACCGCGGCAGGCCGGTGCGCTGCGATCCGGCACGCGGCGCGCCGTCGTGCGTCGGCGGTTTGCTGCGCAACAGCAGCGTCAGCGGGAGCATGGTCGCCAGACAGAACACCGCGATGCCCTGATACGTGTGCCGCCAGCCGGCGGACTGGATGAAGTGCTCGACGATCGGAGGCCACAGCGTCCCGGCCAGATAGTTGCCGCTCGCGAAGATGGCCACGGCGATGCCGCGGCGCCGGACGAACCAGAGGGAGATGTGGGCGAGCAGTGGCGAGAACGTGGCAGCGCTGCCGGCGCCGATCAGCAGGCCCTGCGCGAGAGCGTACTGCCAGAGGCTGGTGGCCGAAGCGGCGGCGACGTACCCCAGCGCGAGCGCGACCGACCCGATGGCGACGGGAAGCATGACGCCACGACGATCCGACATCCGGCCCAGCGCGATGCCCGACAGGCCGAAGCAGACCATGGTCAGCGTGTAGGGCAGCGACGCCGCGCCCCGTGCGACGCCGAATTCGGCCTGCACCGCAGGCAGCGCGACGACGACCGACCACATGCCCACGCCGCCGATCGTCGACAGCGCGAGCGTCACGGCGAGGCGCAGCCACGCCTGCGGCGTCTCGACCTGACCGAAATCCTTCGTACCCATGCCATTGGATTATCGCACCGGGTCGCCGGGCGCATGGTTCGCGCCGGGGCAGGGAAAGCGGATTAGAATCGCGCGTTCCAGAATTCCACATTCAACCTGGACAGGAGGGAGTGACCGTGAGTCGAATTTCGAAGTCGAACCGCAGGACGTTTCTGATGACCGGCGCGGCCAGCATGCTTGCCGCGTCGTTGCCGCGATACGCGTTCGCGGCCGATCCGGTCAAGATCGGCCTGATCATTCCGAAGACCGGGCCGTTCGCCTCGACGGGGAGGCAGGTCGAGGCTGCGTGCCGGCTGTACATGGCGAAGAACGGCGACAGCGCCGGTGGACGCAAGGTCGAGCTGATCGTGCGCGACGACACCGGAACGCAGCCGGAGCTCACCAAGCGCATCGCGCAGGAGCTGATCACGCGCGACCACGTGGCGGTGATCGCCGGCTTCGGGCTGACGCCACTGGCATTCGCGACCGCGCCGGTGGCGACCGAGGCCAAGGTGCCGATGATCGTCATGGCCGCGGCGACGACGGTGATACCGCAGCGCTCGCCGTTCATCGTCCGCTCCGGCTTCACTGTCGCGCAGATCACTGCGCCGATCGCCGAGTGGGCCGCGAAGAACAAGATGTCGAGGGTCATGACGCTGGTCACGGATTACGCCCCCGGCATCGACTGCGAGAAGACCTTCGTCACCCGTTTCGAGGAACGGGGGGGCACGATCGTCGAGTCGCTGCGCGCGCCGCTGGCCAATCCCGAGTTCGCGCCTTACATCCAGCGGGCCAAGGATGCGAAGCCCGATGCGCTGTTCATCTTCGTTCCCTCCGGTCCAGGTACGGCGGTGATGAAGGCATTCGCCGAGCGCGGACTGAAGGAAGCGGGCATCCGGCTGATCTGCACCGGCGACGTCGTCGACGACGACATCCTCAACTCGATGGGCGACGTGGCGCTGGGCGCGGTCAGCTCGCACCATTATTCCGCGGCCCATCCGTCCCCGGAGAACAAGGCCTATGTCAGCGCGTTCGGGGCCGCCAATGGCGGCATGCGACCGAACATGCATTCGGTCGGGGGCTACGACGGCATGCACCTGATCTACGCAGCCCTCGACAAGACCGCTGGCGACACCGACGGCGAGAAGATGGTCGACGCGATGAAAGGCATGTCGTGGGTCAGCCCGCGGGGCCCGATGACCATCGACCCCGCAACGCGCGACGTCATCCAGACCGTCTACATCCGCAGGGTGGAGCGGGAGGGCGGACAGCTCTGGAACATCGAGTTCGACAAGATCGACAACGTGCCTCCGGCCGGCTGACGTTGCGTTGCAGGCTCCCCGGGGGGAAGCGGATTCCCCGGGTGGCCGCCGCCTGCCGAAAGTCGCGAGGAGCGCCGCGTCGCCGGCGCCCCTCAGGGCAGGAGGTCGTAGGTGCGCAGGCCGTCGCGGGCGATGGCCGCGTGACGCCAGTGCGGATGGGCGAGCGTGCGCCGCAGGTCGGTGCGGCCCGCCTCCCACAGCGTCTCCACCGTGGCGCGGGAGAAATCGAAGTCCTTGGTGACGGTCGCGAATTCGTTGCGGCGGTTGATCAGGTGGACGATCGAGATCTTGCGCCCCTGCGCGCGCTTGGCGAGCAGCTTCGCGCTCGCGTCGTCGCGCAGTCGCGCCGGCAGCTTTTCGATCAGCCGGCGCGTCGCCTCGCGTACCTCCTCGTCGTCCTTGGCGCGACTGGTGTTGAAGCGCGTCTTGCTCGAGTACTGGATGTCCTTCGAGCGCTCGAGGACTTCGTCAATCGACTGCGGCACCGCGCCTCGTGCGCTGAAGAGGTCGATCTGGAACACCAGCGCATTGAGATCGCTGCCCTCGTCCAGCACATACCAGAGCGGCGAGTTCGATGCGAGTCCGCCGTCCCAGTACCATGCAGCGCCGATCTGCACCGGAGGGAACCCGGGCGGCAGCGCACCGCTCGCCATCACGTGCTCCGGACCGAGGCGCGTGCGCCCGTCGGCATTGTCGAAGTACACCGAGTTGCCGCTCTGGACGTCGACCGCGCCGACACTCATGCGCATGGCGCCCGCGTTGATCAGGTCGAAGTCGACGAGTTCGGTGAGCGTCTGCTCGAGCGGGGAAGTGTCGTAGACCGACAGTGCCGCCTCGGCGCCGCGCGGCATCAGCACCGGTGACGGTACGCGGGGAACGAAGAAACCGGGCACCCCGAAGGTCGCGACTGCGGTCGTGCTGAGGCGGCTGAAGGCACGGCGCAGCGGAACGAAGTCGTGGGGTGGAGGGAAGGCGAAGCCGGACGAGACGCGTTCCCAGAATCGCCGCAACTGCGCGACGCGATCCTCAGGGCGATTGCCCGCGATCAGCGCGGCATTGATCGCGCCGATCGAAACGCCGGTGACCCAGTCGGGGGCGAGGCCGCGTTCATGCAGCTCCTCGTAGACGCCCGCCTGGTACGCACCCAGGGCGCCCCCTCCCTGCAGCACCAGGACGGTGTGACGGTGATCGGGGATCGAGGATCGGGCAGCTGCGGCCATGACGACGCATTCGGAGTGGATACGCAGATATGAGCCGCATCGCACGCACTTGGTTCCGCGACGATTCCGGGCGATGCCAGGCGATTCCTGGCGATTCCTGGCGACTGCCGCGCCGGGCCCGGCCCGACGGGTTGCGGAATCTGCGCCGATTCCCGATCCCGGTGCGGGTGCGGAAAGGCTCCGCCGATGTAGTATGCTCGCGCCGCGGGCACGCGCTCGCCGCGTCGCGCTCGCTGCGCCGGCCCGAACCGGAGGACGCCGCGAGGCCGCCAGCAAGTTCGGGTTCGCCGTCAGCACACGCTCAAATCATGCCGCATCAATCGCCCAGGACATTGCAGGGAACTGCCAGGTGAGATCGCGATGATCGGCGACGTGATCGGTGTGGTCTTCGACGGCCTCGCCTATGGCAGCCTGCTGTTCATCATCGCGGTCGGCCTGTCGGTGACCCTCGGGCTGATGAATTTCGTGAACCTCGCCCACGGCGCGCTGGCGATGATCGGGGGATACGCCTGCGTGGTCGCGATGACCCGCCTCGGGATTCCGTTCCTCGCGACCCTGCCGATCGCCTTTGTCGCATCCGCGCTCGTGGGCATCGTGCTCGAGCGGACGCTGTACAAGCGCCTGTACAACGCAAGCCCGCTCGACCAGGTCCTGTTCTCGATCGGCCTGGTGTTCATCTCGATCGCCGTGGCGACCTACATGTTCGGCTCGTCGCAGCAGCCGGTGAACCTGCCGTCGTACCTGCAGGGCCAGGTGCATATCCTGGTCCACGATTTCGGGGTCTACCGGATATTCCTGATCGTCGTCGTCGCGATCCTGACTCTGGGCCTGCACTTCATCCTCGAACGCACGCGCTTCGGTAGCCGGGTGCGCGCGAGCGTCGACAACGCCACCGCGGCCGCGGGCCTCGGGATCAACGTCAATCGCGTGTTCGCGCTGACCTTCGCGCTCGGCTCGGGGCTCGCGGGGCTCGGCGGGGCGCTCGGCATCGAGGTGCTCGGGCTCGATCCGACGTTTCCGCTGAAATACATGGTGTATTTCCTGCTGGTCGTCAGCGTCGGCGGCACCGGGACCATGAAGGGCCCGCTGGTCGCGGCGCTGATCCTCGGCGTGTTCGACGTCGCCGGCAAATACTACGTGCCCCAGATCGGCGGGTTCGTCATCTATGCGCTGATGGTCGTGCTGCTGATCGTGTTCCCCGCCGGGCTGTATGGACGCAAGACATGACTGACGCCACGGCGCCCGCGGCGGCCGGCAGCGCGGCCGCCGGCGACGTCCGGCTGCCCGACGGGCGCTGGCGACCGCTGGAATTCGCGTTCTGGCTGCTGCCGGTGATCGGGTTCTTCGCGTTTCCGGACTATCGCGTGCTGGGCAGCCAAATCCTGATCACCGGGCTGTTCGCGGTGTCGCTCGATCTGATCCTCGGCTATGCCGGCATCGTCTCGCTCGGGCACGCGGCGTTCTACGGCATCGGCGCGTATACGGCGGGACTGCTTGCCGTGCACGGATGGCACGAGCCGATCTCCGGCCTGATCGCCGCCGCGGCGGTCGCCGCGGTCGCCGGCTATCTGGTGAGCTTCCTGGTCGTTCGCGGCAGCGACCTGACGCGCCTGATGGTGACGCTCGGCATCGGCCTGATGCTGTTCGAGGCGGCGAACAAGGCGTCGTGGATCACCGGGGGTGTCGACGGGCTCTCCGGCGTGACGATCAGCAAGATCCTGGGCGTATGGGAATTCGGCATCAGGGGGGGTACGGCTTTCGTCTATTCGCTGGTCGTCGTGTTCCTCGTGTTCGTCGTGGTGCGAAGGCTCGTCGCCTCGCCGCTCGGCCTCAGCCTGCGGGGAATCCGCGAAGGCGGCAAGCGGATGCCGGCAATCGGCGCCCCGGTGGCGAGACGCCTGCGGACGATCTTCACGATCGCTGCCGCGGTCGCGGGTGTGGCGGGCGGGTTGATCGCGCAGACGACCCAGTTCGTCGGCATCGACGGACTGAGCTTCCAGCGTTCGGCCGAGCTGATGATCATCCTGGTGCTGGGGGGCGCGGGGCGCCTCTATGGCGGCCTCGTCGGCGCGCTGGTGTTCATGGTGGCGCAGGACTACCTGTCGGGCATCGATCCGGTGTACTGGCAGTTCTGGCTGGGGTTCTTCCTGGTGCTGATCGTGCTCTTCGCGCGCGGCGGCATCCTCGGCGGTCTCGACACCCTGCGCGAGCGGCTGCGCGGAGCGAAGCGATGAGCGCGTTGCGCACGCAGGGGCTGTCCAAGCGCTGGGGCGCGTTCAACGCGAACACCGACATCTCGCTCGCTTTCGAGGCCGGCGCGCGCCACGCGCTGATCGGACCCAACGGCGCAGGCAAGACGACGTTCATCAACCTGCTGACCGGCGTATTTCCGCCGACGGCGGGCGACGTGTTCCTCGGTGAAGAGAACATCACCGCGCTGCCTCAGCATGCCCGCGTCAAGCGCGGGATGACGCGCACGTTCCAGATCAACACGCTGTTTCCCGGGCTGACCGCGCTCGAATCGGTGGTGCTCGCGATCTGCGAGCGCCAGGGCCGCGCTGCCGTCTGGAGCCGAACCGTCGCGAAGCAGCGCGAGGCGGTCGACGAGGGCTGCGCGCTGCTCGAGTCGCTGCAGCTCATCGGCGAGCGCAACGAGCTGACGCACAACCTCGCCTATGGCAAGCAGCGGCTGCTCGAGATTGCGCTGGCGCTGGCGACGCGCCCGCGCATCCTGCTGCTCGACGAGCCGGCGGCCGGCATTCCTTCGGGCGAAAGCGCCGAGCTCTTCGGCGTCATCGCCAGCCTGCCGCGCGAAGTCACGATCCTGTTCATCGAGCATGACATGGACCTGGTGTTCCGCTTCGCCGAGCGCATCACCGTGCTCGTCGGGGGCAAGGTGCTGACCGAGGGTACGCCCACCGAGATCGCGGCGCATCCCCGGGTCAAGGAGGTCTATCTCGGCGAGGCGCAGCATGCCTGAGCTGCTCGCGCTCGAGGGCGTGACGGCCGGCTACGGCGCGTCGGTGGTGCTCGAGGACGTCGGATTCGCGCTGGAGGCCGGCGACACCCTTGCGCTCCTCGGGCGCAACGGCGTCGGCAAGACGACGCTGCTGGTGACGCTGATGGGATTGACCCGCGTCCATCGCGGCACGCTGCGCTGGCGCGGCGAGGATCTCGCCGCCTTGCCGACGCATCGGCGTGCGGCGGCGGGGCTGGGCTGGGTGCCGCAGGAGCGGTACATGTGGCCCTCGCTGACCATCGAGGAGCACCTGACGGCCGTCGCCCGCCCGGGGCGCTGGACGCTTTCCAAGGTCTACGAGATCTTCCCGCGCCTCGCGGAGCGCCGCGCCAACCGCGGCAACCAGCTGTCGGGCGGCGAACAGCAGATGCTCGCGATCGCCCGTGCGCTGATCGTGAACCCGAGCCTGCTGCTGCTCGACGAGCCGATGGAAGGGCTCGCGCCGATCATCGTGCAGGAGCTGATGCGGGTGATACGCAGCCTGGTGACCGACGGCGGCATGGCGGTCGTCATCGTCGAGCAGCACGCCAAGCTCGCGCTGTCGCTGACCCGCAGCGCGCTGGTGCTCGACCGGGGCCGCATCGTCCATCGCGGTCCCAGCCAGGACCTGCTGAACGACCCCGACACACTGCACCGCCTGGTCGCGGTCGCCTGAGGGTCGCGCCGCGGGAGCGGCGCCTTTCGAATCAGTAGCGCTTGTCGATCGTTCCCGCCGACGCGGGAATCGCCGACGCGGGTGCGGCGGCGTTGCTGAGGTAGCGCGTCGCGAGCTTCCAGCCGTCGCCATCGCGCTTCCAGGAGTCGACGATGAACAGGCCCGCGTTCGCAGCCGACGCAGGCGTTGCCGCGGGAACCAGCCTGAAGCTGACGATCGCGACGCTGCCGAAGTCGTGGACCGCCATCTGGTCGATCGACGCCTCCGACGGATTCTCCTGCGCCTGCCGGATCCAGTCGGCGCGGGGCACCGGGGTCCCGGGCATCGAGCCCGCACGCAGCTCGAAATCCGGTTCCAGCGCCTGGTCGATCGCCTTGGTGTCGCGCGCGACGAGGTTCGAGACGAGCCTGGATTCGAGGTCGTAGAACACCTTGACCAGCCGCGTGACCGTGGGGATGCGGCCGGGGGCGTGCACTGGCTGGCCGGCGGTGGGGAATGCGATGCACGCCGCCACCGTGGCTGCCAGCAAGATCGACAGCCGAATCGTCCGCCTGCGTGCGATGCCTTTGGAGAGCTTCATCGAGGGTGGGACAGGGGAACTGCAGCGAGGTTCGTCGCGCCGGGTGGAGCCTTCGTGGCCCACCCGGCGTGACGGGGGCGCGATCGAGCCGCGCCCGTTTCAACGGGCATCAGTGGCTCATCGAGCAATAGCCGCCCGACGCGTTGACCCAGTTTTGCTGGATGAGGAATTTCGTCGTGCCGAGGGTCACGTTGTACTTGGATCCGTTCGATGCCGTGGATTCGGTGCCGAAGGTCCACGCGCACTTGTCGGCGTTCTCGGCGCCGCGGGTGTCGTACCAGGCATTGAGGTCGGGATCAGTGACCGCCTCCTCGAGTTCGTGGGCGATGATGCTTGCCATGCCGTCGGCCCCGGCGTTGCCGTTGGGACTTGTCGTCTGCGCTTCGCAGGCGCTGGGGCAGCGGTCGGGATTGCCGACGAACGAATACTTGATGTCCGCGCCATTGATCGACGCATGCGTATGCCAGCCGCAGTACTGAGTGCAGAAGCCGGAAGTCTCATTGACGTCGGACGACGTCAGGACGAAATACACCGCATTGGTGTCCGAGGGCAGCTTACCCTGATTGATCGCCGTCGCGACGACGTTCTGGACAGCGGTGTCACTCAGTGCCGTTCCCTGAGAGTAGCTGTCGGTGGTCTGTTTGACCAGTGCCACCGAGTTGCTCACGTGGACGCTGCTGCCGTTGTAGTAGGTGGTATTGATGTTGAAGTATGGCGATCCTCCGATGCTGCTACCGAAGGCCGGCAGTATCGTCGTGGCAGTATTGTTGGTCCAGTTGCCGTACCAGATGTAATACGCGTTGGTCGTGCCGAGGATCACCGGCCCGCCATGATAATTGATGCCGTTGCTGGTGTTCTTCGGCCGGGCCGCCCTCAACTGGCCAGTGGCACTGGCGTTGTCGGTGCCCGGCGCGGGACGCTCGCCCCAGCCCTTGCCGGTGGGCACCAGGTCTTCGCCCGGGGCGGGGGGCCGGACGCTTCCCGCCAGCGCGCTGGTCGCGATCGCGGCTGCAAGGCAGGAAACTGCGAGAGTTGCAATCGTTGTGCGGCGCATGCTTTTTCCCCTGTGGTGACGGATGGATCCCCCGGTTGCCCGCGTACCGTGAGCTTCGCGGCCGGGCATTGGGCGACTATGCAGCAGGCTCGCGCGCTCGGGCAAATCCATCCGGCGGATGGTCGCCCCGCACCGCCGGGCGCCGTTGCCGAAATGCGACGACCAATGACGCAGGCAGGCTTTGCCCGCGATCTGGATCTCGCCGAAGCGCGCCTATGCGCGGCCGCCGGCGTCACTCCGCTCGGCGCTGCTGCGCCGCGATTCCCTGCGCGCGCAGCTCGTCGAGGCTCGCCCCCATCGTCAGCGCCTGCGGATCGATCTTCACGTGGAGCAGCGCTGCCCGGCCGCACGCGAGCGCGCGTTCGAAGGCCGGTGCGAACTCCGCGGTCGTCGTCACCGTTTCCCCGAGCGCACCATAGGCGCGGGCCAGCGCCGCGAAGTCGGGATTGACGAGGGCGGTGCCCGACACGCGCGACGGATAGTTGCGCTCCTGGTGCATGCGGATTGTGCCGTACATGCCGTTGTCGACGACGACGAACACGATCGCGAGGTCGTACTGGATCGCCGTCGCAAGCTCCTGTCCGTTCATCAGAAAGCAGCCGTCTCCGTTCCACGAGACGACGGTGCGTTGCGAATGCACGAGCTTGGCCGCGAGTGCTGCAGGCACGCCGTAACCCATCGAGCCCGAGTAGGGCGCGAGTTGCGTGCGGAATCCGCGATAGCGATACACGCGATGCATCCAGGTCGCAAAGTTGCCGGCGCCGTTGGTGACGATCGCGTCATCCGGGAGGCGCTCGTCGAGCCAGCGCACGATCTGCCAGAGGTCCAAGGCGCCGGGGACCGGTCGCGGCGCGCGCCAGGCTTCGTACTCGGCATGCGCCGCTTCGGGTGAGGCTTCGGCGGAAATCACGGGCCGCCGCGCAGCACGTCCATCGATGGCGGCGAGGAACGCACCCGGCGTCGCGGCGATCGCCAGCTTCGGCTGGTAGACGCGGCCCAGTTCGTCAGCGCCGGGATGGACGTGAATGAGCGCCTGCCGCGGCGAGGGGACGTCGAGCAGCGTGTAGCCGGCCGTCGTCGTCTCGCCCAGGCGCTCGCCGACCACCAGCAGCACGTCGGCGTCGCGCACCCGCGCCGCGAGCTTCGGATTGATGCCGATGCCGACGTCGCCCGCGTAATGGGGATGCCGGTTGTCGATCAGGTCCTGGTGGCGGAAGGCGCAGGCCACCGGCAGCGCCGCATCCTCGGCGAAGCGGGCGAGGGCGTCGCAGGCAGTCCTGTCCCAGCGGCTGCCCCCGACCAGCACCAGCGGCCGCTGGGCGCCGCGCAGCAGTGCCTGCGCCACAGCGACGTCCTGGGCCGACGGTGCGGCGCGGGTCGCCTCGACATGCGGCGGATCCGGCACGTCCGCGCGCGAGGTCAGCATGTCCTCGGGTAGCGCGAGCACGACCGGTCCCGGGCGGCCCGACATCGCGACCCGGTACGCATGTGCGACGTATTCGGGAATGCGTTCGGCGCGATCGATCTGCGCCGCCCACTTGGCCACGCTTCCGTACATCCGCCGGTAGTCGATCTCCTGGAAAGCCTCGCGATCCATCATGTCGCCGCCGACCTGGCCGACGAACACGATCATCGGCGAGGCGTCCTGCGCCGCCGTGTGGATGCCGATCGCGGCGTTCGACGCGCCCGGTCCGCGCGTGACGAAGGCGATGCCGGGGCGGCCGGTCAACTTGCCGCAGGCTTCCGCCATGTACGACGCCCCGCCTTCCTGGCGGCAGATGACGAAGCGCAGGCGGTCGGAAGCGTCGTGGAGGGCGTCGAGGACCGCGAGGTAGCTCTCGCCGGGAACGCCGAATGCATGGGTGGCACGCTGGGCCAGCAGACTGGCGACCAGGATCTCGCCTCCGGTGCGTGAAGCCATCATGATGCCTCGGAAAAAGAGCCGCAGATTCTACGCGAGCCGCCGATCCATGGCCCTATAATCGCGGCGTTCGAATCCCCTGGACGTGCCCATGCAGCTCGATCAGCTGGTGAATGATGCGCTGATGTTCGCGGCCGGAGCGCTGCTGCTGGTCCTGATCGCCCAGTTCTTCGGCACGCCGCGGCGCCAGGGCCTGCTGCCGATGCTCGTCGTCGTGGCTGCCGGCGTCGGCGGGCTCTGGCTCCTCGATCACTACTCGAGACTCGATCAAGTCGGAGCTGCTGCAGACGATCCTGCGCGAAGCCTCGCTCGCGCTGGTCGCCTTCGGGTCGATCCAGATCGCCATCCGCTTCGTCTTCCAGACGCTGCTGGCCCGTCGCGGCATCCCGCGGATCCTCGACGAGTTCGTGATCGCGTTGTCGCTGATCGGCTATGCGATCTTTCGGCTCAATGCCGTTGGCGTCAACCTCGCAGGTCTCATCACCACGTCGGCGGTCCTGACCGGCGCGCTGGCGTTCTCGGCGCAGGCGACGCTGGGCAACCTGTGGGGCGGAATTGCACTGCAGCTCGAGAAGACCTGCCGGGTCGGCGACTGGGTGCGCATCGAGGACCTGACCGGCCAGGTGGTCAGCATCCGCTGGCGCCACATGGCGATCGCGACTCCCGCGCACGAGACGATCGTGATCCCGAACGCGATGCTGATGAACAACAAGGTGACCGTCGTCGCGCGGCATGGCGAGGAGCGCACCGGCTGGGTTCGAAACGTGCTCTTCCAGGTCGGGTTCTCGCATTCGCCGGCGAGCGTCATCGACGTCGTCACCAAGGCGCTTGCACAGGCCGCCATGGAATTCGTCTCCAAGGACCCGTCGCCTCGGGTCGTCTGCACGGATTTCAAGGACAGCGGCATCGAGTACGCAGTCCGCTACGACCTGACCGACGTCGGGCAGTACTGGGCCGCCGACTCGCACATTCGCGCGCACGTCTACGCCGCGCTCAAGCGTGTCGGCTTCGACATCCCGTTCCCGCACCGGGTCGTCGAGATGCGGGCCGACCCTCGCGGCGAAGCCGCGGCGCAGGAGATCGGACATCGCGAGGCGGCGCTGGCGACGATGGATCTCTTCGCGTCGCTGACCCCCGACGAGCGCGCGTCGCTGGCGCACGAGCTCACGACGGCGCTCTACACGGGCGGGGACACCGTCTGCAGCCAGGGCGAGCCCGCCGACTCGCTCTACCTGCTCGCGCGCGGACGCGTCGACATCGTCGGGTCCGATGCGGCCGGCAATCACCACCGGTTCGCGACCCTCGACGCGCCGGCGTACTTTGGCGAGATGGGGCTTCTGCTCGGGCAGCCGCGGGCGGCGACGGTCGTCGCGATCGGCGAGGCGCTGTGCTATCGCCTCGACAAGCGGGGTTTCGACGGCATCATCCGCGCCCGCCCCGAACTCGCCGAAGTTCTTGCGAAAGTTCTCGCCGAGCGCCAGGCCGCCAACGACGCGACCCTCCAGGCGCTCGACGCCGAAGCGCGCGCAAGGCATGGCGTCAGCCGGGCCAAGGACCTGGTGAACAGGATCCAGCAGTTCTTCGGCCTCGCCGGCTGAAGTCCACGCGCCCGATGGCGGATCCATGAATGCCGAGCGGGCAGTTGCCGCAGCAGAAGTGACGATCCCCCGGCTTTGCCACGGGACAGTTACCGCCCTCTGATCAGGTCCTCGCGCGGCAGCAGGAACACGCTGTCGGTCGACGAAGCGGTCTCGAGCCAGACAAACGGCATCCGCGGGAAAGCCGCCTCCGTTGCGTCGCGGTTGTGGCCGATCTCCACGATCAGCAGGCCGTCGGGTTCGAGGAAGCGGGGCGCCGCCGCGAGGATCGTGCGCACCGCATCGAGGCCGTCGTCGCCTCCGGCGAGGGCAAGCGCCGGCTCGTGCCGGTACTCGCGGGGCAGCGCTTCCATCGCGCGCGCGGTGACGTAGGGGGGATTGCTGACGATCAGGTCGTAGGACTTCCCCGGCAGGTTGTCGAACAGGTCCGAGCGGATCAGGTTGATCCGGTCGGCGAGGCCGTATTCGCTGACATTGCGCTGCGCGACGGCGAGCGCATCCGAGGAAATGTCGGCGGCGTCGACGTCGGCCGAGGGGAACGCGTGCGCGAGCAGCACGGCGAGGCAGCCCGAGCCCGTGCACAGGTCGAGCACCGAACGGACCGCTTCGCGGTCCGGGACGAACGGCGCGAGCCCGTCGGGCAGCAGTTCGGCGATGAACGATCGGGGAATGATCACGCGCTCGTCGACGTAGAAGCGGAATTCCCCGAGCCATGCCTCGTGCGTCAGGTAGGCGGCGGGAACGCGCTCGTCGATGCGTCGCGTCATCAGCACGGCGAGATCGGCGCGTTCGGTCGCGGTGAGCCTGGCGTCGAGAAACGGCTCGAGGAGATCGAGCGGAAGGGCGAGCGCGTGCAGCACCAGGTACGCAGCTTCGTCGTAGGCGTTGTCGAAGCCGTGCCCGAACGCGAGCTTCGACTGGGTGAAGCGCGTCACTGCAAAGCGCAGCCAGTCGCGCAGGGTCTCGAGTTCGGGCGGCGCGTTCATGTCGATGGCCGCAGCAGCCGCTGCAGCAGGTTGCGGTAGATCGCCGCGAGCGACTCCAGGTCCGACGCCAGCACGCGCTCGTTCAGCTTGTGGATCGTGGCGTTCACCGGGCCGATCTCGACGATTTCCGGGCAGATCCGCGCGATGAAGCGTCCGTCCGAAGTGCCGCCCGCGCAGGACAGCCCGGGCGAGATGCCGACCACCTCGCGGATCGATTCGGCCGCGAGCTCGACGAGCCTGCCGCGCGGCGTGAGGAAGGGCTCACCGTGCCCGGTCCACGCGATCGAGTAATCGAGGCCGTGGCGATCGAGCACCGCAGTCAGACGCGCCGCGAGCGAATCGCGCGTGCTCTGCGTCGAATACCGGAAATTGAACATGAGCTCCAGCGTGCCCGGGATCACGTTGCCGGCACCGGTGCCCGCGTGGATGTTCGAGATCTGGAACGAGGTCGGCGGGAAGTACTCGTTGCCGTCGTCCCAGTGCATCGCCGCGAGTTCCGCGAGCGCCGGCGCGGCCAGGTGGATCGGATTGCGGGCGAGCTGCGGATACGCGATGTGGCCCTGGACGCCCCTGACGGTCAGCGTGCCCGAAAGCGTGCCGCGGCGACCGTTCTTGATCGTATCGCCCAGCCGGGCGTCCGACGACGGCTCGCCGACGATGCAGTAGTCGATCGACGTGTCGGCTTTCGCCAGCCGCTCGACGACGCGGACCGTGCCGTCGACCGACGCGCCTTCCTCGTCCGAGGTGATCAGCAATGCGATCGACCCCGCGGGTCGCGTGCAGTCTGCGAGGAAGCCCTCGACGGCAACGACGAACGCGGCGAGCGACCCTTTCATGTCGGCAGCGCCGCGGCCGTACAGGTAGCCGTCGCGCACGACCGGCACGAACGGTTCACTCTCCCATCCGTCGAGCGGACCGGTCGGCACGACGTCGGTGTGCCCGGCGAGGCACACCAGCGGTTTCGCATCACCGAGGCGCGCCCACAGGTTGGTGACGCCGTTGTCGATCGTGGTCTCGCAGCGGAATCCGAGCGGCGCGAGGCGTTCGGCCAGCAGGGCCTGGCAGCCGGCGTCGTCGGGGGTCGTCGAGCGACGCGCGATCAGTTCGCAGGCGAGGGCGAGCGTCGGCGTCGCGGCGATGTCCATGCAGGCATGTTAGCAAACGGCACCGGGGCCCGCGCGGGGACACCGCGCAATGCCCGGGACCGCGACGTCCCGGTGCGGGGCAGCGGTGCTCCGCCTGCTAGTTCGAGCGCTCGAGCATCGCCGGATCGATCTTCACTGCGGCGAAGTCGGTGCCTCCGCGGCGCGATTCGGACGCAGCCGCTCCGCCCACGGCCTCGGCGCCTGACGTCGGCGTGTTCTGGTTGATCAGCCACGCGAGGTTGGTCGGCGAGTCCGAAGCGATCATCGCCTCGTCGTAGGTGATGCGCTTGTCGAGGTACATCTTCGACAGCGCCTGCTCGAAGGTCTGCGAGCCGGGATACAGCGACTGCTCCATCGCTTCCTTGATCTGCGTGAACTCGCCGTTCTTGATCAGTTCGGCGATCAGCGACGTGTTGAGCAGGACCTCGACTGCCGGCTGCTGGGTGCCGTCGACGGTGCGGACGAGCCGCTGCGAAACGATCGCGCGCAGGCCGATCGAAAGGTCGGACAGCACCGCCGCGCGCGCGTCGTGGGGGAACATGTTGATGATCCGCGACAGCGCGTGGTAGCTGTTGTTGGCGTGGATCGTCGACAGGCAGAGGTGCCCGGTCAGCGTGTGCAGAAGCGCCGACTGCATCGTCTCCTTGTCACGGATCTCGCCGATCATGATCAGGTCGGGTGCTTCGCGCAGCGCGTTCTGCAGCGCCATCTGGTAGTTGTGGGTGTCGATGCCGATCTCGCGCTGGTTGACGAGGCTCTGGCGGTGGTCGAACAGGTATTCGATCGGGTCCTCGATCGTGAGGATGTGGCCGGTGCGGTTGGTGTTGCGATGGTCGATCATCGCGGCGAGCGTGGTCGACTTGCCCGAGCCCGTTGCGCCCGCGACCAGCACCAGTCCGCGCTTGGCCATCACCAGGTCGAGCAGCACCGGCGGCAGCTTCAGTGCCTCGAACGGCGGCACGTGGCTGCGCACGTACCGGATGACGAGCGAGATGGATCCGCGCTGCCGGAAGATGTTGATCCGGAAGTTGCCGACGGCCTTGTCGAGGTGCGAGAGATTCATCTCGCGCTCGTTCTCGAATTCGCGCGCCTGCTCCTTGGTCATCAGGTCGTACGCGATCCTGCGCACGGTCTCGACGTCCATCTTCTGGGTCGACACCGGCATGAGGACGCCGTTGACCTTGAGATTGATCGGCGCCCCACACGAAATGTAGAGGTCCGACGCCTCCTTGTCGGCCATCAGCTTGAACAGTCGGTCGAGGTACATCGCATCCTTTCCGGGCTAGAATGGCGCTTGGCTTCGCGGCGCCGCAACCGCAGCACCTATGATGATGTCATGAGACGCCGCCGCTCGCCAGCCTGGCCTCCACGGTCTCGGCCCCAAAGGCCGCAAATGCCCCTGGCGTGTGGCAGGTCGGGCCCACCTGTACGCTTCAATTGACCTGATCCACGGTTCAAGCAAGTTTCATGCTCGCCATCATAGGTGGTACCGGCCTGACGCGGCTGTCGACACTGGCCGTTGCGCACCGCGAAGTCATCCGCACGCCGTATGGAGAGCCGTCGGCGGCCCTCGTCGTCGGCGAGCTCGCCGGCCGGCGCGCGACGTTCCTCGCCCGGCACGGCCACGGCCACACCATACCGCCCCACCGCGTCAATTACCGGGCGAACCTGTGGGCGCTCAAGCAGCAGGGCGCGACGGCGGTACTCGCCGTCGCCTCGGTCGGCGCGATCCGGGGGGCCGCGCCGGGTGACCTGGTCCTGCCGCATCAGCTGATCGACTACACCTGGGGCCGCGCGCAGACGTTCTTCGACGGCAACGGCGCCCAGGTCGTGCACGCCGACTTCACCCGACCGTATTCGGACCAACTGCGCGCGATCTGCCTTGCCGCGGCGCGCGAGTCCGGAATCGCACTGGCCGACGGCGGCGTCTACGCGGCCGTGTCGGGGCCGCGCCTCGAGACCGCTGCAGAGATCGACCGGATGGACCGCGACGGCGCGACATTGGTCGGCATGACCGGGATGCCCGAGGCAGGGCTCGCGCGCGAGCTGGGCCTCGACTATGCATCGGTCTGCGTCGTCGTCAACCACGCGGCCGGCCGCGGCGACAGCACGGCGCAGGTGTCGCTCGAGGGCATCGCGCGCGTTCTCGAAACGGCGATGGACGGGGTCCGCAACCTGCTCGAGCACGTGATCGTGCGCATCCCGGTGCAGCCGTCCGGGACCGGGCGCGGTGAGGCGCCCGACGCGGTCCCCAGTGGCGGGGGGGAGCGGTGATCCGCGACGTCTTGCGCATGGGCGACCCGCGGCTGCTCGCGCGTTCGCAGGAGGTCGAGCGCGCGGATTCGCCGGAGATCGCCGCGTTGCTCGTCGACATGCTCGACACGATGCGCGCCCAGAACGGCGCGGGGCTCGCGGCGCCGCAGATCGGCGTGGGGCTGCGCGTGGTCATCTTCGGCGTCGAGCGCAATCCCCGCTATCCCGATGCCGAACCCGTGCCCTACACGGAGATCGTCAACCCGGTGATCACACCGCTGACCGATGCGATGGAGGAGGGCTGGGAGGGCTGTTTGTCGGTGCCCGGGTTGCGTGGTGTCGTGCCGCGCCACGCGCGCATCCGCTACCGCGGGCTCGATCCCCGCGGTCGCGTGATCGATCGCGAAGCCGAAGGGTTCCACGCGCGCGTCGTCCAGCACGAGTGCGATCACCTCGACGGCATCCTCTATCCGATGCGCATCCGCGATTTCACGCAGTTCGGATTCACCGAGGAACTGTTCCCGGGCGTCGACGTCGCCGACGAGTAGGCGACGTCCACATGCTGCGCATGGCGCCTTGTGGCGGCGCGGGCCACCGGCGGGCGGCTGTCGCTAGACGAAGGCCGGTCCGCACGCCCACCCGACCAGCGAGTGCCTCGCGCCCCGGGTGACCGGCATGACTTCATGGATCGTATAGGAAGGAAAGAAGCTGATCGAACCCAGCGCGCGGGAGAGGTTCGCCGTGTCGATCAGGGAGTTGTAGAGAACCACATCCCCGCCTTCGTAGGTCTCCGGATCCGTCAGCTGGATGGTGAAAGACAGCTTCCGCACCGTCCCGCCGGGAAGCAGGGCGGTGTCCTTGTGCGAGGAGTAGAAATCGGGATGCCCATCCTTGCTGGACGAGTATCTCGTGAACTGTATCCCCTCGAAGCCGATTAGATCGTATCGGAACCAGTCCGCATTGACGGCGTTGACGCAGTCCCTGATGCGGTTGAACAGCCACGCGTACTCGCCGTTCGAGTCGAGCCAGCCGATGTCCGATTTCCGGAGGTTTTGGTGGACCCGATGATCCTCGGTCTTGGCAACGTTGAGGTCGAGATGGCTCTCCCCGCTGGCGATGATCGACCGGCACTCGTCCGGGGTGAGGAAGCCGTCGACGAACGTCGGCTGGCCCACCACATTTGATTTCAGCAGAAAGAACATCGGGCTCGACTCCTGGTCAGATCCGCAGCTGCTCGTAGAGCGCGGTCTCGAGCCGCAGCAGCGCCTGCTCGTCGTGCAGCTTCGCGCCGCCGATCAGGAACACGTCCTCCGCGCGCTCGCCCAGCGTATTGATCCGCGCGCTGACCACGTCGATGTTCGCCTGCGCCAGGACGTAGGCGATGCGGGCCAGCAAGCCGGGCCTGTCGCCCGCGACGATCTCGAGGATGAAATGCGTGCCCTTGTCGTCGGGGAAGATCTGCACTTCGGGCGTCAACGGGAAATGCCGCAGCTGGCGCGAGATGCGCCCGACGTCAGGCGCCTTCAGCGGTTCGGGCGACGCGAGCGCGCGCACGAGCTCGTATTCGATGTACTGGACGGTCTCGCGGTACGAGGCATTCGGATTGGCGGGGTCGTGGACCGCGAAGGTGTCGAGCGCGTAGCCGTTTCGCGTCGTGTGCACCTTGGCGTCGAGGATCGACAATCCGGTGCGACCGAAGAAGCCGCAGATGCGGGCGAACAGCGCCTTCTGGTCGGGCAGATACACCAGGGCCTGCAGTCCCGCTCCGTCGCGCGCGAGCCGGACCTTGACGACCGGGTCGGTGCCGTCGACTCGCCAGTTCAGGTGCCTGGCGTGCCAGGCGATCTCGTCGGCCGTGTGCCTCTGGAAATAGGTGACGTCGAGCTCGCGCCAGAGCCGGTCTTCCGCGCCTTCGGGCACCGCGTACAGGCGCAGCAGGCGCTGCGCCTCGCGCTGGCGCAGTTCGATGCTGTCGGCGATGGTGCGCTGCGCGCCGTCCCCTGCGAGGACGCTGCGCGTCGCCTTGTAGAGATCCTCCAGCAGCTTGCCTTTCCAGGCGTTCCAGACGTTGGGACTGGTCCCGCGGATGTCGGCGACGGTCAGCAGGTAGAGCGCCGAGAGGAATCGCTCGTTGCCGACCCGTTTCGCGAACGCATCGATCACCTCGGGATCGGTGATGTCCTGCTTCTGGGCGGTCGTCGACATCGTCAGGTGCTCGCCGACCAGCCAGGCGACCAGCTCGGCATCCTCGTCGGGTATCCCGTGCTGGCGGCAGAACCTGCGCGCTTCGCGCGCGCCGAGGACCGAGTGGTCTCCGCCGCGACCCTTGGCGATGTCGTGGAACAGGCCCGCGAGGTACAGGACCTCCTTGCGTTCGAAGTCCGCGATGACGCGCGAGCACAGCGGATATTCGTGCGCATGCTGCGCCTCGGTGAACCGGCGCAGGTTGCGGATCACCATCAGGATGTGCTCGTCGACCGTGTAGACGTGGAACAGGTCGTGCTGCATCTGGCCGACGATGCGGCCCCATGCAGGCAGGTATTGCCCGAGGATTCCGTAGAGGTTCATCCGCCGCAGCGCGTGCGTGAGGCCGCGCGGCTCGCGGAACATCTGCAGGAATTGCGCCCGGTGCGCGGGTTCGCGCCGGAACGCGGCATCGATCCGGTGCCGGTTGCGCCAAAGCGCGCGCAGCGTCCGCGCGGTCATGCCGCGCAGCTCGGGATGGCGCTGCACGGTCAGAGAAGCATCGAACATCGCGCCGGGGCGCCGCTCGAACAGCGATTCGTCACGAACGTCGAGCAGCTCGTCGACGCGCTGGAAGTCGTCGTCGATCGGAACCGGTGCCGTGGCTGCCGGATAGAGCCACGCGTGCAGGTTCTGGAGGAGCAGCGTGTTGACCTGGCGCACGACCTTGGTCGCGCGGTAATAGCGTTGCATCAGCTGCTCGGTGGCGCGGCGCGCCGGCTTGTCGACCAGTGCCAGTTCGCGCGCGAGCGCCGCCTGCAGGTCGAAGACCAGGCGATCCTCGCGCCGTCCGGCGAGGTAATGCAGGCGCGCCCGCAACGCGCCGATCGTGCGCTCCTGGCGCGCGACCGCCCGCGCCTCGGCGACGGTCATCAGCCCGTTCTTCGCGATCTCGCCCCACGATCGGCCGAGCCCGGCGGCGCGTGCGATCCAGATCACCGTCTGCAGGTCGCGCAAGCCGCCCGGGCTCTCCTTGACGTTGGGCTCGAGGTTGTAGGCGGCGTCGTGGTACTTCAGGTGGCGCTGCTGCTGCTCGAGGACCTTGGCCGCGTAGAACGCCCGCAGGTCCAGCGACGCCGCGAATTCGCTGCGAAATTCGTCGTAGAGGCTGCGCGAGCCTGCGAGCAGCCGGTGTTCGAGCAGGCTGGTGCGGATCGTCGTGTCCGTCGCCATCTCGGCGACGCATTCGGCCACCGTGCGCACCGCGTGCGAGAGTTCGACGCCGATGTCCCAAAGCGCTGCGAGAAGCTGCTCGATCGCCGCCGTCGCCGGTTCGCCCGTTTCGGGGGGAAGCAGGATCAGGACGTCGACGTCGGAATGCGGATAGAGCTGGCCACGGCCGTAGCCGCCGACGGCGACCAGCGCGCAGTGGCGGCGGCACGCCCCCTCGGCCCACGCGCCTGCGACGACTTCGTCGGTCAGGCCCGACAGGCCGCGCAGCAGGCGCGGCGTGTCGCCGGCTGCGAGGAATTCCCGGCGAAGCCGCGCGCGGCCGCTCGCGAGCCGCTCGCGCCAGTGGTCGATTCGTGGCGCAGGCGACGGCGCGGGCGGGACGGCGGCGGCGCTCGGCGCGAAGCTCATCCGCCGCGGCCTTTCAGTCCGACGCCGGGGGCGGCGGCGGGGTCCCCGCCGATTGGGTCAGCACCTCGACGCCGGTGTCGGTGACGAGCACCGTGTGTTCCCATTGCGCGGACAGCGAATGGTCGGCGGTGACGATCGTCCAGCCGTCGGCGAGCGAGCGGATCGACGCGCGCCCGGCGTTGATCATCGGCTCGACCGTGAAGATCATGCCCGCCTGCAGCTTGAGTCCGGTCCCGGGGCGGCCGTAGTGCAGCACCTGCGGATCCTCGTGGAAGCGCGTGCCGATGCCGTGCCCGCAGAATTCGCGCACGACCGAGAATCCATGGCCTTCGGCGAAGCGCTGGATCGCCGATCCGATGTCGCCCAGATGCGCGCCGGGCCTGACCGCGCGAATGCCGCGCCACATCGCCTCGTAGGTGACCTCGACCAGCCGGCGAGCCTGGATCGAAGGCTTGCCGATGAAGAACATCCGGCTGGTGTCGCCGTGATAGCCGTCCTTGATCACCGTCACGTCGACGTTGACGATGTCGCCATCCTTGAGCTTCTTTTCGCCCGGGATGCCGTGGCAGACGACGTGGTTGACCGACGTGCACAGCGACGCGGGGTAGGGCGAGTGGCCGGGAGGCGCGTAATTGAGCGTCGCGGGCGTCGTCCTCTGGACGTTGACCATGTAGTCGTGGGCAGCAGCGTCGATCTCGCGCGTCGTCACGCCGCTGACGATCATCGGCGTCAGGAAGTCGAGCAGTTCGGAGCCAAGCCGGCCCGCGATGCGCATGCCGGCGATGTCCTCGGCGGTCTTCAGGCTGACGGACATGACGCGCCTACAGCCGCAGCAATTCGTTGATTCCGGTCTTGGAGCGCGTCTTCGCGTCCACCCGCTTGACGATCACCGCGCAGTAGAGGCTGTGGCTGCCGTCGGCGGCAGGCAGGCTGCCCGCGACGACGACCGAGCCGGCGGGCACGCGCCCGTAGCTGACGCTGCCGGTGGCGCGATCGTAGATCCGCGTGCTCTGGCCGAGGAACACGCCCATCCCCAGCACCGAGTTCTCCTCGACGATCACGCCCTCGACGACCTCGGAGCGCGCGCCGATGAAGCAGTTGTCCTCGATGATCGTCGGGTTGGCCTGCAGCGGCTCGAGCACGCCGCCGATGCCGACGCCGCCGGACAGGTGCACGTTCTTGCCGATCTGGGCGCAGGAACCGACGGTCGCCCAAGTGTCGACCATCGTACCCTCGTCGACGTAGGCACCGATGTTGACGTACGAGGGCATCAGCACGACGCCGCGGGCGACGTACGCCCCGCGCCGGGCGACGGCGGGCGGCACGACGCGAACACCCGCCTGGGCGAACGCCGCATCGTCGTACTGCGCGAACTTGGTCGCGACCTTGTCGTAGAAGCGGAACGGCACCTGCGGACCGGCGAGGCCGATCGGCGCGCTGTCGGTCAGGCGGAACGACAGCAGGACCGCCTTCTTGATCCACTGGTGGGTGGTCCAGGCACCGTCGACCTTCTCGGCCACGCGCAGGCGTCCGGCGTCGAGCTCGGCGATGACCTGCGCGACCGCCTCGCGCACGGCGGCGGGGGCTATGGCGGGGGAGAGCTCGGCGCGTGCCTCCCACGCGGCGTCGATCGTCTGCTGCAGGCTCGTCATCGAATCGGCTGGCGAAAAGACAATCATTTTACACGGGTGCCCGCGGCATCCGGTCGCCGGCGGGGGTACGGCCTGCGTTCGATCGGGGACCTGCGCAGGGTGAAACGCCCCTAGTCGCCAAGGCGATCGCCGTGAAGGCGGACAGGACGGCCGGGGCGCCCCCGGCTTGCGGTGGTTGCCTACCCGCGCCCGGCGCAGGCGACGATGCGGTCGACCGCCTCGACGCATTGCGCTAGCGGCGGGACCAGGGCGATGCGGATGCGGCCGGCGCCGGGATTCACACCCCCGGCCTCGCGCGCGATGTAGCTTCCCGGCAGCACGACGACGTTCTCCTCGGCGAAGAGCCTGCGCGCGAACGCGGCATCGTCACCCGGAGTCCTGGCCCACAGGTAGAACCCGGCTTCGGGCACCGTGCAGGGCAACGCCGCCGCAAGCCGCGGGGCCGCCTGCGCGAACTTGGCCGCGTACTCGGCGCGGTTCGCGACGACGTGGGCTTCGTCGTTCCAGGCCGCAATGCTCGCCGCCGCGACGGCCTGCGACATCGCGGACCCGTGGTAGGTGCGGTATTGCAGGAACGCCTTGAGCAGCGTCCGATCGCCGGCGACGTAGCCGGAACGCAGGCCCGGCGCGTTGGAGCGCTTCGACAGGCTGCCGAAGACGACGACGCGCGGGAAACCGGTTCGCCCCAGCTGCGTCGCGGCGCCCAGCGCGCCGAGCGGCGGTCGGGCTTCGTCGAAGTAGATCTCCGAATAGCACTCGTCAGAGGCGATGACGAAGCCATGCCGATCGGACAGCTCGAATAGCTGCTGCCAGCCCGCGAGGTCGAGCACGTGCCCGGTCGGATTGTCGGGCGAGCACACGTAGAGAAGCTGCGTGCGCGCCCACACGGCGTCGGGCACGGCACCCCATTGATGGGAGAAACTTCCGTCGTCCCCGACTGCGTTCACGCAATGGACCGCGGCGCCGGCGAGCAGCGCGGCGCCTTCGTAGATCTGGTAGAACGGGTTCGGGACGACCACCGTGGCGCCGACGCGACTCGGATCGACGATCGCCTGCGCGAACGAGAACAGTGCTTCGCGGCTGCCGAGCACCGGCAGGACCTCGGTCGAGGGGTCGAGCGCGGCAAGTCCGTGGCGGCGCGAAAGCCAGCCGGCGATCGCCTCGCGCACCGCGACCGTGCCCGCCGTCATGGGATAATTCGACAGGCCGGTGATCGCGCCGCGCGCGAGCGCGTCGATCACGAACTGCGGCGTCGGGTGCTTGGGCTCCCCGATCGACACGTTGATCGCGGGCTTCGCGGGATCGGGCGCCACGCCGGCGTGGAGCGCGCGCAGCCGCTCGAACGGGTAAGG
The DNA here is from genome assembly GCA_963816415.1 of uncultured Pseudomonadota bacterium. Lineage (GTDB taxonomy): Bacteria > Pseudomonadota > Gammaproteobacteria > Burkholderiales > Casimicrobiaceae > VBCG01. The sequence goes on from CAWFKR010000005.1 coordinate 243,376, forward strand.
CTGGAGTCGTTGCAGAAGGGGATTCACGTCGCGATGGAGCACGCGTTGGGCGAAGCACGCGATTATAGCGGCGGCCGCTTCCTGCGATCCGTCGCCGCCATCGCGACGTGGGTCGCGTCGTCGGTGCTGGCGGCGGTCGTCGCATGGTGGGGATGGCAGCTGTTCGGTCCCGCTCCCGTGCACATCGCAGCCACCGCCCCCGCCGACCCGGCCGCGACGCTCGTCGCTGCCAACCTGTTCGGTGCCGGCGCGGCGCCGACCTCGGCGGTCGCGTCGGGTGCAACACTCTCGGGCAACGCGCGCCTGCTCGGCATCATCGCCGAACCGCGGAAGCAGGGCTACGCGCTGTTCAGCCTGCCCGGCGGTCCGAAGGTGGTCGCGGTCGGCCAGGAGATCACGCCCGGAGTGAAGGTCACTGCGATCGCGCCGGATACCGTCACGGTCCGCGAGGGCGCGACCGAGCGGCGCCTGCGGCTGTGGCCCGAGCCGGGCACCGGAGGGCGCTACCCGTCCGGCCCGGCGGGCAATGCGGCACCGGCGACTGGCGCCACCGGCGCAGCCCCCGCCGCGGGCACGCCGTCACGATCCGTGGCGATGAACTCCGTGGCTGCAAACGCTCGCTGCGCACCCCCAGCGGGTTTTCGCGGGGCGGTCATCCGGCTCAACGCCGAGCTTCTCGGTGGGCTGAGCAGCGATCCCGGTCCGTGGCGGGCGCTGTTCGCCGCAACGCCGCAGGGCCTCGTGGTGACCCATGAAAGCGGCTTTTCGGCGATGCTCGGCCTGAAGGCCGGCGATCGGATCGCACAGGCGAACGGGATCGCGCTGCGCAGCCCCGACGACGTGACCTCCGCGGTGCTGCGGCCCCTGATCGCAAATCAGGGCGTGCACATCACCGGATCGCGCGGCGGCGCGCCGCAGGAGCTCTGGCTCGCGAACGTCGCCTGTTCGGATTGAGGGAACTGAGCGCGCGGGGACCGCTCAGCCCCGCGGCATCCCGGGGAGCCAGTGCAGCAGGGCAAGCGGGTCGGCGATCCATCCGGTCGCGGGCCACTCGTCGGCGCTGCCGGCGCTTCCGAGGTAGCCGTATTCCGCCACGATCGTCGACATGCCGGCGGCGTTGCCTGCGACCACGTCGCGCAGATCGTCGCCGACGTAGACGCATCGGGCCGCGTCGACACCGAGCAGCCGCGCGGCGTGCAGCAGCGGTTCCGGGTGCGGCTTGGGATGGGCCGTCGTGTCGCCCGAGACGATGGCGCCCGCACGGGCGTCGAGTCCCAGCGCTTCGACCACCGGCTGCGTGTATCGCGTCGCCTTGTTGGTGACGATGCCCCAGCGCAGCGTCCGCGCCTCGAGTTCGCGGAGCAGGTCGGCGACGCCGTCGAACAGCCGCGTCGTCATCGCGAGGCCCACCGCGTAGTTGGCGAGGAATTCGTCGCGCAGCATCGGATAGTCGGGATCGTCGGGGGTGATTCCCATCCCGGCGCCGAGAAGGCCGCGGGCGCCGGCCGACGCGTGCGGACGCAATGTCTCGACCGGCACCGGGGCGAGGCCGCGGTCCTGGCGGATGCGATTGACGGCGAGGGCGAGATCGCCCGCGGTGTCGGCCAGCGTGCCGTCGAGGTCGAACAGCACCGCTTCGACGGCCAGCGGGGCCGGGACCCGGCGAGGCGCCCGGTCAGCCGGCATGCGCGTCGCCGCGCCTGAACGCGGCGAGGTAATTGACCGAGGTGTCGTCCTCCAGGCGATAGCTTCGGGTCAGCGGGTTGTAGGTCATGCCGATCATCGCCACCGGCTCGAGCCGCGCCCGGCGCGCGAAAGCGGCGAGCTCCGACGGGCGCAGGAAACGCGCCCAGTCGTGCGTGCCCCTGGGCAGCAGCTTCAACACGTACTCGGCGCCGAGGATGGCGAGGACGTAGGACTTGGGGTTGCGGTTCAACGTGGAGAACACGACGCTGCCGCCCGGCTTGACGAGCGTCGCGCAGGCGGCGATCGTCGATGCGGGCTCGGGCACGTGCTCGAGCAGCTCGAGGCAGGTGACGACATCGAAGGACGCGGGCGCCTCCGCGGCGAGGGCTTCCGCCGCCATCAGCCGGTAGTCGACGGTCGATCCCGATTCCAGCTGGTGCAGGCGCGCGACGCCGATCGCCTTGTCCGAGAGATCGATGCCGACGACCCGGGCTCCCTTGCGGGCCATGGATTCTGAAAGGATGCCTCCGCCGCAACCGACGTCGACGACGCGCTTGCCGTCGATTCCCCCCGCGACCTGCTCGATCCACGCGAGCCGCAGCGGATTGATGTCGTGCAGCGGCCTGAACTCGCTTTCCGGGTCCCACCAGCGGTGCGCGAGCGCCGAGAACTTGGCGAGCTCCGCCGGATCGGCATTGAGGGCGTCGGTCTGCATCGTCAGGCCAGTCGTTGCTGCCATGCGCGCGCCCGGCTCGCGACGGCGGGCATGTCGATTTGGACGGGCATCCGGTCGTCGACGATGCGCGTGCCCGCGATCCAGACATCGGTGACGAGCTCGCGACCGGCGGCATGCACCAGATGCGAAACGGGATCGTACAGCGGAATCGTCTCGATGTCGGCGAGGCGCACGGCGACGACGTCGGCCTGCTTGCCGGCCCGGAGCGAGCCGATCTGCGCGTCCAGGCCCAGTGCCGCCGCGCCATCGAGCGTCGCCATCCTCAGCATCCGCGCCGCGGGAAGGGCGCCTGCATCGCCGGTCGTCACCTTGGCAAGCAGGCTCGCGAGGCGCATCTCGGAGAAGAGGTCGAGCCGGTTGTTCGACGCGGCCCCGTCGGTGCCCAGTGCGACATTGACGCCGCGGGCGTGGAATGACGCGACCGGCGCGACGCCGCTGGCGAGCTTCATGTTCGACGCAGGGCAATGGGCGACGTGACAGCCCTGCGCGGCGAGGATGTCGATGTCTTCGGCATCGACATGCACGGCGTGGATCGCGATGAATCCCGGGCCGGTGGCACCGAGGCGGTCGAGGCGAACCAGGGGGCTCTCGCCCGTCGTCGCGCGCGCTTCGTCGATCTCGTGCCGGGTCTCGCCCACATGGGTCTGGATCGGCAGGTCGAGCTGTCGTGCATAGGTCACGACGCTCGTCCAGCTCGCGTCGCAGACGGTGTAGGGTGCGTGCGGCGCGAGCGCGAACGACAGCCGCGGCGAGTGTTTCCACGCGTCGCGGGCCTCGAGCCCGCGCTGCAGGCAGGCCTCGGCGTCGGCCGCGTACGACGTGGGGAAATCGAGGATCGGCAGGCCCAGCATCGCGCGCATTCCCGCCTGCTCGTAGGCGCGCGCCGCCGCGTCCGGGTAGAAATACATGTCGTTGCAGCAGGTGATCCCGCCGCGGAGCATCTCGACTGCACCGAGCAGCGTGCCGTCGTGGACGAAATCCTCGGCGACGAACCTGCCTTCGCGGGGCCAGATGTGCTGCTCGAGCCACGACCGCAGCGGGACGTCGTCGGCGATGCCGCGCAGCAGCGTCATCGCGGTGTGGGTGTGGGCGTTGACGAGCCCGGGGATCAGCGCGTGTTCGGGCAGCGCGACCTGCGAACGTGCGACATAGCGGCGGTCGGCTTCGTCCGCAGGCACCAGAGCGACGATCCGGCCGGCGTCCACGATCAGCGCATGGCCGGTGAGCACACCTGCGGGCTCGACGGGGATCGCCCAGTGCGCGTCAATTCGCAGGTCGACAAGGCTCGGGATGCTGTCGGTCATCGCAGAGCAGTTTAGCAGCCCCTCACCCGCCTCGCTCTCGCTCGGCCCCTCTCCCGCTCTCCCGCTTGCGGGAGAGGGCTGGGGCGAGGGGGGCTCCCTCTCCCGCTTCGTCGGAGAGGGTTGGGGTGAGGGACAACAAAAAGCCCCGCACGCGGCGGGGCTCTTTGCGAACGCTTGAGACGTCGGTCAGTTGGCGCCTTCGCCCTTGACTTCGATCTCGACGCGACGATCCGGCGCGTAGCAGGCCACCCGTTCCTTGAAGTTCTTCTGGTGGCAGACCACGTTCGGCAGCGGCTGGGTCTTGCCCATGCCCAGCGTCTCGATCTTGTCCTTCGGCACGCCCTTGCTCACCAGGTAGTCGCGGACCGCATCGGCACGGCGCTCGGACAGCTTCTGGTTGTACTTCTGCGTTCCGATCGGATCGGTATGACCGGTCACCAGGACGAGTTCGAGCTTCTTGACGCCCGACAGCTTGGAGATGATCTCGCTGTCGATTGCCGCCTTGCCTTCGGGCTTCAGGACTGCCTTGTCGAAGTCGAACAGCGCCTTCGAGGCCAGCGTGATCTTCTGGACCTGGGGCGCGGGGGCGGGGGCCGGCGCGGGGGCGGGGGCCGGCGCGGGGGCAGGCGCCGCAGCAGCCTGCGGCTTCGGTACGAGGTCGGGATCGCAGGCCTCGATGGCCATCGCCGGCGTCCAGTAACCGGCGCGCCAGCAGAGCGTGTCTTCGATGCCCTTCTTGCCGCCGTACGAACCGCTGCGGACCACGTTCTGGTCGGGCGGATTCGGCACCGTGCCGCTTACCCAATATCCCGTGTTTTGCGGGTTCGCCTGCGCGGCTGCACTGCCGGCAAAGACCGCCGCGAGCGCGCCGACCACAACACCGGAGACGAGACGTCGACTCATTTGTTCCACCCCTTTGACTTTGGTTTTGAACAGGTTCTCAGCAAATGTACCAACTTGGCGCATCGGCAGCCGAACTTCGCCGAAGCGCGCGCATCCTTGCACTGCTTTGGACTATAGCACAGCGATTCAACGCGCACCAAAGGATACCGGGCGCGTTTGCGGCGGCCGGCGCGACTGTCGCGGCGATACAACGACATGGCCAAACCGCGTGGTAAAATCACGCGTTTTCAATGACCTCCGAATCGTTGTCCGGTGCTTCCCGGGAGTTTGGCCCGGGCGCCGCCAACGCCGCCTGGCCCCGCCCGGCATGAAAACTGTGTCCGGAGGCGCAGTTTTCGGGATCTTTCGATCCGCTCAACCTCGTTAGCAAGGAATCGGCCGAATCCATGGAGCAGTTTGCCAAAGAAACCCTTCCGGTAAGTCTCGAAGCCGAAATGCGGCATTCCTACCTCGATTATGCGATGAGCGTAATCGTCGGGCGAGCGCTGCCGGACGTCAGGGACGGCCTGAAGCCCGTGCACCGGCGCGTCCTGTACGCGATGCACGAGGCGAACATCGTCTTCAACCGTCCGTACGTCAAATGTGCGCGCGTGGTCGGCGACGTCATGGGGAAATATCACCCCCACGGCGACATGGCCATCTACGACACGCTGGTGCGGATGGCCCAGGATTTCTCGCTGCGCTACCCGCTGATCGACGGCCAGGGCAACTTCGGTTCGGTCGACGGCGACAACGCTGCGGCCATGCGCTACACCGAGTGCAGGCTCGAGAAGATCGCCAACGAACTCACGGCCGACATCGACAAGGAGACCGTCGACTTCGTCCCGAACTACGACGGCAAGGAGCAGGAGCCGGCGGTCCTGCCCTCCCGGTTGCCGAACCTGCTGGTCAACGGCTCGTCGGGCATCGCGGTCGGCATGGCGACCAACATCCCGCCGCACAACCTGACCGAGACGGTCAGCGGCTGCCTCGCCCTGCTGGCGAATCCCGCGATCTCGATCGACGAGCTGATGGAGATCATCCCGGCGCCCGATTTCCCGACCGCCGGGATCATCTACGGCCTCGAGGGCGTCCGCGAAGGCTATCGCACGGGCCGCGGCCGCGTCGTGATCCGCGCGCGGACCCACATCGAGGACCTCGAGAAGGGGAGCCGCCAGGCGATCATCGTCGACGAGATCCCCTACCAGGTGAACAAGGCGAACCTGCTCGTGCGCATCGGCGAGCTGGTGCGCGAGAAGAAGCTCGAGGGCATCTCCGACCTGCGCGACGAGTCCGACAAGTCGGGCATGCGCGTGGTCATCGAGCTGAAGCGCGGCGAAGTGCCGGAGATCGTCCAGAACAACCTGTTCAAGCTGACGCAGCTGCAGGACAGCTTCGGCATGAACATGGTCGCGCTGGTCGACGGCCAGCCGCGGCTGCTCAACCTCAAGCAGTTCCTCGAGCATTTCATCATCCATCGCCGGGAGGTCGTCGTCCGGCGCACGCAGTTCGAATTGCGCAAGGCGCGCGAGCGCGGCCACGTGCTGGAAGGCCTCGCTGTCGCGCTGTCGAACGTCGACGAGATCATCGCGCTGATCAAGGCGTCGCCGACGCCGGCCGAGGCCAAGGCGGCGCTGATGGGCCGGGTCTGGCGCTCGTCGCTGGTCGAGGACATGCTGAAGCGCGCCGCAGCCGATGCCGCGCGCCCCGAGGGCCTCGCGCCGGAATTCGGATGGCAGGCGAAAGGCGGCGGCTACCGGCTGTCCGACGTCCAGGCGCAGGCCATCCTGGAACTGCGTCTGCAGCGGCTGACCGGCCTCGAGCAGGACAAGATCACCGGCGACTACCGCGACGTGATGGCGCTGATCGTGGATCTGCTCGACATCCTCGCCAAGCCCGAGCGAGTGACGAAGATCATCCACGACGAGCTGACCGGGATACGCGACCAGTTCGGCGACGATCGCCGCAGCGAGATCGTCGCGCAGAGTGTCGACCTGTCGCTCGAAGACCTGATCGCGCCCGAGGACATGGTCGTGACGCTGTCGCACGGCGGCTACATGAAGGCGCAACCGGTCGGCGAATATCGCGCGCAGCGCCGCGGCGGGCGCGGCAAGCAGGCGACCGCGACCAAGGAAGACGATTTCGTCGACCAGATGTTCATCGCCAACACCCACGACTTCATCCTGTGCTTCTCCAATCGCGGTCGCGTCTACTGGCTCAAGGTCTACAACGTGCCCCGCGGGCAGCGTGCCTCGCGCGGCAAGCCGATCGTCAACCTCGTTCCGCTCATCGACGCCGAGAAGATCACGGCGATCCTGCCGGTGAAGGAGTTCGCGGAGGGCCGCTACGTGTTCATGGCGACGGCGATGGGCACGGTCAAGAAGACGCCGCTCACCGATTTCTCGCGGCCGCGGCCGTCCGGGATCATCGCCGTGGACCTGTCCGACGGGGACCAGCTGATCGGCGTCGCGCTCACCGACGGGCAGCACGACGTCATGCTGTTCAGTTCTGGCGGCAAGGCGGTGCGCTTCGACGAGAACGACGTGCGGCCGATGGGCCGCAACGCCCATGGCGTGCGCGGCATGATGCTCGACAAGGGCCAGAAGGTCATCGCGATGCTGGTGGCCGAGGACGAGTCGCAGTCGGTGCTGACGGCGACCGAGAACGGCTACGGCAAGCGCACGCCGATTGTCGAGTACACGCGCCACGGCCGCGGCACCAAGGGCATGATCGCGATCCAGCAGTCGGGACGCAACGGCAAGGTCGTGGGGGCCGCACTGGTCCGCCGCGACGACGAGGTGATGCTGATCTCGACCGGCGGCGTGCTGATCCGGACCAGCGTCAAGTCGATCCGCGAGATGGGCCGCTCGACGCAGGGCGTGACGCTGATCAACCTCGGCGAAGGCGAGAAGCTCGCCGGACTGGAGCCGATCGCCGAGCGCGACGACGAGGACGTCGAGTGACGGTGGTCAGCCCTCACCCCGGCCCGCTCCCGCAGACGGGAGCGGGAGCGATGCACCCTCACCCCGGCCCTCTCCAGCAAGCGGGAGAGGGGGAGCGATGGCGATGACGGGACGGGTGTGGAACTTCAGCGCCGGCCCGGCGGCGATGCCGGAGCCCGTGCTGCAGCGCGCGCAGGCCGAACTGCTCGACTGGCACGGCCGCGGCATGTCGGTGATGGAGATGAGTCACCGTGGCGCTGATTTCACGTCGATCGCGCACAAGACCGAGGCGGACCTGCGGGCGCTGCTGGCGATTCCCGCCAGCTACAAGATCCTGTTCCTGCAGGGTGGTGCGCTGGCGCAGAACGCGATCGTGCCTCTCAACCTGCTGCCTGCCGGCGGCGTCGCCGATTACGTCGACACCGGCCACTGGGCGCAGAAATCGATCGCCGAGGCGCGCAAGTACGGCGAGATCAACGTCGTGGCGTCCTCGGCCGATGCCCAGTACACCTACGTTCCGCCGCAGTCCGCGTGGCGCCGCTCGCCCTCGGCGAGCTACGTCCACGTGACGACCAACGAAACGATCGGCGGCGTCGAATGGTTCTGGGTTCCCGACACCGGCGACACGCCGGTCGTCGCCGATGCGTCGTCGCACCTGCTTTCGCGGCCGTTCGACGTGTCGCGCTTCGGGGTCATCTATGCCGGGGCGCAGAAGAACATCGGGCCGGCGGGCCTCACGCTGGTCATTGTCCGTGAGGACCTCGTCGGCCGCGCGCGGCGCGAGTGCCCTTCGGTGTTCGACTATGCGGTGCAGGCCCGGGCCGAGTCGATGTACAACACGCCGGCCACTTTCGGGATCTACCTCGCCGGCCTGACGTTCGAATGGCTGATCGCGCAAGGTGGACTTGCGGCAATCGAACGTGCCAACATCGCGAAGGCCGACGCGCTCTATGCCGAGATCGACCGCAGCGGTTTCTACCGCAATCCCGTACGCAAATCCGATCGATCGCGCATGAACGTGCCTTTCTTCCTCCCCGACGATCGACTGAACGAACCTTTCCTGGACGGCGCGAAGGCGCGGGGCCTAGTCCAGCTCAGGGGGCATCGCGCGGTCGGCGGGATGCGGGCGTCCATCTACAACGCGATGCCGCTCGCCGGTGTCGAAGCGCTCGTCGAGTGGATGCGCGAATTCGAGCGGCAACATGGCTGAGCCCGCTGCAGGCGAATCCCGCGTCGACGACATCGATTCGAAGCTGCGCGTCCATCGGGATGCGATCGACACCCTCGATCGCGAGATCCTCGCGCGATTGAACGAGCGGGCGACGCACGCCAAGGCGATCGGCGCGCTGAAAGCCGGGAGCGGCGGAGCCACGTACCGGCCCGATCGCGAGGCGCAGGTGCTCGCGCGGCTCGCCGCGCACAACACCGGGCCGCTGTCCAACGAGGCGGTCAGCGGCGTGTTCCGCCAGGTGATGTCGGCCTGCCTCGCGCTCGAGCAGAAGCTGCGCATCGCCTACCTTGGCCCTGCCGGGACTTTCAGCCACGCCGCCGTCGCGCGTCATTTCGGCCAGTTCGTCGACGCGGTTCCCTGCGCGACGATCGACGAGATCTTTCGCGCAGGTGAAGGCGGCCAGGCCGACTACGTCGTCGTTCCCGTCGAAAACTCGACCGAAGGCGCCGTCGGCAGGACGCTCGACCTGATGTGCACGACCGAGCTTTCGATCTGCGGCGAGATCAAGCTGCGCGTCCAGCAGAATCTCCTGTCGAACGCGCCGGCGCTCGAGCGGGTCGTCAAGGTCTACTCGCACGCGCAGTCGCTCGCCCAGTGCGCGCAATGGTTGTCGCGCCATCTTCCCGGCGCGGCGCGCGTGCCGGTGTCGAGCAATGCGGAAGCCGCGCGGCTCGCGGCGCTGGAGGAGGGCGCGGGCGCGATCGCCGGCGACATCGCCGCGTCGATCTACGGCCTCGGCGTGCTCGCCGCCCACATCGAGGACGAGGCCAACAACACGACGCGCTTCTGGGTGCTCGGGCGGCAGGCGGTGCCGGCCTCCGGCAAGGACAAGACATCGCTGGTGATGTCGGCGCCCAACCGGCCGGGCGCGGTGCACGCGCTGCTCGAGCCGTTCGCGAAGCACGGCGTGTCGATGACCCGCTTCGAATCCCGCCCGGCGCGCACCGGGCTCTGGGAGTATCTTTTCTTCGTCGACCTTTCCGGCCATCGCGATGATCCCGCCGTCGCCGCCGCATTGCGCGAGCTCGCGGCGATGGCGCCGTTCCTGAAGCTGCTCGGGTCCTACCCGTCGGCCGCCAACTGAAGACCACGATGAACCCAGGCAACGCGACGGCGCTGGCGCCGGACTACGTGCGGAGCATCGCGCCCTATGTCGGCGGCAAGCCGATCGACGAACTCGCGCGCGAGATGAATCTCGATCCGGCGACGATCGTGAAGCTCGCGTCGAACGAGAATCCCCGCGGACCGAGCCCGCGCGTTCGCGACGCCATCGCGGCGGCGGCGCGCGAGCTGAACCGCTATCCCGACGGGAACGGCTACGCGCTCAAGACGGCGCTGGCGAAGCGGCTTGCCCGCAGCCCCGACGAGATCGTGCTGGGCAACGGCAGCAACGACGTGCTGGAACTGGTCACGCAGGCATTCCTGCGCCCCGGGGACCACGCGGTCTGGTCGCAGCACGCCTTCATCGTCTATCCGCTGGCGACCAAGGCGCGGGGGGCCACCGGCACCGAGGTCCCGGCAAAGGACTACGGGCACGACCTCGACGCAATGCGCGCGGCGATCACGCCGCGCACGCGGATCGTGTTCATCGCCAATCCGAACAACCCGACGGGAACCTGGCTGCCGTCCGCCGCGGTCGAATCCTTCGTCGCCGCCGTGCCTCGCGACGTCCTGGTCGTCCTCGACGAGGCCTACGACGAATTCCTCGAACCCGCCGAGCAGTCCGATTCGATCGCGTGGGTCGGCCGCTATCCGAACCTGGTCGTGTCGAGGACGTTCTCGAAGGCCCACGGACTCGCCGGGCTGCGCGTCGGCTTCGGCGTGATGGAGGCATCGGTGGCCGATCTGCTGAACCGCGTGCGCCAGCCTTTCAACGTCAACTCGCTGGCGCAGGCGGCGGCGATCGCCGCGATCGAGGATGCGGACTACGTCGACGAGAGCCGGCGCCTCAATCGCGAAGGCATGCGCGTGCTCGAGGCCGGATTCGCGCATCACCGGCTGCGCTGGCTGCCCTCGCACGGCAATTTCGTGCTGGTGAGGGTCGGCGACGCGCGCCGCGTCTACGATTCGTTGCTCGCGCAGGGTGTCATCGTGCGCCCAGTCGCCAACTACGGCCTGCCCGAGTGGTTGCGGGTGACCGTCGGCCTTCCGGAGGAGAACGAGCGCTTTCTCGCCGCGCTCGAGCAGGCGCTGCAGGTCGGCGCAGGAGTTGCGGCCGGTGCGCATCGCTAAGCTCGTGGTCGTCGGCGTGGGCCTGATGGGGGCGTCATGCGCCCTCGCGCTGCGCTCGGCGGGTGCGGTCGGGCAGGTCGTCGGGGTCGGACGCTCGCGCGCGAACCTCGAGCGTGCGCTTGCCCGCGCTGCGATCGACAAGGCGCTAACCCTCGACGAGGACTGGACGCGTGAACTCGCGGGCGCGGACATCGTGCTGATCGCCACACCCGTCGCCCAGTACCGGTCGGTCCTCGCCGCACTGGCGCCGGCGCTCGACGAGGGCACCGTCGTCACCGACGCCGGGAGCACCAAGCAGGATGTCGTCAGGGCGGCACGCGAGACACTGGGCCGAAGCCTGCCGCGGTTCGTGCCCGGCCACCCGATCACCGGCAGCGAGCGCTCCGGCGCGGATGCTGCCGACGCGACGCTCTACGTCGGGCGCCAGGTCATCCTGACCCCGTTGCCCGAGACCGCACCCGAGGCGCTCGCACGGGTCGAGGAGTTCTGGACCGCCTGCGGCGCGCGCGTATCGCGCCTCGACCCCGAGCGGCACGACCGGATCCTCGCCGCGGTCTCCCACCTGCCGCACCTGCTCGCGTTCCTGCTGGTGGCCGAACTCGTGTCGCGACCCGACGGCGCCGAATACCTGGGCAATGCCGGCGGCGGGTTCCGCGACTTCACCCGCATCGCCGCAAGCTCGCCCGAGATGTGGCGGGACATCGCGCTCGCCAACCGCGATGCGCTGCTCACCGAGATCGCCGCGTACCGCGCCGCGCTCGATGGGCTCGCGATGTCGATCGAGCACCGCGACGCGGCAGCGGTCGAGGCGATGATCGTCAAGGCCGCCGACGCGCGCCGACGCTGGGGCGCCTCCGGCATCGGTGCGATCGAACCCGACGACCGCGCGCCCTGACGCGCGCGTCCGCCGCCCCATCCCGTCGATGACCGAGCGCGACCCCGCGACGCTCACGCTGGCGCCGATTGCGCACGCGCAGGGCAGCGTCGCGCTGCCGGGATCCAAGAGCATTTCCAACCGCACGCTGCTGCTCGCCGCGCTGGCCGACGGGACGAGCCGGCTTTCCGGCCTGCTCGACGCCGACGACACCCAGCGGATGATCGAGGCCCTGCGCATGCTGGGGGTGCGGGTCGATCACGACCGGGACAGCGGTGACTGCGTCGTCGCCGGCGTGGGCACGGTATTCCCGAGGCGCAGCGCGGCGCTTTTCCTCGGCAACGCCGGGACGGCCGTGCGGCCGCTGACCGCGGTGCTCGCAATGCAGGGAGGCGACTACACGATCGACGGCGTCGCCAGGATGCGCGAGCGGCCGATCGGGGATCTGGTCGATGCGTTGCGCCACCAGGGCTGCGATCTGCGCTATCTCGGCAATGCCGGATTCCCGCCGCTGGCCATCGGCGCCTCGGGCGGGCGCGCGGGCGGGCGCATACCGATCCGCGGCGACGTGTCGAGCCAGTTCCTGTCGGCGCTGCTGCTCGCGCTGCCGGTCGCCCGCGGCGCAGGCGAGGCGGCGACGGCCGTCGAGGTCGTGACGCCGCTGATATCGCGGCCCTACGTCGAGATCACGACGCGCCTGATGCAGCGCTTCGGCGTCGCCGTCGCCACGCCCGACGCGTCGACGTTCCTCGTCGCGGCGGGGGCGCGCTACGCGAGTCCCGGAAGGCTGCACGTCGAAGGCGATGCCTCGTCGGCATCGTACTTCCTCGCTGCCGGTGTCCTGGGCGGGGGGCCGGTGCGGGTCACCGGCGTCGGCCGCAACTCGATCCAGGGCGACGTCGCCTTCGCCGACGTGCTGGCGCGCCAGGGCGCGGACATCCGCTTCGGCGACGACTGGATCGAGGCGCGGCGAGGCGGACCGCTCGCGGGAGGCGTCATCGACTGCCTTGGGATACCCGACGCCGCGATGACGCTGGCGATCGTCGCGCTGTTCGCGCGCGCGCCGATGCGCCTCGTCAACATCGGAAGCTGGCGCGTCAAGGAGACCGATCGCATCGCGGCGATGGCGACCGAACTCGCCAAGCTGGGCGCACGAGTCGCGGCAGGTGACGACTGGCTCGAGGTCGCACCGCTCGCGACGTTCCGGCACGCGGCGATCGAAACCTACGACGACCACCGAATGGCGATGTGCTTTGCGCTCGCAGCCTTCGGTGGCGCGGGGGTGACGATCAACGATCCGGCCTGCGTGCGCAAGACCTTTCCCGCGTTCTTCGAGCGCCTGGCGCAGATCGCCGGCGGGGCAACCGACACGGCGGCGCAGGCGTTGCCGACGGTCATCGCCATCGACGGACCCGCGGCGTCGGGCAAGGGGACCGTCGCACAGCGCGTCGCCGAGGCGTTGGGCATGCGTTACCTCGACAGCGGATCGCTATACCGGCTGGTGGCGCTGCAGGCGCTCGAGCGGCAGGTCGCCGCCGACGACGTGGCGGGACTCACGCGGATCGCGGCCGCGCTGGCGCCGACTTTCGGCGACGCGCGGATCGACCTGGACGGCCGGGAGGTGACCGATGCCCTGCGTGGCGAAGCCGTCTCGGCGATGGCATCCCGGGTGGCCGTTCACGCCCCGGTGCGCGAGGCGCTGCTCGCCCGGCAGAGGGCGTTTCGCGTCGCCCCGGGCCTGGTCGCCGAGGGCCGGGACATGGGCACCGTCGTGTTCCCGGATGCGCAGCTCAAGGTGTTCCTGACCGCGAGCGCCGAGGCGAGGGCCGGTCGCCGCCATAAGCAGTTGATCGAAAAAGGAATCTCCGCTAAAATGGACGACCTTTTGCGCGACATCCGGGAGCGTGACGCCCGTGACTCGACCCGAGCGGCATCGCCGCTCGGGCCGGCAGCGGACGCGGTGGTTCTGGATTCGACCGACCTGTCGGTCGCCGCAGTCGCCGATGCCGTCCTGGCGCTCTATCGCAAGCAATGCGGCGAGCCGGGTAGCGCGGGCGGGCGCAGATGACGACGTAACGGGATTCATGGCAACGAACCGGAGCCCGCGCTAACCCTAGCCGGCGCGTGCATCCGGATTTTCAACCACCAACCCGCCTCGGGCGAGATACAGGGTTCTCGCAGCGGGCGGCGTTATCGACAAAGGAACCAAACCCGATGGCTATTGCCACTCAAGCCTCCACCGCCACCGCAACGGCGGGCATGGAGAATTTCGCCGCGCTGTTCGAGGAGTCCCTTGCGCGCCAGGAAATGCGCCAGGGCGAACTGATCACTGCCGAAGTCATCCGCGTCGACTACAACATCGTCGTCGTCAACGCCGGGCTGAAGTCGGAAAGCTTCATTCCGATCGAGGAGTTCAAGAACGACAACGGCGAAGTCGAAGTCAAGCCGGGTGATTTCGTCACCGTCGCGATCGAGAGCCTCGAGAACGGTTACGGCGAGACGCGCCTGTCGCGCGACAAGGCGAAGCGCCTGAAGGCCTGGCACGATCTCGAAGCCTCGATGGAGCAGGGCTCGGTCGTCCAGGGCTTCGTCACCAGCAAGGTCAAGGGCGGCCTCACCGTCATGATCAACGGCATCCGCGCGTTCCTGCCCGGATCGCTGGTCGACATCCGTCCGGTCAAGGACACGACGCCCTACGAGAACAAGCAGCTCGACTTCAAGGTCATCAAGCTCGACCGCAAGCGCAACAACGTGGTCGTCTCGCGCCGCGCCGTGCTCGAGGAGAGCCTGGGCGAGGAGCGCGAAAAGCTCCTGTCGACGCTGTCGGAAGGCGCGGTCGTCAAGGGCATCGTCAAGAACATCACCGATTACGGTGCGTTCGTCGACCTGGGTGGCATCGACGGGCTGCTGCACATCACGGATCTTGCGTGGCGCCGCGTCAAGCATCCGTCGGAAGTGCTCGCGGTCGGCGACGAGGTCACCGCCAAGGTCCTGAAGTTCGACCAGGAGAAGAACCGCGTTTCGCTGGGGCTGAAGCAGCTGGGCGACGACCCGTGGGTCGGCCTGTCGCGGCGCTACCCGCCCGGCACGCGGCTGTTCGGCAAGGTCACGAACATCACCGACTACGGCGCGTTCGTCGAGATCGAATCGGGCATCGAAGGCCTGGTCCACGTCTCGGAAATGGACTGGACCAACAAGAACATCCATCCGACCAAGGTCGTTCAACTGGGCGACGAGGTCGAGGTGATGATCCTGGAGATCGACGAGGACCGTCGCCGCATCTCGCTGGGGATGAAGCAGTGCATGGCCAATCCCTGGGACGATTTCGCGATGAACTACAAAAAGGGCGACAAGGTGTCGGGCCAGATCAAGTCGATCACCGATTTCGGCGTGTTCGTCGGCCTGCCCGGCGGCATCGACGGCCTCGTTCACCTGTCCGACCTGTCGTGGGCGAATCCGGGCGAAACGGCCGTGCGGGACTACAAGAAGGGCCAGGAAGTCGAGGCCGTCGTGCTGGCGATCGACGTCGAGCGCGAGCGCATCTCGCTCGGCATCAAGCAGCTCGAGGGCGACCCGTTCAACAACTTCGTCGCGACCCACGACAAGGGCAGCATCGTCACGGGCACGGTCGGCAGCCTCGATGCCAAGGGCGCGGTCGTTTCGCTGGGTGGCGAGATCGAGGGCTACCTGCGGGCGTCGGAAGTCTCGCGCGACCGGGTCGAGGACATCCGCACCAGGCTGAAGGAAGGCGATTCGGTGACGGCGATGATCATCAACGTCGATCGCAAGAACCGCAGCATCAACCTTTCGATCAAGGCGAAGGACAACGCCGACGAATCCGAGGCGATGCAGCGGATGAGCGCGGAGAACGCCGGCACCAACACCGGGACGACCAACCTCGGTGCGCTGCTCAAGGCCAAGCTCGACAACAAGGCCAACGGCTGACGACGGGGAAGGTGCGATGACCAAATCGGAGCTGATCGACCGCCTCGCGGCGCAGTTCCCGCAACTGGTCGCCAAGGATGCCGAGCTTGCGGTCAAGATGGTGCTCGACGCGATGGCCGAGAGCCTCGCGAAGGGTGAACGCATCGAGATCCGCGGGTTCGGCAGCTTCGGTCTGAATCACCGGCCTCCGCGTACCGGTCGCAACCCGAAGTCCGGCGAGAAGGTGCAGGTGCCGGAGAAGTACGTGCCGCATTTCAAGGCCGGGAAGGAATTGCGCGAGCGCGTCGATTTCGACGCAGCGCAGGATTGATCCTGGCGATGACTCTCGATCGGGCGGCCGGCGTGACAGCGCGGGCCGCCTTTTTTTTCGGACGACGACCATGAGCGTGCTGCGCTGGATCTTCACGGCGGTCATCTTCGTCGCGCTGCTGTTCATTTCGCTGCAGAACGCCCAACCGGTGACCGTGACCGTGCTGACGGCACTGGACTGGCAGTGGCAGGCGCCGCTGGTGTTCGTGATCCTGATCGCATTCGCGGCGGGCGTCGCGCTCGGGTTGCTGTCCGCGGCGTTCAAGGTTGCGCGCCTGAAGCGCCAGATGAATCGCATGCGCCGCGAGCACCGCGCGCATCCGCCGATACCTTCGCCGCACGGCGCGGCGCCCGGAACGGCGCCTGCGACCGGACCCGGTTTCGAGCCGCCGACCGGCGGCATCTGAGCACACCTGCGCGCGATTCCGGGATCCCCTGCCCATGGATTTCGAGCTGTGGTGGCTGCTGCCGATTCCCGCGCTGTTCTTCGCGCTGGGCTGGGTCGCGGCGCGCATCGACATCAAGCACCTGCTGCACGAGTCGCGGGCGCTGCCGCTGTCCTATTTCAAGGGACTCAATTTCCTGCTGAACGAGCAGCCCGACAAGGCGATCGAGTCGTTCATCGAAGTCGTCAAGGTGGATCCCCAGACGATCGACCTGCATTTCGCGCTGGGTTCGCTGTTCCGCCGCCAGGGGGAGACCGACCGTGCGATCCGCATGCACCAGAACCTGCTCGACCGCCCCACGCTGCCCGCCGAAAAACGCACGATGGCGACCTACGAGCTCGCACAGGATTTCCATCGCGCGGGCCTGCTCGACCGGGCCGAGGACCTGTTCCGCAAGCTCGACGGCACCCCGTTCGAGCACTCGGCACTGTCGCACCTGATCTCGATCTACGAGACCGAGAAGGACTGGCCGAAAGCGATCTCCGCGACGCAGCGGATGGAAGCGCTCGCCAAGCAGCCGTACCACAAGGAGATCGCGCAGTACCACTGCGAGCTTGCGCAGGCGGCATTGGTCAAGTCCGACCGCGCGGCCGTGCTCGCCGAGCTCGAGCGCGCGCTGGCGCTGCACCGCGGCTGCACGCGCGCAAACCTGATCCAGGGCGATCTCGAATTCCAGGAAGGGAACTGGCGCGGCGCGGTCGAGGCCTGGCAGCGGATCGAATCACAGAGTCCCTCGTTCCTCGCGCTCGCGGCGGATCGCTTTGCCGACACGTATCGCAAGCTCGCCGACCTGCCGACCGGAATCCGGCTGCTGAAGAGCTACCAGCAGCAATATCCGTCGCTGGATATCCTGAACGCGCTGTTCGTGCTGGTGCTCGAGCACGAAGGCCCGGCCGAGGCAGCGACGCTGATCAAGGACGAGCTGGCGCGCAATCCGACGCTGATCGGCCTCGACCGCCTGCTCGAGGCGCAGCTGCTCGCGGCCCCTGCCGACCGCCGGCACGACCTCGAGCTGGTGAAGGGGCTCGTCGGCCAGCACATCAAGCGTCTGGGTTTCTACCGCTGCGACCACTGCGGATTCCGCGCCAAGCAATATTATTGGCGCTGCCCCGGCTGCCAGAAATGGGAAACCTACTCGCCGAAGCGCACCGAGATGCCGGACGGCTATGCCTGAGCCCCGCGCCTGGATGCCCGACGGCCATGCCTGACTGCCACGAATGAGCCCGACCCCGACTCCAGCGAGCGTCATCGCACCGCGCGTCATCGTCGCGCTCGACTTCGCCAATCCGATGCACGCGCTCTCGCTCGCCGATCGCCTCGATCCGCGGCAGTGCGCGCTCAAGGTCGGCAAGGAGCTCTTCGTCGTCGCCGGCCCCGAGCCCGTGCGCTGGCTGGTCGAGCGCGGATTCAACGTGTTCCTCGACCTGAAGTTCCACGACATCCCCAACACCGTCGCGCAGGCCTGTGCCGCCGCGACGCGGCTGGGCGTCTGGATGCTCAACGTGCATGCGGCAGGCGGGCGCGCGATGCTGACGGCGGCGCGCGCTGCCGTCGAAGCCACCGCAGCCGGGCGCGGCGGGCCGCGTCCGCTGCTCGTCGCCGTCACGGTCCTGACGAGCCTCGACCAGGCGGCGCTCGCCGAGACGGGCGTTGCGGCCGATCCCGGCGCGCAGGCGCTGCGGCTGGCGACGCTGACGCGCGACTGCGGACTCGACGGGGTCGTCTGCTCGGCGGTCGAGGCACCCTTGCTGCGCGGCGCGCTGGGCCCCGAATTCACGCTGGTGACGCCGGGCATCCGTCCCGCGGGAAGCGCGAAGGACGACCAGGCGCGCATCGTCACGCCCGAACAGGCGCTCGCCCGCGGCGCATCGTATCTCGTCGTCGGCCGCCCGATCACCGCGGCCGCCGATCCGGTCGCGGCACTCGCCGGGATCAATCGCTCGCTGGGAATCTCCGCATGAAAATCACCATGATCGGCACCGGCTACGTCGGGCTCGTCACCGGCACCTGCCTGGCCGAGGTCGGCAACGACGTGCTGTGCCTCGACGTCGACGCACGCAAGATCGAGATGCTGAAAGGCGGCGGCGTGCCGATCCACGAGCCGGGGCTCGAGCCGATGATCCACCGCAACGTCGCGGCGGGCCGGCTGCACTTCACCACCGACATCGACGCTGCGGTCGGCCACGGCAACGTCCAGTTCATCGCCGTGGGAACGCCGCCGGACGAGGACGGCAGCGCCGACATGCAGTACGTGCTGCAGGCGGCCCGCAACATCGGCCGCCGGATGACGCAGTGGACGCTGGTCGTCGACAAGTCGACGGTGCCCGTCGGCACTGCCGAGCATGTGCGGGAGGCGATTGCGCAGGAACTGGAGGCGCGCGGCGTCGACATTCCCTACGCGGTCGCATCGAACCCGGAATTCCTGAAAGAGGGCGCGGCGGTCGAGGACTTCATGAAGCCCGATCGCGTCGTCATCGGCGCCGACAACGAGCGCGCGATCTCCATCCTGCGCAACATCTATGCGCCGTTCCAGCGCAATCGCGAGCGCCTGCTGGTGATGGATCTGCGCTCGGCCGAGCTCACCAAGTACGCCGCCAACGCGATGCTCGCCACCCGGATCTCGTTCATGAACGAGCTCGCGAACCTCGCCGACCGGCTCGGCGCCGACATCGAAGCGGTGCGCCAGGGCATCGGCTCCGACCCGCGGATCGGCTATCACTTCCTCTATCCGGGTGCCGGCTATGGCGGAAGCTGCTTTCCCAAGGACGTGAAGGCACTGCAGTTCACCGCCCAGCGCCACGGGTTGCCGCTCAGAATCCTCGAGGCGGTCGAGGCGGTCAACGAGACCCAGAAGGAGGTGCTGGTCGAGAAGATCGTCGCGCATTTCGGTGCCGATCTCGCCGGGCGGCGCTTCGCGCTGTGGGGTCTCGCATTCAAGCCGAACACCGACGACATGCGCGAGGCGCCGTCGCGCGTCATCATCGATGCGCTCGTTCGGCGCGGCGCCTCGGTCTGCGCCTACGATCCCGTCGCGATGGACGAGGCGCGGCGCGTGCTGGGGGATGCGCCCGGGATTTCGTTCGCGGCCAATCCGCTCGCCGCCTGCGAGGGTGCGGACGCGCTGGTCGTGGTGACCGAGTGGAAGGAGTTCCGCAGTCCCGATTTCGACACTCTGCGCAGGCACCTGAAGCAGCCGGTGATCTTCGACGGCCGGAACCTCTACGAACCCGAAGTCGTGCGCGCCGCGGGCTTCGAGTACCGCGCGATCGGAAGGCGATGAGCGTCGCAGGGTCGTCCAGCGGCGCGACCTTCTCCGCCTGGCGCGCCCGCGTCGCGCAGGCGCGCGTGCTGGTCGTCGGCGACGTCATGCTCGACCGCTACTGGTTCGGCGACGTCGAGCGCATCTCGCCGGAGGCGCCGGTTCCCGTCGTCAAGATCGCGCGGTCGGAAGAACGCCCCGGCGGGGCGGCGAACGTCGCGCGCAACGCCGCGGCGCTGGGCGCGCGGGCGACGCTGCTCTCGGCCACCGGCGACGACGAGCCCGCCGACGCGCTGCTGCGCATGCTCGCCGCAGAGGGCGTGCGCACGTCGTTCCTGCGCGACGCCGCGCTGACGACGACGGTGAAGCTGCGCGTCATCGGCCGGCAGCAGCAGCTGCTGCGCATCGACTTCGAGACCGCCCCGTCGCACGAGCTCCTCGCCTCGAAGCTTGCCGATTTCGACGCGCTGCTCACCGACACCGATGCCGTCGTGCTCTCCGACTACGGCAAGGGCGGTCTTGCGCACATCGCGACCATGATCGGGCGGGCGCGCGCCGCGGGAAAGCCGGTGCTGGTCGATCCCAAGGGCGACGACTGGGACAAGTATCGCGGGGCGACGCTGGTCACTCCCAATCGTGGTGAATTCCGGCAGGTCGCCGGGCGTTGGCGCGACGAGGCCGAGCTCGAGCAGCGTGCCCAGGCGCTGCGGCGCGACCTCGATCTTCGCGCGCTGCTGGTGACGCGCTCGGAGGAGGGAATGAGCCTCTATTCGGACGCAGGCACCCTGACCATCCCCGCACAGGCGCGCGAGGTCTTCGACGTGTCGGGTGCGGGGGACACGGTGATCGCCACCCTCGGCACGCTGCTCGCCGCAGGCGCGCCGCTGCCCGACGCGGTCGCGATCGCGAACCGGGCCGCCGGCATCGTCGTCGGCAAGCTCGGCGCGGCGACCGTCAGCCCCGACGAGCTCGCGGCCTGATGGCCAAGCCCAAGACCAGGACCGTCTACGCCTGCACCGAGTGCGGGGCCCAGGCGCCCAAATGGCAGGGCCAGTGCCCGGGCTGCGGCGCGTGGAACACCCTGGTCGAAAGCCTCGCTGCCGCCGCGCCCACCCGTTTCGAGAGCGTCGCCGGCGCGCGCTCCACCATCACCCGGCTCGCGTCGGTCGAGGCCCGCGCCACCCAGCGCATTCCGACCGGGCTCGAGGAGTTCGATCGCGTGCTGGGCGGCGGGCTGGTCCCCGGCGGCGTGATCCTGCTGGGGGGCGACCCCGGCATCGGCAAGTCGACGCTGCTGCTGCAGGCGGGCGCCGCGCTGGGGGCTGCGCACCGCACGCTCTACGTGACTGGCGAGGAGTCGGCCGAGCAGATCGCGCTGCGGGCGCAGCGGCTTGCGCTGGTGAACGCGCCGATCGAGCTCCTCGCCGAGGTCCAGCTCGAATCGATCATCGCGGCGATCGGCGCGACCGCGCCCGAGATCGTCGTCATCGATTCGATCCAGACGATCTACACCGAGGCGCTCGCCTCCGCGCCGGGCAGCGTCGCCCAGGTCCGCGAATGCGCAGCGCAGCTGACGCGCATGGCCAAGCAGCGCGGCATCGTCGTGCTGTTCGTCGGCCACGTGACGAAGGAGGGGGCGATCGCCGGACCGCGCGTGCTCGAGCACATCGTCGACACCGTGCTGTATTTCGAGGGCGACACGCATTCGAGCTTCCGGCTGGTGCGCGCAATCAAGAACCGCTTCGGCGCCGCCAACGAGCTCGGCGTGTTCGCGATGACCGAGCGCGGCCTCAAGGGTGTGGCCAATCCCTCTGCGCTGTTCCTGTCGCAGCACGCCGAAGGCGTTCCCGGCTCGGCGATCGTCGCGACCCTCGAAGGCTCGCGCCCGTTGCTGGTCGAGGTGCAGGCGCTGGTCGATCCGGTCCAGGGCGCGGCGCCGCGGCGGCTCGCCGTCGGTCTCGATCCCCAGCGGCTGGCGCTGCTGCTCGCCGTCCTGCACCGCCACGGCGGCGTCGACACGGCCGGATTCGACGTCTTCGTCAACGCGGTGGGCGGGGTGCGGATCCTGGAGCCCGCCGCCGACTTGGCCGTGATGCTCTCGGTCTGTTCGTCTATTAAAAACAAAGCATTGCCGACGAAAGCTCTCATATTCGGCGAAGTCGGCCTTGCCGGCGAGATTCGCCCGGTGCAACGGGGGCAGGAACGGCTGCGCGAAGCGGCCAAGCTCGGGTTCCGTACGGCCTTGATACCGAGCATGAACAAACCAAAGCAAGCGATTGATGGCATGAGCATTGTGGCCGTCGATCGCATCGACAAGGCGCTCGAGTTCCTGCGCCAGTAGCGCCCGCCTGCACGGCCCACGGCCGGGGCGTCCAGCAGCGGGTCGGCGCAATCTCGCAGAAGTCAGTGGCTCACGGCAGTCCGACGCGGATGGGCTCGCGTACGCCCCGCCGGCATTGGTCGGCCATCGCCAGATAGGCCGATTCGAGCGCGCGCGTGGTCGCCGTCGTGTCGAACAGGGCGCTCTGGCGTCCCGGTCCGTCGAGGTGATCGCGCATCCGGTGGCGCTCGCCGGCATCACGCGCGAGCGCGGTCGCCGTCGCGATGTAGCTGTCGACGCCGTCGCAGACGAGTTCGGGCAGGCCGACGGCGGTCAGCAGACTGGCGGCCACCCGCCCGGCGAAAGTCTCACCTCGCCAGGTGACCACCGGACAGCCCGCCCACAGCGCATCGCTGGCGGTCGTGTGGGCGTTGTAGGGCCAGGTGTCCAGGAACAGGTCTGCGACGCGGTAGAGCGACAGGTACTCCGGATTGGGGCGGGGTGCGGCGAATGCCAGCCGGCGAGCGTCGATGCCACGTCGGACGGCTTCGCGCCTCAGGTTCCCGGTGAGTTGGGCATCGTCGGGGCGGGCCAGCAGCCAGAGCATCGAGCCCGGCACGTCTGCAAGGATTTTCATCCATGCATCAAAGACTTCCGGGTTGATCTTGTAGCTGTTGTTGAAGCAGCAGAACACGACCGCATCGGGTGGCAGGCCCAACGCGTCGCGTGGCGGCGGATCCGCGATGACGCGGGCGCGGTCGTTCACCTGATAGCTGCCGGGCAGCAGGGCCAGCGTCTCGGCATAGTCCTGGGCGTGCTGCGGCGGCGTCACGATGGCGTCGCCGATCAGGTAATCGACGAGGCCGCCTCCCAGCGTTCCCGGGTAGCCCAGGTAATGCACCTGGATCGGCGCCGGGCGCAATGCAAGCACGGCGGGCGCGGCACCCTCGGTATGTCCCTTGAGGTCGACGAGGATGTCGACGCCGTCGCGGCGGATCGTTTCGGCAAGCCGCTCCGGGGAAAATCCCGCGGCGTCGACGAAGCGGTCGAAACCCCGGACGAGCCGCGCACGCATGGCGCTGCGGTCATCGGGGCCGGTCGAATAGGCGATCACCTCGAAGCGGCTGCGATCGTGCGCTTCAAAAAGGCCCGCGGCGAGGTACGCGGTCGCGTGCGTGTGGAAATCGGCCGAGAGGTAGCCGAGCCGAAGCCGCTCGCCGGTGAACGGGAGGGCGGGGCGCGGCGACTCGGTCGTGACCGGTGCGAGCGCCGCCGTCCAGCTCTCGGCGCAGCGCCGCTGCTCAGCCCGCGTCGACGGCTGCGACAGCAGCACGAACGGTGACAGCAGCGGAACCCCGGCCGCCACGCCGTCGCGGAAGCGCTGACGCAGGTCGGCAAGGTCGTGCCAGTCCGCACTGCGCTGGCGCAGGAACAGCAGCTGCGAGAGCGCGGCCCCATGCCCGGGCTCGAGGCGCATCGCGTCGGCGTAGGCGGTCATCGCGCCGTCGAGGTCGCCTTCACGCTCCAGCAGTCCGGCAAGCTCCATGCGCAGCGCCGCCGACTGCGGCTTGCGCGCGAGTGCGGCGTCCAGCGTCGAGCGCGCCCGCGCCATCATTCCCGCCGCCATTTCGAGCTGCGCCTTGACGCCCGAATAGGCGGGCTCGGCCGGCACCGCGCCGACGGCGCGGCCCGCGGCGTCGAGGGCCTCCAGCACGCGACCCTGCGGCTGCAACGCCAGCGCGAGGTTGTGCCATCCCGGCGCGTAAGTCGGGTCCGCGGCGATCGCCGCGCGCGCCGAGGCCTCGGCGTCGGCGAGGCGCCCCAGGCCGATCTCGCCGGCCGCGAGATTGGCGCGAATCTCCGGAGAATTCGGCGCGAGCTTTGCGGCCTCTTTCAGCGCATTGACGGCGGCCTCGCGGCGGCCGGCGGCGTCGAGCACCAGCGCGAGGTTCGACCAGGCGTCGGCCGAGCCGGGCTCGAGCTTCAGCGATGCGCGTATGCGCTCCGCAGCCTCGGGGATCTTGCCCGCCTGGAACAGCACGACGCCGGAGTAGTGCAGGGCGGGTGCGTTGTCCGGGTCCGCGGCGAGCACCGCGTCGTAGCGCAGGAAGGCTTCGCGCAGCTTGCCCTGCTGATGCAAGCGGTAGGCGCGCTCGAATTCGAAACTGATGCTCATCGGTGCAGCGAAGGCGAAGCAGCTTCGCCGGGAGGATCGTTGACCGGGCGAGATTACCATCCGTGGCTACCGCGGCCCCGGGCTTCGGGCGCCAAGCCGCTGTCCGCGGCTCGCGGGTCGGGGCGCCGCGCGAGGGCGTCGCGGGTCAAGGCGTCGGCGCCACCGCGATGTCGACCAGCGTCGGCTTCAGCACGCGGAGCATTTCGGACGGCGGCATGCCCACGAGGTAACCCCGCCGGCCGCCGTTGACGTAGATGTACGGCATTTGCGCGATCGACCGCTCCGCGTACACCGGCATCGCCCGGCGCGTTCCGAAAGGGCTGGTGCCGCCGATCTGGTACCCCGAATGCCGGTCCGCGATGGCGGGGGTACAGGGCGCGATGCTCTTGACGCCGACGAAGCGTGCGAGGCTCTTGGTCGAGACTTCGCGGTCGCCGTGCATCAGCACGATCATCGGCTTCCCGTGGTCGTCTTCCATGATCAGCGTCTTGATCACCGCGTGCTCGTCGACGCCGAGCTCGCGTGCCGACACCTCGGTACCGCCGCGCTCCTCGTAGGCGTACGGATGATGCGTGAACTCGACGCCGTGCTCGCGCAGGACGCGCATCGCCTGAGTCGTGGGGAATTTTTCGTGCGCCACCTTTGAATGTTGGCATGGATGCGTTTCGGACGTACTATGGATCTATTCGAGGAATTCATGCCTGTCACGCTGACCATCAAGAACGTACCGGACGACCTGGCGGATCGATTGCGCGAACGCGCCGCCGACCACCGCCGGTCACTGCAGCGCGAATTGCTGCTGGTTCTCGAGCAGACCGCCGCGCTGGGGACTGCGGAACCGATTCCCGCCGGAGATCGTGCCCTGGAACCGGCACGTGCCGTGTACAAGGTCCGCGGCGTTCGATCCCAGGGCGCTCGTGCCGAACCTCGTCGGGACTCGGAATCGAAATCCACGCCCGCCGGAAAGCTGTCGTTGGGCGAGCTCTGGCAACGCGCCCGCAGGCTCGGGGCGCCCAATCCCGCCGAATCGGCAGACCTGATCCGACGCGACCGCGATGCGCGCGACGGTCATTGACGCTTCGGCAGTCGCTGCGGTGCTTTTCGACGAGCCCGAGGCAGCACCCGTCTCGGCGAGTGTTTCCGGCAGGCTCGTGGCGCCCGGCCTTTTGCGCTACGAGGTCGCAAGCGTCTGCACCACCAAGCTGGTCCGGAACCCGGCTCGCGCCACGGAGGTCCATGCGCGCTACCGGCTGCTGGATGAGCTCGCGATCGACTACGCCGAACCGGATTGGCACCTTCTGCCGGCGTTGGCCCGGCGCTGGGCGCTCTCGGCCTATGACGCGGCATACCTTCAGCTCGCGCTGCTCCTGAACGCCCCGCTGGTGACCCTCGATGCCCGGCTCGCGGTGGCCTACGACCACGCGACCGCGGATCTTTCAGGCACCCGCCGATAGTTTCGCCGTCTGCTTCGCGGGCACGCAGCATCGCGCGTCCGCTATGATGCGAGGCGGTTGCCGCTGGCCGCGCCGATCCCTGACCCATGGCCCGAATCACACTCAAGATCACCAGGCCGGTCGATCCGACCGCGCCGCCGAAGGCCCCGAGCTCGCGCGCCCGACGCGCGCAGCGCGGCAAGACGCTGCCCAAGCCGGCTTCTGCTGCAGCCGCAACGCCGGCCCCATCCTACGGCCGCGCCCCGGCTCCGATTGCGGCTGCCGCCGCACGCACGGCGCCGATGCCTGCCACGACCTCGGCTCCGACCTCGGCTCCGGCGAGCGCGCGTCGCGACAAGGCGCCCGCAGACGCTTCGAGGCGACGGCGCGCCACCTCCGGGACTGCGGCTGCGGCCGATTCCGCCGACCGCAGGAAGCCGGGCTTCGGGCCAGGGACCAAGCGGGCCCCCGGCGCCGACGCGAAGAAGCCGGCACCCGGGGCGAAGGGAGCCACTTCGTTCGGTGCGCGGCGATCACCGTCGTCTCACGCGAAGCCCGTATCGGCCGTTCCTTCGACATCGGCGGCGCGACAGCGCGTGGTGACGACGCCTGCGCCGACGCGTCCCCCTCGCCACGAGAATCCGGACGATCCCCGCCTGTCGAAGCGGATGAGCGAGTTGGGCCTGTGCTCGCGGCGCGAGGCCGACGAGTGGATCGAGAACGGATGGGTGAAGGTCGACGGCAAGGTCGTCACCACGCTCGGCGTGCGCGTGTCGCCACACGCGCGCATCGACATCGATCCGGCGGCGGCGCAGCATCAGAGCGAGCAGGTGACGATCCTGCTCAACAAGCCGGTCGGCTACGTCTCCGGCCAGGCCGAGGACGGCTATCAGCCCGCGATCGTGCTGATCAAGCCCGAGAACCGCTGGGCCGACGATCCGTCGCCGACCCGCTTCAGGCCCGGTCACCTGCGCGGGCTGGCGCCTGCGGGGCGGCTGGACATCGACTCGACCGGGCTCATCGTGTTCACGCAGGATGGCCGCATCGCCAAGCACCTGATCGGCCGCGACTCCGCGGTCGAGAAGGAATACCTGGTGCGCGTCGAGGGGTCGCTGTCCGACGAGGGGATGAAACTGCTGCAGCACGGCCTGGAACTCGACGGCGTCAAGCTCAAGCCCGCGCGCGTGTCGTGGCAGAACGAGCATCAGCTGCGCATCGTGTTGCGCGAAGGCCGGAAGCGCCAGATCCGCCGCATGTGCGAACTGGTCGGCCTCACGGTGACCGGCCTGAAGCGGGTGCGCAGCGGGAGCGTCCCGCTGGGTCCGTTGCCGGTGGGCCAGTGGCGCTACCTTCGGCGCGACGAGAAGTTCTGAAAGCGGCGCGCACACCCTTCGTTCCCTGGCGACGCCTCGGACTTCATCGGAGCACGAATTGACGGAACTTGAACGCCTGCGCGATCAATTGCGGGAGTTCGCCGCCGCGCGTGACTGGGAGCAGTTCCATTCGCCCAAGAACCTCGCGATGGCGTTGTCGGCGGAGGCGGGCGAGCTGCTCGAGATCTTCCAATGGCTCACCGAGGAGCAGAGCCGCAGCCTGCCGCCCGACGCGCATGCGGCGGCAAGCGACGAGATTGCGGACGTGCTCCTGTATCTGATCCGGCTCGCCGACCGGCTGGGCATCGACCCGATCGTCGTTGCCAACCGCAAGATTCTCGCGAATGCCGAGAAGTATCCGGTGCACAAGTCACGCGGAACCAGCAAGAAATACACCGAGCTCTAGCGTGCAGACGCACCCGGTCGTTCACTGGACCGAGGGCGACGAGACACGCTCGGCGCGCTGGCGCTCGGAGCGCGGGGCACCGCCCCCGAAGCGCGTGGTCATCGCCGATGACCGGATGACCGCCGATGACGCGTATGGTCTCGCGTGCCAGGGTACCGCGCTGCTGTGGCGCGGCGACTTCCAGAACGCGCGGCAGATGCTGATTGCCCTGGCGAGTCGCGCCGAGCGCCAGTCCCGCAGGCCGAAAAAATCCGCGGCATCGCCGGCGGTCCCATCGCCCGTCCAGGAATTCAACCTCCACCGCCAAGCCCGGTCGCAGCGCGCGCGCACCTTGGGCATGCTGGTGCTGGAACTCGACGAGAACTACGACCTCGCCTTGCGGCGTGCGCCCGACGTCCGGGAGGCCTGCGTCGAAGCCTACGGCCCGGGCGATGGGTGCTCGATCACCTCGCTGCGCGAATTGCTGGGCCTCATCGGCGCCCACGAGTGGCGAAGCAAGGGTATCGAGATAGCCGTGATCGGCGGCCGGATCCATCCGCACTACGGGGTGTTCGCGCCGATTCGCCGCGAATACGTCGCCCTGGTCGCCAAGGCGCCTCTGCCGGCGTCGTGGTCACCGTCGAGTGTCGCCTTCGACATCGGCACCGGGACGGGCGTGCTGGCGGCCGTGCTCGCGCGGCGCGGGGTCGGGCGGGTGGTTGCCACCGATCAGGATCCCCGGGCGCTTGCGTGCGCGCGCGAGAACCTCGAGCGTCTCGGCCTGGCGAAGCAGGTCGACGTCGTGCAGGCGGACCTCTTTCCCGAAGGGCGTGCCGCGCTGGTCGTATGCAACCCGCCCTGGGTTCCCGCGCGGCCCAGTTCTCCGCTCGAGCACGGGATCTACGACCTCGACAGCCGCATGCTCCGGGGATTTCTGGCGGGGCTCCCCGCGCACCTGGAGCCGGGGGGCGAGGGCTGGTTGATCCTCTCCGACCTCGCCGAACACCTGGGCCTGCGGTCGCGATCCGAACTGCTGGCCATGATCGACGCGGCGGCCTTGAAGGTCGTGAATCGCACCGATGTGCGCCCGAAACACCCCCGGGCGTCCGACGAAACCGATGCCTTCCACGCTGCGCGCGCGGCCGAGGTGACGTCGCTCTGGCGGCTTGCCGTGCGTGATTCGGCGTTCTCGGCTGCGCCGGCCCAGAGCGATCCTAGAACAAACATCAGGTAGCAGCCGCAACGCGATGAAATATAAAAATAATAGTGGTTCGGATGGCGCGACTGTGGGTGGCGCATCGAGCAAGTTGGGGAATCTGGCGGGCATGCGGATTCGGGCGGGCTACGATCGCGTTGAGAGGGTGTCATTTCCGAAGGTCAAGTCCAATTTGGGGTCGCATTTGCCCGGTTGCACTGGTGCGTATAATTGATATTATGTAAAGTTGCGATTACGCAAGGCGACCGCTGCTCGAGCACGTCATCAGGCGTATCGTTGCACGGGTTCCCGTTCCCCCAATGGACGAACCATGCGATTCAACGTTGCTGCACTGACATTGGCCGCGGGATTGATGTCGGGGGCGGCGATCCTTGTCGTGGCCTCGGCAAACCAGATCTGGCCTGGCTACGGTGGCGCCTTCCTTGAGCTGGTTGCCTCCATCTATCCGGGCTACCACCCCAACCCCGGCTTAGGCTCCGTCGTTACTGGGACGCTCTACGGGTTTGTGGACGGGGCCATCGCCGGCGCAGTCCTGGGCTGGCTCTACAACCTGCTGGCGCGCCCACGCGCGGGACCAGACGGCTAGCCGAAACTCCTTACCGTGTTCGCGTACCGGCAACTCGATGGCTGAGGAAGCCGGGTGTCCCGCCCGCTCAAGCCCAGTCCTGCGGCGCGAGTACGATCGGGTCGCCGTGGGGCGTACGGTCGGCCGCCCTCTGCCAAGCCTCCCGGCAGCCGATCAGCGTCTCCCCAGTCGTGATCCCCTTCTCCTGGACCAGGCGCTCGACGGCGGCCAGCCAGTGGCGATAGTAGGTGTCGCCGGTGTCGGGGTCCCCTCTCGCCTGCGCATTCCTGATCTCCTCGCCCAGCGCGGCGGCCCATTCTTCGCGGGTGAACAGGCCGCGCCGCTGCAACGCGACGGCGATGGCGAAGGCCTGCGCTTCCCACGGTTCATTGAAGGTTCGCGTCCGCTCGCCGGCGGGCATCGCCTCCAGTGCGTCGAGGGCCTCCCGCGCTGCGG
The DNA here is from genome assembly GCA_963816415.1 of uncultured Pseudomonadota bacterium. Classification (GTDB taxonomy): domain Bacteria; phylum Pseudomonadota; class Gammaproteobacteria; order Burkholderiales; family Casimicrobiaceae; genus VBCG01. Next base: position 273,146 of record CAWFKR010000005.1, read on the forward strand.
GTGCGTCGCTTGCCATGTCAGAGTGCCTGCAGATACGGCTCGAAAGCCTCGATCGAGACGCGAAGGGACGGGTCGGCCTGCTCGCCCCACAGCTCGCGTCCGGTGAACACGACCGTGTAGAGCCACTGCGGGTCGTCGCCTCTTCCCGCGACCGTCGAATCGGGGAAGACATGGAATCCGCGAATGGCCGCGACCTGTCCTTCCTTGTCGCGGGCATAGCGGGGAAGGCGGGTGTGACCGGGCGGATTGAGATTCCGGGTGCGCACCCGGTCGCCCGGCCCGAAGCGCGCTTCACGTGACGGCGTTCGTCCGAAAGGCGGGCGGACGAACGCTGCTCCGACGTCCCCGGACTTCATCGTCCGCTCGACCGGCCTTGGCGGGCGGAGGGCGTGGCCGGCGTCGAGTTCGTCGCGCTCGACGAGGCCGGCCTCGAGGGCACTTTCCGTGATGCCCAGCAGCCAGCGGTGATAGTAGGAGGCCGAAAGATAGACCTGCGCGGGAAGGCGCTCCTGCGAGTGGCGGAACATGTCGAGGTTCCACGCGCGCGTGTAGAGAATGGCGCGCTGGAGGGCGAGCACCCGCCCTTCCCAGGGCTCGTGGAACGGCGGCTCGTCGCGTTCAGGCAGCACCATTCCGAAGCCGTGCATGCCACCCATGTCGTGCACGCCATTCATTCGTTCCGCGCTCCGGCCGGGTTCGGAAGACCAGTGCCGATCATGCTGTCGCGCGTGACCAGCGAGGCGAGCCGGTCCTCGGGCCACCCGTCCGTGCCGGCGGGGCGCTGCGGCACCACCAGGTAGCGCGTCTCTGCGGTCGAATCCCACACGCGGATGGTCGTGCCGGCAGGGAGGGACACGCCGAAATCGGCAAGGACGCTGCGCGGATCCATCACGACGCGCGATCGATACGGCGCCGACTTGTACCAGACCGGCGGAAGCCCGAGCACGTCCCAGGGATAGCACGAGCACAGCGTGCACACGACCATGTTGTGCTCGTTGGGTGTGTTCTCGACGGCGACGAGATGATCGCCGATCGGATCGAAGTCGCCACTTGCGTTGATCGCGTGCGCGGCATCGGCGAGCAGCGCAGCCTTGAACGTCGGGTCCACCCATGCGCGCGCGACGATGCGCGCGCCGACGTGGGGGCCGACCGCGGTCTCGAAATGCTCGACGATCCGGTCGAGCACCGCGGGATCGACATAGCCCTTCTCGACCAGAATCGTCTCCAGCGCACGTACCCGAGCCTGGACTTCGCTCAAGTGCGAGCCGTGATCGTCGTCGCTCATCTGGAGTGCTTCCCGGGATCCCCTGGTTTTCGCGGATCTCGCGATGATGCCACCATCGGCGCGGGCCGGAGGCGTTGCCTGCAGTCTTCAGCTGCTCGCGCGCGCCCGCTTCGCCTTGCTGAGGATCTCCTCGCGGACATCGGTGATCGCGCGGGCGCGCGAGGCACCGGTACCATCGCAATGCCCGGTTCGCGGGCAGTTGGTGCTGCGGGGACAGATGATCCTGGCGGGGCTCGACAGCGCGTCCTCGACCCAGGCGATGTTGAGCACCCTCGCCGCTCCCCTGATCAGTTCGGCGGCATCCTGGGGAATGCTCGCCTCGCCGTGGTGATGCAGGCAGGCGTCGGTGATCGCCGCCACCACGCCTTCCGCGTCGGCGCTGTGCGACTGCAGTGCCGGTACCAGGTCGATGCCCACCGAGACGACGTGGGGGTTTCCCGCCATGTCGGCGGTGCGCCGCGTGTGGCAGCAGTAGAGCAGCGACCGGTCGCCATCGCGCAGGACCGAGATCTGCGAGCCGCGATCCGGACCGTGGTTGTCGTCGAGCATGCGGAAGACGGCCCAGTTCGGACAGGGATCGGTGGCTCGGGCCATGTTGCCCCAGGGCAGCGGAATGCCGTTGCCGCGGTAGACCGCGCGCAGGTACCCGGGTGGGTAGGCATCGAAGAAATGCCAGTAGGGGTACGACGAGACCTTGGTCATTCGCCGCATCACCACGGCGGGCGTGAGCTCGATGCTCTCCCCCGCCTCCACGCGGTACGACTCCCGTGCGAGGAACCTCCGGAACGGAATCTTGGGGCACAGCAGCGCGCCGGCGAAGAAGCTGCACTCGAAGTCGCGCCACGCGTGCAGGACGTCCTGGGCGCTCATGCCGGCGGCGATCCCCGTGCCGCTCTCCGGGCTGCCGCCCATCTCGCCGCCGGTGGCATGCGCGGACTTCAGCCCGTCGCCGCCGTGCAGCACCTTGTGGCCAAGGTGCGAGGCCAGGTCGAACTTCAGGCGCGCCGGGTCGGCCTGCAGCACGCGATTGAGGTAGATGGTGCGCGGCGAGTCGTAGAACGAGCGCACCATGCTTCGGAGCTCCCGGTCGTTGTCGCGCGCGAGAACCGGCTTGCGGTCGAACCAGCGGATGGCGAGGCCATGATGCCTGCACAGGCGCATCAGGTCGTCGACGGATAGCGGGAACCTGCGCTCGCCGATGCCCTCCGCGGAGCGTTCGAGGTCCGGAAAGTCATTGCGCGACATCTCCTGGTGCGAGCGGATCAGCAGGTGCGCGAACTGGCGCCCGGTGGTGCCGGTCTGCGCCAGGAGTTCGGGAATGGCCGCCTGCAGAAGCTCCTTCGAGAACAGGAACGCGGGCTCGAGCGGCACGCCTGCCGCGCCGCCTGACCGCTCCGTCGGCAGCGGCGCCTCGAGTTCCGGATTGCCGTCGAGGAACCAGCGCGGTTCCCGCTGGAACACCGCTGACAGCAGGCCGAGCACCTCTTCCGACGGGACCCGCTTCCCGCTCTCGATCATGCTGAGGTAGGACACCGACGGCGCGCTCCGGGAGTCGAGCTGGATGCACCGCGTCGAGAGCTCCTCGAGGGTCAGGCCGTTGCGCTTGCGCAGTGTCCGCAGCTTGGTGCCGAGGAAGTGGCTCTTGCGTGTGTGGAGCGTCATCGTCGGGGCTTCGGTCGCTGTGAAGATCGGTGTGAAATTAACACTGTGAAATTTCCGCAGTCAAATTTACCAGATTTTGCCCCCTATACTGCGTCAACGCGATCCCGGGCATCCCGGCCCGGCGGCGCAGGGAGGATGGGCAATGGGCAAGCGCAACGTTCTGATTCTGGGGGCTTCGTACGGCTCGCTGCTGGGCATCAAGCTGCTGATGGCCGGGCACCGCGTAACGCTGGTCTGCACTGCGTCGACGGCGGAGCTGATCAATCGCGAGGGAACCCGGGTGCGCTTCCCGGTCAAGGGACGGGAAGCGCCGGTCGAGATCGATTCGAGGCAGTGCCCCGGCGAGCTTTCGGCGCGGGCTCCCAACGAGGTCGACCCCGGCGCCTTCGACCTGGTCGTGCTCGGCATGCAGGAGGCGCAATACGCCGCGCCGGGCGTTCGCGAGCTGATGGACCGCGTGGCGCGCTCGCGCAAGCCCTGCTTGGCGATCATGAACATGCCTCCCCTGCCCTATCTGAAGCGCATTCCGGGCCTCGCGACCGGAGCGCTGGAACCCTGCTACGCGGACGCCTCGGTCTGGGCCGGCTTCGATCCGTCGCTGATCACCCTGGCGAGCCCCGATCCCCAGGCCTTCCGCCCGGCGGATCAGCCGAAGAATGTGCTGCAGGTGGGTCTGCCGACCAATTTCAAGGCAGCGCGCTTCGAAGCCGACGGGCCGACTGCCCTGCTGCGCGAACTCGAGGCCGACATCGAGCAAGCCCGGCTGCAAGGCGCCGACAGTGCGCTCGAGATACCGGTCAAGCTCAAGGTGCACGATTCGATCTTCGTTCCGCTCGCCAAGTGGCCGATGCTGATCGCCGGCAACTACCGCTGCATCCGGCGGGACACGATGATCCCCATCCAGGAGGCGGTGCACGGAAACCTCGCCGAGTCTCTGGCGATCTACGAATGGGTCGTGGAGCTCTGCGGTCGGCTCGGGGCCGACCGGGACGACCTGGTGCCCTTCGCCAAGTACGCCACGGCCGCCGAAGGCCTGGGCAAGCCCTCGTCGGCAGCGCGCGCGCTGTTCGGCGGCGCCGAGCACATCGAGCGGGTCGACAGCCTGGTCCAGCGGATTGCGCGCCAGCGGGGGCTCCACTCCGACACGGTGGACGAGATCGTCACGCTGGTCGACGAGCGCCTCGGCCGGAACCGCGTGGCCCGCGTCGACCAGAGGGCGGCAGCCTGACCGACTGACGATCGCGACGGCGGGTGCATCGCTCCGCCGGGGAATTCGCTGATTCGTGCCGGCCCGGGCGCCGGCGGGCCCGCAGGCTCCATGCTCGCGCACGGCGTCTGCCCTGCGCACCGCTACACTCCGGGCATGGCGCTCAAATCGACGATCTTCAAGGCCGCGCTTTCCATTGCCGACATCGACCGCGGCTACTACGGCGATCATGCGCTGACGATCGCGCGACACCCCTCCGAGACCGACGAACGCATGATGGTCCGGTTGCTCGCGTTCGCGTTGCATGCGGACCAGGCTCTGGTGTTCGGGCGCGGGCTGAGCGCAGAGGACGAGCCCGATCTGTGCCGCAGCGACCTGACCGGCGCAATCGAGCAGTGGATCGACGTCGGGTTGCCGGATGAACGCGCGTTGCGCAAGGCGTGCGGTCGCGCGCGGGAGGTCTACGTCCTCGCGTATGGCGGTCGTGCGGTGGAACTCTGGTGGCAAGGCGTGCGTGAAAGGGTGGACCGCCAGGAGCGGCTTGCCGTCAGCGAAGTGCCACTGGAAGCGAGCCGAGCGCTCGCGAATCTCGCCGGACGATCGATGGAATTGCAGGTCACGATCCAGGATGGGCACGTCCTGGTCACCGATGGCGCGACCTCGGTTTCGGTGGAACTCCGGGCGCTCAAGTCCATGCCGACGACGACCCGCCGAGCTTGACGGCCGGTTCTCTTCGAGCATAATCCGCGCGCGCCGCGTACAGATCGAATTCGCCCGACGGGAACCTGCCTGAGGGACGCCGGCGCTCCAACCCAGTCGCCCTCGTAGGTCATGCCCGCCCTGCTCCTGTCACTGGCAGCGTTTCTCTCGACACTCGGTGGCGGCCTCTTTGCGCTTCGGTACCGCGGGTGGATGCATTTCATCCTCAGCTTCACGGCTGGCGTGCTGCTCGGCGTTGTCAGCTTCGACCTCCTGCCCGAGATCTTCGACCTGGCGCGCAAGCTGGGAGTGGACGTCATCGGAGCAATGATCGCACTGGTGCTGGGATTTCTGCTCTTTCACGGGCTGGAGAAGTTCGTGCTGGTTCATCACAGCCACGAGACCGATTACGCTTCGCATCATCACCCGAAGGTGGGTGTCCTGTCGGCGCTCGCGCTCGCCGGGCACAGCTTCATGGACGGGGTCGGGCTTGGCCTTGGGTTCCAGGTGTCCACGTCCGCAGGAATTGCCGTAGCCATCGCCGTGATTGCGCACGACTTCTGCGATGGCCTCAACACCGTGAGCCTGATGCTGGTGAACCGGAATACCGATCGCCGTTCGCTGGCAATGCTCCTGCTCGACGCGACGGCCCCGGTCCTGGGTGCCACAGCCACGCTGGCCTTCTCGGTACCCCCTCGTTTCCTGATGCTCTATCTTGGGTTCTTCGCGGGCTTCCTGCTCTACATCGGTGCCTCCGACATCCTTCCCGAAGCGCATTCCCGGGCCGGGCCCAGGACCGCCGGCAGTCTGATCGGGCTGACCTGTCTGGGTGCGGCCTTCATCTTCGTCGTGGTCCGGGTCGCCGGCTAGGATCCGCGCCTTCCGCATCGCCCCGCGCAGCGCCGAGGCCCCCAGCGTCGCGCGAGCGCGCCGTTTCCGGGTCGCCGCGCGATTCAATGCCGCAGCTTCAGCAGCGCTTCAATGAGCTCCGGCTCGTCCCACGGCACGTCCAGCGGATAGTGGTGCAGATGCGGGCTCTGCGGATCGCGCAGCCACTCCTGAGGAAAGTGCACGGTGATGCCCTCTTCTTCAGGATCGAGTGCCGTGCGTGACTTCGAGGCCGTGCCGTCGAGCGCGCCGAAGAGGGCGGCGCACAGATCGACGTTCTGCAGCACGCCTCGGTGCGTTGCAGGGCTGACGCGACGATTGATCTCGAGCAGGCACGGCGTCCCGGTCGCAGCGTCGACGATGAATTCGGCGAAGAACAATCCGTTGATGCCGAATCCCCGCGCGAGATCGGCCGCGATCTTCCGCAGCCCGGGGCCGGGAAAATAGCGGGTCATCGTCGGCGGTCCCTTCGGCGCCGGATTGGCGAGCAGCTTTTCCAGCGCCCATCCTGCGATGAGTTCGCCTTGCCAGGCGACGGCGTGGAAGTACTGAACCGGCCCTGCGACGTGGGCTTGAAGCAGGTAACGGCCGCGGGTGGCCTCGTGCATGTCCTCCGCGTCCGCAACTGCGAAGGCGTCAAACGCCTGCGCCAGCTCGCCGCCGCTCGCACAGATCGCGACGCCATGTCCGGCGAAGCCATGGGCGCGCTTCAGTACCACCGGATACGGGTGGCGGGCGACGAAAGCCTCGGCGTCCGCGAGGTCGGCAATGATCGCGTACGGAGGCACCTGCACGCCAAGCGCCTCGGCGCGCGGCGGGAGCAGTGTCTTGTCGACAGTCGGCTCGTAGTGCTCGGGCTGGCCGAGCGAGGTGCGAACGAGTGCCGCCAGTTGAAGCTGCCGCTCGGCGCGCCTGCCTTGGGGAGGCTCGGTCGCGACCGACGCGAGCAGGCGAAAGGCCACGTCGTCGCAGGGGATCACGAGCCGCGGCAGCGTCGCGTCGACCATCGCGGTGAACGCATCGAACCACTGCATTCGTGTCGTGTGGTTTCCGAGGTAGCCGATCTTCGCGATGAAACGGCTCGCCTCGGCAAGCGAATGCCGCGGCGTCAGCAGCGACACGTCGAAGCCGGCTTTCGCCAGCGCGATTGGAATGCGGGCGGTGCCCAGCCAGCTTGTCGTTGTCGCTACCAGAAGTACCGGAATCGCCACGCGACTCTCCACTTTCCGTAGCCATCAAGGAACTTCGACCCGAGCCGTTCGGGTGCCGGCGTGGGTCGCCAAGCCGCCATCAGTCTATACGCTTGACACCCACTTGGTCGCAGCCTACCTTGCGTGCGCCAACCGAGGGGATTAGGTCCATGGTCAACCGTTACGCCAGGTTCTTGGGATTCGCCACGGTCATCGCGCTGGCGCTCGGCGCCACGCTCGCGGCGGCGCAATCCGGGTATCCCATGCGGCCGATCACGTTGGTCGTGCCCTACCCGCCGGGCGCGCTGACCGATCTGCTCGCGCGCGCCATCGGTCAACGCCTTGCCGCTGCGCTGAAGCAACCGGTCGTCATCGACAACAAGCCGGGCGCGGGTACGCTCGTCGCCGCCGGGTTGGTCGCGAAGGCGCCGCCGGATGGTTACACGCTTTTGATGGCGACGTCCACGACCCTGGGCATCAGCCCTCTGCTCTACCACCCCTCACCCGTCGATCCGGTGAAGGATTTTGCGCCGATCTCGCAGGTTGGCTCGGTCAACTTCTTCCTGATCGCCAATCCCCGGTTCCCGGCCCGGAGCGTGAAGGAGATGCAAGATGCGGTCCGGATTGCACCGGGCAGGTACAACTACGCATCGATCGGCAGCGGCAGCCCACACCACCTGTTCATGGAGATACTCAAGACCGAGAGCGGGCTCGACCTCCAGCACATTCCGTACAAGGGGACCCCTGCCGCGCTTCACGACCTTCTCGCCGGTCGGATTGACGTGATGTTCGCGGACGCCACGGTCGCGGTGCCGAACATCCGCGCCGGGAAGGTCATCGCGCTGGGGACGTCGGCCGCGCGACCGACGACCCTCTTGCCGTCGGTTGCGCCGATCGCGGCCACGGTGCCGGGCTACGACTGGCAGGCGTGGCAGGGCATCGTCGCGCCTGCAGGCACCCCGAAGGCGGTCGTCGACCGCCTGTGGACCGAACTGGAGAAGATCAAGGGCTTGCCCCAATTCAGGGAAGAACTCTTCAAATTCGGCATGGAGCCCGTTCGTCGGCAAACCCCCGACGAGTTTGCCGCAGCGATCAAGGCGGAGCTGCCGCGCTGGGCGAAGGCGATCAGGGAATCCGGCGCGACCGTCGATTGAGGTGGTGCCGCAGTCGGCAATCCGAATGCACAAGTTATGTCATCATCCGCAGCTTTGAAACACGGTGCCGCGGGTCGCCCGCCATGCGGGCACGGCGCTCGTCATCGTCCGAACCAAAAGGGGAGAGATTCATGATTCGCACCAGCGCTCGGGCTCATCGGAGCCCAGTTCTCGTTCTTGCAACGATCGCCTGCGCGCTCGCGGCAGGACCCGCGGTCGCGGCGACCAAGCCCGCCACCTACGAAGGCAACGCAGTACATATCGGCCACGGCACGGCACACACCATCGTTCGCACCGACGCCAGCGGCAAGCCGGCGTCGATCGGTGTGGTCTTCACGCCCGGCATGCTCGACGGCCTGCCCAAGGCGGCCAAGGGGGTGGAACCCGATTTCCCCTACGCCCTACCGATGCCGACGAAGGGGCCCAAGACGGTCGTTGAGCACGTCGTCATCAACTGGGAGTCCGTAGGCCATCCGCCGCCGCATGTCTACGACACGCCACATTTCGATTTCCATTTCTACCTGGTGAACCGGGCCGAGCAGATGAAGGTCGCGTTCAAGAGCGAGAACGATTCGGGCGATCCGAGCCAGCAGCCCGCCGCCGAACTGCTGCCCGCCGGCTACGTCGTGCCGCCCGGCACGGCGGTTCCGCAGATGGGCGTGCACGCAGTCAATCCGGCGTCGCCCGAATTCCATGGCCAGCCGTTCACCGCGACATTCATCTACGGCTACTACAACAAGAAGTTGACCTTCGTCGAGCCGATGGCGTCGCTGGCATTCCTGAAGTCGAAGCCTTCGTTCTCGGCGCCGGTGCCGCGGCCCGCTTCCTATGGCAAGCCGGGCGCCTATCCTTCGGCCTACAGCGTCAAGTACGACCCGGCCCGCAAGGTCTACGAAGTGGCGCTGGAAGAATTGAAGTAGCCGTGGTGCGGAAGCAGCGGTGAGCGATCGCGGTGCACGCGTCTCGCCAGCAAGCGGTCGTCAAGACTGAAAACAATTCGTGAGGAGCTGGACTGTGAGGAGGAAACAGTGAACTGGAGGCGCAATCGCAGGCTTTTGTTGTCGGTTCTCGTGGCTGGCTTCACCTTGGGCTGCGGGGTGGCAGCGAACGCTGCGGATACGAAGCCCTTCCCGTCGAACCCGATCCATCTCGTGGTCCCGTTTCCGCCAGGGGGGGCGGTCGACATCCTTGGTCGTCTGCTTGCGCAGCACATCAGCAAGCAGACCGGACAGCCGGTGATCGTCGAGAACAAACCGGGTGCAAACGGCAACGTCGGAACGGAGGCGGTCGTCAAGGCCAGGCCGGACGGGTACACGATGCTTCTCGCCGCGAACGGGCTGGCGACGAACGCGTCGCTCTATCGGAACCGCGGTTTCACCGAGCAGAAGGACCTCGAGCCCGTCGCCTATCTGGGCTATGCGCCGCTGATCATGGTCGTTCCGGAGACGTCGCCGTATCACTCGCTGAAGGACGTCATTGCAGCGGCCAAGGCTGATCCGACGAAGATCTCCTACGCATCGTCCGGCAACGGAAGCGCACCGCATCTTGCTTCCGAGCTCCTGAAGCTGACTTCGCACACCCAGATGCTCCAGGTGGCATACAAGGGCGGTGCACCCGCGATCATCGATCTGACCGCGGGGCGCGTCTCCTTCATGTTCCTGAATCCCCTGGAAGCGATGCCGCAGATCAACGCTCACCGTCTGCGCCCGATCCTTGTCGGCAGCCCGAAGCGCTTCGCCCCGCTCCCCGACGTGGAGACGGCCACCGAGGCAGGCTTTCCCGAACTGGAAGCGACGGTCTGGTGGGGATTCGTGGCTCCGGCCCACACGCCCAAGGACGTCGTGGACAAGCTCAATGCCGAAATCAACGAAGCGCTGAGCGCGCCGGACGTCAAGACCAAGCTCGAGAACATGGGCGTGGTCGCCGAGGGCGGCTCTGCGGGGAAGTTCGCGCGTTACCTTGACGTCCAGACGGCGAAGTGGGCGAAGGTGATCAAGGCCGCGGGCATCCATGCCGACTGAAGGACGTCGAACGTCGACGGTGGGCACGGGTCGGCATGGCCGTTAGCCGCAAACGCGCGCGCGCGGCCGCTGCGGCGATCGCCGCTGCCTTCGGGCTGGTCGCGGCGTCGGCCGCGGCCGCAGACGAGCAGCGCAACTGGGACTTCGATGTCGGCGTCGGCGTCGCAGTCGCACCGGATTACGAGGGCGCAAGCGCGGCGAGCCCGCGGCTGCGGATCTGGGCGGACGGCGCCTACCGCACCGCAGGCTACGGCAGCTTCGCGCTCGACAGCGGCTCGCTGACGATCGCGCCGGAAGCCCGCTGGGACATCGTCGACAAGTCCGACGTGGGCGCCGGCGTGCTCGTCGGGTATCGCTCGGGCCGCACCGACAGCGATCCCGGTTTCACCAGCGTCAGCGATGGCAGTGCGCGCCTGCACGGGCTGCCGGATGTGAGCGACGCGGTCGATGCGGGCGTTGCCGGGCACGTGACGGTCCTCGGGGTACCCGTTTTCGCGCAGCTGCGCGCGGCACTTGGAAGTTCCCAGGGTTCCATCGGAATCCTGGGGATTTACCTGCCGCTCGAGCCGACACATGACCTGGAGCTGACGATCCTGCCCACGGTGACGTGGGCGAATGCGCGCCAGACGCGCGCCTTCTTCGGCGTGAGCCCGGCGGCCGCCGAGGCAAGCGGTTTCGAAGCCTACGATCCCGGCGGTGGCTGGCAGAACGCGGCCATCGAGATCGCGGCCGACTGGCACATCGCCGGCGGCTGGCATCTCGTCGCATCGGTCGCGTATGAGCGGCTGCTCGGCGGCGCCGCCCGCAGTCCCATCGTCCAGACCGCCAACCAGCCAAGCGCCCTCGCAGGTGTCACACTGGCATTCTGAAGTGCGCTGCTGGGGGCGCGACGCCAATGACGCCACCGAGTTCGGCCAGGTTGACCGCCAGACGCCAACAGGGCGTCGCGATCCTTGTGGCGCTCGCGGTGCTGTTGTTCGCCAGCTATGGTGGGGCAGCCTCGTTTCTGTGGGCAAACCAGCGAAAGCTGATCTTCACGCCCAGCCGCGTCGAGTCTCGGACGCCGGCGGACCTGCACCTGGAATACGAGGACGTATGGTTGCCGGTGGCCGGGAGCAAGGGTTCCTTCCTGCACGGCTGGTGGCTGCCATCCGAAGACGCCGCGGCCCCGACGCTTCTCTACCTGCACGGAAGCGACCTCAACATCAGCGCCAATCTCCCGCGCGCCGCCCTGTTCCGCAAGCTGGGGTTTTCGGTGCTCATCGTCGACTACCGGGGGTATGGCGAGAGCAGCGGCGACGAGCCTTCCGAGGCCGGCGTCTACGAGGATGCCGAGACGATGTGGGACTACCTGATCCACGCGCGACAGGTGGATCCGGGACGGACCTTCATCTACGGCCATTCCCTTGGTGGCGCGATCGCGATCGACCTCGCACAGCACCATCCTGATGCGGCGGGACTGATCGTGGAAAGCTCGTTCACCTTGATGGGCGATGTCGCGGCTGCCCGCTATCCGATGTTTCCGGCCGACTGGATCCATCGGCTTCTGCGCCAGCGCTTCGACTCGCTCGCGAGGATTCCGCAGGTGCGAGTGCCCGTGCTGTTCATCCACGGGACCGCCGACGAGGAGGTTCCGTTTGCGATGAGCGAGCAACTCTTCGCGGCAGCCCGCGAACCCAAGTGGTTGACGCTGATCCACGGTGGCGGGCACGAGGACGACGATACCGTCGGCGGTACGCTGTACACGCAGGCTGTACTCGACTTCGCACGGAGGAACCGGCATGAACCCGACGGGCCGCCCCGAGGGTGAATACCGGAGTGCTCAGCACGAAGGTCGGCCAGTGAACCCGACGGGCCGCCCCGAGGGTGAATACCGGAGTGCTCAGCACGAAGGTCGGCCAGTGAACCCGACGGGCCGCCCCGAGGGTGAATACCGGAGTGCTCAGCACGAAGGTCGGCCGGCACGGGCTGAAGCTTGGCTGCCCCCCGGCGCATCATGCGCGGCCACCGGCGCTGCGACGACGCCGGCGCGAAGAAAGGCCCTCGTTCACTGCGCGCTCACGGTCTTCGCCCTTCTCGCCGGGTGTGCCTCGGCCCCCTCGTTCCCGCCCGCCGCGCCCAGCACGGGCAAGCGCAAGGCGCCGGTCGAGCGCGAATTCCTGCCTTCGGACC
>CAWFKR010000006.1:0-22050 GCA_963816415.1 uncultured Pseudomonadota bacterium
CACCGGGTCGGAAGTGATGCAGCGCATCGCCGCACCCATGGTGGGCGGCATGGTCACCGCGCCCCTGCTTTCGCTGCTGGTGATTCCCGCGGCGTGGTTCCTGCTGATGCGTCGCCGGCTGCCCGGGCGGCTGTCGGCGCATCGGTAGCGCGTGCTACAGGCGCGTCGCCTGCGCGAGCGCCAGGGCGTCGACGGCGGCCTCGGCGTCGTCGGTGCTCAGGCCCGGCTCGGCTCGGGCGAGAACCTCGGCGCAGACGTCGGCCCAGTGCCGGACCCCGGCGTCGACTGTGGCGGCCAGCGCGGCTCCACCATCGCCGTCGCGCCAAGCGTGGTAGGCCGTGACGATCCGGGGAAAGAGCTCGCGGCGCATGCCGTCGAGATTGGCGAACCAGAAATGGATCGACGCCGGCGCGTCTCGCGCGAGCAGCGCGGGAAGGGTGACGAGGCAGTCGGCGAGGTGATCCCGCGCCGCGCGGACGAACAGTTCGGGGCGGCGCCGGCTGAGGCGGCCGAGCATCGTCTCCCATCCCGGGCCGAGCCGGCGCCCCGCTGCGTGCTCGCCCAGTTCGTGCAGGATCAGCGTCTCGACTTCGCCCTCCGCCATCCGCGTCAGCGCCGCCAGCGGATTCTCGGCGTAGCCATGCGCCTCGAGCGCATCGGCCAGCGCACCGTCCACCCGCCGGCCCGACCAGGCCTCGGCCTTTTCCCACAGCACGCGCCGCAGCGATTCGAGGCGCACGTAGACCGTGCCCCCGCGCGAAGCCGCGGGCGCGGGCGCGAGGTCGCGCGCATGCTCGCACGCGGAGACCAGGATGGACAGTTCGCCGCGTCGCTCCTGGCGGCTCAACGCACCGAGGAAGAACTGGGGCTTGCCGAAGCGGCCGACGCCGGCGCCGTACACGAGCGCGTGCGGCTGCAGCGCGGCATTCACCGCCGCGGTGTCGAAAGGATCGATCTCGCCGCCATCGAGCGGCAGCGGCCGGTAGTCAGCGTCTTCGAGCGATGCCCACAGCGCCTCCCGACCGGCGAGCCAGGTGCCGACGTCCGCGCGCGGCAACGCTGCAGTCAGCGCAAGGCCGCGCTCCCAGCGATAGAGCTCGCGCATTTCCATCAGGTACGTGCACATCGTCATGTTGCGTGCGTGCCGTGCATCGCTGACGTGGCAGTTTGCCTGCACCGCCCGGACCAGGCGGTCGAAGTCCGGACGGGGCAGCGCCATCGCAGAACCCGTCATCGCGACGCCCCGGCACGGCGGCGACTTTGCCAGGCGACGACCGCGGCCACCACCTCGCCCCAGGGCAGGTCGGAGAGGCTGCCGTGGCGCGCCCGCGCCGCCACGAGCGCGCGGTGCACGTCGGCGTCGCCGCCGGCCGCGACGATGCCCTTGAGTCCGCCGCACTGCAGCTTCATCGCGATCGCGTGCGGCAGGGGTGCATCCGGCGCGAGCTTGAGGGCGAAAGCTGCGCGCTCGCGCAGCAGCGCCGCCACGGTCGCGCAGTTGATCCGCGCGGTCGGCGACGCGCAGCCGATTGCCTCGCGTTCGGCCAGCGCGTGGCGCAGCGCCCACTCGCAGGTCGCGCAACGGGCGAGCATCGCCTTCTCGAAGACGCAGGGCTGCGGCGCTGCCGTGCCGCGTGCCGCCCGGTATGCGGCTTCGTCCATGCTGCGACTCGCCTGTTCCCCGTCACTCGTCGCCGACCACGCCCGGGGTCGGCTCGCGGACCTGCGTCAGCAGGTTCTCGGCGTGATTCTCGTCTTCCGCGAAAATCACCTTGATCGTGCAATCGGCCGGCCGGGCCGGGTCGGCACGCAGCACCTTCGCGCGCGCCGAGGCGGCGGCGAATGCGGGCAGGACCTCGACGAGTTCGAGGCGGCGAAACGGAAAAACGCGATAGATGAAATACGGCATCGTCCCCTCGGAGTCGGCTTCAGCCGGGTTCAGTCCACGTAGCGCCGCAGCGCGCGCCGGCGCCCGGGCTTGCTCTTCTGGATCACGACGCCGCGGATCGGCGTCAGGTCCGCGAGATCCACCGCCGGATAGGCGGGATTGAGCGCAGTCAGGCGCCAGCATTCCGCGGTCCGCGTGAGCTGGCGGAAAGTCCACTCATCGTCCACCTGCGCGATGACGTACGACCCGTCGGTCGCGAGCCCTTCGGGCTCGACGACGATCACCTCCCCCTCCGTGAACTCGGGCTCCATGCTGTCGCCCAGCACCATCAGCGCGAACGGTTCCGCACCGCTGCAGTCGCCACCCGTTGCCGGCGCAGGATTGATCGGGATGACCTTGCGTTCGCTCATCGTGCCTTCGTCGCTTTCAGATCACGGTGACCCGGAGCTGCGCGTCCGGGACGCCTGCGTTGCGAAGGGCCGTCGCCGCCGTCTCGACGAACATCCCCGGGCCGGCGACGTACACGTCGCGCGCGGCGAGCGGAAGCTCGGCTGCCAGCGTCTCGATCATGCGCCGGGCCCCCTGCGCCGGATCGCGATCGGCGAGCGCCGCGTACCGGAACCCGTCGAAGGCCGCGGCCCAGGCCCGGCACTGGTTGGACAGGTAGTGGCGGTCGGGCCGGGTTGCAAGCCAGTCGAGCGATATCGCTTCGACTTCCTGGCCCGCCATCGCGTGCTCGATCAGGCTTTTCACCGGTGCGAAGCCGGTGTCGCAGGCGATGAACGACAGTGGCCGTCCGCTCTCGGCAAGCACGAAATCGCCGGCCGGCCCCCAGAGCCGCAAGGTGTCGCCCGCCCTCGCCGCACCGGCGAAGAACATCTCCGCCAACGCGTCGTGCTCGTCGCGCGCGACGTGGAACTGCAGGTTGCGATCGTCGCAGGGACAGCTTGCGATCGGGTACACGCCGCGAGCCTCGACGCCGTCGGCGCTGCCGTAGAGCGTGACGCTCTGTCCTGCCAGAAAGCGCAGCCGCGTCGAACGCGGCGTCTGCACGTGCACGAGCAGCGTATCGCCGGCCAGCGCCTGCACCTGCCGCACGCGCACCTCGATCTCCTGCTCGGGAATCTCGCCGGGCCCACGGGCCTCCAGCGTCTCGACGACGATCTCGCCCGAACCCGCCGAATGCGCGCACAGCAGCGTGTAGCCCTGCAGGCGCTCGGCCTCGGAAAGCCGGTAGTCGAATGGCGCCACCTTGATCACCGCGCCCGAGACCACCCGTGCCTTGCACAGGCCGCAGGTGCCGTTGCCGCAGCCGTAGGGGAGGTTCAGCCCCGCCTTGAGACCGGCCTGCAGCAGCGTGTCGCGGCCGTCGACGAAGAACTCGTGGCCGCTCGGGCGGACCTTCACCTGGGCGGAGACCACCTTGAGCATGTCATCCATGATCGCGAGGGCGTCGGCGGATTCCGTGGCGAGGACTTCAGCGAGGCCGTGCGCGAAGGCGGCGCGCAGCGCTTCGAGATCGGCGCTTGGCGCGGCCTCCGCGACAGAATCGAGTCGCGCCTGCAGGTCGACGACAAGCTCGTGATACCGCGAGAGGTGCCGCTGCGCGTCGGCAAGCTCGCGGCTCTGCGCGTAGAGGCGCTGCGCCAGCACCTCCTGCGACGGCAGCACGCGCTCCTGCACCCGCCGCCCGAACGCTTCGTTCTTGATCCGCGCGACCCGCTCGAACGCGCCCGAATTCTCGACGCTGAATTCCGGATAGAGGCGCAGCAGACCCTCGATCGACACGAGGCCCTCGTTCGACGGAAGCGTGCCTTCGCGCACCTGCCGCTGCAGCGCGCCGCGCGACACCCCGATCAGGCGCGCCGCGCGGGAGAGCGTCAGCCACTGCGTCATCATCCGCCCTCATCGGAGTCGGGAGGTCCTGGGGGCCGCGGCCCATCGACGCTCACGTCCCCCGGATACGGTCGCGGTAGCGCGCCCGATAGAGCAGCCTCGGGCGGTCCGGGTCGTCGACGAACCCGGTGCGATCGTGCAGGACATTGTTGCACACGATCCCCATGCCGGGCGCCAGCGTCACCTGATGTATGTGCGGCGACTCGGCTGCGAGCAGTGCCTCGAGCGCCGCCACCGCGGCCTGCACCGCGGGGTCCTGTTTCCATTCGATGCTGCGCGTGCGCGCGGTGTAGCGCATGTGCAGCGCTCCGCGCTCGGGATCGACCGAGAACACCGGTCCGGTCTGCGCCGGCCGCGCGACGCGGTCGTCGTCGAGACGCGCCGGTATCGTCATCGCGTCGGGCAGCATCAGCGCACGCACGTGTGCCGGATCCGCGTCACGCAGCATCAGGTATGCGAGTTCGTGGTCGAGCAGCCGGTTCGTTCCGCCCTCACCGGCGCGCGAGACGCAGTGCAGCAGCATGGCGCGGATCTCGCGTCCCGGCGGGTTGTAGTAGCCGTCGGTGTGCCAGCGGATCGGGCGATTGGTGTACGGGATGAATTCACCGCGGCCCGCGGTGTCGACGACGGTGACCTGGCTCACCCCGTCGTCGTCGGCCAGCCAGTTGCGGTCGAGGTGCAGCAGGCCGAAGCGCGCGCCCAGGTGCCGCGGGATGTCCTTGTCGGCGTCGAGGCGCGCGCCTGCATAGACGACCATGTTCGCGTCACGGCAGCGCGCGAGCATCGCCTCGTGCTCGTCGTCGGTGAGCGCGCCCGGATCCTTGACCTCGACCGTGAGCGCCGAGACATCGGCCGGCGCGCGGGCGAGCTTCGCGTCGCGCCAGCGCCGGTAGGCGGCGTCACTGTCGGGGTCGAACGGGCTTCCGGCCCGCACCGGGTCGAGCAATGCCGCCGTCACCCCGGCCTCCGCCCTGCGCGGCTCATTCGCCCAGCCCGATGCTGCTGCTGCGCTCGGCGCGCGGACTGGTGTCGAGCAGCCCGGCCATCGCCTTCTGCAGCGTCTCGACGGCTTCGGGAGCCTCGCAGTCGATCACCTGCGGCACCGCCCAGGTGCGATCGCGCTCCTCCATCACGTCGGCAACGCGATGGCCAAGGCAGCGCAGGAACGTGTAGTCGGGGCCGTTGTCGTCGAACCCGCATTCGGCATAGTCGGGCGACCTGGCGTTGACCAGCGCGATGAATTGCCGCTTGATCTCTTCCGGGGTCGCCGCCTGCAGCAGTTCGGCTTCGTTGTCGGCGAGGTACTGGCCGACGCGGTTGGCGAGCGCGGTCGTGAATTCCACGCGCCACGCTTCGTCGCCGCGGCGCCAGGCGATCCGGTCGGCGCACAGCGTCAGGAACACGAGGAACTCGGACAGGAACGCGAAGTACCGCGCGCCCGCCGGCAGCTCGAAATTCGCCTTGCGCATGGTCTTGAGGGCGTTCTGCGCGATCCGGAACACGATGAACGCGGCGGCACCGGCAATCTCCGTCGCGCCTTTCGGCGCCTGCGGCCTGAACCAGCGGCTCTTGACGCGCATCCTCAGGACTTCGCGATGTAGAACACGTGCTCGCCCGGGCCGATCTCCTCGGTGTCGAGGAGCTTGAGGCCCGTCGCCTTCGCCCAGTCCGCCACGTCGGCGACGATGCCGGGGCAATTGCTGACGAGCTTCAGCGTCTCGCCGGCACCCATGCCGTTCAGCAGCTTCTTGGCCTCGACGATGGGCCCCGGACACACGCTGCCGCGCAGGTCGAGGGTCGCATGCGCTTCGCGGCGCTGCGAGCGCCCGCGCTGGATGTAATAGGCGTGACTGCCGTCGGGCAGGCGTTCGGTCCGCGCGATGTGGTTGTCGGTGTACTTGACCCAGGAGAACAGGTCATCCTGCGTTCCCGGGCAGTCGGACAGCAGCATCAGCACCTCGCCCGTCTTCATGTCGTCGACGAGCTTCTTGGCGCCCAGCAGCGGCGCGGGGCAGCTCGTGCCCCGCATGTCCAGCGTCACGTTCGGACGCGGGGTCGAATCGTCAGTCATGCGCGTGCTCCTGCCAGGACGCGGCCGGGCGGCCTGGCGTCAGTAGCCACCCTTGCCGTAGGGTTGCGGCAGCCCGGCGAGTTTCGCCGCCTGCTTGGCCGGGCCCATCGGAAAGAGGTTGTAGAGGTATTGGCTGTCGGTTTCGGGGCGGATCGCCTGGAAGCCCTTGAGCATGTTGCGGAAATTCGGCGTATGGCCATGGGTCTGGTACTCGTCGCGCATGTAGCGGATCACTTCCCAGTGCGCGTCGGTCAGTTCGATGCCGTCTGCGGCCGCCATCGCGGTCGCGACCTCGTCGCGGTAATCGGGCTCGACCAGGTAGCCGTCCGCGTCCGTCGCCAGCTCCGTTCCTCCTATCACGTAACCCATTGTCCTCCTCCGTCGGTCATCATCCGCCGTTTCCGGCGGGCTGTCATAGCATCGCGCCGCCGTCTCACGCGACCGCGGCGATCGACTTGTGCGGGATGAAGATTCCCCAGCCCAGCGCGCGCTCGGCGCCAATCCCTTCGCACTGGACGCGAAGGGATTGCTCCGGACGCAGCCCGTGCAGCACCACGCTGTAGCCCTCGATGTCGCGTTCACCGGCCCGCTGCACGCGCCGGCGCCCGGTCATGTACTCGCAGCGCACGTCGTGCGTGGCGAGCCGGCGGATGATCTCGTCGCCGAAGGCCACCTCGTCGACGACGTCGAGCGCGACCCGCTGCGCATGGAGTGTGGCCCACGGGCGCAACGGCCGCTCGACCGGTGCGCCAACCTGGAGGCCCGTCCCGATCGCGAGGCTGCGGCCGGCGAGGGCCCGCGCTTCGGGGACGCGCTCCCGCGGCACCCGGAGCACGAGCTTAGCCCTCCGGGCAAGCAGTACGCTTTCCCCGGTACCCGGCGCTGCACGCAGCGGGTGGATGCCGGCCTCCGGCTCGTCCTCGAACCAGGGCAGCCAGCGGACGATCTCGCGCCAGAGCGCATACGCGTGGTCTGCAGGCAGGCTCGTTCCCGCCAGCGCGAACACGACGTCGGTCACGCGCACGTCATTGGGAATATCGTTGTCGTTCAAGGCCCGTCCTCGCTCCCGTCGCGGCACCTCCCGCGATCTGCCGGCATCCGCGGCTCAGCCGGCGCCGCCAGGCTCGGCTTCCGGCTGGCGCGACGCACCCCAGTCACGCATCGCCTCGCCCCACGAACGCGCAGTGACCGGGTCGATGTCGAATATGGTGAACCGGCTCTTTTCGCGGATGCGCACGCGCAGCAGCGGCATGCCGCCGCCGTCGTGGACGACTTCCGCCAGCTCGATCTCCTGCCCGCCCAGCGGCACCTTGAAGCGTTCCAGATTCGTGATGTTCGGCATGGTCGCGGCACTCGCGTCGTTGGCTACTGCCCCGGCCGGTCGCGCGACACCGGCCGATCGGGTCGGAGCCTTCCGCCGTCGTGGCAATATCCGTCATTGTGCGCCGCTCCGCCGGGCCCGCCCGGCGGAGGCGGTATTGAGCGAGCATCCGACGCCCTGCGTCCATAGCCACAGTGGGTTGGCTGCCGATACCCCATCTGGGTAGTTTCCATACTCCGCTTTCGAGCATATTGAGTGTAGCTTGGCAGGGTAGTGGCGGCGAGCGTGAGGCTCGCCGTACCATCGCAACCTTGCGCCGGGTCAAGGCAGGAGGCTTCGGCGGCGCGTATCATGCCGCAGATTCCGTCAGAGGCGCCACAACAGCGCCGCCGCGACGCCGGCATTCCCGGCTCCGGCACATCCCCGGTGCGGCCCGTTTCCGCTGGCAAAGCGAGGAGGCAAACATGGCAAAGCAGATGCATCCGACCCCGATGCTCGACGAGCTCGAGACCGGCCCGTGGCCGAGCTTCGTCACGGGGCTCAAGCGGCTCGCGCAGGACAAGAACTACGTCGTCGACCTGCTGGGCCAGCTCGAGACCTCGTACCGGACGCGCAAGGGCTACTGGAAAGGTGGCACCGTCGGCGTCTTCGGCTACGGCGGCGGCATCATCCCCCGATTCACCGAGCTGAAGGACGAGGCCGGCAAGCCGGTGTTCCCCGATGCAGCCGAGTTCCACACGCTGCGGGTGATGCCTCCGGCCGGCATGCACTACAACACCGACGTGCTGCGCAAGATGTGCGACATCTGGGAGCGGCACGGCTCCGGCCTGATTGCTTTCCACGGCCAGTCCGGCGACATCATGTTCCAGGGCGCGACCAGCGAGAACGTGCAGAAGGCCTTCGACGACCTGAACGAGCTGGGCTTCGACCTCGGCGGCGCCGGGCCGGCGGTGCGGACCTCGATGTCCTGCGTAGGCGCCGCGCGCTGCGAGCAGTCGTGCTACGACGAGGCCACCGCGCACCGGACGGTGATCAACAGCTTCCTCGACGACATCCACCGGCCCTCGCTGCCCTACAAGTTCAAGTTCAAGTTCTCCGGCTGTCCGAACGACTGCATGAACTCGATCCAGCGCGCCGACATGGCCGTCATCGGCACCTGGCGCGACAACATCCGCACCGACGAGGCGCTCGCGAAGAAGTGGTTCGCCAAGCACGGCATGAACGAGCTCGTGAACGACGTCGTTGCGCGCTGCCCGACCAAGGCGATCCAGCTGAAGGAGATCAAGGACCTGAAGCCAGGCGCCTCGGTGTCGACGGTCGCGATCAACGACACGCACGCGCTGGAGATCGAGAACCGCGACTGCGTCCGCTGCATGCACTGCATCAACGTGATGACCGGCGCGCTCGCCCCGGGCAAGGACAAGGGCGCGACGATCCTGGTCGGCGGCAAGCGGACGTTGAAGATCGGCGACCTGATGGGCACCGTCGTGGTGCCGTTCATGAAGCTCGAGACCGACGAGGACCGCGAGAAGCTGGTCGAGCTCGGCCAGAAGATCATCGACTTCTTCGCCGAGAACGCGCTCGAGCACGAGCGCACCGGCGAGATGATCGAGCGCATCGGCATCGTCAACTTCCTCGAGGCCCTCGAGATCCCGATCGATGCGAACATGGTGTCGTCGCCGCGGACCAACCCGTACGTGCGGATGGACGGCTGGGACGACGAAGTCGCGAAGATGAAGGCCGCCAAGAAGGTCGCCTGAGGAGAAGAGCATGGCACAAGCGCAGATGCGCCGGGCGATCGAGAGCGGCGTGCCGGACAACCGGCCGTTCCTTCACCCGAAGTTCACGGCGAACTACGGCAACTGGAAATACCACGACCGGCCGCGTCCGGGCGTGCTGCACCACGTCTCGCATACCGGTGACGAGGTGTGGTCGGTGCGAGCGGGAACGCAGCGGCAGATGGACGTCGCCACGATCCGCAAGCTGTGCGACATCGCCGACCGGTACGCCGAAGGCCACGTCCGGTTCACGATCCGCTCGAACATCGAGTACATGGTGTCGAGCGAGGACAAGGTCGCCCCGCTGATCGCCGAGCTCGAGAAGAGCGGCTTCCCGGTCGGAGGAACCGGCAACTCGGTGTCGATGATCGCGCACACGCAGGGATGGCTGCACTGCGACATCCCGGGCACCGACGCGTCGGGTGCGGTGAAGGCGCTGATGGACGAGCTGATCGACGAGTTCCGCAGCGAGCAGATGCCCAACCGCGTCCACCTGTCGACCTCGTGCTGCGAGATCAACTGCGGCGGCCAGGCCGACATCGCGATCATCGTCCAGCACACCAAGCCGCCGGTCATCAACCACGACCTCGTCGCCAACGTCTGCGAACGCCCTGCCGTCGTCGCGCGCTGCCCAGTGGCAGCGATCCGGCCTGCGCTCATCAACGGCAAGCCATCGCTCGAGGTCGACGAGAAGAAGTGCATCTGCTGCGGTGCCTGCTACCCGCCCTGCCCGCCGATGCAGATCAACGACCCCGAGCACTCGAAGTTCGCGATCTGGGTCGGAGGCAAGAACTCCAATGCCCGTGCCAAGCCGACGTTCATGAAGATGGTCGCGGCAGGGATACCGAACAATCCGCCGCGCTGGCCCGAGGTGTCCACGATCGTCAAGCAGATCCTGGCTGCGTACAAGGCCGACGCGCGCTCGTGGGAGCGGCTGTCGGACTGGGTCGAGCGCATCGGCTGGCCGCGCTTCTTCGAGAAGACCGGGCTGCCCTTCACCAAGTACCTGATCGACGACTGGCGCGGTGCGCGCGTGAATCTGAACGCGTCGGCGCACATCCGTTTCTGATCGGCCTCTCGTCGGCACCGCAAATGAATTTCGGCATCCTCGTCAACGAAGGTCCCTACCAGCACCAGGCCGCCGACTCGGCGTACCTGTTCTGCAGGGCGGCGCTCGCCAAGGGCCACCAGATCCACCGCGTGTTCTTCTATCACGACGGCGTCAACAACTCGACGCGCCTGACCGAGCCGCCGCAGGACGACCGCAACATCGTCGCCCGCTGGTCCAGGCTCGCGCAGGACCACGGCGTGGACCTGGTCGTCTGCGTCGCGGCAGCGTTGCGGCGCGGGATCCGCGACGACAACCTTGCGCCCGGGTTCCGGATTTCGGGGCTCGGACAACTGGTCGAAAGCGGCATCCAGGCCGACCGCCTGGTGGTCTTCGGCGACTGAGGCGGGATGGTCATGTCGGAAGAAGCGGGCACCGTCAAGAAATTCATGTTCGTCAACCGCACCGCGCCCTACGGCACGGTGTACGCGCTCGAATCGCTGGAGGTCGTGCTGATCTCCGCGGCATTCGAGCAGGATGTCTCGCTGGTCTTCATCGAGGACGGGGTCTACCAGTTGAAGAAGGGCCAGCAGACCAAGGGCATCGAGACCAAGAACTTCTCGCCCACCTACCGTGCGCTCGAGGGGTACGACGTCGAGAAGCTGTACGTCGACCGCGAGTCGCTGGCCGCGCGCGGCCTCACCGAAGACGACCTGCTCGTCGACGTGACCGTGCTTGCCGCCGAGGACCTCGGCAAGCTGATGGACGAGCAGGACGTCGTCCTCTCCTTCTGACAGTTTCGGACCGGATTCGCATCCATGCTTCACATCGTCAACAAGTCGCCCCTGGAGCGGAAAGCGCTCGACACCTGCCTGCGCATCGCCGCGCCGGGGACGATCCTGCTGATCGAGGACGCCGTCTACGCGGCGACCCGCGGCACCGAGGTCGAGGCGCGGGTGAAGGCGGCGTTGCAGCGCTTCAAGATCTGCGCACTCCTTCCCGACCTCGAGGCGCGGGCGGTTGCCGACCGGGTGATCGAGGGCGTGACGACCGTCGATTACGGGGGCTTCGTCGATCTCGTCGCCGAGCACCGCAACTGCCAATCCTGGCTCTGATCCCTACCATAAACCACCCCGGAGGAATTCCCATGTCCACCATCGAAGTCGCCGGCAAGACGTTCGAAACCGACGAGGAAGGCTACCTCGTCAACCTTGCCGAATGGAACGAGGACGTCGCGGGCCACATCGCGAAGCTGGAGAACGTCGAGATGACGCCGAACCATTGGGAAGTCGTGAATTTCCTGCGCAAGTATTACGAGGAGTACCAGATCGCGCCGGCGGTTCGCGTGCTGACCAAGGCGATCGGCAAGCAGCTCGGCCCCGACAAGGGCAACAGCCAGTACCTGTACGAGCTGTTCCCGTACGGCCCGGCCAAGCAGGCGTGCAAGATCGCCGGCCTGCCGAAGCCCACCGGCTGCGTCTGACCGCGCGTCGCCCGCACGACGCGTCCGCGACCCGCGGATGCGTCGCGGGCACCTGCCCGGCACGCCACCCATGACCGCGGCGACCGTCGTATTCGCGCTGCTGTTCTATTTCGCGACCGCAGTGCTCGCGATCGGGGTCGGCTGGCGCGTGTACGACTACGCGCGCACCCCCGCGCCGCTCAAGATCCCGACCACGCCCGCCCCGGTGACCCGCAGCGGGGTCGCGCTGCGGATGGTGCGGGAGGTCGTGCTGTTCGAAAGCCTGTTCAAGAGCAACCTCTGGACCTGGGCCTGCGGCTTTCTGTTCCACGCCGGATTGCTGCTGGTGCTGCTGCGCCACCTGCGGTATTTCACCCAGCCGGTGTGGGGTTTCGTCGTGCTGGTGCAGCCGTTCGGGGTCTACGCCGGATTCGCGATGGCAGCCGGCCTCGCCGGCCTCTGGGTGCGCCGGGTGACCGTCCCGCGGGTGCGCTACATCTCGACCCCGTCGGACCACCTGATGCTCGCGCTGCTGATCGCGATCGCGGCATCCGGGCTCGTGATGAAGTTCGTCTCGCACACCGACATCGTCTCGGTCAAGGCGTTCTTCCTCGGCCTGATGTACTTCGACTGGCAGCCGCTGCCCGCCGGCGCGCCGCTCTACCTGCACCTGTCGCTGGTGGCGCTGCTGATGCTGGTGTTCCCGTTCAGCAAGCTGCTCCACGCGCCGGGGATCTTCTTCTCGCCGAGCCGCAACCAGGTCGACGACCCGCGCGAGCACCGCCACGTCGCCCCGTGGGCGGCGGGGCTCGATCCGAAATCCTGATCATGGCTGCCGACGTCAAGGCCCCGCCGCTGCGCCCGCTGCTCGGTGGCCCCGGACCTCGCCCCCGGGGCGATGGCCGGCTCGAAGCCGTACGTGGCGACCGACAAGATGCAGGAGGCGCTCGGCTTCCCGGGCGAGCTCGCCGACGGATGGCAGGAGCGCGCGCTCGGGAAGATGGGCGAGCTTCTCGGCAAGTACCGCTCGCTCAAGGTCTATCTCGACAGCTGCGTCCACTGCGGCGCCTGTTCCGACAAGTGCCACTACTTCCTCGGCACCGGCGACCCGATCAACATGCCGGTCGCCCGGCAGGACTTGATGCGCAGCGTCTACCGCCGGCACTTCACGCTGGCCGGCAAGGTGTTCCCGAAGCTGGTCGGGGCGCGCGACCTCACGAAGGAAGTGCTGGACCAGTGGTACTCGTACTACAACCAGTGTTCCGAGTGCCGGCGCTGCTCGGTGTTCTGTCCGTACGGCATCGACACCGCCGAGATCACGATGGCCGGCAAGGAGATCATGGACGCGGCCGGTCTCGGGCAGAAATACACGAACGAGATCATCGGCAAGGTCCACAGGATCGGCAACAACCTCGGACTGCCGGGACCCGCGCTCGCTGACACGCTCGAAGGGCTCGAGGAAGACGTCAAGGAGGAAACCGGCGCGGACGTGCGCTTCCCCCTCGACGAAAAGGGCGCCGAGGTCCTGCTGGTGACGCCGTCGGCCGATTTCTTCGCCGAGCCGCACGTCGACAGCCTGATCGGCTACGCCAAGGTTTTCCATGCGGCGGGCATCCGCTGGACGCTGTCGTCGCGCGCGTCGGAGGCCGGCAATTTCGGATTGTTCATCGGCAACTACGACCAGCTGCAGAAGATCGCCCTGCGCATCCGCGAGGCTGCGCTCGAGCTGGGCGTCAAGCGCATCGTCGTCGGCGAGTGCGGCCACGCCTGGCGCGTCGCCTACAGCATGTGGAACACGCTGGCCGGCATCGGCGCCGGGGGCACCGACCCGTTCGCGCGGATGCTGCAGGACCAGCTCGACCTGCGCTACAAGCAGCCGACCCACATCTGCGAGCTGACCTGGGACCTGATCCAGCGCGGCGCGCTGACCCTCGACAAGGAAGCCAACGACCACCGCGTCGTCACCTTCCACGACTCGTGCAACGTCGCCCGGGCCTCGCGCATGGGCGACACGCCGGGCGGCCAGTTCGAGATTCCACGCGCGATCATCCGCGCGGTCGCCAACAAGTACGTCGAGATGGCCCCGGGCACCACGCACGAGCAGACCTTCTGCTGCGGCGGCGGCGGGGGCTTGCTGACCGACGAGCTACTCGACCTGCGCGTCAAGGGCGCGCTGCCGCGGATGGAAGCGCTGCGCGAGGTCGCCGACGGACAGAGCGTCAACTTCATGGCGACGATCTGCGCGATCTGCAAGGCCCAGTTCACCAAGGTGCTGCCCTACTACGGCTTCAAGATGAACATGGTGGGAGGCGTGCACCAGCTCGTCAGCACCGCGATCCGCCTCGGCCCCAAGCACTAGGAAGTTTCCACGGAGGAACCCGATGTCGACCCCCCCGGCCCAGCAGGAGCAGAAGCTCACGTTCCGCCGCTATCAAGACGGCGACCACGAATGGAAGTCGTGGCGCGACCAGATCTTCCAGGCCAGCTGGACGCACAAGTGCCCGACCTACGTCCAGTCGACGCCTCCCTGCCAGGGCAGCTGCCCGTCGGGGGAGGACATCCGCGGCTACCTCAACATCGTGCGCGGCATCGAGAAGCCGCCGGCGGGCGTGAGCTGGCAGGAGTACGCATGGCGGCGGCTGGCCGAGGCGAACCCGTTCCCCTCGGTCATGGGTCGCGTCTGCCCTGCCCCGTGCGAAACCGGCTGCAACCGCAACGAGGTCGAGGACCACGTCGGGATCAATTCGGTCGAGCACTTCCTCGGTGAGTACGCGAACCAGAACGGGCTCAAGTTCGTGGCCCCCGAGACCAAGACCGGCAAGAAGATCGCGGTGATCGGCGGCGGTCCGGCGGGAATGTCCTGCGCCTACCAGCTCGCGAAGAAGGGTCACGAAGTCACGATCTTCGACGAGCACGAGGCGCTCGGCGGCATGATGCGCTACGGCATCCCGGGCTTCCGCACGCCGCGCGAAGTGCTCGATGCCGAGATCGACCGCATCCTCGAACTCGGCGTGAAGGTGCGCCTCAAGTGCCGCGTCGGCACCGACATCACGATGGACGAGATCCGCCGCGATTTCGACGCGGTGTTCCTCGGCATGGGCGCCCAGTCCGGCCGGCCGCTGCCGGCCCCCGGCGGCGATGCGCCGAACGTCGTCACCGCGACCGCGTTCCTCAAGGCGTTCAACGACGGGCGGTTGCGTCACGTCGGCAAGCGCGTGGTCGTGATCGGTGGCGGCGACACCTCGATCGACGTCGCCACGGTGGCGCGGCGCCTCGGCCACATCGGCCACGCCAAGCCGACCGACTTCCCGGAACTCGCGATCGCCGGACAGCTGGCGCACGACGTCGCCGAGGTCTCGGCCAAGCAGGGTGCGGAAGTGACGCTGACCTCCATCTTCGGCGTCGACAAGATGCAGGCGAACAAGCACGAGATCGAGCAGGCGCTGGCCGAAGGCATCAGCATCCGCGGCGGTCTCGCGCCGGTGAAGGTGGTGAAGGACGACCAGGGGCGCGCCATCGCGCTCACGGTCGCGCGCTGCGAGGCGAAGTTCAGCGGCGGCAAGCTCGAGATCAAGAACATCGAGGGCAGCGAGGAGGACATCCCCGCCGACCTGATCGTCTCGGCGATCGGGCAGGCGGTCGATTTCACCGGGCTCGAGGAGTTCGACGGCGGCAAGGGCATGGTCGTCACCGACAAGAACTACCAGCTGCCGGGCAAGCCGGGGACCTTCGCCGGCGGCGACGTGCTGCGGCCGCACCTCCTCACCACCGCGATCGGCCACGGCGCGATCGCCGCCGACGGAATCGAGCGCTTCCTGGCGGGCGAGGACCAGGAGAAGCGGCCGAAGGTCGACGTGCACGCGTTCGACTTGATGCGCAAGATGCTCGAACGCGGCCTCGAGTTCAAGGAGACGCACGAGCCGATGCGCGGAACCGACGACACCAACGTCGGCATCCACAACTACGAGAACCGCTCGGATCGCTACGTGATCCCGCACGAGGAGCTATTCCTCGGGCATTTCGGCTTCGTCGCGCGCAACCGCCGCAACGTGATCACGCTGACGCGGGAGTCCGCGCTCGGCAACTTCCAGGAGCGGCTCGAGGCGCTCACGGAGGCGCAGGCCGTCGCCGAAGCCAAGCGGTGCATGAGCTGCGGCCAGTGCTTCGAGTGCGACAACTGCGTCGTCTACTGTCCGCAGACCGCGGTCGCACGGGTGCCGAAGAAGGAGGCGACCACCGGGCGCTACGTGTACACCGATTACGACAAGTGCATCGGCTGCCACATCTGCAAGGACGTGTGCCCGACCGGCTACATCCAGATGGGGCTGGGCGAATAGGAAGGACGATGCGGCGCATTGGAGCCCGACCCGGAAGCGCAGCGCGGCGGCTGGCAACGCTTGCCGCGGTGTTCGGGCTCGCGTGCGCCGCGGCGCAGGCCTTTGCGGACGGCGCGGACGCGTCGCGCGTCCCGATGCCCCACCCGGCCATTCCGGCCTCGGCCGGCACGAAGTGCGTCCGCGACACCGAATTCATGCGGCGCAACCACTACGAGCTGCTGCTGCACCATCGCACGCTCACCGTCCACGAAGGCATCCGCACCAAGCAGGAGAGCCTCGCCAACTGCGTGAACTGCCACGCCGGCAAGGGTGGTCGCGTCACCGGCAGCAAGGATGCGTTCTGCGTGAGCTGCCACGCCTACGCCGCGGTCAAGATCGACTGCTTCGAGTGCCATTCCGACCGCCCTGCGCCGTCCGTGGCGTCGTTGCTGAAGCCCGATCCGCTGCGCCAGGCCGCGTCGCTTGCGTCGCTCGCGCCGGCGGTGCCTCCGGTGGAAGGAACGCGATGAGCGACGTCGACCATCGCCGGCGGCAGGTCCTCGCGTGGGGTGCGGCGATGGCCGGAGTCGCGATCGCGCCCGGCATCACGCTGTTCGAGCTGGCGCAGGCGCGCCCGGCTGCCGAGCCCGCTTCGTCCAAGGTGCGCTGGGGCATGCTCGTGGACGTCAACGCCTGCGATCCCGACTGCGACGCCTGCGTCGTGGCCTGCGACAAGGAGAACGGCCTGTCCGGGCGCAAGGGTCCGACCGACTCGCAGTGGATCCGCAAGGTCGAGTTGAAGGACATGCGCGGCAAGACCACGTCGCTGCCGATGATGTGCCAGCACTGTGCCGAGCCGCCCTGCGTCGACGTCTGTCCGACCGGCGCGTCGTTCAAGCGCGCCGACGGCATCGTGCTCGTCGACCGGCACCTCTGCATCGGCTGCCGCTACTGCATGATGGCGTGCCCGTACAAGGCGCGCTCGTTCGTGCACGAGCCGATCACCGACCAGAAATCGGACGTGCCGCGCGGCAAGGGTTGCGTCGAGTCGTGCACGCTGTGCGTCCAGCGCATCGACCGCAACGAGATCCCGGCCTGCGTCGAGGCGTGTGCCGCCACCGGTCGCAAGGCGATCCTGTTCGGGGACCTGAACGACCCGCACGAGCGAGATCTCGAAGCGGATCGCCGCCGTCAGGACCACCGAGGTGCGCGCCGACCTGGCGCTCGACACCGGCGTGCGCTACCAGGGCCTGTAGACGATGGAATTTCCCGCACCTCCCCGCGGCGACGCCCACCGTTACTGGGCGCTGGTCGGGTTCGGCGGCCTGGTGACGCTGGCCGGACTCCTGGCCGCGCACTACATGGAGGAGCACGGCCACATCGTGACCGGCATGAACAACCAGATCGTCTGGGGCATGCCGCACGTGTTCGCGATCTTCATGATCGTCGCCGCCTCCGGCGTGCTCAACGTCGCGTCGATCGGGTCGGTGTTCGGGCAGGCGCCGTACAAGCCGCGCGCGCCGCTGTCGGGCCTGCTTTGCATCGCGCTGCTCGCCGGGGGCCTGTTCGTGCTGATGCTCGACCTCGGCAAACCCGACCGGCTGATCGTCGCTGCCACGCACTACAACCCGACCTCGGTGTTCGCGTGGAACGTGCTCCTGTATTCGGGCATGACGGCGATCGTCATGGTCTACCTGTGGACGCTGATGGAACGCAGGATGAACGCGTATTCGAAGTACGCCGGCCTCGCCGCGTTTGCGTGGCGGATCATCCTGACCACCGGCACCGGCAGCATCTTCGCGTTCCTGGTCGCGCGGCAGGCCTACGCCAGCGCGCTGCTGCCGCCGTTGTTCATCGTGCTTTCGTTCGGCTGGGGCCTTGCGGTGTTCCTGGTCGTGCAGTGGGCGATCTACACGTGGAACGGGCGCTCGCCGCCCCCGGAGACCCTCGCGCGGATGAGCCGCCTGCTCGCGGTATTCGTGACGGCCGCGTTCTACTTCGTCCTCGTCTACCACCTGGTCAACGCCTACTTCGCGAAGCAGCAGGCGTTCGAGCGCTTCCTGCTCCTCGACGGCGGCGTCTATCCGCTGCTGTTCTGGGGTGGCTACGTCGCCATCGGCGGTATCGCGCCGCTGGCCCTGCTGTGGCACCCGCGCCTGCGCGGACCGCGGGCCACGCTCGCAGCGTCGCTGCTGGTGATCGCCGGCGCGTTCGCGTGGCTCTATGTGTTCATCCTCGGCGGTCAGGCCTACCCGCTCGACATCTTTCCCGGCTACCAGGTCACGAGCAGCTTCGGCGACGGGCAGATCCAGTCCTACATGCCGAGCCTGCCCGAGATCGTGCTCGGCTTCGGCGGGCTGGGCCTTGCTTTCCTGATCACGGTGGCGGGCGTGCGGACGTTGCCGTTCAGCCCCAAGGACGATGCGCCCGCGCTGCCGGGCGTGTCCGCCCATTGATGACGTCGGCGCTTCCGCGGTTCCTCGTCTCGGCGACGCACAAGTCGTCGGGCAAGACGACGATCGCCATCGGGATCGCCGCGGCGTTCGCGGCGCGCGGGCTCGCGGTGCAGCCGTTCAAGAAGGGCCCGGACTTCATCGACCCGATGTGGCTGACGGTGGCTGCGGGCCGCGCGTGTCGCAACCTCGATCCGTACCTCTGCGACGAGGCGGAGCTGCGCACCGCGCTTCAGCGTCATGCGGCCGGCGCCGGACTGGCGCTGGTCGAGGGCAACAAGGGCCTCTACGACGGTGTCGCCCTCGACGGCAGCAACAGCAACGCGGCGCTCGCCCGCATGCTCGGCCTGCCGGTGATCCTGGTCATCGACGCCCGCGGCATGACCCGCGGCGTCGCGCCGCTGGTGCTGGGCTACCAGGCCTTCGAGCGCGACATCCGGATCGGCGGCGTGGTCCTCAACAACGTCGGCGGCAGCCGCCACGAGTCCAAGCTGCGTGCGGTGCTCGAGCACTACACGGACGTGCCGGTGGTCGGCGCCGTCCAGCTCGATCCGCGGCTTGCGATCGTCGAGCGCCACCTGGGGCTCATGCCCAGCAACGAGTCCGACGACGCCGGCCGGCGGGTCGCCGACATCGGCGCGACGATCGCGCGGCAGGTCGACCTCGACCACGTGCTGCGAATCGCCGCGAGCGCTCCGCCGCTTGCCGTCGAGAACGAGCCGTCCACGGCACCGCGTCCGGCCGCGGCGCCGGACGTCCGGATCGGCATTGCGCGGGATCGGGCGTTCGGCTTCTACTACGCCGACGACTTCGACGCATTGCGTGCGGCGGGCGCAACCCTGGTCCCCTTCGACACCCTGACCGACGCCCGCCTGCCCGGCGTCGACGCGCTGTTCATCGGCGGGGGTTTCCCCGAGCTCTACGCGAGCGAGCTGGAGGCGAACGCCGCGCTGCGCGCAGGCATCCGCGCAGCCATCGAGGGAGGCCTGCCGGTGTATGCCGAGTGCGGCGGCCTCATGTATCTCGCACGCACGCTTTCGAACGGTGGCCGGACCTTCCAGATGGTCGGCGCGATTGCCGCAGACATCGTGATGCGCGAGCGTCCGGTCGGGCGCGGCTACGTGGAGCTCGAGGAGACCGCGGCGTTCCCGTGGCCCGCCGCGGGCGAGCGTGAGCCCGCCGTGCGCGCGCACGAGTTCCACTACGCCGCGGTCGAGAACCTCGCGCCCGGGCTGCGTTTTGCCTACACGGTGAAGCGTGGCCACGGCGTCGACGGCGAGCGCGACGGCATCGTGACCGGCAACGTTCTCGCATCGTTCGCGCACCTGCGCTCGACCAGGCGCAACGACTGGGCGGCGCGGTTCGTCGAATTCGTCCGGCGCAGCGGTTACCGCGAGCGCCGCCCCGCCAACTTCGCCTGTCCCGACACGACACGCGGCCATGAGGCGCTGACCGCCTGATCCCGCGACCTACCCGCCCATGAACACTGCCACCACGCAAGCATTCGAGCCGACGCGCTGGCTCACCGTCGGCGAGCGCCGGATCCAGACCGACAGCGAGGGATACCTGATCGATCGCAGCCAGTGGTCGGAGGAATTCGTCCGTGCGCTGGCCGCGCAGGAAGGGCTCGCGCTGACACCGGCGCACTGGGAAGTGATCCACTTCCTGCGCAACTACTATTTCGAGCACGGGGTCCAGGCCCAGGTCCGCGTGATGATCAAGCACTTCACCGAGGCTTGGGGACCGGAGCGCGGGTCCAATCATCATCTGCACGACATGTTCCCTCGCGGCGGGCCGCAGAAGCAGGGCAACCGCCTTGCCGGGCTGCTGCGCACCAAGGGCGAGCACTGAGCATGATCACGATCACCCCCAGCGCGGCACAGCAGATCCGCATCGCGGCCACCCGGTCCGACTGCGACGAGATGGGGCTGCGCATCGCCGTTCGTCGCGAAGCCGACGGCTCGCTGCACTACGCGATGGGCTTCGACGAGGCGCGCAACGACGACCTGGTCGTCACGTCGGAGGGCATCGCGCTGGTCGTCGCACCGCCGCATCGCGACCTTCTCGACGGCATGACCCTCGACTACGTCGAGTACGAAGCGGGCGACTTCCGTTTCATCTTCATCAATCCCAACGACGCCGGTCTGGCGCCGGAGCCTCCGGCATCGCCGGCGGCCGGTTGCGGCAGCGGTTGCGGCTGCGGCGGCAACCCTTAGCCGGGGTCCGGGAATGTCCCGACCCGTCGATCGCCCGACACCGGAAGAGCTCGCCGAGCTGGTGCGCGCGCGCATCGGCGCCGCCGCCGCCCGTCGCGGCGAGGTCTACCTGGTCGGCGCGGGCCCCGGCGATCCGGAACTGCTGACGCTGCGGGCACTGAAGCTGATGCAGTGCGCCGACGTCACGCTCTACGACCACCTGGTTTCAGCCGGCGTGCTCGCGCTGCTTCCGGCGACGACCGAGCGCATCTACGTCGGCAAGCGACGCGCCGACCACGCGATGCGCCAGGAGGAGATCAACGACCTGCTGGTGCAGCTCGCGCGCACCGGCAAGCGCGTGCTGCGCCTCAAGGGCGGCGACCCGTTCATCTTCGGCCGGGGCGGCGAGGAGATCGATTCGCTGTCGGCCAACCACATTCCTTTCGAGGTCGTGCCGGGAATCACCGCAGCGCTGGGCGTGGCGGCCTACGCAGGCATTCCGCTCACGCATCGCGACTGCGCGCAGTCCTGCGTGTTCGTGACCGGCCATCTGAAGGACGGCAGCATGGACCTCGACTGGCCGGCGCTCGCGAGGCCACGCCAGACGATCGTCGTCTACATGGGGCTGACGGGCCTCCCGGTGCTCTGCGGCCAGCTGGTCGAGCACGGGCTCGCACCGGAAACCCCCGCCGCCGTGGTCGAGGAAGGAACCTCGAACACCCAGCGCGTGGTCACCGGCACGCTGAAGACCCTGCCCAGGCTCGCGGAAGGCGCGAAGCTGCACGGCCCGACGCTCACCATCGTCGGCGACGTCGTGCGCCTGCGCGCAAGGCTCAACTGGTTCACGCCGGACGCGCCCGCACCGCAGTCACCTCCTCCGAAACGCGTGCCCGCCTGAGCGGGACCGGCAAGGCCCGCTCCGAGGGCCCGCCTGCCGGCATTGCCGTCGGGCCATGGCGAAGTGCGTTGCGCTCGCCCGCGGCCCGCGCGGCGCTTACCAGAATGCGAGGAGCCGCTCCTGCTCGACCTTGTGCTCGAACTCGGTGAGCGGACGGTCGCCCTTGGCGATGCAGCGGCCGGTCTCGATGTCGAAAGCCCATTCGTGCTTGGGGCAGGTCAGCGTGCTGCCGTGGAGCGCGAGATGCGGGATGTTGGTGACTTGGTGGGGACAGCGGCTGTCGTAGACCTTCAGCGTCGCGCCGCGCCTGAACACGAAGAGGTTGCGCCCGTCGCAGTCGAAGTAGGTCGTCTCGCCCTCGCGGACCTCGGAGAGCGAGGCGACGTCGTGCCACCGCGCCACCGCGTCGGCGCCATCGAGCCGGAACTGCGGCAGATCCATGCCGAGGATCACGTCGATCGCCCAGACGATCTTCGCGAGGCCCAGCGCCGGAAAGGCCATCAGCAGGGCGTCGATGATCTCGTCGGCGGTGGCCCCTTCGCGCAGCGCGCGCGTCAGGTACTGGCGCAGGCCGTTCTCGGTCTGCGCGTGCACCTTGGTGATCACCGAAATCAGGTTGCGCGTCTTGGGATCGAGGCGCTTTCCCGCGTCCTTCAGGAAGTGGAAGTAGGCGGTCATCGCCTCCGGGCGGGCCTTGACCAGATACGTAAGCGCGTCGCTCATT
>CAWFKR010000007.1:0-155793 GCA_963816415.1 uncultured Pseudomonadota bacterium
TCATGATCGTCGACAGTCTTTGCTGCCTTGAGATATTCATATGCGTATCGCCATAGCCCGACGCCGGTCTGCCGCTCCTCTTCAACTGGATCTATTCGTTTGCGCCACCGATTCCACGTACTTATGATGCGTCGCGCCGCGCGCATATGAACCTCCCACAATCATGAGTAACGGAAGTGGTGCGAACGCCGGCTTTGTGTTGGCGTCCTTCGTACAAAGCAGTTGGTACCCGGCACGCCGAACCATGGACGACGAGCGATGCCGAGACTGAGCTCTTCCGTCTGAGTATCGAATACTGCGCACCCCGTACCACGGGCTCAGTGTGGAGACGGGTTGGCTCGGCTCTACATGGTCAGTACTGCGTGCGACGCATTCTGCACGACGCGCAAGGCTACGAGTCAGGGCGGTAGGGCATTACAGTCCCTCCACGTCCGCCCCATGTTCAGCGAGACCGTGTGGCGGACATGGCGATTGGGCACTCTGGGAAATCCTACAACCCTACGGATATTGTGTAATCCGTCCTCCACGAACGAATGTTATGTGTCAACCGTAAAGTGAAAGGCGGCATGTAAATTCCCGTGCTTATGCCGAGATCGCAGCCTAAATGGCCCCTTGCTTTGCAGCCCGGCAGCGTCACCTCGACCGTTTCGAAGTCTCTTCGGCCCCGGACGAGCAAGTTCGCAAATCTCCGACTCCGAGCGGACCCGACAATTTAGCCTAAGAATGCCGGCTGTCCGCGTTCCATCGGGCGTCCTTCGCCGGACTCGCTTTGGCATCGCACGCGTATAAACGCCGTCTCTGTATTCTCAAGCCAGCACGATTCCCGACATCTTCTATCGACCGCCGCCCCTGTGCTGGTGCGGCGCCGGTTCTAGGAAGACACGTGCTGTCATTTGTCCATTTCGTCCTTGATGTCTGCAGGCCCGCCCTCAGCGCAGGTGCCGTGGCCCTGCTCACCCGATTGTTCGACACCTCGTTCGTGCCCGCGCGGCGAGTCTTAGTCCGCCTCCCAAATAGGCGTCAGGCTACGGTATTGAAAGTGGAGAGGGACACCGACATTGCGAAGAGGCTCGCTGCCACCATCAAATGCGAGTTGCTGCTGCAATTCGACCAACGTGTCCGCGTCCCAGAGCTGCTCCGTGAGGCGGAGTGGGGCGCGTTGTCCGCTGCGTGCGTGGAGCTCGCGAGAGAGCTTCAGCGACGTGTCGCGCGCATGAACGGCCAATTCGCGGCTGCCGCCAGGACTGCAGCGGAGGCGGCGTACGGGTGCAGGTTCGCTATTGGCGAGGGCGAGGGCGAGAGCGAGCTGCAGCTGGTGCGGGCGGTAAATCTCGCGTTGCAGCAGACGGCAGCCCTGTGGGTCGAAATCCTCGATGGCACCACGACCATTGACGATGCGGCGCCGACCGAGCGCGAATTGCTGCCCCTCACCTGTTTAGGGGGCGCCACGCCGCACGCCTGTTTTGACGCTTGGTTTGGAGCCACAAAGCGCCAGTACTCGGCCACCATGAAATTTCTTGGGGTGGCCAGAGAATTGGCCCAGGTCCTCAACGGCCAGCGGGTGGAGTTCATGCAACCCGCTCATGTCCAGAACTATGTGCAGCGCCTCGTCGACAAGGCCAGAAATCCGAACACGATTGCGAACAAAATCGGTGTCATTTGCACGCTATTGCGCGACTATGACATTCCCGCCGAGACCCGCAAAGAACTGGGCAAGCGTCGGCCCAAACAGGGCGTTCAAGATGTCTTCCGTACCCGGCGGCGAGAACTCACGCTGGGTGAGCTTGCGAAGTTGTTGGGTGATGTCTTCGATGACCGCTCGTTGCGGCCCGATGACCGCGTCGTCGTGGCGCTGCACGCGCTAACGGGCACCCGAATCGAGGAAGTGTGCTCGCTCGATTCCGAAGACCTCACCTGGGATGGCGCTAGCTGGACGATGCACATCCGGCTCTCGCCGGCCGAGCTCGAGGCCCTTGCCAAATGGATGCCTGCGGGTAAGACCATCCCTGGCGTGAAGACGGTTGAGTCGCTGCGCTCGATACCGTTTTACGTCGACGCCATTCCAGGTCTGCACGAGCGGCTGCTGCAGCTCAGATCTAAACCTGGCCCCCTCTTCAAGCACCTTTGGCCAACCGCAGCCGGTGTGCGCTCGAGCGCGGTGAGTAAGCGCATCAATCGGCGCATCAAGGCGTTGTTTGGAGCGAAGTGCGGCATCGTCTTCGAGAGCGTGCGCAACACCGCGGGTCCGAATTTGCGCCGCGCCGGAGTGGATTGGGACCAGCGCCGGGTGTTTCTTGGCCATGCGCCGGTGGACGTGCATGACCGGCACTACGACAAGCTAACCGTTGACGACCTCAAGGCCGCGGGTCGCGCCGTTGGGGCTATGGTCCGGCAGGCACTCGAGGGCAAAGAGTTCCTGCGGCTCGACGTCCCGTACGAGCCGTATCGCCGCCGCCTGCAGCGCTAGGGCGCAGTGATGCACGTAGATTGGGAGGCTGGCGCGACGCAGCAGACTGCCCTCGACGCTGAGCAATGGCAGGCCATGCTCCCTGCACAGCGCGGTCTTGATGCGCCGGCGTTCGATGTAGCACTGACTCACGGCCCAACGGCTGGTGGAGTCTGCGGGGAGCCCCCATACCTCGAGCCACCATCCGGCGAGCGCGAAGTCGGCGGCCATGGGGTGGTAGCGGCGACCGGGGGTGAGGAACGGGTACGGCGGCTGCGTCACGAACGCGACACCGTTTCGTTCCAGGAGACGGGCGAGTACCAGCTCGGCAAGGCTCTTCACCGGGCCGCCGCGAGTACTGAATCGCGGCGGCCGGTGGCGAGCGAGCGCTCGCACTTGGTCGAAGAATCCGAGCCGGCGCGCCGTTTGCGCCGCGACGCGGTCGGCACAGGTCCACGCTTCGAAAAAGTCATACCGCCGGCAGCGCGCGATGAAGTAGTCGACGCTGGGCTCGTGGCGTTCGTTGACATAGTGGGCGTTGACCAGGCTGCGAACGTGGTCGAGCTGCCCGCGGCGGGTCAATTGCTTGCACCAGGCGTTGTTGATGCGCCACAGGTCGCTGGCGGTCCGGGCGCCGCGTTCAATGAAGCGTCGCGCGAACTCCTGGTCGCTCAAGAGGGCGAGTCCGCCGTTGGGCAACTTGGTGTGCCACCCAGAGCTTCGGCGACGGTTCGCTGTACGCCGAGTGCCAAGGCGTAGTTGTACGAGATGCGCGATTTGGCAGCCCACTGCGACAGCGAATGCACGCCGAGCTGGCGTACCGCATCACACCAGTCATCGACGCTGCGCGCTCGATAGACCGCGGTGGGGATGCGAGTCCTCATCTCCACTCACCGCACAGGAATACGTGGAAGCGACACCGGAAAGCGGATGCGATGGATGGCTTCGACCAGGGTCGCCACTGGCACGGATCCGTAACTGCGGCCTACGCCTCCAGCGTGGCCGGTGGCAGCATCATGCAGTTCCTCGCTCATCACCGACCGGCAAAGCGTCTTGAAGGTGTGTCGCAGGGAGTGGAACACGATGCGCCGGTCTTCAATGTCGCAGCCCCTGGCCGCACGCAGATAGCGGCCGAACCATTTCGTCCAGTTCCCGCTTCGGTTTCCCAGGACGTCCGGCAGCAGATCGGGGAAGAGCCAGCGGTCGCCGGCAGTTCGACGGGCAGCGACGTAGGCCGCGAATCCGCACGCGATGAGTTCGGGATGCACGGGCACCAGGCGACGGGAGTACGTGGTTTTCACTCGCGTCTCGACGCCGTCGTCTTCGATGCGCAGGATGAGGCCGTGGGTCGGGTCCTGCAGCATATCGGCAACGCGGAGCTGGCACATTTCCTCCAGGCGCGCGCCGGTGGTGAAGCCGAGCAGCGGCAGCCACGCGGCCGCGTCGCCGCCACCGCCGCGCGGTCGCCGCCCTTCGCGGTAGACGGGCGACGCGAATAGCGCCTCGAGCTGGGCGGTGCTGAATTCCGTTCGGCCGACGGCGGGCACGCGCAGCCGCGGCACGCGCAGCCCGCGCGCGACATTGGCGGGGAGGTGCCCCGCATCGAATTGCGCCTGCAGCATTGCGCTGACGAAGCCGACGCGCTTGCGCACCGTTGCCGCGGCGCGTCCTTCGAGCAGGAGGGAATCGCGAAAGCCGGCAATGTCCGAACGCAGGAGCGCGCTCACCGGTTTGCCGACCCGCGCGTCGAACAGGTCGGCGGTGGACTGGAACTCCATGATGGTGCGTTCGGGGCGCCCGGGCGTGAGATCGCGCCAATATTCGAAGGCCTGGAAGAGGCGGGGACCGTCAGCCGGTTGCGCCACCGGCGCATCGGGTCCGGCGGGTGGCGTCATGACCGCCGCATCGTGACCGGCGCTCGCCCAGGCCGGCAATGGCTCGGTGCCCGCCGCGATGAGAGAGAAGCGCGTCAGCCACTCCGCGGCAAGGCGCAGACTGAGCGGCTGGGCGAGCGCGCGCTCGGTCGTCTGCAGATTGACGCGGACCAGCGTGCCGTAGCGCGCCCGCAGCGATACCGGGACCCGGATCTGGAACCAGAAGGTATTGTGATGAAGCGTGAGATAGCGCACCGGGACCTCCGACAGTTGAGAAGACCTGTCGCCGGTGCGTTTTGCGGGCCTGATGTACGCCAAAATGTACGCCAATCCCAACAAAAAAGCCCTTGAGCGCAGCGCCAACGCTGCTACGTCAAGGGCTTACGCTTACTGCTCGGTATAAATGGTGGAGACGAGGAGGATCGAACTCCCGACCTTCGCATTGCGAACGCGACGCTCTCCCAGCTGAGCTACGTCCCCATGAACCGCGCATTATAGCCCAGCCCGCCTGCGGAGTGTACCGAGGTAAACTCCTCGGACGACCGACCGCATGGGGGGGGCCAGACTGGCCGGCACAGGCGATGGCGTCGACATTCACAGACGCGGCAGGCGCTCAAGGCGACCTGCCGTCGACGGCGGAAGCGCTCTTCCGGTCGCTCTACGACGAGCTCCACCGGCTCGCCCAGCGGCAGTTGCGGCGCGATGCCGGGGTGTCGCTGAGCGCAACGACGCTCCTCCACGAAGCGTACCTCGACCTCTCGGAGCGTGATCCGGCGCGCTATCCGGACCGTGCGCGGTTCATGGCGTACGCGGCACGCGCTATGCGCGGCCTGATCATCGACTATGCGCGCAATCGGCGTGCGCAGAAGCGCGGCGGCGCGTTCCACCTGACCTCGCTCGACACCGACATCGCCGACCAGGCGCCTGCTGCCCCCGATCCTTCGCAGGTCGGCGCGGCACTCGAATCCCTGGCGCAGGCAGATGCAGCACTCGCCGAACTCGTCGACCTCAAGTACTTCGGCGGCCTCTCGGTGGCCGAGATCGCGGCGCTTCGCGGCGTGTCCGAGCGCACGGTCCAGCGCGACTGGCTGAAGGCGCGCCTCTACCTGCGGCGCGCGCTCGGCGACGACATCGACTGAACGGCGATGCCCGCGCCACTGGCCAACGACCGCTGGCGGCAACTAAGTCCGCTGCTCGACCACGCGCTGGAGCTCCCCGAGCCTGAGCGGGCGCAGTGGCTCGCCGGCCTGCGTGCGCGCGACCCGGCGCTCGCGGCGGAGCTCGAAGCCCTGCTCGCCGAGGCCGACGCCCTCGACGCGGCCGGCTATCTCGAGCAGGGTCCGCCCCCGCCGGAATGCGCGACGCTCGCCGGCCAGACCTTCGGCGCCTATACCCTGGAGGAGCCGCTCGGGCACGGCGGCATGGGCAGCGTGTGGCTCGCCCACCGCAGCGACGGCCGCTACGAGGCCAAGGTCGCGGTCAAGCTGCTCAACGTTGCCTTGGTCGGCCGCGCCGCCGAGCAGCGCTTCCGGCGCGAAGGCGACGTCCTCGCACGCCTCACACATCCGCACATCACCGCGCTGTTCGACGCGGGCGTCGCGCCAACCGGACAGCCGTACCTGGTGCTGGAGCGCGTCGACGGCGAAGAGATCGACGGCTACTGCGACACGCGGGGCCTCGGCGTCGAGGCGCGGCTGCGGC
The DNA here is from genome assembly GCA_963816415.1 of uncultured Pseudomonadota bacterium. GTDB lineage: Bacteria > Pseudomonadota > Gammaproteobacteria > Burkholderiales > Casimicrobiaceae > VBCG01. Next base: position 6,022 of record CAWFKR010000007.1, read on the forward strand.
TGTTCCTCGACGTGCTGGCGGCGGTCGCGCACGCGCACGCGAACCTGATCGTGCACCGCGACATCAAGCCCGCCAACGTGCTGGTAACCGGCAACGGCGTGGTCAAGCTCCTCGATTTCGGCATCGCCACGCTGCTCGACGATGAGGGCGCAGGCGGCGCGACGCAACTGACGCGCGAGGCCGGCCGCGTGCTGACGCCGGAGTTCGCGGCCCCCGAGCAGCTCGCCGGCCTGCCAGTGACGACGGCGACCGACGTCTACGCGCTGGGCGTGCTGCTCTACGTCCTGCTGGCCGGCCAGCATCCGGCGGGTGGGACGGCGCGCACCCCGGCGGGACTGCTTCACGCCATCGTCGAGACGCCAGCCCCGCGGATCTCGGAGGCGGTGGCCTCCACGCGCAGCGCCACCACCGAGAGACTGACTGCCAACGCCGGGGCCCGCGGCACGACCCCCGAGCGACTTCGGCGGCGGCTGCGCGGCGATGTCGACAACATCGTCGCCAAGGCGCTCAAGAAGGAGCCGCGCGAGCGCTATGCCTCGGTCACGGCTTTCGCCGACGACCTGCGCCGCTGCCTTGCCAACCAGCCGGTCAGCGCGCGCCCCGATTCCTTCGCCTATCGTGCGACCAAGTTCGTCCAGCGCAATCGCCTGCCGGTCGCGCTGTCGTCGCTGGCAGCCGTTGCAACGCTGGCCGGACTCGCCGGCACGATCCTGCAGTGGCGCCATGCCGCAGAGCAGCGCGATTTCGCGCTGCGCCAGGTGGCGCGCGTCGAGGCCGTCAACGACCTCACCGGATTCCTGCTGTACAACGCAGCGCCGTCGGGCAAGCCGTTCACGGCGCCGGAGCTGCTCGCGCGCGGGGAGAGGATCGTCGACCGCGAGACCTCGAATGCATCGCGCAGCGACCTGCTCGTCGCCATCGGCCGCGATTACTCGACGCTCGATGCCCAGGCGGACGGCCGGCGCGTGCTGGCGCGTGCGTATGCGCTGTCGCGCAGCGACCCCGACCCGGCGGTGCGTGCGCGCGCGGCCTGTGCCTGGGCGAGCGCGCTCGCCTATCAGGGGAAGCGCGAGGAATCGAACCGGATCTACGCCGAGGCACTCGCCGCGCTTTCCGACCAGGCCGGGTACCGCTACGACCGCATCGATTGCCTCCTGCTTGCCGCCGATGCGGCGCTCATGCTGGGCGAGGCCGAAGTCGGAGTGCAGCGCGCAGAGGAGGCGAAGCGGCTCCTCCCCGGCCTGCCGTTTGCGTCGCCGGTGCTGGAGCAGAAGGTGTGGCAGGCAATGGCGGAGGCGTACCGCGTCGCGGGCCATTTCAGGAAAGCCGACGCCGCGTTTGCCGTTGCCGAACGCAAGCTGGAGGCGCTGGGCCGCGGCGACACGCAGCAGGCGGGGACGCTGCTCAACAACTGGGGCATTGCGCTGGTGCAGATGGGCCAGCCGTATCGCGCCGAAGGGCTGCTGCGCAAGGCGATCGACATCAGCCGCACCGACGATGCCGGAAAGGGCGTGTCGCCGATGCTGCTCACCAACTATGCGCGTGCCCTGAACGATCTCGATCGCAGCGACGAGGCGGCCCGCTACGCCGATCGCGCTTCGGCCGAGGCGCGCGCATCGGGCGACGAAGTCATCACCAACATGTCGTTGACCCTGCAGGCGTCGATCCGCCGTCGCCGTGGCGACTTGGACGGCGCCGAGCAGGCGCTCGACGAAGTCGAGCCGCGGTTGCGGCGCATGCTGCCGGCGGGCCATCTGGCTTTCGTCAGCGTCGCGTCCGAACGGTCGATGCTGGCTGCGGCGCGTCACGACTTTCCTGCTGCCCTGCAATTCGCCGATCGCGCGGTAGACATCGCGTCGTCGTCGCCCTCGAGCTGGTACGTCCTGCCTTCCGTCCTCGTGCGGCGAGCGCGCCTGGAGCTGGAGATGGGGCGGCCCGGGGATGCCGAGGCGGACGCGCGACGGGCCCTCGAACTCGAGCGCGCGACACTCGCAATGGCACAGCACTCGAGCCTGCTGGGCGGCATCTGGCTCGCGCTGGGCCGGGCGCAGGCGGCGAACGGCGAGTCTGCCGCGGCGCAGCAGTCGTTCGCCGCCGCCGCGGCCGAACTGCGCGAAACCGTCGGCCCCGACCATCCCGACACGCGGGCCGCGGACGCGCTGGCTGCGGCATCGCCCAGTCCCCCGGCTGCGGAGAATGGCGCAGCACCCGCGCTGCGTCGTGCCGCGGCGCCTACGCCGAGCGCAGCCGCCGCCCGCTGAGGCTTGCTCCCTTCCGACCATCCTCGCGGAGGCGGCAGTCCTGCCGTTCGTCGGCGAGCCTGTCGGCTTTCGCCCTCCGTTTCCGATTTGGCAGGTAGAGGCCGGGGAATCCGGCGCCTGGATCGGAGTTCGCCATGGCTGCATCGCGCTGGAAATCGATCGCATCGGGAACCCTCGCTGCGCTGCTGCTGCTGTCCGGTACAGCTGCGCCTGCACAGACGTCGCGGCAGCTGCCGCCGCTGCTCCTGTTCAACAACCCCTCCGGGATGGCGGCGACCTACTCGACGGCGGGGAGCATCGATCTCGGCAACCCGTTCTTCAAGGTCTTCGGCACCAACGGCCGCAGCTGCGACACCTGTCACCAGGCGCGCGCCGGCTGGAGCGTCACCCCGGCCAACGTCCAGGCTCGGTTCGACGCGACGGCGGGCACCGACCCGATCTTTCGCACCAACGACGGTTCGGTCTCCCCTACCGCCGACGTGTCCACCGTCGCGGCGCGCCGCAAGGCTTACGCGATGCTGCTCTCCAAAGGCCTGATCCGCGTCGGCCTGCCGATCCCGCCCAACGCCGAGTTCAGGCTGGTCGCGGTCGACGATCCCTACGGCTACGCCAGCGCTGCCGAGCTGTCGCTGTTCCGCCGCCCGCTGCCGGCCACCAACCTGCGCTTCCTCAGCGCCGTGATGTGGGACGGCCGGGAGACATTCCGCGATGCCTCGTCGACCGATTGCCTCGCCGGTACCAGCATCTGCTTCGCGAGCATCCACTTCGACCTCGCCGACCAGGCCAACACGGCGACCCTCGGCCACGCCCAGGCATTGCAGGCGCTCACCCAGGCGCAGCGCGAGGCGATCATCGACTTCGAATCCTCGCTCTACACGGCGCAGGTGTACGACGACGGTGCCGGCCGGCTGACGGCACGCGGCGCGCTGGGCGGGCCCGTCTACCTCAGCGGCGTCCCGTTCCACCTCGGCATCAACGACGTGCTTGCGGGCGATTATGCGACCCATGCGGCTTTCGACCCGAATGTCTTCACCCTCTACGGCAGCTGGGACACGGTGGGCCACCACGCTCCCGATCCTGGCGAGCTGCGTGACCGCAGCGAGGCGCGCGCCGCCGTGGCCCGCGGCGAGCGGCTGTTCAACACCAAGCCGATCGCGATCACCGGGGTCAAGGGCCTGAACGACGACCTCAACGTGGCGATGATCGCGGGCACCTGCACGACCTGCCACGATTCGCCGAACGCCGGCGACCACTCGACCCCGGTGCCGCTCGACATCGGCATTGCCGACGCGTCGCGCCGGACGCCGGACATGCCGCTCTACACGCTGCAGAACATCAGCACCGGCGAAACCATCCAGACCACCGATCCGGGGCGGGCTCTGATCACCGGCAAGTGGAAGGACATCGGTCGCTTCAAGGGGCCGGTGCTGCGCGGTCTCGCGGCCCGCGCGCCGTATTTCCACGACGGTTTCGCGAAGGATCTGCCGGCGGTCGTCGATTTCTACAACCAGCGCTTCGGCATCGGCTTCACCCAGCAGGAGAAGGACGACCTGGTCGCGTTCCTGAAGACGCTCTAGCCAGCGCGCGGATTGCCACGGGCCCGCGTCGCGCGGGCGCGCGATCGGCCGCAGGACCCCGTCGGGACCGCGTCCCGGCGGCTCTCAGGTCCGCGCCGGGAGCAGCACGCTGCGGTCGATGTCGCCCACCTTGGTCCGCCCGCAGAACGCCATCGTCAGGTCGAGCTCGTTGCGGATGATCTCCAGGGCCCTGGTGACGCCGGCCTCGCCCATCGCGGCCAGCCCGTAGATGAACGAGCGGCCGATCAGCGTTCCCCTGGCGCCCAGCGCCAGCGCCTTCAGCACGTCCTGGCCGGAGCGGATGCCGCCATCCATCCACACCTCGATGCGCGAGCCGACCGCGTCGACGATCGCCGGCAGCGCCTCGATCGACGAGGCCGCGCCGTCGAGCTGGCGGCCGCCGTGGTTGGAGACGACCAGCGCATCGGCGCCCGAATCGGCCGCGAGTCGCGCATCCTCGGGGTCCTGGATGCCCTTGAGGATCAGCTTGCCGCCCCAGCGCTTCTTGATCCATTCGACGTCGCCCCAGTTGAGCGCGGGATCGAATTGCGAATTGGTCCACGACGCGAGCGACGCCATGTTCTCCACGCCCTCGACGTGTCCGACCACGTTGCCGAACTGGCGGCGCCGGGTGCCGAGCATGCCGAGGCACCAGCGCGGCTTGGTCGCGAGGTTGATCAGGTTCGAGAGCGTCAGCCGGGGTGGCGCGGTCAGCCCGTTCTTGAGGTCCTTGTGGCGCTGGCCGAGGATCTGGAGGTCGAGCGTCAGCATCAGCGCCGAGCAGTGTGCGGCCCGGGCGCGTTCGATCAGGCGCTCGGCGAAGGGCCGGTCACGCATCACGTAGAGCTGGAACCAGAACGGCTTCTTCGTGTGCGCCGCGATGTCCTCGATCGAGCAGATGCTCATCGTCGACAGCGTGAACGGCACGCCGAACTTCTCGGCGGCGCGGGCTGCGAGGATCTCGCCATCGGCGTGCTGCATGCCGGTGAGCCCCACCGGCGCGAGGGCCACGGGCATCGCGACGTCCTCGCCGATCATCTGCGTGCGCACCGATCGGTTCTCGAGGTTGACCGCGACCCGCTGGCGCAGCTTGATCTTCTGGAAGTCGGCCTCGTTGGCGCGGTAGGTACCTTCGGTCCACGATCCTGAATCGCAATAGTCGTAGAACATCCGCGGGACGCGGCGCTTGGCGAGCACGCGCAGGTCTTCGATGCAGGTGATGGTGGTCATCGCAGCGGTCCGGGCAGGGGGTGGCAGGCGACATTGTAGGGGTAACGGGCCCTGCTAAACTGCGGCGACGAAAACGGAGGCGCGCATGACCAAGCAGGTGATCCACAGTCCCGACGCACCGGCGGCGATCGGCCCCTACTCGCAGGCGATCCGCGTCGGCGACATGCTGTACATGTCGGGCCAGATTCCGCTCGATCCGAGGACGATGCAGATCGTCGACGGCATCGAGGCGCAGGCCCACCAGGTATTCAGCAACATGCGCGCGGTGCTGGGGGCGGCCAATGCGACGCTCAACGACATCGTCAAGCTGTCGATCCTGCTTGTCGACCTCGCCGATTTCGCCAAGGTCAACGAGATCATGGCGACCTATTTCGAGTCGCCCTACCCGGCGCGCGCAACGTTCCAGGTGGCGGCGCTGCCGCGCGGCGCGCGCATCGAGATCGAGGCCAACGCGCTGCTGACCGAGGCCGCCCATCCCGGGGGATCGCCGCAGACCGGCTGGCGCGAGGCTTTCGATCAGACCAAGGGATCCTGACGCTCAGACGCGGCGGATGCCTCCGGCGGGATTCGCGATAGATCGATGAATCGCCGCCCGACTTCGCGTGCGGCGTCGAAGCCGCCGGGCGGAGGCGCCGCCACGCTGGCCGACAAGCTCGAGCGCATCGGCGTGCTGCGCGAGGAAGACCTCGTGCTGCACCTGCCGCTGCGCTACGAGGATCACACCCGCCTCGTTCCGCTTGCCCGGGTGCGCTCCGGCATGACGGTGCAGACCGAAGGTGTGGTCGCCAATGTCGACATCCAGTACCGCCCGCGCCGGCAGCTCGTCTGCCTGCTGCGCGATGCCGAGCGCGGCAACGCAACGCTCACGCTGCGCTTCTTCTCGTTCTATCCGAGCCATCAGAAAGCGCTCGCGCAGGGCGCACGCGTCCGCGTCTACGGCGATGTGCGCGACGGCTATTTCGGTCCGGAGATCGTCCATCCGCAATTTCGCGTCGTCCACGAGGACACACCGCTGCCCGACCGGCTGACGCCCGTCTATCCGACGACGGCAGGACTGTCGCAGGACGTGTTGCGCAAGTCGGTCGATCGCGCGCTCGCGGCCGATGCCGCGCGCAGCGCCGAAGTGCTGCCCGAGGTGCTGCTGCGTCGGCGCGACCTGTGGAGCTTCGGCGACGCAGTGCGTTTCCTGCACGCGCCGCCGCCACGCCTGTCCGCGGCTGCGCAGAAGGCGCTCGACGAGCGCACGCATCCGGCGTGGACGCGCATCAAGTTCGACGAGTTGCTCGCGCAGCAGCTGTCGCTGAAGGCGCACCGCAAGGCGCGTGCCGCGCGGCGCGCGCCGGTACTGACCGGTACCGGGGCGCTGACGCAGGCGCTTCTCGAGCGCATTCCGTTCGCACTCACCGGCGCGCAGCAGCGTGTCTGGCACGAGATCAGCCACGACCTGCGACGCGGGATCCCGATGCAGCGCCTGCTGCAGGGCGACGTCGGCTCGGGGAAGACCATCGTCGCGGCGCTCGCCGCCCTGCAGGCGATCGAGAGCGGCAAGCAGGTCGCGTTCATGGCGCCGACCGAGATACTGGCCGAGCAGCACTACCGGAAGCTGCAGTCGTGGCTGTCGGGCGTCGGCGTCGAGATCGCGTGGCTCTCCGGTTCGCTGCCGGCCAAGGCGCGCCGCAAGGCCCTGGAAGCGCTGGAAAGCGGCGCGGCTTCCATTGCGATCGGCACCCATGCGCTGTTCCAGGAAGGCGTCGCGTTGCCGAGGCTGGGGCTCGCGATCATCGACGAGCAGCATCGTTTCGGCGTCGCGCAGCGGCTCGCGCTGCGCGACAAGGGCATGACCGAAGCCCACCAGCTGATGATGAGCGCGACGCCGATCCCGCGCACGCTGGCGATGACCTTCTATGCCGATCTCGACGTCTCGGTGCTCGACGAGATGCCACCGGGGCGTACGCCGGTGGCCACGCGGCTGGTGAGCCAGAAGCGCCGCGCCGAGATCGTCGCGTGGGTCGGCAAGGCCTGCCGCGAGGGCCGGCAGGCGTACTGGGTGTGCCCGCTGATCGAGGAGTCGGAAAAGCTCGAATTGCAGACCGCGGTCGCATTGCACGCCGAGCTGACGCGGGCGTTCGGCACGCCGGTCGAGCCGATCGCGGTCGGGCTGGTTCACGGCCGGATGAAGCCCGACGAGAAAGCCGCGACGATGGAAGCGTTCGCGCGAGGCGATCTCGGCGTGCTGGTCGCAACGACCGTGATCGAGGTGGGCGTCGACGTTCCCAATGCATCGGTCATGGTGATCGAGCATGCGGAGCGCTTCGGCCTTGCGCAGTTGCATCAGTTGCGCGGTCGTGTCGGTCGGGGCGCCGCGGAGAGCACCTGCGTGCTGCTGTTCGAGGATCCTCTGACCGACACCGCCAAGCAGCGGCTCAAGGTGATCTACGAAACGACCGACGGCTTCGAGATCGCGCGCCAGGACCTCTTGATCCGCGGCCCCGGCGAATTCCTCGGCGCGCGCCAGTCGGGCGTGCCGCTCCTGCGCTTCGCCGATCTCGAACGCGACGTCGAGCTGATCGAACAGGCTCGCGATGCCGCCGACGAATTGCTGAGATCCAACCCCGAGGCGGCGAAGCTCCACCTCGATCGCTGGCTCGGCAGCCGGCAGGCGTTCATCAAGGCGTGAGGAGACTTCCGCCGCCGGCCGGGATCTGCGCCCGGCCCGCTTGCACGCGCGCTGCTCCCGCTACTTGAGCGGGCCGTCGAAGCCTAGTTTCTGGTGCGGCGATTTTGCAGCCGGCGGAAACTTCTCCGGCCGGCGATCGGGTATGAAGCCGTCGCGATTGGGCATCCTCACCTGCGCCAGGGACTTCGCGTCGAGGATGCTGTCGGCGGGAATGATCTTCGCCTCCGACAGGATGTAGGCGCACAGCGCATAGACCTGGTCGTCGTCCAGGCTACCGGGCGTGGTCTGCGGCATGGCGCGCTTGATGTAATCGAACAGCGTCGTCGCGTACGGCCAGTAGCTCTCGACGGTCTTGATCGGCGCCTTCTTCGGATCGCCGTTGACCAGGGATCCGCGGCCGCCCACCAGGCGGTCGCCGATTCCCCCCTGCAGCTTGTCCCCGTGGCAGGACGCGCATTGTCCCTGGAAGAGCGCGGCGCCCTGGGCGACGGTTCCGGACCCGTCGGGCAATCCGCGCCCGTCGGGCAGCGGCGAGGTGAAGGCGGCAAGCTCGGACTCGGTCGGCGTCGTGCCGAAGCCGTAGCCTGCGTATGCAAGGTCGCTTGCAGAGGCGGCGGTCGCCAGCGCCAAGGCCGCGATCGCGATGCGGGGGCGGGTTCTAGTAGTAATGGACATTCGACACCTTTCCGTCGTTTGCGACGTGCCAGCTCTGGATCGCGTTCAGGTGATAGATCGAGCCGATCGGGCCGTTGAGGCCGCGCATCGCGATCACCTGCCCGAGCGTCGGCTGGACGTAGCCGGTTTCGTCGACACAGCGGCTCTGCAGGACCGCTTCCTTGCCGTCCCATTGCCACGGCAGGCGGAAACGGGTGTGGCAGATCGGCATCACCGGCCCCTGCAATGCCGCCTGGCGCCAGGTCTTCCCGCCGTCGGCCGAGACGTCGACGCGCCGGATGGCGCCGCGTCCCGACCATGCGAGGCCGGTGATCTCGTAGAACCCAGGGCCATCGAGCGTCATTTCGCCGGAAGGCGAGGTGATCACCGACTTCGCTTCCATCTCGAACGAGAACTGCACGGCCTTGCCGTTCGGCATCAGGTCCGTGTACTTCGAGGTCTCCTCGCGGGTCATGAACGGCGCGTCGGACACCTCGATCCGCCGCAGCCACTTGATGTGCACGTTGCCTTCGAAGCCGGGCACCATCAGGCGCAGCGGATAGCCCTGTTCGGGGCGGATCGCCTCGCCGTTCTGCCCGTAGGCGAGAAAGCAGTCCTTGAGCGCCTTCTCGATCGGGATGCTGCGCGTCATCGCGGCCGCATCGCCGCCTTCGGCGAGCAGCCACTTGGCGCCGGGCTTCACGCCCGCTTCCTCGAGAATCGTCCGCAGCGGCACCCCGGTCCACTCGGAGGTCGACGTCAGGCCGTGCGTGCCCTGCACGGTCTTCAACGTCGGCTTCGACCATTCGGTCAGGCCGTTACCCGAGCACTCGATGAACATCGTCCGCGACATCGACGGAAAGCGCTTGATGTCCTTCATCGAGAATTTCTTCGGCGACCGCACCATGCCGTGCACGAACAGGTTGTGCTTGCTCGGGTCGATTACCGCGGTGCCGCCGTGGCTGCGCTCGAAGTGGAGCCCGGAGGGTGTCACGATGCCGAGACCGGCCTCCAACGGCGTGAACGTCCACGACGACAGGGGCGTGGCGGTCTTGAAGCGCACCCGCACCTCGGTCTCGAACTGCGACCGGCTGCCGTAGCTTTCATCTGCCAGCGGGTATCCCGGGACCTTCGTTGCGTCGGCGGGGACGTCGTGCTCTTCGGAGCCGAGCGACCCCTTGGCCCGCGCCAGTCCCGGCATGCCGGCGACGGCACCCGCGACTGCCAGCGAGCCGAACATGAAGCGCCGGCGGCCGCCTGGTGTGCCGCTCGGGTCGCGGTAGTACGCCGATAGAGGGTTGGTTCGCTCGGACGTCAGTGCCCGGTCTTCGGATTCGCGCAGCAAGTCCGCTACGGCATCCTTCGGTCCAGGTATCCCCGCAGTTCGACTGCGTTCCCTCATTGTTCCTCCCTGTGTCGTTGTGTTGGAGCGCGTGGCCCGAACTGCTCTGCCCGGTCCCGGGGTCCCGGCATTCGGCCCTGCCTGCGCGCCGCAATGGTCGGTCCGCAGCAATCGTCGAGACTGCCCCGGGATCCTACTCCCGTGAATCGCGAACGCAACATGCGTTGCGCCGCCACGTCGCATCGGCCGTCCGACCGATGTTGTGACTGATGCGCACTCGCTACCGTATGCCGGCCACGTCGAAATGCCGCCGCCATGAGACATGTCCCATTCGGTCAGCTCGGAAGGACCCGCGAGCTTGCGTATCGCGTCTCGGCCGCGACACGCCACGGCGTTCCGACCTTCGCCGAATTCGGCTCGGGCGCGGCGGTCGCGGCCGAGCTGGTGCTGATGCAGACGTCGGGAATCTGGGACGTCGTCGCATGGGTCCTTCTGCCGGCGCGCTTCGACGCACTCATCCTGCTGCGCCGCGGTGATCTCGAGGACACGACCGCCGCGTTCCTCGCGCGCGCAGCGTTGCGCGTGATGCGCGTTCGCGAGCTCGCCTGCCCGGTCTGGGACGGACGCTACACCTGGCATCCGATCGCCGACGACACCCAAATGGCGGCCGCCGCCCGGGCCCTCCTGCGCCGGCCGCTGCGGGCCCAGATCACCGAGCGGCTCGCCGATTACCCGTTCTGGGACAGTGCCTGGGTGAGCGCCGCGCCGCGCGTGGTGGCCGCGCCCGCCAGGCCGATCGCCGGATCGACCGCCGGGCCGACGTTCGGGTCGACACCCTCCTTGGCGCCCCGGTCGACGAGGCCAGGGCCGGGGGCAGATGGGGTGCCGGAGCCTGCGCCGCTCCCGATGGCGCCGGTGGCGCCCCCGCCCGCCGTCGAGCTTCGTTGACCAAAATCAAGGACTTGTCCTCGCCTCCGGCGGGCCGCCTGCGGTAAAATCGGCTCCGCGTGCCTGCCGTGAATGCGGCCCGGGAGTTGTTCCCGCGGCAGATCGGGGTCACGTACCGACAACCATGGCGCTCTTTACGCTGGGCCTCAACCACACGACCGCACCGCTCGACGTCCGTGAGCGGGTGACGTTCGCACCCGACGCGCTGTCCGACGCGCTGCGCGAGCTGACGGCCAGGGGCGCGGTCCGCGAAGCGGCGATCCTGTCGACGTGCAACCGGACCGAGGTGTATTTCCACGGCGGCGAGCCGGATTCTGTTGCACGCTGGCTTGAGGACGCGCACCAGTTGCCGCGCACGACGCTCGAGCCCTACGTCTACACGCTGCCGCGCGAGCGCGCGGTGACGCACGCGTTTCGCGTTGCGAGCGGCCTCGACTCGATGGTCCTGGGCGAGCCGCAGATCCTCGGCCAGATGAAGCAGGCGGTGCGCTCGGCGCAGGCCGCCGGGTCGCTCGGCCTGGTGCTGAACCGCCTGTTCCAGCGCACGTTCGCGGTCGCCAAGGACGTGCGCACCCAGACCGACATTGGCAGCGCGTCGATCTCGATGGCCGCAGCGGCAGTGAAGCTCGCCGAGCGCATCTTTCCGTCGATTTCGGAGCAGCGGCTGCTGCTGGTCGGCGCCGGCGAGATGATCGAGCTCGCGGCGACCCACTTTGCCTCGCGCAAGCCGCGCTCGATCACCGTTGCCAACCGGACGCTGGATCGCGGAGAAAAGCTCGCGCAGCGCTTCGGCGCCGACGCGATCACGCTGACCGAGCTGACCGGACGCCTCGCGCAGTTCGACATCATCGTCACCTGCACGGCGAGCACGCTGCCGATCATCGGCAAGGGGACGCTCGAACGGGTCATCCGCGAGCGCAGGCATGCGCCGGTGCTGATCGTCGATCTCGGCGTGCCCCGCGACGTCGAGGCCGAGGCTGCCGCCCTCGAAGACGTTTTCCTCTACAGCATCGATGATCTCTCCGAGATCGTGAAGGGCAACCTGCAGGTGCGTCGCGAAGCCGTCGCGCAGGCCGAGCAGATGATCGCAGCGCAGGCGGCGCATTTCCTGCACTGGCTGCAGGGGCGCAGCGTCGTCCCGACGATCGCCGCGCTTTCGCAGCACCACGATGCGCTGCGCGGCGCGGAGCTCGAGCGCGCGCGCCGGCAGCTCGCCGCGGGCACACGTCCGGAGGTGGTGCTCGAATCCCTCGCTCGCGGCCTGACCAGCAAGATCCTCCATGCACCGCTCGCCGCCCTCAATGCCGCGGGTGATGCCGAGCGCGCCGAAATGATCGCGCTCTTCGCGCGCGTCTACGGCTTGCCTGAACCCTCCGAAGATCGCGAGTCGTAGCGGCTCGCGTCCGCTGCCCCGTTCCGCGAGCTGCGGGACGCGGTGGCATCGGCGCCCGCGAGGGATCCTGCGGGCCGCCGTCTCCCGGCCGATCCGGCGCCACCCGGACGCCGCTCCGATCCTGAATCATCCGAAGCACCCGACGCACCCGACGCCCCGACGCAGGCACCTCCGGACCCGACGCATCCAATCCGCATGAAACAGTCGTTGCGCACCAAGCTCGATCAACTCACCGGGCGCCTGGCCGAACTCGACGCGCTGCTCGCCTCCGAGGACGCGACGCGCGACCTCGAGCGCTATCGCACGTGGTCGAAGGAGCGCGCGGAGCTCGATCCCATCGCCGCGCGCTACCGGGATTTCGGACAGGCCGAGGCCGATCTCGCGACCGCCGCCGAACTCGCGCGCGACCCGCAGATGCGCGATTTCGCCGACGAGGAGCGCCGCGCGGCCGAGGGACGCCTGGTGGCGCTCGAGGGCGAATTGCAGGCGATGCTTCTGCCCAGGGATCCCGACGACGGGCGCAACGTCTTCCTGGAAATCCGCGCCGGCACGGGCGGGGATGAATCGGCGCTGTTCGCGGCGGACCTGTTCCGCATGTACGCGCGCTATGCCGAGCGTCGGCGCTGGAAGGTCGAGGTCGTTTCCGAATCGCCTTCCGACCTCGGAGGCTATCGCGAGATCATCGCGCGCATCGTCGGCGGCGGCGTCTACGCGCGGCTCAAGTTCGAGTCCGGAGGACATCGCGTGCAGCGCGTGCCGCAGACCGAGGCGCAGGGACGCATCCACACGTCGGCCTGCACGGTGGCGATCCTGCCCGAGGCCGACCCGGTTGCGGACATCGAGATCAACCCCGCCGACCTGCGCATCGACACCTTCCGCGCCTCGGGCGCGGGCGGCCAGCACATCAACAAGACCGACTCGGCCGTTCGCATCACCCACCTGCCGACGGGGCTGGTCGTCGAATGTCAGGACGATCGCTCGCAGCACCGCAATCGCGCCCAGGCGATGAGCGTGCTCGCGTCGCGCCTCGTCGACCGCGACCGGCGCGAGCGTCAGCAGAAGGAAGCGGCCCAGCGCAAGAGCCTGATCGGTTCGGGTGACCGCAGCGAACGCATCCGCACCTACAATTTTCCGCAGGGCCGGGTGACCGATCACCGGATCAACCTGACCCTCTACAAGATCGACGCGATCATGGACGGCGACCTCGACGAACTGATCGGCGCGCTGGCGCAGGAATTCCAGGCTGAGCAGCTCGCGACGCTCTCGGGGGAGACATGAGCGCAGCGGGGAGCGCCGCAAGCGTGGGAGTCGTCCGATGAGCGCGTGGCTGAGGACGCGGCGCCTCGCGCTGCACGAGATCGGGGCCGAGCACGCCAATGAGCTCTACGAGCTCGATTCCGATCCGCGCGTGATGCGCTACATCGGCAACGGTCGCCTGTCGACGCGCGAGCAGGTCGACGACGCGATCCGGCGCGTGCCGCGCGCCTACGCGCTCTATCCGGGGCTCGGCACCTGGCGCGCGACGCGCCGCGACAACGGCGAGTTCGTCGGCTGGTTCGCCCTCAAGTACGTCCCCCGGACCGCCGAAGTCGAGGTCGGCTATCGCCTGCGCTTCGCGGCCTGGGGCAGGGGCTATGCGACCGAAGGGGCGAGCGCGCTCGTCCGCTACGGCTTCGAGGAGCTCGGCCTGTACCGGATCATCGGCGTCACGCATCCGGACAACGCCGCATCGCAGCGCGTGCTGCAGAAGGCGGGACTTTCCGACATCGGCTGGGGCCGCTACTACGGCCGCAGGCTGCGGCTGTTCGAAGCGCTGCGCGGCGACGCCGGACCCGCCGGACGCACATGAAGCGATGACGCCGCCGACCGTGCGCCAGGCACTCGCGCAGAGCGGCCTCGTTCCCGTCGACGCTCAGGTGCTGCTCGCGCACGCGCTGGGGCGCGATCGGGCGTGGCTGATCGCGCATGCGGGTGACCCGATTTCACACGAGGCTGCCGATCGCTTCCTTGCGCTGGCCCGGCGCCGCCGCGAAGGCGAGCCCGTCGCCTACCTGACCGGATGGCGCGAGTTCTGGGGCCTGCGGCTCGCCGTCGACCCTTCGGTGCTGATTCCGCGGCCGGAGACCGAGACGCTGGTGGAGGTCGCGCTGGCGAGGCTCCCCGCCGACCGTGCATCGCGTGTGCTCGATCTGGGGACCGGATCGGGGGCGATCGCGCTCGCGCTCGCGAGCGAGCGGCCGCAGGCGCTGATCGTCGCGACCGATCGGTCGCAGGCTGCGCTTGAGATCGCCCGCGCCAATGCGCAGCGCCTCGGCATCACCAACGTCGCGTTCGCGCAAGGCGACTGGTACGACGGTCTGCAGTCCGGGGCATCGGGCGGCTTCGACCTCATCGCCAGCAACCCTCCGTATGTCGCCGCGGACGACGCACACCTGCGCGAAGGCGACCTGCCTTTCGAACCGATCGGCGCGCTGGCGGCGGGCGGCGACGGCCTCGACGCGCTGCGCGTGATCGTCGCGGGGGCGCCTGCCCGGCTCGCGACGGGCGGATGGCTCGCCGTCGAGCACGGCCACGACCAGTCCGACGCCGTGCAGCGCCTGTTCGCCGCCGCGGGGCTCGAGGGCATCGTGCGCGCGCGGGACCTCGCCGGCATCCCGCGGGTGGTCGCCGGCCGCCGTCGCTGACAATCCGGAACGAAAATCCGGGACGGACCACGTTTGCCGGCGCGGGCCTGCGAAACCCCGGCACGGACCCGGCTCTGCCTCATCCCCCGGCGGCTGAACTTCGGGGCACCGGAACCGGTCATTCGTCCATCGGACCGGGTTCCTGCCGACTGGCTACAATGCCGGTCCCTGCACGGGGACGGTCACGAGCCGGCCTCGTCGAACCCCAACGGAGGAACCCTTCGTGCTGAAACGCCTCGCCATTGCCATCTGCGCCTTCGGCATCGTCTTCGCGCCCGCGTACGCGCAGCAAAGACCCAAGATCGAGAAGGCCGCGGATCTTCCGCGCTTCACCTACAAGATCGACGGTCGGGTCGAGGACATCGTCCGCGACGCGGCGAAGTTCAAGCCTTTCGCCGCGGAAGTGCGACGCGACACCGAGTCGGTGCTCGCCAAATACCAGATCGACGACCGTGCGACGCTGCGTCAGCTCGAGGGCGAACTCGCGCTGATCGACTACCTCGACGGCCGGTATGGCGAAGCGCTGAAGCGCGCCGCGCACATCCAGGAACTGCACGACAAGCCCGCCGAAAGGCTCCTCTCGGGCATGCAGCTGCGCGCGATGGTCGACGCGCGGCTCAAGGAGGGCAACGACACCTCGGAAGCCTATCGCAACGAGGTCGGGCGCCTGATCGCCGCCGACCTCGCGAAGATGCCGTATGCGCTGGTGCAGAACGAGATCAAGGAGGCGAAGGCGAGCGCCGAGATCGCGAGCGAAGCGCTGATGCTGGGCTACGTGCGCAACGTCATCCAGCCGACCGTCGACAAGACGGGCTCGCTGAGCTCGGATCTCGCCCCGGTGATCATCAATGCGAGGTTCAGGCTGGTCGCGACGCTGCCGCTCAAGGACACGCTGGCCGACACCTACGGTGCCTACCTCGCAGCGCACCACGTCGACAAGCCCGACATCTGGGCCTCGCGCGACGTCACGCTGCCGCCGGGCGAGCCGTATTCCCACGTCAACATCGGGATCTGGGACAGCGGTGTGGACCTGTCGCTGTTCCCCGGCCAGGTCGTGATGGATGCAGGCAAGCCCGCCGTCATCGCGTTCGACCGCTATTCAGAGCCGGCGAAGGGCGAGCTCCAGCCGATTCCCTCCGACCTCAAGGGCCGCATCTCCCAGATGAAGGCGCGGCTCAAGGGGTTCTCGGACCTGCAGTCGAACATCGAAAGTCCCGAGGCCACCGAGCTCAAGAAATACCTGTCGACGCTCAAGTCCGACGAGTACAAGAGCACGATCGAAGAACTCGACCTTTCCGGCAACTGGATGCACGGCACGCACGTGGCCGGCATCGCGCTGGCAGGCAATCCGTATGCGCGTCTGGTCGTCGGGCGCATCGAGTTCGACTGGCACCTGCTGCCCGATCCGTGCCCGAGCAAGGCCCTTGCCGAGCGCGACGCGCGCAATTCGCAGACCTATGTCGATTTCTTCAAGCGCAACCACGTCCGCGTCGTCAACATGAGCTGGGGCGGCAGCGTCAAGGGCGTCGAGGAAGCGCTCGAGATGTGCAACATGGGCAGGACTCCGGCCGAGCGCAAGGCGATGGCCCGCGAACTCTTCGAGATCCAGAAGAACGCGCTCGCCAGGGCTTTCGCCAGCGCGCCCGACATCCTGTTCGTCACGGCGGCCGGCAACAGCGACCAGAATGCATCGTTCGCCGAGGACATCCCCGCCGACATCTCGCTGCCCAACCTGATCACGGTCGGTGCGGTCGACAAGGCCGGCGACGAGGCGTCGTTCACCAGCTACGGGCCGACGGTCGTCGTCGATGCCAACGGCTACCAGGTCGAGAGCGTCATTCCAGGCGGGGAGAAGATCGCCGAATCGGGGACGTCGATGGCTTCGCCGCAGGTGGCGAATCTCGCGGCGAAGATGCTCGCCGTCGATCCGCACCTCACGCCGCCGCAGATCATCGCGGCGATCCGGGCCACGGCCACGACGACTGCGGACGGGCGCCGCAACCTGATCGATCCGAGGAAGGCGCTGGCGATGGTCGAGCCGCGCGCCACGCCGTAGGCCGGCGTCCCGAGGCGTCCGGTCACCCTCGGCCCATTCCCTCACCCGCCTCGCTGTCGCTGGGCACCCTCACTCCGTCCGTTTCCCCTCCGGGGAGGGGGTGCCGAGCGACAGCGAGGCGGGTGAGGGTGAAACGATGCCGAGCTTCTGCGCCCAGGGTGCGAGCGCCGGCATGATCGTCGGGTGGAGCGCGACGCCGTCCGCACTCTGCTTCCGGTAGAGCGCCAGTGCCCGCTCGCCGGGCAGGCGCACCGGCGCTCCGCCCGGCCGCGGCGTCGCCTCGTGGCAGGCGCGCACCAGCCAGTCGGTCTGTCGCGTGAAAGCGTCGAGACCGCCGAAGGCCGCGGGATCGAGGGCCTGCACGAACACGGTGGCGCCCCAGCCTTCCGGCGGGTCGGCGCGGCCGTGGCCCGCGAGGCCGGCGGTCAGCGCCTCGACCAGCAGCGCGAGCGCGTATCCCTTGTGACCGGCATCGAGTCCACCCAGCGGAAGCAGCGTGCCGCGCGGCTCGTTGAACAGCACCGCAGGGTCGCGCGTCGGATTGCCCTGCGCATCCTGGATCCACGGGTGCGGCAGCAGCTCGCCAGCCTTGTAGACCCGCGCGGTCATGCCGTTGGTCGTGCAACTCGCCGACACGTCGAGCAGGATCGGATCGCCCGACGTCGGAATTCCCGCCGCCAGCGGGTCGGGCGTGAACACCGACGTGACCGCCCCGAACGGCGCGACGCTGTGCGTCGAGGGGTCCGAGCACTGGATGATCGCCATCATGCCGCGGTCGACCGCGCGCCTGGCGTATGCGGCCAGGGCAGCGATGTGGTGCGAACGACGGATCACGACCGTGCCGCTGCCGCATTGCGATGCCATCGACATCGCCGCATCGAGCGCGCGCAGGGTCAGCCACGGTCCGGGCAGGCGACGGCCGTCCCAGGCCTGGATCGCCGCGCGTGCGCTGGTCACGTCGGGCTCGCCCGCCTTGGCCATCGTGCCCTGTGCAAGCTCGTGCAGGTAGCCGGGAAGGAGGGCGAGGCCGTGCGTCGTATGGCCCATCAGGTCGCCGTCGACGAGAATCGACGCGACATCCTCCGCGATGTCGTCGCGCATGCCGGCGCGCCCGAGCAGCTGCCGGCCGTAGGCGATCAGCGATGCCGGGCTGTAGCGAGGCATGCGGACGATTCTAGCAGGCTGGTACAGTCGCGATTTTCGCCTCCCGGGCACGCCCTTGCGGCGACCGCGACTGATTCGTGCTGCCTTCGTCGCTGCAGATCAGCATCGTCACCCATCGTCCCGACCTGGCGCTGCTCCGGCGCACGCTCGACGCGCTGCGCGTCGCGGTCGAGGCCGCGCAGGGCGCCGACGTGCTGAAGACCGTCCACCTCGCGCTGATCGACAACAGCGAGGATCCGGCAACCGCCGGGCACATCGCCGACCTCGGGCGCGCGCGCTTCGCGGACGCGCCGGTGCACGTGATGTACCTGAGCGGGCACGCGAACATCGGTTACGGCGCGGCCCACAATCTGGTGCTGCACGGCACCGGCTCCGATTACCACCTGGTGCTGAACCCCGATGCCGAGCTTGCGCCCGATGCGCTGGTCAACGCGATCCGCTGGATGGACGCGCACGCCGACGTCGGTGCGCTCGCGCCCGCCGCGACCGGTCCCGGTGGCGAGCGCCAGTACCTGTGCAAGCGCTATCCGTCGGTGCTCGACCTGCTGTTGCGCGCCTATGCGCCGCGCTGGCTGCGGCGGGTGTTCTCGCGGCGTCTCGCGCGCTACGAGCTGCGCGACGTCGTCGACGCCGATCCGCCCCGCGACGCGGTGGGCATTCCGATGCTGTCGGGCGCGTTCATGCTGGTGAGGCGCGAGGCGATCGACCGCAGCGGCGGATTCGATCCGGGCTTCTTCCTCTACTTCGAGGACTTCGACTGGAGCCGGCGGCTCGCCGCGATCATGCGCAATGCCTACGTCCCGAGCGTGCGCATCGTCCATCACGGAGGAGGTGCGGGGCGCAAGGGCCTGCGTCACCTGCGCTGGTTCGTCGCCAGCGGCGTTCGCTTCTACCGCAAGCACGGATGGAAATGGCTGTGAGCGCGCCCGTGGTCGCGGTCACCGGCGCGGCGGGATTCATCGGCCGCGCCCTTTGCGCACGGGCGGTGTCGTCGTCCGCGCAGGCGCAGGCGGTTCGCGCGCTGGTGCGCGACAGGCGGCGGGCGGCGGCGGTCCTGCCGCCCGGGGTCGAGCTCGTCGAGATCGACCTCGAGACGGCGGGCGGTGCGGAACTGACCGGTGCATTGGCGGGCACCGGTGCGCTCGTCCATCTCGCCGGACGCGCGCACGTGATCGACGAGCGCGCGGCGGACCCCGATGCCGAATATCGGCGGGCCAATGCGGACGTGACGGCGAGGCTCGCCGAAGCGGCCGTCGACGCCGGTGTCCGGCGTTTCGTTTTCGCGAGCACGATCAAGGTCAACGGCGAGTCGACGCCACCCGGCCGGCCATTTCGTCCCGACGACCCGCCGGGACCCGGGGACGCCTATGCGCGCAGCAAGCATGCGGCGGAAGTCGCGCTCGAGCGCATCGCGCAGGGCACGCCGATGCTCGCGATGTGCCTGCGGCTGCCGCTGGTCTATGGTCCGCATGCGCGCGGCAATTTCCGCCGGCTGGTCGGCGCGGTTGCGGCGCGGCGATGGTTGCCGCTCGGGGCGATCGACAACCGGCGCTCGATGCTCGGGCTGCCGAACCTGCTCGACGCGATCGACGCTGCGCTGCACGCACCCCTCGAGACGGCGACGACCGCCGGAACCGCCGGGCGCAACGTGCACCTGATCGCCGACGCCGCGCCCGTCTCGACGCCCGACCTCGTGCGAGCGATCGCGACCGCACTCGGCGTGGCGCCACGACTGGTGCCGGTGCCGCTTGCCGTGCTGCGCATCGCGGGCGCGCTGACGGGGCGCACCGCGCTGATCGACCGGCTGACCCGCTCGCTCGAAGTGGATTCGACGTCGTTCACGCGCGCGACCGGGTGGCGCCCGCGGCCGTTCGCGATCGATGCCGCGATGCTCGAGCCATTGTCCCCGCGATGAACAACGCGATCCTGCTGGCCTCCACGGCGACGCAGTACATCGGCACTGCGCGCATGCCGGCCGCACTGACCAACGCGGGTTTCGAGGTATCGCTGCTCACGCCGGTGAATTCGCTTGCCGCGAAGAGTCGCCACGTCCGCCGTTGCGGCTTCCTGCCGGACAACGCATCGCCGATGCAGTGGCTCGCGGCTTTCGTCAGGATGGTCGAGGTCGTGTCGCCGCGACTGGTCCTTCCCTGCGACGACAACTCGGTGCGCCTGCTGCAATCGCTGGTGGTGTCGCCACCGGCGGCATTGCCCGCGATCGCGAGTCTCGGGATCGCATCGCTGGTGCGCGAATCGCTGGGCGACCCGAAATACTATTCGACCAGCATCGACAAGCTTTTGCTCGCACCGGCGGCGCGGGCACTTGGCGTGCGGGTCCCGCCCTACGAAGTCGTGTCCACGCTGCATGCAGCCGAGGCCTTCGCCGCGACGCAGGGCTATCCGGTCGTGCTGAAGCTCGGTCACGGTTCCGCGGGGCAATGGGTCCGCATCGTCGGCGACCGCAGCGAACTCGCGCGCTCGTTCGCCGAGCTGCTGTCGGCGCCGCTTCCCGTTCTGGGACGTCCCGCCCCGAGGTCCGTGCTGGTCCAGGCGCGCATCGATGGCAACAGCGTGATGCAGTCGATCGTCGCGTGGGGCGGCAGGGTGCTGGCCGGATATGCGCGCGAGAAGCTGGTGTCGCACCCGCCGCCGATGGGCCCCGGGACCGTATCCCGCACCTTCCACTGCCCGGAGGCGCGCGAGTTCTCGGAGCGCCTCGCCGTCGGCTTTGGCATGAACGCATTCTTCGGCGTAGAGTTCATCGCCGACCGGCGCAGCGGCGAATTGTATCTGCTCGAGATCAATCGCCGCATCACCCCGGGGACGCACGTCGGGGCGCTGGTGGGCGTGGATCTCTGCGCGGCACTTCACGCGGCACTGGACGGCAGGCCGCCGCCTGGTCGCGATGACCTGGTCGAGGGCGAGGAGCACGTCTACGCGCATTTCCCGCAGGAATGGCTGCGCGACCCGACGAGCCGGTACCTGAGCGAGTGCCGCGTCGACCTGCCGTGGGATGATCCTGAGTTGCTCGAGGCGATGGTCGCGATCGGACACGGACAATGAAACGCATGAATGCAAGCGAAGGACGCAGGGGGCACTCGCGCTGGCGGTGGTGGGGCCTGGTGCTGCTGGTGGCGCTGAGCGGGCGCGCAGCCCTGGCGGAGGACACGGGGCCCTATCCGAACCATCCGGTGCGCCTGATCGTGCCGTTCGGGCCGGGCAGCGGCGGGGATTTCCTCGCGCGGCTCGTCGGCGCGAAGCTCGGGCAGGTCCTCGGCGAGGCCGTCGTCGTCGAGAACCGACCCGGAGCCTCGGGCAACCTCGCGATGGAACTCGCGGCCAAGGCGGCGCCCGACGGTTACACGCTGGTGCTCGGCAATTCGGGGACCAATACGGTCAATCCGAGCCTCTACCGCAAGCTGGGATTCGATCCGCTCGGCTCGTTCGTGCCCATCAGCAAGCTGACGACGGTGCCGGCCGTCATCGTCGCGGGCCCCACGTCGCCGGTGCACACGCTGGCCGAGCTGATCGACTTCGCCCGGCGCGAACCGGGAACGCTCGACTATGCGACGATGGGCCTGGGGCTCAGTTCGCATCTGGCGATGGTCGAGTTCTCGACGCGGGCGGGCATCGAGCTCACGCCGATTCCGTACGGAACGGGTGGCGTCCTCAAGGCCGTGCTGGCCGGCGAGGTGCCTCTTGCCATCAGCGCGGTCGAGGTCGTCCGCAAGAACGTCGAAGCGGGCCGGCTGCGCGCGCTCGCCGTCACCGGCGACCGCCGCGTCCCGTCGCTGCCGGACACCCCGACCATCGCCGAGCAGGGCTTTCCCGGGTTCGACATGCAGTCGTGGTACGGCATCCTCGCCCCCTACGGAACGCCGCCCAGGATCGTCGATCGCCTGAACGCGGAACTGGTGCGCATCGTGCACGAGCCGGACGTCGAGAAGCAGATCGTCAATGCCGGGCAGCAGGTCGTCGGCAACACCTCGGATGAATTCGCCGCCGACATCCGCGCGGGTCTCGCGCGCGGACGCAAGCTCGTCGACAAGCTGGGGATCCGCGTCGACTGAACCCGCACGGCCTGGACCCGCCCGGTCGTGCATCGACTGCGCGCGGCAGGCGCGGCAGGTCCGGGCCATCGCCTATAATCGGGGCCTTCCGATGACCCCTGCGATGCACCTCCGACCCGATATCGCCGGGCGCCCGTTCAGGGCGCGGAGGGCCTGCGCGCGAGGGGCCGTTTCGAAGGCGAACGCCGGAGTGCGCAGCACGAGGGCAGCCCGGTGAGCGCGCGCGCCCACGGCCGGCGCGCCGACGAGCTGCGTCCGCTCACGATCACGCGCGGCTGGACCAGGCACGCCGAAGGCTCGGTGCTGATCGAGGCCGGGGACACTCGCGTGCTTTGCACGGCGAGCGTCGAGGAGGGCGTGCCCCCGTTCCTCAAGGGCAAGGGCCAGGGCTGGCTCACCGCGGAATACGGGATGCTGCCGCGCTCGACCAACACCCGGATGCGCCGCGAAGCGGCCGAGGGAAAGCAGTCGGGCCGGACGCAGGAAATCCAGCGCCTGATCGGCCGCTCGCTGCGGGCGATCACCGATCTCGCTGCACTGGGCGAGCGGACGATCCGGATCGACTGCGACGTCCTGCAGGCCGATGGCGGGACGCGCTGCGCGTCGATCACCGGTGCCTACGTGGCGCTGGCCGATGCGGTCACGTGGTGCCGCGGGCGTGGCCTGCTGGTCGCGGAGCCGCTGCGCGACCGCGTTGCCGCGGTGTCGGTGGGGGTGGTCGCCGGCACGCCGCTGCTCGACCTCGACTATGCCGAGGATTCGGGCTGCGACACCGACATGAACGTCGTCATGACCGGGGCCGGCGGGTTCGTCGAGCTGCAGGGGACCGCGGAGGGGGCGCCGTTCACGCGCGAGGAGTTCGACGCGCTGCTCGAGCTCGCAAGGGCCGGAATCGGGCAGTTGCACGCGGCGCAGCGCGCAGCGCTCGCGAAGTGATCACTCGGCTCGTTCTCGCGTCGAACAACGCCGGCAAGCTGCGCGAATTCCGGCGCCTGCTGGAGCCGCTCGGCCTGGAGGTGATCGCGCAGGGCGACCTCGGCGTCACCGAAGCCGACGAACCGCACGTGACTTTCGTCGAGAACGCACTCGCCAAGGCGCGGCACGCGAGCGCGCATACGGGATTGCCTGCGCTCGCAGACGATTCTGGCGTATGCGTCGATGCGCTGGGCGGGGCGCCGGGCGTGCGCAGCGCGCGCTACGCAGGCGAGCCGAAATCCGATGCTCGCAACAACGCGGCGCTGGTCGAGGCGCTCGCCGGCGTCGCCGATCGCCGCGCGCATTACTATTGCGTGCTCGTGCTCGTTCATCACGCCGATGACCCGCAGCCGATCATCGCCGAAGGCGCCTGGTACGGCAGGATCGTCGATGCGCCGCGCGGCAGCGGCGGATTCGGCTACGACCCGCATTTCGAGGACGCCGTGACGGGGCTCACCGGTGCCGAGTTGCCGCTCGAGACCAAGAACGAGCTGTCGCACCGCGGACAGGCGATGCGTGCGCTGATCGCGCGCCTCGAAGAGGCGCGGCGCCATCGGCCCGACGGTGGTCCAGGCGATTCCGACGGACTGCCCCGTGGGCGCTGAGGTGAAATCGCCGCCGGCACCCGGACGGGCCGTGCTCGATGCGTCGGCGGTTTCGAAGCCGCGCTTCATCGCCCTGCCTCCGCTTGCGCTGTACGTGCACGTTCCATGGTGCGTCAGGAAATGCCCGTACTGCGATTTCAATTCGCACGCCGCGCCGGAAGCGCTGCCCGAGGATCCCTATGTCGATGCGCTGATCGCCGACCTCGAGACTGCGTTGCCGCTGGTCTGGGGGCGGAAGGTCGGCTCGATCTTCATCGGCGGCGGCACGCCGAGCATGTTCTCGGCGGCGGCGATCGACCGCCTGCTCGCCGCGATCCGCGCGCGCCTGCCGATCGCGCCCGACGCCGAGATCACGCTGGAAGCCAATCCCGGAACCTTCGAGCGCGAGCGATTCGCCGGTTACTACGCCGCAGGCGTGAACCGGCTGTCGCTGGGCGTCCAGAGCTTCGACGACCGGCACCTCGAAGCGCTGGGTCGGGTCCACGATGCGCGCGAGGCGCGCCGCGCGGCCGAGTCCGCGCTGATGATCTTCGGCAACGTGAACTTCGACCTGATGTTCGCGCTGCCGGGCCAGGGCGTCGACGATGCGCTCTCCGACGTGCGGTCGGCGGTCGGCTTCGGCCCGTCCCACCTGTCGTTCTACCACCTGACGATCGAGCCGAACACGCTGTTCCACCGCCATCCGCCGCGGATTCCCGACGAGGAGTCCGCGGCCGACATCGAGGAGGCGATCCTGTTCGCTCTCGATGCCGCCGGCTACGTGCACTACGAGACGTCCGCGCACGCAAGACCGGGACGCGAGTGCCGGCACAACGTCAACTACTGGCGCTTCGGCGATTATCTCGGCATCGGCGCGGGCGCCCATTCCAAGCTGTCGTTTCCCGACCGCGTCCTGCGGCAGCTGCGCTGGAAGCAACCGAGGCAATATCTCGAGCAGGTGGCGAAAGCGGCGCCGCTGCAGGAGGATTTCGAAGTGTCGCGGCGCGACCTGCCGTTCGAGTTCATGCTGAACGCGCTTCGTCTCAGCGAGGGCGTGCCCTCGGCGATGTTCGCCGAGCGAACCGGATTGCCGATCGGAATTGCGGCGTCGGCGATCGAGGAAGCGACGCGCAAAGGCCTGCTCGAACCCGACCCGTCGATCCTGCGACCGACGCCGCTCGGCAGGCGCTTCCTCAACGATCTGCAGTCGCTGTTCCTCGCCGACCGCGGAGGCCGGGAGTGAAGCGCGCGAAGCGTCACGTGCAACCCGCACTGCACGCGCAGGTGAAGCCGCGCAATCCGGTCGCCCGCTCGCCGCTGCTGGGCAAGGGCGGTGCGCACGGCAAGTCGGGCGGAGCGCAGAGGCGCAAGGCCAAGATCGAGTTGCAGAAGCTCGGGCGCGACCTGCGCGACACCGACGAGCGATGACGCTGTCGCGGCGCGATCTCGAGCAAGGGCGCATGCGCGCCGTCTACGTCGAGGCGCTGCCGGCCCACCACACGCTGACCGACGAGGAGCTGGAGGCGTCGATGAAGGCGACCCTCGCGGCGAAACCCGCGCGGGCGGGGTGGTGGGTTTTCGCCTACGGCTCGCTGCTGTGGAACCCGCTGTTTCCCTTCGTCGAGGCGCGGCTCGCCACGCTGCACGGATTGCATCGCCGGTTCTGCATCTGGTCGCTCGCCTCCCGCGGCACGCCCGATGCGCCCGGACTGGTCCTCGGGCTCGACCGGGGCGGATCCTGCCGCGGCGTCGTCTACCGGCTTCCGGCGGCACAGGCGCTGGAGGAATTCCGCCTGCTGTGGCGCCGCGAGATGGTGACCGGCGCCTATGCGCCGCGATGGCTCGGCGTCGACTGCGGCGGCAGGCAGGTGATCGCGCTGGGCTTCGTCGTCAGGCGCGATCATTCGCAGTACGCGGGCAAGCTGACGATCGACGCGCAGGCCGAGGTCGTCGCGCGGGCGCGCGGGGCGTTCGGATCGACGGCCGACTACCTGGAACGCACGCGGGTCGCGCTGGTCACCCACGGCATCGTCGAACCGTATCTGGAGCGGCTGGCGGCGAGGGTGGCCGCGAAGCGCGGCGCAGCAGCGGGCGAGAGCGCGTGACCCGGGAAAGGCCCGCGGCGCGGATCACATCGCGATATTGCGCCCGCCGTCGACGTTGATCGTCTCGCCGGTCACATACGGTGCGTCGGCGAGCAGGAAGTGAACCGCCTTGGCGACGTCGTCGGGCGTTCCTTCGCGGCGCAGCGGCGTGTGCGAAATGATGCGCTGGCGCGCGAGTTCGTCGAACACGTCGGCGTCGGGCCACAGGATCGGACCGGGGGCGATCGCATTGACGCGGACCTCGGGGGCGAGTTCGCGCGCAAGCGAGCGCGTGAGCCCTTCGAGGCCGGCCTTGGCGATCGAATAGACGACATAGCTCTTCAACGGTCGCTCGGCATGGATGTCGGTGATGTTGACGATCGCGCCCTGCGACTTGCGCAGCGCAGGTGCTGCGGCCTGCGACAGGAACAGCGGTGCCTGCAGGTTGGTGCCGATCAGGTCGTTCCAGTCGGCGGGGGCGATCTCGCCGACGGCGGTCGGGTAGAACGTGGAGGCGTTGTTGACCAGAGCGTCGAGCTTGCCGAAGGTCTGCACGGTCTGGTCGACCAGCGACGGCAGCTTGGCGACGTCGAGCAGATCGGCCTGGATCAGCGCCACCGAGTCGGGGCGGACGTGATTGAGTTCCGCCTGCAGGAGGCGCGCTTCGCCCGCGGAGGCGCGGTAATGCAGCATGATAGACGCGCCGGCCCGGTGCAGGCGCCGGCAGATCGCTGCGCCCACGCGCTTCGCGCCGCCGGTGATCAATACGACGCTGTTTTCCACGCCGTGCCTTTCCGAGACTGCAGGTCGATTAGACTGACTCGGAATCTAGCATAGCCCCCGCGACCGCGCGAATGCCCACGCCGGGCCCGGGCCGGGGGCGTTTCGCCACCATTCACGATCACCGACACCCTCTGCGCCCATGACCGGACCTGCGCCGACCCTTCCCCTGCCCGACGCTGCCGCGCTCGACCACAGCGCCCGCGTGGTCGCGCAGGTGCGCGACGAGATCGCGGAGGGCGGCGGCTTCATCTCCTTCGCCCGCTACATGGAGATCGTGCTCTATGCGCCTTCACTCGGGTATTACGTTGCGGGCGCGCGCAAGTTCGGCGCAGAGGGGGATTTCGTCACCGGTCCCGAGCTGACGCCCCTGTATGGCGCGGCGCTTGCGCAGCAGCTGCACACGATCCTGCAGGCGACCGGCACGCAGCGCATCGTCGAACTGGGCGCGGGCAGCGGGGCGCTCGCGGCCTCGATCCTGAACGCGCTGGCGCGATGCGGCGGCCCATCGCCGTCCGGATCGCTCGTCTACTCGATCCTCGAGGTCAGTCCCGACCTGCGCCAGCGGCAGCGCGACACCATCGCGGCCGAGGCGCCCGCCGAATCGGCTCGCGTCGAATGGCTCGACCGCCTGCCCCAGGCGATCGAAGGCGTCGTCGCCATGAACGAAGTGCTCGACGCCGTCGCGCCGCGGGTGGTCGCCCGGCACGGCGGGGCGTGGTACGAGCGCGGCGTCGCCTGGAAGGACGAAGCGCTGGTGTGGGATGAACGCCCGCTCGCCGATCCGCGCCTGCTGTCGCTCGCCGAGGCGCGATTCCCGGCCGAGGGCGACTACGTGAGCGAGATCAACCCGGCTGCCGAGGCGCTGGTCGCCACGCTGGCGCGGCGGCTGCGTTCGGGGGCGCTGATGATCGTCGATTACGGCTTTCCGCGAGCCGAGTACTACCACCCGCAGCGCCGCGAGGGCACGCTCATCGGCCATTACCGGCACCACTCGCACGCCGACCCGTTCCTGTGGCCCGGATTGTCGGATCTGACCGCGCATGTCGATTTCACTGCGGTCGCGGAGGCCGCCGAGGGCGCGGGGTTGCAGGTCGCAGGCTTCGCGACCCAGGCGTCGTTCCTGTTGGGCTGCGGGATCCTCGACCTGCTCGCGGCGGCGGGAGCGCCTGAATCGCTTCCTTACCTGCGCGAAGCGGCGGCCGTCCAGAAGCTGATCTCGCCGGCGGAGATGGGCGAGATGTTCAAGGTGCTGCTGCTGTCGAAGGGCGCGCCCGCGTGGTCGGGGCTTGCGGTTGCCGACATGACGCATCGGCTTTGAGGCTGCAGTCCCTCACCCGCCTCGCGTTCGCTCGGCACCCACTCCCGCAGGCGGGAGTGGGCAGGGGTGAGGGATGTGCGAACGACGCTACTTTCCGTCGCCGTATTCCTTCGTCAGGTACTTGGCGATCGGGTCGATGTCGGCGTCAGCGATGTTGGCGCCGTAGAGCTTCTTCATCTTCTCGACCTCGACCTTCCAGAACGCGAACGGCTTGCCGGAAGGCTGGGTCTTGATGTAGTCGGCCGAGTGGCAGGTCTTGCAGTTCCTCTCGGCGAACTCGACGCCCGGGCCCGGCTTGAAGTCGGCCGTCTCCGGGGGAAGCTGGATCGTCAATCCCGCCGCGGCGACCGCCGAGGCCGAAAGGAGCGCAGCCGCGCCCACAATGACTGCGTGCATGAGAGTCGTTCGTGTCATGGTGTCTCCTCTCCCTCAGGCCGCGTGGACGTGCGTCGTCTCGACGACGTTGCGCATGTAGCCGGCCGGGTTCCACAGGGGCTCCGACGGCTGCGACTGGCCGATGCCGTTGACCGCGCGGACCTTCAGCGTCCCTGCGCCCGCCGGCAGCGTCACCGTGGCATGCCACTCGCGGAACGAGTACTTGCCCAGGTCCTTGCCGAGCTGGGTCCCGCGCCAGGTCCGGCCGCCGTCGGTCGACACCTCGACGTCGCGGATGCCGTAGCCGGCATCGAAGGCGATGCCGCGGATGGTGAACGGCTTGCCGGCCGCGACCTTGGCACCGTCCTTGACGCTGGTGATGAACGAGCGGACGTCGAACTGGCCGATCGGCCGCCACTTGTCTGGCAGCTTGCCGGGAGGCGTGCAGGCACAGGTGTTGTCGGGAATCCGGTAGGCGGTGCCCATCCAGAAGTTCTTCAGCGTGTCGTCGATGACCGTGATCTCGTTCAGGTGCTTGACCCAGTAGGTGCCGTAGTAGCCGGGGACGATCAGGCGCACCGGATAGCCGTTCAGCATCGGCAGGTCGGCGTCGTTCATCTGGTAGGCGATCATCACCTCGCCGTCCATCGCGTGATCGATGTCCAGCGCCTTGGCGAAGTCCGGGGTTGTCGGGAGCACCGGCCCGTCGACGCCGCCGAACGTGACCTGCTTCGCACCCTTCTGCACGCCGGCCTTGTCGAGAATGTTCTTCAGCGGCACGCCGCGCCACTTGGCATTGCCCATCGCGCCGTTGGCGAGCTGCCCGCCGGCCACCCGCGGCTCGAACAGCCCGCGGCTGTTGCCCGAGCACTGGTTGACCGCGTAGTACTCGGTCCACTGGAAGCGCTTGAGCTCGTCGACCGAAAGGGAGATCGGCGTGTCGACCGCGCCCTTGATGTTGATCCGGAACGTGTCGAGATCGATGCTGGTCGGCACGCCGGCGAGGTGATAGCGGACGAAGAACGCGTCGTTGGGCGTGACGACGCCTTCGTTGAACACCTCGAACGGCGTCTCCAGCTGCGGCGGGCGGCTGGTCAGCACGATCAGCGGCCGCTTCTGCGGATACTGGACGACCGGCCGCTCGCCGTTGCCGATCGGCAGCATGTAGGAGTTGTTGGCAACTGCACGCAGCGCAGTCGAGCCGAGCAGCGCACCTGCGCCGAGGGTTCCTGCACCGCGCAGGAACCGCCTGCGCTCAGCCTTGATCCGCTGATCGATTTCCGACCTGTCCATGATTCCCTCCGGGAGACGATTACGTTCGCGAGTCGCGGTTCCGGGGTATGTTCCCCGCGTGGCGCCGCACGCGTTGCTGCGTGGCGACGCGCTATTCCGCCGCGATACGCGGCCCAGTGTACTGGCCCGGTGACGCAATGGGCAAGGGGAGATTGAGAAGGCTCGCGGCTTGTTGCGCTGCAATGTGGTGGAAACACGACCGATACCTATGCGGGTAGATGCCGCGGTACCAGCGGGGGTATCACCGCCTCGCGGTGCCGCGGTCTGCGCCGGCCGGTCGTGTGCAGCTTCGGGCGATCGAGGTGCCGCCGATGATAGTCTGACGCCGCGTGCATGCTCGGCGGGTCGCCGTCGGGCGGCCGCGGCGGTGGACGACGCGGGATCCCGCCCCCCGCGGCCATCACCCGGCAAGCGCGATGCCGCCATCGCGGCGGAGCATTGACGGATTCGCAGGATGCAGCCCCCCATGCACGATCGGCAGGCAGGCGACTGGCGCTTCTGCGTCGCCCCGATGATGGACTGGACCGACCGGCACTGCCGGTATTTCCTGCGCCTGATTTCGAGGCACGCGCGCCTCTACACCGAAATGATCACCGCGCCTGCGCTTGTGCACGGCGACGTGCCGCGCCATCTCGATTTCGATCCTGCCGAGCACCCGCTCGCGCTGCAGCTGGGAGGCAGCGATCCGCGGGAACTCGCCCATGCGGCACGCCTCGGCGAGCGCTGGGGTTACGACGAGATCAACCTGAACTGCGGTTGCCCGTCCGAGCGCGTCCAGACCGGAAGTTTCGGCGCCTGCCTGATGGCCGAGCCGGCGCTGGTCGCGCAGTGCGTGCGGGCGATTCGCGATGTCGTCCAGGTTCCGGTGACGGTCAAGCACCGGATCGGTCTCGATCACGACGAGCGCTATGCGTTCGTCCGGGATTTCGTGGGCACGGTGGCCGAAGCCGGCTGCGGAGTGTTCATCGTCCACGCCCGCAACGCGGTGCTGAAGGGCCTGTCACCGAAGGAGAACCGCGAGATTCCTCCGCTGCGCTACGACGTGGTCAGGCGCCTCAAGGGCGATTTTCCCGCGCTGACCTTCGTCCTCAACGGCGGTCTTGCCGACTGGGATGCGATCGAGCGCGAGCGCGCCCTGGTCGACGGCGTGATGCTGGGACGCGCGGCGTATCACAACCCATACCTGCTGGCCGAAGCCGATCGACGGATCTTCGGCGACCCGGCACCTCCGCGTTCGCGCGCCGAGGTGATGGCGGCGCTCGCGCAGTACGCGGCGCGGCAGCTTGCGCAGGGTACGGCGCTGCGCTCGATGTCGCGGCACGTGCTCGGCCTCTACCACGGCGTCGCCGGCGGCCGTCGTTTCCGGCAACTGCTGTCGGATGCGGTACGCCTCAAGGAGGCGGACGCGTCGCTGTTCGACGAGGTGTTGCGGTCGGTGGAGCCACCCGCCTGACACACGGCGGCTCCAGCCCCGGGATCAGCGGCCAGGTTGGCTGCGGGGCATGTCGTCGGCGATGTAGGCGCGGATGATGCCCTGGAAGTCGGCATCGCCGCGCATGCCCAGCGCAGGCCCGAGCCTGGGCGCGAAGGCCGCCGGCCAGGTCGAAACGATGCGGTCGATGGCGGCGTCGTAGCGCCAGTGCACCCGCGCCGCGACTTCGGCGCCGGCGACCGCGCGCAGTGCCTCGACCATGTCGCCCACCCCCACGCAAAGGCCCGGCACGTTGACCGAGCGCGTGTGGGTGAATGCGTCGGCCGGCGCCTCGTGTCCGATGATCATGTTGTCGATGACCGTGCGCGGCGAGGTCACCCACATCCGCGTGGTCGGTGCGACCGGGCAGTCGGCGTCGATGCCGGCGAGCGGCTCGCGGACGATGCCGCTCGCGAACGACGATGCGGCGCGGTTCGGCTTGCCCGGACGGACGGTGACGGTGGGCAAGCGCAGGCTGCGGCCGTCGACGAACCCCTTGCGCGTCATGTCGTAGACCAGGAGTTCGCCGATCGCCTTCTGCGTGCCATACGAAGCCTGCGGCATCAGGGGCGCATCGTCGGGGACCGGATCGGGCAGCGGGCCGCCGAACGCCGCCAGCGAGCTCGCGAACACGACTTTCGGCGGCTGCGCGAGCCTGCGGCAGCGCTCGAGCAGCCGCCGCGTCGCGTCGAGATTGATCCGCATGCCGATGTCGAAATCGGCCTCCGCCTGTCCGCTGACGACCGCGGCCAGATGGAACACCGAGTCGGCGCCTGCGGCGAAGGCCTGCTCGAGGACGGCGGGGTCGGCGAGGTCGCCCGTCTGGTACACGGTCCGCGGGTCGTCGATCGCGACCACCGGGGCTGCGACATCGAACAGCACGATCTCGCGGATCTCGCGCTGCACGCCGCGCGCATCGGTGAGCACACCGCGGTGGAGCAGGCGGCGCGCGAGCCTCGACCCCAGGAATCCGCCGCCACCGGTGATGATGATGCGCATCCCGCTATCATAGCTTGCGGTCGCGCCGGCCCCGATCCTGTCGCCAACGTCCCCATCCTCATCACCACCCCCCGCAGGTGCCCACCGCTTCCCCCGACGCCGTGTTGACGGACCTGGTCGATGGCGTCGCCCGCGACGGCTACGCGATCGCCCCCGCTTTCCTGCCCACGGCGACCATCGAGGCCCTGCGCCTGCGTGCGCTGGCCCTCGACGAGGGCGGCGCGCTCGCGCCTGCGGGCATCGGGCGCGCGGGGAAACATCGGCTCGCGACCGATATCCGCGGCGACCGGATCGCCTGGCTCGGCGACACGCCGGGATCGCCGGCCGAGGCGGCGGCCCGCCGTGCCCTGGAGCAACTGCGCGTCGCGGTGAACCGTGGCTTGATGATGGGCCTCGAGCGCCTGGAGGCGCATTACGCGGTCTATCCGCCGGGGGCACGCTATGCGCGGCACCTCGACCGGTTCCGCGACGACGACGCACGGGTCCTGTCCTGCGTGCTCTACCTGAACGGGGCGTGGCGTCCGGAAGACGGCGGAGCGCTCCGCCTCTTCCTCGCCGGAGACGTCGGCGTCGACGTGCTGCCGGAGGGCGGCACGCTGGTGGTGTTCCTGGCCGGGCGCTTCGAGCACGAGGTGCTGCCGGCGCTGCGGACGAGGGTGTCCCTGACCGGCTGGTTTTCCCGCCGGCAATGCTAATATGGGTTTCCCGACTTCTCGCGGCGCCGCTTCAATCCGTCACCCCTGCTTTTGCGTGACGCGCTTTCTCCCCCGATGACTCCACCGGTTGCGCCGCGTCGCCTCACCATCGCGACGCGCGAATCAGCGCTGGCGATGTGGCAGGCCGAGCACGTGCGTGCTCGGCTTGAATCGCTCCACCCGGGCACTTCGGTCGACCTTCTGGGGATCACCACCCAGGGGGACCGGGTCCTCGATCGCCCGCTCGCGACCATCGGCGGCAAGGGGCTGTTCATCAAGGAACTCGAAGCCGCGCTGCGAGACGGCCGTGCCGACCTCGCCGTGCATTCGCTGAAGGACGTGCCGATGGACCTGCCCGAGGGTTTCGTGCTCGGCGCGATCACGGCACGCGAGGATCCCCGCGACGCGCTGGTCTCCAACGCACACGACTCGCTCGATGCCCTTCCCGAGGACGCCATCGTCGGAACGTCGAGCCTGCGGCGGGAGGCGCAGCTGCGCGAGCGGCACCCGCGACTGCGGATCGAATCGCTGCGCGGCAACGTCAACACCCGCCTGCGCAAGCTCGACGAGGGCGGCTACGCGGCGATCGTCCTGGCGGCGGCGGGGCTGAAGCGCCTCGGCCTCGGGCTGCGCATACGCGCGTTGCTCGACCCGGACCAGAGCCTGCCCGCACCCGGGCAGGGTGCGCT
Source organism: uncultured Pseudomonadota bacterium (assembly GCA_963816415.1). Taxonomy (GTDB): domain Bacteria; phylum Pseudomonadota; class Gammaproteobacteria; order Burkholderiales; family Casimicrobiaceae; genus VBCG01. Next base: position 39,344 of record CAWFKR010000007.1, read on the forward strand.
GGCCATCGAGTGCCGCGCCGACCGCCCGGACGTCGTCGCCGCCCTGCGTCCGCTCTCCGATCCGGCGACGACGCTCGCGACCGCGTCCGAGCGCGCTTTCTCGCGCGCGCTGGGCGGCAGCTGCCAGATGCCCCTCGCCGGTTACGCCGAATGGGAGGAGGGCCGGCTGTGGCTGCGGGGCCTGATCGCGAGCCGGGACGGACGCGACGTGCTGCGCGGCGAAATCGAGCAGGCGGTGGGCGATGTCGGGGCCGCCGAAGACCTCGGGCGCTCGCTCGCCGACGATTTCCTCGCGCGCGGTGCGCATCGCTTCGCGACGGTCGTCTGAAGGACCCGATGGACGTCTACCCGCTCTCCGCCCCGCCACGCGAATCGACCCCGCTCGACGGCGTCGGCATCATCGTCACGCGTCCACAGCGCCAGGCCGCCGTGTTCGCGGCGAAGATCGCCGCGGCCGGCGGCTCGCCGGTGATCTGGCCGGCGATCGTGATCCTGCCGCCGGACGACACCGCGCGGCTTGCGCAGGCTCACGCCGAGCTCGCTTCCTATGACATCGCCGTCTTCGTCTCGGCCAATGCCGTCGAGTACGGCGCGCCGCCGGCGAGCGCGTGGCCCCGGCATCTGCTCGCTTTCGCACCCGGGCCCAGCACTGCGGAGGCGCTTGCCGGCGTGGGCATCGCAGGTGCACTCGTGCCGACGGTCTCGCACGACAGCGAGGGCCTGTTGCAGATGCCCGAACTCGCCGAGCTCGCCGGAAAGCGCGTCGTCATCTTTCGCGGCGAGGGCGGGCGCGAGTTCCTGGGCAATGCGCTGCGCGCGCGCGGCGCCATCGTCGATCACATTCCATGCTACCGGCGTGTCGCGCCGCAATCCGGGACCGAGGGACTGGTCGAGGCGATGCGCGGGGATCGCGCCCATGCGTTGACGCTGACGTCGGCCGAGGGCCTCGACAATCTCCTCGCGGCGCTCACCGCGGAGGGTCTCGCATGGCTGGCGAGGTTGCCGGTGTTCGCCGGGCACCCGCGGATCGCCGAGCGCGCCCGCGAGCGTGGACTCTTCGCAATCGAGACCGCAGGCGGCGATGCCGGAATGCTCGCCGGAATCGTCGAGTGGTACCGCGCGCATCCGCGCACGCGACCGGGCGATGACGCGTCCCGCTGATACGGTCAGGTCCCCGACCGCATGCGCGAGCCCGCGCATGCCCTGACACGGAAGAACCCTCGCAGGAGTCCCCATGCCGGACGTCGATGTCCTCGTCACCGCGGCGCTGCCGCCGTTCCTCTACGATCCTCTGAAGGCCGGTTACCGCTGCCACGACCATTTCCTGGCGACCGACAAGGCCGCCCTGCTCGCGCAATCGGCCGCGCGGGTGCGCGGCCTGGTGCAGGGCGGCGGGACGATCACGCCGACTTCGCTCCTCGAGCAGTTGCCGAAGCTCGAGATCATCTCGGTGTTCGGCGTCGGTTACGACGGCGTTCCCGTCGAGTATTGCCGCTCGCGCGGCATCAAGGTGGGCCACACCCCCGACGTGCTGACCGACGACGTGGCCGATGTTGCCGTCGCATTGATCCTGATGACCGGTCGCGGCTTCGTGCGCGCGAATCGTTTCCTGCACGCCGGCGAGTGGAAGACGCGCGGCCCCGAACTCACGAGCAAGCTGGGCGGGCGCACGGTAGGCATCCTGGGACTGGGGCGCATCGGCAAGGCGATCGCGCACCGCGTCGAGGCGATGGGAATGAACGTCGCCTATACCGGACGCAAGCCGCAGGACGTGGCGTGGCGCTACATCCCCGACCTCGAAGCGCTGGCGCGCGAGGCCGACTTCCTGGTGGTCGCCTGCCCCGGCGGCGCGGCGACGCACAACATCGTCGACGCGCGCGTGCTGAAGGCGTTGGGCGCCAAGGGGACGTTGATCAACATCGCCCGCGGGTCGATCGTCGATGAAACGGCGCTGGTGCGCGCATTGGCCGATGGAACGATCAAGGCGGCGGGGCTCGACGTGTTCGCGGACGAGCCCAACGTCCCTGCCGAACTGCTCGCGCTCGACAACGTCGTGCTGCTTCCGCACGTCGGCAGCGCGACGCAGGAGACGCGCAAGGCGATGGGCGATCTGTGCAAGGCGAACCTCGACAGCTGGTTCGCAAGCGGGAAGCTGCTGACGTCGATTCCGGAACTGCGCTGAGGATGCAATGGGGCGCGGGCCGGCGGCACCGCCTTCAGTCCGGCACCGCCGGTGGCGCGCCCGCGTCCGCCCGGTTTCCCGGGCGGTACATCACGATGAACAGCGCCGCGACGACGAAGGCGAGCGCGATCCACTCGCTCGCGCCCGGTCGCTCGCCCAGCAGCACCATGCCGGCGAACACGCCGACGACCGGAATCGGCAGCGACGACAGCGACGACACCGCCACCGGCAGCCTGCGGGCAAGCGTGAACCACGCCCAGTTCGCGAGCGTGCCCGCGAACACGATGTTGTAGGCGATGGCGAACCAGCCGCGGCCCGACAGCGCCGCGAGCTCGGCGGCGAGCGGCTTCGGGTCGAACGCGGGGACGAGGATCACCAGCGGCACCCACCCCAGCAGCATCATCCATCCGGTGAGCGTCGCCTGCGGGACCGGCAGCGGCCACTTGCGCATCAGTGCGGTCCCGAAACCCCAGGACAGCGCGGCGATCAGGATCATCATGACGCCGAAAGGGGCGCTCTGCAGCAGCCGGATCTGGTCGCCGATCAGCAGCGCCATCCCCGCCATCCCCAGCACGAGGCCCGCGACCTTGCGCCGTGAAAGCGGCTCGTGCAGCACCAGGGCCGCGCACAGCGTCGCCCACAGCGGCATCGTGTAGGCGAGGATTGCGCTGCGCCCCGACGACAGCTGCTGGACGCCGAACAGGATGAAGCCGTTCCAGCCGGTGATGTTGAACAGCGCGAGCATCGCCAGCTTTGCAAGGTGCCGGCGCGACACGCGGATCGGCTCGCCACCGACGCGCGCGACGAGCAGGAGGCCGAGGCCGGCGAAGGGCAGCGTCAGCGCGCGAAACGTCAGCGGCGCGAGCTCGCTGACGCCCATCTTGAGGATCGGCCAGTTGCAACCCCACAGCAGCGTCAGCGCGGCGACTATCGGGAGCGTTCGCGCTTTCAGGGACGCTCCCCGTACTTGCTGTGGTGCAGCGCGCGCGCCTGCGTGACCCAGGCGTCGCGGCGTATCCGGCCCGGGAACTCGGTGAGCTTCGCGTCGATCTCGTCGATGTCGCGTTCGCTCCAGCGCGCGATCTGGCGGTAATTCGTGATTCCCAGCTGGTAGAGCATCCGCTCGAGTGCTGGCCCGACGCCGACGATCAGCTTGAGATCGTCAGGCGTGCCCGGAGCGTCGAGCAGCGGGGGCGGGGCGTTGCGTTCGATGTCGATGACGATCTGCCGATAGCGCGCTGTCTCGGCGAGCGCGTCCGCGAGCCGCGCGAACAGGCGGTGCCGGTCCTCGGCGAGTTCCGCGCATTGCGACGATGGGGCGCCGTCGGGCCGGGAAGGCGCTTCGCGGGAGCCCGTCGTGACGGCAGGTTGCGGGTTGGGCCGTTCCCCGGTCGCCGTTGCTTCCGGCCCTGGGCCCGATTCCGGCTTTGGGGCCGGCGCCGCCACGCGTTCCACCGGCCACGCGGCCGGCCTGCGGGCGCCGCGCTGGCCGCGCAGGACGCCGATCCGATAGACGATGGCGATGCCGACCGCCAGTGCGATCAGCGCGATGAAGGTCAGACCGTTCACGGGATTCGGAGGGTCGCGGGGTGCAGCGGGATGCGCGGGACGTCGCCGCAGGCGATTGTATGCGAGCCCGTCCGCGGGGCCAATTCACGCCCGTCGGGAAGCGCGCGCGGGTGACTGCTAGAATCAGCACGGATATCGACCATGCAGACATCGTCCGGCACCGAATCGGATCGCAATCCAGCGGGCGCACCGGCTGCAGCGGCGCCGCCGGGTGCGGCGCCGGGAGATCCGCGTTCGTCCTCCGGCACCGGGGTCGCGCTGCGCACGCTGTGGCTGGTCGTCGTTCTCGCGATCGCCGCCGGCGGCTATGCCTGGGTCGATCAGCGGCGCGCTGCCCAGGCGCTGCAGGGCGAGATTGCGCGGCGCCTTGCCGATGTCGATGCCGGCCTCGCCCAGCTGCGGGCGCGCGAAGCGGACATGGCCGAGCAGCTGCGCGAGGCCCAGGCGCAGGTCGCTTCGCTCGAGACGCGCGTCAACGAATCACAGGCCCAGCAGGCGTCCCTCGACGCGCTCTACCGGGATCTCGCGCCGTCGCGAGACGAGCTGGCATTGACCGAGATCGAGCAGATCCTGGTGCTCGCGAGCCAGCAGCTCGTGCTCGCCGGCAATGTCGAGGCGGCGCTGACCGCCCTCCAGGTCGCCGACAGCAAGCTCGCACGGCTCGACCGTCCGCAGTTCGGGCCGCTGCGCCGTGCGCTGGCGCACGACATCGACAGGCTGAAAGCCGTTCCGTACGTCGACGTCGCGGGGATCTCGATCAGGATCGATCAGGTCATCGCCGCCATCGACAAGCTTCCGCTCGCCCGCGACGAGCGGATCCCGGCATCGCCGCCACCGGCGCCGCCCGCCACCGAATCGGCATGGCGCCGATTCTTGGCCGAGCTGTGGGCGCAGGCCCGCGATGTCATCCGGATCGAGGTCGCCAATCGTCCTGCGGCACCGCTGGTCACCCCGGAGCAATCGTTCTTCCTGCGGGAGAATCTCCGGTTGCGCCTGCTGTCCGCGCGCATCGCGCTGCTGTCGCGCGACGACCGCACGTTCAAGTCCGACCTGCAGGCCGCGACGGCCTGGCTTCGCCAGTACTTCGACGTCAGCGCGAAGCCGGTTCAATCCGCGATCGCGACGCTGACCCAGCAGGCGGCGGTGGCCATGCCGGGCGAAATGCCCGACCTCTCGCGCAGCCTCGAGGCCGTGCGCGTGCTCAAGGCCGCCGGCGAGCGCGTCGAGGGTCGGGCGCCGGCCCGCGCCCCGGCGCGCACGAGATAGGGAAGCCGTGCGTGCATTGCTGGCGTTCCTGCTGCTCGCTGCCGCCGCGGTCGCGCTGGCGATGCTGTTCAGGCTCAACGCCGGCTACGTGCTCTTTGTGTCGCCTCCCTACCGGATCGAACTGTCACAGAACGCGTTCATCGTCCTGGCGGTGCTTGCGTTCGCGGCGGTCTACGCGCTGATCCGTGCGGCGGTGCGCCTGTCGCAACTGCCTGCGGATGTTCGCGAGGCCCGCAGGCGACGGCAGGTCGAGCGTTTCCGGACCAAGCAGGATGCGGCGGTGGTCGCGCTGATCGAGGGCCGCCATGGCAAGGCGCGCCAATACGCACAGGAGGCGCTCGCGATTCCGAACTCGTCCGCGGTGCCGGCGCTGGTCGGCGCGCGTGCTGCGCTGGAGACGCGCGACTATGCGGCCGCGTCGGCGATGCTCGAGCGACCGGATGCGCAGGCGACCAAGCTCGCGGTGCCGCGGCTGATGCTGGAAGCCGAGCTGGCGCTCGAGCGCGGGCAGCCCGCCGACGCGCTGGCGCGCCTGGCCGAGCTCAAGAGCGAAGCGGGGCTGCACACGGCGGCGCAGCGCCTTGAGCTGCGGGCGCTGACCGCGGCCGGCCGACACGGCGAGATCCCGGCGCTGGTCGACCAGTTGGTCAAGCGCAAGGTCTACGATCCGCAGCAGGGGGAGCTGCTGCGCGCGGGCGCGCATGCGGATGCCCTGAAGGGCTTCACCCACGATGCGGCGGGCCTGCGCGCGTACTGGGCGCGGGTCGCCGACGGCGATCGGGTGCAGCCCAAGGTCGCGAAAGCCGCCGCGCGCAGCTTCCTCGCCGTCAACGGCGACCGCGAGGCGGCGGACATCCTGGTCAAGAGCCTCGAGCGCCAATGGGACCCGGAGCTCCTGCTGCTGTACGCGCAATGCCGCGCGCCCGATGCGACCCGCCAGCTCGAGATCGCCGAGCGCTGGCTCACGACCCACAATCAGGACGCGACGCTGCTGTTCGTTCTCGGGCGCCTGTGCGAGCGCCAGCAGCTCTGGGGCAAGGCGCAGACGTATCTCGAGGCGAGCCTCGCGCTGGACAATCATTGGCGCGCCCACGTCGCGCTGGGCGAGATGCTGGCGAAGCTCGGACGGCACGACGAGGCGGATGCCCATCTCGCCGCTGCGTTGCGGCTCGCGCTGGCAGCCCTCGAGTCGGCCGAGTCGTGACCCGGCAAACGGGGTCAGACCCCGGATGCCGATCCCGTTTTCCCGGCTTCGGCCTCGGCGGCGTAGGTGAAACTGTCGGCGAAGAATTCCTCCGGCGGCAGGTTGCGCAGCGTCGTGAAGTCGCGCCGGGCCGCGTCGATCATCGGCGGCGCGCCGCAGGCGTAGACCTGGTAGCCGGCGAGGTCCTGGAAGTCGTCCATCACCGCCTGGTGCACGAGGCCGGTGCGGCCTGGCCACGCGTCGTCGGGTGCAGGATCTGAAAGCACCGGGATGAACGTGAAATTGGGATTTTCGGTCTGCCATTTCCCCGGCAGGTCGGGCAGGTAGAGATCGCGCTTGGCGCGCGCCCCCCAGTACAGCACGATCTCGCGCGGGATCCGGTGATGGAGCATGTGCTCGATGATCGCCTTGATCGGGGCGAACCCCGTGCCCCCGGCAACGAAGATCACCGGCTTGTCGCTGTCCTCGCGCAGGTAGAACGCGCCCAGCGGACCCTCGAAGCGCAGGATCTCGCGCCCCTTCCAGGTCGTGAACAGCGGGTCGGTGAAGAGCCCCCCCGGCGTGTGGCGGATGTGCAGCTCGAGCAGCGCGTCCGCGTGCGGCGGTGTCGCGATCGAAAAGCTGCGCCGGTGCCCGTCCTTCAGGAGGAAATCGACGTACTGGCCTGCGAGATATTGCAGTCGCTCCGACGTGGGCAGCTTGAGCCTGACGACCGCGACGTCGGGCGCCACCTTGTCGATCGATTCGATGCGGCAGGGCAGCCGCTTGATCTGGATGTCGCCCGCACGGCGCACTTCGCGTACTTCGATGACGAGATCGGTCTTCGGACGCGCGCAGCAGAACAGCGCGAGCCCGCGGCGCTTCTCGTCGTCGGTGAGCGTCGAAGCCTGGTGGGGTCCGTAGTCGACGTCGCCCTCGAGGATCTTTCCCTTGCAGGTCCCGCAGGCGCCATTGCGGCATCCGTAGGGAATCATCAGGTCGGCGCGCATCGCCGCCTGCAGCACCGTTTCGTCGGCGTCGCAGTCGAACGCGTGGCCGCTGGGCCGTATGGTAATCTGCAGCGTCATCGAAAGGTCCGGTGCAAGGTTGGATACGCGAGCGCGCGAAAGCGCCCCGTGCGGCACAGGGCCCCGTCATCGATCGGCCGGCGGCAACGCCAAATCGACGTCATGGCGCAGAGGATCCTGCTGGTGGGTTGCGGCGATGTCGCATTGCGGGTCGCGGAAGTCCTGCGGCACCGCGCGCGGCTGGTCGGCCTGACCCGCAATCGCGACGACGTGCGCAGGATGCGCGCCCACGGCATCGTCCCGCTCATCGCCGATCTCGACCTGCCTCGATCCCTCGACCGCGTGCGCACCGCGCCTTACGCCGTCCTGCACTTCGCACCGCCGCCCTCCGAGGGGCGCGACGATCCGCGCACTTTGCGCCTGCTCGCCGCTCTTTCGAGGGCGCAGATTATACCGCAGCGCTTCGTCTACATCTCGACCTCCGGTGTCTATGGTGACTGTGCCGGCGCACGCGTCGACGAGACGCGGCCGCTGCGGGCCCAGACACCCCGCGCGCGCCGCCGTGTCGCCGCGGAGGAACATCTGCGCAAGTGGGCGGCGCATCACGGCGTCGGACTCTCGATCCTGCGCGTGCCCGGGATCTATGCATCGACCCGCCTTCCCCTCGACCGCCTGCGGCATGGCACGCCTGCGCTCAACGCCGACGACGATGTCTACACGAACCACATACACGCGGACGACCTCGCGCGCGCCGTCGTTGCCGCGCTCTACCTCGGGCGCCCCAACCGCGCGTACAACGTCAGCGACGACAGCGAGATGAAGATGGGGGCATGGTTCGACGCGATCGCCGACGCCTTCCACCTGCCGCGACCTCCGCGGGTGAGCTGGGAGGAGGCCGAACGGCAGATCGCGCCGATGCTGCTGTCGTTCATGAGCGAGTCGCGGCGCCTGTCCAACCAGCGGATGAAGCGCGAGCTGCGGCTGGTCCTTCGCCATCCGACGATCACCCAGACGCTCGCCGAAGCTGCACCGCGAACCCTGCGCAAGCAGCTCGCACTGCCGATATGACGCTGTCCACGTTCGATGGCATCCGTTTGACCGTGCAGCCATGACCGAGCAGGCTCCCGCATTGCGGCCGCGCCTCGGTTTCGTCGAGCGTCTCGATGCCTACGAGCGCCTGCTGCGCCTCGACAAGCCGATCGGCACGCTGCTGCTGCTGTGGCCCACGCTGTCCGCGCTGTGGCTCGCCGCGCGGGGCGAGCCCCCCCTTTCGCTGGTCGTCATCTTCGTCATGGGCACCTGGGTGATGCGCTCGGCGGGATGCGCGTTCAACGACTGGGCAGACCGCGATTTCGACGCCCATGTGAAGCGGACCGCGCAGCGTCCGCTCGCGGCGGGGGTCATCGCGCCGTGGGAGGCGCTGGTCGTGGGTGCGGTGCTCGCCATCGTCGCGTTCGTTTTCGTGCTGTTCACAAACCGCACGACGGTCCTGTGGTCGTTCCCGGCGCTGGCGATCGCGATCGCCTATCCGTTCTTCAAGCGCTTCTTCTCGATCCCGCAGGCGTTCCTCGGCGTCGCGTTCTCGTTCGGCATCCCGATGGCCTACGCCGCCGCGCAGAACCGCATTCCGGCGATCGCGTGGATCCTGCTCGCGATCAACCTGTTCTGGGTCGTCGCCTACGACACCGAATACGCGATGGTCGATCGCGACGACGACGCGAAGATCGGCATCCGCACGTCCGCGTTGACCTTCGGCCATTACGACATCGCCGCCGTCGCGTTCTGCTACGCGGTCTATCTGGCCGCGATGGCATGGATCGGTCGCGTCCATGCGCTGGGGCCGGTGTACGGAGCCGGGCTCGTTCTCGCCGTGGCGATCGCGATCCACCACCTGTGGATCATCCGGACCCGGGACCGCGACGCCTGCTTCCGCGCGTTCCTCGGCAATCACTGGCTGGGTCTCGCCATCTTTGCGGGGATCGCGCTCGACTACGCGCTCACCGCCGGTCGCTGGCCGCGGGCGTGGTGAGCCGCCGCGGCGCGCAGCCGCACCCCGGGGGCACTGGCGGCACCCCGCAGCGTGGCAAGGGCAGCGCCGGCGACGCGCCGCACGCGCCGCGGCGACGCGGCCTGCCACCGGTGCTCGCGCCCGACGCCCGGGTCCTGATCCTCGGCAGTTTTCCGAGCGAGGCTTCACTCGCGGCGAGGCAGTACTACGCGCATCCGCGCAACCATTTCTGGCCGATCCTCGGCGCGGTGCTCGGCGAGCCGCTCGCCGATCTTCCCTACGACGAGCGGCTCGCACGCGTGCGCACGTGCGGCGTGGCGATCTGGGATACGATCGTCGCCTGCGAACGCAGGGGCAGCCTCGACGCGGCGATCCGCAACGCCGAGCGCGGAGAGATCGCCCGGGTGCACCGCGTCGCGCGCGGGCTGAAGGCGGTCTGCTTCAACGGGAAGACCGCGGGTCATGCGAGCGCCGCGTGGCGGCGCGCCGGGTATGCCACGCTCGTACTGCCGTCGACGAGTCCCGCGTATACGATGCCGATCGCGGACAAGCTCGCCGCGTGGCGTGCACTCGCACATTGGCTTTGACGGCTGTTCATCGGGGTGAAAGGAGAGAGAAGCAAATGGATTCCGGATTGCGCGACAGCGTCGTCGTCGTCACGGGCGCAAGCATGGGCATCGGCTTCGCGTGCGCGCAAGCGTTCGCGCAGGAAGGTGCCCGCGTCGCGATGGTCTCGCGCAGCCGCGCGAACCTCGACGCCGCGGCGGCGAGGATCGGCGACTGCGTTCACCGGCCGGCGGTGTTCGTCGCCGACCTGCGCGATCCCGTGCAGGCGGCGGGGATGGTCGAGGGCGTCGAGCTGGCACTGGGCCCGATCGACGTGCTGATCAACTCGGCGGGGGCGGCGAAACGCTATCCTCCGGGCGAGCTCGATCCGCAGGCGTGGCACGATGCGATGGACGCCAAGTTCTTCAGCTACATCCATCCATTGGACGCCGTCGTCAAACGCATGGGCGCGCGTGGACGCGGCGCGGTCGTCAACATCATCGGCATGGGCGGCAAGATCGGGCGCCCGGTGCACATTCCCGGGGGTGCCGCCAATGCGGCCCTGATGCTCGCCACGACCGGCCTCGCGGCGGCCTACGGACCGAAAGGCGTGCGCATCAATGCGATCAATCCGGGCACGACCCTGACCGGGCGCGTGCGCGAAGGGCTCGACGCCGAGGTGCGGATGACGGGGCTCCCCCCCGACGAGGTCCTCGCGCGACAGCAGGCGCGCATCCCGTTGCGCCGGCTGGGCACACCCGAGGAAGTCGCGCAGGTCGCGCTGTTCCTCGCGTCGGTGCAGGCGAGCTACGTCACCGGCGCCATCGTCCCGATGGACGGCGGCGCGGGCGCGGTGATCTGACTCGCGAGCGACGTCATCTCCCGCCGCCCCCTGCAGGCATGGAGGCAGGCGTGGGGCGGGCGGCGCCATCCAGTTCCCGACGCAGCGACGACGGGTCGACGACCTCGACGTCCCACATCGCACCGTAATCCCTGACCGGGATGGCGCTCCCGGTTCGGTAGATCTTCGGCGCGTGCGCGTCGGCGGTCTTTTCCGGGGTACTCGCACAGGCCACGCACAGCAGCAGCGCAGACCCCGCGAGCACATGACTTGCCACGACGTTCTTCATGATTGCCTCCCGTTGCCTGGTCTGACGGGGCCGAAGCCCGGCGCTTCCGGGCTCGCGTCGCTCCAGGCCGTCAGTGATGCACGTGCTCCGGCCGGGTTTCCCGCCGGATCGCCGACATCAGAAGCTCGGTCGTCGCCGACGGCATGGCGCCCACTTCGCGGCCCAGGCGGGCCCTGAACACTTCGTACGCGCGCAGCGCGCTCGCGCGGTCGCCGGTATCGGACAGCAGCGTGACGCACTCCCGCAGCATCGGTTCATTGTCGGGCTGGATCGCAGCGCCCGCCGTGCCCAGTAGATCGCCACCCCGGGATCCCCGGCACGGCGATGCAGGGCGATCAGCGCTGCAGTCGCGTCCAGCGCGAGCTGGCGAAGTCGCGAGCATTCGCGTTCCCGCCAGTCGTCGAATCGTCCGGGGGGCTCCGCAATGAACAGGCCGTCGAGGAAATCGCCCTGGTAGACCTGCAGCGCCCGCTCGAAATCGCGTGCGGCGCGATGCGATCGGGCCAGAACAGGTGCAGCAGTTGCTCGCGGTCGCGGTGCCCATGCGGACTCGTCGCCAGCACGGTCAGAATCGCGAGCTTTCTGGGTTGCGCGATCACGGACCCGAAGTGGTGACCCTCATCGTCGTGCAGACCGATGCTCCCCAGTGTGTGCAGACGAACCATCGTCGCCCCGCGCCCTTCCGCCGCCGCGGCGGCGAGCCGGCGAGGCGGCGTTTCCCCGGTCGCGCAGATCCCGGAAGACCCCCGGGGCCTGCGGCGTCCGTCGCAAATGCCGTCATTCCTTCGGCAGGAGCTTCGCGAAATCCCAATAGCTGAAATGGTAGACGGGCTCGGTGCGCTGGACGTAGCGCCGCAGCGCCGTCGGACCCTGCGTTGCGGCATTGCGAACCCCGCGCTCGATCGGGTTGTAGCCCGGCATTTCGTGCACCACTTCCCGGACGTTCATCGTCGTCATCGACCCGCCTGCCTGCGACACGACGATGGGCGCCGAGCTGGCGGCATCCGGTGCGGCGGCATCAGCCGCCCGGGCATCCGCTGCGCTGGCTGTGGCGGCTCCCGCGGCGAGCGATGCTGCCAACACGTGGGCCAGGAACAGTTTCGTGCGGTTGGATGTCATGACAGTCTCCCTTCCGGTTGTTGGAGCGGAACGACGACGCATCAAGCCTGGAAGCGCGGCGACGCGATGCGCGATCCATCGGACTTGAAACTGGAAATCACTGTCGCCTGGATGCAATCCAACCACCGGCGCACGCGGTCGCCAAGCGCATTCCGACGAATCCCGCGAGCGGCGGAACGGAAGCGAGGAATTCGCGACGAAAGGCGGTGCCGGGCGGCGTTGCGCCGCCGTCGCGTCAAGAAGGAGCCGCGGGGTCAGTACGCGAGCAGAATCAGCTTGCGCGTCTTGCGGGCAGGCGCCGGCGCGCCACCCCCGGCGGCATCGGTCGGCGCGTGATCGTCGGTGTCGGCCACGCGCAGCAGCAGGTGGTCGTTGCCCTGCGGGTCGCGCAGCGAGAAGCTCACTCCGGCAAGCGCCGCGGGGTCGGCGCGCTCGTTGCACGCACGCGGCTTGGAGAAGCGCAGCGTGCCGTCGCGTTCGACCTCGATGCGCTGCAGCTGCCGGACCGTCGAGTTCTTCGCCTTGTGGCGTTCGTGCGGAGGCAGTCCTGCACCGGCGAGGCTCGCATATCGCAGAAGTTCATCCATGACTCGAATTCCTCGGGAAAACAGGCGCTCGTCGAGCGTGCCGGGAGTCGCGGTAAACTCCAGCCCTCGAAGCAGGGTTCGACAACGGCCGGCACGAATGATTCAAGTATCGCGAGTTCCGTGCTTGTGCGCGGGCGAACTGTCGCCCGCACGCGCGTGGAAAATTCGCATTGACGCCGGAGCGGCAGGTCGAGTCCGGCGCGGGCGCGGCATGGCGGCGGATGCCGCAAGCCTGGGAGGCGATTGATGGGTTACGCCGACCTGCGGGACTTCATCGACCAGTTGCAGGCGGCAGGGGAACTCAGGCGCGTTCGCGAGACGGTCGATCCGAACCTCGAAATGACGGCCCTGTGCGACCGCGTGCTTCGGGCGCGCGGGCCGGCGCTGCTGTTCGAGGCGCCGAAAGGAGATTTTCGCGGCCCCTCCGGTGCGACGATTCCGGTGCTGGGCAACCTGTTCGGAACGCCGGAGCGTGTCGCCAGGGCGATGGGCGCCGATCCGGGACGCTGGCAGGAAAGCCTGCGCGAGGTCGGGCGCCTGCTCGCGTACCTGAAGGAACCCGAGCCGCCGAAGAGCCTGAAGGACGCGTGGCAGACGACGCGCCCGGTGTTCATGAAGGTGCTCGACATGGCGCCGAAGGAGCGCCGCTCGGGCCCCTGCCAGGACGTCGTGTGGGAAGGCGACGACGTCGACCTCGCGCGCCTGCCGATCCAGACCTGCTGGCCGGGCGACGCGGGGCCGCTGATCACCTGGGGCCTCACGGTGACGCGCGGACCGCACAAGAAGCGGCAGAACCTGGGCATCTATCGGCAGCAGGTGATCGCCCGCGACAAGGTGATCATGCGCTGGCTCGCCCACCGCGGCGGCGCGCTCGATTTCCGCGATCACGCGCTCGCATCGCCAGGCACGCCGTTTCCGATCGCCGTGGCGCTGGGGGCCGATCCGGCGACGATCCTCGGGGCGGTGACGCCGGTTCCCGACACGCTGTCCGAATACCAGTTCGCCGGCCTGCTGCGCGGCGGACGCACCGAGATCGTCAGTTGCCTGACCCACGACCTGCAGGTTCCTGCGGCTGCCGAGATCGTGCTCGAAGGCTTCATCCGACCCGACGCCGACGATCCCACCGGTTACGAAACCGCGCTCGAGGGGCCGTTCGGCGACCACACCGGCTACTACAACGAGACCGAGCGCTTCCCGGTGTTCACGATCGAGCGCATCACATTGCGTCGTGACCCGATCTACCACTCGACGTACACGGGCAAGCCGCCGGACGAGCCGGCGGTGCTGGGCGTGGCATTGAACGAGGTGTTCGTTCCGCTGCTGCAGCGCCAGTATCCGGAGATCGTCGACTTCTACCTTCCGCCCGAAGGCTGCAGCTACCGGCTGGCCGTCGTCGCGATGAGAAAGCAGTACGCGGGGCACGCGAAGCGCGTGATGTTCGGCATCTGGAGCTTCCTGCGCCAGTTCATGTACACGAAGATGATCGTCGTCACCGACGACGACGTGAACATCCGCGACTGGAAGGACGTGATCTGGGCGCTGACGACGCGCGTCGATCCGGCGCGCGACACGCTGATCGTGCCGAACACGCCGATCGACTACCTCGATTTCGCGTCGCCGGTCGCGGGACTCGGCAGCAAGATCGGCATCGACGCGACCAACAAGTGGCCCGGCGAAACCGCGCGCGAGTGGGGACGGCCGATCGCCATGGATGCGGCGGTCGAGGCTCGGGTAGACGCGATCTGGAAGTCGCTCGGGCTCTGACGCCGCGGTGGAGGCGCGCCCTGGCCGGCGCCGCGGCCAGGTGCCGGGCGACGACTACCGGCCGCGCAGCGCGCTCACCAGGCGGAACACGACAAGTCCGATCGAAAGCGCGCGTGCAAGCGGACCCAGGCGGCGCGCACCGAAGATCATGATGGCGAGCCGGAGCGCGCGCGCGAACATCGGGTGCATGCGGCGCAGGCGCCCGGCTTCGGGGTGGGGCTCGAACGCGTCGCGGAGATCGCGCAGTGCGACCGCGAGGTCGATGCGCTCGAGATCGGTCCGGGCGACGAGCAGCGCCTTGCGTGCAGCCAGATCGTCGAGGGCGCTCATGATCCGGCCGGGGGATCGCCGTCGCGATGGCTGCGCAGCCACTCGACATCCTTGCGCAGTGCATCGATCGAAGTCGCGAACGGCGTCGGGGCCGCCTTGCGCAGCGCCGACTGGCGCATCAGCGCAGCGACGCCGATGACCGCGTAGAGCAGCGCGACGACGACGATCGCTTCGTAGCGATAGCTGTCCCAGAACCAGGCGATGACGCCGAAGGTCACGACGATCGCGGCAAACCCGAACGCGACGGCGGCGACGGCGATGAACCCGAGCGACGCCTTCAGCCGTTCGCGCTCCTCGGCAAACTCGACGCTGGCGAGTTCGATGCGCGTGCGCAGCAGCGAAACCGCCGACGCCGACAGCCTCGTCGCAAACTTCCCGACCCCGCCCTCCGGGACGGACATGACGATGCGACGATCAGCGCCGGTTCATCAGCAGGCCGGCGACGAAGCCGACTGCAGCGGCTGCGCCGATCGCCCACCAGGGATTGTCGTGCACGTAGTCGTCGGTGACGCGCGCGGCGTCCTTGGCGCGGTCGACCGCCTCGCCCTGCAGTTCCTGCAGGCGCAGCTTGGCGGCGAGCAGTTTCGCCTCGACCTGCGCGCGCAGGTCCTTCGCGCGCTCGCCGCTTTCGTTGCCGGCGCGCTTCAGAAGATCTTCGGCGTCGGAAAGCATCGAGGAGAAATCGTCGAGGAGCGATTCGCGGGAGATGGTCATGCTCGACCCCTTCTGATTGTGGACCGGTTTGCAGCGTCGTCCGCGCGGGTGGCACGAGGCGCGGTCGAAGCCATTATAGCGGCGGCGCACGCGGTTCGGGCAAAGTGCGCCATGTCCGCCCTTCGCTTGCGCCGCCCCGCGAAGCGTGCTGTCATGCCGGAAGGTTCCACCGCCGATGGAATGTCGCGATGAGCAAACTTCGTCTGCCCGCCCTCGATCCGCAGTCCGTGGCCGAGACCCGCGGATCGGGTTACCCGGAGCCGTTCCGATCGCGGATGGGGGATCGCAGCAAGCGGCACCTTGGCGACGCCTGCAGGCTCACCCGCTTCGGCGTCAACGTGGTCACGCTGGGCCCCGGCGGCCAGTCCGCATTGCGGCACTGGCACACGCTGGAGGACGAGTTCGTCTACGTCCTCGAAGGGGAAGTCGTGCTGGTGACCGATGCCGGCGAGCAGGTGCTGCGCCCGGGCGACTGTGCCGGGTACCCGGCAGGCAAGCGCGATGCGCACCATTTCATCAACCGCAGCGCGGTCGAGGCGCGCTACCTGGAGATCGGCAGCAGGGTCGACGGCGACAACGCGTTCTATCCGGACGACGACCTGATGTGGGTGGCGGACGAGAATGGCGAGTTTGCCGCCCACAAGGACGGCCGCCGCTACTGAGGGGTACGGCTCCGGCGGGCGGCTTGATTTGGGTACCGGTTTCCCCAATCTAGCGTCAGGCAACGGGCGCCGACGCGCGGCGCGGATGGCATCAGGGAGATTTCGATGGCCGAATTTCCAGCACCGGTTTCCCCCGTGAGTTCGACGCCGCCCGGGACCTCGCGGCCGCTGCCGATCAACGCCGCGCTGCTCGTCTACGCACTGTTTGCGATCGCCGCACTGATCGGCGTCGCGTCCCACGGTTTTCCGCTGTTTGCGCCGCTGATGGGCGTGGTCGGCATCGTCGCGATCATCATCGCCCACGTGAAGCGCGATGAGGCGGCCGGCAGCTGGCTCGCATCCCACTTCACCTGGCAGATCCGCACGTTCTGGTGGTCGTTGCTGTGGGCGATGGTCGGCGCACTGGTGTTCGTCACGCTGGGACTGATCCTCATCGGGATCCCGATCGCCTTCGCGATCTGGGCCGCCGACACGATCTGGGTGATCTACCGCGTCGTGCGCGGCTACCTGCTGTTCCACGAGAGCCGGCCGGTGCCGGGCATCTAGCGTTTTCCCTCACCCCGACCCTCTCCCACGCCGAGGGAGAGGGGGCAGCTACCCTCACCCCAACCTTCTCCCAACTCGTGGGAGAGGGCGCCAACGTGAGCGAGGCGGGTGAGGCGTGCTTCAGCGCCGCAGCGCCGGATCGAAGCTCCCGCCGTTGTCGTAGACCCACTGCACGAGGTAGTCGAGCGCAGGCGCGGCGCGACCGGCAGCGGGATCGTTGACCAGCGCAACCACCGAGAACCAGCGGCCCGAGCCGTCGATCACGTAGCCGGCGATCGCGCGCACGTCCTCGAGCGTCCCGGTCTTGAGCAGCGCCTGTCCGGCGACGCCGTCGTCCTGGAATCGCTGCTTGAGGGTGCCGTCGGTTGCCGCGACGGGCAGCGAGCTCGCGAACTCGTCGCGCACCTTGCTGCGGCTCGCCGCCACCAGCAGCGCGTTGAGTCCGCGCGCGGTCGTCCGCTCGCGGCGCGACAGTCCCGATCCGTTCTCGAGCACCAGGCCCGGCATCGCGAGCTTGTGCGCGGCGAGGAAGCGACGGACGACCGCGGCGGCCTTGGCCGGCGTCGCCGGCGGCGGGTTTGCCGTCGTCGCGAGCGTCAGGAAGATCTGGCGTGCCATCACGTTGTTCGACAGCTTGTTGACGTCGCGCACGATGTCGTAGAGCGGCGGCGACTCGAGAGTCGCGAACGGCGTGGCACCCGGCGGGACGCGCCCCTCCTTCACGCGTCCGTCGAAGCGCCCGCCGGCCTCGCGGAAATACGCGTCGAACATCCCCTGCACGTAGTGCGCATGGTCGAGCACCGAGACCCACCAGTCCCGCTCGCCGCAGGCGGCCGAATAGGTTCCCGCGAAGCGCAGCGACGCGCGATCGCCGTGGTCGTCGAACGAGGGTTGCGTCGCGGCGCGCCAGTCGCCGCAGCCGGTGGTGTCGACGAGGGCCGGGGCACTTCGCAGCGCGACGTCGGGCAGCGGCGGGTCGATCGAAACGTCGACCTTCGCGGTGGCAGGGTCCGGGACGAAGCTCAGGTGGATCGCCTTGAAATTGACGAGCAGCGCATCGGGTCCGACGTTGTAGGGCTTGCGCGGCTCCTGATCGAAGGCGCCGGGGTCGTAGCGCGGAAGTTCGAAATAGCTCCGGTCGAGCACGAGGTCGCCGTCGATCGCGTCGAGGCCCTTGTCGCGCAGCGCCGCGATGAACGCCTGCCACTGCTCCTTGGTGATCTTGGGATCGCCATGGCCCTTGAGGATCAGGTCCCCGTGCAGCACCCCGTGCTCCAGCGGCCCGCCCAGGTACGCCTCGGTCTTCCAGCGGTAATCGCGGCCCAGGAGTTCCAGCGCGGTGTACGTGGTGACGAGCTTCATCACCGACGCGGGATTGCGCGGCCGGTCGGGATCGTAGACGAACATCGGCCGTCGCTTCGACGTGTCCTGCACGACGATCGACACGTGGGTCATCGGAATGCCCGCGTCCAGGAATGCGCGCCGGATCTCGCGCGGCAACGCCGCCTGCGCCGCGTGCGCCGCGGCTGCGCACAGCACGGCGGCGGCGGCGACGGCGACTGCCCGGGCGAGTGCTTGCCGCGTCATCCGAGGTCGAGGATCTCGAGCGTGCGCTCGACGAGCAAGGCGAAATCCGCGTCGTCGACGACGTAGGGCGGCATGAAGTAGACGCTGTTGCCGATCGGCCGCAGCACCATCTCCCGCGCCAGCGCCTCGGCGGCGAACCAACGCGCGAAGCCGGGTCGCGCGGCGTCCACGTCGAACGCGATGATCATTCCGCACTGGCGGAAGTTGCGCACGCGGTGATGCTCGGCGATCGGCTGGGCGATCCGGCTCCAGCGCAGCGCCTTGTCGCGGTTCACGGCGATCACGTCGTCGTCGCGAAAGATGTCGAGCACCGCCAGCGCGGCGCGGCAGGCCAGCGCATTGCCGGTGTACGAATGCGAGTGCAGGAATCCCTGCGAGAATTCGTCCGCGTAGAACGCCCGGTAGACCTCGTCGGTCGTGAGCACGCAGGACAGTGGCAGATAGCCGCCGGTGATGCCCTTGGACAGGCACAGGAAGTCCGGCGTGATCGCCGCCTGCTCGCAGGCGAAGAAGCTGCCGGTTCGGCCGAAGCCCGTCATGATCTCGTCGGCGATCAGGTGGACGCCGTGGCTCGCGGTGAGATCGCGGGCGCGCGCGAGGTAGCGCGGCGAGTACATCGCCATGCCGGCGGCGCCCTGCACCAGCGGCTCGACGATCAGCGCCGCCGTGCTCGCGTGATGGCGCGCGAGGAAGGCAGCGAGCGCGTCGATCGCGTCGTCGACGGCCGCGTCGGCGTCGTCGCGATCGCGCGCCGCGGGCGAAGGCAGCACCGGGTGCTCGCGCAGCAGCGGCGCGTAGGCCTCGCGGAACAGCGCGACGTCGGTCACCGCGAGCGCGCCCACCGTCTCCCCGTGGTAACCGCCTCCGAGCCGGGCATAGTGCGTCTTGCCGGCGGCGCCTCGCTGCTTCCAGTAATGGAAGCTCATCTTGAGCGCGATCTCGGTCGCCGACGCGCCGTCGGAGGCGTAGAACGCGTGCGACAGTCCGTCCGGGGCGAGCGCGGCCAGCCGCTCCGAAAGTTCGATCACCGGGCGGTGGGTGAAGCCTGCCAGCATCACGTGCTCGAGCTCGGCGAGCTGGGCCGTCAACGCTGCATTGATCCGCGGGTTGGCGTGGCCGAACAGGTTGACCCACCATGAACCGACCGCGTCGAGATAGCGGCGTCCGTCGAAGTCGTAGAGCCAGGCTCCCGCTGCGCGCGCGATCGCGACCGGCGGCGCCTTCTCGTGCTGCTTCATCTGCGTGCACGGGTGCCAGACCGCGTTGTGGCTGCGCAGCGCCCAGTCGCGGGTCGATGTCATGGCGTCCGTTCGAAGCCCGCGCGCATCCGGCGGACGGCAGCGACGAGTTCGCGCGCAATTCCCGGCTCGCGCACCGAATGTCCCGCGTCCGGGACGATGATGCATTCGGCACCGGGCCATGCACGCGCCAGTGCGAGCGCGCTGACCGGCGGACAGACGACGTCGTAGCGGCCCTGGACGATCGTGCAGGGCAGGTGCGAGATCCGCGCGATGTGGCCGATGATCTGGCCCGGCGCGACAAATGCGTCATTCACGAAGTAATGCGCCTCGATGCGCGCGATCGCGAGCGACGCGGCGTCGTCGCCGACGCGTCCGAGCTCCGGCCCGGGGATGAGGGTCGAGCACGCCCGTTCGTAGCGGTCCCAGGCCTGCGCTGCGGGCAGGTGCACGGCCGGGTCCGGGTCGGTGAGCCGCCGGTGGTAGCCGGCGAGCAGGTCGCCGCGCTCCGCCTGCGGCAGGAAATGCGCGAAATCGCGCCAGGCTTCCGGAAAGAAATGGCGCATGCCGTCCATGAACCACCGGATTTCCTCGCGCGAGGCGAGGAACACCCCGCGCAGGACCAGCCCCAGCACGCGCTCGGGATGCGCCTCGGCATAGGCGAGAGCGAGCGTCGAACCCCAGGATCCGCCGAACAGCGCCCAGCGCTCGATCCCGAGGTGAGCGCGCAGGCGTTCGATGTCGTCGACCAGATGTGCGGTCGTGTTGTCCCCGATTTCGGCGGTCGGCGTCGAGCGCCCCGCGCCGCGCTGGTCGTAGAGCACGATGCGCCACTGCGAAGGATCGTAGAAACGCCGGTGGTGCGGGAGGCTTCCGCCGCCGGGTCCGCCGTGCAGGAACAGGATCGGCACGCCGGAGGGGTTGCCGCAGGTCTCCCAGTACATCGTGTGCCGCGGATCCAGCGCGAGCATGCCGCTCGCGTCGGGCATGCACTCCGGATAGAGACCCGGGTCGGGCGCTGGTGCGCGGGTGGAGTCGATCATCGACCGTATGATCGCATTTCGGGTCGATCGGTTCGGCGCTGCGCGGTCCGGCGCCTCGGGACGCAGCGAGGTTGTCGATGTCGCGGCCCCGCCGGGACCGGCGAGGGACGCGCGGACCGCAGCCGTGGCCGTGGCCGCGGTCCGCAATGCGGGAAGCGCCTAGCCGCGCCCCTTGAACGGCACGATCTTCTGGCGCTGTTCGCCCAGACCGGAGATGCCGCAGGTCACGATGTCGCCGGGCTTGAGCCACCCCTTCGGCTCCTTCATGCCCAGCGCCACGCCCGGCGGCGTGCCGGTGGTGATCACGTCGCCAGGAAGAAGGGTCATGTAGCGCGAGACGTCGGCGACGAGCTCGGCGACGCCGAAGATCATCGTGCGCGTGTTGCCGCGCTGCCGCGGTTGGCCGTTGACGTCGAGCCACATGTCGAGGTTCTGGGGGTCCTTGATCTCGTCGGTCGTCACGAGCCAGGGCCCGATCGGTCCGAACGTGTCGCAACCCTTGCCCTTGCCCCATTGCGACGCCCCGCGCTTCAGCTGGAAGTCGCGCTCGGAAACGTCGTTGATCACGCAGTAGCCGGCGACGTAGCGCAGCGCGTCCTTCACCGCGACGTGGCGAGCCTTGCGCCCGATGACGACGCCGAGCTCGATTTCATAGTCGAGCTGCGTCGAATCCTTCGGCGTGATCGTGTTGTCGTTGGGACCGCAGATCGACGTCTCGGCCTTGAAGAACACGACCGGATGCTCGGGGATCGGCACGCCCGCTTCCTTCGCGTGGTCGGCGAAGTTGAGGCCGATCGCGACGAACTTCGGCGGCGTCGCGACGCAGGCGCCGAGCCGCGGGCGGCCCTTGACCACCGGCAGCCGCTTCGGGTCGAGCTTGCGCAGGGCGGCGAGCGACGCCGGCGCGAGCGATTCCCCGTCGATGTCCTTCACCTTGCGCGACAGGTCGCGCAGGACACCGTCGGCGTCGATCATGCCGGGCTTCTCGCGCCCTGCCGGTCCGTAACGTACGAGTTTCATCGAATCTCTCCTCAGATAGTCATCCCGCCATCGCAGGAATAGGTGTTGCCCGTGACAAATGCCGCCTCGTCGGACGCGAGGAACACGACCAACGGTGCGATTTCCTCGGCTTTCGCGAGCCGGCCCATCGGCTGGCGCGCAATGAACATCCGCCGTGCCTCGACCGGGTCGGGGAACGCGTTGATCCGCTGCGCGAGCGACGGCGTGTCGACGGTGCCCGGCGCGATCGCGTTGCAGCGAATGCCTTTCTGCACGTAATCGGCGGCGACGGCCTTGGTCAGCCCGATGACGGCGGCCTTGGTCGCGCCGTAGACGAAGCGGTTGGGCAGGCCCTTGATCGAGCTCGCGATCGACGACATGTTGACGATGGAGGCACCCTGTCCGGTCGCCGCGTGATGGGCGAGCATCTTCGGCAGCGCGGCGCGGATCGCGACGTACATCGCGCGGACGTTCAGGTTGAAGCTGAACTCCCAGTCCTTCGGCGCGCACTCGAGGATCGTCCCGTGGTGAACGTAGCCGGCGCAGTTGAACAGGATCTGCAGCGGGGGCAGGGCCTCGATTGTCCTCGTCACCTCGGCGTCTTCGAGCACGTCGAGACGGCGCGTCGTGATGTTCGCGATGCCGCGCAGCGTGTCGAGCGCATCGACGTCGACGTCGGTGGCGAGCACGTCGGCGCCTTCGCTCGCCATCGCGATCGCCGTCGCCCGTCCGATCCCCTGGCCCGCCGCGGTGACCAGCGCGGACTTGCCCGTCAGTCTTCCACTCATCGCACCCTTCCTCACCCGGAGCTGCCGATACTCCCGGTCCCGGTCGCCATGTGGCGGCAAAAAGCGCGAATTCTACGCTGCCGGGGAGCCGGCCGGTACCGCAGGGCGAATGGAATGGCGCCGGGAAGCGCCCGACACGCGAAGGCGGCGCGTCAGTGCATGAAGGTGTCGACGAGGAACGCGAAGGCGATGCGCCAGGCGGCCTCGGCCGCTTCGGGAACATAGCTCTCGCGGTCGACGGTCGCGAACGCGTGCCCCGCGTCCGGAAGAACGGCCAGCGTGTAGCGGCGGTTGGCGTCGGAAAGGGCTTTGGCGAGCCGCGCGTGCTCGTCGCTCGCGATCGACGCATCCTTTGCCCCGTAGACCAGGAGTTGCGGCGCTTTCAGATCCTGCGCCCGGTCGAGCAGCGGCTTGCGCCTGCCTTTGGGTTCGAGCGGGGCGATTCCGCCGCCGTAGAACGACACCGACGCCGCGAGGCGCGCTCCGTGGACCGCGTTGGCCAGGAACGCGAGCCGGCCGCCCATGCAGAAGCCGATGATTGCAAGCCGGCCGTCGCGTGCGCCCTGGCCCACCAGCGCGTCGAGCGCGGCACCGGTATCCCGCATCGCAACATCGTCGTCGATTTCATCGAGACGCGCGATCGCCCGGTCGCGGTCCGAGTACTCGAACACCTCGCCATGGTAGAAATCCGGCGCGATGGCGATGTAGCCGGCGCGCGCGAAGCGGTCGCACACGCCCTTGACGTAGGCATTGAGGCCGAAGGCCTCCATCATGACCACGACCCCGATGCCGGGAACCCCCCCCGGCTTGGCGAGATACGCCGAGATCCCGGTGGCGATCGTCAGGAGCTCGGTGGTCAGTGCGGGTACAACCATTGCAGCACCTTC
This sequence comes from uncultured Pseudomonadota bacterium, assembly GCA_963816415.1. GTDB lineage: Bacteria > Pseudomonadota > Gammaproteobacteria > Burkholderiales > Casimicrobiaceae > VBCG01. Next base: position 62,520 of record CAWFKR010000007.1, read on the forward strand.
GGCGGCGAGAGGTCCTGAGCGTCAAGGATGCGACGTCAGGCGCCCGACCGCAAGCGCTGCGCGGCCGAAGTGCGTTTGCGGTGCGCGCGTTGTTGCGCGCGCGACGAATGCGCGCGATCAGGCGATGACCCGGGGGTCGATCTCGGCGATCGTACGGGTACCACAGAGATGCATCGTGCGTGCCAGCTCGTCGGTCAGGATTTCCAGCGCGCGCCGCGCGCCGGCTTCGCCCGCCGCGGACGCGCCGTAGAGCGTCGCGCGGCCGATCATCACGGCTCTTGCGCCGAGCGCCAGCGCCTTGACGATGTCGGAGCCCCGGCGCACACCGCCGTCCATCAGGACCTCGATGCGATTGCCGACCGCCGCCGCGATCGCAGGCACGGCATCGATCGACGCGACCGCACCGTCAAGCTGGCGGCCGCCGTGGTTCGAGACGATGACCCCGTCGCAGCCGATCGCAGCGGCGCGCAGCGCATCTTCCGGATGCAGGATGCCCTTGACCAGAAGCCTGCGCCGCCAGCGCTCGCGCAGCGACTGCAGTCCTTGCCAGTCGAAACCGCTGTCGTAGTCGCGGCCCACCGACGAAGCGATGGCCGCGGTGTCGCTGCCCGACCTCGCCAGTCCCACCAGGTTCTCGAGCACCGGCACGCCGTGGCGCGCGAGTCCCAGCGCCCAGCGCGGGCGCGACGCGAAATCCAGGACGTTGCGCAGCGTGAATGCAAACGGGATCGCGAAGTCGCGGCGGTAGTCGCGCTCGCGCTTGCCCCCGACCGGCATGTCGACAGTCACCACCAGCGCTTCGTAGCCGGCGGCCTCCGCCCGATCGATCAGGCGGTGGAGAAACGCCTGGTCGCGAAGGATGTAGGGCTGGAACCAGAGCCGACCGGGCGCCTCGCGCGCGATCCGCTCGATCGATGCGGTCGCCGAGCTCGACAGCGTGTAGGGAATTCCGAAAGCGGCCGCCGAGCGCGCGATCGCGACGTCGGCGCCGGGCCGCCCGAACCCTGCTGCGCCGGTGGGGGCGATGACGATCGGGGACTTCGCCGCGGTGCCGGCGATGGTCGTCGCCGTGTCGATGGACGACACGCCGCGCAGCACGCGGGGCAGCAGGCGGCGCCGGTCGAACGCCGCGCGATTGTCGCGCAGCGTCACCTCGTCCTCGGACCCGCCGTCGAAGAAATCGAACACGGCGGCGGGCAGTCGGCGCTGTGCCGCTCGCCGCAGGTCCTCGATGCTGCGAACGCGAAGCATGCGCCGGCGCGTTCTCTCGGTCATCGAATTGCGACCGTCCGCGACGTCACGGTCCGGGTCGGGCGGCGTGCACCGCGCTTTCCCGAGGTGCCAGAAAATCCGCGTCGAACACGCGGTCCGCCATCACCTGGCAGCGCCTGATCAGGCGTGGCTCGTCGGGGCCGTAGTCGGGGACGGCGTTGTGCAATGTGACGAGGTCATCCCACATCAGCACGTCGCCCTCGCTCCAGTGATGCGCGTGTCGGTATTTCGCCTGCAGCTGGTGCTCGAAAAGGAACCGGAGGATGGCGTCGCTCTCGGGTCCGGGCAGTCCCTCGATCCGGATCGTGTACCCCGGATTCGCGTAGAGAACCTTGCGCCCCGTGATCGGGTGACGCAGGAATACGGGGTGAGACACGGGGGGCTTGGCAGCGCGCTGTGCGTCGGTCAGCGGAGCGCGCGTGCTGCCGGGCCTCTTCCGCATCGCGTCCCAGAACTTGGCGAAATCGTGGATCGCCGTCGCGCCTTCCAGCCTGCGCTTCAGCTCGGCCGGCAGGTCATCGTAGGCCGCCTGCATGTTCGCGAACAGCGTGTCGCCGAGCGGCCGCCCGTCACGCCGGGGGATGCGGATGCCGTGCAGGACGTTGGCGTAGGCGATCGTCCTGCTGTACGACATGTCGGTGTGCCAGTCCTGCCCTGCGTCCGCGAGCCCGAGCGCTCGCCCGTTCTCGACGATGTTCGACAGGATCATGACCTCGGGGTGCCCGGGCTCCTGGAAGCCCCCGGTCACGTTGATCTCCAGCGTCCCGAAGTGCGCGCTGAAGCGCTTGAGCGCCGCTGCATCGAGTCGCTGGCGCGGAAAGCAGACCACGCCGTGGTCGCCGAGCGCCCGGACGATGGTCGCGAATGCCGCGTGGCTCAGCGGCTGCGCGAGATCGATGCCCTCGATGCGCACGCCAAGGACGTCACCCCCTGGATCGACTTGCAGCACCACGACCTCCGGAACGATGGATGCTCCCGGATCCGCTCATCGCAACGGGTTCGTTGCGAGCGATATGGGGCCGCACATCGTAGCGCAGGTCGCGCGGCGGCGCGGTCAGGCCTGGCGACTGGCCTGGCTCGGCGAGCGGCCGCGGTCCGCGGGCCTTGCATTCGCCGTACCGCTCTTGCGTCGCGCACCGGGGTTTGGTGGGCGTCCGTCCCTTTGTTGCGCACCGGGGTTCGGTGGGCGTCCGGCCTGGTGCGGCGCGCCGGCATTGGGCTGGCGTCCACCTTTGTGCGCTGCCCCGGCGGCGGGTTGGGACGCGCCCTTGTGGCGCCCGCCCGCATTGGGCGGGTGCTTGGCTGCCGGTTGCGCCCTTCGCGCCGCGCCGCGGGCAACGGGCTGCATGAGCGCCGTGGCGTCGGGTGCAAAGCCCGGAACCACCTCCTGCGGGATCGTGCGCCTGATCAGCTTTTCGATGTCGCGCAGGAACTCGCGGTCGTCGATCGAAACCAGCGACACCGCCTCGCCGGTCGCGCCGGCGCGACCGGTGCGCCCGATGCGATGCACGTAGTCCTCGGGGACGTTGGGCAGGTCGTAGTTCACGACGTGCGGCAACTGGTCGATGTCGATGCCGCGGGCCGCAATGTCGGTGGCAACCAGCACCGTGAGCCGGCCGCTCTTGAATTCGGCCAGCGCGCGGGTGCGGGCCGACTGGCTCTTGTTGCCATGGATCGCGAGTGCGGCGATTCCGTCGTGGCCGAGCTGCTCGGTCAGCTTGTTCGCGCCATGCTTGGTGCGGGTGAAGACCAGCACCTGCGACCAGTCCTGCGTCCGGATCAGATGCGCGAGCAGCTCGCGCTTTCGTTCGCGGTTCACCGGATGCGCCTTTTGCCGGATCAACTCGACGGTCGAATTGCGGCGGGCGACCTCGATCATCGCCGGCGAATTCAGCAGGCCGTCGGCCAGCGCCTTGATCTCGTCGGAGAATGTCGCCGAGAACAGCAGGTTCTGCCGTTGCCGCGGCAGCAGCGCCAGGACGCGCTTGATGTCACGGATGAAGCCCATGTCGAGCATCCGGTCCGCTTCGTCGAGGACCAGGATTTCGACCTGCGACAGGTTGACCGCGCGCTGGCCGGCGAGGTCGAGCAGCCGGCCGGGTGTGGCGACCAGAATGTCGACGCCGCGCTTCAACTGCGCGATCTGCGGGTGGATTCCCACGCCGCCGAAGATCACCGTGGAGCTCAACTTGGTGTACTTGCCGTAGATGCGCACCGACTCCTCGACCTGCGCCGCGAGTTCGCGGGTCGGCGTCAGGATCAGCGCGCGGATCGGGCGGGCCGCGGATCGAGGCAGCCCCGCCGCGGAGGGTGAAGACAGGCGCTGCAGCATCGGCAGCACGAATCCGGCGGTCTTGCCGGTGCCGGTTTGCGCCCCGGCGAGCAGGTCGCCGCCGGCGAGTACCGCCGGAATGGCCTGCGCCTGCACGGGCGTGGGTTCGGCGTAACCGTGCTCGGTGACGGCGCGTACGAGGCTCTCGGACAGGCCGAGCTTGGAGAAGGACATGAAAGCTTTCGGAAAAGGATCGGCCTGTCCTCCCCGGTGGGAGGCCAGTCGCAGGCAAACGGAGGAACGGCAGGAAGTCGGGATCGACGGCGGCGAGAAGGACTGGAACCCATGCCGCGTGTGCGGATTATAGCAGCTGACGATGACCGGCAATTGGTAATGCCACTTGACCAGTCGACCGCGCGCGCGTAGCCTTCGTCGATCCGAAGCAAGACCCTCGGCCGGTACGCCACGGCGCCGGGCCCGGTCCCATGCCGTTCCAGAGCATCGAACCCCGTCGGCTTTACCGCCAGATCGCGGACCAGATCCGCGCCCTGATCAGGAGCGGCGAGTACGCTGTCGGATCGCGCCTGCCGCCCGAGCGCGACCTCGCGAAGCAGCTCGGCGTGTCGCGCCCGTCGGTGCGCGAGGCGCTGATCGCGCTCGAGGTGGAAGGCCTGGTCGACGTGCGCATCGGTTCCGGCATCTACGTTCGTGCCGGTGATGACGCGCAGGCCGCCGAGCCGGCCGAGAGCGAGGCGGGGCCGTTCGAGCTCCTGCGCGCGCGCTACCTGATCGAGTCCGAATGTGCCGCGCTGGCGGCAAGATCGGCGAAGCGCGCGCAGGTGCACGCGATCGAGGCGGCGCTCGATGACATGGAGCGCGAAATGGCGGAAGGGGTGCAGCCGCTGCCCGGCGATCGCCTGTTCCATCTGCGCATTGCCGAAGCGACGGGCAACGGGGCGCTGGTGCACGTCGTCCGCATGCTGTGGGAGGAGCGCGCCGGGCCGCTCTACAAGCAGCTCGAGCACCACTACGATTCGCCCGAGTTGTGGCGCTCGGCCATGGCCGAGCACCGCGCCGTGCTGAAGGCGATCGCGGCGCGCGATTCGAGGAGCGCCCGCGCAGCGATGCGCCGGCACCTGAACCAGGCGGTCAAGCGGTTCAGCACGGGCTGGGACATGTTGCACTGAGGTTGCACTGAGGCTGCCTTGAGGCTGCCCCGAGAGGTCGCACCGAGGCCGCATTGCGGCCGTACCGAGGGAACAATCGATGCTTACGCGCTCTTCGCTGACGATCCGGTTGCATCCGGCAGACGACGTCGTCATCGCGCGCTCGCAACTGGTCGGCGGCACCACGCTGATCGACGAGAACGTCGTCGTCACGGGCCTCGTGCCTCCCGGGCACAAGGTCGCGACCCGCGCCATCCGGGCCGGTGCGCCGGTGCACCGCTACAACCAGATCATCGGCTTCGCGAGCCGCGACATCGCCCCTGGCGAGCACGTGCACCTGCACAACCTGGCGATGGGGGCGTTCGACCGCGACTACGCATTCGGGGTCGACGCGAAGCCGACGGCCTACGTCGAGTCCGCGGCAACGTTCATGGGCATCGTGCGCCGCGACGGGGCGAATGCCGGCAAGGTGGCGACGCGCAACTACCTCGGCATCCTGTCGACGGTCAATTGCTCTGCGACGGTCGCGCGCGGCATCGCCGATCACTTCACCCGCGAGCGCCTGGCTGAGTTTCCGAACGTCGACGGGGTCGTCGCGCTCACCCATGGCTCCGGCTGCGGCATGGACACCCAGGGCGACGGCATGCGCATCCTGCGCCGCACGCTGGGCGGTTACGCGAAGCACGCCAATTTCGCCGGGGTGCTGGTCGTGGGGCTGGGCTGCGAGGCCAACCAGATCAGCTCGCTGCTGGGGGCGCAGAGCCTGCGCGAAGGGCCGCTGCTGCGGACGTTCTCGATCCAGGACACCGGAGGCACCGCGAAGACGATCGCCCACGGCATCGCGATGATCGGCGAGATGCTGCCGCACGCGAACGCGGTGACGCGCGAGCCGGTGCCGGCGTCGCACCTGACGATCGGGCTGCAGTGCGGAGGGTCGGACGGCTATTCGGGCATCACCGCGAATCCAGCGCTCGGCGCGGCGGTGGACCTGCTGGTGAGTCACGGCGGCACGGCGATCCTCTCGGAGACGCCCGAGATCTACGGTGCCGAGCACCTGCTGACGCGGCGCGCGGTCTCGCGCGAGGTCGGCGAGAAGCTGATCGAGCGCATCCGCTGGTGGGAGGACTACACGATGCGCGAGCGCGGCGAGATGAACAACAACCCGTCGCCGGGCAACAAGGCCGGCGGGCTCACGACCATCCTCGAGAAATCGCTGGGGGCGGTGGCGAAAGGCGGGACGACCAACCTGGTGGCCGTTTACGAATACGCGGAACCGGTGACCGAGAAAGGGTTCGTCTACATGGACACCCCCGGCTACGACCCGGTGTCGGCCACCGGGCAGGTGGCCGGCGGCGCCAACATGATCGTGTTCACGACCGGCCGCGGATCCGCCTACGGCTGTGCGCCCGCGCCTTCGCTCAAGCTCGCGACCAACACGCCGCTGTGGGTGCGGCAGGAGGAGGACATCGACCTCAACTGCGGCGCGATCGTCGACGGCGACGCGACGGTGCCTGGAATGGGCGAGCGGCTGTTCGGGCTGATCCTCGACACCGCGTCGGGAGCGAAGACCAAGAGCGAGCGCCATGGCTACGGGCAGAGCGAATTCGTACCCTGGTATCTCGGCGCGGTGATGTGAAGGACAACGCGAGGCGCGGCTGATGGCGAAGGCAAAACCGAAGGCAAAGCCGGGGCGCAAGCTGCGCTCGACCGAGTGGTTCGGCAGGCACGACCGCGATGCGCTGGTCCACCGGTCGTGGATGAAGAACCAGGGCATCCCGCACGACCAGTTCGACGGGCGCCCGGTGATCGGCATCTGCAACACGTGGTCGCAGGCGACACCGTGCAACGCGCATTTCCGCGAGCTCGCGCAGCACGTGCGCGACGGCGTGCTCGACGCCGGCGGCTTCCCGATTGAATTCCCGGTGATGAGCCTCGGCGAGACGCTGATGCGGCCGACGACGATGCTGTTCCGCAACCAGGCGGCGATGGACGTCGAGGAGTCGATCCGCGCCAATCCTTTCGACGGCGTCGTGCTGCTGATGGGCTGCGACAAGACGACGCCGGCGCTGCTGATGGGCGCGGCGTCCTGCGACCTGCCGACGATCGGTGTCTCGGGTGGCCCGATGCTGAACGGCAAGTTCCGCGGCGAGGACATCGGCTCGGGCACCCACGTCTGGAAGTTCACCGAGATGCTGAAGGCCGGCGAGATGAAGGAGCCGGACATGGTCGAGGCCGAGAGCTGCATGTCGCGCTCCGCCGGCCACTGCATGACCATGGGCACCGCGTCGACGATGGCGTCGATGGTCGAGGCGCTGGGGATGGGCCTGCCGACGAACGCGGCGATTCCCGCAGTCGATTCCCGCCGCAGGGTGCTTGCGCGAATGGCCGGCCGGCGCATCGTCGAGATGGTGCGCGAAGACCTGCGGATGTCGAAGATCCTGACCAGGCAGGCGTTCGAGAACGCGATCATGGTCAACGGCGCGATCGGCGGTTCGACCAACGCCGTCGTCCACCTGCTGGCGATCGCCGGTCGCATCGGCGTCAAGCTGACGCTGGATGACTGGGACCGGCTCGGGCGCTCGATGCCGTGCCTGGTCAACCTGATGCCGTCGGGCAAGTACCTGATGGAGGATTTCTATTACGCGGGGGGGCTTTCCGTCGTCATCCGCGAGATCGGCAAGTCGATCCACAGGAAGGCGCTGACCGTCAACGGCCGGACGATCTGGGAAAACTGCAAGGACGCCGTCAACTACGACCCGCGGGTGATCACGCCGCTCGCGAAGCCCTTCAAGCCGCAGGGTGGGATTGCGGTGCTTCGCGGCAACCTCGCGCCGGACGGCGCGGTGCTCAAGCCCTCGGCTGCGACGCCGGAACTGATGAAGCACAGGGGCCGCGCGGTGGTGTTCGAGGACATCGACGACCTCAACCGGCGCATCGACGACCCCGGGCTCGACGTCGGGGCCGACGACGTCCTGGTGCTCAAGAACTGCGGACCCCGAGGCTACCCCGGATTTCCCGAGGTCGGCAACTTCGCGCTGCCCGCCAAGCTTCTGAAGAAGGGCGTCACCGACATGGTCCGCATCTCGGACGCGCGGATGTCGGGAACCGCATACGGGACGGTCGTGCTGCACACGGCGCCGGAGGCAGCGGCAGGCGGCCCGCTGGCGCTGGTCGAGAACGGCGACGTCATCGAGCTCGACGTCGAGAAGCGGCGGCTGCAGCTGCACGTGGCCGACGACGAGCTTGCGCGTCGCCGCGTGCGCTGGAAACCGCCGAAGCCCCATGCCGACCGCGGCTGGGTGCAGCTCTATTGCGCGACGGTCCAGCAGGCCGACAAGGGGGTCGACCTCGATTTCCTGGTGGGCGGGTCGGGCGCGAAAGTCGGCCGGGAAAGCCACTGACGCCCGCCGGCGTCGATCCGCCGCAGGCCGCGGCGGATCGACGGATCACTGTCTCTGGCGGGGGCTGCGCGCTTCGCCGGAAGCGGCGAAGCGGTCGAAGAATCCCGACAGCTTGGGACCGATCCGCTCCAGCTCGGCGCGATGCGCACCTGCGAGCTTCTCGAACATGCGGCTGCCTTTGGGCGTCAGGATCAGATTGACCTTGCGCCGGTCGTCGCGGGCGATACGCCTGACGATCAGCCCTTCCTCCTCGAGGCGGTCCACCAGCCCGACCGCGCTGTTGTGCTTGATCATCAGCTGGTGGGCGAGATCATTGATCGTGACCGGACCTTCGCCCGAGGCACCCTTGATCGCGAGCAGCGCCTGGTACTGCTGCGGCGTCAGGCCCACCCCGCCTGCGGCGGTTTCGCTGAACGACAGGAACCGTCGCAGCGTGTAGCGGAACTGGGCGAGCGCCTCGTACTCGCCCTGGTCCAGGGCGCGCGTCCTGCCGGTTTTGCGATTCGTCATCTTCATGGTCCCGGGATGCGGCCCGATCTGTCGTCGAAACGACAATCCGGCCGGTGTGTTTCCGTTCGGTTGCCTCGCTTGGATTGTGAGCGCTGCACAGGCGGTTGACAACGGATCGAAGTCCGATAGACTTTGACGCAGGTCAAACTACGATAAGCCGATGTCCGGCCCTGCGGCGTGCGCCCCCGGTTCCGGCGTCGAATTCAGCAAAGCCGGCCTGACCAGACCGAGAGGGCCGAACTGCCGCGGTAACCCCGAATGCCGGCAATGTCTGCCGATCTGCGGCGACGATACCGGTTCGCGGTGTGCCATCGGCAACCCACTTCAAGGAGGAAGTGATGCGAGACAGCAAGTCGAAGTTCCACGGCTACAGCCGCCGCGACTTCATGGTTACTGGACTGGGGGTCGCCGGCGGGCTCGCCCTCCCGGCGGCGTTTGCGTCGCGCGCTCTTGCCGCGGATCGTCCGCCGATCGGCACCTGGCCGGCGGGCTCTTCCGGCGACTCGGTGTTCATCGGCATCACCGTGCCGCGCACCGGCGCCTATGCGCTGCAGGGGGAGGACGAGCTCAAGGGCTACGAGCTCGCGGTCGAGCACATCAACCAGGGTCATCCGCTGATCAAGAAGATCTCGCCCAAGACGACCAAGGGCGTGCTCGGCAAGACGGTGAAATTCGGCGTCGCCGATTCCGCGGCCAAGCCGAATGACGCGGTGCAGGCGGAACAGCGCTTCATCAGCGAGAACAAGGCGGTGCTGATGACCGGCTCGACCTCGAGCGCGGTCGCGGTGGCGCTGAACAAGCTCGCCCAGCGCGAGAAGGTGCTCTACGTCGCCGGCATCTCCGGCTCCAACGACACCACGGGCAAGGACTGCGTGCGCTACGGCTTCCGCCAGTGCTTCTACGGCGAGACGGCGGCCAACGCGATCGGCCCGGTTCTGCTCAAGACCTTCGGCAAGAACCGGAAGGCGGCGTTCATGACCCCGGACTACACGTACGGGCATACCGTCACCAAGTCGATGAACGACTACCTGAGCAAGAACGGCGGCTGGACGATGGTCACGAACCAGGTCTCGCCGCTCGGCGCGCCGGACTTCAGTTCGTACCTGACGAACATCGCCAACTCGGGCGCCGAGATCCTGATCAACGTGAACTGGGGACACGACGCGGTCCTGTCGATCCAGCAGGCCAAGCAATTCGGCATCCTGCCGAAGATGAAGCTGGTGGTCCCGTATCAGGTGCCGTTCCTGTCGCGCGAAGTTGGCGCGGACATCATGGAAGGCGTGTACGCCGCCACCGACTTCTGGTGGACGCTGGAGGACAAGTATCCGCTCGCCAAGATGTTCGTCGAGGCGTTCGAGAAGAAATACGGCTACAAGCCGGAGTGGGGCGCCGAGAACGCCTACATGGAGTTCGCGCTCTGGGCGGAGGCCGTCGAGAATGCGGGCACCTTCTATCCGCCGGAGGTGATCAAGTCCTACGAGGCCGGGCGCAAGATCGACTCGGTCGTCGGCGAGGTGTACTGGCGCGCCGCCGATCACCAGCTGGTGCGGCCGGTGATCATCGTCCGCGGCAAGAAGCCCGGCGACATGAAGAACAAGGAAGACTTCTGGGAAGTCACCGAGATCGTTCCGGGCGCTCCGCTGATGCAGAAGCCCGACGCGTTCGGCTGCAAGCTGGGCGACTACACCTAGAGTCTGACGGCGCACCTGCGTCGCGGGCGGCGTTTCGCCGCCTGCGGCGCGGACCTGCAGTGGCATGAGCGGCATGTTCTGAGCCCGCGGGATCGCATGGACGTCCGATATGATCACGTGGACTAATTTCGTTTCGCAGCTGTTCAACGGGCTGGCGCTGGGCGCGCTGCTCGCGCTGATCAGCTCCGGGCTGACGATCATCTACGGCACGCTCGGCGTGCTGAACCTGGCGCACGGCGCGATGTTCATGCTCGGCGGCTACGCCGGCTACGTCGCGTACGAGGCGACCGGGTCGTTCACGGTGGCAGTGATCGCCGGCACGCTGTTCCTGATGGTCGTCGGCGTGGCGATGGAGCGGCTGATCATCCGCCACTTCTACGGCCGGCCGCACGAGGACCAGCTGCTGGTCACGTTCGGGCTGGGCATCTGCATGGTCGAGCTCGTCCGCCTGTTCTTCTCGAGCCTCTCCAAGACCGTCCCGCCGCCACCGCTGTTCTCGGGCATCACCAAGCTCGGTTTCCTGTTCTATCCGACCTACCGCCTCGCCGCCGTCGGCATCGTCGCGGTGGCGCTGCTCGCCCTGTACATCGTGCTCTACCGGACGCGTCTCGGCATGATCGTGCGCGCGGGAATCGAGGATCCCGTGATGGTCGATTCCCTCGGCATCAACGTCTACCGCGTGTTCATGATCGTGTTCGGCATCGGCGCGATGGCGGCGGGCTTCGCGGGAATCGTGAACGCCCCGGTGGCATCGCTCACCCCGGACGTCGGCGAGGCGATCCTCGTGCAGACCTTCGTCGTCGTCGTCATCGGCGGCGTCGGATCGTTTCCCGGCGCCGTGCTCGGCGGGCTGATCGCAGGGGAGATCATCAGCATCACGTCGATGTTCAATCCGGGCTACGCCTACGTCATGTTGTTCGGGGCGATGGTGCTCGTGCTGATGCTGCGGCCGCAGGGGCTGCTCGGCACGAAGGGCCGCGAGTGAACGCGGGCGTCCGATGCTGAGGCAGCGTCCGTACCTCGTCGAAGCGCTGGTGGCGATCGGCCTGATCGCAGCGCCATTCGTCCTGCCGCACCTCGGGTTTGCGCCCGATACCGTCAACCGCATCCTGGTCTGGGGGCTGTTCGGCATCGGCTTCGACATCCTGTTCGGCTACACGGGTCTCCTTTCGTTCGGCCAGTCCGCCTTCTACGGCACCGGCGGATTCGTCGCCGCCTACCTGCTGACCCGGGCCGGATTTCCGTATGTCTTGCTCGCCCTGATCCTGGGCATGATCGCCGCCGCCGCCGTCGGCTTCCTGGTCGGGCTGGTGGCGCTGCGGCGCACCGGCATCTACTTCGCGATGATCACGGTGGCGATCGCGGAGGTCTTCTACTTCGTCGAGTTCAATCCGCTGGCGCACTGGACCGGCGGCGAGAACGGATTGCCCGGCGTGCCGGCGCCGACGCTGTACCTCGGCTTCACCACCCTTCACATGAGCACCGGCTGGTCGCTCTATCCATTCCTCGCGCTGTGCTATTTCATCGGCATCGTCATCGCGCTGCGCATCGTGCGCTCGCCGGTCGGCGCGATCTTCAGCGCGATCCGCGAGAATCCGCTGCGGGCGGCGGCCGTCGGGCACAGCGTCCACGGCTACAAGCTCGCCGCCTTCGTCATCGCCGCCGCCTATGCCGGGCTTGCGGGCGGACTGCTCGGCGTGCTGCAGGCGTTCATGCCGCCGGACGCATTCACGTTCGACACCTCCGGCCAGCTGGTGATCCTGACCGCCATCGGCGGCCGTGGCACGCTGTTCGGCCCGCTGCTGGGCGCCACGATCTGGCTGTACCTCCAGGACTACCTGCAGGGAACGCTGGGCCTCGGTGCTTCGTGGAAGCTGGTGCTGGGACTGGTCTTCGTGCTGCTCGTCAGCTTCCTGCGGCACGGCATCATCGGCGGCATCACCGATCTCTACCGCCGCCTGAGTGGCAAGGCGGTTCCGGCCGGTGCCGAGGAGCCCGCGTCCCTTCCCGGATTCGACGTCGACGACGAACAGGACGCGTCGGCGCCCGCGGCCGGCGGCGCAGCGGCCGCGGCTCCGTCGCCGGCACGCAGCCGCTCGTCGGCGGGTGTCGCCGGCCCCATCCTGCAGGCGACCGGCCTCAGCAAGTACTACGGCGGGGTGATCGCGAATGCCGGCATCGATTTCTCGGTGAACCGCGGCGAGCTGCGCGGCATCATCGGCCCCAACGGTGCGGGCAAGAGCACGTTCTTCAAGATGCTGACCTGCGAGGTGCCGCCCTCGTCCGGCAAGATCGTGTTCGAGGGCCGCGACATCACCGGCATGACGGTCACCGAGGTGTGCCAGCTCGGGCTGACCAAGAGCTACCAGGTCAACCAGCTGTTCAACCGACTGACGGTGCGCGAGAACCTCACCATCGCTGCGCTCGCCGAGCTGCGCGGCAAGTTCAAGCTCGACCTGCTGGGAAGCCTTCAGAAAATTCCCGGATTGCGCGAGCAGGTCGACCACACGCTCGAGCTCGTGAACCTGGTCGAGTGCCGCGACACGCCGGTGTCCCAGCTCGCCTATGGCGAGAAGCGGCGGCTGGAAGTGGGACTCGCGCTCGCGTCGTCGCCGACGCTGCTGCTGCTGGACGAGCCGCTTGCGGGCATGAGCCCGAGCGAGCGCGCCGAGACCGTGAAGCTCCTGAGGTCGATCGGCGAGGGGCGCACGATGATCATCATCGATCACGACATGGACGCCCTGTTCAACCTGGCCGAGCGCATCACCGTGCTGCAGGAAGGCCGCGTGCTGGTCGAAGGGACACCCGACGAGATCAAGAGCAATGCGGCAGTCCAGGAGGCGTACCTGGGTGGCGTGCACGGAGTGATCGACGAATGACTGCCGCAAGCGTGGGGGCGTCACATGAGCGTCGCCGGGCCGTCCCAAGGCGCGAATTGCACCCCCTTTGGGGGCAGCGCAGCGGCGCCAGCCGCAAGCGTGGGGGGCGTCACATGAGCGTCGCCGGGCCGTCCCAAGGCGCGAATTGCACCCCCTTTGGGGGCAGCGCAGCGGCGCCAGCCGCAAGCGTGGGGGTCGTCACATGAGCTTGCTCGAGGTCAGCGGGCTGAACAGCTACTACGGGGATTCCCACATCCTGTTCGACGTCTCGTTGCGCGTGGAACGCAACGAGGTCGTGGCACTGCTCGGGCGCAACGGCGCCGGCAAGAGCACGACCCTGAAGAGCCTGATGGGCGTGGTGACGCCGCGCACCGGCTCGGTGAAGCTCGACGGGGTCGAGATCGCCGGGAACAAGAGCCACGAGGTCGCGAAAGCCGGGATGCAGCTCGTGCACGAGGACCGCCGCATCTTCGGCAGCCTCGACGTCGAGGAGAACCTGATCCTCGCCGGCTTGACCGCCCAGAACAAGTGGCCCCTCGACCGCATCTACGAGATGTTCCCGCGGCTCAGGGAGCGGCGCGGCAGCAGCGGCACCGACCTGTCTGGCGGAGAGCAGCAGATGCTCGCGATCGCCCGCGCCCTCATCCGCGATCCGAAGATCATCCTGCTGGACGAGCCGTTCGAGGGGCTTGCGCCGGTGATCGTCCAGGCCCTGATGGTCGCCTGTCGCGATCTCGCCGCTGCGGGGCAGACGATCGTGCTGGTGGAACAGAATCTCGCCGCGACCCTGGCGCTGGCGCAACGCGTCTACATCATCAACAACGGGCACATCGTGCACGAAGGACCGGCCGCGGAGATCAAGGCCCAGCCGGCCTTGCTGCAGCGCTACCTCGGCGTTTGAGGGTCCCCCGGCAAGCCCCTCAGGCAGGCCGTTTCCAGCCGCCGATGATCGCGCCCGCCGTCGCGAGCCCCAGCACGACGTACGTAGCATTGATCAGCCACAGCGTCATCGAACGCGACTCGAAGCCGTAGTTGAGCGCGAGCGTCGCGGCAATGAAGCAGAAGGCGATGGTTGCGCCGAGCCGCAGGCCGCCGGCGAAGGTCGACGCCTGCAGGCGCTCGATCAGCCACGACAGCGTGTAGCACATCAGCAGGATCGCAGTGAATCCGATCGCATAGGGTTGCGGCGATCCGCCCTGCTCGCGCGTGATCTGGTCGAAGGTCTTGCCGATCGCACTCGCCCACGGGCCCGCGAACACGCTGTACCAGATCGCGCCGAGGACGAAGAAGACGACCGCGGCGACCCACGCCGCCAGATGTCTTGCACCACTCATCACCGAATCTCCTTGATGGATTCGAACCGGGTCACCGGACCTTGCCCCCGGCCCCTGCATCCCCGAACAGGTCGAGCTGGCCGCCCGCGACGCCCGCCGGGATCGTGATCGCCGGCGGCCTGAACCGCGTCGTGTCGAGGCCGGCTTGATCTCGACCGCGGTTGAGACCGAGGCGGGCGCAGGCAAGTTCGAAGCGCCGGCCGATCAGCGCCGAATAGGCGCCCTCGCCGCGCATCCGCGCGCCGAATCCCGCCTGATAGTCGCGACCGCCACGCGTCTGGCGAATCAGGCTCATCACGTGGGCCGCGCGCTGTGGATAGTGGGCGTCGAGCCATTCGCGGAACAGCGGTGCGACCTCGAGCGGCAGGCGCAGCAGCACCCAGCCCGCCGAGGTTGCGCCGCCGGCTGCCGCGGCTTCGAGGATCGCCTCGAGGTCGCGGTCGTTGAGCTGAGGGATGACCGGCGCCGTCATCACGCCGACGGGGATGCCGGCTTGCGCCAGCGCCCTGACCGTCTGCAGGCGGCGCTGCGGCGCGGCCGCACGCGGCTCCATCCTGCGCGCGAGCTCGCGGTCGAGTGTCGTGATCGAGACGTAGACGCGGGCCATGCGCTTCGCGGCCATCGGCGCAATCAGGTCGATGTCGCGCTCGACCAGCGACGACTTGGTTACGATCGTGAACGGATGCTCGCACTGCGCCAGCACCTCGAGAATCGACCGCGTCAGCTTCCATTCGCGTTCGATCGGCTGGTATGGATCGGTGTTGGCCCCCAGCGCGATCGGATCGCAGCGGTAGCCCGCTTTCGCGAGCTCGGCGCGCAGCAGTTCGGCCGCCTGCGGCTTGGCGAACAGCCGCGTCTCGAAATCGATGCCGGGTGACAGGTCGAGGAAGGCGTGGGACGGCCGGGCGTAGCAGTAGATGCAGCCGTGCTCGCAGCCCTGGTAGGGATTGATCGACTGCGTGAACGGGATGTCCGGCGAGTCGTTGCGGGCGATGATGCTTCGCGCGGGCTGGACGGTGACCGTGGTCCTCGGCGCCGGCCGCACGGGGGCATCGTCGTCGTCGCCGACGCCGGTTTCAACGGTGGCATCACGCGCCCAGCCGTCGTCGCAGGGCTCGCGCCGTTCAGCCCGGAACCGGTTGTCGGGATTGAACGTCGCGCCGCGTCCCTTGACCGGCGGGGAAGGTGCGTCGTGGCGATCCATGCGTCGATCCGTGCCAACCTTGGTAGCATTCCCGCGGGGCCAGGGTGCCAATCATAGTCCTTCGACGCGAGCACGAACACGCATGGATGAACGCAGCGCCCACGATGTGATGCTCGTGCAGGCGATCGAGACCGCCGATCGTGCGCGGGCGGTCTGGAGCGATGCCGACCGCATCGCGGTCGGGCAGGCGGCCGCGAATGCAGTGGGCGAGGGCGCCGCGTCAGAAGCGTACCTGGCGCGCCGCGCCCGACTCGCGCTGGCGCGCCTGGTTGCGCGCGACCCGCGGCTGCAGTCGCTTTCGGGCCATCGATTCGCGGGCCCGAAGGTCGCGATCGTCGCGACCGTGGCCGCGTTCGTCGCCGGCGTCGCGGCCGCGCACATCGGCCCGGGGCAGCAGATCAATCTGCTTGCGCCGCCGGTGCTCGTGCTGCTCGCGTGGAACGTCGCCGTCTACGTCCTGCTCGCGATCGCGGTGGCGACGTCCCGGGGCGGCGTGCGCAGGACGGCGCCCGAGGGCATGCGGTCCCTGCTCGCGAAGCTGCTCGGTGCCATCCCGCGAGCCTGGCATGACGCCGCGCAGCAGCGCCCGCTCGCAAACGCCGCCGCCGCGTTCAGTGTCGACTGGGCCCGGGCGGCCGCGCCGCTGTGGCAGCGTCGGGCAGCCTCCGTCCTGCACGTCGCCGCCGCCGCATTGGCGCTGGGCGAAGTCGGCGGGCTCTACCTGCGGGGCATCGCGCTCGAGTACCGTGCCGTCTGGCAGAGCACGTTTCTCGATGCCACCGACGTCGCGCGCATCCTGCACGTCGTGCTTGCGCCGGGCGCCCTGGTCACCGGGATCGCCGTTCCGGGCGCCGATGTGCTGGAGGCGCTGGGTCCCGCGAGCCAGGGGGAGAATGCCGCCCGCTGGATCCATCTGTATGCCGGAACGATCCTCGTCGTCGTCGTCGTCCCGAGGCTCGTCCTCGCCGCGGCCGCATGGATCGGGGCGAGGCGCCTTTCGAGGCGCTTTCCCCTGCAGGTCGATGCGCCTTATTTCCAGCGCATCCTCCGCGCCTGGCGCGCGGGCACCGCACAGGTGCTCGCGATACCCTACAGCTACGACGTCCACGCGCAGGCGATCGAGGGCCTGCGCGCGATGCTGTCGCGTGCGTTCGAGGCGCCGGTCGCGCTCGAAAGGATGCCGGTGCTGCGCTATGGCGACGACGCGCCGCCTTTGCCTACCACGCCCCCTGCCGCCATCGTCATCCTTTTCAACCTGACCGCGACTCCGGAAGCCGAGAACCACGGCACGATCGTCGACCAGATCGCCGCGCGCGCGCGCGGCGCGCCGTTGATTCCGATCGTCGACACCTCCGATTTCGCAGCACGCTTCCCCGACTTGCCGCAGAGAATCACCGAGCGCGAGACGGCGTGGCGTCAGGTGTTCGAAGGGCGGAGCGCGCCGCCGCTGTTCGTCGCGCTCGCGCATCCGGATCTCGCCCTGGCGGCTGCGTCGTTCAACGATCTGCTTGCGGCGCCTGGGCGATGAGCGAACCGGGACCATCGGGCCGGTCCGGCGAATCGGCGGCCGGGATCGCGGCGGACGCATCGCCGCGGGAGATCGCGCTGTCGCTGGTCTCGCACACCAACGCGGGCAAGACGACGCTCGCGCGCACGCTGCTCTCGCGCGACGTCGGCGAGGTTCGGGATGCCGCGCACGTCACCGCCTCGGCCGAGCGGCACCTGATGATCCGGACCGCGCAGGGCGACGCCCTCTGGCTCTGGGACACACCCGGCTTCGGGGACAGCGCGCGCCTGGCGCGGCGGCTTTCCGCCCTCGACAATCCGATCCTCGGCTTCCTGGCGTCGACCTGGGACCGGTGGCGCGACCGACCTTTCTGGTCGAGCCAGCAGGCCGTCAGGAACATTCGGGATCACGCCGACGTCGTGCTCTATCTCGTCAACGCGTCGGAGCACCCGCAGGACGCAGGATACCTCGGGCCCGAGCTGCAGATCGTCGAGTGGATCGGCAAGCCCGTCGTCGTGCTGCTCAACCAGACCGGACCCCCGCGCAGCCCCGCCGCCGACGCCGCGGACGTGGCGCGCTGGCGCGAGGCGCTGGGTGCCCGGCCGGTGATTCGCGGCGTGCTCGCACTCGACGCGTTCGCGCGCTGCTGGGTGCAGGAGCGCACGCTGCTCGCGACCGTCGCGGAGGCGCTGCCCGGGCCGAAGCGCGACGGCTACTCGCGTCTTGCGTCGGCTTGGGTGGCGGCGCGCGAATCGCAGTTCGAAGCGTCGATGGCCGCGATCGCGATGCCGATAGCGCGCGCGGCCTGCGACCGCGAGCGGCTGCCGGAAGCGGGATTGCGGGGCGCGTTGCGCGAGGTGGGCAAGGCCATCGGCATCCCCGGCCGCGCCGGGGATGGCGCGAACGAAGCCACGATGTCCGCGCTGGCGCAGCGCCTCGACCAGGACATACGCGCGAGCACCGACCGGCTGATCGCGATCCACCAGCTCGAAGGCCGGGCGGCTGCCGAAGTGACGGCGAGGCTCGCCGACAGCGTCGTCACCGAGGCCCCTGTCGACGAGCGCAAGGCCGCGATCGTCGGCGGCTTCGTGTCCGGCGCGCTGACCGGGCTCGCCGCGGACCTCGCTGCAGGCGGCCTGACGTTCGGGGCAGGACTGCTGGCCGGGGGGGTCGTCGGCGCGCTGGGTGCTGCCGGGATCGCACGCGGGTTCAACCTGGTGCGCGGCACGACCGAAACTTCACTGCGATGGAGCGACGAGTTCGTCGCGGCGCTCGTTCCCGCAGCGATCCTGCGCTATCTCGCGGTGGCGCATTACGGCCGCGGCCGCGGCGAATGGACTGCGAGCGAGTATCCCACGGTCTGGCGCGACGTCGTCGCGTCGGCGATCGCGCGCCGCCGGCAGCTTTCCGCATCGGCGCCCTGGTTGCAGCGCGCGGGCGGTTGCGACCCCGAGCGCCTCGTCGGGGATGTCGCCGCAGCGCTGCGCGAGGTGACGCGAGATGTTCTCGACACGCTCTACCCGCAAGCCGCGGTTCTTGCCAGGCGCGAGACGAACGGCGGAGAATGCGCGCGATGACCAAGCCCAGGACTCACCAGTTCGACACGCTTTCGCTGCACGCGGGCTCGCGTCCCGATCCTGTGACCGGCGCGCGCGCGACTCCGATCTACCAGACGGCGTCGTTCGTCTTTCCGGACACCGACCATGCAGCGGCGCTGTTCAACATGGAGCGCGCCGGCTACGTCTATTCGCGCATCGCCAATCCGACCTGCGCGGTGCTCGAGGAACGCATTTCGGCGCTGGAAGGCGGCGCCGGCGCAATCGCGACGGCGAGCGGGCAGGCGGCCCTGCACCTGGCGATCGTCACGCTGCTGTCGGCGGGCTCGCACATCGTCGCATCGCGCTCGCTGTACGGCGGCTCGCACAACCTGCTCGACTACACGCTGCCGCGTTTCGGCATCGAGACGACGTTCGTCGATCCGCGCGACATCGACGCCTGGCGGGCGGCGATCCGTCCGACGACGCGGCTGCTGTTCGGCGAGACCCTGGGCAATCCTCGGCTCGAGGTGCTCGACATCCCGCAGGTGGCGGCGCTGGCGCACGACCACGGCCTGCCGCTGCTCGTCGATTCGACGTTCACCACGCCCTGGCTCATCCGCCCTTTCGAGCACGGCGCCGACCTCGTGTTCCATTCGGCAACCAAGTTCCTGTCGGGCCATGGCGTGGTCATCGGCGGTCTGCTCGTCGATTCCGGGGCTTTCGACTGGAACGCCGACGCGACCCGCGCGAAATTCCCGTCGCTGACCGAGCCCTATGCAGGCTTCCACGACATGGTGTTCGCCGAGGAGTCGACGACCGCGGCATTCCTGCTGCGCGCGCGCCGCGAAGGCATCCGCGATTTCGGCGCGTGCATGGCGCCGACCACCGCATTCCAGATCCTGCAGGGCATCGAGACGCTGCCGGTGCGGATGGCCCGGCACGTCGAGAACGCGCGGGCGATCGTCGATTTCCTGCGCGAGCATCCGCTGGTCGCCGCGGTCGGCTATCCCGGACTGCCCGATCATCCCGATCACGCGCTCGCGCAGAAACTGCTGCCGCGGGGCTGTGGCGCGGTGTTCAGCTTCGACCTGCGCGGAACGCGCGAGCAGGGACGCCGCTTCATCGAGGCGCTGCGCCTTTTCTCGCACCTCGCGAACGTCGGCGACGCGAAATCGCTGGTGATCCACCCTGCGTCGACGACGCATTTCCGGATGTCGGCCGACGACCTGCTGCGTGCCGGGATCACCGAGGGAACGATACGGCTGTCGATCGGCCTCGAGGACCCGTCCGACCTGATCGAGGACCTGTCGCGGGCGCTGTACGCGGCGGGCAAGGCCTGATGCAGCTTCGCGTGGCAGGGAAGGATGTCTACGCCTACACCGGTACGCGGGCGCACGAGCCTGCCCGGCCGACGGCGCTGTTCGTGCACGGCGCGGGTAACGATCACAGCGTCTTCGCGCTGCAGTCGCGCTATTTCGCCTGGCACGGCTTCAACGTGCTCGCGGTCGACCTTCCCGGACACGGGCGCTCGGCGGGTCCCGCGCTCGCCGATGTCCCGGCGATCGCCGACTGGATCGCGGCCGTGGTCGCGGCCGCAGGTGCGCACGAGGCCGTGCTGGTCGGGCATTCGCTGGGCTCGCTGGCTGGGCTCGAATGCGCGGCGCGTCATCCGCAGAGCGTGGCGAAGCTCGCGCTGCTCGGCCCGGCGGTGCCGATGACCGTCTCCGACGACCTGCTCGCCGCTGCCGCGCGCAACGACCACGTCGCCTACGAGCTGATCAACGGCTGGTCCTACGGGCCGGGCAGCCAGCTCGGAGGCAACCGCAATCCCGGCGTGTGGATGCTCGGCAATGCGATGCGCCTGATGGAGCGCACGCACGACGGCGTGCTGTCCACGGGCCTCCTCGCCTGCCATCGCTACGCCGGGGGCCTCGCGGCCGCTGCTGCCGTGCGTTGCCCCGCGCTGGTCGTCATGGGGGAGCGCGATGTGATGGCGCCGCCGCGCAATGCCAGGGCGCTGATCGAGGCGCTGAAGGACGTGCGCAGCCTGACCCTTCCCGGCAGCGGTCATTCGCTGATGATCGAGCAGCCCGATGCAGTGCTCGACGCATTGCGACGCTTCATCGGCGTCGCCGAGCCCGCGGCCTGAGCGTGGCCGCGGATTGCCCGATGCGCACGCCGAGGATATTCGTCGGCGACGCGGATCATCCGCCCGAGGCCGGCAGCGAATATCCGCTGCCGCCCGCCGCGGCCCGGCACGTGGCGCAGGCACTGCGGATGCGTCGCGGCGATGCGCTCGCGCTCTTTGCCGGGAGCGGAGGCGAGTACGCGGCGACGATCGCCCACATCGACCGACACGGCGTGGTCGTGAAAGTCGAGCAGTTCGACGACATCGAGCGCGAGTCCGTGCAGCCGCTCACGCTGGTGCAGGCGATGATCGCCGCCGACATGATGGACCTCGTCGTGCGCAAGGCGGTCGAGCTTGGCGCCTCGCGAATCGTCCCCGTCCAAGCCGCGCGCAGCCAGGGAATCGCGCCGGAGCGGGCGCAGCGGCGCATCGTCCACTGGCGCCAGATCGCGATTGCCGCCTGCGAGCAGTGCGGGCGCAACCGCCTGCCCCTGATCGCGCCCGCCGCCGCGTTCCCGGACTGGCTCGCAGACGTCGCCGATCGGCAGGCCCCGGTGGTCATTCTCGACGGTCAGGCGCGGCGTTCGCTGGCGGAGGTCGCGGCCGAGGCTCCGCCGTGCACGGTCGTCGTCGGTCCCGAGGGTGGGTTCACCGCCGACGAAGTTCAGGGTGCGTGCGCGAAAGGCGCGATCATGGCCCACCTGGGTCCGCGGGTGCTGCGCGCGGAGACCGCGGCGCTTGCCGCGCTCGCGATCGTCGGTGCGTCGGGCTGATTCGCCAATTGCGTCAGGAGCGGCGGGACCTGGCATGCGCTGCGCCCGAGGTCCGTGAACGCCTGCCGGCGGGGACCCGGTGCGACGTCGCTCGAGGACATCATGCTGTTGGCGTTCCTGTCGGGCTCGCTCGCCGCACCACCCGCGACGGCAGGCACTGCCACGGGCGCAGCGCATGCCCGGTCCCGCCGCTCCCCGATACGGTGGGGCCGACGCACGCCGCGTCAATGCGGCGTCTGATCCCCCGCGATCAGGATGCTGCAGCGCACGCGCTCGATCAGCAGGGTGTCGACGGAGCCGCGCCACCATCGAAGTGCGAACTTCTTGCTGCGACGGTGCCCGAGGATCAGCAGATCGATCTTCAGCGCGTTGACCATCCGCGCGATGACGTCGACCGGCTCGCCGTCTTCGAGGTGCGTGGTCACCGAGAATCCCCGCTCGGTCAGCTTGGCGGCCGCCTCCTTGAGGTCGGCATCCATTCGTGTCCGGTCAACGGCAAGCGCCGGTTCGGGGACGAATTCGCCGGCGAGCAGGTACGGCGAAGGATCGTGCAGCACACATACCAGGTGGATTTCGCGGCCCGAGATCAGTGTCAGGTGGCTGCATTCGTCGACGGCCAGACGGCTCTCGGGCGAGCCGTCGAATGCAACGAGGATCCTCTGGTACATGGTCAGCTCCGGTGACTTCGAATGGCCCGCGCGGGGACGATCGCGAGGGCAGACGCTAGGGTAACCATCGCGGCGCATTCATGGAAGGCCCGGATGCCCGATGACCGGCCATGCGGTCGGGGATCATCGTCGGGGTCAGGCGCAATGCGCGAGGTGCTTCAGGCGAGCACCGGGACGCGTTTGCCGCAGAACGCGAGCGCCGTCGATGTCAGTGCATCCCAGGGATCGCCGGTGCCGATGCCCTTGGCCAGCGCATCGAGGCCGGCAAGCGCGCGCAACAGAGGCTCCGTCTGGGCGGGTGTCATGCGCCGCGCCGCGCGTTCGAGCGCGGACTGACGCTTGCCCCACACGCGCACGCCGCGCAGCGCGCTGGCGAGCGCCATCCCGCGCTGTACCGACTCGTGCACGGCGGCCAGGGCGTGCAGGTCCTCGGACAGCTGCCATATGGCGAGCGTGACCGGCTCTGCGGCCTCGCGCAGCATCGAGAGGATGCGCAGCATCCGCGCGGCATCCCCGGCAAGCCACGCCTCCGAAAGTTCGAAGATGTCGTAGCGCGCGACATCCGCGACCGCATCCAGCACCGCATCCTGGTCGAGCGGGCCCTCGGGGAGCAGGAGCGCGAGCTTCTCGATCTCCTGTTTCGCCGCGAGGAGGTTGCCCTCGCATCGCTCAGCGAGGAATGCGAGCGTCTCCTTGCCCGCGTGCTGTCCGTTGCGCGCGAGTCGCGACGCGATCCATGCGGGAAGGGCGGCGCGGTCGATCGCCGGCACCGCGATCGTCACGCCGGCGCCGGCGACTGCGGTGAACCACGCCGACGACTGAGTCGCGCGGTCGAGTCGCGGCAGCGTGATCAGCGTGATGTTGTCGGGATTGGGGTTTTCCGCGTAGCGGGCGAGGACGGCCGCGCCTTCGACCCCGGGCTTGCCAGAGGGAATCCGCAGGTCGACGAGCTTGCGCGAACCGAACAGGCCCAGGTTCGCGTTGGCCGCGACGAATCCGTCCCAGCGGAAGTGGGGTTCGACGACGAACAGCTCGCGGTCCTCGCAACCGGCGCGCCTCGCCGCGGCGCGTATCGCATCGGCCGCCTCGAGCGACGTCAGCGGCTCGTCCCCGTGGATCACGTACAGCGGCGCGAGGCGTTTCTCGAGATGGGCCTCGAGGGCTTCGGGTCGAAGCTGCGTGGGCGGCATGGGGACCTGCGTGCCGGTGTGAGCCTGCCGCCGGGGCAACGGCCCGGGCTAGGCGGGTTTCCTTGCTGCCTGCAGGCGTCGCACGAGCTGCTGCACGGCGTCGTTCTGCATGTCCTTCAGCAGCCGTTGTTCCTGCGCCTCGCGGGCGAGAACCTCGCTTTCGCTGAACGAGTAGCTGCGCCGGAGCGTGATCTCGCCCGGCGGCAGCCATTCTCCACCCTCGGCGTCGTGCAGGCGGAACTCGACGCGCTTGGTCAGCTCGTATTCCCGCACGCTGCCGGCGCCCGTCAGCGAGAGCACCTCCTTGTCATCGACGACGCTTGGGATGTCGAGGATCACCTGCGCGTCCTTCGCCGAATCGACGACGCGCGCGCTGCCTGCAGCAGCGAGCGCGCGCTTGAGGTCGCCTGCGAGGGAGGGTGCGCCCGCGCCGTTGACGTAGATCGACGTGAACGCGTACGTGGCCTCGCCACGCAGATGGAATCCGCAGGCCGCGAGTGCACAGCTCACGACGGCCACGATCGCCATGCGCGCGATCGATGTCGCGTGCCGCGCACGGGCGATGCGCGCCGGGCAGGTGGCGCGGTCGCGGCGGCCCGCCGGCGTTCCGGTGAGCTCAGAGCACGACATTGACGAGCCGGCCCGGGACGACGATGACCTTCCTGATCGCGGTGGCGTCGCCGTGGCGCGCGATTTCGGGCGCCGAACGCGCAGCCGCTTCGATCGCGGCCCGGTCGGCGGTCGCCGGAACGACGAGCTTGCCCCGCAACTTGCCGTTGACCTGGAGCACGAGCTCGATCTCGTCGCGCGCGAGTGCGGACGGGTCGACCTCGGGCCAGCGCGCGTCGATCAGGTCGCGTTCGCTCGCCGCGTAACCCAGGTCGTTCCACAGGACCCAGGTCGTGTGCGGGATCACCGGGTAGAGGACGCGCAGGACGATCGACAGGCCCTCGCGGACCAGCGCCTGCGACCCGGTCTCGTCGGTGGGCGCCGATTCCAGGGCGTTCAGCATCTTCATGCCGGCCGACACGACGGTGTTGTACTGCACGCGCTCGTAGTCGTAATCGGCCTGCTTCAGCGCGAGGTGGATCTCCCGCCGCGTCGCCCTGACCGTTTCGGAGGCGCGGCTCCAGTCGAAAGCCGGCGCGGCTTCGCGCACGCCTTTCGAATGCGCGAAATTCCACAGCCGCTTGAGGAAGCGGTGCGCGCCATCGACCCCGGTGTCCGACCATTCGATCGTGTGCTCGGGCGGGCTCGCGAACATCACGAACAGCCGCGCGGCGTCCGCGCCGTAGCGGTCGATCATGTCCTGCGGATCGACGCCGTTGAGCTTGGACTTGGACATCGTGCCCAGGCCGTCGTACAGGACGGGCAGGCCGTCGAGCTTCGAGCGCCCGCCGGTGATCGCGCCCGTCGAATCGCGGACGATCTCGACGTCGGAGGGCGCGATGTAGTCGATGCCGCCCCGGTCGTTGCGGCGGTAGAACGCATGGGCCAGCACCATCCCCTGCGTCAGCAGCCGGGTGAAAGGCTCGCCGTAGCCGACCAGCCCCATGTCGCGCATCACCTTGGTCCAGAAGCGCGCGTAGAGCAGGTGCAGGATCGCGTGGCTGATGCCGCCGATGTACTGGTCCATCGGCATCCAGTAGGCATCGCGCTCGTCGATGATCGAGGCAGCGCCGGGCGAGGTGTAGCGCATGAAATACCACGACGAATCGACGAACGTGTCCATCGTGTCGGTCTCGCGGCGCGCCATCGCGCCGCAGCGGGGGCAGGCGACGCGCAGGAAATCCTCGCGCCTGTTTAGCGGATTGCCGCTGCCGTCGGGAATGCAGTCCTCGGGCAGCACGACCGGCAGGTCCTTCTCCGGCACCGGCACTTCGCCGCAGGCGTCGCAATGGATGATCGGTATCGGCGTGCCCCAGTAGCGCTGGCGCGAGATCCCCCAGTCGCGCAGGCGCCAGGTCGTGCGCTTCTCGCCGAGTCCGAGTGCGGCCAGGTCCGCGGCGACGGCATCGACGGCTTCCTGATGGCGCAGGCCGTCGTACTTGCCCGAGTTGACGCAGACGCCATTCGCCTTGTCCTCGTACCACGGCTGCCAGCGCTCGGTCGTGAACGCCTCGGCCGAGGATCGTTGCCCGCCGCCGCCCTCGCCCGGGACGGGCGCGATCACCTGGCGGATCGGCAGGCCGTATTTTTGCGCGAACGCGAAATCGCGTTCGTCGTGCGCAGGCACGCCCATCACCGCGCCGTCGCCATAGCCCATCAGCACGTAGTTGCCGACCCAGACCTCGACGTCCGCGCCGGTCAGCGGGTGCCTGACCGAGAGCCCGGTCGGCATCCCCTTCTTCTCCATCGTCGCGAGGTCGGCCTCCATCACCGAGCCGCGCTTGCACTCGTCGATGAATGCCTTGAGCTCGGGATTCCGCTGCGCCGCATGCGTGGCCAGCGGATGCTCGGCGGCGACCGCGCAGAACGTGACCCCCATGATCGTGTCGGCGCGCGTCGTGAACACGTGGAGCTTGCCGTCACCGATCGGCCTGCCGTCGTCGCCGGCGATCGCGTGCGGGAAGGCGAAGCGCACGCCTTCGCTCCTGCCGATCCAGTTGGCCTGCATCGTCTTGACGCGTTCGGGCCAGCCCGGCATCGCGTCGAGTTGGTTCAGCAGCTCGTCGGCGTAGCGCGTGATCCGCAGGTAGTACATCGGGATCTCGCGCTTCTCGACCGGTGCTCCCGAGCGCCAGCCGCGTCCGTCGATCACCTGCTCGTTGGCCAGCACCGTCTGGTCGACCGGGTCCCAGTTGACGGTGCCGCTCTTGCGGTAGGCGATGCCGGATTCCAGCATCTTCAGGAACAGCCACTGGTTCCAGCGGTAGTAGGCGGGATCGCAGGTCGCGAACTCGCGCGACCAGTCGATGGCGAGCCCCATCGCCTGCAGCTGGCGCTTCATGTAGGCGATGTTGTCCCAGGTCCACTTCGCGGGCGCCTCGCGGCTCTTCATCGCCGCGTTCTCGGCGGGCAGCCCGAACGCGTCCCAGCCCATCGGCATCAGCACGTTGTACCCGCGCATGCGCAGCTGCCGGTACATCATGTCGTTGATCGTGTAGTTCCGCACATGGCCCATGTGCAGCTTGCCAGACGGGTAGGGCAGCATCGAGACGCAGTAGTACTTGCCCCTGGGGAAACGCGGATCGTTCTCGATCGCGCGATAGGCGTCCGCGTCCTTCCAGGCGGCTTGGGCGGTGCTTTCGATGGCTGCGGGATCGAACGGCTTCATCGGGTCAGGTGCCGGAATGCGAGGCGGGTCCGGGGTGTTTGCGTAAGTCCTTGATTATACCGGCGCGGGAGCGAAGGTCGCCCACAATTCCGGGCCGGCGCACCGGATTGCCGCGGTGACGCGAGGTTCGCTGAATCGAATCAGGTGCAGGCGACCGGGTCCGCTGCACGGACGTTCGCGCGAGACGGATGGCACAATCGCATGTTTGCTGGAACCCGGGCCGCGCGAATGACTCTATTGCCATGCCGCATCGCCCGCTGCGCAGAATGGATCGAATGAACAGACTCGGATTCACGAGACCCTTGCGCGGCATGATCGCCGCGACGATGTTCGGCGCCCTGCTGGCGGGGGCTCTCGCGGTCAACGCCGCTGCTGCGGAGATGCCGGCCGGAGGTCATGTCGCCGCGCAGCTCGTGTCGGAGCAGACCGCGCTCGTTCCCGGAAGCACCGCGACGCTCGCGCTGCGTCTGGCCATCGACCCGGGCTGGCATACGTACTGGCGCAATCCCGGGGAGTCCGGGTTGCCGACGACGCTGGCGTGGAAGCTGCCGGCGGGCTACAAGGCGGGCGACATCGAATGGCCGGCGCCGCGCGCGCTCAAGGCCGGTCCGCTGGTCAACTACGGTTACGAAGGCGTCGTCTTCCACCTCGTCCCGGTCGCCGTCCCGGCGGATGCCAAGGCCGGATCGACGACCACGCTCGCGGCGCGCGCCGACTGGCTGGTCTGCCGCGAAACCTGCATCCCCGAGGGCGCCGACCTGTCGATCTCCCTGCCGGTTGCATCCTCGGCGCAGCCCGACCCCAAATGGGCGAAGCCGATCGCCGATACGCGCGCGGCGTTTCCGCGTCCGCTCGCCGGGTGGGGCGCGAGCGCCGTCGCGTCCGGCCCGGCAATCGCCCTGACGCTGACGCCGCCACCCGGCGCGCCCGATCCCGGGGCACTGCAGTTCTTCTCCGAGCGCGAGCGCCTGATCGCGCCGTCGGTCGGGCAATCGCTGGCACGCAAGGACGACGGCCGCTACGTGCTGACGCTGCCGGTGGCGAGCGACCTCGCCCCGGGTGCCGCGCGCCTGCAGGGCGTGCTCGAGGCGAGCAAAGGCTTCGGCACCGAAGGCGGAACGGCCCCTGCGGTGATGCTCGATGTCGCGCTGACCGGCACGCCTGTGCCGGGACCCAAGGCGCGGTTGAGCGACGCCACCGTCGATCTCGCGCCGGCCGTGCCGCAGCCCGACGACACCGCGAGTCCGCTGCCGCTGTCGCTGGCGCTCGCCTTCGTCGGCGGCCTGCTGCTGAACCTGATGCCCTGCGTGTTTCCGGTGCTGTCGCTGAAGGCGCTGGGGCTCGTGACGGCGCGAGGGGCCGAGAAGGCAGCGCTGCGCGCGCAGGGGCTGGCCTTCGCCGCAGGGGTGGTCACGACCTTCGTTGCGCTCGCTGCACTGCTGCTCATCCTGCGTGGTGCGGGCCAGCAGCTCGGCTGGGGCTTCCAGCTGCAGTCCCCGGCGGTGGTGACCGTGCTGGCCGTGCTCTTCTTCGCGCTCGCGCTGAACCTGTCGGGGGTGTTCGAGTTCGGCACGCTGGTTCCCGCGGGGCTGGCGAACTGGTCGCATTCGAACCGGCAGGTCGATTCGTTCGGGTCGGGCGTGCTCGCGGTGGTCATCGCCTCGCCCTGCACGGCGCCGTTCATGGGCGCAGCGCTCGGCTATGCGCTGGCTGCGCCTGCAGTCGAGACCTTCGGGATCTTCGTCGCGC
Organism: uncultured Pseudomonadota bacterium; assembly: GCA_963816415.1. Classification (GTDB taxonomy): domain Bacteria; phylum Pseudomonadota; class Gammaproteobacteria; order Burkholderiales; family Casimicrobiaceae; genus VBCG01. The sequence goes on from CAWFKR010000007.1 coordinate 91,079, forward strand.
TCGGTCTCGGCATGGCGCTGCCCTACCTCGCGCTTGCGTGGTTTCCTGCGTGGCGCCGCGTGCTGCCGCGTCCTGGACCGTGGATGGTTCGCCTCAAGCAGCTCCTCGCCTTCCCGCTCTACGCAACCGTCGTGTGGTTGATCTGGGTGCTGGGCGCGCAGGTGGACAACGATGCGGTGTTGCGCGCCGGCGCGACGCTCGTCGCGGTCACCTTCGCGCTGTGGGCGTGGCGCAGCTATCGCGGCGGCGCCGCGCGGGCGTGGAGCGTCGTCGCGGCCGCAGGCGCGCTCGCGGCAGTTGCGATTGCCTGGCCGCTCGTTGCCGGGACTCGCGCCGCGCTGCCGGTCGATCGCGCGCTCTCCGCGGCGGGCCCCGGGGCGGCGTCCGTCGACGGGACGTGGCAGCCGTACTCGGAGGCCCGCGTCGCCCAGCTCACCGAACAAGGCCGGACGGTGTTCGTCGACTACACGGCAGCGTGGTGCGTCACCTGTCAGGTGAACGAGCGCTTCGTCCTGCACAGCCAGGCGGTGCGCGACGAGTTCCGTCGCCTCGGCATCGTGCTGGTGCGCGCCGACTGGACGCGTCGCGACCCTGAGATCACGCGCAGCCTCGCCGCGCTGGGTCGCAGCGGCGTGCCCGCGTACGTGCTGTACCGGAAGGGCCACGCTCCGCAACTCCTGCCGGAGATCCTGGGCAAGCAGACCGTGCTCGACGCGCTCGCGGCGCTGTAGCGCGCCGGATCTCCGATCCGCGGAAAACCGGGACGCGGAAAACCGGGACGCGGAAAACCGGGACGCACCACGTTTTCCGTTGACTTGCCGGGCACCGCCTTTGGTGCGGATGCTGTCGGCAGGCCGCTGGCAAACGTGGTGCGTCCCGGTTTTTCTAGCGCAGCGCGAACGTGAGGCCGAGCGGCACGAAGACGACCGCGAGCAGGTTGCCGGTCAGCACGATCGACGCGACTTTCGCCGGCTCCTGCCTGAACTGCTCGGCGACCATGAAATTGAGCACTGCCGGGGGCAGGCTGCCGAAGATGATCAGCAGGCCCTGCTGGGTGTGGGTGAGGCCCAGGACCTGCGAAAGCAGGGCGGCCATCGCGATGCCGGTGAGCGGGCAGACGATCCCGCCGATCAGGCCGAGGTGCCAGTCGGCGAGATTGGCCTCGTACAGGCGGACGCCGAGCGAGAGCAGCATCATCGGGATCAGTGCGTCGCCGACCAGCTTGACCGCGACCGAGAGCCATTCGGGCATCGGCGGGTGGATGAGCGCGAAAGCGAAGCCCACGGCCGTCGCCAGCACCATCGGGTTGCGCAGCAGGTTCCCGAAGCGTGCGTGGTGGTCGATGATCCAGGCGCCGACGGTGAACTGCAGCAGGTTGGATATCGTGAACAGCGCGACCATCGGCGAGAATCCGGCAGCGCCATAGGCGAGCACCGCCAGCGGCAGGCCCATGTTGCCGCAGTTGTTGAACATCATCGGCGGCACGAAAGTCCGCGCGCTGGTGTCGAGCAGCTTCGCGAACGGCCACGCGAGCAATCCCGAGCCGAGGACGACGCCGACGCTGCCGACCATCAGCATCTTGTTTGCGCCGACGTCAAAGTCCTTGCTCGCCAGCGCCGAAAACACGAGCGCGGGAGCCAGCACGTTCATGCTGATGCGGTTGACCATCGCCATGTCGGGCTTGACCCGCCATGCGTACGCCCAGCCGAACGCGATGATCGAGAAGACCGGCAGGATGATGCCGAGGATGCGCGCGAGCAATTAGAGGATGTATTGCGCCAGGTTGTCGTCGCCGGCGATCCCGGCGAGCCTGCCGTCGACGTACGCCGCATCGATGACGATCGTCTCGCCGGTGTGCCGCGACGCCTGGAACGAGATCTCCTCGAGCAGGCGCTCCATCACCGTGTACAGGCGGCGCGCGCCGATGTTCTCCTGCCGCTCGTTGACGGCATGGGCGATCTGGGCGAGGCGGCGAATGCCGTCCGGCGAGAACTCGAGATGCACCTGCTCGGTCCCGAGCAGCGCCGCGTACTGCAGCGTCAGGCAGGCGTCGGTCGCAGTCAGGATGCGCTCGAAATCCTCGACCGACAGCGAATTGAGTTCGACGCGGATCGGCAGCCGGCCCTGCAGTTCCGGGATGAGATCGGAAGGTTTCGACAGGTGAAACGCACCCGATGCGATGAACAGGATGTGATCGGTCCTGATCATGCCGTACTTGGTCGCCACCGTCGTTCCCTCGATGAGCGGCAGCAGGTCGCGCTGCACGCCCTGCCGGGAAACATCGGCGCCCTGCGCATCGCCGCGGGCGGCGATCTTGTCGATCTCGTCGATGAACACGATGCCGTTCTGCTCGGCCGCGGCGACGGCGCGCTGCTTGACGTCGTCGTCATTGATCAGCTTCGCTGCCTCCTCGTCGGTCAGCTGGCGCAGCGCTTCGGACACCTTCATCTTCCTGACCTTCGTCCGACCGCTGCCCATCTGCTGGAACATGCCCTGGATCTGCGAGGTCAGGTCCTCCATTCCGGGCGGCGCCATGATGTCCATCTGCGGCACCGACGCGGCGACCTCGATGTCGACTTCCTTGTCGTCGAGAGCCCCTTCGCGCAGCATCTTGCGGAATTTCTGGCGCGTCGTGGAGTCGGCGGGGCGCATGTCGTGGAAGTTGACTTCGCGTGCAGGGGGCAGCAACACGTCGAGGATGCGCTCCTCCGCGGCATCGGCGGCGCGGTCGCGGACGACGCGCGTCTCGGCCTCGCGAGTCTGCTTCACCGCGACGTCGACCAGGTCGCGCACGATGGTGTCGACGTCGCGGCCGACGTAGCCGACCTCCGTGAACTTGGTCGCTTCGACCTTGACGAAAGGCGCGTCGGCCAGTCGCGCGAGACGGCGGGCGATTTCGGTCTTGCCCACGCCGGTCGGGCCGATCAGCAGGATGTTCTTCGGCGTGATTTCCTGCCGCAGCGGCTCCGGGACCTGCTGGCGTCGCCAGCGGTTGCGCAGCGCGATGGCGACGGCACGCTTGGCCGCGTCCTGCCCGACAATGTGCTTGTCGAGCTCGGACACGATTTCTTCGGGCATCATCGGCAATGGCATGGCTTCGATGCTTGCTGGGGCAAACAAAATGCCGCCGGTTGCGCGGCGGCTCGGGAAGGCATTTGAAGGCGTCTCCATTGTACGCCGCGGTGCTGCCCGGCCCGCTGCCGGATGCGCAGCGCCGCTTGGCGTCCGGAGCCCGGGGAACGAGGGGCTTCGTGGCGATCCCGTATCATCGCGGTCTGGAACGGGCGAGGTCCGACGCAATGAATGAATTCGAAAATCGTTTCGAACGATCGCAACCTCGATCGCGGCGTCGATCGCAGGCGATCGACCCGGACTCGCGCGGCGAGGTCCTTGCAGCGCTGGTGTGGCGCGCGCTGGTCGTGGGCTCTGCGGTGGTCGCAATGCTCGCCGTCGCCGGATGCGCGACGTCCGGGTCGCCCGCCCCCGCCGCCGCGTCGGCGGCAGGCCTCGGGCAGGTGGCACAGCTGCGCGCCATCGGTGGCTCGGCGGTGAACGGCAAGGTGCGGGTGGTCGACCGCGGCGATGGCGCGATGGTGACCGTCGCGGCGTTCAACCTCCCGATCGGCGAGTTCCGGGTCGCAATCCAGCAAACCCCGAATTGCACGTCACCGAACGGCTTCTCCGCCGGACCGGCATGGGCGCCGGTCGCGTCGAAGCGCAAACCGGCCGACCTCTTGCCGACGCTCTACGCCAACGCGAACGGCACCGCACAGGCATCGGTGCAGGTCGCGGGGCTGCGCGCGACCGGCGTGAATGGCGTCGAGGGGCGCAGTGTCGTCATCTACGCGGGACCCAGGGTCACCGAAGCGCGCCCCGACGTGCCGAACGAGCGCATCGCCTGCGGCGTATTCGAACTCACCCGCACCCTCGATTTCTGACACGACACGACGGGAGCACGACTTCATGGGATTTCTCGCCGATCGCCGCCTGTTGATCACGGGCGTCCTTTCGAACCGTTCGATCGCCTACGGCGTCGCCAGGGCCTGCCACCGCGAAGGCGCCATCCTTGCATTCACCTACGTGAACGAGGAACTCAAGGATCGCGTCGTCAAGATCGCCGCCGAATTCGGCAACTGCCCGGTGCTGCCCTGCGACGTCTCCTCCGACGAGCAGGTCGCGGCACTGTTCGAGCGCCTGGGTTCGGAGTGGAGCGGCCTCGACGGTCTGCTGCATTCGATCGCCTTCGCGCCGCGCGAGGCGCTCGCCGGCGATTATCTCGAAGGCCTGTCGCGCAGCGCGTTTGCAACGGCCCACGACATCTCCAGCTACAGCTTTGCTGCGCTCGCCAAGGGCGCGCGGCCGTTGCTCGCAGGGCGCAATGCGTCGCTGCTCACGCTCTCCTACCTCGGCGCCGTGCGCGCGGTCGCCAATTACAACGTGATGGGACTCGCCAAGGCGAGCCTCGAGGCGAACGTGCGCTACCTGGCCGCCGCGCTGGGGCCCGAGGGCACGCGCGTCAATGCGATCTCGGCAGGCCCGATCAAGACGCTCGCCGCCGCAGGGATCGGCGGTTTCTCGAAGATCCTGCAATTCGTCCAGCAGACCGCGCCTTTGCGCCGCAACGTGACGATCGACGAAGTCGGCAACGTGGCGGCATTCTATTTTTCGTCGCTGTCCTCGGCGATCACCGGCGAAGTGACCTACGTCGACGCCGGCTTCTCGAACGTCGCCGCCGGTCTCGGCGAGTAGCGCCGGGCGCGGGAGCCGCATCGCAGCGGCCCCCTGGCCCGATGAGCCCGCCGGCAAGGTCATGAACGCGCGAACCTTCGACGCCGTCGTCATCGGCGCCGGCCACAACGGGCTGACATGTGCCGCGTACCTGGCGGGCGCCGGGCAGTCGGTCTGCGTCGTCGAACGCCGCAGCGTCGTCGGCGGTGCCGCCGTCACCGAGGAATTCCATCCCGGTTTCCGCAATTCGACCGCGAGCTACACGGTCAGCCTGCTCGCGCCGCAGGTGATCGCGGAGCTGAATCTCGCCGCGCACGGCCTGTCGATCGTCAAGCGGCCGCTCTCCAACTTCCTGCCGCTGCCCGGCGACCGCAGCCTGAAACTCGGCGGAAGCGTCGAGGCGACGCAGGCCGAGGTCGCGAAGTTCTCGCAGAAGGACGCGGCGAGCCTCCCGCGCTACTACGCGATGCTCTCGCGCGTCGCCGACGTCCTGCGTGGCCTGCTGCACGTGACCCCGCCGAATCTCGGCGCGGGGCGCCTTGCACTGGCCGTCGACGCATGGAAGGCGTCGAAGCCGTTCCGCGCGCTCGACCGCGCAGGTCAGCGGGACGTGCTCGACCTCTTCACCAAGAGCGCCGGCGAAATTCTCGATCGGTGGTTCGAATCGGATCCGATCAAGGCGGCGTTCGGCTTCGACGCCGTCGTCGGCAATTTCCAGAGTCCTTATGCGCCGGGCTCGGCGTACGTGCTGCTCCACCACGTGTTCGGCGAAGTGAACGGCGAGCATGGGCAGTGGGGCCACGCGCTGGGCGGCATGGGCGCGATCACGCAGGCGATGGCGAAGGAATGTGCGGTGCGCGGCGTGACGATCCGGACCGGGAGTCCGGTCGCGCGCGTGATCGTCGAGGAAGGGTACGCAGCGGGCGTCGAGCTCGTGGGCGGCGAGACGGTTCGTGCGCGGCGGGTGGTCGCCAACGTCAATCCCAAGCTGCTGTTCGGAGAGCTCGTCTCGCCCGAGCACGTCGACGCCGATTTCCGCGACCGCATCGACGGCTATCGTTGCGGCTCGGGAACGTTCCGGATGAACGTGGCGCTGTCCGAGCTGCCTGATTTCAGGTGCCTTCCCGGTGCGGCGCCGCAGGCGCATCACGGCGCGGGCATCATCGTCGCGCCATCGCTCGGTTACATGGAACGGGCGTACTTCGACGCGAAGCTCCGCGGCTGGTCGCGCGAGCCGATCGTCGAGGTGCTGATCCCGTCGGTGGTCGACCCGTCGCTCTCGCCGCCCGGCAGGCACGTCGCGAGTCTCTTCTGCCAGCACGTGCACCCGAACATCGGCGAGGTGCGGCGCGGAACGACCTGGGACGATCATCGCGACGAGGTCGCCGACCTGATGATCGCGACCGTCGATCGCGTCGCTCCCAATTTCGGGCCCAGCGTTCTCGGGCGTCGCGTGCTGTCACCCCTCGACCTCGAGCGCGAGTTCGGCCTCGTGGGCGGCGACATCTTCCACGGCGCGCTCGCGCTCGACCAGTTGTTCTCGACGCGGCCGGTGCTCGGCAACGCCGACTACCGGATGCCGGTACCGGGGCTCTACCTGTGCGGCGCCGGGGCGCATCCCGGCGGAGGCGTGACCGGCATCCCGGGACGCAACGCCGCGCGCGAGATCCTGAAGGACGCGAGACGGAGCAGGCTGGGCAGGCGCGGCGCGCGGCGCTGACGCTGCAGGTCGCCGATGCCGCCTGTTTCCCGAAAAGAGCGCGAAGCCGGCCGATAAGCCGGGTTCTGTTACGGCGCGCGGAATCCGCACGCTATGACCGTCATTCCTCTAGGCCCGGCGTTGCCGCCGGGCTCGAGCCGCCTACCCGCGGACTCGGCGAGCAGCGTCGTCGTCCGCCTATTTGGCGTTGCTCCGGATGGAGGTTGCCGCGTTTCACCCGCCTCCGTGTGACCGGAGGCGACTCGTCTCTGTGGCCCTGTTCCTCGCCTTCGCCTTGGCCGCGAGGCCTCGGCTATTGCGGCCGGGCGTTACCCGGCATCCTGCTCTGTGGAGCCCGGACTTTCCTCTCCCCGCGAAGCTTCCGCTTCGAAGGCAGCGACGATCTGGCCGGCTTCGCAGACGACATTGTAGAGGGTTCGCGCCTGTCGTGCCGGCCCATCGCTTGCGCGGCCATATCTGTGCGGCGTGCCTCATTGGCACGGATCCGCGTCAGGGCTCTGTGGCATGGGCAGCGGAGCGGGGCACGTCGGCGCGCTCGGAGTGCGCAACCGCCGGCCTATCCTTGCGGCACGGCGCCGCGGCGTGGGCAGCGGGGCGGGGCATGGCTGTGCGCTCGGAGTGCGCAACCGCCGGCCTGCGGGTCCCGGTGCGCCATCGCTCGAGGACATCCTGCAGGCTGTGTTGCGATCGGGCTCGCTCGCCGCACCACCCGCGACGGCCGTCGCGCACGCTCGCGCTCGCCATGTCCCGTCCCGCTGCCCCAACCGATCTGTGCCGACGCAGTCGGCGCCGATGTGCTGCGCGCTGGCGCATCGCACGGCACGCGGTGGCGGGTTCTCGCGAAGGGCGCCTGCGGCGCAGTCGTCGCCAAGCGGGTGGTGCGGCAAGCGAGCCCGTCTTTCACGCCTGGTCGCCGATGTCCTCGAGCGCCGCCGCACCGGGACCCGCTCGACGACGAGACCTGCGCTGCCGGAGCCCGGAGCGAGAGCCCCCGCCGCGTGCCTCTTGCCGATGCACGCAAGCCGAGGTGCGCAAGCCGAGGTGCGCAAGCCGAGGTGCGCATGCCGAGGTGCGCATGCCGAGGCGCGCCTCCGGTGGGTGCGCTTCCTATGCGGTCACGACCTCGCCGACGCGCCAACGGAGCTCTTCGCCGGCGCGCAGCGGGACGATCGACCCATCGCCGAACGGGAACGAATCGGGAACGCGCGAAGGCTCGCGGTGCAGCGTGATCGATTCCCGATTGCGGGGGAGCCCGTAGAACGCTGCGCCGTGCACGCTTGCGAAGCCTTCGAGCCGGTCGAGTGCGCCGGCGTCCTCGAATGCCTCGGCGTAGAGCGCCAGCGCCACGGGAGCGCTGTAGCAGCCGGCGCAGCCGCATGCATTCTCCTTCGCGTCCTTCGCATGCGGCGCGGAGTCGGTTCCGAGAAAATACTTGGGGTTGCCCGAGGTCGCCGCCGCGACGAGCGCATGCCGGTGGGCTTCACGCTTGAGCACGGGGAGGCAATAGAGGTGCGGGCGCAGCCCGCCGGCGAACAGCGCATTGCGCGAATAGAGGAGGTGCTGCGGCGTGATCGTCGCGGCGACGTTGTCGGGCGCCTCGCCGACGAACAGGGCGGCCTCGCGGGTCGTGATGTGCTCGAGCACGACGCGAAGTCCGGGAAAATTCCGCAGGATCGCGGTGAACTCGCGATCGATGAACACGCGCTCGCGATCGAACACGTCGATGCTCGGGTCGGTCACCTCGCCGTGGATTGCAAGCACGACGCCATGCCGTTCCATGGCGGCAAGCGCCGTGTACGCGCGCTCGAGCGAGGTCACGCCCGATTCCGAATTCGTCGTCGCGCCCGCCGGGTAGTACTTGACGGCGTGGATGAATCCGCTTCCCTTCGCGCGGGCGATCTCGTCGGCCGACGTGGCATCGGTCAGGTACAGCGTCATCAGGGGCTCGAAGCCGGTGCCCGGCGGAAGCGCGGCGAGGACCCGGTCGCGGTACGCGGAAGCCGCCTGGACGGTCGTCACGGCGGGCTTGAGGTTGGGCATGACGATTGCTCGCCGGAATACCCGTGCGGTGGCCGGCGCGACTGCCCGCAGGGCCGGACCGTCGCGCAGGTGGACGTGCCAGTCGTCGGGCCGGGTCAGCTTGAGAGAAGAGGGGGGCACCGGAACTCCTTGTTTTGTCGGGATTATAGGCGCGCCCCCCGGCCACGGGCGAGGCTGGGCGCGGGTTTTCCGGAGGGTCGCTCGCGGGCGGTGGACAGGTTATAATGCCCAATTTCCCGCGGGCAACGCGCGGCGCCTCATCGAAACCCTTGGCGCTGCGCCGCAACGACGTTACGGATGGATCGAGCATGGCTGCCAAAACCGCAACCGCCGTCAAGAAACAGCCCCGCGAGCTGACCGAGGAGGAAATCCTCAAGGCTCCGGAGAAGGATTACATGAACGAAGCCCAGCTCGCGTTCTTCAAGAAGCGGCTGATGGACGTTCGCGACCAGATCCTGCGCAACGCCGACGACACTGGCGAGCATCTGCGCGAGAACGAGATCACCACGGATCCTTCCGACCGCGCGACGCTCGAGGAGGAATACACGCTCGAGCTGCGCACGCGCGACCGGGAACGCAAGCTGCTGAAGAAGGTCGAAAAATCGCTGCGGATGATCGAAGACGGCTCCTACGGTTACTGTGAGGAAACCGGTGAGCCGATCGGTGTCCCCCGGCTCCTTGCGCGCCCGATGACGACGCTGTCGATCGAGGCCCAGGAACGCCGCGAGCGGGTCCAGAAGCTTTACGGCGACTGATCCCGCGCGCGTATCCGGCTCGCGGTGTGGTTGCGACGTCGCCAGGCGCGACGCGCGCGATTCGCCGTCGTTGCCGCCCCGCTTTTCCAATCCATTGACCGAAGGAGCTCGCCGATATGTTCACGCTGCCGCCCCTGCCCTATGCCGATAACGCGCTCGACCCGGTGATCTCGGCGAACACGCTTTCGTTCCACTACGGCAAGCACCACAAGACCTACGTCGACAACCTGAACAACCTCGCCAAGGGCACCGACTACGAAGCCGCGACGCTCGAGAAGGTGATCGCGGACACCGCAGGCAAGGCCGACAAGGCGGGCCTGTTCAACAACGCCGCCCAGATCTGGAACCACACGTTCTACTGGAACAGCCTGAAGCGCGGCGGCGGCGGCAAGCCCACGGGCCGGCTCGCGGCGATGATCGACTCCGATCTCGGCGGCTACGACAACTTCCGCAAGGATTTCGCCGCCAACGCGGTCTCGCAGTTCGGGTCGGGCTGGGGCTGGCTGGTGGCCGAGGGTGGCAAGCTCAAGATCGTCAAGACCGGCAACGCCGAGGTTCCGCTGACCAAGGGCCAGACGCCGCTTCTGACCATCGACGTCTGGGAGCACGCCTATTACCTCGATTACCAGAACCGGCGCGCCGACTACGTCAATGCTGTAATCGACAAGTTGCTCAACTGGGATTTCGCCGCCGAGAACCTCGGCCGCAGCTGATCCCGCGCTGCACTTCGTCGCCCATGCAACGGCCGGTTTTCCGGCCGTTGTCATCTGGGCAACGGAATGCAGGCAAAACCGACATGAAGGCCACGCTCGCTTGTCCCCTGGGTGATGCAAGGCCATAATCAGCATCCTTATTCCAACGGCATAGCGCCCGGAATGGCAATTTTCGGCAAGGCATCGGCGAGGAAGTCGGTGGCGGCGAAGGCGTCGGGCGCGACACCTCCGCCCAAGCCTCCGCACGTCGTTTCGGCGCGCGAACTCGCTGCGCAGGCTTCGGGCCGCAAGGCCGGAAAGTCGCCTGCGTTCGAGCCGCTGGGCGAGTCGAGCCTGCGGGGTGCGAGCATCATCGACTGGTCGACGGCGCCGGCCGCGATCGAGGTCGCGCAGACGAACCCGGGGTTGTGCGAAGTGCTGGAGAACGCCGCGCTGCTGTTCGCGAGCGGTCAGGCGCGCGCGGCCCGGCCGGTGCTCGAGCAGGGCATCCAGACCGATCCCGAGGCGCGGCAGTCAGCGCTGGCCTGGCTCGCGCTGTTCGACCTGCTGCAGCGCGAGAACGATCGCGCCGCGTTCGACCAGCTCGCGATGAATTACGTCCTCCAGTTCGAGAGTTCCGCGCCGTCCTGGGATGCCAGGGCACGGCCGCAGGACGAGGACAAGGGCCAAGGCGGCTACATTGCAATCACCGGCAGGCTCTCGTCGGGAAGCGGCGCACAGCTCGACGGTCTCAGGCGCGCGCTCGAAAAATGTGTTCCCCGCGCGAGAATCGATCTCGCATCGGTCACCGGATTCGACGACGAAGGTGCCCGCATGCTCGCCCATGAGCTCGCCCGCGCGCGTCGCCAGCGGATGGAGCTCGTGATCCAGCGGCCCGAAAAGCTCGTCGAGGCACTCGAGAGTGCCGTCGCTAAGGGCAGGGAAGGCGGGGAGGGCGCATGGCTGCTTTCCCTCGAGCTCAAGCAATGGCACCACGATCAGGCGGGCTTCGACGACAGGGCAGTCGAGTACGCGGTGGCGTTCGAGCTCTCGCCGCCATCGTGGGAACCGCCGCCACGAGCGCCCAAAGGTAGCGCGAATGGCGGGCTCGGTCCCGATCCGGCGTCGGCGGCGCCCGGGAACGGGGCGCCGGGCACGGTCGCCGATGGCGAGACCGTCGTCTGGGAAGGGGCGATCGTGGGCGCTGCGCCGATGCAGCTCGCGCAGCTCGACCCGTTCGCCGCGCAGCGCGACGTCGTCACGATCGAGATGAGCGCCGTCGACCGCATCGATTTCGTCTGTGCCGGCGCGCTCCTGAATTCGATCCTGCGCGTCGAGGGCCAGCACAAGGTGGTGCAGATCGTCGGCGCGACGCCGATCGTGCGTGCGTTGCTGCTGCTGATCGGGGTCTCGCCGCGCCATTTCCTCAAGAAGCTCGACTGAAGGCAGGATCAGCGCGGCATGACCGGCGAGACCTTCCACGGAACGACGATCCTGTCGGTGCGGCGTGCCGGCGCGGTCGCCCTGGGCGGGGACGGCCAGGTGACGCTCGGCCAGGTCGTGATCAAGGCCACGGCGAGGAAGGTTCGGCGGCTCTACCATGGCAAGGTGCTCGCGGGATTTGCGGGCGCGACCGCCGACGCGTTCACGCTGTTCGAGCGCTTCGAGGGCAAGCTCGAGAAACATCAGGGACATTTGACCCGCGCCGCGGTCGAACTCGCCAAGGACTGGCGGTCGGATCGCGTCCTGCGCCGGCTGGAAGCGATGCTCGCGATCGCCGATCACACGGCGTCGCTGATCGTGACCGGCAACGGCGACGTGCTCGAGCCCGAGCACGGGATCGTCGCGATCGGCTCGGGCGGTGCCTACGCGCAGGCGGCGGCGCGGGCGCTGCTCGACAACACCGAGCTGCCGGCCGCCGAAATCGTCACCAAATCACTGTCGATCGCCGGGGAGATCTGCATCTACACGAACCAGCAGCTGGTCGTCGAAACCCTGCCCGGATGAGCGACCAGGTCGCAAGCCGCGACGTCGTCATTGCCGGTGCGGGCCTCGTCGGCCTGGCGCTCGGCGCGGCGCTCGCCCGCTCGGGACTCGGCGTGACCCTGGTCGACCGCGGGCCGCTCGCCGCTGCGGAAACCGACGGCTGGGACGTTCGCGTCTATGCGATCAGCCCGGGAAGCGCGTCGTTCCTGCAGGCGATCGGCGCGTGGCAGGGATTGTCCTGCGAGCGCATCGCCGCGATCGAGTCGATGCGCATCGAGGGCGACACCGGCGCGACGCTGTCGTTCTCCGCCTACGAGCTCGGCGAGCGTGCGCTTGCGTGGATCGTCGAGGAGCGCGCGCTGCGCGCCGCGCTGTTGCTGCAGGCGCATGCGGCAGGGGTCGATGTCGTTTCCGAAGGACGCTTCGCAAAGCTCGCCTGGTCGGCAAGCGAGGGCACGCTCGCGCTCGACGACGGCCGCAGCTATTCGGGTCGTCTGATCGTCGGGGCCGACGGCCTGAATTCCTGGGTCCGGCACGCGGCCGGCCTGCTCGCCGAACCGCGGGACTACGGGCAGCAGGGCGTGGTCGCGAATTTCGAATGCGAGCACGCGCATCACGGATGCGCACGACAGTGGTTCCGCGACGACGGCGGCGTGCTCGCCTGGCTGCCCCTGCCGGGCCGGCGCATCTCGATCGTCTGGTCGGCGCCCGACGCGCTCGCGCGCGAATTGACGGCGCTGCCGCACGAGGAATTCTGCAGGCGGGTCGCGGCGGCCGGGAGCAACGCGCTGGGCGCGCTCGGCTTGATCACGCCGCCGGCTGCGTTCCCGCTGCGATCGCTGCGGCTCCCGACGTCCATCGCCCATCGGATGGCGCTCGTCGGCGACGCCGCGCATGGTGTCCACCCCCTGGCAGGGCAGGGTGTTAACCTTGGCTTCGGGGACGCGCAGGCGCTGGCGACGGTGCTGGCGGAGCGCGGCCCCCTCGCCGATGCCGGCGCGCCCGCGCTCCTCGAGCGCTATGCGCGCCGCAGGGCGGAGCCGGTGCTGGCCATGCACGCGGTGACCGATGGACTGGCACGTCTGTTCGGTGCCCGGAATCCGTTGCTGCGGACGCTGCGCAACGCCGGGCTTTCCGCCGTCGACAGGCTTCCGATCATCAAGCACGCGCTGTCACAACCGGCGCTGCGATAACGCAATTTCCGGAGAACCGAATGAAACCAACCCGTTGGCAGCCGCTGTTCCGTGTCGTCGCGATCGCCGCCATCGCATGCGCGATGGTTCCCGCAGCGTATGCGCAGGCGCCTGCGTCGCAGGCCCCCGCAGCGACGACGGCAGCCTCGCAGGTGCGCGCCGATACCCCGGACGTGGCCGCGATGCGCAAGCTGCTGCTGCAGAAGTTCCCCGGCGCCGAGATCAGCCACATCGCGAAGAGCGGCTATCTCGGGCTCTACGAGGTGATGCTGGGCGACCAGCTGATCTACACCGACCCGAAGGTCACGTACGTTTTCGTCGGCTCGATCTACGACACGACGACCAAGCAGAACCTGACCGAGGCGCAATCGCGCAAGCTGAACCGCGTGGCGGTCAACAAGCTGCCGCTGGACCTCGCCTTCAAGCGAGTCAAGGGCGACGGGTCGCGGACGGTCTACCTCTTCTCCGACGCGGACTGCCCGTTCTGCCACCGCCTCGAGAAGGAGATGCAGGGGCTCGACAACGTCACCATCTACACCTTCCTGTTCCCGATCGACCAGCTGCACCCCGACGCCGCACGCAAGTCGAAGATGATCTGGTGCGCGCCGGATCGCGCCAAGGCATGGGACACGTATTTCGCGTCGGGCAAGCTCCCGGACAACAAAGGCGATTGCGGAGACCCGGTTGCCAGGACCCAGGCGCTCGGCGCATCGCTGCACATCAACGCGACGCCGACGCTGATCTTCGCCGACGGCACGATCGTCCCCGGCGCGCTGCCGCTGCCCGAGCTCGAGAAGGAGATCGCGAGCGCGCAGGCCGACCTGAAGAAGAACGGCGCGCAGAAGTGATCGGTGCATAGCGCGATCGTCACCGGAGTTTCGAGGGGCCTGGGCGAAGCGATCGCCGCGCGTCTGCTCGAGCGCGGCTTTCGCGTCATCGGCGTCGGGCGGACCTCGTCGCCGCGGCTCGCGGGCGGCGGCTACCGGTTCTTCGCCTGCGATCTGGCCGACGTGGCGGCGATCGACACGGCGCTCGAAGGGCCTTTCGCCGAGCTCGCGGCGGCGGGCCCGTCCAGCGTGTGCCTGTTCAACAACGCGGCGAGCGCCGAACCGGTCGGCGTGCTCGGGCGTCTCGATGCCGCCGGCATCGGCGCGTCGCTCGCAGTCAATCTCGCCGCGCCGACGGCGATCGCCAACCGGTTCTGCCGCGCGTTCGTCGACCAGCCGGTCGACTCGCGGATCATCAACGTGTCGTCGGGCGCGGCCCAGTCGGCGATTCCCGGCGCGTCGCTGTACTCGATCGCCAAGGCCGGGCTCGAGATGCTGACGCGCTCGCTGGCCGTCGAACACCTGTCGCCCCGCTTTCGCGCGATCACGCTGCGCCCGGGCATCGTCGACACGCCGATGCAGACGTTCATCCGCTCGCAGCCCGCGGAGCGCCTGCCGAGCGTCGCCATGTTCCAGGATTTCCACATGTCGGGCAGGCTGCTGCCGCCCGACGTCGCCGCCGCCACCATCGTCGATCGCCTCGCGCTCGCCGACGTCGAGCACGGCAGGACCTACAGCTACGCCGAGCTGTGACCCGCGGGGCGGCCGGCCGGCCCCGAGGCTGCCAGCCCATCCAGCGCTGCAACGAGTTCTGCGGGCGATTCGACGATCCGGTCGGCGCCGGTGAGCTCGCTGCGCGAGCCATAACCCCACAGCACGCCGACCGCGGCCACGCCATTGGCGCGTGCGGCCTTCACGTCGCCGGCGCGGTCGCCGATCATGACGGCGTGTCCGGCCGCGATCCGTTCCTCGGAGAGGAGGTGCGCGAGCAGCAGCGACTTGTCGTCGTGGCGTCCGTCGAGCTCCGCGCCGTAGACCCCCTCGAAGTGCCGGTCGAAGCCGAAATGCGCGACGATGCGTCGCGCGAATGGCGAGGGCTTCGCCGTGCAGACGAACATTCTTGCGCCTCGCGCCCCCAGCGTCGCGAGCGCGCGCCCGATCCCGTCGTAGACGCTGTTTTCGCGCCAGCCGACGCTCGAGTAGCGCTCGCGGTAGTGCGCGACGGCGAGTTCGATGTGCGCCGGATCGGCCGTCGCCAGCAAACGCGCGAACGATTCGCGCAGCGGGGGGCCCACGCAGCCGCGCAGCGTCTGCTCGTCGGGCATCGGTGCGCCGAGGCGCGACAGCGCGTGGCCGATCGACGCCGCGATGCCGGCGTAGTTGTCGGTCAGCGTGCCGTCGAGGTCGAACAGCAGCGTCGGCGCGCCGGTCATCGGAGCGGCGGCCTCACCATGATGCGGTAGCGGATGATCGCGCCGGGCGGCCCGGCTTCCCAGGTCATGCAGTACTGGTGCGCGAGCAGCACCTCGTAAGTCCCGCTCGCCGACGCCGACGGCCCGCGCACGACAGGCATCAGCAGGTTGTCGCCCTCGCGGTAACCGATGTCGAATTTCAGCGGAGCGCTGCTCTCGTACTGGTAGTCGACCCGGTCGCCTGGCCCGAGGCGGACACATTCCTTGTGCGATTCATAGGGGTGGATGACCACTCGCGGGACCACGCGCGGCACGCCAGGCGTGATCGCCGGTGTCGATGCGCAGCCGCCGAGTGCAAGGGACAGCAGCGCGATCCCGCCCTGCAGCAGGTGGGCGCTCACTGGGCTACCTTCGTGCCGCGCACTCAGGTATTCGCCCTTGGGGCGGCCCTTCGGGC
Organism: uncultured Pseudomonadota bacterium; assembly: GCA_963816415.1. Lineage (GTDB taxonomy): Bacteria > Pseudomonadota > Gammaproteobacteria > Burkholderiales > Casimicrobiaceae > VBCG01. Next base: position 106,889 of record CAWFKR010000007.1, read on the forward strand.
TCATCGCCCCGGTGCGAGCGCGCGACGCACCCGCGGCCGCTCGACCTGCCAGTCTTCCGCGAGCATCGCGAAGCGCACGTGGTCGCGCCAGCGGCCGCCGATCTTGACGTAGCGGCGCGAGTAGCCTTCGCGGGTGAAGCCGATGCGCTCGAGCAGGGCGAGCGAGGGCGCATTGGCCGGCTGGACGTTGGCCTCGATCCGGTGCAGCCGCAGCTGGCGGAACGCGATGTCGAGCGCCAGCGCAAAACCCTCGGTCATGTAGCCGTTGCCGGCGAGCGGCGCGAAGCCGTAGTAGCCGACATAGGCGCTGCGGAAGACGCCGCGTACGATTTCCGAGAAGTTGAACACGCCGGCCAGTGCGTCGTCGTCGTTGCGCAGCACCAGGAAGCCGACGTGGATCGGCGATGCGTTGGCCGGACTGTAGCGCGCGACATAGGCGGCATAGGCGGCGGGCGTTTCCGGCGCGTGGACCCAGCGTCCGTGCAGTTCGCGGGACGCGCGGGCGCTCGCGATGAAGACCTGCTGATCGACGCGTTTCGGGGGCCGGAGGTAGACCCGGTTTCCGGCGAGCGTCGCCCGCTTGGGGCGCGTTGGCATAATGGCCATTTTATCGCGACCGGACGCACCGGATGAGCCCGAAGGGCCGCCCCGAGGGCGAATGCCGGAGCGCACAGCATGAAGGCAACCCGATGAGTGCATGGATCGAAGGCCGCGTGGCCGGCCGCAGGCAGTGGACGCAGAGCCTGTTTTCCCTGCAGGTCGACGCGCCGGCGCTCACGTTCACCGCCGGCCAGTTCGCGCGGCTCGCGCTGCCGGCGCCACCGGGTTCCAAGGAGCCGATGGTCGGGCGCCCGTATTCATTCGTGAATCCGCCGTCGGCCCAGCCTCACGAGTTCTATTTCATCATCCTGCCCGAGGGGCCGCTGTCTCCCCGGCTCGCGCTGCTGAATCCGGGTGAGAGCGTCTGGCTCGCGCCGCGGGCCAACGGTTTCTTCAGCATTTCCGAAACGGCGCAGGCCGAGTCGCTGTGGTGCCTTTCGACGGGGACGGGGATCGGCCCCTTCCTGTCGATGTTGCGCACCGACGATCCGTGGACGAAGTTCCGTCAGGTCGTGCTCGTGCATTCGGTGCGCTACGCCGAGGAACTCACGTATCGCGAGGAGATCGCGGGGATCGGCCGTGCCCGCCCGGGCGCGTTCCATTACGTCCCGATGGTGAGCCGCGAGCCCGACCGCGAAGCCCTCGCCGGCCGGATCCCGCAGGCGATCGAGGACGGCCGGCTCGAGGGTCGCGTCGGGGTTTCGCTGACGCCGGAGAATGCCCACGCCATGCTATGCGGGAATCCGGCGATGGTCGAGGACGTTCAGAAGGTGCTTGCGACCCGCGGCATGCGCCGTCACCGGCGCAAGGAGCCCGGGCACATCACGCTCGAGACCTATTGGTAGCGCGCCCGCCGCAGCACTCGCGCCGAAGCGGGTCGAGTCGAGCGCTCTGCCGCGCGCGTCCAGGATCCGTGCATTGGGCAGCGGGAGCGGGGCGGGCGGGCGCCCCCGAAGTCCGTGAACGCCGGCCTTCGGGTCCCGGTGCGGCATCGCTCGAGGACAACGTGCAGGATGTGTCGCTATCGGGCTCGCTCGCCGCACCACCCGCGACGGCTGGCACTCCCACGGGCGCTTCGCCCGCCCCGTCCCGCTGCCCTCGGACCTGTCCGAGCCGACTCGATCAGTGCCGACCCGACTTGCTCCGATTCGATCCTTGTCGACCCGAATCCGTGGTCCGTCCCGGATTTTGTTCCGTTCGGTCGGCGCTGCCGTGTCGCCTGGCGTGCCGTGGCGGGCTCTCGCGGCGGACGCCTGCGGCGCAGTCGTCGTGAAGCGGGTGGGGCGGCAAGCGAGCCCGTCTGCCGCGTCGGGTTCCGGATGTCCTCGAGCGCCGCCGCACCGGGACCCGCTCGACGACGAGGGTTGCGACGCCGAAGTCCGCCGCGAGAGCCCGCCACGGCACGCCCCGGCAGTGCGCCACGCATCGCGCGGCGCTGGGCCGCGCGTCACTCCTCGAGCGCGCGCGTGACGATCTCGCTCACATCCTGCGACAGCCGTGGCGTATGCGCGATGCGCTCGACGGATCGCCGCATCACGCTGCGCCGCGGTTCGGCAAAGCGTTTCCAGAGGTTGAACGACCCCGCAAGCATCGCGGCGAGCTGGGGGTTTGCCGGATCGAGCCCGCGCACCTGCTCGGCGACGAAGCCGTACCCCGATCCGTCGCTCGCGTGGAATCCCGGGAAATTGCCGAGCGCGAACGCACCGACCAGCGCCCGCACGCGGTTCGGGTTGCGGGCATTGAACCCCGGGTGCCCGATGAGCGCCTGCACGCGCCGCAAGGTATCCGGCCGCAGCGAACGCGCCTGCAGCGCGAACCATTTGTCGAGCACCAGCGGTTCGTGGCGCCACCTGGCCTCGAACCGCGCGTACAGCGCCTCGCGCACGTCGGCTTCGCTGTCGCGCAGCGCGCCCAGCGCCCCGAGCGCATCGGTCATGTTGGTCGCATTGTCGTAATGCGAGTGCACGAGCTCGTGGGCGGTCGCATCGTCGAGCTCGCCGAGGTAGGACAGTGCGAGGTTTGCGAGGCTGCGCGGCCCGGCCTGCTCCGGCGTCGGCAGGTAGGGGCCACGCTGCCGATGCATGGCGTGGCTGCGCTCGAACGCGTCGCGGTGGACCGCAGCGAGGGTTCTCCTCACGTAGCGCCATCCGTCCATGACGCCGTCGACGTCGAGCATCGGTTCGAGTGCGGCCACGTATCCGGGGTCGGGCGGCGTCAGGGCGAGTGCGAGCAGCGCCGGATCGCTCTCCGTGTCGGCGAGCAGTGCGCCGACGATGCGCGACAGTGACGGCGGCAACGCGAAGGGCATGCCTTCGCGCCGCGCATGGGCAAGCGCGAGGATGGCGCGGGCGAACGAACGCTGCGCGGCGTCCCAGCGATTCACTGCATCGCTGTCGTGCGTCGCGAGCAGCGCAAGCTCGTCGTCCGAATAGTCGTATTCGACGCGCACCGGCGCCGAGAGGCCACGGAACAGCGATGGGACCGGCGCCGCGGGGACGTCGGCGAACTCGAAGCTGTGGGTCGCCGAGGTGAGTTCCAGCAAGCGCGCGGTGCCCCGGGCCGCGGCCTCGCCGGCGAGCCTCAACGGGATGTCCCGTCCGTCGGGCCCGAGCAATCCGAGCGCGAACGGAATGTGCATCGGTGGTCCGGCTTCGCCGCCGGCGTGCGCGCGCAGGCTCTGCGTGACGTCGAGCGTGTAGCACTGCGTGGCAGCATCGTGGTGGCCCGCTACGGTGACGACGGGCGTGCCGGCTTCGGAGTACCAGCGGCGGAACTGGGCCAGGTCCACGCCGGAAGCGTCCTGCATCGCCTGGACGAAGTCGTCGCAGGTGACGGCCTGGCCGTCGTGCCGCTCGAAATAGAGATCCATGCCGCGCCGGAACCGTTCCGGCCCGAGCAGGGTGTGCTGCATGCGGATCACCTCGGCGCCCTTCTCGTAGACGGTCGCCGTATAGAAATTGTTGATTTCGCGGTACTCGTCGGGCCGCACCGGATGGGCCATCGGCCCGGCATCCTCGGCGAACTGGCGCCGGCGCAGGTACTCGACGGCGCCGATGCGCTCGACGGCGCGCGATCCCATGTCGGACGAGAACTCCTGATCGCGGAACACCGTCAGGCCTTCCTTCAGCGAAAGCTGGAACCAGTCGCGGCAGGTGACGCGATTGCCCGTCCAGTTGTGGAAATATTCGTGGCCGATGATGCCTTCGATCGAACTGAAATCGGCATCGGTGGCCGTCGCCGGATCGGCCAGCACCATCGCGCTGTTGAAGATGTTGAGACCCTTGTTCTCCATTGCGCCCATGTTGAAATCGTCGGCGCAGAAGATCATGAACGTATCGAGGTCGTAGGCGCGGCCGTAGTGCTCCTCGTCCCAGCGCATCGCGCGCTTGAGGCTCGCCATCGCGTGACGGCAGCGCGGCAGGTTGGCCGGAGTCGAATGGATGCGCAGCGCGACCTGGCGGCCGTCCATCGTGGTGAATCCGTCTTCCAGCACCGCAAGGTCGCCCGCGACCAGGGCGAAGAGATAGGTGGGCTTGGGGAACGGATCTTCCCAGGTCGCGAAATGGCGCCCGTCGGCCAGGAGGCCGGCGGCCACGCGATTGCCGTTGGACAGCAGCTGCGGATACCGCGCGCGGTCTGCGCGCAGCGTCACGCGGTAGCGCGCGAGGACATCGGGGCGATCGGGAAAGTAGGTGATTCTCCTGAAGCCCTCGGCTTCGCACTGCGTGCAGAACACGCCCGAGGAGACGTAGAGCCCTTCGAGGGCGACATTCCTGGCCGGCGAGATGCGTGAACGCACCGACAGTGTTCCGGCATCCGGCGGGTTCGCGATCGCCAGCGTGCCCGGCCCGAGGACGAACTCCCCCGGTTCGAGCACCCGGCCGTCGACCGTGATCTCCACGTCTTCCTGCTGCTCGCCATCGAGGACCAGCGCGCAGTTGCGGTCCTCGCGTTGCGCGTCGGGATTGCGGCGGAAATCGAACGTCGTGCGAACGACGGTTGCTTCGGGGTCGAGGTCGAATTCAAGCTCGACCTCGCCAACGACAAACGGCGGCGGCCGGTAATCGCCGCGTCGTTTCACGGTCATGGTGTCGTCGGGGCGCAGCGTCGCCATCACCGGCTTTCGGCCATCGGTCTAGTTCACGCCGAGCAGTTCGACGTCGAAGATCAGGGTTGCATTCGGAGGAATGACGCCGCCCGCCCCTCGTTCGCCGTAGCCAAGCCGCGCCGGAATCACCAGCGTGCGCTGGCCGCCCACGCGCATGCCCGCCACGCCCTCGTCCCAGCCCTTGATGACGCGCCCGGCGCCGAGCGCGAAGGAGAACGGGGTGCCGCGGTCGCGGGAACTGTCGAATTTGGCGCCGTGCGAATCGGGCTTTGAACTGTCGTAGAGCCACCCGGTGTAATGGACGCTGACGGTTTTACCGGGAACAGCTTCAGCGCCAGCGCCTTGTTTCACATCGATTTTCTGTAACTCGTTTATTGTGGCATCCAATTTGCTACTCCGTTGGGCATCAGGTATCGAAGGGATCCCGGCGGCCGCCAAGCCGGCGCCGGCCACCAGCGTCGCGCACGCAGCGAACGACCAGATCCTCGCGTGCCGCCGGGAAATCTGCGGGAGAGTTTTCATGGGTATCGACCGATCTCGATGCAGGCAGCCGCGTTCACACCAACGCCGGCCAAGGCTTGCCTCGCACGATTCACCGCGTCGCGGTGATGCATCGCATTCTCATTCTATCCGACCGCACTGACGCAGCCGTTCCGATGTTCGCATTTCTGACACCCGGCCTCCGGGGCGGCGCCGACCCGATGGCGTCGGCGAAATCCGCCGCCGCGTGGATCGCCGACCTTCCTTCGCTCGACATCGTCGCGAGGCAGCAACTCGTCCTGCGTGCGTTCGACGCGATGCGCCAGTCGCCGCGCGCCTTCGATGCCGCGCGCGTGCAGGCCGTGCTGCATGTCGATGCCGCGCTCGGTGTCGATCGTCGCAAGCTGTTCAAGCAGTACGTCGAGACCCTCGATTCCACGCCCAAGGTGGCCGAGCGCGTCTGGCAGGCGAGCTTCGATCTGGCCCAGGCTTTCATCGGTGCCTACCAGGCCGCGATCGAAACCGCCCTCGTGCCGTCGTCGTATGCGCGCTGGAAGCCGACGGTTCCGGTTCTATTCGCAAGGCTCATCCACTATTACGGCACCGACGCGAAGCTGCGCGTGTGCCGCCACGAGCGCTGGATCCCGGCCAAATGGGGTGAATTGCACCAGGCGTACCTGCGGGCGACCGAGCTCGGGCTCGAGCGGGTTCCGACGCTGCCCGGAGGCGTGGCAGGCGCCGGAACGCAGTGGACCATCGAGCAGGAATACGTCTACGCGCTGCTGATCCACCAGCTCAACACGGGCAACCTGACCGCCGGCAACCTCGATTGGGTCCTGGCCCAGTTCCGTGCGTGGAGCCGGCGACTCGAGCTCGTGGCGATGCCCAAGTCGATGGAAGGCTTTTTCGTCGACGTCGCGGGGCGCGCCGGTCTGATGCGGCGAACCGGGCAGGATTCCGGGGCGATGCTGCGCTATCTCGACACGACGCCGCTTTGCGACCAGCTCGACATGACGCTGGCCGCATTGCGCAATTCCGAGGCGACCGACCAGGGCCCGGTCAGCGCGATCAACGAGCAGCGCGCGGTGATCCTCGAAAAGGCGCGTCCCGCCATCGCGCCCAACCTGAGCCTAGACCTGCGGCGCGATCCGCGCATCTCGTGCATTCATGCGGCACGCGTGCGCATCGGGCTCGCGCGCATATTGAAGGAGCTCTCGACGCAGGAGAAGGTCGAGACTGCGGAGGCACAGGCCGAGGAAGCCCGGTCCGGCGAGCAGATCGAGGTCTACGCCGTCGCCGGCGCCATTCGGGCACCGGGCCGCGGCGCGAGCGAAAGCGACACGCTGTCGGGGAGTCTCGCACAGTTCCCCGAATCGCTGTGGCAGGTGAAGGACCGCAGCGTCGCGGGCCTGCGGATCTGCGCGAGCGGCGGCGTCGGACAGACGCTGATGCTCGGTGCGCTCGCCGCCGTTCGCGAGTCGGTCAGGCGCCAGTGGGCGCTCGGTGTCGTTCGCCGCGTGAACAAGCTGTCGAACGACGAAGTCGAGGCAGGGCTGTCGGTGATCGCCGAACGGGTGGTCGCGGTCGGGCTCTACACGCTGCGCGAATCCAGGGACAACCTGGGCATCGAGGTCAACGGCGTCGATGCGTTGTCGCTGGGACCGCGCTTCGACGGCCTCTATCTCCCGCCGCCTTCGCGCCCCGACAAGCCGCTCAGCGTCAAGACGGTGATCGTTCCGACGCAGGAATACTCGGACGGCCGCAGGCTCGTCCTGACCACCGCGAACTCGATCTACACGATCGCGCTGCGGCAGATCGTCGAGCAGCGGGCGGACTGGACCTGGGCGGCGATCCAGGTCGTCGACAAGAAAGCCAGGAACTGACGCCGATCACGGGTCGTGCGGCCGGAACTTGAGCCGCAGGCTGCGCTGGAAGAGATCCGGCGTCGCGGGCATCGGCAGCGGCGAGGACTTGAGGATCGCGCGCTGCACGGCGTTGTCGTAGGCCGGCACACCGCTCGATTGCCGCAGCCGCACGTCGATGATCTCGCCGGTCGGCAGCTGAACGACGTCGAACACCGCCTCCGGGTTGCCGTGGAGGTCGGGCGGGACGATCACGTTGCTGCGGATCTTGCTGCGAATCCGGTCGATCCAGTCCGCCTCGGCCCTGTCCCGCGCTGAAGCTGCGGCGGCCTGCTGGGCGCGCAGCTGCGATTCGCGTTCGGCCTGGGCGCGCATCTGCGATTCCTGCGCGGCCTGGGCGCGCATCTGCGCGTCGAACTCGGCCTGCGCCCGCAATTGCGATTCGCGCTGCGCCTGCGCGCGCATCGCCTGCACGGCGCGCGCCTGCTGGTCGGCAAGCTTCTTTGCCTCGGCTTCCTTGCGCGCCTGTTCCTTCTGGATGCGCTCGCGCTCGGCAGCTTCCTGCTGCTGCTTCTGCAGCGCCGCTTTCTTCGCTTTCAGGGCGATGTCGGCGTCGACATGATCGGGTTTCTCCACCGCGGGGGCCGGGGGCTTGGGTGCGGGCAGGGGCTTGGGCGCCGGCTGCGGAGGGGCAGCGGCTGCAGCTGGGGTTGGGGCAACGGTTTCGGCTGGGGCAGCGGTTGCAGCGGCTGAAGGGGCGGCTTGGGCGTGGGCGCCGCTCCGTTCGTCGGCGCATACAACTCGGCGGTGACCGCGGACGGCGGGCGGTTCTGCCACGACACCGAGAACACCAGCACCCCGACGAACAGCAGGTTGACGACCAGCGCCAGAACCAGCGCGGTCCATTTGCCGCGCACCCGACCCGCCCGCGCGGGGCGGTCGTCGTGGGTGGGCATCGGACGTGCGGCGGACACGCGCTTCACGGCGAAGGCCGGGCGAGAAGCCCCACCTTCTTGACGCCGCCGCGCTGCAGCCGGTCGAGGATGCCGATGACGTCCTCGTAGCGCGCGCTCTTGTCGGCTTCGATCACGACGGGCTGGTCGCGGCCGTCCTGGATCGCGCGCACTTCGCTCACGAGGTTTTCGAGGCTGACGCGGGTGACACGTGCATTGGGGCTGGATTGATCGTGCAGGGAAATCGACTTGTCGCGGTTGAGCCGGACCTGCAGCGGATTGATCGGCGGCGTGAGCTTGCTCCCCACCGAGGGCAGTTCGATCTCGCCGGGGGCGACCAGCGGCGCCGTGATCATGAAGATCACGAGCAGGACCAGCATCACGTCGATGTAGGGCACGACGTTGATCTGGTTGACGGTCTTGCGGGGGCGGCGCATCTCAGGTGACGGGTAACGGGTGTCGGGTGTCGGGTAAAGTGTCCAGGTGTCAGGTGTCAGGTGTCAGGTGTCAGGTGTCAGGTGTCAGGTGTCAGGTGTCAGGCAGAGGGGGTCAGCCCTGCCGCTGAAGGATGTTGGAGAATTCCTCGATGAACGTCTCGAAGCGCACGGCGAGGCGATCGACGTCGTGGGTGAAGCGGTTGTAAGCGACGAACGCGGGAATGGCCGCGAACAGCCCGATCGCGGTGGCGATCAGCGCTTCGGCGATCCCCGGGGCGACGTTCGCGAGCGTGGCCTGGCTCACGTTCTCGAGTCCGCGAAACGCGTTCATGATCCCCCAGACGGTGCCGAACAGCCCGATGTACGGCGACACCGACCCCACGGTCGCGAGACCCGACAGGTGCGCCTCGATCGCGTCGATCTCGCGCTGGTAGGCTGCGCGCATCGCGCGGCGGGCGGCGTCGAGCGTGACCGGCGAGGGGCTCCCCTGGCGGCGGTGCTTGGAGAATTCACGGAATCCCGCCGCAAAGATGTGCTCGAGACCGCCGCCGACGCGCGATTCGCCGGCCTGCTTGAACAGGACGTTCAGGTCGCCACCCTTCCAGAACTCGTCCTCGAATGCGTCGGTTTCGCGGACCGTGCGCTTGAGCTGGAAGATCTTCAGGAAGATCTGCCACCACGACCACAGCGAGAGCGCGGCCAGCAGCGCGATGATCCCCTGCACGATGACCGATGCATGGACGATCAGCGTGACGAACGACAGGTCGGTGTGGACGTTCACAGGGTTTCCTGTTCCTTGGATTCCGGGAATTCGGGAGCGCTTCGCGAGGGCCGCTGCGCGCGCAGCGTCGTGCCCGCGCCGGCATCGAGGGTCGCTGCGAGCGGAGCGGGCATGCGCGTCGGCCGCCAGCGCGAGGTATCGAGGCAGGCCAGGGTGATCCTCGCGATCGCGAGTTCGGTCGTCTCACGCAGGACTTTCTGTTCGAGTTCGATGCGGCTTGCCCCGCGGGCGAGCGCTTCGACCGTCACGTCGAGGCGATCGTTCAGTCGCGCAGGCAGCAGGAACTCGATGCCGGCGCGTCGCACGACGAAGGCGACCCCGTGCGCCCGCTCGAACGCCGCGAGCGGGTAACCGAGCGCCTCGAGCCACTCGGTGCGGGCGCGCTCCATGAACTTCAGGTAGTTCGCGTAGTAGACGACCCCGGCGGCGTCGGTGTCCTCGTAATAGACGCGGACCGGGAAGGAAAAGGCTGCGCGCGCCGTCTGCACTCCCTGCATCGTCATGGGCCGGGGAAGAGGCTGCCCGCATCGGATGCGGGCGAGGCCAGCCCGAAATGGCGATACGCGAGCGCGGTCGCGATGCGGCCGCGCGACGTGCGCTGGAGGAAGCCCTGCTGGATCAGGAACGGCTCGAGCACGTCCTCGATCGTGTCGCGCTCCTCACCGATCGCCGCGGCGAGGTTGTCGACGCCGACCGGCCCGCCGCCGAACTTTTCGAGGACCGTCGAGAGCAGCTTGCGGTCCATGACGTCGAGCCCCGAGGCGTCGACGTCGAGCATCGACAGTGCGGCGTCCGCGACGTCGCGCGACACGTCGCCGCCGGCACGCACCTCGGCGAAGTCGCGCACCCGGCGCAGCAGGCGGTTGGCGATCCGCGGCGTTCCGCGCGAGCGCCGGGCGATTTCCTGCGCTCCTTCGGGATCGACGGCGACCGACAGCAGTTGTGCCGAACGCGAGACGATCCGCGTCAATTCGGTGGCGGAGTAGAACTCGAGGCGGGCGACGATCCCGAACCGGTCGCGCAGCGGATTGGTCAGCATGCCGGCGCGGGTCGTCGCACCGACCAGCGTGAACGGGGGCAGGTCGATCTTGACGCTGCGTGCCGCAGGGCCTTCGCCGATCATGATGTCGATCTGGAAATCCTCTAAGGCCGGGTAGAGGATCTCCTCGACGACCGGCGACAGCCGGTGGATCTCGTCGATGAACAGCACGTCGCGCGGCTCGAGGTTGGTCAGGATCGCCGCGAGATCGCCCGGCCGCTCGAGCACCGGCCCCGAAGTCTGGCGCAGGTTGACGCCGAGCTCGTGGGCGAGGATGTGCGACAGCGTCGTCTTGCCGAGCCCCGGCGGACCGAACAGCAGCACGTGGTCGAGCGCCTCGCTGCGGCGCCTCGCGGCCTCGATGAAGATCGAGAGCTGGTCGCGGATCTTCTCCTGCCCGACGTAGTCGGCGAGCCGGCGCGGACGCAGGGCGCGCTCGAGCGCATCCTCCTGCGTTCCGGTGCTCCCGCTTTCGACGATGCGCGTCAGCGCGTCGCTTTCGATCGCCATCGAGGCTTCATCCCTTCGCCAGCAGCTTCAGCGCCTGCTTGATGCCATCGGCCACCGCGACGCCCTCGGGGAGCTGCCTGACGGCGGTCACCGCTTCGCGCTCGCTGTAGCCGAGCGAGAGCAGCGCGTTCATGATATCCGACGTGTTCGGCGCCGCGCGTTCGATTCCGGCCGCCTGCGTCAGGTCCGCACCGAGCTTGTCCTTGAGTTCGAGCAGCAGGCGTTCGGCGGTTTTCTTGCCGATTCCCGGGACCCGCGTGAGCCGCCCGGTCTCCTGCAGCGTCACCGCCTGTGCGAGTTCCGGGACCGAGAGCCCCGACAGCAGCGACAGCGCGATCTTGGCGCCGATGCCGTTCACCTTGATGAGCTGCCGGAAGGCGCGTCGCTCGTTCTCGGTGCCGAAGCCGTAGAGCAGGTGGGCGTCCTCGCGGACGACCATGTGCGTGAACAGCGTGATCCGCTCCCCGTTCCCCGGCAGGTTGTAATAGGTGCTCATCGGAACGTCGACCTCGTAGGCGACGCCCTGCACGTCGAGCAGCAGTTGCGGCGGATTCTTTTCGAGGAGGATGCCGGAAAGGCGGCCGATCATGGCACGGATTTTACAGGGGTATCAGCGCGCCGGCCCGATCAGCATGCGCCCGCCGCGGACGCGGTACCCGTGCTGGGCGAGGCTCCCGATCCCGGTCGATGCGTGTGCATGGCAGATCGCGGTCGCCAGCGCATCGGCGGCGTCGGCGGCCGGGGTGCCGGGCAGCAGCAGCAGGCGCTTGACCATCGCCTGCACCTGGGTCTTCTGCGCGCGGCCCGCACCGACGACCGCCTGCTTCACCTGGCCGGCCGTGTACTCGGTCACCGGAAGCCCGGCGAGCACCGCGGCGGCGATCGCCGCCCCGCGCGCCTGACCCAGCAGCAGCGTCGAATTGGGGTTCACGTTGACGAACACCTTCTCGACCGCGACTTCGCCCGGCCGCTCCTCGGCGATCACGTGCGCGAGATCGCGCGCGATGACGCCCAGGCGCGTCGGCAGGCTCGTTCCCGTCGCGCGGATGCAGCCGCTGGTCACGTAGACGAGCTTGCCGCCGGTCGCGTCGAGGATCCCGAATCCCGTCACGCGCAGGCCCGGGTCGATTCCCAGAATGCGGCGCGTGATGGGCTTCGCTGCGCCGCCGGCCCCGGCCGATGGCACGGCCGGACCGTGCTGGATGCCGGTCGGCGTCACGCCGCGCAGCCGGGGGTCACGGGCGCCGGTTCATGGCTGATCGACGATCACCGCCGACGTATGGACTTCCTGCACGTCGTCGACCGCTTCGAGGGCGTCGAGGAGCTTCTGCATCCGCTGCCCGTCCTCGCCGGAGAGCTCGATCTCGTTTTGCGGTTGCATCACGACCTCGGCCAGTTCGGGCTTCAACCCGGCCCTGGTCAGCGCTTCCTTGACCGCGATGAAGTCATAGGGCCCGGTGGTGACCTCGATGCTGCCGTCGTCCTTGGTCTGCACGTCCTCGGCGCCGGCATCGATGGCGGCTTCCATCACCTTGTCCTCGTCCGTGCCCGGGGCGAACACGATCTGTCCGCAATGCTTGAACAGGAACGCGACCGAGCCGTCGGTGCCGAGGTTGCCGCCGTACTTCGAGAACGCATGGCGTACGTCGGCCACGGTGCGGGTGCGGTTGTCAGTCATGCAGTCGACGATGACCGCCGCCCCGCCGATGCCGTAGCCCTCGTAACGGATCTCCTCGTAAGTGGCGCCTTCGAGACCTCCCGAACCGCGCTTGATCGCGCGCTCGATCGTGTCCTTCGGCATGTTCTGGTCCATCGCCTTGTCCATTGCGAGACGAAGCCGGGGGTTCGCCGAGGCGTCACTTCCCCCCAGGCGGGCGGCGACGGTGATTTCCTTGATGAGGCGCGTGAAGATCTTGCCGCGCTTCGCGTCGGTCGCGGCTTTCTTGTGCTTGATGTTCGCCCACTTGCTGTGACCTGCCATGGCTTGCTGTCCGTGTGTTCGATACCCGGATTATAGGTGGTCGGCCCTGGCGCCGCGGGCACCGGCTCAGGGGGCCTGCAGCAGTCCCTGCCGCTCGCAGTACTGGGCAAGCGCCGCGAGCCTGATCTCGGCATCATTGATCTCGAGCATGCTCTGCCTGATCGGGAGCGGCAGCGGCAGGAGCTCCGCCAGCCGGTAGCCGACCCACGACGCGTCGTCGTAACGCGTCTCGGCCGGGAAATTGCCCTCGCCCAGTCGACCTGCGATCAGCCGGAGCAGGCGCGCGAGCGGAGCGTGGCGTTCGGCCAGCGGCTGCGCCGGCTCCGGCGGGATCGGCACGACGTCGCCGACGACGAGTCCCGACGCCTCGGTCGCGCGGCTGCGGACGCGAAAGCGGGCCCCGCCGCGGGCCGTCACGTGCAGGATGCCCTGTTGCGGCATGTCGAAATCGACGATCGTCGCGAGCGTTCCGATGGCCGCGAAGCGGACCGTCGGGGCGGTCTCGCGCGCGACTTCCTCGCCTTCGGTGATCAGGCAGACGCCGAACGGCCGCCCGTCGCGCATGCACGTGCGGGTCATGTCGATGTAGCGACGCTCGAAGACCTTGAGCGGCAGGAGGCCGCCCGGGAACAGCACGGTGCGCAGCGGAAAGAGCGGCAGCGCCGACGTCTCGCGGGCGCCGGCGCCCGGGGCGACGGGCATCAGGCGCGCCGAGTCGGCGGAAGTTCGCCGCGCGCCTCGCCCCAGCGCGGCATCAGCGTGTTGGGCACGCCGACGTGGTCGAGGATGCGCGCGACGACGAAGTCGACGAGGTCGCCGATCGACTGCGGGCGCATGTAGAAACCCGGGGCGGGCGGCAGTATCACCGCGCCCGCACGCGCGAGCTTCAGCATGTTCTCGAGGTGGATCGCCGAGAGCGGCGTCTCGCGCGGGACCAGCACCAGCGGCCGCCGTTCCTTCAGCATGACGTCGCCGGCGCGCTCGATCAGGTTGTCGGCGAGACCGTTCGCGATCGCCCCGAGCGTTCCCATCGTGCACGGGCAGACGACCATCGCGTCACCGGGATTGGAGCCCGAGGCCATCGGCGCCATCCAGTCGTCGCGGGCGTAGACGACGAGCTGCCCTTCGCGCGCGCCGTAGCGCTCGCCCAGGCTGCGCGCGGCTTCCCTCGGCTGCGTCGGCAGCTTGAGATCGCATTCCTGTCTCGCCACCATCTGTGCCGCCGACGAATAGACGAGATTCACGTGCACCTGCGCGGCGAGCAGGCATTCGAGCAGCCGCAACCCGAACGGCAGCCCGGACGCACCCGTGTAGGCCAGAATGATCGTGCGCGACGCGCTCATCGTCAGGCTCCGTCGAGGTCGCGGTGGCGGACCAGCACCTGATAGCGCGGCGAGAACGCGCGCGCCAGGCGCTCGGCGAGGTACACCGAGCGATGCTTGCCTCCGGTGCAGCCGATCGCGACCGTCAGGTAGTTCCGGTTGTCCCGCGCGTAGTCGGGCAGCCAGCTCGCGACGAAGTGATAGATGTCGCCGTACATGCGCTCGACCTCGGGGATGGTCTCCAGGAAGCGCACGACCGGCTCGTCCTTGCCCGAAAGCGGGGACAGTGCCGGCTCGTAGTGGGGATTGGGCAGGCAGCGGACGTCGAAGACCAGGTCGGCGTCGAGCGGCACGCCGTGCTTGAAGCCGAACGACTCGACCTGCAGCGTCAGCTTCGACGGGTCGAGCGAGACGAAATCCTTGATCCATGCGCGCAGGCCCGCCGACGGCAGCTCGCTGGTGTCGAACGTGATGCCGAGCCTGCGCACGTCGGCGAGCAGGTCGCGCTCGTACTCGATCGCCTCGGTTAGCGTGCGGTCGCCGCTCGAGAAAGGGTGGCGCCTGCGCGTTTCCGAGAAGCGCTTGACCAGCGTCTCGACCGTCGCATCGAGGTAGAGGAATCGCACCTCCCAGTTGCGCGTCTTCAGCGCCGTGATCGCCTCGGCGAGACCCGGCAGCCCCGGCCCGGTCTTCACGTCGAGTGCGATGGCGACGCGTTCCTGTCCCGATTGCGCGAGATAGTCGGTGGTCGGAAGGACCAGCGGGACCGGCAGGTTGTTGACCGTGTAGTAGCCCGAGTCCTCGAACGCGGCGAGCGCCACGCTCTTGCCCGAGCCCGAGACGCCACCGATCAGCAGCAGGTCCATTGTCCCGACCCCATTTCCCGGATCAGCCTTCGCTCATCAGCTTCTGCTGGCGTTCGATGAATTCCTTCGTGCTGTCGATCCCGCGCTGGTTCAGGACGAAGTTGCGCACGGCGGCTTCGACGAGCACCGCGAGGTTGCGGCCGGCGGCCACCGGGATCGTCACCTTGCGGATGGGCACCGACAGCACTTCCTGGAACGTCGCGTTGACCTGCAGGCGGTCGAGATCGGAGAAAGCCTCGTTGCCGTGGTCCTCGAGGTGGACGATCAGCCTCAGCAGCTTGTGCGGACGCACGGCAGTCTCGCCGAATATCGTCCGGATGTTCAGGATGCCGATGCCGCGCACCTCGAGGAAGTCGCGCAGCACGGGCGGGCAGCGACCCTCGACGGTGTCGGGCGAGATCCGGTAGAGCTCGACGATGTCGTCGGCGATCAGGCCGTTGCCGCGCGATATGAGCTCGAGCGCGAGCTCGCTCTTGCCGATCGCCGACGCGCCGGTGATCAGCACGCCGAGCTCGAGCACGTCCAGGAACACCCCGTGCAGCGTCGTCGATTCGGCGAGCACGCGCTGCAGGTAGATCCGGAAGACGTCGACGATGTGCGGCGTCGGGTGCTGGGACGTGACCAGGGCGACCCGGTTCGTGTCGCACATGTCGACCAGGTACTGCGGGACGGTCTCGCCGTTGCCGACGACGATCGCGGCGAGCTCGGAGGTGAACAACCGGTCGATCGAGCGCTGGAACTCGTCCTGGGGCAGCGCCCGCAGGTAGCCGATCTCCGCGGCGCCGAGGATCTGGACGCGGAACGGATGGATCAGGTTCATGTGGCCGACCTGGCCGATCGTCGGGCGCAATTCGTTCTCGCCGACGAGCTCGCGTTCGCCCCCGTCTCGGCCTGCGAGCCAGACCAGGCCGAGCCGCTCGCGGTTCTGCTCGAGAAACGTTGCAACGCTCACCTGGCGCATCGCGTCCTGTCCTGGGGTGGGGAGGGGCTACGGCGCCGCGGCATCAGCCGGCGGGCTCCCAGTGTTCGAACAGCGACGCGACCCCGTCCCGGTCGGCAGCCCCGGCGAGCCGTTCGCGGAATCCGCGGTCGGAGAACATCTGCGCAAGTTCGGAGAGCAGCTGCAGGTGGCGGTCGGTCGCCTGCTCGGGCACCAGCAGCACGAACAGCTGGCCGACCGCCTTGCCGTCGGGCGCGTCGAATGCGATCGGCGTGCGCAGGCGCGCGAACGCGCCCACAGGTTCGGACAGTCCCTTGATGCGACCGTGAGGAATTGCAATGCCCTGGCCGAGCCCGGTCGATCCCAGCTTTTCGCGCGCGGCGAGGCTCGCCGCGACGCGGCTCGGCGAGAGCCCGGTGCCCGCCTCGAGCAGCCTGCCCATCGCCTCGAAGAGCTGGGGCTTGGTGGCGACGTCGAGGTCGACGACGATGTTGGACGCCGGCAGGAGCCTTGCGATCTCGCCCATGGATGCGCGCCGGCCGTTCCTGCGGCTCCGGGTCAGTCGGCTCCTTCGGTGTCGGCCGCGGAGCGCGTGACCGCCCCGACGTCGCTGCGGTGGGCTTTCTGCTTCTCCTTGTGCTTCAGCACCTGGCGATCGAGCTTGTCGGCCAGCGCGTCGATCGCCGCGTACATGTCGGCCTCGATGCTCTGGGCATGGATCTCCTTGCCGCGCACGTGCACGTTGGCTTCGACCCGCTGCTGGAGCTTGTCCACCGAGAGCACCACACTGACGTCGATCACGTGGTCGAAATGCCGGTTGACGCGCTCCAGCTTGGAAACGACATAGGTGCGAATCGCCGGCGTGATCTCGAGGTGATTGCCAGTGAGGTTCAGGTTCATCGGGCTCTCCTTCTGGAATGCATTGATGGCGTTGCGTCACCGGCCTGCGCAATCCGGGCGGCGCCACCCTCATGACGCCACCGGCCGGGTTGGAGGTTTCCGGTCAAAGTGCCTTGCGCATGTTCACCGGCGGTATCTGCAGCGCTTCGCGGTACTTGGCGATGGTGCGCCGCGCGACCAGGATGCCCTGCTCGCCGAGCATCTCGGCGATCCGGCTGTCGGTCAGCGGAGCGCGCGTGTTCTCCGCGGCGATCAGCTGCTTGATGAGTGCGCGTATCGCGGTCGCCGATGCGGCGCCGCCGGTGTCGGTGGCGACGTGGCTGCCGAAGAAATACTTGAGCTCGAACGTGCCGCGCGGCGTCAGCATGAATTTCTGCGTCGTCACGCGCGAGATCGTCGATTCGTGCAGCGACAGCATGTCGGCGATCTCGCGCAGCACCATCGGCCGCATCGCGACCTCGCCGTGCTCGAAGAATCGCCGCTGCCGCTCGACGATCGCGCGGGAGACGCGCAGGATGGTGTCGAATCGCTGCTGCACGTTGCGGATCAGCCACTTCGCTTCCTGGAGCTGCGCTGCGAGCTGCTGGTTGGAGCTGTCGCGGTTCCGGGTCAGGATGTCCGCATAGATGCGGTTCAGCCGGAGCTTGGGCATCGCGGATTCGTTGAGCGACGCGACCCACTGGTTCTTGACCTTGCGGACGATCACGTCGGGAACGACGTAGTTCGCTTCGTCTTTCGAGAATGCCGCGCCCGGCTTGGGGTTGAGGCTGCGGATCAGGTCGCGCACTTCGCGCACCCCCGCATCGTCCGTGTGCAGCAGCCGCTTGAGCTTGGTGAAGTCGCGGTTGGCGAGCAGCGGCAGGTTCCCGTCGACGACCTTGAGCGCCTCGGCCAGACGCGGGGTGTCGGCGGGCAGCGCTTTCAGCTGGAGCGTCAGGCATTCGGCGCAGTTGCGTGCGCCGACGCCCGCCGGCTCGAAGCTCTGCACGTACTTGAGGGCGATCGACAGCTCCGCCGGGTCGATCTCGAGCTCCTCCGGGAAGATCTCCGCGATTTCCTCGAGGGAGGCCGTCAGGTACCCGTCGTCGTCGAGGGCGTCGACCAGGGCGGTGACGATCTGGCGGTCGCGCAGCGGCAGGTTGAGCAGCGCCACCTGGCCGAGGAGGTGATCGCGCAGCGTGCTCGAGGCGATCTGCTGGGGCAGGAAATCCTCGTCATCCGAGCTGCTGGCGGTGCCCCAGTCGCTGTCCGAGCCGCCGCTGCCGCCGTAATCCGGGTAATCCTGGTCGTCGGGGCCGTCGTCGCGCGAGCCGCGCAGTTCGTTGCTGTCGTCGGCCTCGCCGCTGCCCCGGCTGCTGGTCTCGCCCTCGTCGGCCACCCGGCCGGGTCCCGACAGGAGGACCTCGACGGGCGGGCGCTCGTCCTCGCCCTCCCCTTCGGCCCGCTCGAGCAGCGGGTTTTCCTGGAGCATCCGCTCCACTTCCGCATTCAGCTCGATCGTCGACAGCTGCAGCAGCCGGATCGACTGCTGCAGCTGGGGCGTCAGCGTGAGGTGCTGCGATAACTTGAGCTGGAGCGTTTGCTTCACCGGCGTCCGCGGGGTCGTCAGTCTTTCTGCGCCAGTATGGGCGGGTTTCCGTCCGGAATCGACGGGGCCGTTCGCCCCGCCGCCGCGATGCGCGCGTCAGAGCCGGAAATGCTCGCCCAGATAGACCTTCCGGACATCCTCATTATAAACAATCTCGCCCGGGGCGCCCGAGGCGAGAACCCGCCCCTCGTTGATGATGTAGGCGCGGTCGCAGATTCCCAGCGTCTCGCGCACGTTGTGATCGGTGATCAGCACGCCGATCCCGCGTTCCTTGAGGAAGCCGATGATCTTCTGGATGTCGAGCACCGCGATCGGGTCGACGCCGGCGAAAGGCTCGTCGAGCAGGATGAACCGGGGTCGCGTCGCGAGCGCGCGGGCGATCTCGACGCGCCTGCGCTCGCCCCCGGACAGCGATATGGCGGGTGCGTCCGCCAGGTGGGAGATCGACAGGTCCTCGAGCAGGGCGTCGAGGCGGTTCGACAGCGCGTCCTCGTCGAGCCGCTGCAGCTCGAGGATCGCGCGGACGTTCTGCGCGACGGTCAGCTTGCGGAAGATCGACGCTTCCTGCGGCAGGTACGACAGACCGCGGCGCGCCCGCCGGTGAATCGGGAGCCGGGACAGGTCTTCGTCGTCGAGCGCGATCTCGCCGCCGTCGGCCGCGACCAACCCGACGATCATGTAGAAACAGGTGGTCTTCCCGGCGCCGTTCGGACCCAGGAGGCCGATGACCTCGCCGCTCGCGACCTCGAGCGAGACGTCGTGCACGACGGTGCGCGCCTTGTAGCGTTTGCGCAGGTGCGCCGCCGCGAGCTTGCTCACTTGGCGGGGATCCGGCTGTCCGGGGTCAGCGTCAACGGCGCCGCGCCCTTCGGATTGGCCGGCGCCTGCCCGGAACTGCCGGCGGGCGCCGCGTCCTTCCCGCTGCCGGGCCCCGGCGACGGCGCAGGAGCGGCCTTGCCGCCGTCCTTCGCGGGGGCCTGCCCGGGCAGCAGCGACGAGCCCGACCGCGGCTGGAAAACCCCCTGGACGCGCGAGCCGGGGCCCTGGGTACCGGGCTGGTCGGGGCGTCCCTCCGCCTTGAAGATCCCCGTCGCGGCGTTGTACGAGATGTAATTGCTGCGGATCTCGTCGGTGCCCTGCTTGAGCAGGGCACGGTCGAAGAGCTCGAGCGTCTGAGTCTGCCCGTCGTAGACGGCCTTCTGGGCGTAGCCCTCGAAGTATTCGTCGGAGCCGTCCTTCTTCTGCCGGAAGCTGACCGGATTGCCCCACGCGGTCGCCGAGAGCGAATTGTCGGGGTTCTGCTTGAAGTCGATCCTGTCGGCGTGGATGGTCAGCGTTCCCTGGGTGATGACGACATTGCCGCGCAGGGTTCCTTCGCGTTTCTGGAAATCCACCTGCGCGGGTTGCTCGGCCGAAAAGCTGATGGGCTTGTCGCGGTCGGCTTTCTCGGCGCTGGCGGCCACGGGCAACGCGGCCGCCGCGACGAGCGCCATCCAGGCGAGCGTGCGCAGGACGCGTGGACGTCGGGTGGGATCGATCACCTGGCCGGTTCCTGGGGTTGAAAGCTGCCGCTGACCTGCGACTTGATGCTGACGATCTTGGCCTTGTTGTCGAACGTGAGGCCTTTGCCGCGAATTATTCCACGCGGCTCCTCGATCGTCACCGGAGCGTCGGTTTCCACGCGCTGTTCCTTGGCGAAGACGTGGAGCGAATCGGTCGTCAGGGTCACCGGCCCGTTCGGTTGGCCGTCCTTCGGGGGGTTCGGGTCGGCCTCACGCGTGACCTTCACGTCGCCCCGGAAAACGCCGCTGTTGCGGTCGCCGGCGACGATGCCCTGGTCTGCGGTCACGGTCATCGTCGGGCGCCCGGTTTCGGTCAGCATCAGCTTCGGCTGCGTCAGCTCCGAGCTGTCGTCGTCCGGGAAATGCTCGGCGCGCTTGGCCGACAGTTCCTCGCGCAGCTGGCCTTGCGCGTCGAAGGTCTGCGCGCGGAAATCCTGGAGGAACAGGTCCGGGTCGTGTCGCTTGGAGCCATCGGCGCGTCCGGCGGGTGATTGCACCTGCGCATCGAGCCAGTAGGTGAGCGCGGCGAGGCTGCCGAGCAGCAACACCGGCGACCACGCCACGAGGCGGTCCACGAAGCCGCGGGTGCGATCCATCGTGTGTCCCGGCCGTCGCTCAGGCACGCGGGGCCGCCGCCGCGGCCTGCGCGTCGAGGATCAGGTCGGCGAGCTCGCGCACCGCGCCGGTCCCGCCCTCGCGGGAAGTGACGTAGTGCGCATGCGCGCGCACGGGTGCCGGCGCGTGCGGGACCGTGGCCGCGAAGCCGCAGGCCGCGAGCACCGGAATGTCGGGGAGGTCGTCGCCGATGTGCGCGCACTCGCGCGCCTCGAATCCCAGTTCCTCGCGCAGCCTCTCCCACGCCGAGAGCTTGTCGTGCGAGTCCTGGACGAGGTGGGGGATGCGCAGCTGCCGGGCGCGGTGCGCGACCGCGGGCGCGGCGCTGCCGGTGATCCAGGCGACGACGATGCCGGCCTTCGCCAGCAGGTTGACCGCGACGCCGTCGAGCGCGCAGAACGCCTTGAACTCGTGCCCGTGGTCGTCGACGTAGATGCGTCCGTCGGTCAGCACGCCGTCCACGTCGCAGGTGAGCAGGCGCACGCGCCGCGCGCGCTCGATGACGTCGGGCTCCATCAGGCGGTTCGCACCCGCGGGCGATCGTGGCTCATCAGATCACCTGGGCGCGGAAGAGGTCGTGCATGTGCACCGCGCCTTCGAGCCTGCCGGCCCTGTCGACGACGACCAGCTGCATGACCCTGGGCGGCGTTTCCATCACGACCAGGCAGTCGGCCGCGAGGCGCCCCGGCTCGATCGTGCGCGGCGAGCGTGTCATCAGCGCGGCGACGCCGCTTTGCATCACGTCGCCGCCGTGCGAGAGTGCCCGCCGCAGGTCGCCGTCGGTGAAGATCCCGACGACGCGGTCGCCGTCGCCGACGACGACCGTCATGCCCATGCCCTTGCCGCTCATCTCGACGATCGCGGCGGCGAGCGTCGAGTCCTCGCGCACGCTGGGAACCGCGGCACCCGTCCGCATGACGTCGGCAACACGGGTCAGCAGTCGCCTCCCCAGCGAACCCCCGGGGTGCGAGCGCGCGAAATCCTCGACCGAGAATCCGCGCGCGTCGAGCACCGCGAGGGCCAGCGCGTCGCCGAGCGCGAGGGCCGCCGTGGTGCTGGCGGTCGGCGCGACGCCG
This sequence comes from uncultured Pseudomonadota bacterium, assembly GCA_963816415.1. Lineage (GTDB taxonomy): Bacteria > Pseudomonadota > Gammaproteobacteria > Burkholderiales > Casimicrobiaceae > VBCG01. The sequence continues at coordinate 128,509 of CAWFKR010000007.1, forward strand.
AGCGGACACGCTTCGGTGTCGACGGCGGCATCGAGATGCACGTCCGACGCCTGCGCGAGCGAGCTTTCACCGTTGCCGGTCAGGGCGATCAGGTGCGCCCCGCGGAGCTTCAGGTGCGGCGTCAGCCTCACGAGCTCGTCGGTCTCTCCGGAATTCGAGAGCATGACGACGACGTCGTCGGCGGTGATCATGCCCAGATCGCCGTGGGCCGCTTCGGCCGGGTGCACGAAGAACGCCGGCGTGCCGGTCGAGGCCAGCGTCGCCGCGAGCTTGCGTGCGACGTGGCCCGATTTTCCGATGCCCGAGACCACGACCCGTCCGGCGCAGCCCAGCATCAGCTCGACGGCCGCGACGAACGGGTCACCCAGGCGCCCGGCGAGCGCCGAGATCGCGCGCGCCTCCGTATCGAGCACGTCGCGCGCGAGCGCCAGTGCGCGCGCAGCGTCGACCGAGGGGGAAGGGCTGTTGCGCATTCAGCTGTGCGCGCCCGCGTGGGCCATCATCGGACAAAGTATACCGCCGGGGTCGCACCCCACCTGCCCCGGACTGCCGCCGTGATAACGTTCAAGCGCTCACCGATACGACGACACGATGTCGCAAACGCTGGTCCTGATCCTGATCCTGCTGGCGGCCTCCGTCGTGATCGTGGCCGCATGCCGGATCGCCCGCCTGCCGCCGCTCCTCGGCTACCTGGTCGTCGGGATCGCGCTCGGGCCCCACGCGCTGGCCGTCGTGCCCGACGACGAGGTGACCCGGGGCCTCGCCGAGTTCGGCATCGTGTTCCTGATGTTCTCGATCGGCCTCGAGTTCAGCCTGGCGCAGCTGCGCTCGATGCGCCGCGCCGTGTTCGGACTCGGACTCGCACAGGTCGCCATCACGACGGCGGGCGGTCTGCTGTGCATCCACCTGCTGGGCTATGGCTGGCGGGCCGGCGTCGTGCTGGGCGGCGCGCTGGCGATGAGCTCGACCGCCATCGTGTCGAAGATGCTGGCCGAGCGCACGGAGCTCAGCACGATGCACGGGCGCGACGCGATGGGCATCCTGCTGTTCCAGGACCTTGCCGTCGTCGCGTTCCTGATCCTCATTCCGACGCTCGCGAGCGAGGGTGGCGGCATCAACGCGATGGCGGGCGCGCTGCTGAAGGCCGCCGTCGCGCTGTCGCTGATCCTGTTCCTGGGCCAGAAACCGATGCGCAGGTGGTTCCGCGTCGTCGCGCACCAGCGCTCGTCCGAGCTTTTCGTGCTGAACGTCCTGCTGGTGACGCTGGGCATGGCGGCGCTGACCCAACTCGCGGGCCTGTCGCTGGCCCTGGGGGCATTCCTCGCCGGCATGCTGATCTCCGAAACCGAGTTCCGCTACCAGGTCGAGGAGGACATCAAGCCGTTCCGCGATGTCCTGCTGGGGCTGTTCTTCATCACCATCGGCATGATGCTCGACCTGCGGGTGGTCGCCGAGCACGGAGGGCTCGTGCTGCTGCTGCTGATCGTCCCGGTTGCGGCCAAGCTGCTCCTGATCATCGTTCTGGCGCGGGCGTTCGGCGCGCCGCTGCCCACGGCGCTGCGCACCGGCTTCTATCTGGCGCAGGCCGGCGAATTCGCGCTGGTGCTGCTGGCGCTCGCGACCGAATACGGATTGCTGTCGCGCGAGTTCACGCAGGCGGTGCTGGCGTCGATGATCGTTTCGATGCTGATCGCGCCGCTGCTGATCCAGCGCGCGGAAAAATGGGTGCGCAGGCTGACCGCCAATGACTGGCTGGCGCGCGCTGCCGAGCTGACGCACGTCGCGGCGCGGACGATGGCGCGGCAGGATCACGTCGTGATCTGCGGCTTCGGCCGCAGCGGGCAGAATCTGGCGCGGCTGCTCGAGCGCGAGGACATCGCGTACCTCGCGCTCGATTCGGACCCCCAGCGCGTGCGCGAGGCGGCCGATGGCGCGACCGTCGTTTACGGCGACGCCAGCCGGCGCGAGACCCTCGTGTCCGCGGGCATCCTCAAGGCCCGTGCCCTGGTGATCACCTTCGCCGACACGCCGATCGCGCTCAAGATCCTCCATCACGTCCAGCAGCTGCGGCCCGACCTGCCGGTCATCGTGCGCACGGTCGACGACAGCGAGCTCGACCGGCTGAGGAAGGCGGGGGCGACCGAGGTCATTCCGGAAGTGCTCGAGGGCAGCCTGATGCTCGCATCGCATTCGCTGCTGGTGCTGGGAGTCCCTCTCAATCGCGTGCTGAAGCGCATCCGGGCGATCCGCGAAGAGCGCTACGACCTGTTCCGCGGGTTCTTCCGCGGTGCGAGCGACGCGGCCGACGCAGCCGAGAACCTCCAGCCGCGCCTGCACACGATCATGCTGGGCGAGCGTGCGCACGCGGTAGGGCGCGCGCTCGACGATCTGGCGATCGATGCGTCGGTGGAGGTGACCGGCGTGCGCAGGCAGGGCTCCCGGTCGATCAAGCCCGAGGGCGATTTCCGCTTCGGCGCGGGCGACGCCATCGTGCTCCTCGGCCGACCCGCCGACCTCGCGCGCGCCGAGAAGCGGCTGCTCGAAGGGGCGTAACCGCCCAGGCGTGCCCGCGTCGGGCCGCTCGGTTCGGCCCGCTCGGATCGGCCCGCTCGGATCGGCCCGCTCGGATCGGCCCGCTCGGATCGGCCGGCTCGGTTCGGGCCGCGGCGCGCGGTGACGGGCGCTCGCCCACGGCTTCGGCGTCGCAAATCGCGTCGTCGAGCGGGTCCCGGTGCGGCGGCGCTCGAGGACATCCGGAACCCGACCGGGTGGCCGGGCTCGCTTGCCGCCCCACCCGCTTACGACGACTGCGCCGCAGGCGCCTTGGGCGAGCGCCTGTCGCCACGCGCCTGGCGCTGCGGCAGCGTCGGTCGAACGGAAGAAAATCCGGGACGGACCACGGTTTCGGGTCGGCACAGATCGGGTCGGCACAGACCGGTCCGGGGGCGGCGGGGCGGGGCGGGCGGCGCGCCCGTGGGAGTGCCGGCCGTCGCGGGTGGTGCGGCGAGCGAGCCCGATAGCGACACATCCTGCAGGATGTCCTCGAGCGATGCCGTACCGGGACCCGCAGGCCGGCGTTCACGTACTTCGGGCGCTTCGCCCGCCCTGGCTCGCCGCCCAAGGCACGGATCGCGGGTGCGGCGCCCCGGCCGCCCCCGCCGCCCGATGCATGGATCGCGGGTGTGGCGCCCGGGCCCGTCGATCATGGGCGCGCGGTCTCGTCATGCCATCCGGCGCGCGCATAAATGACCCGCGGTCATTGCGGGTGACGGGGGCCACCGGCTACAATCCACGTCCCGCGTCGTTTCGATCCCCATGCTTACTGCAAGTCCCGCCGTCGCCGCCCCGACGTGCCCCACCGAGATCGCGGTCGAGCTGGCCGGGGTTTCGTTCGGTTACGACCGGCGCAACCCGGTGCTCCGCGGCATCGACATGGTGATTCCGCGCGGCAAGGTCGTCGCGATCATGGGCGGGTCGGGCTGCGGCAAGACGACCATCCTGCGCCTGATCGGCGGCCAGCTCCGGCTGCAGCAGGGCAGGATCACCGTCGCCGGGCAGGATATCGCTGCGCTCGATCGCGACGGGCTGTTCGCGATGCGCCGCAAGATCGGCATGCTGTTCCAGTTCGGGGCGCTGTTCACCGACCTGTCGGTGTTCGAGAACGTCGCGTTCCCGATGCGCGAGCACACCGCGCTTCCCGACGAACTGATCCATGACCTCGTGCTCATGAAGCTCAACGCGGTCGGGCTGCGCGGCGCGGCGCAGCTGCGGCCCTCCGAGCTGTCGGGCGGGATGGCGCGCCGTGTGGCCCTGGCGCGGGCGATCGCGCTCGATCCGATGCTCGTGATGTACGACGAGCCGTTCGCGGGGCTGGACCCGATCTCGCTGGGTGTCGTCGGTCAGCTGATACGCAAGCTCAATGACGCGCTGGGCATCACGTCGGTGGTCGTGACGCACGACATCTACGAATCGCTGAAGATCGTCGACTACATCTACTTCGTCTCGGAAGGCCGCATCGTCGCGCAGGGAACGCCGGCCGAGGTGCGCGCGTCCTCCGAGGCATTCGTCCGGCAGTTCGTCGATGGCGCGCCAGACGGTCCGGTGCCTTTCCACTATCCTGCGCGCCCGCTGGCGGAGGAGTTCGCTCGTGGAGGCTAGCGTCGTTGCCGTGGCGCTGCGGCGCATCGGACGGGCGACCCTCAATTCGGTCGAACGCCTGGGTTTTGCCGCGCGCTTTTCGGTCGCCGTCCTGGCGCACTCGCCTTCGGCGCTGCGCAGGCTGCAGCTGACGCTGCGCGAGATCTATTTTTCGGGCGTCCTGTCGCTGGTCATCATCCTGGTGTCTGGACTGTTCGTCGGCATGGTGCTGGCACTGCAGGGTTACGACGTGCTGACGCGTTACGGAGCGAACGAGTCGCTGGGCGTGCTGGTCGCGCTGTCGCTGGTGCGGGAACTCGGCCCGGTCGTCGCCGGTCTGCTGTTTGCAAGCCGCGCGGGCAGCGCGATCACGGCCGAGATCGGCCTGATGAAGACGACCGAACAGCTGTCCGCGATGGAGATGATGGCGGTCGATCCGTTGGCGCGCGTGGTGGCGCCGCGCTTCTTCGGAGGCATCCTGTCGATGCCGCTGCTGGCCGCGCTCTTCTCGACGATGGGCATCTTCGGCGCGTATCTCGTCGGCGTGCGCCTGATCGGCATCGACGCCGGCTCGTTCTGGGGCAACATGCAGGCGGCGGTCGATTTCCGGTACGACATCGTCAACGGCATCATCAAGAGCGTCGTTTTTGGAATCGCGGTCAGCCTGATCGCGGTGTTCGAGGGCTACAACGCGCGTCCGACGGCCGAAGGCGTGTCGACGGCGACGACGCGCACGGTCGTCGCGAGCTCGCTGTCGATCCTGGCGCTCGACTTCGTGCTGACGGTGTTCATGTTCAGGGGGCTAGGCGTATGAACCGCTCGATGGCCGACGGCGATCGCGGACGACTCGATAGGGGCAGGAGATGAATCGCTCGACCCTCGACCTGTGGGTCGGGATATTCGTGACCCTCGGCATCGGTGCGATCCTTTTCCTGTCGCTCAAGGTCGGCAATCTGCTGACGGTGAGCAACGACCAGGGCTACACCCTGGAAGCCGAGTTCGACAACATCGGCGGCCTCAAGCTGCGGGCGCCGGTGAAGGCCGCAGGCGTGGTCGTCGGGCGCGTCGAAGGCATCAAGCTCGACCCGAGGACCTACCAGGCGCTCGTGACGATGCGGATCGACCGCGGCTACGAATTCACCAAGGATACGATCGCGTCGATCCTGACGTCCGGGCTGCTCGGCGAGGTCTACATCGGGCTCGATTCGGGCGGCGACACCAAGATGCTCGCCAATGGCGACAAGATCGCCAGGACGCAATCGGCGCTGGTTCTCGAGAAACTGATCGGGCAGTTCCTGTTCGACAAGGCCGCGAGCGCGGGGGGCACGGCAAGCGCGCCGCCCGCACCCGCGGCGACCGGAGGCGCCAAATGATCGTTCGGCGATGGTTCTCCCGCAGCCTCGTCGCTTTCGGAGTCGCTGCGCTGCTCGCCGGCTGTGCCGCGACGCCGGTGCGCGACGACGACCCCTTCGAGCCCATGAACCGGGCGTCATTCAAGGTGAACGAGGTCGTCGACGGGCATTTCGTCAAGCCGATCGCCCAGGCTTACGTCGACTACACGCCGAGGATCGTCCAGAAGGCGATCCGGAATTTCTTCGGCAACATCGACGATGCGATCTCGGTGATCAACGACTTCCTGCAGGGGAAGCCCGACAAGGGCGGCAACGACCTGGGCCGGGTGATGCTGAACACGGGTTTCGGCATCGGCGGCCTGATCGACATCGCCTCCGAGGCCGGGATCCCGAAAGGCAACGAGGACTTCGGGCAGACACTGGGCGTGTGGGGCTTCCCGCAGGGGCCGTACCTGTTCATCCCGCTGTTCGGTCCGACGACCGTGCGTGACGGCACCGGCTGGCTGATCCGCTACTACATCGGCCCGGTCGGGTACATTCCCGACATCCCGCTGCGCAACACGCTGTACGGGCTGGGCGGGCTCGACGCGCGAGCGGCCGCGCTGCCGGCCGACAAGCTGGTCGAGCAGGCAGCACTCGACCCCTATGCATTCATCCGCCGCGCGTACCTGCAGCACCGGCTGTTCCTGCTGTATGACGGCAAGCCGCCGCCGGAGAAGAGCGACGACGGAAACGCGCTGCCGCCGAACGACGAAGACGGCAAGGCGGCACCGGAGAAAGACGGGAAATGACGACTACGAACACCGTTCGCGGAATGGCCGCCGTGCGCATCAGGCTGACCGCCTGGCTGTGTGCCCTGATGCTCGCGAGCGTCGCGCTGCCCGCGCTGGCACAGGAAGCACCCGACGCGCTGGTCAAGCGCGTGTCGCAGGAAGTGATCCAGATCATCAAGTCGGATCCCAAGGTGCAGGCCGGCGACGAGGCGCGCATCCGGGAGGTCATCGAGACCAAGCTCCTGCCGTATTTCGACTTCGAGCGGATGACCGCGCTCGCGACCGGACGCTGGTGGCGCACCGCGACACCCGAGCAGAAGACGCGGCTGACCGACGAGTTCAAGACGCTGCTGGTCCGCACCTATTCGGGAGCGCTCAACCAGTATCGCGACCAGACGATCGAATACAAGCCGTTGCGCGCCGATCCGGGCGCGACCGACGTCACGGTGCGCACCGACGTCGTCCGCTCGGGGCAGGCCCCGGTGCAGATCGACTACGGCATGGAGAAGACGTCGTCGGGATGGAAGGCCTACGACGTCGTCGTCGGAGGCATTTCGCTGGTGACCAATTACCGCGACGAATTCAATTCGCAGATCCAGCGGGGTGGCATCGACGGCCTGATCAAGACGCTTGCCGCGAAGAACGCGGGGGGCGCGTCGAAGTGAACGGGATGCAGGTCGCGCAGGGTGGTCAGGGTGACGCGGCGCCGCCGCCGGGGACGTTCACCGTGTCCGGCGCGGGCTGGCGGTTCAGCGGGGCGCTGACGTTCGACGACGCAGCGGAGGTGCTCAAGGCCTCGCGCGCGATCGCGCTGCCCGACACGGGCGCCGTCGACATGAGCGGCCTCACGCACGCCGACTCGGCGGCACTGGCCGTCGTGATCGCGCTCAAGCGCCGTGCCGCTGCCGAAGGCCGGAAGCTCGCCATCGAGGGCATGCCGCCGTCGCTGCATTCGCTCGCCCTCGCCTACGGCGTCGAAGACCTGATCGCTTGACCGGGTCCCGCAAAGCGCAGGTCAACGCCACGCGCCCGGACCGCGCGGCGCCCGCCGCCCGTGGCTGACGCAGTCGAGGTCACCGGCATCGCCCGCCGCTTCGGCAGCGTGCAGGCGCTCTCCGGCATCGACCTCCGGGTTGCCGAGGGCGAGTTCTTCGGCCTGCTCGGGCCCAATGGCGCCGGCAAGACGACGCTGATCTCGATCCTCGCCGGCCTGACGCGCGCCGATCGCGGCATTGCGCGGATCCTCGGCCACGACGTCGTCTCCGATTACCGGCAGGCGCGCCGCGCGCTCGGCGTCGTGCCCCAGGAGCTCGTGTTCGACCCGTTCTTCTCGGTGCGCGAGACCCTGCGCATCCAGTCGGGCTACTTCGGATTGCGCAACAACGACGCCTGGATCGACGAGCTGCTGCACCACCTCGACCTGACGTCGAAGGCGGATGCGAACATGCGCTCGCTGTCGGGGGGGATGAAGCGGCGCGTGCTGGTCGGCCAGGCGCTGGTGCACAAGCCGCCGGTGATCGTTCTCGACGAGCCGACGGCAGGGGTCGACGTCGAGTTGCGCCAGAGCCTCTGGGGCTTCATCCGCAAGCTGAATCGCGACGGGCACACGATCATCCTGACGACCCACTATCTCGAGGAAGCCGAGACACTCTGCGGCCGTATCGCGATGATGAAGGCCGGACACATCGTCGCGCTCGACACCACGCGCAACCTGCTGTCGCGCTTCGCCGGATTGACGGTGCGCCTGTCGGCAGCGCGGATCCCGGACGCCTGGAAAGGGCGGCTCGCCCGCCGCGAAGGCGACGTCCACTACCTCGAACTCGAGACCTACGGCGAGCTCGAAGTCCTGCTGGCCGCGCTGCGCACCGAGGGCATCGCGATCGACGAGCTGACGCTCGCCGGGACCGACCTCGAGCAGGCCTTCCTGCGCATCATGGCGGGCAGCGCGACGACCGACGAGACCGCGACCGCCGAGGCCCTGCCGGAGGCATGATGGAACGCCAGGGCGCACCGATGCTGCGGCAGGCTGCGGGAAGCGGTTTCGTCACGCTGCTCCACAAGGAGCTGCTGCGTTTCTGGAAAGTGAGCTTCCAGACGATCGCGGCGCCGGTGCTGACCGCGCTCCTGTACCTGCTGATCTTCTCGCACGTCCTCGAGAGCCGCGTGACGGTGTTCGACGGCCAGGTGCGCTACACGGCGTTCCTGGTGCCGGGACTGGTGATGATGGCGGTGCTGCAGAACTCGTTTGCCAACGCGTCGTCGTCGCTGATCCAGTCGAAGATCACCGGGAACCTGATCTTCGTGCTGCTGCCGCCGCTGTCCCCGCTCGACATGTATGGCGCCTACGTGCTGGGCGCGATGGTGCGGGGCGTGGTCGTCGGCCTCGGGGTGTACGCGGTGACGCTCGGGTTCGTTCCGGCGCTGCTCCATCTGGCCCATCCGGTGTGGGCCCTGGCCTTCGCGCTCCTCGGCAGCGCGATCCTCGCCACGCTGGGACTCGTCGCGGGCATCTCGGCCGACAAGTTCGACGAACTCGCGGCGTTCCAGAATTTCCTGATCATGCCGCTCACGTTCCTGTCGGGCGTGTTCTATTCGATCCACACGCTGCCGCCGTTCTGGCAGGCGCTGTCGCATTTCAACCCCTTCTTTTATATGATCGACGGGTTCCGATACGGATTTTTCGGCCTGTCGGACGTCCCGCCGGGCCGCAGCCTTGCGCTGGTCGCCGCCGCGGCGCTCGCGCTGGCGGCCATGGCGCTCACGATGCTCGCCCGCGGCTGGAAACTGAGGCACTGAATGGTCACTCCCGAATCCATCCAATCGTCGATCCTCGCCAACATGGCCTGCGACACGGTCGAAGTCGCCGGCGACGGCCAGCACTTCGAAGCCCTGATCGTGTCGCCGGACTTTCGCGGACTGTCGCGTATCGCGCGGCACCGGCTTGTCTATGCCGCGCTCGGCGACCGCATGCGCGAGGAGATCCACGCGCTGTCGATGACGACGCAGACGCCCGAGGAGCGCGCTGCGGCGCAGCGCGCGGGCTGACGTGGACAAGCTCGTCATCGAGGGCGGCAACCCGCTGGCCGGCGAGGTCCGCGTCTCGGGCGCGAAGAATGCGGCGCTGCCGATCCTCTGCGCCGGGTTGTTGACGCCGGAGCCCCTCACGCTGTCCAACGTCCCGCGGTTGAACGACGTGCGCACGATGCAGTCGCTGCTGGGCCAGATGGGCGTGCGCCAGGAAAGCGCCGCGCCCGACGCCGTGACGCTCGACGCCTCGCGCATCGACTGGCCGCTCGCGCCCTACGAGCTCGTCAAGACCATGCGCGCGTCGATCCTCGCGCTCGGGCCGCTGCTCGCGCGCTGCGGGGAGGCGCGCGTCTCGCTGCCCGGCGGTTGCGCGATCGGCCTGCGGCCGGTCGACCAGCACGTCAAGGGCCTGCAGGCGATGGGTGCCGAGATCGACCTCACCCACGGCTACATCAACGCCCGCGCGGCACGCCTCAAGGGCACGCGGTTCGTGTTCGACGTGGTCACCGTCACCGGTACGGAGAACCTGATGATGGCCGCCGCGCTCGCCGACGGCGTGACGACCCTCGAGAACGCCGCCCGCGAGCCCGAGGTCGTCGACCTCGCGCACTGCCTGATCGCGATGGGCGCGAAGGTTTCCGGCGCAGGCAGCGACCGGATCGTCATCGAGGGCGTCGACCGGCTGCACGGGGCGTCGCACGCGATCATGCCCGACCGGATCGAGACCGGGACCTTCCTCGCGGCGACGGCGGCGACCGGCGGCGATGTCGTCGTCAGCAACACCGACTGGCAAACGCTCGCCGCGGTGATCGACAAGCTGCGCGAAGCGGGCGCCGACATCGCGACGACCGAATCGGCGATCCGCGTGCGCAGCGCGGGCAGGCCGCGCGCGGCCAACGTCCGCACCGCGCCTTTCCCGGGGTTCCCGACCGACATGCAGGCGCAGTTCATGGCGCTGGTTGCCTGCGCCGAAGGCACGTCGGTGATCACCGAGACGATCTTCGAGAACCGGATGATGCACGTTCAGGAACTGCGTCGGCTGGGTGCTGACATCGACGTCGAGGGCAACACCGCGGTCGTTCGCGGGGTCGCCCGGCTCACCGGTGCGAACGTGATGGCGACCGACCTGCGCGCTTCGGCGTGCCTCGTCATCGCGGGACTGGTCGCCGACGGTCCGACGACGATCGACCGCATCTATCACCTCGACCGCGGTTACGAGCGCATCGAGGACAAGCTGTCCGCGCTCGGCGCGCGCATACGCCGGATCCAATGACCAGCGCGGACATCGGTGCGGGCGAGCTGCGCGACGCGCCGCTCGGGCACGCGACCGATTATCCCGATCGCTACGCGCCGTCGCAGCTCTATCCGGTCGCCCGCGCGCCGCAGCGCGCCGCGCTCGGCATCCGCGACCGGCTGCCTTTTGCAGGCGTCGACCAGTGGACCGCGTATGAGCTGACCTGGCTCGACGAGCGGGGCAAGCCGCAGGTTGCCATGGCCTCGTTCGCGGTGCCGATCGAATCGCCTTCGATCATCGAATCGAAATCGATGAAGCTCTACCTGGGCTCGTTCGCGCAGACGCGCTATGCGCGCGCTGCGGACCTGGCGGCGACGATCGAGCGCGACCTGTCCGCGGCGGCCGGTGCGCCGGTGGCCGTCGCCCTGCAGGGCCCGGAGGCCTTCGCCGCGCAGACGATCCGCGAGCTCGAAGGCGAGATCCTCGACGGGCTCCCCGTCGCCTGCGATGCCTACGACGTCGACCCGGCGCTGCTGGCGGCGAACGCTGATGTCGTCGCCGAGACACTGGCGACCAACCTGTTCCGGTCGGTGTGCCCGGTGACCGGCCAGCCCGACATCGCGTCGCTGCAGATCGCCTATCGCGGCCCGCGCATCGACCGCGAAGCCCTGCTGCGCTATCTCGTGTCGTATCGCTGCCACGCGGGATTCCACGAGCACTGCGTCGAGCGCATCTTCGTGGACGTCGCGGCGCGCTGCGGCTGCGAGGCGCTGACCGTGCTTGCGCGGTTCACCCGCCGCGGCGGCCTCGACATCAACCCGTTTCGCAGCAACGCGGGCGTGCCGCCGCCGCCGAACGTCCGCACCGCCCGCCAGTAGCGTGGCCGCGGCAGCCGCAATGCAGGCGATCCGCGGCGGGCTCTACACGTTCCGCGGCAATCCCTTCGTCGATGGCGCTGCGGCGCGCCACTACGAGCCCGATGCGATCGTCGCAATGGCGGACGGACGCATCGTCGATTGCGGACCCGCCGCCGAGGTGGCTGCGCGTCTGCCTCCGGGAACGAATGTCAGGCACTACGCCAATGCGCTGATCGGCCCGGGTTTCGTCGACGCGCACGTCCACTATCCGCAGCTTCCGGTGATCGGCGCGGGGGGCAAGCCGCTGCTGGAATGGCTGACCGCGTACACGTTTCCCGCGGAAGAGGGGTATCGCGATCTCGACTACGCGCGCGAAGTCGCGGCGCGCTACGTCGCCGAGAACCTGCGCCACGGCATCACGACAGCGGCGGTGTTCGGAACCGTCCATCCGAAGTCGGTCGACGCGCTGTTCGAGGCGGCGCAGCGGCACGAGCTCCGGATGATCGCGGGCAAGGTGCTGATGGACCGCAACGCGCCCGCTTCGCTGTGCGACGACGCGCAGCGCGGCTACGACGAGGGCAAGGCGCTGATCGAACGCTGGCACGGGCGCGGACGGCTCGCCTATGCGGTGACGCCCAGGTTTGCCGCGACGTCGACACCCGCGCAGCTCGAAGCCGCTGCAACGCTGTGGCGCGAGACCCCGGGCGCCTATCTGCAGTCGCACGTCGCGGAGAACCGGGCCGAGGTCGACTGGATACGCACGCTCTACCCGGCGCACGCGCGCTATCTCGACGTCTACGCGCATTTCGGATTGCTCGGCCGGCGCGCGGTCTATGCGCACGGCATCCATCTCGACGAGGGCGAGTTCGCGCAGCTTGCGCAGACGCGGACCGCGCTGGCGCACTGCCCCACGTCGAACAATTTCCTGGGCAGCGGGTTGTTCTCGCTGCAGCGGGCGCTCGACGCGAGGCGCCCGGTCCATGTCGCGCTGGGGACCGATCTCGGCGCCGGCACGAGCTTCTCGATGCTGCGGACGATGCAAGCGGCGAGCGAGGTCGCGCAGCTCTCAACCCACCCGCTGCCTGCCGCCTGCGCCTGGTGGCTGGCGACACGGGGCGCTGCGCAGGCGCTCGACCTGGACGGACAGATCGGATCGATCGAGCCGGGACGCGAGGCCGACCTCGTCGTGCTCGACCTCCATTCGACGCCGCTGATCGATTTCCGGATGCGCTACGTCGCCGACATCGACGAGGCGCTCGCGGTGCAGATGGCGCTGGGCGACGATCGCGCGATTCGCGCCACCTACGTCGCCGGGCGACTTGCCTGGGACCGCGACGCTCGGGAGGACGCGCAGACGGACGCGAAGGCGGACGCGAAGGCGCAGCATCGACCGGTCCCGGGACCCGGCCAAGGGTAAAATGGCGCATTGGGGCCCATCCACGGCCCGGGCCCCCGCCCGCACCGACCCTGCACCGACCCCGTGTCCAAGATCACGATAGCGCTGTCCAAGGGGCGCATCCTCGACGAAACGCTGCCATTGCTGGCGGCGGCCGGCATCGTGCCCGTCGAGGATCCCCGCGAATCACGCAAGCTCATCCTCGCGACCAACCGTCCAGGCGTGTCGGTGGTCATCCTGCGCGCGTCCGACGTGCCGACCTACGTCGAATACGGCGCGGCAGACCTGGGCGTCGCGGGCAAGGACGTGCTGCTCGAGCACGGCAGCGAAGGGCTCTACCAGCCGCTGGACCTCGGGATCGGGCGCTGCCGGCTGGTGGTCGCGACGCGCCGCGATTACGACTGGGCACGCAGCATCCAGCGCGGGGCGCGCATCCGCGTGGCCTCCAAGTACGTGCACACCGCGCGCGAGCACTTCTCGGCCAAGGGCATGCACGTCGACCTGATCAAGCTCTACGGCTCGATGGAGCTCGCGCCGCTGGCCGGGCTCGCCGATGCGATCGTCGACCTGGTGTCGACCGGAAACACCCTGAAGGCCAACGACCTCGTCGCCGTCGAGGAGATCATGCCGATCAGCTCGCGACTGATCGTCAATCCCGCCGCGCTCAAGCTGAAGCGCGACCAGGCGAAGCCGCTGATCGACGCGATCGCCGCCGCGGTCGAGGCTGCCGCGGGGGTGGTTACATGACGGTCGCGCTGCCTCCGCTCGACCTGCGCAGGCTCGATTCGGCCGCGCCCGGCTTCACCGCCGAGCTCGACGCGCTGATCGCCTTCGAGGCGGGCCAGGATCCGGCGGTCGACGCCACGGTGGCGGCGATCATCGCCGACGTGCGCGCGCGCGGCGACGCGGCGCTTCTCGAATACACGGCGCGCTTCGACGGTCTCGTCGTCGCGAACGGCGCCGACCTGCGGATCACCGCCGAGGCGATGCGCGAAGCCTACGATGCGATCCCGGCCGCCGAGCGCGAAGCCCTGACGACGGCTGCGCAGCGGATCCGCGACTTCCACGAGCGCCAGCGCGGCGGCGGCTTCAGCATGCGCACTGCCGACGGGACCGAGCTCGGCCAGCGCGTGACCCCGCTCGACCGGGTCGGCATCTACGTGCCCGGCGGCAAGGCGGCCTATCCGTCGTCGGTGCTGATGAACGCCATTCCGGCGCACGTGGCAGGTGTCGGCGAGATCGTCATGGTCGTGCCCACGCCGCATGGGGCGCGCAATCCGCTGGTGCTCGCGGCCGCGCACGTCGCCGGCGTGTCCTCGGCGTTCACGATCGGCGGGGCGCAGGCGATCGCGGCACTCGCCTACGGCACGCAGACGATTCCCGCCGTCGACAAGATCTGCGGCCCGGGCAACGCCTATGTGGCGGCCGCCAAGCGCCGGGTGTTCGGGACGGTCGGCATCGACATGGTCGCGGGCGTGTCCGAGATCCTGGTGCTGGCGGATGCGACCGCCAATCCCGACTGGGTCGCGATCGACCTGTTCTCGCAGGCCGAGCACGACGAGCTCGCGCAGGCGATCCTGGTGACCCCCGACGCCGCGCTGATCGAGCGCGTCGCCGAGAGCGCGCAGCGCTGGCTCGCGCAGATGCCGCGGGCCGCGATCATCGCCGAATCGTTCCGGCGCCGCGGCGCGCTCATCAAGGTTCGCGACCTTGCCGAAGCCTGCGAGATCTCGAACCGGATCGCGCCCGAGCATCTCGAGCTCGCCGTCGCCGATCCCGATGCGCTGTTGCCGCAGCTGCGTCACGCCGGGGCGATCTTCGTCGGACACCATTCCTGCGAGGCGCTGGGCGACTACTGCGCCGGCCCGAATCACGTGCTGCCGACGGGCCGCACCGCGCGATTCTCGTCGCCGCTCGGCGTCTACGATTTCCAGAAGCGCAGCAGCATCCTGCGCATCGCGCCGGAGACCGCGCGCACGCTCGCGGGCGTCGCCTCGACGCTGGCACGCGGCGAAGGCCTGATCGCGCACGCGCTGTCGGCCGAGGTGCGGCGGGACCGATGAACGATCCCCGTCCGCAACGTCTTGCGGTCGACGACGAGGAGGTGGCCGCCCGCGTCGCCTCGACGGTCCGCGCCGACGTTCGCGCCCTTCACGCCTACGCCGTCGCCAAGGCCGAGGGAATGATCAGGCTCGACGCCAACGAGAGCCCGTGGGGGCTTCCCGAGGCCGTCAGGCAGAAGCTCGGCGCCGCGCTCGCCCAGGTGCCGCTGAACCGGTATCCCGACGGCGGCGCGGACGCGGT
This sequence comes from uncultured Pseudomonadota bacterium, assembly GCA_963816415.1. GTDB lineage: Bacteria > Pseudomonadota > Gammaproteobacteria > Burkholderiales > Casimicrobiaceae > VBCG01. The sequence continues at coordinate 143,589 of CAWFKR010000007.1, forward strand.
CCGGGACGCGCTGCGCACCACGCTCGGGCTGCCCGACGATGTCGCGCTGGTGCTGGGCAACGGTTCCGACGAGATCCTGCAGCTCGTCACGACTGCGGTGGCGGAGCCGGGCGCGGCGGTGCTCGCGCCGGACCCGACCTTCGTCATGTACCGGACGTACGCGAGCCATGCTCGGATGCGCTACGTCCCGGTGCCGCTGCGCGCCGACCTGACGCTCGACGTCGATGCGATGCTCGCCGCGGTCGAGCGTGAGCGGCCGGCGTTGGTGTGGCTCGCCTCGCCGAACAATCCGACCGGGACCCTGTTCGATGCGGCCGACGTCGAGCGGATCGTCCGCGCGACGCCGGGACTGGCCGTCGTCGACGAAGCCTACGTCGCCTACGGATCATCCGCATTCCTGCCGCGGGTGCTGGAGTTTCCCAACCTGGTCGTCGTGCGCACGCTGTCGAAGGTCGGCATGGCGGGGATGCGCCTCGGATATGGGATCGGGCACCCGGCGTGGATCGCCGAGATCGACAAGCTGCGCTCGCCCTACAACGTCAATTCCCTGACGCAGGCGGCGGCGCGGGTGCTGCTCGCCGAGGGCGCGCTGTTCGCGCAGCAGACGGCCGTCGTGCGCGCCGAGCGGGAACGGCTGAGGGACCGCCTGGCCGTGCTTCCCGGCGTGCACGTGTTCCCGAGCGAGGCCAATTTCGTCGTCGCGCGCTTTCCCGACGCGGGTGCGACCTTCGCCGCATTGCGCGCCGCAGGCATCCTGGTCAAGAATGTCAGCGGCTTCCATCCCCTGCTCGCGAACTGCCTGCGCATCACCGTCGGAACCCCCACCGAAAACGACGCGCTGATCGCGGCGCTCGACGGACGCACATGAATGCACCTGCCGAAATGAAATCCTCCGCGCGCGCCGCGCGCGTTGCACGCCGCACCGCGGAGACCGACATCGTGGTGGCCATCGACGTCGACGGGCGCGGGACCACCGAGCTGTCGAGCGGCATCGCGTTCCTCGACCACATGCTCGACCAGATCGGGCGGCACGGCATGTTCGATCTCTCCGTCGCCGCCAAGGGCGACCTGCACATCGACGCGCATCACACGGTCGAGGACATCGGCATCACGCTGGGCCAGGCCTTCAGGCAGGCGCTGGGCGACAAGCGGGGGATCCGCCGCTACGGCCACGCCTACGTGCCGCTCGACGAGGCGCTGTCGCGGGTCGTCGTCGACCTGTCGGGGCGTCCGGGCCTGGTGTTCGACGTCGAGTTCACGCGTGCGCTGGTCGGCAATTTCGACGTCGACCTGATCCACGAATTCTTCCAGGGCTTCGTCAATCACGCGCTGGTGACGCTGCACGTCGACAACCTGCGCGGCGACAACGCGCACCATCAGGCGGAGACGGTGTTCAAGGCTTTCGCCCGCGCGCTGCGCATGGCCTGCGAGCGCGATCCGCGCGCGATGGGGGACGTTCCTTCGACCAAGGGCAGCCTGTAACGCTGCGGGAATCCCTGATCGCCGTGCTTCGTTTCCCGATCCCCGATGCCTGACATCGCCGTCATCGACTACGGCATGGGCAACCTGCGCTCGGTTGCCAAGGCGCTCACCCACGTCGCGCCGAAGGCCTCGGTCGTCATCACCGCCGATGCGAAGGTCATCCGCGACGCGTCGCGCGTCGTGCTGCCGGGACAGAGCGCCATGCCCGACACGATGGCGAGCCTCGACGGGTCGGGCCTGCGCGAGGTCGTCCTCGAGTGTCTCGCCGACCGCCCGTTCCTCGGTGTATGCCTCGGGTTGCAGATGCTGTTCGAGTCGAGCGAGGAGGGGCCCACGACCTGCCTGGGGATCCTGCCCGGACAGGTGCTGCGGTTTCGCGAGCAGGACATGGTGCTGCCTGGCGGCGAGCGGCTCAAGATCCCGCACATGGGCTGGAGTCCGGTGCACCAGCAGCGGGCACATCCGCTGTGGGCGGGGATCGACGACGGCTCGCGATTCTATTTCGCCCACAGTTACTATCCGGTGCCCACCGACCCCGGAGTGACCGCGGGGACCGCCGCGTACCCTGCGCCGTTTACTTGCGCCATAGCGCGGGCTAATATCTTCGCCGTGCAGTTCCACCCGGAAAAGAGCCAGCGCTCCGGCCTGCAGTTGCTCGCCAACTTCGTCACCTGGGACGGACGCGCGTAGACTGCCTGCTCGAGGCGCAGTCGCGCCGCAACGTCTCGCCCCCCCGCCCGCAAGCCTGCTGCCCATGCAGATCATTCCCGCGATCGACATCAAGGACGGACAATGCGTGCGCCTCAAGCAGGGCGACATGCAGACCGCTACCGTGTTCTCGGAGGATCCCGCCGCAATGGCGCAGCACTGGCTGGAACTCGGTGCGCAGCGGCTGCACCTCGTCGACCTGAACGGTGCGGTCGCCGGCAAGCCCAGGAACGAGCTCGCGATACGCGAGATCGTCAGCGTCGTTGGTGACGAGATCCCGGTGCAGCTCGGCGGCGGGATCCGCGACCTCGACACCATCGAGCGCTACCTCGACGACGGCATCAGCTACGTGATCATCGGCACCGCCGCGGTCAAGAATCCCGGGCTGCTGCACGACGCGTGCTACGCGTTTCCCGGACACATCATCGTCGGGCTCGACGCACGCGACGGCAAGGTGGCGACCGACGGCTGGTCGAAAATGACCGGCCATGACGTCATCGACCTTGCGCGCAAGTTCGAGGACTACGGCGTCGAGGCGATCGTCTACACCGACATCGGCCGCGACGGCATGCTCTCCGGGGTCAATCTCGAAGCCACCGTGCGGCTCGCGCGCGAAATCAAGACGCCGGTGATCGCGAGCGGCGGCCTGTCGTCGATCAAGGATATCCAGGAACTCGTTTCCTACGAGGCCGACGGCATCATCGGGGCGATCGCCGGGCGTGCGCTGTACGAAGGCAAGCTCGATTTCAGGGAAGCGCTCAAGGCTGCGAAGGGCGGGGAATGACGGTGCGTGCCCTCACCCCTTCCCCCTCTCCCGGCGGGAGAGGGGAAATGTCGTGATGCACGTGGCCTGCGGCCGCGTGCATGAATGAAGGATGGGGCTCGCCAAGCGCATCATCCCCTGCCTCGACATCGCCGATGGCCGCGTCGTCAAGGGGGTGAATTTCGTCAACCTGCGTGACGCAGGAGACCCGGTCGAGGTCGCGCGCCGATACGACGTGCAGGGCGCCGACGAGATCGCCTTCCTCGACATCCGCGCCAGCGTCGAGACGCGCGGGCTGCTCTACGACATGATCGGCGCGGTCGCCGATCAGGTGTTCATCCCGCTGACGGTGGGCGGCGGCGTCAATTCGATCGACGACATCCGCGCGCTGCTGAATGCCGGTGCCGACAAGGTCAGCATCAACACCGCCGGTGTGCGCAATCCCGAGCTCTTCAGGCAGGCGTCGGACCGCTTCGGGGCGCAATGCGTCGTCGCGGCGATCGACGCGAAGAAATCGGCCGTCGACCAGTGGCAGGTCTACATCCACGGCGGGCGCACGCCGACCGGCATCGACGCCGTCGAATGGGCGCGCCAGGTCGTCGCGCGGGGTGCCGGCGAGATCCTGCTGACCAGCATGGATCGCGACGGTGCGAGGAGCGGCTTCGATCTCGGGCTGACGCGCGCGGTTGCCGACGCCGTCGACGTCCCGGTCATCGCCTCGGGCGGGGTCGGTACGCTCAACGACCTGGTCGAGGGCATCACGATCGGCGGTGCCGACGCGGTGCTCGCGGCGTCGATCTTCCACTACGGCGAGTTCACGATCGGCCAGGCGAAGGCCGCAATGAAAGGCGCCGGCATCGAGGTCCGCGACTAGCGCGGATCGGGCGCGGGCGGCCGGCGGGGTCATGTAAGATGACCCGCTGCACCGACGATCGAACATGCACTGGCAGGACGCCATCCGCTGGAACGCCGACGGGCTCGTGCCCGCCATAGCCCAGGACGCCGCGACCCATCGCGTGCTGACGCTCGCGTGGATGAACCGCGAGTCGCTGACGCTGACCGAGAAGACGCGCGAGGTCCACTACTGGTCGCGTTCGCGCGGCAAGCTGTGGCGCAAGGGCGAGCAGTCCGGGCACGTTCAGCGCGTCCGCGAGATCCGCCTCGATTGCGATCGCGACGCGATCCTGCTGCTGGTCGAGCAGGTCGGCGGAATCGCCTGCCACACGGGGCGGGAGCGGTGCTTCTACCGACGCCTCGACGACGGCGAATGGCACACGGTCGAGCCGGTGCTCGAGGATCCGAAGACCATCTATGGCCACGAGTGACCCGATGTCCGGCGACGTTCTGGCGCGCCTCGCGGCGACGATCGAGGCGCGCAAGGGGGCCGATCCCGGGACCTCCTACGTCGCCTCGCTCCTCGCCAAGGGCGAGGACGCCGTCCTGAAGAAGGTGGGCGAGGAGGCGACCGAGACGGTGCTGGCGGCCAAGGACGGTGATAAGATTCGCATTACCGCCGAGGTGGCGGACTTGTGGTTTCACTGCCTCGTGCTTCTTGCTCGCCACGGCCTGGGCCCCGGGGACGTACTGGCTGAACTTGCCCGCCGCGAAGGGGTCTCGGGCCATGTGGAGAAGGCGTCCCGCGCCTGATCCGGCGATTTCCGAACCCGAGCGGCAGCGAACGACCCTGGCGAACGATCCGTATGGCCGACGATCCGAACTGCATCTTCTGCAAGATCATTCGCGGGGAGGTTCCGAGCCGCAAGGTCTACGAGGACGCCGAGGTTGTCGCCTTCCACGACATCCAGCCGGTGGCGCCGGTGCACTTCATGCTGGTGCCGAAGAAGCACGTGGCGACGCTCTACGACGCGACCCCCGAGGACGCGCCGGCGCTGGGAAAGATCCTGTCGCTCGCCGGAAGGCTGGCGCGGGAACAGGGGGCCGGCGACGGCTTCCGGACGATCATCAATACCGGCCGGGTCGGCCGGCAGGACGTGATGCACGTGCATGTGCACATCATCGGCGGTCCCGATCCCCTCGGGCCGATGATCGTGCGCAAGGGCGCATGAGCGCACATGGATAGAGATAGCTAGGAGATGGACATGGGTGGACTGAGCATCTGGCATTGGCTGATCGTGCTTCTCGTCGTCGTGCTGATCTTCGGCACGAAGAAGCTGCGCAACATCGGCGAGGATCTGGGCGGTGCGGTGAAAGGCTTCAAGGAAGGCATGAAGGGCGCGGAAAGCGACACGCCTGCAGCACCCGCCGACGCACCGCAGGTGACCGGCCGGACGATCGACGCCGAGGTCACCAAGGAGCCTTCGACCAAGGTTTGACGCAGGGCGCAGGCTCGCCGCCGCCCCGCCGGGCGTCGCGTGCGTGCGCACAAGGCGCGTTGGCATGTTCGATATCGGCTTCTCTGAAATCGTGCTGATCGCGGTCGTCGCGCTGGTCGTGCTCGGCCCCGAGCGACTGCCGAAGGCCGCGCGCACGCTTGGCCTCCTGTTCGGAAGGCTCCAGCGCTACGTCAACGAGGTGAAGGCCGACGTCAGCCGCGAGATGGAACTCGACGAACTGCGCAAGCTGCAGAGCGAGATGCAGGGGGCGGCGCGGGAGCTCCAGCAGACCGTCACCAACGCCGCGAACGACATGGCGACCGGCGTGCGCAACGTCGAGAGTCAGCTGAACGACGCGGGCGCCGAAGCGCTCGCCACTGCACCGTCCGAGCCGGCGGCGCCTCCCGCAGCGGCTTCCGCTGCGCCCGCGCCTGCCGAGCCCGCCGCCGTGACGACGGCTGCCACCGCACCACCGGAGCCGCCGCGCCAGGCGGCGTTGCCCGGTTTCGACAAGATCTGACAGCGTCCGGCGCGACGCGGCGTGGCCCGGGCACATCCGGGGCACGGCCACGGCGTGATCGACGCGACCCGCGATGAGCGAAACCACGGAGCCGCAGGAATCCTTCCTATCGCACCTGATCGAGCTGCGCACGCGACTGATGCGCTCGATCATCGCGGTCGTCGTGGTCCTGCTCGTCCTGTTCCCGTTCTCCAAGGACATCTACGCGCTGCTCGCGCGACCGCTGCTGCACGCGCTGCCGCAGGGCGCGACGATGATCGCGACGGACGTCACGGGCACGTTCCTCGTCCCGCTCAAGGTGACGCTGGTCGCCGCGTTCCTGATCGCGCTTCCCTACGTGCTGTGGCAGGCGTGGGCGTTCGTCGCCCCCGGTCTCTACCAGCACGAGAAGCGGCTGGTGCTGCCGGTTCTGGTGTCGAGCTGCGTCTTCTTCGCGTTCGGAATGGCGTTCGCCTACTTCGTCGTCTTCCCGGTCGCGTTCCACTTCTTCGCGCACTACACGCCGGCGGGCGTGACGATGATGACCGACATCGACAAGTACGTGTCGTTCGTGCTGACGATGTTCATCGCCTTCGGGGTGACCTTCGAGACCCCGGTGGTCGTCGTCGTTCTCGTTCACCTTGGCGTCGTCTCGATCGCCAAGCTCAAGTCGATCCGACCTTACGTCATCGTCGGTTCGTTCGTCGTCGGCGCCGTGTTCACGCCGCCCGACATCCTGTCGCAGTGCCTGCTCGCGGTTCCGTTGTGGATGCTGTTCGAGCTGGGGTTGCTGATCTCGCGTTTCGTATCGACGCGGCCGGCGAAGGGCTCGAGCGAGGAAACGCTGCCCGCGAAGTGAGGGGCTTACCGCGCCCGCGCCCGCCTCGCGTGCGCTCGGCTCCCTCTCCACCGGAGGGGGAGAGGGTCGGGGTGAGGGGGCTTACCGCGCCCGCGGCCGCTTCGCCACCGTCACGTCGACGTCGAGCGGCTTGCCCTGGCGCAGCAGGTTCAACTTCGCGACGGTCCCGGGTTTGAGTTCGGCGATGCGCGCGAGCAACTGGGGGACATCGGGCGTCGGCTTGTCGCCGATCGCCAGGATCACGTCACTAGGCTTCACGCCAGCGCGATCGGCGGGACCGTCGCGCTGCAGGCCCCGGACCAGCACGCCGTCGCTGCGCGTCAGGGCCAGCGCCTTCGCGGCCTCGGGCGTGATCGCCTGCGGTTCGACGCCGAGCCAGCCCCGCGTCACCTCGCCGGTCGCGATGATCTGCGACAGCACGTTGCGCGCGAGCGAGACCGGGATCGCGAAGCCGATGCCCATCGAGCCGCCCGACTGCGAGAAGATCGTGCTGTTGATGCCGACCAGGTTGCCTGCAGTGTCGACCAGCGCGCCCCCCGAGTTGCCGGGGTTGATCGGAGCGTCGGTCTGGATGAAATCCTCGAAGCGGTTGACGCCGAGATGATTGCGGCCAAGTGCGCTGACGATGCCCGCCGTCACCGTGTTGCCGAATCCGAACGGATTGCCGATCGCCAGCACGACGTCCCCGACCTGCAGCCTGTCCATCGATCCGAAGGTGATCGCGGGCAGGTCGTGGGCATCGACTTTCAGGACCGCGAGGTCCGACTCGGGGTCGCTGCCCTTGACCGTCGCCCGCATCTCGCGGCCGTCGGCGAGGACGAGTTCGATGTCGTCGGCGCCGTCGACCACGTGCTGGTTGGTGAGGACGTACCCCTCCGACGCGACGATGACGCCTGAACCCAGGCTGGTCGTGCGGCGGGTTTCCCCGCGCTGGGCGAGGTCCGGGAAGTATTGCCGAAGCACCGGGTCGTCGAGCAGCGGGTTGTGCACCCGGACCGCCTTGCTGGTGTAGATGTTGACCACCGACGGCATCGCCTTCTTCGCGGCATCGGCGTAGCTCGCCACCGCGGGCCCAGCGGCGAGGACCGCCGCCTGCGTCGACGCCTGCTGCAGCAGCACGACGTTGGCGTCCTTCGCGGCAAGGCGCGGGAGGACGTCGGGCCGCAGCGTCACGACGACGAACAGTGCGGCCACGCAGAGCGTGCAGGCCTGCGCGAAGAGCAGCCAGAATTTCCTGATCACGGGGTTGCGGGCGGCGGCGGACGCGGTGTCGAAAGCGGTGTCGACCGCAATTATAGTGGCGACCCCCGCAGGCTTGCGCGCGGCAAAGGTAACCGGTTGTTGCGGGCCTGCGCAGCGCAGGTGCCGTGCAATCGCCTGTTTTTACACACGATTCAACGCAAAATCCGCCGACGCTCTTCAAATGGACTAGGCAATTCCCGTATAATCGACGGGTTTTGCGGACCGACCTTGGGAACGAGGCGAAAGGCAGCGGATGGGCTCTGAAGCGGTGGTCAACAATGGAAAGCGCCGGTTCCTGATCGGCGCAACGTCAGTGGTCGGGGGCATCGGCGTCATCGGCGCCGCCACGCCTTTCGTAATGTCGCTGTTCCCGAGCGAGGCCGCGAAAGCGGCAGGTGCGCCGGTGGAAGTCGACATCAGCAAGATCGAACCCGGCATGAAGATCAATGTCGGATGGCGTGGCAAGCCGATCTGGCTGCTCAACCGTACCGCAGCGATGCTGGCGACGCTGCCGAAGATGGACGATCGCGTCGTCGATCCGAAGTCGGAGGTTCCGCACCAGCCTGCCTACTGCACCAACGAGACGCGCTCGGTCAAGCCGAACATGTGGATCGCCATCGGCATCTGCACGCACCTTGGCTGTTCGCCGACGTTCCGTCCCGAAGTGGCCCCCGCCGACCTCGGTCCGGAATGGCTGGGCGGCTTCTTCTGCCCCTGCCACCAGTCGAAGTTCGACCTCGCCGGACGCGTGTTCAAGGGGGTCCCCGCGCCGACGAACCTGTGGATTCCGCCGCACAGGTACGCGACCGACACCAAGGTCGTGATCGGCGAAGACCCGAAGTCCGCATGATCCATCGGAGCGCTCGATGAGCAAGTTGATGACCTGGATCGACGAACGCTTTCCGCTGACCCCGGTGTGGGAAGGTGCGTGGGGCAAGTACGTCGCTCCCAAGAATTTCAATTTCTGGTACTACTTCGGGTCCCTCGCTGCGCTGGTCCTGGTGATGCAGATCGTCACCGGCATCTGGCTCACGATGAACTACAAGCCCGACGCCGCGAAGGCCTTCGGGTCGATCGAGTACATCATGCGGGACGTGCAGTGGGGCTGGCTGATCCGCTACATGCACTCGACCGGCGCATCGATGTTCTTCGTCGTCGTGTATCTGCACATGTGGCGCGGCCTGATGTACGGCAGCTACCGCAAGCCGCGCGAGCTGACGTGGATCTTCGGCTGCCTGATCTACCTCGCGCTGATGGCGGAAGCGTTCTTCGGCTACCTTCTTCCCTGGGGACAGATGTCGTACTGGGGCGCGCAGGTGATCGTCAACCTGTTCTCGACGATTCCGGTGATCGGCGATGGTCTTTCGACCTGGATCCGCGGCGACTACACGATCTCCGACGTCACGCTGAACCGCTTCTTCGCCTTTCACGTCGCCGCCCTGCCGCTGGTGCTGATCGCGCTGGTCGCCGCCCACCTGATCGCGCTGCACGAGACCGGATCGAACAACCCGGATGGCGTCGAGATCAAGAAGCAGCCGAAGGATCCCAAGACCGGTCTGCCCCTCGACGGGATCAATTCCCACCCGTACTACTCGGTGAAGGACATCGTCGGGGTGGTCGGCTTCCTCATCGTGTTCTCGATCGTCGTGTTCTTCATTCCGAACATGGGCGGGTACTTCCTCGAAGCCAACAACTTCATCCCGGCGAATCCGCTGAAGACGCCGCCGGAAATCGCCCCGGTCTGGTATTTCACGCCTTACTACGCGATGCTGCGCGCGGTTCCCTCGTTCCTCGGCACCCAGGTATGGGGGGTGCTGGTGATGGGCGCCGCAGTGCTGATCTTCTTCGCGTTGCCGTGGCTCGACAACGGTGCGGTCAAGTCGATCCGCTACCGCGGCCGGCTCTACAAGTCGTTCCTCGCCGCGTTCCTCATCGCCTTCCTGATCCTCGGTTACCTCGGCACGGTCCCGGTGACGGTGTGGGGGCAGTTCGCCGACGGTTTCCCGTTCCACGGCGCCGATCGCGCGACGGTGCTCTCGCGCGTGCTGACGGTCGTCTACTTCTCGTTCTTCCTGCTGATGCCGTGGTACACGAGGCGCGACAGGACCAAACCGCAACCGGACCGGGTGAGGTGGAAATGAGCAAGCTCGTCCGCATCCTGCTGGCATCGCTGGCGCTGGGACTTTCGCTCGGCGCCGGGTCCGCCCTCGCGCAAGACGAGGCCGGCCTCAGCCTCGTGCCGGCACCGGTCGATCGACTCGACGACGCATCGCTGCAGCGCGGTGCCCGCGACTTCGTCAACTACTGCCTGACCTGCCACACCGCCAAGTACATGCGGTACAACCGGCTCGAGGACATCGGCCTCACGCCGGTGGAAATCACCGACAACCTGATGTTCGCGACCAAGAAGATCGGCGACCAGATGACGGTTGCGATGACGGCCGAGGACGCGGCCAAGTGGTTCCCGGCGCCGCCGCCGGACCTGACGCTGGAAGCGCGCATTCGCGGCCGAGACTGGCTGTACAGCTACCTGCTCGGTTTCTACCGCGACGAGAAATCGGCGTCGGGCTGGAACAACCTCGTGTTCCCGAACGTCAGCATGCCGAACGTGCTGTGGCAGCTGTCGGGCACCAACAAGCTGGTCGAGACCGAGTACGAGGAGCACGCGAAGGCGGCTGGCGCTGCGATCGCCACCAAGGGTCTCTCGATGCTCGAGGAAAAGCCGGGCGGCAAGTATGCCGTGCTGACGCTGGCGCCCGACGTGCCTGGGACGATGACGCGCACCGAGTACGAGGCCTTCGTCGCCGACCTGGTCAACTACCTCGACTACATGGGCGAACCGATCAAGAACAAGCGCATCCACCTGGGCATCATCGTGCTCCTGTTCCTCGGCGTGCTGTTCGCATTTGCCTATGCCCTGAAGCGGGAATACTGGAAAGATCTGCACTAGAACCGACCGCAATGCTTGATGCGGGGCAGGAGCGATCCTCCTGCCCCGTTGCTTTCCCGAATGCGTCACCGCATTTGAAGCCATCGAGGACACGCGGCAAACTGCACCATCGATCAAGGAGAACCAGACCATGATGACCCTTTACTCCGGCACGACCGACCCGTTCAGTCAGCGCTGCCGCATCGTGTTGCACGAGAAGGGCATGGATTTCCAGATCATCGACGTCGACCTCGACCACAAGCCCGAGGATCTGGCGGTGATGAATCCGTACAACCAGGTTCCGGTGCTGGTCGAGCGCGACCTCGTGCTGCACGAGTCCAACATCATCAACGAGTACATCGACGAGCGCTTCCCGCATCCACAGCTGATGCCGGCCGACCCGGTGATGCGCGCGCGCGCAAGGCTGTTCCTGCACCGGTTCGAGAAGGAACTGTTCGTCCACATCGACGCGCTCGAAGGCACCAACCAGAAGCAGGCGGAGCGGGCGCGCGCGCTCGTCCGCGACTCGCTGATGCAGATCGTGCCGCTGTTCACCAAGCACAAGTACATGCTCGGCGAGGAGTATTCGATGCTCGACGTCGCGATCACGCCGCTGCTGTGGCGCCTCGACTATTACGGCATCCAGATGCCGAAGCAGGCCGCCCCGCTGATGAAATACGCCGAGCGCCTGTTCGCGCGGCCGGCGTTCTCGGAAGCGCTGACTTCGGCCGAACGCGGGATGCGCAAGTAGCGTACGCGCTGTGGTCAACGGCGGGCGGACAGGCGGTAAAGCCTGCGTCTTGACCGTGCGGGCATCAAGGGTAATATCGTCGGCATGTCAGAACAGTCCGCCAAGCCCTACCTCGTGCGCGCCATCTGCGAATGGTGCGCCGACAACGGCCTGACACCGTACCTCGCAGTCCGCGTGAATCCGCAGACGCGGGTGCCCGCGGCTTTCGTGAAGAACGGCGAGATCGTGCTGAACGTCAGCGCGACGGCGACACGCAAGCTGACGATCGACAACCAGTGGATCCAGTTCACCGCGCGCTTCAACGGCTCGTCGCAGGAAGTCGCGGTGCCGATCGGCGCGGTCATCGGCATCTTCGCGAAGGAAACCGGCTACGGGTTCTCCTTCACTGCGCCCGACGACCCCGTTGCCGCGCTCGCGGCGTCGACCGCGCCGCGCGACAGCCAGGCGATGGTTGAGCCGAAGGTCGCTGCCACCGAGCCGGCACGGTCGAAGCGGCCGTCGCACCTGCAGATCGTCAAGTAGAAGTCGTCGCCCGGGCTTCGCGCAACACCCCAGATTTCCCCGCGCCGGCATAGCTCAGTTGGTAGAGCAGCGGTTTTGTAAACCGTTGGTCGTGGGTTCGAATCCTACTGCCGGCAC